>NZ_JHEP02000005.1 GCF_000657795.2 Bordetella pseudohinzii
GGCGGCCGCCACAACGCCTTCGCCGTCAGTCGCCGCGATACGCCAATGCGGGCGGTGTCAGACACCCTGATACGCCGGCCCGCACCCAACCACCCCGCCACTTGGTGTCTGACACCTCAGGCCACGGCCGCGGCAACGCCTATTGCGGCGGCCGCCACAACGCCTTCGCCGTCAGTCACCGCGATACGCCAATGCGGGCGGTGTCAGACACCCTGATGCGCCGGCCCGCACTGAACCATCCTGCCACTCGGTGTCTGACACCTCGGGCGACGGCGGGCTCGGTGTCTGACACCACGGGTGACGGCCGCGGCAAGGCCCGTCGTCACGGCGAGGACCGGCCGCTAGTCGGCACAAGGAAAACCCAGGCTTGACAAGGCAGGGCAAGGGCAATGTTTCACTGCGTACCCAAATAACAACGGCTGTCGGGAACGTCCGGCATAGTGCGGTAAGATTGGGCGAATGTATTCGATGGAGCAGTGATCGTGAGTGAATCTCCCAATCCCGTACCGGGTTCCCAATCCCCGGATCTGCGCACGCTGACGCATGTTTCCTACGGCCTGTTTGCGCTGGGCTTCCTGACTGGCGGTATCTTGGGTGTGGCGACGCTCGCGGCCGTGGTGCTGATGTATCTGAAGCGCTCGGATACCGCTGGCACGGTCTATGCCTCGCACTTCGATTGGCTGCTGCGCACGTTCTGGTGGTCGCTGCTCTGGCTGGCGATCAGCTTCGTGTTGATGCTGATCTACATCGGCTGGATCGGCATGGTGGCCGCCGTGATATGGGTGCTCTATCGCTTGATCAAGGGCTGGCTGGCGCTGCTTGAGGGCAATCCTCCGTCCAGCTACGCCTGAGCGGCTATCGACGCCCACAAGCCGGCCGCGAGCCGGCTTTTTTGCGCGTGCGCGCTACCGTGCGACGCGGCGGGCGGGATAGCAAGGGAAGCGAGAGAGGGGAGGCGAGAGAGAGGCGATGCAGGACAGCATGGCCGGGTAGGCAGGACAGCGGCTCCCGGCCTGCTTGGGCGGGCACTGGCGGTGCCGCGTGCAAGGAAGGGACGTACGAGGTACGCCCTCGACCCTGCTGCTTACTTCAGGTGAGCGTTGACCAGCTTGGTCAGTTCGAACATCGTGACCTGATCCTTGCCGAAGATGGGGCGCAGCTTGGCGTCGGCGTTGATGTTGCGCTTGTTGCTGGCGTCTTGCAGGTTGTGCTTTTTGATGTAGTCCCAGATCTTTTTGGTGACCTCGGTACGCGGCACGGCTTCCGAGCCGATGACAGCGGCCAGCTCGGCGCTGGGGGTCAGGGGCTTCATAAACGCGGCATTCGGTTTGCGCGTGGTCGCGGTTTTGGAGGGTGTGGCCATAATGCGGCGCTCCTTCTCTGGATGTTGGAAAAAATGTCCTGCGGGCCGCAGCATAACGTGTCTCCAGGGTAAAGACAAAGGCATTTATCCTCTGTAGCAACTAAAATCGGCCTATACACACCCCTTCGCCATGTTCCTGTAACGTCCTATGTACGCACGCTCTCCGCTCGAGTCGATCCGGCTTTTCCATGACGAGTTGACGGCCCTGCGCCGCGATTTGCACGCCCACCCTGAATTGGGGTTCGAAGAGGTGCGGACTTCCGGCATCGTCGCCGGCGCCCTGGAGGCCCTGGGGGTGGAGGTGCACCGCGGCATCGGCAAGACGGGCGTGGTGGGGGTGATCCGCGGCAAACGCTGCGATAGCGGTCGGATGATAGGTCTGCGGGCCGATATGGACGCCCTGCCCATGGGCGAGGACAATGATTTCGCGCACAAGTCCACCAAGCCGGGGCTGATGCATGGCTGCGGCCACGACGGGCATACGGCTGTCTTGCTGGGCGCGGCGCGCTATCTCGCCCAGACGCGCAATTTCGATGGCACGGCCGTGCTGATCTTCCAGCCGGCCGAGGAGGGCCGTGGCGGCGCCAAGGCCATGATGGACGACGGCCTGTTCGATACCTTCCCCTGTGATGCCATCTATGCCCTGCACAACTGGCCAGGCCTGCCTCCAGGCACCATAGGCGTTAATTCCGGTCCGATGATGGCGGCGGCCGACCGTTTCGAGATCGTCATCAACGGCCGGGGCGGGCATGGCGCCCACCCCTACCAGACCATAGACCCCGTGACGGTCGCCGGCCATCTCATCACGGCGCTGCAGACCATTGTGTCGCGCAATGTGAATCCGCTGGATTCTGCCGTGGTGTCCATCGGCTCGGTCCAGGCCGGCCATCCCGGCGCCATGAGTGTGATTCCGCGCGAGGCCAAGATGGTGGGCACCGTGCGCACCTTCCGCAAGTCGGTGCAGGAGATGGTCGAGACGCGCATGCGCGAGCTGGCCACCTCGATCGCCGGCGCGTTCGGAGCGACCACCGAGGTGAACTATGAGCGCATCTACCCGGCTACGCTCAACACGCCGCAGCACGCCACGCTGGTCGCCGATATCGCCACCGAGATGGTGGGCAAGGATAAGGTCGTGCGCGATCTGATTCCGTCCATGGGCTCGGAGGATTTTTCGTTTATGCTGCAAGCCAAGCCTGGCGCCTATTTCCGCCTTGGACAAGGCGGAGCGGAGTCGGGCTGCGTGCTGCACAACTCCCGTTTCGATTTCAATGACGCCGTGATTCCGCTGGGCAGCGCCATGTTCGCCGCCCTGGCCGAGCGCGGCATGCCTTTGGCCGAGTAAAGGCCCTCATTCATGCCCAACCCTGCTCAACTTTCGATCACCCGCCCCGACGACTGGCACCTGCATCTGCGCGATGGCGCGGCGCTGGAGGCGGTGGTGGGCGATACGGCGCGCCAGTTCGCGCGCGCCATCATCATGCCCAACCTCAAGCCGCCGGTGACGACCACCGAGCAGGCGCTGGCCTATCGCGAGCGCATTGTCGCGGCCTTGAAGAAGACCATGGGCGATACGGTGGATTTCAATCCGCTGATGACGCTCTATCTGACCGACAACACGCCGGCGGCCGAGATCGAGCGCGCCAAGGCCAGCGGCCAGGTCTATGCCGTGAAGCTATATCCCGCCGGCGCCACGACCAATTCCGATGCCGGCGTCACGGACTTGCTGGGCAAGTGCGGCGCGGCCCTGGGCGCCCTCGAGAAAGCCGGCATGCCTTTGCTGGTGCATGGCGAAGTCACGGATCCGGCCATCGATGTCTTCGACCGCGAAGCGGTCTTCATCGAGCGCGTCATGCAGCCGCTGCGCCGTGCCTACCCTGGCCTGAAGGTGGTGTTCGAGCACATCACCACCAAGGACGGCGCCGAGTATGTGCGTGACGCCGAGGGGCCGATCGCCGCCACGATCACGCCGCAGCACATGCTGTACAACCGCAATGCGATCTTCCAAGGCGGTGTGCGCCCGCATTGGTATTGCCTGCCCATTCTCAAGCGCGAAGCGCATCGCCAGGCCCTGGTCGCGGCGGCGACCAGCGGCAGCCCGCGTTTTTTCCTGGGCACCGATAGCGCGCCCCATGCCCGCGGTCTGAAAGAAAACGCCTGTGGCTGCGCCGGCTGTTATACGGCGTTGCATGCCATGGAGCTTTACGCCACGGCCTTCGAGAACGCGGGCGCCCTGGACAAGCTCGAAGGCTTTGCCAGCCACCACGGGCCGGATTTCTATGGCCTGCCGCGCAATACGGGCAGCCTGACGCTCTTGCGCGAGGATTTCACCATCCCCGAGGAAGTGCCTTTCGGCGATACCTCGCTGGTGCCCCTGGCGGCCGGCGAGGCCTTGCGCTGGCGCGTCAAGGGCTGAGGCGCGCGCGGCGGCCCGGGGCGGCTCAGCCGCCGCTGGCCGCGCGCCGTTCTTCGAGCGCTTCCCAGCGTTCGAACTTGGCTTCGAGATCTTTTTCGATGCGGGCCAGTTCGGCCTGGATCCGTTCGACTTCCTGGGGCGCGTCGCGATAGAGGCTGCCGTCGGCCAGCTTGGCGCTGAGCGCGCCTTGCTCGGCCTCCAGGCCGGCGATCACATCGGGCAATTCTTCGAGCTCGCGCAGTTCCCAGGAGCTGATCTTGGCGGCCCGCGCCGGTTTGGCGCGCGGCGCGGCGGCCGGGGCCGCGGGAGCCGGCGCGGGGGCCGGTGTGGCCGCGGCGGGTTGCGGGCGCTGCAGCAGCCATTCGTCATAGCCGCCGACATAGTCGCGCCAGCGGCCCTCGCCCTCGTAGGCGATGGTCTGCGTGACCACATTGTTCAGGAAGGCGCGGTCGTGGCTGACCAGCAGCACCGTGCCCGCGTAGTCCTGCAGCAGTTCTTCGAGGAGTTCCAGCGTTTCGATATCGAGGTCGTTGGTGGGCTCGTCCAGCACCAGGACATTGGCCGGCCGGGCGAACAGCCGGGCCAGCAGCAGGCGGGCGCGCTCGCCGCCTGACAGGCTGCGCACCGGCGAGCCGGCGCGGGCGGGCGAGAAGAGAAAATCGCCCAGGTAGCTCATGACATGTTTGCGCGTGCCGCCGATCTCGACCCATTCGCTGCCGGGGTTGATGATGTCGGCCAGCGCGGCGTCTTCGTCCAGCTGGGCGCGCATCTGGTCGAAATACGCGACCTCGACATTGGTGCCGGTGCGCACGCTGCCGCTGTCCGGCGGCAACTGGCCCAGGATGATCTTCAGCAGCGTGGTCTTGCCGGCGCCGTTGGGGCCGATGATGCCGATGCGGTCGCCGCGCAGAATGGTGGTCGAGTAGTCGCGGACCACGGTTTTGTCGCCGAAGACCTTGCTGACGTCGCGCAGCTCGGCCACGATCTTGCCGGAGCGTTGGCCCTGGGCGACCGCCAGGTTGACGTTGCCCACGCGCTCGCGCCGCTCGGCGCGCTCCACGCGCAGCCGCTCGAGCCGGCGGACCCGGCCTTCGTTGCGGGTGCGGCGGGCCTCGACGCCTTTGCGTATCCAGACCTCTTCCTGCGCCAGGAGCTTGTCGAAGCGGGCCTGCTCCAGGCGTTCGGCCTCCAGCCATTGCGCCTTGCGCTCCTGCCACTGGCTGAAATTGCCGGGAAAGCTCAACAGCCTGCCGCGGTCCAGTTCGACGATGCGCGTGGCGATGGCGTCGAGGAAGCGGCGGTCGTGGGTGATGATGACGGCGGCGCCTTTCCAGGTGCGCAGCAGCTCTTCGAGCCAGGCGATGCCCTCGAAGTCCAGGTGATTGGTGGGTTCGTCCAGCAAGAGCAGGTCGGGCTGGTCGACCAGCGCGCGGGCCAGGGCCACGCGCTTGCGGGTGCCTCCGGACAGGCCCGCGATCAGGGCGTCGGCGGGCAGGCCGAGTTTTTCCAGGGTGGCGCGCACGCGCGCCGGGCGTTGCCAGTCTTCGGGATGGGCTTGCTCGTCGCTCACGACCTCGTAGACGGTGCGCGTTTCGTCCAGCTCGGGCTCTTGCTCGACCGTGACCACCCGCAGGCCGGATGTGCGGCTGATATCGCCGTCGTCGGGCTGGCTGCGGCCGTCCAGCAGGCGCAGCAGCGAAGACTTGCCCGCGCCATTGCGCCCGATCAGGCCGATGCGCTCGCCCTCCTGGATGGCGAAGTCGGCATGGTCTAGCAGGGGATGGTGGCCGTAGGCCAGCTGGGCATTGGTCAGGGAGATAAGCGTGTTTTGAGCCATGGGGATTCTGCGCGAAACGTAGCCCGTATTGTCGCAGGAACCGGCCGACGGGGCTGGGTGTACTACAATGCCCGCCGCAAGGCAGATCGGGCAATCGCGGTGGTTCGTCCATCGAGGAAGGTCCGGACTCCACAGGGCGGGATAGCGGCTAACGGCCGTCCGGCGAGGCGCGCGAGCGTCAAGCCGAGGAATAGGGCCACAGAGACGAGTCTGCGGGGCGGGCATTCGCAAGAATGCACCGGCACGGCCATCTCCGTGCCGCGGCGGCCGGCAACGGCCTCCGGCATCGCAGGGTGAAACGCGGCAACCTCTATCCGGAGCAACACCAAATAGGCATGCGCCGGGCCTTCGGGCCTGAAAGGGCGGCTCGCTCGAGCATGCGGGTAGGTGGCTAGAGCGTTCCAGCAATGGTTCGCCCAGAGGAATGATTGCCCGCCAGGGCAACCTGGCGTACAGAATCCGGCCTATAGATCTGCTTTGCTTTTTTCTTCTTCGCGTCGCGATAGGCCCATGGCCGGCGACCCGCGCCACGACTCCCTTATCCGCCGACTGGTCCGAGCGAGAAACCGCTTGTTTGCGGCCATTTCTTGACTAAGGACTTTGAGTTCCCTGCGCAAGATCCTGATTTATCAGGATGTTTTCTCTGTCCCTTCATTCGCAAGTTGCTCTAAGTCCTTGTTGTGATTGAAAAATTTGCAACTGCCGGCTTGACCCGTCTTGTGCCTTCCCGTAGAGTGGGAAAAAGTAGGAATTTGTGCAATTAAGTGGGGCAAATCTGTGTTTCAGGGAAGCAGCGCGCTCACGTTGGATGCCAAGGGCCGGATCTCGATTCCGACCCGGCATCGTGACGCCCTGGTGTCGCAGGCCGAAGGCCGGCTGACCCTGACTCGCCACCCGGACGGCTGTCTGCTGGTCTATCCGCGACCCGAGTGGGAAAAGAAGCGCGAGCAAATCGCGGCTTTCCCGATGTCGGCGCGCGCGCTGCAGCGGTTGTTGTTGGGTAATGCCCAGGACGTTGAGATCGACGGCTCCGGCCGTGTGCTCATCGCTCCCGAACTGCGCAACGCTTCCGGAATGACGCGCGACGTGATGCTGCTCGGCATGGGCACGCACTTCGAGCTCTGGGATGCCGCTTCCCTGGCCCGCCGCGAGGCGGAAGATCTGGCCCAGGGGATGCCGGACGTGTTGAACCAGTTTTCGTTCTGAAACCGACTATGGAATTCGAACACCGGCCCGTCCTGCTGGAGCCGACGGTGGATGCCTTGTTGCAAGCCGATTTCGGCGGCAGGGGGGCTTCCCGCAAGCGTTCCCAGGATGAGGCGGCGGCCGAGAGCCGGCGCGCGGGCGGTGTCTTCGTCGACGGGACGTTTGGCCGGGGTGGGCACAGTCGCGAACTGTTGCGGCGGCTGGGGCCGCAGGCCCGGCTGGTGGTGTTCGATAAAGATCCCCAGGCCATCGCGGTGGCGCAGGAACTGGCCGCCGGGGATGGCAGGGTGCAGGTGGTTCATGGGGGCTTTGCCACCATGGCCGAGGAATTGACGGCGCGCGGCATCGATCGGATCGATGGCGTGATGCTGGATCTGGGCGTGTCGTCGCCCCAGATTGACGATGCCGGCCGGGGGTTCTCGTTCATGCGAGACGGCCCGCTGGACATGCGTATGGATACGAGCCGTGGTCCCACGGTTGCGGATTGGCTGGCGCAAGCCAGTGTGGAAGAAATGCGGGAGGTGATCGCAGATTATGGCGAAGAACGGTTTGCTTTTCAGGTTGCAAAGGCGATTGCTGCTCGCCGCGCAACACGGCCGCTGCGCACCACGCTCGAGCTTGCCGAGTGCGTCGCCAGCGCCGTCCGCACGCGCGAAAAGGGGCAGCATCCGGCCACACGCACCTTTCAGGCTCTACGGATTTACATCAATCGGGAACTCGAAGAGCTCGCGCGCGCCCTCGCGTCAGCTATAGAGCTGCTTGCCCCAGGGGGGAGGTTGGCAGTGATCAGTTTTCACTCGCTGGAAGACCGGATGGTCAAGCAGTGCATCGCGGCGGCCGCGAGGCCCGCGGCCGCGCATCCGCGTCTGCCCCTGCGTGAAAGCGAACTCCCCCAACCCATTCTGCAATCCCTGGGCAAGGTCGTTGCCGACGACGCCGAAGTCGCCGGCAATGCCCGCTCGCGCTCGGCCATTCTGCGCGCGGCCGAGCGGACCTCGCAGCCGCTGCCGCCGGATGGCGCGGCCGGTTTCGTGCCGGGCGTGCCCGGCGCGGCCGAAGCCAGCAAGGGGAGACGCCGCTAATGGGTCGTGCCAGCCTCATCGTTGCCGCCTTGCTGATGCTCTCGGCCATCTCCCTGGTGACGAGCCGCTATCAGTCGCGCCAGCTCTATATAGAGCTGGGGCGCGGCCAGGCTGAGGCCCGCGATCTGGACACCAACTGGCGCCGCCTGCAGCTCGAGCGCGCCGAGCTGGCCCGCAATGCCCGGGTCGATCGCGCCGCGCGCGACGATCTCAAGATGATTCCCATCGTGCCCGATCGCACGATCTATATGGCGCAGCCGGCCGCCGCGGCGGGAGGCGGGCAATGAGGCGCGTGCCCTTCTTCGACAATCCGGTGCTGCGCGGGCAACTGCCCATGTGGCGCGCGCGCCTGGTGCTGATATTGCTGTTTGCCGGTTTGCTGGTGCTGGCCGGCCGCGCCCTGTTCCTGCAAGGCCTGTCCAATGAGTTCCTGCAGCAGCAAGGCGAGCGGCGCTATGAGCGCACCCTGACCCTGGCGGCCACGCGCGGCAAGATCATGGACCGCAACAACGTCGTGCTGGCCTCCAGCGTGCCGGCCCGCGCCATCTGGGCCATTCCCGAGGACGCCAAGGTCGCCACGCCCGAGCAGATCAACACGCTGGCCAAGCTGCTGGATACGCCGGCCGCCGAACTGCGCCGCCGGCTCACGGACGAGGACCGCAATTTCGTCTATATCAAGCGCCAGGTGCCGATGGATGTGGCCGAGAAGATCAAGCAGATGGCGTTGCCCGGCATACACCAGCAGCCGGAATCGCGCCGCTACTACCCTGAGGGCGAAGTGACCGCCCATATCGTGGGCTTCAACAACGTCGAAGACCAGGGCCAGGAAGGCGTGGAGCTGACCTTTAACCAGCAGCTCTCCGGCCGCCCCGGCACCCGCCGCGTGATCAAGGACCGTCTGGGGCGCGTCATCGAGGATGTGCAGGCGGTGACCTTGCCGGTCGACGGGCGCGATCTGCGCCTGTCCATCGATACCCGGCTGCAATACCTGGTCTACAAGGAACTGCAGGCCGCGCTGGACAAGCACCAGGCGCGCGCCGCCACGGCCGTGGTGCTGGACGTGCATACCGGCGAAGTCCTGGCCTTGGCCAACCTGCCTTCCTACGATCCCAACCGCCGCGAAAATTGGAAGGTCTCCACGCTGCGCAATCAGGCGATCACGGACACCTTCGAGCCGGGCTCCATCATGAAGCCCTTCACGGCGGCCCTGGCCTTGGACCTGGGCCGGATCTCCACCTCGACCACCTTCGACACCGGCAATGGGCGTTTCCAATACCAGGGCTCCACGATCAGCGATGTCAGCCGCAACGGCGTGCTGGACGTGGCCGGGGTGCTGCGCCGCTCCAGCAATATCGGCATGACCATGATTTCCGAGAAGCTGCAGGCTCGCGAGATGTGGGATCGCTTCACCGAGCTGGGCCTGGGACAGGCTCCGCAGCTGGGTTTCCCGGGCGCGGCGCCCGGACGCCTGCGTCCCTGGGACCGCTGGCGCCTGATCGAGAAGGCGACGATGGCCTACGGTTATGGCCTGTCGGTGTCGCTGCTGCAAGTGGCGCGCGCCTATACCGTGTTCGCGCGCGACGGCGATATGGTTTCCTTGACCCTGGTCAAGCGTGACAGCGATCCGACCAGTGTGAAGATCTATACCCCCAAAACCGCCGGCTTGATCCGCGCCATGCTGGAGGCCGCGGCCGGCCCCGATGGCGCCAAGGCGGCCCAGGTGCAGGGCTACCGGGTGGCCGGCAAGAGCGGCACGGCGCGCAAGATCGTCGACGGCAAGTACAGTCTGCAGCGGTATCGCAGTTCTTTCGTGGGCTTTGCCCCGGTGTCCAATCCCAAGGTGGTCGTGGCCGTGTCCATCGACGAGCCGCAGGTGGGCGGATATTACGGCGGGGCCATCGCCGCGCCCGTGTTCTCCAGCATCGTGGGCGGCACGCTGCGCCTGATGGGCGTGCAGCCCGACGCGCCGTTCGAGTCCACCATCGTCGCGGGTGTCGAAGGCGGGGGGGGGCGATGAGCATGCACCGCGCCGCCGTGGGCAGTTCGCTGCCGGTCTTGCAGAAGCTGCGCGGCCAGGTGGGGGCCTCGGCCGACCTGCGGCTGGATTCGCGCGACCTGCGCCCGGGCGATGTGTTCGTCGCTTGCCGCGGCGTGCATGGCGACGGCCGTCTCTATATCGCGCAGGCGCTGGCCGCCGGGGCGGCCGCCGTGGTCTATGACAGCGACGCCCTGACCGCGGCCGTGCCGCAGGATGCCCGTCTGCTGGGCGTGGCCGGCCTGCGCGGCATGTTGGGCGAATTGGCCGATGGCTGGTATGGCCAGCCGTCCGCCAGCCTGACCGTGCTTGCCGTCACGGGCACCAATGGCAAGACTTCCTGCGCGCATTGGCTGGCTCAGGCGCTGACTCGCCTGGGCAAGCCCTGCGCCACCATCGGCACGCTGGGCGGTTTGCTGCCGGACGGCCGCTCGCTGGGCGGCAGCCTGACCACGCCCGATGTGATCACCGTGCACCGCTGGCTGGCCGCCATGCGCGACGCCGGGGCGCAGGCGGTGGCGATGGAGGCGTCCTCCATCGGCCTGGAGCAGGGCCGCATGGACAATGTGCGCCTGGTGGTCGCGGGCTTCACCAATCTGACGCGAGACCACCTCGATTACCACGGCACCATGGAGAACTACGAGGCGGCCAAGTCCTTGCTGTTCGATTGGCCGGGACTGCAGGGCGCCGTGATCAACGCCGACGACCCCGCCGGCCTGCGTCTGCTGGCCAGGCTGCCGGCGGGATTCGCGAGCGCCTATTCGACCGAGCGGGCCGAAGGCGATGTGCTCGCCCGCGACCTGCAGGCGACCGCGCATGGCCAGGTTTTCACCCTGAAGACCGCGCAGGGCGAGGCCCAGGTCGTCACCCGGCTGCTGGGCCGCCACAATGTCTCCAATCTGTTGCTGGTCGCGGGCATGTTGCTCAAGCTGGGCTGGTCGATGTCGGCGGTGGCCCGCGAAGTCGCGGCCGCCGTGCCGGTCGATGGCCGTCTGCAAACCGTGGCCGCGCCGGCGCTCGCGCAACTGACGATTCCCAGCCAGGGGCCCATGGTCGTGGTCGATTATGCGCATACGCCGGACGCCTTGTCGCGCGCGCTCATGGCCTTGCGGCCGGTGGCGCAGGCGCGCGGCGGTGCCCTGGTTTGCCTGTTTGGCTGCGGCGGCGACCGCGATCCGGGCAAGCGTCCGGAGATGGGGCGTATTGCCGGCGACCTGGCCGACCGCATCATCGTCTCCAGCGATAATCCGCGCAGTGAGTCGCCCCAGGCCATCATCGATCAGGTGCTGGCGGGCGTGGGCGCGAATGTCCGCGCCGAGTCCCAGGTCGATCGCGCCCTGGCCATCATGCAGGCGATCTGGACCAGCAAGTCCGAGGATGTTGTCCTGCTGGCCGGCAAGGGGCATGAGACCTACCAGGAAATCTCCGGCCGCAAGCTGGCCTTCGATGATCGCGAGTGGGCGCGCGCGGCCTTGCTGCTGCCGCATGTCAGCGGTGTGTCGACCGATACCCGCAGCATCGCGGCCAACCAGCTCTTTGTGGCGCTGACCGGCGAGTCCTTCGACGGCCATGACTATCTTGCCCAGGCGCAGGCCGCGGGCGCCTGCGCCGCGGTGGTGGCCCACCCGGTGGCCGATGCCAGCCTGCCGCAGCTCGTGCTCGGCGATACGCGCCAGGCGCTGGCGCGCCTGGGGACGGCTTGGCGCGCCCGGTTCGCCTTGCCGGCGATCGCCGTGACCGGCAGCAACGGCAAGACCACCACCAAGGAAATGATCTCCGCCATCCTGGCCGATTGGCAGGGCGAGGAGCACAGGCTGGCGACCGCCGGCAACTTCAACAATGACATCGGCCTGCCGCTGACGCTGCTGCGCCTGCGTGCCCAGCATCGCGCCGCCGTGTTCGAGCTGGGCATGAACCACCCAGGCGAGATTGCCCAGCTGGCGCAGATGGCGCAGGCATCGGTGGCGCTGGTCAACAATGCCCAGCGCGAGCACCAGGAGTTCATGCACACGGTCGAGGCCGTGGCGCGCGAGAACGGGGCGGTCATCGCCGCCTTGCCGCAAGAGGGTGTGGCCGTGTATCCCGGCGACGATCCCTACACCGCCATTTGGGACGAGCTGGCCGGCGCCCGGCGCGTGCTGCGCTTTGGCCTGCAGCCCGGGCTGGACGTTTATGCGGAAGAAATCCGTCCTGGCGTCTCCGGCACCTTGTGTCGTGTGGTAACGCCCGCGGGGGTGGCGGAACTGGCCCTGCCAGTGCCGGGTGGGCACAATTTGCGCAATGCCCTGGCCGCGATTGCCTGCGCGCTCGCCGCTGGCGCGCCCTTGACCAGCGCGATCCGCGCCCTGCAGGGGTTTGCCGCGGTCAAGGGACGCATGCAACGCAAGGAAATGAGTGACGGTACGTTGCTCATCGATGACACCTACAATGCGAACCCCGACTCGGTACGCGCGGCCATCGAGGTCCTCGCGCAGCTGCCCGGTCCGCGCGCGCTTGTGCTCGGAGATATGGGCGAGGTCGGGGACAACGGTCCCGCCATGCATCGTGAAGTTGGCGGGTACGCGCGCGATCATGGGATCGACGCATTGTTCACGCTAGGTGACGCCAGCCGAGCGGCCGCGGCCGAATTCGGAGGGAAGGCGCGCGCCTGCGCATCGGTAGACGAAGTCGTTGCCGCCTTGCGCGGCATGCGCCCGGCCAGCGTATTGGTAAAAGGTTCGCGCTTTATGCGCATGGAGCGGGTAGTGACGGCTTTTTCTGTAAACGACAACGAGACGGCCCCGGGCCAAGGGGACAAGCATGCTGCTTGAAATTGCCCGTTGGCTCTCCGACGATGTGCGCGCCATCGGCGTGCTGGAATACATCACCTTGCGCGCCGTCCTGGCCTGCGCCACGGCCCTGCTCATCGGGCTGGCGGCCGGTCCACGGGTGATCCGCAAGCTGACCGAAATGAAGATCGGCCAGGCCGTGCGCGCCTACGGTCCCGAGTCGCACCTGGTCAAGACGGGCACGCCCACCATGGGTGGCGCTCTTATCCTGATTTCCATCGCCATCAGCACGCTGCTGTGGGCCGACTGGACCAACCGCTTCGTGTGGGTGGTGCTGCTGGTGACCTTCGGCTTTGGCTGGATCGGCTGGATGGACGACTACCGCAAGGTGGTGTACCGCGACCCCGAAGGAATGCCCGCGCGCCAGAAATTCTTCTGGCAGGCCACGATAGGCCTGGTGGCCGCGGTCTACCTGGCTTTCGCCGTGTCGGCGCCGGCCAATACCGAGCTGTGGCCGCTCTTCAAGGCCTGGGTCGCCAGCGGTTTCAGCATGCCGCTGCCCACGCGGGCCGACCTGATCGTGCCCTTCTTCAAGTCGGTGAGCTATCCCCTGGGCGTGCTGGGCTTCGTGGCCCTGACCTGGTTCGTGATCGTCGGCACCAGCAATGCGGTCAACCTGACCGACGGTCTGGATGGCCTGGCCATCATGCCCACCGTCATGGTGGGCGCCGGGCTGGGCATCTTTGCCTATGTGGTGGGGCGCGTCGATTACTCCAAATACCTGCTGTTTCCGTATATCCCGGGCGCCTCCGAACTGATGGTGCTGTGCGCGGCCATCGGCGGGGCGGGGCTGGCCTTCCTGTGGTTCAACGCCTATCCGGCGCAGGTCTTCATGGGCGACGTCGGCGCGCTGGCGCTGGGCGGCGCGCTGGGGACCATCGCGGTGATCGTGCGCCAGGAGATCGTGCTTTTCATCATGGGCGGCGTCTTCGTGGTCGAGACCCTGTCCGTGATGCTGCAGGTGACCTGGTTCAAGTACACCAAGCGCAAGTATGGGCAGGGCAGGCGCATCTTCAGGATGGCGCCGCTGCACCACCATTTTGAAGTCGGCGGCTGGAAAGAAACCCAGGTCGTCGTCCGTTTCTGGATCATCAGCATGATGCTGGTGCTGATTGGCCTTTCGACGCTGAAGTTGCGATGAACACCGAAGACTCTTCCCGTGCCGACGCGCCGCTTGTCCTGATCCTCGGATTGGGCGAGACGGGCGTGGCCGCCGCGCGCTGGTGCGCACGCGAAGGCGCCCGCCTTCGCGTGGCGGATACCCGCGCGCAGCCGGGAGGGCTGGACGGCCTGCGCGCCGCCTTGCGCGAGGCGGAAGTCGAGTACCACCTGGGCTGCGCCGGGCATTTCGATCCGGCGCTGCTCGACGGCGTCTCGCAACTCGTGCTCAGCCCGGGCCTGGCGCCGGGCCAGGAGCCCACGGCCAGCCTGCTGGCGGCGGCCGCCTCGCGCGGCGTCGAGGTGGTGGGCGAGATTGAACTGTTCGCCCGCGCCCTGGCCCAGCTGGCCGAGGCGCGCGACTACCGGCCCCGGCTGCTGACCGTGACCGGCACCAATGGCAAGACCACGGTGACCGCCTTGACCCGCCAACTGATCGAGGCCAGCGGCCTGAGCGCGCGCGCGGCCGGCAATATCAGCCCGGCCGCCCTGACGTCGCTGATGGACGCCCTCGATCACGACCAATTGCCCGATGTCTGGGTGCTTGAGTTGTCCAGTTTCCAGCTGGAAACCACACGCAGCCTGAACGCCGATGCGGCCGTGGTCCTGAACGTCACCCAGGACCACCTGGATTGGCATGGCGGCATGCAGCCCTATGCGCAGGCCAAGGCGCGTTTGCTCAAGATGGCGCGCGTGGCCATCGTCAACCGCGATGATCCGCTGACCACCGCCATGGTCCCCGATATCGGGAGCCTGGATGTGCGCAGCTTCGGGCGCGACTTGCCGGAGCGCGTGGGCGACATGGGCCTGGAGCTCGGGCAGGGCGTGGCATGGCTGGTGGCTTGCGAGCCCAGCGACTTCGACGAGCCGGCGCCGCCCGTGCGCCGCAAGAAAGATGCTCCGCCGCCGCAGCGCGGCCAAGGCCGCATGAGCCGCCTGATGCCGGTCGATGCCCTGCGTATCCGCGGCGTGCACAATGCGCTCAACGCCTTGGCGGCCTTGCAGCTGGCGCGGGTCCTGGACCTGGGCTGGGGGCCGCTGCTGCGCGCCTTGCGCGAGTATGCCGGCGAGCCGCATCGCGCCGCCTTCGTGCGCAATATCGGCGGCGTGGACTACATCAATGACAGCAAGGGCACCAATGTCGGCGCCACGGTGGCCGCGCTCGAAGGCCTGGGCCAGACCGTGGTGCTGATCGCCGGCGGTCAGGGCAAGGGGCAGGATTTCTCGCCGCTGCGCCCCGTCGTGGCCAGGCATGCGCGCGCGGTGGTGCTGATCGGCGTGGATGGCCCGGCCATCGGCGAGGTGCTCGCGCCCACCGGCATCCAGATCGTGAGCGCCGAGGATATGCGCCAGGCTGTGCGCCTGGCGGCTGAGCTGGCCCAGCCGGGCGACGCCGTGCTGCTGTCGCCGGCCTGCGCCAGCCTGGACATGTTCCGCAACTATCCGCACCGCGGAGAAGTCTTCGCCGAAGAGGTCGAGGAACTGGCCCGGGATAGGGGAGAGGTGGCATGAGCCTGTTCGCCGAGCTGACCACCAGCGTCAACGCCGTCCGCCCCGGACGCACGCGCATGCGCAACAGCGATCTGCCGCTCATCGTGGCGGCCTCGACGCTGTTGCTGCTCGGTCTGCTCATGGTGTATTCGGCCTCCATCGGCCTGGCCGACGGTCCGCGCTATGCCTCTTACGGCCGCTACTATTTCGTGGTCCGCCACGGGCTATTCATGGCGGCCGGCCTGCTGGCCGGCGCCCTGGTGCTGACCGTGCCCATCCGCGTCTGGCAGCGCCTGGCCGTGCCGCTATTCATGGTGTCGCTGGTCCTCCTGGTGGCCGTGCTGATTCCGGGCATCGGCCGCGAGGTCAACGGGGCGCATCGCTGGATTCCCCTGGGGCCGCTGAATTTCCAGCCCTCCGAACTGATGAAGCTGGCCGCCTTGCTGTATGCCGCGGATTACACCGTGCGCAAGCAGGAGCATATGCAGGCCTTTGCGCGCGGCTTTCTGCCCATGGCCTGCGCGCTGGGCGGCGTCGGCATGTTGCTGCTGCTCGAGCCCGACCTTGGCGCCTTCATGGTGATTGTCGCCATCGCCATCGGCATCCTGTTCCTGGGCGGCATCAACGGCAAGTATTTCAGCAGCCTGCTGGCGGTGCTGGTCAGCACCTTCCTGATGCTGATCTGGCTGTCGCCGTGGCGCCGCGCGCGGCTGTTCGCCTATCTCGACCCCTGGAACGAAGAGAATGCCTATGGCAGCGCCTATCAGCTGTCGCATTCGCTGATCGCGCTGGGACGTGGCGAATGGTTCGGCGTCGGCCTGGGCGCCAGCGTGGAAAAACTGCATTACCTGCCCGAGGCGCATACCGACTTCCTCATGGCGGTCGTGGGCGAAGAACTGGGCTTTGCCGGCGTCATGCTGGTCATCGTGCTGTTCGGCATCATTCTGCAGCGCGGTTTCGACATCGGGCGCCAGGCCATCGCCATGGAGCGCACCTTTGCTGGCCTCGTGGCCCATGGCGTGGCCATGTGGTTCGGTGTGCAGGCCTTCATCAATATGGGCGTCTGCCTGGGCCTGCTGCCGACCAAGGGGCTGACGCTGCCGCTGATGAGCTATGGCGGTTCGGGCATCGTGATGAATCTCTGCGCCCTGGCCATGCTCCTGCGCGTGGACTACGAAAACCGCGTGATGATGCGGGGAGGCCGCGTATGAGCGCGCCCACCATCCTCATCATGGCCGGCGGCACCGGCGGCCACATCATGCCGGGCCTGGCCGTGGCGGACATCCTGCGCCAGCGCGGCTGGCAAGTGCGCTGGCTGGGCAATCCCGACAAGATGGAAGGCAAGCTGGTGCCGGCGCGGGGCATCGCCCTGGCTCCCCTGCGCTTCCAGGGCGTGCGCGGCCGTGGCGCCGCGGCCTTGTTCAAGCTGCCGTTCTTGCTGGCCCGGGCCGTGGCCCAGGCCTGGCGCCATCTGTCGGCCATCCGGCCGGATGTGGTGCTGGGCATGGGCGGTTACGTCGCCTTTCCGGGCGGCCTGGTCGCGGCCTTGCGGCGCACGCCCATGGTGATCCATGAGCAGAACGCCGTGGCCGGCACGGCCAACCGCTGGCTGGCGCGCATGGCCAGCCGGGTGCTCACGGGCTTCCCCAATGTCCTGCCCGGCGCCGAGGATGTCGGCAATCCAGTGCGGGCCGATCTCTGCCAGCTGGATGCGCCCGCGCAGCGCTACGCCGAGCGCCAGGGGCCTTTGCGCATCCTGGTGGTGGGCGGATCGCTGGGGGCGCAGGCGCTCAATACCGTGGTGCCCCAGGCGCTCGCCCGGATCGCGCCCTCGCGGCGTCCCATGGTGACGCACCAGGCCGGCGCGCAGCATCTGCAAGCGCTGCAGGACGCCTATGCCGCGGCGGGGGTGCAGGCCGAGTGCCTGGCCTTCATCGACGACATGGCCGGCGCGCTGGCCCGATCCGATCTGCTGATCTGCCGCGCGGGCGCCATGACGGTGGCCGAGGTCGCGGCGGCCGGCGTGGCCGCGCTGTTCGTGCCTTTCCCCCATGCCATCGACGACCACCAGACAGCCAATGCGCGCTACCTGAGCGACGTGCAGGCCGCCTGGCTGCAAGCGCAGAGCGCGCTGACGCCCGAGTGGCTGGCCGATTGGCTGGAGCAACGCAACCGTATAGAACTTCAAGCCGTCGCCGAGCGGGCGCGCGCGCAAGCGCGTCCGGACGCGGCGGAACATATCGCCGACGTCTGCATGGCGGCAGCGAGGCGTCAATCATGAAACATCGCATTCAACATATTCATTTCGTAGGCGTGGGCGGCTCGGGCATGAGCGGCATCGCCGAAGTCCTGCTCAACCTGGGCTACGTGGTCAGCGGCTCCGACCTGGCCGAGTCGGCCGTCACGCGGCGCCTGGCGGATCTGGGCCTGAAGGTCTCCATCGGCCACGCGGCCGAGAATGTGGCCGGCGCCGACGCCATCGTCACCTCGACCGCCGTGGCCGGCGACAATCCCGAAGTCATCGCGGCCCGCGCGGCCCGTATCCCAGTCGTGCCGCGCGCGGTCATGCTGGCCGAGCTCATGCGGCTCAAGCGCGGCATCGCCGTGGCCGGCACGCACGGCAAGACCACGACGACCAGCCTGGTGGCCAGCGTGCTGGCCGCCGGAAACCTGGACCCGACCTTCGTGATCGGCGGGCGCCTGAATTCGGCGGGCGCCAATGCCCAGCTGGGGCAGGGCGAGTTCATCGTCGTGGAAGCCGACGAGTCGGATGCCTCCTTCCTGAACCTGCTGCCGGTGATGGCGATCATCACCAATATCGACGCCGACCACATGGACACCTATGGACACGATGTGGCGCGCCTGAAGAGCGCGTTCATCGAGTTCACCCAACGCCTGCCCTTCTATGGGTCGGCCGTACTGTGCGTCGATGATGCCAATGTGCGCGAAATCATGCCCTTCGTGTCGCGCCCCATCACGACCTATGGCCTGAGCCCCGAGGCGCAGGTGCGCGCCGAGAACGTGCGCGCCGAAGGCACGCGCATGTGTTTCACCGTGCGCCGTCGCGACCGCGATGCCGAGCTGCCGGCCCTCGATGTCGAACTCAATCTGCCGGGCCTGCACAATGTGCGCAATGCGCTGGCGGCCATCGCCGTGGCCTCCGAGCTGGGCGTGTCCGACGAGGCCATCGGCCAGGCGCTGGCCGCCTTCAAGGGCGTGGGCCGCCGCTTCACGCAGTGGGGCGACTACCCCGTATCGCAGGAGCATGGCGGCGGCACCTATACCGTGATCGATGACTACGGCCACCATCCGGTCGAAATGGCGGCCACGCTGGCCGCCGCCCGGGGAGCCTGGCCGGATCGCCGCATCGTGCTGGCCTTCCAGCCGCACCGCTACACCCGTACGCGCGATTGCTTCGAGGATTTCGTGCGGGTGCTCGGCACGGCGGACGCCGTCCTCCTGACCGAAGTCTATGCCGCGGGCGAGGCGCCGCTGGTGGCCGCCGACGGGCGCGCGCTGTCGCGCGCATTGCGCGTGGCCGGCAAGGTCGAGCCGCTGTTCGTCGAGGACGTCGCCGAGCTGCCCCAGGCGGTGCGCGACTTCATGCGCGACGGCGACGTGCTGATCGTCATGGGCGCCGGCTCGATCAGCAAGGTTCCGTCGCAGTTGGGAGAGCACGCATGACACAGCATTTCGGAAAAGTGGGCGTGCTTTACGGCGGTCGTTCCGCCGAACGCGAGGTGTCGCTCATGTCGGGGGCGGGTGTGCACGAAGCGCTGCGCAGCGCCGGCGTGGACGCGCACCTGTTCGATACCGGCAAACAGAGCCTGGCCGAGCTTCAGGCGGCGGGTTTTGACCGCGTTTTCATCGCCCTGCATGGCCGCTATGGCGAAGACGGCGCGATCCAGGGCGCCCTCGAACTCTTGAACATCCCCTACACGGGCAGCGGCGTGGCCGCGTCGGCCGTGGCGATGGACAAGATCCTGACCAAGCGCATCTGGCTGCAGCATGGCCTGCCCACGCCGGCCTTCGAAGAAATCGATGCCAAGACCGAGCTGCGCCTGGTGCCCGACCGGCTTGGCTTGCCGCTCATCCTGAAGCCGCCGCACGAGGGCTCCACCGTCGGCATCACCAAGGTGGCGGGTTATTCCGACATGAGGCAGGCCTATGCCTCGGCTTCGCACTTCGACGAGACCGTGCTGGCCGAGCAATTTGTGCGCGGCCGCGAGCTGACGGTCGCCGTGCTGGGCGCGGGCCGCGGCGCGCGCGCGCTGCCCGTCATCGAGATCGTGGCGCCCGATGGCAACTACGACTACCAGAACAAGTACTTCACCGACGACACCAAGTATTACTGCCCGGCCGACCTGCCCAAAGGGGTGGCCGCGCAGGTCGAAGCGATCGCCGTCCAGGCCTACCGCGCCCTCGGCTGCGAAGGGTGGGGGCGCGCGGACTTCATTCTCGATGCGCAGGGCCGGCCCTGGCTGCTGGAGATGAATACGTCTCCCGGCATGACCAGCCACTCCCTGGTCCCGATGGCCGCGCGCGCGGTCGGCATGAGCTATGCCGAACTCTGCGTGGCCATCCTGGCCGATGCATCTTGCAAGCTGCGCGCTCCGGCGCGCACCAAAGAATAGGACGCTCTGTGTGGAACGAGGCTCGCACCATCAATCTGATCGCCAACACGCTTGCCGTGCTGGCGGTCGCCGCCTTGCTGCTGGCCGGCGTGGCGTGGGTGGCGCAACGGCCCTATTTCAACCTGGCCGCCGTCGAGCTCGAACCCATGCCGGACAGCGAGTTGCACTACGTGTCGCCCGGTTCGGTGCGCTCGGCCATCGCGGGCCGGTTCAAGGGCAATTTCTTTACCGTGGACCTGGACGAGGCGCGCGAAGTGTTCGAGTCGGTGCCCTGGGTGCGCCATGCCACCGTGCGCCGCATCTGGCCCAATACCCTGCGCGTGCGCATCGAGGAGCAGCAGCCCCTGGCGCTGTGGAACGAAAACCAGATGATCAACACCTGGGGCGAGGCGTTCACGGCCAACACCGGCGAGCTGGACGACGAGGACGCCTTGCCGCAATTCGCCGGGCCGGACGGCGCGGAGAGCCTGGTGGTGCAGCGCTATGCCGAGCTGGCGCGCTGGTTCGCGCCGCTGGATCTGCACGTCAAGGAACTGGAACTCAGCCCGCGCTATGCCTGGAAGGCGGTGCTGTCCAACGGCATGACGCTGGACCTCGGGCGCGATCCGGGCGCGGACGCGCCGGATCCGCACGGGCTGCCGGGCGCCTTGCCGTTTGCCGCGCGTATTCAACGTTTTGTGCAAGTCTGGCCCGGGGTGGCCGGCCGTCTGGAGGGGCGCACGGTGACGGGCGCAGACCTGCGTTACCCGAACGGCTTTGCGCTGGCCCTCGCGCCGCTGCCCCCGTCGGAAAGCAAATCACATTCCAAACCGAAACCTGCCAAGAAAAATTGACGCCATGACCCGTGACATCAAGGACCTAATCGTCGCCCTCGATATCGGCACCAGCAAGGTGGTTGCGGTGGTGGCCGAAATCCTGCCCGAAGGCCGCTTCGAGGTGCTCGGGCTGGGACAGCACGAGTCGCGCGGCATGCGCAAGGGCGTCGTGGTCAATATCGAGACCACCGTCAACTCCATCCAGCGCGCGCTTGAAGAAGCCGAGCTGATGGCCGACTGCAAGATCCGCGACGTCTACACCGGCATCGCGGGCAGCCATATCCGCTCCTTCAATTCGAGCGGCATGGTCGCGGTCAAGGACAAGGAAGTCACCGCGACCGACGTGGCGCGCGTGATCGAGACGGCCAAGGCGGTGAACATCCCCACCGACCAGCAGGTGCTGCATGTGCTCACCCAGGAGTTCATCGTCGACGGCCAGGAGGACATCCGCGAGCCGATCGGCATGAGCGGCCTGCGCCTCGAAGTCCGGGTGCATATCGTGACCGGCGCGGTCAGCGCCGCCCAGAACATCGTCAAGTGCGTGCGCCGCTGCGGCCTGGAGGTCCAGGACCTGATCCTGCAGCCGCTGGCCTCCAGCCTGGCCTGCCTGACGGCCGACGAGAAAGAACTGGGCGTGGTGCTGGTCGATATCGGCGGCGGCACCACCGATGTGGCGATCTTCACGGGCGGGGCCATCCGCCATACCGCGGTGATTCCCATCGCCGGCGACCAGATCACCAATGACATCGCCGCCATGCTGCGCACGCCGACGCCGGACGCCGAAGAGATCAAGCTGCGTTACGGCGTGGCCAAGCAGGTGCTGGCCAGTCCCGACGAGACTGTCGAAGTGCCCGGCCTGGGCGATCGCGGCCCGCGCCAGGTTAAGCGCCAGGCATTGGGAGCCGTTATCGAGCCGCGTGTCGAAGAGCTGTTCTCGCTGGTGCAGCAGGTCGTGCGGGATTCCGGTTATGAGGATCTGCTCGCCTCGGGCGTGGTCCTGACCGGCGGTTCGGCGCAGCTGCCCGGGATGATAGAGCTGGCCGAGGATGTCTTCCTCAAGCCGGTGCGCGTGGCCGTGCCGGAATACGAAGGCAGCCTGGCCGATGTGATGCGCAATCCGCGCTTCTCGACGGTCATGGGTTTGTTGCAGGAAGCGCGCATGCAGCGCGTGCGCGGCCGCAAGGTCGCCGCGCAGACAGGCAATTTCAAGAGCCTGCTGGCGCGCATGAAGGAGTGGTTCATGAACTGATTCAGGGATGGGGGCGGGCCCATTCCTCGTTACTGACCGTGCAGCCTGGGGCCGGTGGCGAAAGAGGGAGCGTCTCAACTCCGTAGCGGATTGATAGCCAGTCGGCTGCGGAATTGAGGCGATTGAAAACAGGTTGTTGGGGATTTTCGGCTTTTCGAAATCGGACTTATGAGGGAGTCATCATGATGAACTTTGAGATGCTTGAGAGCAACGCCAAAGGGACCGTTATCAAGGTCGTTGGTGTTGGTGGTGCCGGCGGCAATGCCGTCGCGCATATGATTCGCAGCGGTGTCAGCGGCGTCGATTTCATTTGCGCCAACACTGACGCTCAGGCGCTGGCGGCGACCAACGCTCCGGTGCAGATCCGCCTGGGCCGCACCGGCCTGGGCGCGGGCGCCAAGCCCGAGCAAGGCCGCGCGGCCGCCGAAACGGCTCGCGAGGAAATCCGTTCCGCGCTCAACGGCGCCCATATGGTGTTCATCACCGCAGGTATGGGCGGTGGCACGGGCACGGGCGCCGGTCCCGTGGTGGCGGAAGTCGCCAAGGAACTGGGCATCCTGACGGTCGGCGTCGTGACCAAGCCGTTCAGCTTCGAAGGCAACAAGCGCCTGAAGATGGCTGAAGAAGGCATTTCCGAACTGGGCAAGCATGTCCATTCGCTCATCGTGGTCCTGAACGAGAACCTGTATGAGCTCATGGACGAAGACGCGACCCAGGAGGATTGCTTCAAGTCGGCCGACGACATCCTGCACAACGCCTGCGCCGGCATTGCCGAGATCATCAATGTCGAAGGCAATGTGAACGTCGACTTCGAAGACGTGAAGACCATCATGGGCGAGCAGGGCCAGGCCATGATGGGCACGGCGACCGCCAGCGGCGCCGACCGTGCCCGCGTGGCGGCCGAAAAGGCGATTGCCTGCCCGCTGCTCGAGGGCGTGGACCTCAACGGCGCCCGCGGCGTGCTGGTCAACATCACGTCCAGCCGGTCGCTGAAGATGCGCGAAACGCGCGAGATCATGGAAACCATCCGCAGCTACGCTTCGGAAGACGCCACCGTGATCTTTGGCACCGCCTATGACGAGACCATGGGCGAGAACCTGCGCGTGACTGTCGTGGCGACCGGCCTGGGCCGCGCCGCCGCGCGTCCGCAACTGGTGCAGTCAGCCGCTGAAGAACTGCGCACCGGCACCGACAACATGCCGATGGGCGGCATGCTGGCCGGCCAGAATGGCGACTACCGCGGTCTGGACATGCCGTCGGTGATGCGCAATCCGCGCTCGCAGGCGTCGGCCCAGGTGCGCGCGCTGGAAAGCTCGGGGATGGATCACTTCGATATCCCGGCCTTCCTGCGCAAGCAGGCCGACTAAGCGTCGCGGCGCCCGTTCCGCCACGGGCGCGGTACTCCCTCAACGCCCGTCCGCTCCCTCCCCAGGGCGGACGGGCGCAGGAGCTTTGCCGCCCGAAATTTAGGGTCGGATCTGGGGCGTATATTGTTGCATGTGCGTGGCATGGGTTTGGCCACGGGGTTACAATGGAACTATCAAGCCGAGGGTATCCCTAATATAGGGGAGGGCCGCTCCGGCCGGCTGGTCATAAAAGCACCAATTATGTTTCGACAGCGCACCATACAAAATCTCGTCCGCACGACCGGCGTCGGCGTCCATTCCGGACGGCGGGTCGAGTTGACGCTGCGCCCCGCGCAGCCCAACACGGGTATCGTGTTCCACCGCGTCGACCTGCCTCAAGTGGTCGATCTTCCCGCTCAGGCGACTGGGGTGGGCGATACCCGCATGGCCTCGGTCCTGCAACAGGGCAATGTGCGCGTGTCGACCGTCGAGCACCTGATGTCCGCCCTGGCGGGCCTGGGTATCGACAACCTGCATATCGACTTGACGGCCGAAGAAGTGCCGATCATGGACGGCAGCGCCGCGACCTTTGTGTATTTGCTGCGCTCGGCCGGCATCGTCGAACAGAACGCGCCCAAACAATTCATTCGCGTGCTCAAGCCCATCGAGGTGCGCGAGGGCGAGGGCCGCAATGAAAAATGGGCCCGCCTGGAGCCGCATGAAGGCTTCGCGCTGGCGTTTTCCATCGATTTCCGCCATCCGGCCATCGACTCGACCGCCAATTTCGCCGAGATCGATTTTGCGACCCATTCGTATGTGCGCGAGATCGCCCGCGCCCGCACCTTTGGTTTCGTCAATGAGGTCGAGGCCTTGCGTTCGATGGGCCTGGCGCGCGGCGGCAGCCTGGACAACGCCATCGTGATGGACGAATACCGCGTCCTCAACAGCGACGGGCTGCGCTATGACGACGAGTTCGTCAAGCATAAGATCCTCGACGCCATCGGCGACCTCTACCTCCTGGGCAAGCCGCTGGTGGCGCGCTATGTGGCCCAGAAGTCCGGTCACGCCCTGAACAACCAGCTGGCCCGTGCCCTGCTCCAGCAGCAGGACGCCTGGGAACTGGTCACTTATGAGTCCCAGGCGGAGGCGCCGCAGGCCTTCCGCCACGAGTGGAAGCTGGCCTGATCCGGCATTTCCTTCCATCCGGGCCCTGGCGGCCCCTGGGGCCCCCTGAGGGCCTCTTGCTTTTTGAGGGGCGGGGCGGCCTCCGCTCGTCTTATTTTTCTGCTCCGCGCCGAGGGACGGATCAGCCCTTGGTTTTGTGGTGACGCAATAGCTTGGACACGGCGTCGGCCAGGGGGCCGGGGGTCAAATGCTGCCGCAGGTCTTCGAAGGCTTTGAGGGCCGCATCGCCCAGCGGCACGGCTTCTTTCGGGGGACGGGGCGCGCGTTGTCCAGGGCGCGGCATCCCGGCTTGAATGCGGACGCTAATTTCGTTAAGGTTCCAGCCTTGCGAAGAAAGTGTCTGCGCGATGCGCGGGGCCATCTGACGCAATTTGGCCGCATGCGCCGGCCCAGGAACCGCCAGCTGCAAACGTTGATTTTCCAGCTTGGCGACGACGCAGACCGCGCCCAATGCCGGCGGCAGCACCGCTGCCACCGCCTGCTGGATCTGCAAATGCGCCCGCGCCGTCGCAAGGACGCCGGCGCCGCGCATATCGTGACCCAGCCAGCCCAGAGCGGTACGTTCGCCGGGCTTGCTGGTCGAGGAACGCGAGCGGGATGAAGGTTGTCTATTCATGCCGTTCAATAATAATAGGATGCAACCTTGAAGGTAGTGATTATGCATGCCCGGGCTGGGCAGGACCGGCATTTCACCGTCGGCGGTGGGCGTCTGGCCTTGCTCATGGGGCTGGCCTTGCTGGCGGCCGCCATGTTCGGCGCGGGTATGCAGCGTTTGCTTTTCGGCGCTTCGGCCTCGCCCTACACCGTGGACTGGCCCTCGTATGCGCGCTCGCAGTCCAACCGCGACGCCGATTTCCTGCGTGAAAATGTCAATATGCTGGCCACCAAGGTGGGCATGCTGCAGGCCAAGCTGGTCAGCATAGACGGTTTGGGACGCCGTGTCGCCGAGATCGCCGGGCTGCAATATACGGGCGGCGACGCCGCCGTCCCGGCCACGCTGCAGGAAGCCACCCATGTCATGGACGATCTGTTCACGGATCGCCAGCCGCCCACGCCCGAATCGGCCGAGGCCCTGGGCCGCCAGCTGGACGACATCCAGACGCGCATGGCCGAGCAGGCCGACAATCTCAAGCTGCTGGATGCGGCGCTGACCAGCCACTCGGCCGAGCAGGCCCGCGTGCCGACGGCCATGCCCATCAAGGAGTATCCCTATCTGAGTTCTTCGTATGGCTGGCGGCGCAACCCCGTGACGGGCCGCTATGCCATGCACGAAGGGCTGGATTTCTCCGCTCCGCCCGGCACGCCCATCCTGGCGGCCTCCGGCGGCGTGGTGCTGCTGGCCAAGGGCCAGCCCGGCTACGGCAATATGGTCGAGATCGATCATGGCAATGGCTTGGTCACCCGCTACGCCCACGCTTCGCGTCTGCTGGTCAAGGCCGGCGATGTGGTCGAGCGCGGCCAGGAAGTCGCCCGTGTCGGCTCATCGGGCCGCTCCACCGGGCCGCACCTGCACTTCGAGGTGCGCCTGGCGGGCCAGCCGCTGGATCCGCGCCTCTTCCTCGGATCGCAGAATCCCGTCGCGCCCGTCGTGGCCCAGGCCCCGCAGGGCAAGGGCGCGGCCACCCCCGCCGCGCCCTGATATGCTCGGCCGCGTTCGCGGCAGCGCTCCAGTGCGTTAAACTGGATTGTTTCCTAGCGGGGGCTCCCGCTTAACCATACACAGACAATATCGGCATGGGCGTGGCCGCCGCGTAGCTTGCGGGTGCCGCGCCCCGTGGCCGTCCCCGACACGCATGGTTTCTCTGCTCAAAAAACTCATCGGCAGCCGCAACGACCGGCTGCTCAAGCAGTACCGCAAGTTGGTCGTCCAGATCAACAATCTTGAGCCCCAGATCGCCGCCCTCTCCGATGAGGCGCTGCAGGCCAAGACGCAGGAATTCCGTGACCGCCACGCCAAGGGCAGCTCCCTGGATGACTTGCTGCCCGAGGCTTTCGCCGTGGTGCGCGAGGCGGGCAAGCGCGTGTTCGGCATGCGCCATTTCGATGTCCAGCTGCTGGGCGGCATCGCGCTGCATAACGGCAAGATCGCCGAAATGCGCACCGGCGAGGGCAAGACGCTCATGGCCACCTTGCCCGTCTACCTGAACGCCATCGCGGGCAAGGGCGTGCACGTGGTGACGGTCAACGATTACCTGGCCCGCCGCGACGCCGAATGGATGGGGCGCCTGTACCGCTATCTGGGCATGAGCACCGGCGTGGTCGTGCCGCAGCAGCCCAACGAAGAAAAGATCGCTGCCTACCGTGCCGACATCACCTACGGCACCAACAATGAATTCGGCTTCGATTACCTGCGCGACAACATGGAGTACCGTGTCGAGGACCGGCGCCAGCGCGGGCTGAACTACGCCATCGTCGACGAAGTGGACTCCATCCTGATCGATGAGGCGCGCACGCCGCTGATCATCTCCGGGCAGGCCGAAGACCACACCGAGCTCTATGTGCGCATGAACGCCGTGCCGCCGCTGCTCCAGCGCATGGCGGGCGAGCCCAAGCCGCATGAACCCGAACCCGAGGGCGACTACTGGGTCGACGAAAAGAGCCAGCAGGTCTACCTGTCCGAATCCGGTCACGAGAGCGCCGAAAAAATCCTCTCGCGGGTCGGCCTGCTGCCCGAAGGCGAGTCGCTGTACGATCCGCGGCATATCGCCCTGATGCATCACCTGATGGTGGCGCTGCGCGCGCACACGCTGTTCTTCCGCGATCAGCAATATGTGATCCAGGACGGCGAAGTCGTCATCGTCGACGAATTCACCGGCCGTCTCATGGTCGGCCGCCGCTGGTCCGATGGCCTGCACCAGGCCGTCGAAGCCAAGGAGGGCGTGAAGATCCAGCACGAGAACCAGACGCTGGCGTCCATCACCTTCCAGAACTACTTCCGCATGTACGAGAAGCTCTCGGGCATGACGGGCACCGCTGACACCGAGGCTTATGAATTCCAGGAAATCTACACCCTGGAAACGGTCATCATCCCGACCAATAAGCCGATGCAGCGCAAGGACCAGAACGATCAGGTCTTCAAGACCAATCAAGAGAAATACAACGCCATCCTCAACGACATCCGCGATTGCCATGAGCGCGGCCAGCCCGTGCTGGTGGGGACCACCAGCATCGAGAACTCGGAGCTGCTGTCCGGCCTGCTGAAGCAGGCCAAGCTGCCGCATGAGGTGCTCAATGCCAAGCAGCATGCCCGCGAAGCCGAGATCGTGGCCGAGGCCGGCAAGCCCGGCCATATCACCATCGCCACCAACATGGCCGGCCGCGGCACCGACATCGTGCTGGGGGGCAGCGTCGACAAGCAGATCGACCTCATCCATGCGGACGAATCGCTCAGCGAGGCGGACAAGACGGCCCGCATCGAGACGCTGCGCCAGGAATGGAAGCCGCTGAACGAGCGCGTCAAGGCCGCTGGCGGCCTGCGCATCATCGGCACCGAGCGCCACGAGTCGCGCCGTATCGATAACCAGCTGCGCGGCCGCGCCGGCCGCCAGGGCGATCCGGGTTCTTCGCGCTTTTATCTGTCGCTGGAAGATCCGCTCATGCGCATCTTCGCCGGCGACCGCGTGCGGGCCATCATGGAGCGCCTGAAGCTGCCCGAGGGCGAGCCCATCGAGGCGGGCATGGTGACCCGCTCCATCGAGACCGCCCAGCGCAAGGTCGAAGGCCGCAACTTCGACATCCGCAAGCAGCTGCTCGAATATGACGATGTCGCCAACGACCAGCGCAAGGTGCTCTACGCGCAGCGCAACGAGGTGTTGGAGGCAAGCTCCATCGGCGCCTCGGTCGAGAGCCTGCGCGATGCGGCCGTGACGGAGCTGTTCCGTTCCTTCGTGCCGGCCGAGTCGGTCGAAGAACAGTGGGATATCCCTGGTCTGCAGCAGGCCCTGGCGGGCGATTGGCAGTTGCAGCTGCCGCTGGCCGAGATGGTCCAGTCCGAGCCCAACCTGACCGACGAAGAGCTGCTCGAGCGCGTGCTGCAATCCGCCCGCGACGTGTACCGCTCCAAGGCCGAGTTGGTGGGGGCGGAGTCCTGGGCCCAGTTCGAACGCTCCATCATGCTCCAGGCCATCGACACGCATTGGCGCGAGCATCTGTCGGCGCTGGACTACCTGCGCCAGGGCATACATCTGCGCGGCTATGCGCAGAAGAACCCCAAGCAGGAATACAAGCGCGAGGCTTTCGAGCTTTTCTCGGGCATGTTGGACCGCATCCGCGACGACGTGGTGCGCGTGCTCATGACGGTGCGCGTGCAGTCCACCGAGCAGGTCGAGCAGGCCGAGGCCGAAGCGGCGCAACCGCATGTGCAGAACGTCCAGTATCACCATTCGGACTATGACGAAGCGCTGGCCAGCGATGCGCCCGCGGGCCAGGAGCCGGTGCGCAACGTCGTGCCCAAGGTGGGCCGCAATGATCCTTGCCCCTGCGGCAGCGGCAAGAAGTACAAGCAGTGCCACGGCAAGCTGACCTGATATGCAGCGCGCGCCGTCCGCATTCGATCACGCAGTCATCATGGTGCGCGACCGCCTGGAGGCGCTCGCGCCCCAGTATGAGCGCCAGGGTTTCCGCCTGAGCGACAAGGCGGTGCACAACCTGGGGTCGTGCAACCAGCTCATCGTCCTGGACGATACCTATATCGAGCTGCTGGGCTGGCCGCCTGGCGCGCCGCCGGCGCGCAAGGAAATCGCCGACTCGCCGCTGGGACTGGAAGCCCTGGTGTTCCGCTGCGACGATGCCGAAGCCACCTATGAGCGTCTGCGGCAGGCCGGTTTCGCGGTCAATCCGGTGCAAGAGCTGACGCGGATGGCCCGCGTGGGCGGCCGCGAGATGCAGGCGCGTTTCCACACGGTGCGCTTTGCCGAGCAGCCCATCCCCGGGTTCCGCGTGTATTTCTGCCGGCATCTGACGCCCGAGTGCGTCTGGGCGCCGGAGTTCATGGACCATCCCAACGGCGCGCGCCGCTTGGCGCGTATCGATGCCCGCGCGGCCGATGCCCAGGCCCTGGCCCGGCGCATGGCGCTGGTGGCCGATGCCGATGCGCAGCCCCAGACGGACGGCTGGGACGTCGTGCTATCCAACTTGCGCATCCATGTGGTCGAGGATGCCGCGGCCGTCACCCCCGCCCTGACCACGCTCACGCTGGCCTACCGTGACGGCTCGCAGCACGTGCTGAATACCGGGATCTGACAGGCCGGGCCGGCGAGGCCGGCCTAGTTGGCCGCGTAAGGGCCGAGGTAGTCGAGCTTGCCTATCTTGACGCCGGCATGCCGCAGCACGTCATAGGCTGTGGCTACATGAAAATAAAAGTTGGGCAGGGCAAAGGTAAACAGATAGGACGGGCCATTGAAGTTGGGCTGCAATGCGCCCAGCTTGATGCTGATGCTACGTCCTTCGGCGCCGTCGAACTTATCCGGCGCCACACTCTTGATATAGGCGATGGTGTCGGCGATGCGCTTGCGCAGCTCGTCCAGCGTGGCCTCGGTATCGGGGAAGCTGGGAGCGGCCACGCCGCTCAGGCGCTGGATGGCGAATTTGGAGGTGTCGCTGGCGCGCTGGATCTGGCCGGCCAAGGGATACATGTCTTCAGCCAGCCTGGCCTGGACCAGGGTGGCGGGGTCCAGGCCTTCGGCCTGGGCGTGAGCCTCGGCCTTGTCCAGCAGACCAGCCAGAACGTTCAGGCCGCGCACGAAGACGGGGGCCGAAGCTTGATAAATCGAGATGGGCATATTGCCTCCTGGCCCTGGGTTAGCTTTACCATCTTAGCTCTACTCGCATCCCGGGCAAACAGGCGATGCGGGAAGACGTTGGGGCTCGGGCCCTCTGACCAGATCCAAGGAAGAACAATGAAGCTCAGGCAGATTGTGGGCGGCCTATGCGCCGCCGCGGCCCTGATGACCGCGCAGGCGGCCCCGCAAAAGCCGCTGGTGCTGGTGGTGCCTTACCCGCCGGGCGGAAGCACGGACATCCTGGCCCGTATCATGCAGCCGCGCCTGTCCCAGGAGCTTGGGGGGCGTCCGGTCGTGGTGGAAAACCGCGCGGGCGCGGCGAGCCAGATCGCCACGGCTTTCGTGGCCCGGGCCGAGCCGGATGGCAGCACGCTGCTGGTGAGTTTCGACAATCACGCCATCAATCCGGCCGTCAAACCCAATCTGCCCTATGACACCTTCAAGGACTTCACGGGGATCAGCCTGACGGTGCGTTTCCCGCTGGTGATCGGGGCCAATCCCAAGGTGCCTGGCAACAATCTGGCCGAATTCCTGGCCGCCGCCCGCAAGGAGCCGGCCAACAAATACAACTATGCGTCCACGGGCGTCGGTTCTTTGAACCACCTGGCGCCGGAGGAGCTCAAACAGCGCTCCAAGGTCGACCTGCTGCACGTGCCTTACGGCGGGGCGGGTCCGGCGGTGCAGGCCGTGGTGGGCGGGCAGGCCAATATGACCTGGCTGAGTTTCGCCGCCCTGCGCGGCCAGATCCAGGCTGGCAAGATCAAGCCCCTGGCCGTGGCGGGTGACAAGCGTTTGCGCGACCTGCCGGGCGTGCCGACGCTGGCGGAGTCAGGCTTTCCGGGCCTGGTGGCGTATTCGTGGAGCGGCATGTTCGCGCCGGCCGGCACCCCGGCTCCAGTCGTCAAACAATTGACGGCGGCTTTCCAGACGGTGCTCAAGGACGCCGACGTCCGGCGCAAGCTGGAGGAAGCGGGGTTTGAGGTGGTGGGCTCGGACGGCCCGGCGCTGGACGCCTATGTGAAGACGGAATTCCAGCGCTGGGACTCCTTTATCAAGGCCAGCAATATCAGCCTGGAAAACTGAGGGCCTGGGCGCTGCCGACCGTGAGATTCACGCCGGTGGCGATGTCCGCTTGCGGCACGCCATAGATGTGCAGCGAAATCGCGGTCTGCGCCTGGGCGTTGCCCAGGCGATGGATTTGCTGCAGGCCGGGCATGGCGGTGACAATTTCGCCCGGCCGCCGGAGTTTGCCGCCGGTCGGTTCGGCCTGCCCGGTCTGGGCGTTCCAGCGGAAGTGGCTTTCGCTCAGTTGGCCTTGCAGCACCCGATAGGTGCACCAGGTCTTGTGCCCATGCACGGGGCTGAATTGCCCCTGGCGCCAGATGAGATAGGCGATGGTGAAGCGGCCTTGCGGGTCCGCATAGGCGATGTGGCGGGTGTAGTGGTCCGGATGGCCCTGGCGCAGCGCCTCGGGCAGATAGGCCAGTATGCCATCGGCGGCCGCGACGCCCTCGGCCAGTTCCGCCAGGAGGCTGGCGGCCGCCTTTTGCGCGGCGTGGTCGACCATGCGGCAAAGATCGCTCAATGGGCAGTCGCGGTCGGTCTGGAGCATGAGGTCGGGCGTAGAAGGAAACATAGGCTCTATGCTAGGGAGCTTGGCGGAGAAAGGTTTTGCCAATTCCTGGGCCATCCGAGGGGTTTTTAGCAATTCTTTGCTCGGCTTCGGCGGGCGGCTCGTGGCGGTAACGGCTGGACGCCGCCCCGGGGAAGAGGCAACATTGGGGCCCGACGGGTCTGCTTGCGCAGCCCGGGCGTGGAGGCCAATGGGGAAAAGAGCGCCGTGGACCAGACCGACATCAAGATTCTGAGCCTGCTTCAACAGGATGCCACCCGATCGGTGGCCGAGATCGCCGAGCACGTGAATCTGTCGGTGACGCCATGCTGGCGCCGCATCCAGAAGCTCAAGGACGATGGCGTCATCGCCCGCAACGCCATCCTGCTGGACCCCGCCGCCCTGGGGCTGAACCTCACGGTCTTTGTGACCATCAAGACCAGCCAGCACAACGCCAAATGGACCCAGGCATTGATCAGCGCGGTGATGGCCCTGCCGAATGTGGTGGAATTTCATCGGATGGCGGGGGATATCGACTATCTGCTGAAGGTCGTCGTCGAGGACATGGCGGCCTATGACCGCTTTTACCGCCGCCTGATCGAGGCGGTGGATCTGCTGGATGTCAGCGCCAGCTTCTCGATGGAAGTCATTAAAAGTACGACGGAATTACCGCTGCCTGGGCTGTGAATCCCGGCCGGGGAATTTTTTTTCAGCCGAGACGGGGCGCGGGGATGGGATTTTTATTTCAGTGGCTTGCAGGCCGCCAAGGTGGCAATGCATTTGCGCGGGCGCGGCCTTAGGATATCCCCCATCCTGACACGGGCAGCGACGCCCCGCATTTCCGGCCATGACGTTCTCTTCCTCGGCAACCCGCGCCGAACCGGCTTCAGTCGATGACCTGCTGCTCGGCTGGAATGGCAGCGAAGATCTCTGGGTGTTTGCCTACGGTTCGCTGATCTGGCGGCCCAACTTCAATTGGATGGAAAGACGACTGGCCACGGTGCGCGGCTATCACCGCTCGCTTTGCCTGTGGTCGCATGATCATCGCGGCTCGCCGGATCTGCCCGGCCTGGTGTTCGGCCTGGACCGTGGCGGTTGTTGCCGGGGTGTGGCTTACCGCATCGCCGCTTCAGAGGTGGTGCCGACTTTCCGGATGCTGTGGGCGCGCGAGATGCTGCGAGGCGCCTATGTGCCGCGCTGGCTGAGTTGCGAGACGGACGAGAACGCCGTGCGCGGTCTGGTCTTTCTGCTCAATCGCCGCTGCGAAGATTATGCGCGCGGCCTCTCCGAAGATCGGCTGCTGGACTCCGTGCGGCGCGCGGTGGGCCAGTCCGGGCCCTGCCTGGACTATGTGGTGCAGACGGAGCAGGCGCTGCGCGCCAGCGGCATCGACGATGGGCGTCTGGGCGCGCTGGTACGCAGGCTGGCGCAGGCGGCGGGCTGAGCCCGCCGGCGCTCAGAAGTGCCAGCGGCCGAAGACGAAGAGCACGTTGCCGTTGCCCTTGCCGCCCGGGATATAGGTGGCGTAGAGCATGGCGTCTTTATAGCCCGCGCCCACCAGGGGCAGGATGCCCGGGAAGGGCACATAACTCATGATGTCGTGGCGGGCGGTCAGGAACACCGTGTAGCCGGCGCCCAGGCGGAAGTTGTCGCTGACCTTGCCGATTTTCAGGAAGCCATAGCCCGCCAGCGGCTCGACCTTGCTGTGCGAGTCCAGGAAGGCCATGGCGTACAGGCCCTGCCAATCGCCGTCCTCGTCGTAGATGCTGCGGCCCCAGCCGCCGCCCCAGGCGTTTTCATTGAAGGAGCGGATTTTCTCGGCGCTATACATCGAGCGGTTGTGCCAGGAATATCCGGTGACGTAGAGGTCATTGCCGCCTTCGGACCAGATCTGGTCCAGGCGCTGGCAGGCGGATTGTGCCCAGGATGGCAGGCTGTCACAGGCATGGGATAGCGCGGGCAGGCAGAGCAGAAGGGCGGCGAGAAACTGGCGAAACGGAATCGACACGACGAAAACACACTGAACAAATGACAAGATCGATGCACCAAATGTACACCGATCGGCCCCCCGCTTTTGTCGTGTTTTTATAGCAGAAAGAGGGTGGCCAGCCCGAGAAAGATGAAAAACCCCAGGGAGTCGGTCGCGAAAGTCAGCAGGACCGAGGACCCGATGGCGGGGTCCTTGCCGAAACGGGCTCGGACCATGGGAACGAGCACGCCCACGCTGGCGCCGACCAGCATGTTGCAGATCATGGCCGCCATCATCACCAGGGCAATGGACAGCGAATCCGAAATGGCCCAGGCGAAGGCCGCGGCCACCAGGCTGCCGCACAGGCCGACCAGGAGGGTGACCAGCATCTCGCGCTTGACCAGTTGCCAGATGTTGCGTCCGGTGATGCGGCCCACCGCCAGCGCCCGGATGATCATGGTCATGGTCTGATTGCCGGAGTTGCCGCCGATGCCGGCCACGATGGACATCAGGAAGGCCAGGATCACGATATGGCTGACCGTGCCTTCGAAACGCGAGGCCACGAAAGACGCGGTGGCGGCCGTACAGAGGTTAAAAAGCAGCCAGGGCGCGCGATTGCGCAGGGCCATGGAGACCGGCGCGAAGATGTCTTCTTCTTGCAGACCGGCGCGGGAGAGCGCCTGCTCCTGGGAGTCTTCGCGCATTACGTCCACCACGTCGGCGATGGTGACCCGGCCGATCAGGCGGCCCTGCTCGTCGGTGACGGGCGCGGAGACGAGGTCGTAGCGCTCGAAGGCGCCCGCGGCGTCGGCATCGGAATCCAGCGGCCCCAGCGTGAGGTAGTCGGTATTCATGACCGAGCGGACCTCGGTTTCCGGCTCGCTGACCAGCAGCACGGCGATGGGCAGCACGCCTTGCAGCTTGTCCTGGCGGTCGACCACGAAGATCTGGTCGGTGTGGTCGGGCAGCTCGTGCAGGCGGCGCAGATAGCGCAGCACGACTTCGAGCGAGACGTCCTCGCGCACGCGGACCATCTCGAAGTCCATGATGGCGCCGACGCTGTCCTCGGGGTAGCCCATGGCTTCGAGGAGCTGCGCGCGCTCTTCTTCGGTGAGGCCCTTCTGGACCTCGGCCACGACGTCGGGCGGCAGGTCGGGCGCCAGGTCGGCCAGCTCGTCGGCATCCATATTGCCGGTGGCGGCCATGAGGTCCTGGCGGTCCATCGCCTCGATCAGCGACTCGCGGACCCAGTCTTCGACCTCCAACAGCACGTCGGCGTCGTGCTCGGGACTGACCAGCTGCCAGACCTGCTGGCGCGCGTCCTTGGGCAGGGACTCCAGGATGAAGGCGATATCGGCCGGGTGCAGGCGGTTGATCAGCGTCTGCAGTTCCGCCTGCTGCTGCCGCTCGACCAGGTCTTCAACCAGGCCGGCCTTGCGGTCGCCCTGCTCCTGGCGATGCACAAGATCGGAGACGACCTGCTGGCGCCGCAGGCATTCCTGGACTTCTTCCAGTGCGTGCTGGGCGTCTTCGGGGTCCAGGCGGCGGGGCGTCGCGGGAGTCTTTTGCGCGGCGGACTGCGTCATGCGAATCGGGGCTCAGAGGGTAGGCAGCGGGCGGCTGCGGCGGGCCTCGTCGGTGGCGACGTAGGTCAGCGTGGCATCGGTGACTTTGACGATTTCGGCGTCCAGCCGCTGGCGCTGCGCATAGACTTCGACTTCGACCGTGACGGACGTGGTCCCTGTCTTGACGACATGGGCGTAGAAGCTCAACAGGTCGCCGACAAAAACCGGTTTCTTGAACTGGAAGGCATTGACCGCCACGGTGGCGACACGGCCCGCGGCGCGGCGCGCCGCCGGGATGGAGCCCGCGATATCGACTTGGGACATGATCCAGCCGCCAAAGACATCGCCATGGATGTTGGCGTCGGCCGGCATCGGCATGACGCGCAATACGGGCTCTCGGCCGGCGGGCAGGGTGGTGGACTGGGGTTTGGTCGTCATGGCCGGCTCCTGATGGCGAACCGACCGATTATGCAGGAAAAACGCGACCCGGGCGTGTCGTCGGCGGCCCGGGTCGGCGATCAGGCGGCCAGTTTGACGATGCCGTAGCCGCCGGCCAGCAGCCAGATGTACAGAATAAAGCCCAGCGCCAGCACGCGCGGGCCGGCCTTGCGGATCTGCGCAAAGCGGGTTTCGATGCCCAGGGCCGTCATGGCCATGGTGAGCACGAAGACGTCCAGGCGGCGAATGGCGGTGATGAGTTCGGCGGGCAGGACATTGAGCGAATTGACGATGGCCAGCGCCAGGAAACCGACCGCGAACCAGGGCACCGGCAGGCGGCCGCCGCCTTGGGCGGACTCGTCGCTGCCGCGGCTGCGCAGCCACATGCCCAGCACCAGCAGCACCGGCACCAGCAGGGCGACGCGGGTCATCTTCACGATGGTGGCGACTTCGGTCGTGGCCGGGTCGATATTGCTGGCCGCGCCGACGACCTGGGCGACCTCATGTATGGTGCCGCCGATATAGATGCCCAGCGCCTGGGTATCGAAATCGAGCCAGCCCGCGTGATAGGCCACCGGGTAGAGAAACATGGACAGTGTGCCGAAGAGCACCACCGTGGCCACGGCGACGGCGCTTTTGTGGGGGGCGGCGCGCAGGGTGGGCTCGAAGGCGAGCACGGCCGCGGCGCCGCAGATGGCGCTGCCGGCCGAGGTCAGCATGGCGGTGTCGCGGTCCAGCCCCAGCAGCCGCTGGCCGACCACGGTGCCGATGACCAGGGTGCCCACGACCACGGCCACGGAAACCGCCAGGCCGGGCAGGCCGACGGCCATGATCTGCTGGATGCTGATGTTCAGGCCATAGAAGGCCACCGCGATGCGCAATAGCCGCCGCGCGGTGAAGTTGACGCCCACGCCCCAGTCCGCCGGCATGGTGCCGCGCAGGAAGTTGCCGTAGAGCATGCCGCACACGATGCCGACCACCAGCGGCGAGAAGCCCAGCTGCTTGATGGCGGGGATATCGGCCAGCTGCACGACGGCGCCGGCCATGAGGGCGACAAAAAGCACGCCGTTGAATTTGTCGCGCCAGGGAGTGGGGGCGGGGAGGGCTGCGGTTGACATGGGTAGGGGGATAACTAAATAACTGGAGGAAATATTACGGCCTTGCCAGTTATCTGAAAAATCTTTATTTTCTATATGTAATATAAGAATTTCCGATATTTTCCATGACACCCGACCAGCTCCTGAGCTTTGCCTGCGTGGCCGACCTCGGCAATATCAGCCGCGCCGCGCAGCAGCTGCATCTGTCCCAGCCCGCGCTGTCGGGCCAGCTGCGCATGTTGCAGGAGTGGTTCGGCGAGCCGCTGTATCGCCGCAGCGGCCATGGCATTGCCCTGACCGAGGCCGGCGAGCGCCTGGCCGCCCACGCCCGGCAGCTGCGCCAGGTCTATGGCCAGGCGCGCGCCATGCGCGACGCGTGGCGCGGTCTGGAGACGGGGTCTTTACGCCTGGGCGGCAGCACGACGCCGGCCAGCTATCTCCTGCCCGCCCTGGTGGCGCAGTTCCGGGCGGACTACCCCTCGGTCAGCCTGCATCTATCGGATGGCAACACCCGCCAGATCGTGGAGCGGCTGCCCACGCTGGACCTGGCTTTCATCGAAGGGCAGGTGCCCGCGGGCCTGCCCGCCGATACCGAAGTCCATGCCTGGCGGCGCGATGAGGTCGTGGCCATCGTGCGCGCCGACCATGCGCTGGCGCGGCGCGGCACGGCGACGCTGGCGGAACTGGCCTCGCTGCCGCTGGTCATGCGCGAGCCGGGTTCGGGCGTCAGGCGGCTGGTGGAACAGGCTTTCGAGCAGGCCGCGCTGCCCGTGGTGGCGGGTCTGGAGCTGGCCGGGGTGGAGGGCGTGAAGCAGGCGGTGCGCGCCGGGCTGGGCGTGGGCTTTGTTTCGGTGATGTCCATGCGCCACGAGGATGGCACCCTGGCCGCGCTGCGCATCGCGCCCGAGGCCATGACGCGCACGCTGAGCATCCTGGTGCCGCACGCGCAAGCCTGCTCGCGCGCGGCACGGCGCTTCCTGGCCGCCTGTCAGGCGGCCGTCTGAGGCGCGGCCGGCTGGGCCAGCCACTTGAGCGCCAGCTGGCTCCAGTAGGTGGCGCCCAGCGGGATCAGCTCGTCATTGAAGTCATAGCTGCCGTTGTGCAGCATGCAGGGACCGGCCCCGTGCCCGGCGTCGCGGTGATCGCCGCTGCCGTTGCCTATCCAGACGTAGCAGCCGGGTTTTTCCTGGAGCATGAAGGCGAAGTCTTCCGCGCCCATGGTGGGCGTGACCTTGTCGAAGACATTGTCCTGTCCCACGATGTCGCGCATCACCTCGACCGCGAACGCGGTCTCGGCGGCGTGATTGATGGTGGGCGGATAGTTGCGCATGAACTCGAACTCGAGGTCGCAGTTCATGGCCGCGCAGGTATGCCGGGCGATTTCTTCCATGCGGCGCTCGATCAGGTCCAGGGTCTCCAGCGTGAAGGTCCGGACGGTGCCGCGCATCTCGGCGTCGTTGGGCACGACGTTGTCGGCGCTGCCGGTGTGGATCTGGGTGATGGACAGCACGGCGGCTTCGAGCGGCGCGCGGTTGCGGGTGATGATGGTCTGCAGGCTCTGGGCCAGCTGCACCGCGGTCATGACCGGGTCCACGCCCAGATGGGGCATGCCGGCATGGGTGCCCTTGCCGGTGATGCGGATGACGAACTCATTGGCCGACGCCATGATGGGGCCGGCCGTGACGCCGAACTGGCCGGCGCGCATGCCGGGCCAGTTGTGCATGCCGAACACCGCGTCCATGGGGAAGCGGGTGAACAGGCCGTCGTCGATCATGCGCTTGGCGCCGCCGCCGCCTTCTTCGGCGGGCTGGAAGATGACATAGACCGTGCCGGCGAAATCCCGGTGCTGGGCCACCAGATAGCGCGCCGCGCCCAACAGCATGGCCGTGTGGCCGTCATGGCCGCAGGCGTGCATCTTGCCGCCGTGCTGGCTGGCATGCGCGAAGGTGTTGATTTCCTGCATGGGCAGGGCGTCCAGGTCGGCGCGCAGGCCCACGGCGCGCGGGCCCGCCTGTTTGCCCTTGATGATGCCGACCACGCCGGTGCCGCCCAGGCCGCGATCGACGTCGATGCCCCAATCCTGCAGGCGCTGGGCCACCAGATCGGCGGTGCGGAATTCTTCGAAGGCGAGTTCGGGATGCGCATGGATATCGCGCCTGAGCGCGGCGATCTCTTCGCGCCAGGCGAGGATGGGTTCGAGGATCTTCATGCGGAAATCTCTATATGTGAGCAGGAACTTTTGAAGGGTATCATCAAACAAAAAACAAACTAAATGGAGGCAAACCCATGCTGCGACCCTGGCTCGCGCACTATCCGCAGGGCGTTCCCACCGAGATCTCCACCGAACCCTATACCTCGCTGACCGACCTGCTGGACCAGGCCTGCCAGCGCCATGCCGGGCGCATCGCCTGCACGGCCATGGGCAGTGATATCCGTTTTCGCCAGATCGACGAGTGGGCGCGCGCCTTTGCCGCCTGGCTGCAGGCCCGCGGCCTGGAACGCGGGAGCCGGGTCGCCCTGATGATGCCCAATGTGCCAGCCTATCTGGTGGCGCTGCTGGGCACCTTCCGGGCGGGCATGGTGGTGGTCAACGTCAATCCGCTCTACAAGGCCGACGAGCTGGAGCGCCAGCTGCTCGACAGCGGCGCGGAGACCATCGTCATCCTGGAGAACTTCGCGGCCACCTTGCAGGCCGTGGGCAATCGCGGCGCGCTCAAGCATGTGGTGGTGGTGGGGCCCGGCGACCTGCTGGGCGGCCTGAAGGCGCCCCTGGTCAATTTTGCGGCGCGGCATATCAAGAAGCTGGTGCCGGCATGGCATGTGGACGGGGCCTGGCCGTGGACGCGCGTCCTGCAGGAAGGCGCCCGCGCGAACTTTTCGGCGCCGGCCCTGGGCATGAGCGACCTGGCGGTGCTGCAATACACCGGCGGCACGACGGGCGTGCCCAAAGGGGCGATGCTGTCGCATGGCAATCTGGTGGCCAATGTGCTGCAGGTCGCGGCCATGGCGCGGCCGGTGCTGGGCGATCTGGGCGGCCCGCAGCTGACGGTGATCAGCGCCTTGCCGCTCTACCATGTGTTTGCCCTGACGGTGTGCGGGCTGTTCGGCATGCACGCCGGCATGCGCAATCTGCTGATCATCAATCCCCGCGACCAGGCCGCCCTGATCGCGGCCTGGAGGCGCGCGCCGGTCAATGTCTTTCCGGGCGTCAACACCTTGTTCAATGCGCTGGCCGGCAATCCGGCCTTTGCCGCCCTGGATTTTTCCGGCCTGCGCCTGACCCTGGGCGGCGGCATGGCGGTCCAGCCTTCGGTGGCCGAGCGCTGGCTGCAGATCACCGGCCATCCGCTGATCGAGGGCTATGGCCTGTCGGAGACCTCGCCGGTGGCGACCGTCAATCCCACCAGTTCGGCGGCCTATTCGGGGTCCATCGGCCTGCCGCTGCCGTCGACCGACCTGGCCATCCTGGATGACCAAGGCAATGAAGTGCCGCTGGGCGAACGCGGCGAGGTCGCGATCCGCGGCCCCCAGGTCATGGCCGGCTATTGGGGCAAGCCCGAGGAAACCCGCCTGGTCATGACGGCCGACGGCTTTTTCCGCACGGGCGACATCGGCATCATGGACGAGCGCGGCTATACGCGCATCGTCGACCGCAAGAAGGACATGATCGCCGTGTCCGGCTTCAAGGTCTATCCGAACGAGGTGGAGGCCGTCATCGCGGCCTGCCCGGGGGTGCAGGAGTGCGCCGTGATCGGCGTGCCCGATGAGCATTCGGGCGAGGCGGTGCGCGCCTATGTGGTCAGGCGCGACCCGTCGGTCAGCGAGGCCGATATCCTCAAATGGTGCGAAAGCCGGCTGACGGGCTATAAGCGCCCGCGCGCCGTGGTGTTCCGCGATGAGCTGCCCAAGAGCAATGTGGGCAAGATCCTGCGGCGCGAGCTGCGCGACGAAGTCCTGGCGGGGCAGGGCTGAGCCCGCGCCTGGTTGTCTTCAGGCGGGCACCCTGAGGTGGGGCGTGATCATGTCGTGCAGGGATTCGTACACGGCCGGATTGCCCGCCACCAGGCGGCCGGCGACCGGCCAGGGATCCTGGCGGTCCATGTCGCGGCAGATGCCGCCGGCTTCGCGCACGATCAGGGTGCCCGCGGCGACATCCCAGGGCGCCAGGCCCATTTCCCAGTAGCCATCGTAGCGGCCGCAGGCGACCCAGGCCAGGTCGAGCGCCGCCGCGCCCATGCGGCGCACGCCGCGCACGCGGCAGATGGCGTCGTTAAGCATGGGCATGTATTCGGGCGCGAAGGAAAAGTCGCGGAAGGGGAAACCGGTGGCCAGCACGGCGTCTTCCAGGCGCGGCGTGCGCGAGCAGGAAATGCGCCGGCCGTTGAGCCAGGAGCCGATGCCGTAGACGCCGGCGAACAGCTCTTCGCGGTTGGGATCGTAGACCACGCCGATGACGGGCGTGTCTTCTTGCAGGGGCGCGCCAGGCGAGGCCTGGGTGCCGGCATGCGCCACCAGGGCAATGGAAACGGCGTAATGCGGGATGCCGCTGAGAAAATTCGTGGTGCCGTCCAGGGGGTCGATATACCAGGTGGCCGGGCCTTGGGCCGCGCCGCCGGTTTCCTCGGCGACAATGCCGTAGGCCGGGCTGCGTTCGCGCAGGATTTCCAGGATGGCGGCTTCCGCTTCGCGGTCGGCCTGAGAGACCAGGTCGTTGCGGGCCTTGTGATCGATGATGAGGTCGCTGCGGTGATGGGCATACGACTGCAAGATGGCCGCGCCGGCGTGCGCCGCGCTCACCGCGATATCAATGGCGGCGCCGAGATCGAGCATCGCCTTGGGGGGGAGAGTCTCTGAGCTTTGCATGAGTCGAGTGTAAGCCCAGGCAACTCGAACGCTGTTTTTTTACGACAATTTAATCTTTTGGCGTGGCTTGAGGCCAACGCATTCCTGACCGGCGGGCCGTATCGCCGCAAAACCATGTCTTCCGCTTACATCCCTCTGACACCCGCGCTTACCGATCTGGACGATGACGGCCGCCTTTTCAGCCGGCAGTACGGCGATGTCTATAACAGCCCTTCCGATGCGCTGGGCCAGGCGCGGGCAGTGTTCCTGCACGGCAATGGCCTGCCGCGGCGCTGGCGCGGGCGCGAGTCTTTCACGGTGTGCGAAACCGGCTTCGGCCTGGGGACCAATTTCCTGGCGCTCTGGCAGGCCTGGCGGGACGATCCGGCGCGCTGCGGCCGTCTGCACATGCTGTCCATCGAGGGGCATCCCTTCTCGCGGGAGGCCTATCGCGGCCTGTGCGAAAGCCAGGTGCCCGAAGCCCTGCGCGGCCTGGCGCGCGAACTGGCCGGGCAGTGGCCGGCGCTGCTGCCCGGCCTGCATCGGCTGGAGTTCGAGTCCGGGGCGGTCACGCTGACCCTGGCCTTCGGCGTCATCGAGCAGATGGTCCCGCGTGTGTCGGCCTGCGTGGACGCCTTTTTCCTGGACGGCTTTGCGCCCAAGGTGAATCCGGCCATGTGGGAGCCGGCCCTGCTGCGCCGTCTGCTGCGCCTGGGCAATGCCCAGGCCACGCTGGCGACCTGGAGCAGCGCCGGCTTCGTGCGCCGGGCTTTGCAGGAGGCCGGCTTCGAGGTCGAGCGCGTGGCCGGGTTCGGCGGCAAGCATCACATGACGGTGGGGCGCCGCGCGGCCTGGGCGGCCAAGCATGCGCCCCAGCCCGTGCGAGCGCCGCGCCAGCCCGTGGTGGTGGTCGGGGCCGGGCTGGCGGGCGCTGGCGTGGCCCATGCCCTGGCCCTGCGCGGCCTGGCCGTCAGCCTGGTGGCCGAGCCGGCCGCCGCGCATGGCGGGCATCTGGCCGCCGCCCTGACGCCGGTGGTCGCCCGCGACGACAACTCCCGGGCCCGGCTGGCGCGCGCGGGCAGTCAGCGCGCGCTGCGCCGCTGGGCCGGACTGGCGGCCGTGAGCCGGGTGGGCACGCTGCATCTGGAGCGCGACGCGGGGCGCACCGCCGACCTGGCCGAAACCCTGCGCATCCTGGCCTTGCCGCCGGAGTGGGTGCGCGAAGTGGCGCGCGAGGAGGCCTCGGCGCTGGCGGGCCTGCCGGTGGCGCGCGGCGGGCTCTATTTCGGCGACGGCCTGCTGGTGCGTCCCCAGGCGCTGATCGACAGCCTCTTGGCCCAGCCGGGGATCGCCCGCATCACCGGGCGCGCGGCCAGGCTGGCCCGTGGCGCCCATGCCTGGCAGGTCCTGGACGGCGAGGGCAGGCTGTTGGCGGAAGGAGAGCAGGTCATCCTGGCCAATGCCCTGGGCGCGCGGATCGTCCTGCAGGACAGCGGCCTGCTGGACGGTCTGCCCCGCCTGGCCCAGATGCATGCCTTGGCCGGAGAGGTGAGCCATGTGCCCGCGGCGCGGCTTGCGGGCGGGCCGCGCTGCATCGTCGCCGGAGAAGGCTATCTCCTGCCCGCGGTCGACGGCTGGTGCGTGGCGGGCAGCACCTATGCCCATGGCGCCTCGGCCAGCGAGGTCAGCCGCGCCGGCAGGCAAACCAATCTGGACAAGGTGGCGGGTCTGTTGGGCGAGCCGCTGGGCGAGCCGCCGGGCGCCCCCTTGCTTGGCTGGGCCGGCTGGCGCGCCGTGCTGCCTGGCCGGCTGCCTGCGGTGGGCGAGTTGCCGCGGGCGCCCGGCATCAGCCTGGCCACTGGCTATGCCTCGCGCGGCCTGAGCTGGTCGGCGCTCATGGGCGATGTGACCGCCGCCCGGCTTTGCGGCGAACCCCTGCCCCTGGAGACCGATTTGCTGGCTTCGATCGCCCCGCGCTGAGCGGGATATGTCGTTATTTAGGGAAAAATAAAAGCCGTTAATGGATTTTTATTCCGGATTTGCCCCCGAAAAGCCATCCTGGGCGTAGAGTGAATGCGTACTCGCAACGCCGCTTGCCGGCGGATGGTGGCGCCCGATCGAAATACGACTTCAAGGGCGAAACAGGGACCGAGTTTATTTCGGGGGCCAAATCCGTCAAAATAACGACTTTTATTGGTTTTTGGCTAAAGCCGGGGGATGCTCTGTGCCGCCGAAGTACGACTTTGCTCATACTAATCAACTCGATACCATCGAGTTGCTGACATCCCGCCCCAGCCGCATCGACTTTGACGCAGGCGGTGGCTTGCATCTGGTGGTCGAGGCACACGCGCCGGGCGTCTTTCGCCTGCGCAGTGGCGAGGCAGGCCTGTTGACAGACGACAAACCCGGCGCGCGGGCGCGCGCCGTGGCGGAAATGCTGCTGGCCCGCCAGGAAGCCGTGGGCGAGGCGACGATCGCGCCGCGCGACGACGCCGAAGGCTGGCGCATCACGCAAGGCGACGTGTCCTTGGAGCTGCGCACGGATCCCTTGCGGCTGACCCTGTATCGCGGCGAGACCGATGTGCTTGCATCCTCTCTGTCCCCGCACAATCCGCCTTTCGGGCACAACGCCCTGGACGAGGCCGACGAGGCGGTATGGACGATGGCCTTCGCCTTGCGCGATGGCGAGGCCGTCTACGGCCTGGGCGAAACCCCGGGCGACCTGAACCGCCGCCAGGAGTCGGTGGTCTCGGATGACCCCGAACACCGCGCCTTGCCGCTGGCCTGGAGCCCGCGCGGCTGGGGCGTCTACGCCAACACCGTGCGCCGGGTCGAGCACAGCGTCGGCGTCGCGCCGGACGAGGACAGCTACGTGCTGACACTGGATGACCCGGTGCTCGATGTGTTCCTGTTCGCCGGCGATCCCGCTGAAATCCTCAACCAGTATTCGGCGCTGACCGGCCGCGCCGGCCAGCCGGTGCTCTGGGCCATGGGCGCCTGGCTGCAGCAGGCCGCGGGCCAGATGCCGGCCGAGACGGCCGCGCTGGTCGAAGAATTCCGCGGCCGGCAGGTGGCCCTGGACGCCGTGATGCTGGCCCTGCCTGCGGCCTGGGGCTTCCAGGCCGACAAGTCGGCCATCGAATGGGACGCCCAGCGGTTTCCGGATGCGCGCCAGACGCTCGCGCTGTTCCACAAACTGCATGCGCATGTCGCCGGCCATGGTTTTCCGGCCGTGCTCAAGCACACTCCGCTTTTCGAAGAACTCGAAGATCGCGGCTGGCTGCTGACGCGCGACGACGGCAGCGCCCAGGTCTTTGACGGCAATGCGGCCACGGCGGGCCAGCCCTATGGCCTGCTGGACCTGACCTACCGCGACGCCTATGCCCTCTGGGTCGAGCGTCATCGGCAGTTGGTCGACGACGGCCTGGATACGCCGGCCTGCAATGCCCAGATCGCCATCCCCGACGGCGTGTCCGCGCGCAACGGCGAGACCGGCCCGGCGCTGCGCACGATCTATCCGCTGCTGGCGCGCCGCGCCCTGTTCGACGCGGTGGCGGGGCACAAGGTGCCGCCGGAGGGCGTGGTGCCCAGCACCGACCTTTTCCCGGCCGCCCAGCGCCTGCCCTGGCAGTCCGGTCCCCAGGTGAGCAATGACTGGGCCGGCCTGCAGCACACCCTGCGCACCGCGCTGTCGATCGGCGCCAGCGGGCTGCCGGTCCAGGTGCACAACCTCGGTTCGGCCACGGCCAGCCTGGAGGGCATGACCCCCGAGCTGTATGTGCGCTGGCTGACGGCCAATGTGTTCTCCGCCAATTTCAGCTTCCAGGGCGTGCCGGGGCTGCTGCCCTGGGCTTTCGGCCCGGAGACGCTGGCGCACGTCCAGACCTGGATGCAATGGCGCTACCGCCTCATCCCCTATGTGCTGGGCGCGATCGAAGACGCCGCGCGCACTGGCTTGCCGGTGCAGCGTTCGATGGCGATGTCTTTCCCGAACGACCCCGACGCTCATGCCTGGGACCTGCAATACCTGCTGGGGCCGGCCTTGCTCGTGGCGCCCATGCTGGAGCCGGGCGACAAGGCGCGCGTGTACCTGCCCAAGGGCGAGGCCTGGTGGGACCTGAACACCGGCCATCGCTACGAGGGCGGCACGACCTGGACGCTGGACTGTGGCCTGGGGCAGTTCCCCGTGTTCGGCCGCGAGGGACATATGCTCTGCCTGGGGCCGGTGGCCCAGCATACGGGCGAGTTCAATTCGGCCCGCATTCTCGATGAGGTCTGGATGTTTGGCATGCCGGTGCACAACCCGGTCGTCATGCGGAATAAAATCCGGGTGATGCAGATGCAGGGCTCCAGTTACATCAAGGGGCTGGAAGGCCTGCGCATCCTGCCGTCCGAAGGCCTGGAAGTGAAGCGGCGCGGGGCGGAAGTGCGCATTTCCCGAGCCCGCTGATCCGATGCCGGCCATGGCCGGCCTCTTTCCGACGGTTTTCTCCTGACCCGATCCGCGCCGGCGCGTGGTTCGGGTCTATGTCCTTCTATATAACCAATGGTTATTAAAAGAGGAATAAACAGTCGTTCTCTTCAGAAGGACGGCAAGACAAAATCACATGCCATGATTCATATTCAAAACCTATCCAAGACCTATGCCACGCCGCATGGCCGCTTCGAGGCCTTGCGGGGCATCGACCTGCTGATCGAGCAGGGCGAGGTCTTCGGCATCATTGGACCCAGCGGCGCCGGCAAGAGCACGCTGGTCCAGTGCATCAACCTGCTGGAGCGCCCGGACCAGGGCAGCATCAGCATCGGCGGCCAGGAACTGACCGGCCTGAACGAAGCCCAGTTGCGCAGCCAGCGCCGCCGCATCGGCATGGTGTTCCAGGGCTTCAACCTGCTGTCGCGCCGCACCGTCTACGGCAACGTGGCCCTGCCGCTGGAAATCGCCGGCGTGCCGCGCCAGGACATCCCCGCCAAGGTCGAGCGCCTGCTGGCGCTGGTCGGGCTGGAGCATCTGCGCGACCGCTATCCCAGCCAGATTTCGGGCGGCCAGAAGCAGCGCGTGGGCATCGCGCGCGCCCTGGCCAATGACCCGGACGTCCTGCTCAGCGACGAGGCCACTTCGGCGCTGGACCCCGAAACCACCCACAACATCCTGGCGCTGCTGCGCGACATCAATCGCAAGACGGGCGTGACCGTCGTGATGATCACGCACCAGATGGAAGTGGTGCGCGAGATCTGCGACCGCGTGGCCGTGCTGTCGCATGGGCAGGTCGTCGAAATCGGCCGCACCCAGGATGTCTTCGCATCGCCCAAGCACGAGGTGACCCGGGCCATGGTGTCGGCGGCCACGGCGTCCGACCTCACCGAAGGCACGCTGGCCGTCGTGCGCGAGCGCATCGCCGCCGAGGCCGCCGCCCGGCCGGGCAGCGCCGTGCGCCTGTGGCGCCTGTCGCTGACGGGCAAGCACGCAGGCGGCGCCCTGATCTCCGATCTCGCGCGCGAGCACGCCCTGGACATCAGCCTGATTCAGGCCCGCGTGGACGACATCCAGGGCGTGGCCGTCGGCACGCTGTTCGTATTGGCGCAAGGCGCGCCGCAGGCCGTCCAGGGCGCGCTCGCCGCGCTGGCCGACCATGACATCACCATAGAAGAAATTGCCCATGAGCCCGCAACTGATCGATCTGCTTATCACGTCGCTGCTTGAGACCCTGCTGATGGTCGGCGTGGCGGGCGGCATCGCCGTCCTGATCGGCATCCCCCTGGGTGTCACCCTCATCGTCACCGGCCGCGGCGCGCTCTTGCAGAACCTGACCGTCAACCATGTGCTGGGCGTCATCATCAACGCCACGCGCTCGGTGCCCTTTGTCATCCTGATGGTGGCCATCATCCCGTTTACGCGCTGGGTGGCCCAGACCTCCATCGGCACCACGGCCGCCATCGTGCCCCTGTCGGTCGCCGCCATTCCCTTCATGGCGCGCATCGCCGAGAACGCCATGCGCGAAGTCGATCCGGGCCTGATCACCGCGGCCCGCGCCATGGGCGCCAGCCCTCTGCAGATCATCTGCAAAGTCCTGCTGCCCGAAGCGCTGCCCGGCCTGGTCGCCGCCACCATCGTGACCATCGTCAGCCTGATCGGCTATTCGGCCATGGCCGGCGCCATCGGCGGCGGCGGCCTGGGCGACCTGGGCATCCGCTACGGCTACCAGCGCTTCCTGCCCGAAGTCATGCTGGCCGTCGTGCTGGTGCTGATCATTCTTGTGCAGGCCGTACAGAGTTTTGGCGATTGGCTGGTGCGGCGCATGTCGCACCGCTGATCATGGCTTTTCCCTTCTCGTCTACCGGAACCCATCGCAATATGAGCATCAAGTTTCTCAAGTCCCTGGCCACCCTTGCCCTGGGTGCCGCCGTGCTGGCCCAGCCCGCCCTGGCGCAGGACAAACCCCTGAAGATCGGCGTCACGGCCGGCCCGCACGCCCAGATCCTCGAAGTGGTCAAGCAAGAGGCCGCCAAGCAGGGCCTGAAGCTGCAGGTCATCGAATTCACCGACTACGTCCAGCCCAACGTGGCCCTGGCCGCCGGCGACCTGGATGCCAACAGCTACCAGCACCAGCCCTACCTGGACAACGCCAACGCCGACCGCAAGTACGGCCTGGTCAGCGTCGCCAAGACGGTGATCTTCCCGATCGGCATCTACAGCAAGAAAGTGAAGTCGCTGGACGCGCTGCAGAACGGCGCGCGCATCGGCATCCCCAATGACCCGACCAATGGCGGCCGCGCCTTGCTGCTGCTGCAGTCCAAGGGCCTGATCAAACTGCGTCCGGAAGCCGGCCTGAAGGCCACCCCCATCGACGTGGTCGAAAACCCCAAGAAACTGCGCTTCATCGAACTCGACGCCGCCCAGCTGCCGCGCTCGCTGGATGACACCGATGCTTCCGCCGTGAACACCAACTTCGCCCTCGAAGCCGGTCTGGATCCGGCCAAGGACGCCATCGCCCAGGAAGCCCCGGATTCGCCCTATGCCAACGTGCTGGCCGTGCGCGGCGCCGACAAGGACCGCCCGGAGATCAAGAAGCTGATCAGCATCTACCAGAGCGATGCCACCAAGCAGTTCATCCTGCAGAAGTACAAGGGCGCCGTCATCGCCGCCTGGTAATCCCGCGCGCGAGCCCGGCGCTTGCCAGCCACCCCGCCCCTGAGGCGGGGTTTTTCTTGCCCGCAAGCCAAGCTTTTGACAAAAGGGTCGGGATCGGCCATAATTTCGGGCTTCGGTCGGGTCGTTAGCTCAGTCGGTAGAGCAGCGGACTTTTAATCCGTTGGTCGCGCGTTCGAGTCGCGCACGACCCACCACCAATATCACAGGCCTTGGGGATAGCCCGGGGCCCGTAAAAAGCTAGACAAAACGCTAGAAAAAACGCCACACGTGTTTGCCGTGTGGCGTTTTTGCTTTTGCATCTTTCCCGGGGCGCCGTGGTGGCCAGCAAGCCTTTTGGCCGGGCGGGCTATCAAACAAGATTCAGTTTCAATTGGCCGGATTGCCTTGCCTGGGGCGATGCGCTCGCGCATTACAATCCGCGGGCCGGGTCGGCAATCAGCCGGAGCCAGACCGTCCGGCGCGCCGCGGCTTTTGTGCGTGGCGCTGGCTCCAAGGGGTTAAGACCGCAGCATGAGCCTACCTGATATTGAACCATCTCCCCGCCCCGACAGCGGCCGATGCGCCGCGGCGGCATCGGCATGAACGCGGCTCGACCGGATGTGCCGACCTGCGTGCTTATCACGGGCGCGACCGGGAGTATCGGCGCGGCCCTGGCCCGCGAGTACGCCCAGGCCGGAAGCCGTTGCCTGATACTGCAGGGCAGGGATGCCGCGCGCCTGGAAGAAGTCCAGGCGTCCTGCCTATCACTGGGCGCGCGCGTGGTCGCCAAACGGCTGGACCTGCGCGACGTGGACGCGCTGACGCAATGGCTGCGGGAAATCAGCGCCCAGGAGGCGCCCGACCTGGTCATCGCCAATGCCGGCATCAACATCAATACCGGCCCGGACAAGCAGGGAGAAACCTGGCCGGACGTGCAGGCCCTGCTCGACGTCAACATCAAGGCGGTCTTCGCCACCGTCAACGGCGTCCTGCCCGCCATGCGCCAGCGCCGCGGCGGACAGATCGCGCTGGTCAGTTCCCTCGCGGCCTGGCGCGGCCTGCCCGAAACGCCGAGCTATAGCGCCAGCAAGGCCGCGGTGAAAGTCTATGGCGAGGCCATGCGCGACGCCCTGGCGGGCGAGGGGGTGCGCATCAACGTGATCATGCCGGGCTATGTCGAGTCCCCGATGTGCTTCGACATGCCCGGCCCCAAGCCCTTCTTGTGGAGCGCGCCCAAGGCGGCCAGCCTCATCCGGCGCGGCCTGCGCGCCAACAAGGCGCGCATCAGCTTTCCCTTTCCCCTGAACCTCGGCACCTTTCTGCTCTCGGTGATTCATCCCGCCGTCTCCGGCTGGATATTGCGCAGGATGGGCTACGGTGCTTGATCGTCTCTGGATCGCGCTCGCCCTGCCTTTTTTTCTGGGCCTGGCGGCGAGCTGGATAATCGAAGCCTTGCTGCAGCCGCGTCCGCGGCCGCCCTGGCGCAGGCCTCTTGCCGCCAACCTGACCCATGCCGGCGTCTGGATGCTGGCGTTTGCGCTCGAGGTCGCGCTGTTCCGGCGCCCCTATTTCGCCGTCGCCAACGTGCTGGCCATCGAGTTGGTGCTGGTGGTCGTGAGCTTGGCCAAATATCGCTCCCTGCAGGAGCCCTTTGTCTATCCCGATTTCGAGTATTTCGTGGATGCGATGCGGCATCCGCGTCTTTATTTGCCTTTCCTGGGGTGGGGCAGCTTGCTGGGCCTTTGCGCAGCATATGGCCTGGCCTTGTGGGCAGGCTTGAGTTTCGAGGTTTCCCTGCTGGAGCAAGTGCATGCCGACGCGTTGTACGCAGCGGTGGCATTGCTGGCGCTGGCCGGCTTGGCGGTGGCAATCTCCGCAAGCCGACGACTGAATGTCGATTTCGAGGCTGGTGCCGATTTGCGCCGTCTGGGGTTGATCTCAGCGTTGTGGGCATATGGCCGGGCTGAGCGGCAACCGGCGGCTGAATTGAGTCAGCGGTCTCCTTTTGCCGCGGGTAGCCCGGTTCACTTGCCGGAGGAACTGCCGGATCTGGTGAGTATCCAGAGCGAGTCGTTTTTCGATGTGCGCAATGCCTATCCCATTGTTAAAAAAGACGTATTGTCGGGATTCGATGTGCTTTGCTCCGAGGCCTCGTTTCACGGCCCTCTCGAAGTAGCTGCGCGTGGTGCGAACACGGTGCGGAGTGAATTTGCCTTTTTATCTGGCCTAGCGCCTGATGCCTTGGGCGTACACCGTTACAATCCGTATCGTCGACTTGTCACGCGAGGTTTCCCAACTATTGCTTCTTATTTGCGCAGCCTGGGATATCGGACTGTCTGTGTGCATCCGTATCACCGCGAGTTTTATAGACGGGAGCGTGTGCTACCGCTGCTGGGATTCGATGAGTTCATCGGCATCGAGGCATTTGACGCGGCCCAAAAGGTTGGAGCCTATATTGGCGACGAGGCCGTAGGGCAGTACGTATCCACGCTGCTGCGTCGTGAAGACCGCAGGCCCATATATGTGCACGTCATTACCATGGAAAACCACGGTCCGTTGCATTGGGAGGAGGTCAGCGAAGCGGACGTTCATGCTCAGCTCGATGGCCCATTGCCTCAAGGGTGTGCGGATTTGGTTGCTTATGCTCGCCATTTGCGCAACGCCGACGCTATGTTTGTAACCTTGCGCCAGGTCTTGCTGAACAACGGCAGACTTGGTGGGCTATGTGTCTTTGGTGACCATGTGCCTATCATGCCCCAGGTCTATAAAGCCTTGGGCGAGGTCAGCGGCGCCACTTCTGCAGCTATTTGGGCTACGGATCGGGTCACTGACGCCAGGGCCGGCGAGCGGCATGATCTCGATATCTCGGGGCTGGCCGTCCGATTTTTGACCTGTTTCCATTTGTTGTCACATTCTGACTCAGTTCGGTGACCCAATAAATAGGGTGCCGAATGGCTTTCGCTGAGGGGGTGAAATACAATTTGGTCCGGCCGAAACGTGACAAAATATAAAATGATGTTTTGAAATTCGTAAATCAGGGACTGAAAAGGTGACTGGGAATTCTTGCATTTTGAATATACAGTTGCAGGCAAGGGCGGCACTGGCGCTTGCCTCACTAAATGCGACCTGGTAGTTGCTCAAATATGAATATAAGAAATAACTTATCCAAGGTCCGCCTGATTTTTTCCGGTGTTCTTCTGGCGTTGGTATTGACGGGTTGCGGGACCATGCCGGGCTGGCTGTCTGCCAGCGGTGCTAGTCGCGAACAGGTCATGGATAGCCGCGACAGCCGCCGTATTGAAGGCATTGAACTTGTCGATGTTAACGATACTGTAGCGCGCAGGTTGGCTGCCAATAGAAAGCAGGAGAGATTTTCTGATCTTTTCCGTGCTGCTCCTTCCAATAATAATTATCTGATCGGCCCGGGCGACGTTATAGAAGTGTCGATTTGGGAGACGCCGCCAGCGGTATTGTTCGGCACGGCTGTTAATGGAGCGGGTTCCACTGCCAGTCCGGCCACCACAAATATGGTGACCTTGCCTTCGCAAATGGTTTCTTCCCGAGGAACGATTACCGTGCCGTTTGCGGGGCATATATTCGTCCAGGGCCGCAGCACCCAGGAGATTGAGGCAGACGTTGCGAAGCGGCTGAACAAATTAGCGCATGAGCCTCAGGTCATGGTCAGGATAGTGCAGAACAACACTTCCAGCGTCACGGTCGTGGGTGAGGTGACAACCAGCACCTCGATGTCTTTGACGCCCAAAGGCGAACGTCTGCTGGATGCCCTGGCGGCAGGTGGAGGCGTCAAGCAGCCCGTTAATCGCATGTCAGTGCAATTGTCCCGGGAGAACGTGACTGCGACCATGCCCTTGGATTTGGTAATTCGGGACCCCCGGCAGAACGTCATGCTGAAGCCAGGTGATGTCATTACGGCTTTGTTCCAGCCGCAGAGTTTCTCCGTGCTCGGCGCCACAGGGAAGAACGAAGAAATTGCCTTTGAAGCGCAAGGCATTTCCCTGGCGCAGGCTTTGGCGCGCTCAGGCGGTCTGAATGACAATCGGGCCGATGCGCGCGGGGTATTTATATTCCGTTTCGAAGATCCGAAACTGATCGATATGCCGGATGGCACCCCGCGTCAGGATGCGGCATTGGTGCCCGTTGTGTATCAGATCGACTTGCGCGATCCCGCGGCCTTTTTCGTAACGCAGAATTTCCCGGTTCAGGACAGAGACGTCATTTACGTGTCCAACTCGCCCGCGGCTGAGTTCGACAAATTCCTGAGGTTGATAGTGTCGGTCGCCGTGCCTACGGTGACGCTTAACAGGACGTTCGATTGACTCATCCGCTTAGGTTTCCACGTGTGACCTGGAGGCTGCATGGCTAAACCGCGCAGTCCCTTGGCAGTCACTCTTTCAGTCTGGGAAGCGTTGTTCCTGCGGGAGGCGCTTGACCGCCTGTTCGATATGCGGGCTGCGTGGTTCTGGTTGTTGATGGAGCCCGTCCTACACATCGGCTTTATTGCCTTTGTTTTCTCGGCCATCCGGATACACACCGTCGGCGGCATCGATATTGCGGTCTGGATCATCGTCGGAATGCTGGCTTTTTTCCTGTTTCGCCGGACAGCAGTGCAGGTGACATATGCGCCTGAATCCAACCAGCCGCTTTTCGCCTACCGTCAAGTGAAACCCTTCGATGTCTCCCTTGTTCGAGCGGGCTTGGAAGCGTTTCTCATGGTGTTGGTGTCGGCGGCGATCTTGGGCGGCGCGGCTTTGCTGGGACATGAGACTTTTCCGCGGGATCCATTACTGGTGGCAGTCGCCCTATCGGGGCTGTGGCTGTATGGCCTTGGATATGGACTCGTGGCTTCGGTGCTCATGGAGCTGGTGCCTGAAACGGAACATATCCTCAAGTTGATCATGTTGCCGTTGTATCTCATCTCCGGCGTCATCATGCCGCTGATATCGGTTCCCCAGCCATACCGCGATTGGTTGATGCTCAATCCGATTGCACATGGATTGGAGCTTGTGCGCTTGGGATTTGTTCCTTACTACCATGTCGTGCCCGGGACGAGCATGGGATATTTGTACGGATGGGCAGGAGGCAGCGTTCTGCTGGGTTTGTTGCTGTATCGCCGTTTTGCCTTGGAGCTGGTGACGAAATGATAGTCGTCCAGGATGTCTACAAACGCTACAAGACCGAGCATGGCGTCGGTAAATGGGTATTGCGCGGGGTGGATCTGACCATTCCCAAGAACCATAACGTCGGCCTGATCGGATCAAACGGCGCGGGCAAGTCGACGCTCCTCAGATTGATCGGCGGTGTCGATCATCCCAGCCGAGGGCATGTGGAACGTCATTGCAGAGTGTCATGGCCGATGGGGCAGGGCGGGCTGGAAGGCACATTGACGGGACGGCAGAACGCAAAGTTCGTTTGCAGGGTCCATGGGCATCACGCCGATCTTGCCGAGAAACTGGATTTCATCCTCGACTTCTCGGAGCTCAGGTCTGCATTCGATGAACCGGTGACGACCTACTCCAGCGGGATGCGTTCGAGATTGCAGTTCGCCCTATCGCTGGCCTTCGATTTTGATGTCTATATCTCCGACGAGGTCACGGCTGCAGGCGACGCTGCTTTTCGAAAAAAGGCAGCGGACGCATTTGAGAGCATGGTGAACCGCGCAGGCCTCATCATGGTGTCTCATGATGAAAGTACGCTGAAGGAATTCTGCCGGTCTGGGGTATGGATCAATGAAGGCCGGGCATATTGGTTCGATCAAATCGATGATGCCCTGGCTGCCTATAAAGATTCTATTTTGAAAAAATGATGGAAAACAAGATCAAGGGTGAGGGGCAGTCTGCCAGCTCCGGCAAGGGCGAGAGCGCGGTCAGATCGTGGTATTCACCAGTACGCCTTTTCAAGCGATTGCGGCAATTGACCATGATCCTGGCTTTGCTGGCCATCGCTTATTGGCTGCTGCTAGCGTCGGATCGATACGTTTCGGAGGCCAATGTCATCATACGCAAGACCGACTCGATAAGCCTTCCCGCTTTTGATCTGTCTATGCTGACTTCCGGCGTAAGCCCTGTGAGCCGGACTGACCAGTTGCTTCTGCGTGATTACCTGATGTCGGTGGACATGCTTAAGAAGTTGGACAGTCAACTGGACTTGCGCGAGCACTACAGTAATTCCGCCAAGGACTTGATTTCGCGGATGTGGTTCAAGGATGCATCGATCGAATGGTTCTATCGGTATTACCAATCGATGGTCAGTATCGACTACGACGACTTCGCCGGCATCTTGCGCATCAGGGTCCAGGCCTATGAACCGGAAATGGCCTACGCCATTGCCAGCAAACTGGTTGCGGATGGCGAGGAGTACATGAACCAGTTGGGACATGAGATGGCCGAGGCGCAGGTGGGCTTCCTGAACAGCCAAGTCGGCCAGGCGCAGCAGCGCCTCGAGACCGCCAGCCAGACCTTGTTGAATTTCCAGAACAGGCAAGGACTGCTGTCGCCCCAGGCAACCGCCGAAAGTCTGAATGCCATTGTCGCGACGCTGGAGACCCAACGAGCGCAGTTGCAGATGCAGCTGGCGTCGTTGCCCAAGACGTTGAGCCGCGACCATCCCAGCATCGTGATGCTGAAGCAATCGCTCGCGGCGGTCGACCGGCAGATCGCGGCTGAGCGCGCCAAGCTTGCCACCCCTGCGGGGAACACGCTTAACGTCTCAGTGGAAGAGTTCCAGCGGCTGCAGATGCAAGTGCAATTTGCCCAGGATCTGTACAAGTCTTCCCTTGTGGCCCTTGAAAAGGGCCGCAATGATGCCACTCGCATGTTGGAAAAAGTGTCGGTGTTGCAATCACCCACTTCGCCGGAGTATCCGATGGAGCCGCGCAGATTCTATAACGCGCTGATCACCCTGTTGATAGCTTGCATGGTCGTGGGGATCCTCAAGCTGCTCGAGAGCATTGTGTTGGATCACGTCGATTGACGTCATCGGGAGTGATGTCGCCGTGATCACACAAACGGAATAGAAAACAGATAGGAATCGATACGGTGGAGAACAGCACCATAAGCTTGCCCAAATGGGACGGGGCCCCAGGCGCCGGGACCATCGAAGAGCTACAGCAAGAAAATGCTTTGCTTTTCGAGCAACTGCACGTGCTGCAGGAAGAGCTGGAGTTGCGCGCGGCTGCGTCCGCGGCCAAGCAGGCTGGTGTACCGGTTACGGTACTGCAGTTCGTGGATGAACAGACGCCCGAGGTGATTGCTGAAAATCTTCGCTACCGGGCTGCCTTGGATGCTCGCCAGGAGATGCGCAGACTGGAGTCGCAGCAGGCTCTGGCAGATCGGTTGGGATCGATCCTCTTGGAGGGGTCCGAGTCGCTGTCTTCCATGTTCGGTATACCCGGACGCCTGATGAACGTATGGCGCAGGGAGCGGAAAAAACTTCCTCCCAAGGAGTACGGGGGCAAGAGTTTTGAAAAGGTGCTGGCTGCCTACCAGGAGGGCGGTCTTCAGGCCGTCGAGCAACTGCTTGCAAGCGTGACGACGTCGTCGGCCATACAGGCGAATGCCTGGACTGCGGTAGCGCGGAGCCTGATGCATAGTGACCCGACAGGAGCCGTGGAATTCGCCCGTCGCGCCTGCGCGCTGGAGCCGCAGCCTTTCCGATTCAAGTGGTTGGCATTTCGCTTGTACGAGGCGGGCTCCGTTGTTGAGGCGGAGGCCCTGCTGGATGCCTTGCCCGCGAACACGCCATTCAGCGACTCTGAGGAGCGTCTTGCCAGTCGTGCGCGATACGAAGCAAAAGCCGCGCGCCTGAACGAGGCACGCAAGCAGCTCAATTACTCAGAGCGCCGCCGTCAGATCGAGGAGCGCTTCAAGGCGCTTGACCAATGTATCCGCGAGCAGGCCGAACTTATCGCTGAGTGCGGCCGCACTATTGATAGCCTTAAACGCATACAGGCAGAGCTCGAGCTCGAACGAAATGCGGTTGCCGAACGGCATGCAGAAAAGTCCTCCCTCGCGGCCGATCGTGGGGGTGTTATCGATGCCCTTGAGAAGAAAATTGTTCACCTGGAGTCCGAATGCGCGGAGTGGAGGCGTCGCGACGCCGAGCATATCCAGCAACGTTCCGGACAACAGGAGTTGATCGAGTCGCTACGACGGACCCAGGTGGCTCTGGAAGAGCAGAATGCCAGCTTGCATGAACAGTATTCCGAACAGATGGAGCTGGCGGCAGCGCGCGGGCACATCGCTGGCAAACCGCTCTCGCGGGCTCTCGGACTCGAAACCGAAGATATCTCCCTTGAATCCTTGAGGAATTGCTGGACCCTTCAGGAAGAACCGGTTTGTGTCGAGGTCGCGTCAGGAGAGGAGGTCGATATCGCATTGACCGCTGCCCGCGAGCATGTCACTCGTCTGCTGCGCGCGCGCGCCGTGCAGATACAGGCCCAACAGGAAGCCCATCTGACAAGCTTGGCGCAGCAGCTAGCCTCCTTGGAGAAGGAGCATGCGGCCTTGCTTCAGCGGCAAGCGGCCCAGTCGAGATTGATGGCAGTACGCGACCAGGACATCCATGCTTTGCGGGTAAGCGTCGCGCGACACGAAGCCGACAGGACGGCACTGCTGGAGGCGCATGCTGGACGAGTATCCGATCTTTCGCAGCTTGTGCGCAAGGTCGAGGGCAGGGCGGTTAAGCTGGAAGAAGTAAATGCCAGCCTTCAGCAGCAGCTTGCAGAGTGCGAAGAGCGTATACGCGAGCGTGAACGAGCCATAGATCTGCTGAAGGGAGAACTGCTGCGCCAGGAAGAGGTGCGCCGGGCACTTCTTGCAGAGAACGAAGAGCAACAACAGTCCATTCTCGAGCGTAATCGGTTGGTCGAGCAGATACAGACCCTGCAAGCAACGATGGAGCAAGAGCTTTCGGGAACGCGCGTCCGCGCCGATGAGCAAGGACGATTCATTGTTGAGCGTGACAGGGTCATCGAGGCGTACAAGGTGGCCGAGGCGCAATGGGAGCGGGATAAGACCGGTTTGATCGAGCAGGTCTCTGAGCAGGCGGCGCTTGCGGACGAGCGGGGCAAGCGTATTGGCGTGCTGGAAGAGCAACTCGAGCTTCGGCAAGCCATGAGTTCGGAGCTTTCCAGCCGTCAGGAAGGCATGCATGAGGAGTTGGTCCGGGCGGAAGCTCAGATCGATTTCATCAAAGACATGCTGCTTAGAGGGTCCCGGCCGTGAAACCCGCATTCGGCGTGAAGCGCCGTAAATCGCGTCTTCGCAAAGTCGTGTTGCGCGACTCGATGGCGATGAGTGTCGATGTGGCGCCAACGGCCGCCATCATCCCTTACGACGAGACACTGCTGGAGCGTGCCAAGACACAGTGGCAGTTTGGGGACTGGGCCAGCCTTGCCAACATGGATCGTGCCCTCATGCAGCATCACCCTGAACGCGCGAACCTGGCTTTGTTCGCTGCGGCCGGCCAGTTCCAGGTCGGCACAGTGGAAAACGCAAGGCAGTACGTCCACCTGGCTCAGGAATGGGGATGCGGTGGCGAGCAACTGATTCGGGTGTTGGCTGCCGGCGTGCACAATAGCCTGGGGCGTGCCGCGGCTCGTGGCGGGATGACCAAACGTGCCGCGGAACACTTCACGGCGGCGGTAAAGGTTGGCACGCCGGGCACGGATGTCGGGCTCGTGTCGCGTGCGCGGCTGACCGAGCAATTTGCCCAGCTGGGCATGGATATGCCGGCCGTCGAGGTCAAGGAGGAGACGGCGAAACAGGTCGTCGCGCCATTTGGTGTTCACAGAGTGCCGGGAGCCTCACCCATCGCGGTCGATCTATTGCTGGCTGATAGCGAGGGTGGCCGTGAGCGCGCCCTCGCTGCGTTTCGCACATCGTTTGCCGATATCCCCTCTGCCGAAGGTCTGCCCGGTATGGCTTTTGCACAGGCCGAACACAGAGGAAGAAAATTTCATTTCGTTCATCTTGCTGGAGATCTCGTTCCCTCCAAAATGGCCGAACGTGGACAGTTCCATGAGCATGGCTATCTTAACCTGCTTGCTCGTCTGCATCAGCCAGGAAAGATCATCGTCGATGGCGGGTCTGGCATCGGCACCCACGCCGTGTTCTTTGCTGGCGTGCTAGGAGCGCCAGTGATCGCCTTCGAACCTCAATCATTCAACTATCGGTGCTTGCTTGCCAACGTTCATTTGAATGAGGTGGTGGACAAGGTCGACCTCCGTCAAGTGGCGTTGGCAGGGGAGCCAGGCCGAATCGCCCTGGCTCAGGTGGTCGCTGGAGACTTTGGTTCTTTCAGCTCGCAAGCTGAACGTCTGGCGCGGGCTGATAACAAAGGCCTGGACGCGAGTCGTTTCGAAATTTCCGCTTCCACGTTGAATGCCGAATTACAGGGATATGCCAGCGCGATTTCCATCATTAAGCTCGACGTGGAAGGCCAGGAGCTAGACGTCCTGCGGGGCGCCACAACGATCATTGCGCAGAGCCTGCCGGTCATCGCGGTGGAGTGCTCGACGCGCTCACAGTACGAGAACACCAAGCTTTTGTTGGCAGCCTTCGATTACTTCGTCATAGATTCGACCAATTCCAGGCCGACCTTTATTTTCCTGACGCGCAGGAATCCGCATCATATTCAGATGCTCTCGAAGTACCTGGAGATGTCGTCCGTGGGCAAGTTCTCATCGAATACCAATTTTAACGACGCAAAATCATGACTATCGCAAAAGTGAGGTCTCCGCTCAAAGTTCTCACGGTCTTTGGCACCCGGCCGGAAGCTATCAAGATGGCTCCGGTGGTGCAGGCCCTGTCCGTTGACCCGGCATTCGATGCCAAAGTATGCGTTACGGCGCAACATCGGCAGATGCTGGATCAAGTGTTGGGACTCTTTGGCATAAGGCCTGACTTCGACCTGGACTTGATGAAGCCAGGCCAAGATCTGAGCGACATTACGAGCAATGTTTTACTCGGTATGCGCGATGTCTATCGCGCGTGGACGCCGGATATGGTGCTGGTCCACGGAGACACCACGACCACTCTGGCGACGAGCTTGTCGGCGTATTACGCGAAAGTCCGAGTTGGGCATGTGGAGGCCGGCCTGCGAACATTCGACAAGTATTCACCCTGGCCTGAGGAAATGAATCGCCACCTGACCGGCGCGATCGCGGACGTGCATTTTGCACCGACGAATGGAGCGCGGGCCAATCTTCTGGCCGAAGGCGTAGCGGAAGCCGCGATACACGTCACCGGGAATACGGTGATCGACGCCCTGCTTAAGGTGGTTGAGCATGTCCGCGATGATGCCGTGATGCGCAAGCAGTTCGAGGAGCGGTTTGCATTCCTGGATCCTACCAAACGGCTGGTGCTGGTCACGGGCCATCGCCGTGAGAACTTCGGCGCCAGCTTTGACAATATCTGCCGCGCTCTGGCTGAGATTGCCGCGCGTGGCGATGTCCAAGTGGTTTATCCCGTGCATCCCAACCCGAATGTGCAGGAGCCGGTGCGTCGTATCCTGGGCGGCGTGGCCGGCGTGCATCTCATCGAACCGCTGGACTATCTGCCTTTTGTTTATCTGATGGATCGTAGTGCATTCGTGATCACTGATTCAGGAGGAATCCAGGAGGAGGCCCCTTCGCTTGGGAAGCCGGTGCTCGTCATGCGCGACACCACGGAGCGCCCGGAGGCCGTTCATGCGGGCACCGTCAAACTTGTTGGCACAGATCGTACCGCTATCGTCCGTCAGGCGGCCCGGCTCCTGGACGATCCAGCTGCCTATCAAGCAATGGCGCGTGCCCATAATCCCTATGGCGATGGGCAGGCCGCTTGCCGTATCCGGGATATCCTGAAGTCCATGTATAGCTGAGAAAAAAATCATGTTCGATACTATCGCAATCATCGGTCTCGGTTATATCGGTTTGCCGACTGCCACACTGTTTGCCTCGCGCAAAAAAAAGGTCATCGGTGTGGACGTCAATGCGCACGCGGTGGAGACCATAAACCAAGGCCGCATTCATATCGTTGAGCCCGAGCTTGATATCCTCGTGCACGCGGCCGTCAGTGAAGGGCTTTTGCGCGCCACGCTAGTACCTGAACCGGCGGATGCCTTCCTTATTGCCGTGCCAACGCCTTTTACGGGCAACCACCAGCCAGATCTGACGTATATCGAGGCGGCTGCCCGGACACTGGCGCCGGTACTGCGCAAGGGCAATCTCGTTATCCTGGAGTCGACCTCGCCTGTCGGGGCCACCGAGAAGTTGGCCGATTGGCTGGCTCAAGAGCGCCCTGATTTGACCTTTCCGCAACAGGCGGGCGAGACGGCTGATGTCCAGGTGGCCTACTGCCCGGAACGGGTGCTGCCCGGCCGTGTTGTTCATGAATTGGTCTCTAATGATCGGGTCATCGGCGGAATGACGCGGGCGGCGACCGAGATGGCAATTCAACTGTATCGCACCTTTGTCGAAGGCGAACTGGTCGCGACGGATGCCCGCACGGCGGAGATGTGCAAGTTGACGGAAAACAGTTTCCGCGACGTGAATATTGCTTTTGCCAACGAACTGTCCATCGTCTGCGACAAGCTTGGTATCAATGTCTGGGAATTGATCAGCCTGGCCAATCGCCATCCTAGGGTCAATATCTTGCAGCCGGCCGCTGGTGTTGGCGGTCACTGCATCGCGGTCGACCCCTGGTTCATCGTCGATTCGGCGCCCGACGAGGCTCGCATTATTCGGACGGCGCGGGAGGTCAACGACGGCAAGCCCGTATGGGTGTTGGATCAGATCAAAATGGCGATAGAGTCGACGCAGACGGTCAGCCCGGGCAAGCGTCGTCAGGATGTGAAGGTGGCTTGCCTTGGCTTGGCATTCAAACCCGACATCGACGATCTGCGTGAAAGTCCCGCTGTCGGTATCGCAGAGCGGTTGGCGGAGGTTGGCTGCCAGGTACTGGTGGTGGAACCGAACATCGAAGCGCTTCCTCCTCGGTTGGCAGAGAAGAACTTGACCTTGGTTTCGCTGGCCCAGGCGTTGGAGACTGCTGACGTAGTGTGCCTATTGGTGAAACACCGTCCTTTTGTCGAGGCGATGCCTGACATCCGCGATCACGCAAGAGTGATCGATGTGGTCGGTCTCCTGGCCGCGGGCCCCGCCCGATGACCCGGAGGCTGTGATGATGCAGAAGCAATCAATGGTTCGGCTTGCGGCGGCCGAGTTCAGCCGCGGGAATTACTTGAAGGCACTGGACCTTTACAGGGGACTCTCGAAGTCGCTCGGCGACAAGAACTTCCACGCCAATGTGCTTTTGTGCGAACGCCGTTTGCTCAGGCAGGGCCGTCGAGATTGTTCGCAGTTGCCATTGAAGTCCATCAAGATGGCATGCGTTATGGACGAGTTCACTTTTCAATGCTACGAGCCTGAATGTGATCTGCTTGCCTTGTCGCCAGATATGGCTCTGGCTGAACTCGAGGCTTTTCAGCCAGACGTGCTATTTATTGAATCTGCTTGGCGGGGTAAGGATGAACTGTGGCACCGGAAGGTCGGTGGACTAAGCCAAGAGCTGAGGGCCGTACTCCGGTGGAGCAAGGAGCGGCAGGTTCCGACCGTATTCTGGAACAAGGAGGATCCTGTTCATTTCGAGACGTTCCTTGCCACTGCCCGCGAATTCGATTTTGTCTTTACTACTGATATCGATTGTATATCGCGATACAAGGCGGCCTTGGGGCATGACCGGGTTTTTCTACTGCCCTTTGCCTGCCAGCCTAAGCTTCATAATCCTATAGAGACTTACAGTCGCAAGGATGCCTTTTGTTTTGCGGGTGCTTACTATGTTCGCTATCCGGATCGCACGCGGGATTTAGAGAATTACGTCGCACATTTGCCGAGTTTCAAGCCGTTGGAAATATTTGATCGAAATTTCGGAAAGGGCGATTCGAATTACCAGTTCCCACCGGAATATCAGCCTTATATCGTTGGCACACTGCCGTTCAACGAGATCGATAAGGCTTACAAAGGCTATCGCTATTCGATCAATCTAAACTCCATAAAACAGTCGCAGACGATGTTTGCACGTCGGGTGTTTGAGCTCCTTGGCTCGAACACCATTACCGTGAGCAATTTCTCCCGCGGTGTACGACTGTTGTTCGGTGACCTTGTCGTGACCAGCGACAATGGCAGTGAGCTCGTAGCTCGCTTGAAACTCATGGATTGGGAGTCGGAACAAAAACAGCGACTCGCCGCTCTACGCAAGGTAATGCAGGAGCATACCTACGCACACCGTCTAGGTGTGGTAGCGCGCAAAGTACTGGGTTGGAAGCTCCGAAACGAGCCACCCGAGATAGTGGTAGTGGCCGCTGCTGCGTCCGCAGAGGAGTACATCCAGGTGGTGAGACACTTTCGGTCGCAACAATGCCAGCGCAAGCGACTGATCGTGGTGGCGCGCAATGCTTGGACTCCTGTGGATGCATTGTCAAACGATGAACTGGTCTTGGATGAAAGTGAGGCGGTTAATCTCCTAATCAGTAGTGTCGTCGAAAGCGGGGCATGGTTGGGGCTGATGAACGCCGCAGATTATTACGGACCAAATTACTTGCAGGACATGGCCTTGGCTACGACTTATAGCGATGCCGACGCCATAGGCAAGGCTGAATACTATCTTTGGACCGACGGTCGCGTGCATCTGGCCGGGGCGGGGCAGGCCTACGCTAAGAAAGCTCCTTTGTTGTCGCGAGCGAGTATTGTCAGCATGAGTTCCTTGTCGGATGAGTTAACCGTGGGACGTTGGCTGCAACAGATGACTAATCAATCCACGCTAACCGGACAGGCAATTGATCCGTTCAACTATTGCGTCAATGGAGACAATGCATCGAACCGTGATGCGGTGTGCGCACGGGTCAATGATGCGAAGATCGACTCAGGCCTGTCAATTGATGATTTGATTCGTGACGCCGAACAAATTCCCGCGGATGAGTATCACGAGGCGGCGTTGCCAAGATGGAGTGGCTCTAGATTGGCCCAGCTATTCGGTCCGGTCAATCATCCTGCGCTGCTGGTTTCGCTTATCGGCGGTGAGCTTTGCATAGAATCGACGCTGGCGGATGAAAAGCATGAATACGTCTACTCTCGTGATGAGATACCGATTGCTGAGCTGGTATCCGAAGGTCGCCTCCTAACCCACCTCGACGCTTCGCCAGGTCTGGATATCCAGTACGTCTTCGTGTTCTACAAGGAAAACAAAGAGCGGCTGAGCCATGTGATTCACTCGGTAAATCGCAATCAATCGGTTGCGATTCCGGAAGGTGCTGCGTCTGCGCGCCTGGGTTGGCGTATACGGGGGGGTGGGGAGACTCGTATCAGGTGCCTGCAATGGGGGCACCGAAGTCTTGATCAGGCTTACCTGCTGGGTCGTAGCGATAAGCTGGTACTGACGAATCATTACCCCAGTTACGACAACCTCTACCGCAATGGCTTTGTCCATACTCGCGTAAAGTCCTATCTTGATCATGGAACGCAGGTGGATGTATTTCGAATGCAGCCTGTTTCTGTCACGTCATTCCATGAATTTCAGAATGTGGACGTAACGACGGGTGACGAAAAGGCTTTGGAGAAGTTGCTGAGTACCAAGCGATATAGGCATGTGCTGGTGCATTTTCTTACCCCTGAGATGTGGGCGGTACTGCAGCGCTTCAGCGATCTCAAGGTGACGGTATGGATTCATGGTTCCGAGATTCAGCCATGGTATCGGCGCGACTATAACTATCAGAATGATCAGGAGCGGGCGAAAGCCATGCGTGAGAGTGAGGTTCGCATGGAGTTCTGGCGCGGGTTGCTGCAACCCATGCCAGCTAATCTGAAGTTGGTTTTTGTCTCTCGCTACTTCGCGGAGGAGGTCTTCGAGGATGTGGGATTTCGTGTGCCCGAAGATAGCTACAAAATTATTCATAATCCCATTGATACGGAGTTGTTTTCGTATCAAGAAAAACACACTGATCAGCGGCGCCGCGTACTCTCCATACGCCCGTATGCCTCACGGAAGTATGCGAATGATCTCAGTGTAAAAGCTATCTTAAAACTATCCGAGAAGCCCTATTTCAACGATATAGAGTTTTGCATGATCGGTGACGGCAAACTCTTCGACGAGACACTTGCTCCTCTGCGAAAATTTAGAAATGTCAAGATTGAGCGTCGATTTCTCACGCACGGAGAAATTGCGGCCATTCACAAGGATTATGGTATCTGCCTCACGCCTACACGAATGGACGCGCAAGGCGTATCGCGTGACGAGGCCATGGCATCGGGACTAGTGCCGATCAGCAATGCGGTTGCCGCAATTCCCGAATTTATGGATGAGTCCTGCGGAATTTTGGCAGACAGCGAGGATGCCGAGGGCCTGGCCGCAGGAATTGAGGCAGTCTACAAAAGTCCCTCGCGATTTGCAGCGCTATCGGCTGCGGCGGCTGCCCGAGTTCGACGTCAGAGCGCAAAGCATGTTGTTGTCTGGCAAGAGCTTGCGCTATTTACAGAAGGGATCCACGCATGAAACCGACGTCATTCTTATCATTTGATGTGGAAGCGCTTCCTGGGCGCGCCGAGAAAGATCATATGGACCGCCTGATGTGGGGCAAGCTCGACGGTGGTGAGTACGGGGTGCGTCGGATTTGCTCCATCCTGAAAGAATATGGTCTGAAAGGGAACTTCTTGATCGATTTATCCGCCTGCGCGCTGTGGGGAGACAAGCAAGTTGCGGAGGTGGGCCGATTTCTGCTTGACGAAGGCCATGAGTTGCATGCGCATTTGCATTCCGAGTGCTTGCTTCGCATTTGGGGAATAAAAGGTGCATTCAATGGTCCTCCTGGCCTCGACCAATTAGATGCTGAAACCAACCGGAACTGCATGGAGTATGCATATTTCAAGTTTCGACAGCTGTTTGGTGGGACTCCTGAAGTGTTTCGAGGGGGCGGCTTTACGTTTAACTCTCACACAATCGAAGTCGCCGGCAAATTAGGCTACCGTGGCATGAGCAACTTCAACAACCATAGGCATCAGGCCGTGCTGACGGTTGGCGATGATAGTGCCAATAATGAGCCATTTGTCTGGAGCAATGGCCTTACGGAGCTGCCTGTCGATTTCTCTCCAGAGCCACTTTCTTTTGATATAGAGAAGTATTTCGGATGGTTTGATCGAGTCAGGGACAGGAAGAAAATAAAGACCTTCAATCTGACTATGCATTCTTGGTCGCTCCTGAGGAGGAATGGAGATTTTTTTGACTCGTACGCTCCAGATCATGAGGCGAGATTTCGGTATATTTGCGAGCATCTGATCGAGCATACGAACGTCTCTGGCTATTCGGAATATCTAAGTAAGTCTGTACCTCCTCCAGTCGTTATCAAACAATTCGAACGTACTGAGGTCCAGCTTCTTCCGAATCAGGCGCTTGCCACGTGCAACATTTGCAGTGCGCGCTTTCTTCCTGGTGACACCGATGTATGCCCAGGGTGCGGGAGTCGGGCAAGGCACCGCCAAGTGATGGATGTGTTGGGCAGATTGGGGGGGGAGAATCCTTTCCTTGGCCAACGAGTGTTGGCGTGTTTTGCAAACTCAGTCGAAAAGCTCGCGATCCTTGGCCAGGCGAGGGAGATTGTCAATTTCGACGTCAGGCCCTTGGACGAAGTTGATTTTCAGATGGATATTCAGAACATGGATGCCATGCCCGACAATAGTTTCGACAGCTTTATTGCATTGCATGTCCTAAATCATGTGAAAGACGATCAAGCGGCATTGAGGGAAATCTTGCGCGTGCTGCGCCCGGGCGGCAAAGCCCTGCTCACTGTTCCGTATCGCGCCGGAGAGAGAACGGTAGAGATGGCCAATATGACTGAACATTACGGTGCGGAGAACCTCGAGAAATACGGTGTTGGAAGCTACCGGAGATACGGTCTCGGGGACGTCATGGAGCGGTTTGCCAATCAGTTCGATCTCACTGTGCTGGAAGGGCGGGACACAGTCAGCGCTACGCACATGAAGGTCTTTGTCTTGACAAAGATGATTGGGTAATAGGTGGGTGATCACCGGCGCTGGGCCGACATGCTGCGTTCGCGGCTGAAAGAGCTTTTTGACGATATAAAGAAAAAGAGGAAAAAAGATTTGAAGATCGAAGATTTTGAGCGTTGTGCTGGGAAATATCTTGATGTTCGCTCATTAGATAAATGGCCTAGCGCTAACTACAGGTGGTCGTCGATCGATGATTTTTTGGGCTGTTCAGACATCGTCTCCGGGATTCATTCCATAGCGCTCGAGGATTCATCTATTCTGGATGTATATGTCGATCTGAAGGTCGATGCTCCTGTTTACGTATATTTTCATGGAAACTGTCCTCGGGCCGATGACTTCAAGTTGCCCGTGTTCAGCGGATCCAATGTCCTGGAGTCTTTGCGCGTTACTCGTGTCGTATTTAGTGACCCAGGACTGTTAATGGACTCGTCGCTAGAGCTCTCCTGGCATGCGGGCAGCAGCAGGTGCAATCTTCAGTCGGCCTATAAGGCAATTTTACGGAAGATTATAGGGTTGTTCACCGTTCCGGAGGTGGTTTTCTGGGGTGGGAGCGGAGGAGGATTTGCCGCGCTTTATTATTCGTTTTTTTTTCCGGGATCCACCGCGATGGTCTGGAACCCGCAGATCGATATCCTGAAGTACTTGGAAGAGCCGGTTGCCAAGTACCTCGATCTAGGCTTCGGGACACGGGCAGGTGATGCTAAACCTATTGCGGATCACGTCGTCCATGATGTGGCGGAGTTATATCGAAATGGTTACAGGAATCGCGTAATTTATATTCAAAATGCAGATGATTGGCATGTGCAGGATCATTTAGTTTCGTTCCTGGACGCCCTAGGTGTCGACGCTCCTTCGATAATTTCTTCCGGCCATAATGGAATGGTGGCTGAGGATATATATCTCTTCCTGGGAGATTTTTCGGTTGGCCACGAGCCTCCCAGTAATGTGGTGATTCATTGTGCGCTTAGGGAGTGCTATGCGGCTCACGGGGATCCTCGGTGTTTCGATTTCGGCCGTTTGATCGAGGGGGGCCACGGAATTGGGGGGCAGTGTCCTGCCTGGTTGCGTGAAGGGTTGATGGGGCGAAAAATCCCTTTTTTTCGAAGCGATTGGGCTCATTACGCCGCTGCGCCAGCCGTCGAAGCAGATCGTCCTTACGCGATCAAGTTCTCCACCGGCTTAACACTAGACTTTGGCGACTTCGCCAATGTTGACTGGTTGGTGGAGTTTGACCGTGATGCGACGGACAATATACATGAACTGTACTCATTAACTCATGTCGGACGCCTGCTTTCGGCTTATGAGGAAACCCGAAGTCGCGCATATTTTTTAGCGGCCCTGGGTATACTGCGAAGTTTCTTCGACTTCATAGAAGATCCCGACAATTTCGATCTGATGATGAGAAATAGAGGGTATTCATCTGCGGACCATTCCGTATCGGTGAGATCCAATGTTTTCATGAAATTCCTGCAGATCGTCATCGCCGAACCAACTATAGCTGGCGCCGACCAAGGCGTGGTCGATAGCGTGATAGTCAATCTATGGAATGCAGGAGACTATTTTTCGAATCCAAAAAATATCTATCCCTCCAACCATGGCATGATGTCGTGCCTTACGTTGGCGCAAATAGCGAATCAGTTCAGAAATCAAGGCTACCTGAGTAATCACTATCTGAGGCGGGCCCATGTGGCCATGTTGGGGTTGATCGGCGATTCGTTGGACAGGGATGGCTGGGCTAACGAAAATACGGTCGGCTATCACAGCTTTATATGTCGACTATTGGAAAATTACATAGAATATTGCGATAAAAATAATTTACCGATGGTTGATGGTGAGCGTCTTTGTGTGTTTTTGCGGCAAGCTAAACAGGCGTTGGAGTTCGCCGTTCGCCAGGATGGGAGTATTCCACCTATCGGGGATTCGCCGCTTTATCGTTCGGAGATTCCATCTATAAATTCATCGAAGTTCTTTTCTGAAAGCGGTTTTCTGATAATTAAAGACGAGAAGATTTATCTTACATTGGTGTGCGGCTCACGCAGTAGCAACCACAAGCAGGCTGATGACTCTTCGGTAACTTTGCACTACGGTGGCGAAGATCTTATTATCGATGGCGGCTCCTATAGTTATGATTCTGCGGATATATACCGAAAACATCTAGTTTCAGCGCGCGGCCACAGTGGGTTGTTCGTTGCATCGGCTGCCGACATCGCGCCCAGAGCTTATCTGCGGCAGCGTCACGTGGCATGCATAGACGAATATGTCGAAACGAGTTCGGGGCGGTTCGCGTCTTGTCGTTACACGCTCGAGCAGGATCAATTTGAGTGCGAGCGTAGATTGTTTGTCGATTATGATGGTTGCGTGTTGCTGGCCGATCGAGCGACAGCGCAGACCCATGAATCCCTATTTTGCCAATCCTTTCTTCTGGCGCCTCAACTGAAGTTTGTTAAAAGAATTGGCAATGCATGGGTATTTGAGGGCAGCAAGTTTGGACTGGTCGTTAGTCAGTCGGCATTCGACGACTTCAGTCTGGAGATCGGGAGAGTTGATGTTCCCTTGGCGGGATGGTGTTCCGTCGATTGGCGCAAGCTCTTGCCAACTAATCAATTGCAGTTCTTTCAACGAGGTTCGGAAGCTCGGTTTTTGACGCGCATTCGGATCTTTGACAAAAAAAGCCGAACTGACTTATCGGAATATTGCGTGCCGCCTGTAGCGGCCGACGCGCGTCAGTACTTGGGGGCTGATGGTTTTGACGTTGTCGTGCCGGGTTGATTTCATGGAATGGCCGCGTGCCTTTTCGCGAGAACAGCATGCCAGTGCGTGACCGCTATGCGATGCTGACTGTCGATACCGAAGCATTGCCTCGGCGGGCGAGAGATGATCACGTCAACCGTTTGATATGGGGACGACATGAACTGGGTAGTGCAGGGATCCGGGAGATGTGCGACATAGGCGACGAGTTTGGCGCCAAGCATATTTTCTTTGTGGATATTTGCGGCGCCCTGACCCGTATCGACGAAGTGCGAGCGACAGTCACGTGGTTGAGCGGCAGGGAGCAGGATGTACAGCTGCATGCTCATCCTGAGGTGTTGCCCGCGGAGTTTTGGTCCGAACATGGGTTTGCCGATCGCCCTTTGTTGATGAACGAGTATACGGATGAAGGTCGTAGTCGTCTGATCCTTCGTTATTTTGGAGAAATAGTCGCCGAAGCGTCTGGAAAGAAAATACAGGCTTTCCGAGCCGGCTCGTTTCGCTGGAATGCCGGTGTATTGAGAAGTATGGCTCAGCAGGGTCTTCGTTTGTCATTCAATAATTCAATGCGGGCTTATCAAGCCGGTCGGTGTCCGCATGGCGAACAGACAAATTATCCCTATGCATGGTCGAATGGAATAATAGAAGTACCGGTTACAGAACGCTTTGTGCCGGGTGAGCCTGGGGGGAATGGCTTCTGGGCTAGTTTGACCTATCCCGAGTCGCCCTATTTCCCCTACATTAAAGAACGAGTTTCGTGGTGGAACGGAATAAGAGGATTTCCGGGGATTTCGGTGTTTCTTCTCCACTCTTGGTCCTTCTTGTATTGGGATGCGGAAGGTCATGCGGTTTATCGGGACGATGCCCGCCTCGAAGGCTATCGCAGACTGGTCGCAAGGGTCGCCAAGGACTACGACATCATTACTACCGACGATTTTCTGGATTTGCTTGCTTGCGGAAAAATCCGTCTTAGAAAGACGGTGGATATCGAGAAGGCAGCCTACCTTAAATGACAGACCGCTACGCTTTGATTACGGTGGATACCGAAGCACTGCCGAAACGCGCCTCGGATGACCACGTCAATCGATTGATATGGGGTCGGCATGCGGGTGGAACCGCCGGCGTGCGCGAGATGTGCGAGATCGGCAATGAATTCAATGTCAAGCAAGTATTTTTTGTCGATTTTTGCGGCGCTTATTCGCGTCTGGACGAAGTCCGGGAGGTGGCGAGATGGTTGAGTGCCGAGGGACAGGACGTGCAGTTGCATTCACATCCAGAGTATTTGCCTGACAGCTTTTGGAGCTCTCATTCCCTGGAGACGCGGCCCCAGTATATGAATCAATATGAGGATGACGCCCGCGCGGAGTTTGTCATCCGGTATTTCAGTGAGGTGTTGCGGGCGTCTACGGGCCAGCGGCCCCTTGCGTTCCGGGCCGGATCTTTCCGGTGGAATGCCGCCTCGATCCGTGCCCTCAAGGCAGCGGGCATCCCGTTGTCCTTCAATAATTCGATGTGTGCGATGCATGCTGGTCAGTGCCTGTTCAGCGAACCGACGAATCTGCCTTTTCTTTGGTCCAATGGCGTGATCGAGGTGCCCACTACTGAGAAGAAAATTCTGCCCAAAGTGGGTAAGGCTGAATGGTGGGCACGATTGACATACCCCGAATCCAGTTACTTCCGATTCCGTCCCTGGTGGGGAAAGCTTCTGTTGGGCGCCATCAGCGGAAGCCCATCATTCGCCTCTTTCCTATTGCACTCATGGTCATTGCTGTATTGGGACGAGAACGGCCATGCGAGTTATCGGGATGATCAGCGGCTGGAAGGCTATCGCAAGCTGCTCGGTCGCCTGACCAAGGACTACGACGTAATCACCACAGCGGATTTTCTGGATCTGTACGCGCGCGGCAAGATACGCGCCACGCATAGTGTTGATCTCTCGTTGGCGGAGCTGGCGGGCCGGGACGGCGCATGAGTAGCAATCTGCCTGCCTGGAGGCTGTTGGCGGAGCCGTGGCTGACGTTGACGCGCGCCTTAACCGTTTGGGGGCTGGAGCGCAGGCTGCGCAAGTCGCCGGCAGGCATGTGCTATGTGCCCGACGCATGCAGTCTGTTGTATGTCGCGGCGAGTGCCTTGCCGTATCACACCAGCGGCTACACCACGCGCACGCATGAGGTGGTCCGCGCATTGCAGCAGATCGGTGTACGAGTGCGCCCCATGACCCGGCCGGGTTATCCCTGGGATCGAAGGGACCGCTTGGCGGAAACAGAGAACGAGCAAACCTGGGTTGGCGACGTCTTGTATACGCATGTTCGTCAGCCCGCCAATAATCGCCCCGTCCTGCACTACGCCCTGCAGGGTGCCTCCATTGTGATGCAGGCGGCTCTAGAACATCGGGCGGCGGCAATCCATGCTGCTTCCAATCATGTGAATGCGTTGCCAGCCCTGCTGGCAGCCAGGCGGTTGGGGATCCCTTTTCAGTACGAGATGCGCGGCTTGTGGGAGTTGACACGGGTATCCCGTACGCCTGGCTATGAGGGCTCGCAGGCCTATCGGCAGGGCCTGCAGCTGGAAGGAATGGTGGCGCGGCACGCGGATCGCGTATTCGTTATTTCTGAGCAGTTGGGGCGTTACATCCAAGAAAAATGGGGTGTCGCGCGGGATCGGATATTCTTGCTCCCTAATTGTGTGGATCCGGAGCGTTTCCCTCAAAGCTCTGCGCAGGAGGTTGAGCCCGATAGTGTGGGTTATGCGGGCTCACTGATTGGTTACGAGGGGTTGGATACCTTGGTCGATGCCATGAGCCTGCTCAAACGCTCAGGACGGCGCGTGGTGCTCAACCTGATTGGCGATGGAGAGGCGCGTGCGCAGCTGGAGGCGCAGGTGTCGCGCCTTGGCTTGAATGAGGAGGTGAGGTTTCTGGGCAAGCTGGCGCCGGATGTCGCCCAAGCGCAGCTTCGGCGTAGCGCGCTGGTCTGCATTCCCCGCAAACCTTACGAGGTCTGCGCGATTGTGCCGCCGATCAAGCTGGCCGAGGCCCTGGCTTTGGGAAAACCGGTGGTGTTGGCCGATTTGCCTGTCTTGAGGGACGAGATGGGAGACGATCCCGCTGGTTGGTTTTTCCGGCCTGGAGATGCGCAGGATCTGGCGCATGTGCTGGCCGGCGCCTTGCGTGATGGTGGCCGCCATCGGTCGATAGGGGAACGAGGGCGACGTTATGTCGTTGCTTGCCGCAGCTGGCGGGATTTCGTAGGAAAGTTGTTGCCCATGGCACAAGAAGGACAATAGCGTGGTCGGCGAGGCGATAAGAAAGTTGGGCGCGCTGGTTTACCAGTACCCCGCGGTACAGGAGGATCAAGAGCGCCCTGGCAAGTTCGGGCGTCTTAAGGTCGCGCTTGTGTCTGACTATTTCACTGCGGATTGCCTCTCTATGGATTGCCGCATCAGGCATATGACGCCCGGCAACTATCGGGAGGTCATTGATCTTTGGAAGCCAGACCTGGTTTTTGTGGAGTCCGCATTCCATGGGGTGGATGGCAGTTGGCGGTACGAGCTAGCCAAGCAAGCAAGATGGATGCGTGTGAGCCGCCCGACCGCGATCTTTCGCCTGGTGGAGCGGGCCCGATCCAAGGGCATACCGACGGTGTTCTGGAACAAGGACGACGGCGCGTTTTTCGACGCTTTTATCGATACTGCCAAGGTGTTCGATTATGTGTTCACCACCGACAGGGAGTGCATCGACCGTTACCGCCAGCATGTGCCCACCCACGTGCCCGTCAATACGCTGATCATGCCCTATCAGCCGGCATTCCACAATTTCACGGGGTTCGATTTCAAGCGGAATGAAGCATGCTTTACGGGGAGCTACTACCGCCGCATCCTGAACGAGCGTCGGCGTTTCTTGGACATGGTCTTTGACGCATGCCGCCAAGCGGATTTGCATCTCAATATCTATGACCGCAATCATGATCGTCTGTCTCGTTTGTTCGAGTTCAGGTTCCCGCGGCATGCACAGCTGCGGATCCACGGGCGGGTGGCCCATAGGGAGACAGCGGCTGTCTACAAATCGCATGCGCTTTCGCTCAATGTGAATTCCGTCACGACCTCCGATACGATGTGTTCGCGCCGCTTGCTGGAGATCCTGGCCTGCGGCGGGATTGCCGTGACGAACCCAAGTTTGGCCGTAGATCGCTATTTTGGGGACTATTGTCACGTCGTCAGAACCTCTGAGGAGGCCGGCGAACTCTTCGCGCGCCTGCGGCATGGGCCCGCGCAAGAGGACCTGGAGCGGGCCGCGGCCGGCGCGGCCTATGTCCGCGATCATCACACATGGGCGCATCGCTTGGAAGATGTGTGCGCCATCGTGAAACTCTGACCCGGTACGCGATGGCCCTGGCCTTTATCTCCTATCTCGCACAGGCCGTGTTTCTGTTGGTGGTGGTCTATTTCGGCGTGTATGTCGTGCTGGAGTTGCGCCTGCTGTTGATTTCGCGCAGGGTTGAGCGCCGAAAGTTGACGGAATTCGTTCGTGATGTCCTGGAGCCTCCGGATGAGTCCAGTCTGCGCCCGGTGACGGTGTTGCTGCCTGTCTGCAATGAGTCGGCTGTGGTCGAGCGCTTGATCGACGCCGCTTGCGGCCTGCGCTATCCCAGCGACAGGCTGGAGATATTGGTGTTGGATGATTCATCCGATAAGACGTCAGAGCTGGCCCAGGCACGGGTTGCGGCCCATATGGCGCAGGGGATCAATATCCGTCTCATCCGGCGGGCAGAGAGGACAGGCTTCAAGGCGGGAAACCTGACGCATGGCATGCAGCTCTCGACGGGCGAATTTTTCGCTATTTTCGATGCCGACTTCGTGCCGCCCGGAGACTTTCTCTTAAGGACGGTTCCTTGTTTTCAAGACTCTCAGTTGGGATTCTTGCAGACGGGGATAGGTTATGAAAACCGTGATGTGTCGTTCCTCACGCGCTTCCAGGCCATGGAGATGGGGCACCAGCAATACGTGACGGTGGGACTGAGCGCCGACGGAGATATGGCTTCTCTGAGTGGCAGCTCGTGTGTCTGGCGGCGAAAATGTGTGGAGGAGTTGGGAGGGTGGAACGCGAGTACGGTCACGGAAGACGTGGATCTGGGCTATAGAGCGCAGTTCGTAAATTGGAAGTACGCCTATTTGCGAGACGTCGTTTCCATGTCCATTCTTCCGGAGACCATAAGCGCTTTTCGCGTCCAGCGCGAGCGTTGGGGGCGGGGGCTGATACATAGCGGCTTCAAGCATGTGCGGCAGATGTTTCGCCAGCCCATGTCAGCGCTGAAGCGGATGCATGCGCTATCCATGATGTTCTCATCGGTGCTGTTGGCAGCCATCTACGTTTTGGTTTTGCTGAGTCTGCCACTCAATTACTTGGTCAATTTTGACCAGGAAGTGTTCTATTGGGGTGTGTTGCTGTTCTTTGGGCTGGTGACGATCTGGTCTCTCGACAATGCATTCGGCGCACGCAAAGGAGCCGGGCTGGATCGTAAGCCCAGCGTGGCACGCACGCTCTGGGACAATTATCTCTATGTAGCCATGTTCCTCCCCATGGCCTGGTATTACTTTGCCGGCGGGATTCGAGCCATGTTCGGCGTCTACGGGGAATTTCACCGCACTCCCAAAGGGGGGGGAGGCAGCGCGCTCCCCGCATCAATCAGCTCCTTGTGGCGGGGGAGTTATTCACCTTCTGCTATTCGCTGCTGACGATGGTGCTGGCCATCTGCGAGCACAATTACTTGCTGGTCCCGATCAATCTGACGGCTTGCGTGGGATTCGGCATGGTCTTGTATTGGACGTGGCGTGAAAGCCACCGCCCCGCATCGCGCTGAGTGCTCATATTCCAGCCTTGCGGACGTAACAAGGCCGGTAACGTATGCAGCACATGGTGAGGGTCGATGTGCTGCGGTAGCCCAAGTATGTCTATGCGTGGATCTCCGCGAATCCAGCAATAGCTGTAGTGTTTGAAGACATCTGAAAAAAAACGTCAGCTTATGGCCGGGGGCGGCCTCCTATCATGGGCCTCCTCATTTCTGCGCTGGCGGGCGCGCGGCGCTGACGAACATGACTCCGCCATGTGGCCGGAGCCGGGTCCGTAGCCGACGACACCGCTTGCGCCGCTGTGGCCAATGATTGGTGTTTTCTCCAAAGGTATATTGCGCATCCCTTATCTGGATGCCTTTCTGGGCCAGCCTGTGCAGGCCTGTGACCGACGCACGCCGGTCGCGGGCCTGAGCGCGATCGCGGGCTGGGGAATGCGCCCGAGCACGCGCCAGGCGCGCAGCTGCGCGCTGCGCCATGGCCTGCCTTTTCTGGCCCTGGAAGACGGGTTTCTGCGTTCTTATGCGCCGGGCCCGAAGATGCCGCCCCTGTCCATGGTGGTGGATCTGGAGGGCATTTACTACGATGCGTCGCGCCCCGGCGCGCTCGCGCTGATGCTGGCTTCCGACCGCGATCTGCTGGCGGGCCGCAAGGACGAGGTGCGCCGCGCGCGGGAGCTGATATTGGCGCATGGGCTCAGCAAATACAACCATGCGCCGGACGCGCCGGCCGGTTGCCTGGACCATGGGCGGCCCGCCGTGCTGGTGGTAGACCAGACGCGCGGGGACATGGGCGTGCGGCTGGCCGGGGGATCGCCCGAAGTCTTCGAGGCGATGCTGCGCGCCGCGATCCGGGAGAATCCCGGTTCACATATCTACGTCAAGACGCATCCCGAGGTCAGCGGCGGGCGCAAGGCGGGTTATCTGGGCGCGATCGATGCGGATGTCACCGTGCTGCGCGAGGATTTCAATCCGCTTAGCTTGATGCCGCTGGTCGAGCGTGTGTACGTGGTGTCGTCGCACATGGGTTTCGAGGCGCTGTTGGCCGGTAAACCGGTGACCTGCTTTGGCACGCCCTGGTATTCCGGTTGGGGAGTGACCGACGACAGGCGCCCCGCGCCGCCGCGTGGGCGGTCGCGCAGTGTGGAAGAGCTGTTCGCCGCGGCCTATTTCGACTACACGCGCTATCTCAATCCGCACACGCATGAGCGCGGCACGATCTTCGATGTGATCGAGTGGCTGGCGCGGCAGCGCGAGCAGGCGGCTCGCGAGCGGGGGCGCAGCATCGCCGTGGGTTTCAGGCGCTGGAAAGCCGCCAACGTGCGGCCTTTGCTGGGCCTGGATGCTTCCCGGGTGCGCTTTGTGCGCAATGCCGGCGAGGCCCGCGCCCTGCAGCCGGGGCCGCAGGACAGGCTGATCGTCTGGGGCGCCAACCCCGCGCCGGAGCTGGCTACGCTGGCCCGCCGCAGTTCGGCTCGCCTGGTGCGCATGGAAGACGGCTTTTTGCGCTCGGTCGGCCTGGGTTCGGATTTCGTGCCGCCATTGTCGCTGGTGCTGGATGAGCAAGGCCTGTACTTCGATCCGCGCCGGCCTTCGGCGCTGGAGAGCTTGCTGAATACGCGCGTTTTCAGCGACGACGATCGCGCGCGCGCCCGCGGGGTGCGCCAGGCCATCGTGAGCCAGGGGCTCACCAAGTACAACGTCGAGCCGCGCCAGGCGCCGGACTGGGATGGCGGCGGACGCAAGGTCGTCCTGGTGCCGGGCCAGGTCGAGGACGATGCGTCCATTCTGTCGGGCTGCACGACGGTCGCCACGAATCTGGACTTGTTGCGCGAAGCCAGGCTGGCCGAGCCGCGGGCCTACATCGTCTACAAGCCGCATCCCGACGTAATGGTGAAGAACCGCGCCGGGCGGGTCCGCCTGGAGGAGGCCGCGCAGTGGGCGGACAGGGTGGAGACCCGCTGCTCGGTCGTGAGCTGCATCGAGGCGGCGGACGCGGTGCACACCATGACTTCCTTGTCGGGTTTCGAGGCCTTGCTGCGCGGCAAGCGCGTCACGGTCTATGGCGCGCCGTTCTACGCCGGCTGGGGATTGACCGAGGACCGCCAGCCTTTGCCGCGCCGAGAGCGCCGCCTGCAGCTCGATGAGCTGGTGGCCGGCGCGCTCTTGTACTACCCGCTGTATTGGGATTGGACTTTCCAGGGATACACGCGCTGCGAGTCGGCCATCGGCCAGCTCGCGCGGGCGCGCGAGCGCCTGCCAGCGCCGCCCCGGCCGGCGCGTCGGCTGCTCAGGAAAGTGCGCATGTACCTGACGGGCGATTTCCGTCTGCAGGGTTAAGCCGTCGCCACACATAAAAGGAGCTCGCGCCGCGGGGCGTGCGCGGGACAGGCCAGTCGATGAAGCGTTCATTTTTATTTCTGCAAGGTGTGTGCTCGCCTTTTTTTTCGCGTATGGGAGCGCGCCTGCGCGCCTTGGGGCATGAGGTCGTCAAGGTGAATTTCACCGTGGGCGACGCGGTGTATTGGCAGGCGGGCGGGGCGCTGGCCTACCGGTCGGGGATGGAGGCGCTGCCGGCTTTCTATGCCGATCTGTACGCCAGCCGGGGCATCACCGACGTCATGTTGTTCGGCGACTGCCGTCCGGTGCATCGCCCCGCCGTCATGCAGGCGCGCAGCCAGGGCGTGCGCGTCCATGTGTTCGATGAGGGGTATTTCCGGCCCTATTGGGTGACGATGGAGCAGGGGGGCGTGAATGCGCATTCTTCGCTGCCGCGCGATCCCCAGTGGTACCGGGAGGCGGCCCGCAAAGTGCCCAGCTACGGCAACGGCCAGCCTTTTGCGTCACCCTTCTGGCGGCGGGCGGCCTATGATGTGGGCTACAACTTCTGGGCGGGTTTGACGCCCCTGTTGTATCCGGGCTATCGCAGCCATGTGCCGCATAATCCGCTGGCGGAGTACCTCAGCTATGCGCGGCGCGGCTGGCGCGTCCAACGGCGCGGCCCGGCCGATGCGCGGACCATCGCCAAGGTGGTGGCGGCCAGCGGGCGGCAGCCGTTTTTTCTATTTCCCCTGCAACTGGGCACCGATGCCCAGATCCGGTGGCATTCGCCGTTTGAGGATATGCGTCATGCCCTGGGCCATGTCATGCGTTCTTTCGCGCGGCACGCGCCGGCGCGGACGGCCCTGGTGATCAAGAACCATCCCCTGGACCCGGGATTCGTCGACTATCAGGTGCAGACCCGGCGTCTGGCGGCCGAATACGGCTTGCAGGGTCGGGTGCATTATCTGGAGAGCGGGCATCTGCCCACCTTGCTGTCGCATGCGGCCGGGGTGGTGACGGTCAACAGCACCGTGGGCGGCTCTTCGCTGATCCACGGTTGCCCGACGATTGCCCTGGCGCCGGCCATCTATGCCTTGCCGGGGCTGACTTTTCAGCGTGGGCTGGACCGCTTCTGGACTGAACACTGCCCGCCCGACGAGGCGCTGTTCCATGCTTTCCGCAACGTGGTCATCCATGCCACCCAGATCAATGGCGGCTTTTATTGCCGGCGCGGCATAGATATGGCGGTGGAGAACGCCCTGCCCAGGCTGTCGCAGCCTTGGGCCAGGCTGGATCCGGTGCTGGGGGCGCTGGAGCGCCAGGCGGCGCTGGCCAGCGCTTGAGCGGTCCGGCTTACTCGATGACCAGGGGCGGCAGCTTCTTGACCAGGTCGTCGATGGCCTTGATCTGCGCCAGATAAGGCTCGAGTTGGGCCAGCGGCAGCGCGCTGGGGCCATCGCACAGCGCCTGGGCCGGGTTGGGGTGGGCTTCCAGGAAGAGGCCGGCCAGGCCCAGGGCCATGGCCGAGCGCGCGAGCTGGGCGCTTTGCTGGCGCCGTCCTCCGGACGCCGCGCCGCCCGGATCACGCTGCTGCAGCGCATGGGTGACGTCAAAGATGACGGGCAGGCCGCCCGTGGTCTGTTTCATGACATCAAAGCCCAGCATGTCGACCACCAGGTTGTCGTAGCCGAAGCAGGTGCCGCGGTCGCAGAGGATGATCTGCTCATTGCCCGCTTCGCGGAATTTCTCGGCGATGTGCACCATCTGCGAGGGACTCAGGAACTGCGGCTTCTTGATGTTGACGACCTTGCCGGTCTTGGCCAGCGCGACGACCAGGTCGGTCTGGCGGGCCAGGAAGGCCGGCAATTGCAGGACATCCGCCGCCTGGGCCACGATAGGGGCCTGCCAGGGTTCGTGCACGTCGGTGATGATGGGCACGCCGAATTCCTGTTTCACTTTCTCGAAGATGCGCATGCCTGCTTCCAGGCCGGGCCCGCGATAGGAGTGGATGGAGGAACGGTTGGCCTTGTCGAAGCTGGCCTTGAAGACATAGGGGATGCCGAGCTTGGCGGTCACGCGCACGTACTCGGCGCAGGAGCGCAGCGCCAGCTCTTCGGATTCAAGCACATTGATGCCGCCGAACAGCACGAAGGGGCGGTCGTTGGCGCATTGGACGCCGGGGGAGATCGAGATGGATTGCATGGTCGCGATTCCGCTGTGTTAACGATTGGCCGTGCGCAGGAGTTGGGAGAGCTGATCCACGGTTTGCTGGATCTGCGCCTCCGTATGCGAGCACGAAATGAAAAACCGCAGCCTGGCTGATCGCTCGGGCACGGCGGGGTAGAGAATGGGCTGGACGTTGATGCCGTGGTCGAACATCAGGGCCGACAGGCGGGTGGCCTTCAGCGAGCTGCCGATGATGGCGGGGATGACTGCCAGTCCCTGGCTGGTGCCGGTGTCTATGCCCGCCGCGCGGGCGCGCTCCAGGAAGAAGCGGCCACGGGCTTGCAGGGCCTGAACCCGTTCGGGCACTTGCTGCATGCGCTTGAGCGCCGCCAGCGAGGCCGCCGCGACGGAAGGCGGCATGCCGACGCTGTAGAGAAAGCCGGGCGCGAGAAATTTCAGGTGCTCGACCAGCGCGGTTTCGCCGGCGATATAGCCGCCGCAGCCGGCCAGCGTCTTGCTGAGGGTGCCCATCCAGATATCGACGTCGCTGCCATCCAGACCGAAATGCTCGCGGATGCCGTGGCCGCGCGCGCCCATGACGCCGAGCGAATGCGCCTCGTCGACCATGAGAAAGCAGCGGTGGCGTCGCTTGATTTCGACAAAGCGCGGCAGATCGGGATAGTCGCCGTCCATGCTGTAGATGCCTTCCAGCACGATGAGCACACGCTCGAACTGATGCCGCTGTTCATCGAGCAGGTTGTCCAGCGTGCTCCAGTCGTTGTGCGGGAAGGGCAGCCGCCGCGCGCCGGAGAGCTGTATGCCCTGCAGCACGCTGTTGTGGATCAGTTCGTCGTGCAGCACCAGGTCGCGCGGGCCGAACAAATGGCCGATGGTCGACACATTGGTGGCGTGGCCGCTCACGAAGGTGACGGCGTCGTCCACGCCGTACAGGCGGGCGATCTCCAGCTCCAGTTCGCGATGGATGGGCCGCTCGCCGGAGACCAGGCGGCTGGCCGACACCGAGGTGCCATAGCGGTCGATCGCCTCCTTGGCCGCCGCGTTCACCTCGGGGTCGCCCGACATGCCCAGGTAGTTGTAGCTGGAGTAATTGATGTAGGTCTTGCCGCCTATGCGTGTGTGGTCGCTCGCGGCGCCTTCGTGCAGCTTGAAAAAGGGGTTCTGCAGGCCCAGCCGGGCCGCGCCGTCGTTGAGAATGCGCAGCTGCTTGTAGCTCGGGTGCAGGTGAAACCGGTAGAACTCTTCGGGGATGACCACGCGGGCGCCGGCGGGGCGGGCGGAAGGCGCGGCGCTGGGCGCCGAGGTGGCCTGGCGTAGTTTGCGTTCCAGCGCTTGCTGGATGAGCTTGTCTTTCAGACCGGCTGCCAGACCGGGGAGTTTGGGTTTTATCACGATGATTGCGTTGTCCGGCAAGTCGAAAACCCCGAATGCCGGTACGGCGACCGGCTTCGGGGAGGGGGGCCTGCGTGGCTGTTACGGAATCATACGCTTTGGCGTGGCGGCATCGCCGTTCTTGATCTCGTCAACGAACTCCGTGATCGTGGATTCCGACAGTTCGGCCGCATGATCCGACACCAATTTTCCTATGGTGGAGGACAAGGCATCCTGCGGATTCGATTGCTGGTCGCCGCGCAGCAGCTCGATCAGGCGAGCCGCCAGCTTGTTGACCGTCGGGCTTTCCGACAGCGCCATGACGGGCAGGCGGATGCCAAAACGGTTTTCCAGCGCCACGATCAGTTCGACGCCCATCAGCGAATCCAGGCCCATGTCATAGATGGAGCGCTCTGGATCGATCTTGTCGGCAGATACGCGCAGGATCTCGCCGATCTCGGTCTTGAGCATGTCGCCGAAGATGTGCTGCAGGGCGGTGTCGTCCTGCGTGGCCAGCAGATAGGCGATGTCCAGGCCTTGGTCGTCGTCGCTGGCGCCGTCGGCGCCTTGCCGGGCCAGGGCGCTGAACTTGGGCGCGTCCGAGCTGGGCAGGAAGCGGGCCAGGGATTTCCAGTCCAGTTCGAGCACGCCCAGGCCACTGCTCTGGGTCAGCAGCAGGCTTTCCAGGGCGTCGAGCGCGACCGCCGAGGGGGTCGCGCTGCCGCCCATGCGGCTTTGCAGGGCATCCTTGACCTTCTCGTTGCGGGCAAGAAAGCCCACATCATCGATGGCGCCCCAGCGCACGCAGGTGGCGGGCAGGCCCTGGGCCCGGCGGTGGGCGGCCAGCGCCTCCAGCCACATATTGGCCGCGACGTAGTTGCTCTGGCCCGGGTTGCCGAACAGCGTGGTCGCCGAGGAGTAATACACGCAGAAATCCAGCGGCAGCCCGCGGGTCAGCGCGTGCAGATGGTAGGCGCCCTTGACCTTGGCGGCCATGGTCGAGGCAATCTGCTGCGCCGAGGCGTTGCGGGCCAGACCGTCTTCGATGACGACCGCGGCATGCACGATGCCACGCAAAGGCGGCATGTCGCGGGCCACGTCGGCCAGCAATTGCTCCATGGCCTGGGCGTCCGTGACGTCGCAGGCCGCGGCATGGACGCGCACGCCGCTTGCGGTCAGCGCGGCGATGCCGGCGCGAGCTTCCTCGCTGGCCGGGCCGCCGCGGCTGATCAGCACCAGGTTGCGCGCGCCCTTTTCCGCCAGCCATTGCGCGGTGCGCAGGCCGAATCCGCCCAGGCCGCCGGTCACCAGATAGCTGGCATCGCCGGGCAGGGCCAGGTGGCGGGCCTCGGCCGTTCGGGCCTGGTGCGGATGGCGCAGGCCGTTGCGATAGGTGACGACGATCTTGCCGATCTGGCGCGCCTGCTGCATATAACGGAAAGCATCGACGACTTCGTTGGCGTCGAATACGGTGTAGGGCAGGGGGTGCAGGGCGCCCTCGGCAAACAGCTGCATCATTTCGCCGAACAGGCGCCGCGTCAGATCCGGGCGTTCGCTCATCAACTGGTCGGCGTCGATGCCGAAATAGCTGATGTTGTTGCGGAAGGGGCGCAGCCCGATGCGCGTGTTTTCGTAGAAATCCCGCTTGCCCAGCTCCAGGAAGCGGCCGAAAGGCCGCAGGACCTGCAGGTTGCGGTTGATGGCTTCGCCCGCCAGGGAGTTCAGCACCACGTCCATGCCGATGCCGCCCGTGTCGGCGAGGATTTCATCGGCATAGGACAGCGAGCGGGAGTCGTAGACCTTGGTCACGCCCATCATGCGCAGGAAGTCCCGCTTTTCTTCCGAGCCCGCGGTGGCGTAGATGTCGGCGCCGACCCACTGCGCATACTGGATGGCGGCGATTCCGACGCCGCCGGCCGCGCCATGGATAAGGATTTTCTCGCCTTCCTCGAGGCGCGCGAGATGATGCAGCGCGTAATAGACCGTGAAGAAGGTGCTCGGGATGGTGGAGGCCGCCTCGAACGAAATGCCGTTCGGAATCGGCGCGATGGCGCTGGCGCGCGTCAAGACGCGATCGCCAAAGCTGGCGGGGCCGAAGCCCACCACTTGATCGCCGCGGCGGTATTCGGTGACGGACGAACCGACCCGGGTGACCTCGCCGGCGAATTCCAGGCCCAGCGTCGGGCCGGCGAAGCCTTGTTCGATGGCCTCATCCGACAGCAGGCCCAAGGCATACATGACGTCGCGGAAATTCAGGCCCGTGGCATGGATGCGCACTTCGATCTGGTCGTCCGCCGGCTCGGGCGCGTCGTAGCTTTCCCAACGCAGATTGCGCAGCTGGCCCGGGAAATCGAAACCCAGCCGGCAGGCCTGCGTGGCCTCGCGGACTTCCGCCGTCGGCGCCGGCCGGTCGACCTGGCGCAGGCGCGGCGCATAGCGTTCGCCGTCCGCGCCGATCAGGACTTCGTCTTCGGCATCGGGGTGGAGGATTTCGCGCAGCAGGGCCGGCACCGTCTTGGGGCCGCCCGGCAGGTCGACCAGCCGGACCCGGTAGTTGGAGGCTTCGTTGGCCAGCGTCCGGCCATAGCCCCAGAGGGCAGCGTCGGCGATGGCGGCGCTTTGCGCATCGCCGCCGCCCATGGAGACGCCGGCATTGCGGGTGACGATCCATACGGTGGCCGAAGTGTCCGTGTGTTCGCAGGCCTGGATCACCGCCGCGGCCAGCGCGCAGCGGCGCACTTGCCTGTCGAAGGCGCCGTCCTTGGCCGGCTCGTCCTCACTCCAGCCGTCGAGCAGCACGATGTCGTGCAGCTGTCCATGTTGGAGGCGGGCTTCCTTGATGAGGGCTTCCACGCGGGCGGGGTCGACGCCCTTGACCAGCGTGCTTTGCTGCCCCGCCGCCCGCAATTGCTCGTCCAGGGTCTGCGCCAGGGCCGCGCCCGCGCCGGTCGAGCCGGCCAGCAGCAACTGCTTGCGGATTTCCCCGGCCGGCGCCTGCGGCTGGGCCTGGGCGGCGCTGGCCACGATCAGATAGGGGCCCGACTGGCTGCCCGGCGAAAATTCGATAAGCGGCTCGCAGGCCAGGCCGAGCTCCTGCAGGCATTGCATCCAATACCCGGCCTGGGGCAGGGGGGTGCCGTCGGCATGCCACCAGGAGGCGCGTCCGCCGAACACGAAATCCATCCATTGCGCAGGGTGCATGCCGCGCAGCAGCAGCTTGCCATCGGGTTTGAGGCAGGCTCGCGCATAGCCCAGCGCCTGCCGGGCGGCCTCCAGCGTGTCGAATTCGCAGTGCAGCACGACCAGGTCGTAGCGTTGCTCGTCGCCGGGCAGGCCGTCTTCACCGATCAGTTCGGCGCTGGCATCGGGGTAGCTGTCCAGGTGCGTGTGGCGCACGTCCTCGACAGTCTGGCTGTCGGGCGAAGCGAAGCGGTAGTCGGCGATATTGAAATCCAGCACGGCGCAGCAGGCCGGCCCGAAGATGGGCGCATCCTGGGCGATTTCCAGCATGGACAGGCGTTGTCCGGGTTCGCAGCGCGCGCGGCGCAGGGCCTGCGCCACGACGCCGGCCAGCCTTTGGCCGCGTTCGGCGCCCAGCACGAGGCGGCTGATGGCCGTCGGCGAGGCGATTTGGGGCAAGACTTGTTCGATATCGATGGCGCCCCGCAGCAATTGCGGCAGATGCAGGCCGACACGGCCCGCGGCATAGATCGCGGGGAAATAATCCGGATACTCGCGCAGCAGGCTGTTCCAGATGTCGGCGGCGTCGGGCTGCCCTTCTTCGTCGGGAGCGAGCGTCCAGCCGGTCGGCGAGGGTTGCGCGGCGCCCGCGGCGATGGCGCGGTTGAGCATGTGCTCGAACAGCGCGGCGGCGGCGGGATGCCGGCGCTGCCTGCGCTCGACCATGGCGGCGGACAAGGTATGGCCGCCGGAGGCCTGGTTGCGCAGGGCCTCGACCGCCTGGCGGTCGCAGAGGCTTTCCAGCAGAGGATCGACTTCCTGGGTGTAGCGGTCGTTGTTGGCTTCCTGGGGGGGCTGGGCCAGCCGGCGCAGCTCCCGAGCCAAGGTATCGGCAGGGATGGGGCTGGCCGGCAGCGGCGCAAGCGGATGCGGGCGCGGCGTGAGCACGCAATCCACGAAGTCCAGGTGCTCGCCCGCCGCCTTGCGCAGGCGGATGCTGCGGAAACGCGCTTCTTGCACGCTGGCGATCCGCTTGCCTTCGGCGTTGAAAAGATCGAAATCCGCCGTCAGCGAGTGCGGCGAGCGGCGACGCAGGCGGGCGCGGACAAACTTTGCCTGGCCTTGGGCGGCCTGCAGCGTGAGCCGGCCGATCTTGGCCGGCACGAAGGCCATGCCTTGTCCTATGGCGCCGTCATCCTTTAGCAGCTGGATGATGAGCTGGAATCCGCAGTCCAGCAGGGCCGGGTGCAGCAGCGTATCGTCCAGCGAGCCGTCCTGGGTCTGCTCAGGCTGAAAAACCGCAAGCACGCTTCCGGCGCTTTCGAGCCAGCCGTGGGAGATGGCCCGGAAAGCCGGCCCGTATTGCAGGCCCACCAGCCGTGTCAGCTGATGGTGGTCGGCTTCGACGAAATCCGGATCGCGGGCGGGCAGGCTCAAGACCGCGTCGCCGCGCAGCGGCACGCTGCCGGTTTCCTGCAGGATGCGGGCCGTGGCGTGCAAGGTCCAGGGATCCGGGCTATTCTGGTCGCGGCCTTCGATACGCAGCCGGCCGTCGTGCTTGTCCAGGATGACGCGCACCCGTTTGGTGCCCGACAGAATCAGCGGTGCGCGGATTTCCAGTTCTTCGATATCGGCGAACTCGCCGGGCAGCCATTGCCGCGCGGCGGCCAGCGCCAGCTCCGCAAAGCCGGTGCCGGGGAAGACCGTGGCGTCTCCCACCACATGGTCGGCCAGCGCCGGGAACTGTTGCGCGTCGATGCGGTTTTCCCACACACCGTCGTGCTGGGCCAAGGCATAGCCCAGCAAGGGATGCACCCGCTGGCGCATCAGCAGGCCGGGCGATTCCGAAGACGTGTCATGCCAGTATTTTTCGCGCTGCCAAGGGTAGGCGGGCAGCGTGATGTGCTCGCCCTTCCAGGGAAAGAGCGCCTGCCAGTCGACCGATGCGCCGCTGAGAATGACCTGGCCGGCAACGTCATGGATTTTCTCGGGATCATCGCCGCCGCGCGAGGCCGTGATGAAAATGCTGCCCGCCATATCCGCGGTGCCGAGCGCATCCTTGAGATAGCCGCGCAGCACGGGGTGGGGGCCGATTTCCACGAAGACATTGAAGCCGTCGGCGATGGCCTGGGCGCTGGCGGTCTCAAAGCGCACCGGCAGGCGCACGTTGCGCCACCAATAGCCCGCATCCAGTTTGCGGCCGGACTCGCGCTGGCCGCTGACCGTGGAATAGAAGGGGAGGTTGGCATCGCGCGGGCTGATGTCGCCCAACGATTGGCGTATGCCGTGCTCGATGCCGTCCATGGCCTGGCTGTGGAAGGCGTAATCCAGATTCAGGCGGCGATGAAAAATGCTGCGTTCGGCCAGTACGGCTTCGAGCGTATCGAGCATGGCCGGATCGCCGGCGACGGTGGCGCCGCGATGGCTGTTGGCGCCGGCCAGCGCCAGGCCCTGATCCAGTTTCAGTTCGGCGATCAGGGCTTCGGTCTCGTCGGCGTTGATGCCGACCGCCGTCATCTTTCCCTTGCCCTTGGTCAGGCCCTGCAGGCGGCTGCGATGGTAGATGACTTTGACGGCTTCGGGCAGCGATAGCGCGCCGCAAGCCCACACGGCCGCGACTTCGCCCACGCTGTGGCCCATGGTCGCCACGGGTACGACGCCGCGTTGCGCCAGCATGCGGGTGATGCCGACCTGCAGCGCGAAGAGCGTGGGTTGCGCGATTTCCGTGCGGTCATAGCGGTCATTGCCGTCGCTATTACTGAGTTCGGCCGCCGGGGAAAAGTCGGAGTACTCCGAGAAGAGGGCGTCAACTTCATGCACGGCGGCGGCGAATACCGGGTCGGTCATCAGGCGCTGACCCATACCCGCCCATTGCGAGCCATTGCCGGAGTAGACAAAGACCGGTCCCTTGGCGTCCTTGACCGCGCTGCCCGTCGATACGCGGTACTTGGACGCGCCGCCGTCGGCCAGCGATTGCAGGTCCGCCGCGGCGCGTTGCTTGTCGCTGGCGAAGACCAGCGCGCGCTCTTCGTGCCAGTCGCGGCGCTGGGCCGCATGATAGGCAATATCGTAGAGGGGGCGGCCGGCGTCGGCGCGCAGGCGCTGCGCCATGGCGGCCGCGGCCGCGCGCAGCGCATCCTGGGTCTTGCCGCTGACAACCAGCGGGACGGGCGCATTCTTGACAAGCTTGGTCGCCGCCGTCTCGGCGACGGCGGGGGGGCTTTCCAGGATGACGTGCGCATTGGACCCGCCAAAGCCGAAGGAGTTGACGCCTATGGTCAGCTTGCCCTTGGGCTTGAGAGGCCGGTTCTGCGTGACGACCTCGATGTTCCAGTCTTTGAAGTCGATGTTCGGATTGAGCTGGCGCACGCCTATCGTGGCCGGCACCGTGCGATGCGTGAGCGAGTAGATGGCCTTGACCAGGCCCGCCACGCCGGAGGCCGGCTCCAGGTGGCCCAGGTTGCTCTTGACCGAACCGATGGGCAGGGGCTGCGTGGCCGGTCTGCGCTTGCCCAGGGCCGCGCCGATGGCCCGGGTCTCGATCGGGTCTCCGACCGCCGTGCCGGTGCCGTGGGCCTCGAGATAGTCGAGGTCGGCGGGTGCGATGCCGGCTTGTTGATAGGCGCCGCGCATCAGCTCGATCTGCGCGTCGGCGTTGGGCACCGTCAGCCCCGATTTCCGGCCGTCGGTGTTGACGGCGCTGCCCGCGACCACGGCCAGGATACGGTCGCCGTCGGCGACCGCCCGCTCATAGTCCTTCAGGACAAAGACGCCGCCGCCTTCGGAGCGGACATAGCCATCGCCCGAGGCGTCAAAGACATTGCAGCGGCCCTCGCGCGACAGCATCGAGGCCTTGGAGAAGGTAATGAAGCCGTAGGGGTGCAGGTGCAGGCTGATGCCGCCGGCCAGCGCGTGGCTGCATTCGCCGCTTTGGATCGCGCGGCAAGCCTGGTGGAAAGCCACCAGCGAGGAGGAGCATGCCGTGTCCAGGGCAATGCTGGGGCCGCGCAAGTCGAAAAAGTAGGACAGGCGATTGGCGGCGATGCTGGAGGTATTTCCGGTGGCGGTCGAGGCGTCGACCACATTGAGGTCTTCCGACATGCGATAGGCATAGTCGGCGCTGGAAATCCCGATGTATACGCCGCAATCGCTGCCGCGCAGCTGGGACGGCCTGATACCAGCGTCTTCCATGGCCTCCCAGCTCATTTCCAGCAGCAAGCGCTGCTGCGGGTCCATGAGCGTGGCCTCGCGCGGCGAAATCCCGAAAAAGTCGGCGTCAAACCCGGAGATGTCGCCCAGGGAGCCGGCGGCATGGGTATAAGCGGTGCCTGGCTGTTCCTTGTCTGGGTGCAGATAGGCGTCCGTCGACCAGCGGCCAGGGTCGACCTGGGTGATCAAATCTTTGCCATCGAGCAGGTCGGACCAATATTGTTCCGTGCTGGTTCCCGGGAAGCGGAATGCCAGACCGATGATCGCTACGCGCTTTGCCATTTACTGTCCTTCCTGCCCCAGAATGCTGGACCGATCGCGCGGATGTCCCGCCAGACGGTTCCTGGAGCAACTACGAATTGGGAGAATACGCACGCGCGATGGCCCGCCGCGGGGGCATCGGCGTTGAGTCTGCGCGGGCAGCGTCGAGGCGATGGACTCTGCCTCAAAACGCTGGCCTGGGAGCTCGATGAGCGGGCCGGCCTGGGCAATAAGCCCGGCGTGAAGACCAAGGGGCCCGCTGCCGGCGCGAGGCGAGAACGGCCGCCGCGCCAGACGCAGTTTGTTGGTTCATATTGTGTTGGCTGAAGCCCTACCGATCCGGTTTGCGGCCGGAACATCACTGGTATTGCGCCAAGACGAAGGTTCAGCATGACTCGTCACATCCGCAGGAGTTTACTGCATTATGCGTAGGGAGCCCGGCCAGGGTGCTTCAAACGTTGCCAGGGTTTATTCCGTTTGGATTCGGATTACGCAAGATGTTGCTTGGAGAGAGTGTCCTGGATCGCGGTTTGTCTCGTCATGTCTAAATTCGGATAGGCCGATGTGGATAAGTATCGGCACCAATTGGAGGTTTACCTTTCACTTACCCTACAGCGAAGCCAGCGTATCCGGGGCGGCCCGGTTTCAGGGGCTACGGCCAGTGAAAAAGAGGCACCAATTGTTTCCAAACGCACTCAAATTTCACAATTTTTATTTTCTTTGAATGCTTGGAGGGCGTCTGACCACAAGAAATGGCCAGACGCCGTGGGGCTCAGGACGCGAGCAGCGCCCGGCGAGCGGCGATAAAGGCCGGGGCGGCCTCGGCGGCCAGGGGATGGCGGCCATTTTCGACATATTGCCGTCCGCCTATCCAGGCGGATCGCAGCGTGCCGGCGCGGCTGGCGGCAAAGACGTGCGAGGCCAGCATCTGCTCGGGCGACAGGCCGGCCAAGGCCGGCAGGTCCGTATTTAGCGTGAAAAAGTCCGCCAGGCCGCCCACGCGCAATTGGGCGCTGCCTGGCCGGCCGCTGGCTTGCGCGCCGCCGTCCAGGGCCTGTTGCATCAAGGCCTGGGCCACTTGCGGGGAAGCGGGCAGGGCGCCGATATTGCGTTCGCGGCTGGCCAGGCGCTGGCTGTATTCCAGCATCAGGATTTCTTCGGCCGCGTCTACGCAGATGTGGCTGTCCGACCCCAGGCCCCAGGCTCCGCCGGCATCGCGCCAGGCGGCAAAGGGGAAGATGCCATCGCCGAGATTGGCTTCGGTGGTGGGGCACAGGCCGGCCACGGCGCCGCTGGCCGCGCCGCGGCGGATTTCCGCCGCGTCCAGGTGGGTGGCATGCACCAGGCACCAACGGGCATCGACGGGCATGTGATCCAGCAGCCACTGGACCGGGCGTTGGCCGCTCCAGGCCAGGCAATCCTCGACTTCCTTGGTCTGTTCGGCGATGTGGATATGGACGGGGGCGCCGGGCGCGATAGCGTCCAGCCCGGCCAGGGCTTCGCCCAGGCTGTCCGGCGGCACGGCGCGCAGCGAGTGCGGCGCCAGCCCGAGCACGGCGCCCTGGGCATCGCAAAGCGGCTTGAGGCGCTCCAGCAGGCGCAGCATATTGTCGGTGCCGCGGATGAAGCGGCGCTGGCCGTCATTGGGCGGCTGGCCGCCGAAGCCGGCCGTCTGGTAAAGCACGGGCAGCAGCGTCAGCCGCATGCCGGTGCGCCTCGCCGCTTCCAGGAGCGCCAGGCTGAGCGTGGCGTCGTCGGCATAGGGGCGGCCGTCGGCATCATGATGCACATAGTGGAATTCACAGGTGCTGCCGTAGCCGGCCTGCAGCATCTCGATGTAGAGCCAGGTCGCGATGTCCTGCAGGGATTGGGGATCCAGCCGGTTGGCGAACTGGTACATCAGGGTGCGCCAGCTCCAGAAGCTGTCGCGAGCCTGGCCGCGATATTCGGTCAGGCCGGCCAGGGCGCGCTGGAAGGCATGTGAATGCAGATTCGGCATGGCGGGCAGCAGCGGGCCGTCGGCGCGCGGCGTGTCGCCGGCCAGGCTGTTCGCCTGCACCGAGGTCAGGCGGCCTGCGCCGTCCCACTGCAGGCGCACATCGCGGGCCCAGCCTTCGGGCAGGAGCGCATGTTCGGCAAAAATCGCGTTCATGCCGGCGCTCCCGCGCGGCGCGACAGGCGCACCGCGATCAGCGCGGCTTCGGGGCCGGCCGGGGCAAGCGCCATGGATCCGGCGGCCGTCGTCCAGTATCCCCCTTGGCCGGCGGCCAGCGCATGGGCGCCGTCGACCGTCCAGCTGCCGCGGCTGACATAGAGCAGGCCGCCGTCGCTGGCCGGCAGGGTCGAGGCCCCGCGCAGGATGTCCACCTGCGCCTGCCAGTCCTGGCGGCGCGTCATCACATTGAAGTCGCGCGTGTCGCCGCCGATCAGCGCGGCGTGGATGTCCGCCTCGCCGGGAAAGGCGAAAGGCGCCAGCGGGGTGTCGAGCCTGTGGTCGATGCGACCATCGCCGGTGTGAAGACGCACGCCGTCGCCATCGAGCAGCGTGATGATGCGGTCGATGCCCGGAAAGGCGGAGAAAGGACCGGCGGCGCGGATATCGGCGATGCTGACGCGCCAGGCGAAGCTGTCCATCGCGGCGCCGGCCGGAAAGCAGGCGAGTTCGCGCGTGGTGCCGCCGCCGTTGCGCCAGGGCGTGGCCGCCACGGCGGCCGTGTCAAAGAATTGAAGCGTCATGCTGGGACTGCCATGAAAAAAAGAGGGGGACGGCCCAATGATAGGCAGACCCGGGCCCGCCCAGGGGAAGGCATGGCCGGCTGGACGGGCTGTTCCCAGTTTCCGGGAACGGCCAGGCCCTTAGCGTAGCGCCATTACGACAAAGACGAGCGCCAGCAGGCCGATATAGATCCGGGCGTGCAGGCGATCCGGGATCCGGCCGGCCAGCGGGGCGGACAGCCGGATCCCGGCATAGGCGCTCAGGGTGAGCACGATAAAGGCTCGCAGATCCACATAGCCGGCGCGCCAGGGGGCCGCCGGGGCGCCTGTGCGCCAGGCCAGCAGGATATAGGTCAGCGTGCCCACGACGGCCACCGGCAGGCTGAGCGGATTGGCCATGGCGCTGGCCGCGGCCATGTCCAGGCCGCGCCGGCGCATCAGGGGGACGGTCATGACGCTGCCGCCCACGCCTAGAAAGGTCGCGATCGCGCCTATGACGATGCCGGCGCCTGCCGTGGCGCCGGCGCCCAGGGGCCGGGCCGGGGCGCCGTCCAGAAACCCTTTGCGCAGCAGGCAGTCGGCGATGGTGATGCCGAGATAGGCCAGAAAGGCCCCGCGCAGCACGGCGCCGCTGGCCAATACGGCCAGGGACGCGCCGAACACGGCGCCCAGGCCGATATAGCCCGCCAGCGGCCATATCCAGGACCAGTGCAGCAGATGCGCCCGCCTGCGCGTGGCCAGGCCGGCCGAGGCCATCATGACGCAGGTGGACGTCGCGATGGCGATATGCATGGCCGATGCCGCCTCGGCGCTGCCGGGGCCGTGCGTGGCGAGCAGGCCCTGGTACAGCAGGGGCACGACGACAAAGCCGCCGCCAAAGCCGAACAGCAGGGTGGTCACGCCCGCCAGCACGCCGAAAAACGCCAGAATCAAATAAAAGGACATGCGCTCTCCTGTCTTGCCAAGGACGATACCCGCGGCCGTCCTGGCGTACATTCGAATTTCTGCCATATCCATTCGACTTTCCGCCATGCGCAATATCGCCATCACCGAGATCGAGGATGCGGACCGGCCGGTGCTGGCCATCGGCACCGATTATCCGCGGGGCCAATTGCTGGACTGGCATCGCCATCGGCGCGCGCAACTGCTTTATGGCGCCACCGGGCTCATGCAGGTGGCGGCCGGGCAGGGCGCATGGGTGGTGCCCAGCGGACAGGCGCTCTGGATACCCGCCGGCGTGGCGCACCGGGTGCGCATGCTGGGCGTCAGCACGCGCAGCGTCTATATCGAGCCGGCCCGCGCGCCGCGCCGCTCGACGGAGTGCGAGGTGCTGGAGGTCAGCGATCTGTTGCGTCATCTGCTGCTGGAAGCGGTGGACATGCCCTTGCATTACGACGAGCAGGGCCGCGACGGCGCCCTCGTGGGCCTGCTCTTGCACGAGGTGGCGCGCGCGGCCAGCCTGCCCCTGCACATCCCCTTGCCGCAGCACGATCCCGAGCTGGACGCGGCCTGTCTGGCCTTTATGCGCGCCCCGCGCATCGATGAGCGCCCGGCCTTGTGGGCCCAGCGCCTGAACCTGAGCGAGCGCACCTTGCTGCGGCGTTTCCGCCGCGCCACGGGCATGTCTTTCGCGCAATGGCGCCAGCGCGCCTGCCTGGGCCAGGCCTTGGCCGAACTGGCGCGCGGCGTGGCGGTCACGACCGTGGCGCTGGACCTGGGCTATGACAGCCCGGCGGCGTTTTCCACCATGGTGCGCCGGGCGCTGGGATGCCCGCCTTCCGCGCTGGCCCGCGTCCCTTTGTCGCGGGGCAAGGCGCGCCAGGCTTCCTATAATCCGCGCATCGAGTCCTTTGCCTGAGTTCCGCCCTATGTCCGCGTCCCAAGCCGATCTCCGCCCTTTCTGGCGCAAGCATCTCCTGGCTATCGTGCTGGTCTTGATCTCGCTCGGGCTGGCGCTGGCCTTCACGGTCAACTGGGTGCTGCGGGAAAGCAGCCCGCAATTCAGCGCCCAGGTCGATACGCCCCAGGGGCAATCGCGCGAAATCCGGCTCGAGGACGGCAGCGAAATCATCGCCGGCGGCGGCACCGAACTGAGCGTGGGCGTCTATGCGCGCCGCCGCGATGTGAACCTGGCCCACGGGCAGGTGTATTTCCGCGTGGTGTATAAGTTCCGCACCAATCTCAATGTGCGCATGGGCGTCAACGAAGTCAATGTGCTGGCCTCGGCCATGGCCACGCCGGACACGCTGTTCGATGTCCAGCTGGACGGCGAGCGCCTGGCCGTGCGCGTCAAGCAGGGCCAGGTCAAGGTGCGCACGCAATCGGCCGGTCCGCGCGAGTTTGTCGAACTGTCGGCCGGGCAGGCGGTGGTGGTGGACCTGAAACAGATGCGCCACGAAGTCAGCCAGATCGACCCGGCCAGCGTGGGAGATTGGCGCTAGCGCCGCCTAGGCGGCCCGGGGCTGGTCCGAAGGCGTGGACGGGCCCTGGGGGTCGTTTTCCGCATCCGGACGCGGACCCAGCGGCGCCAGGCCCAGCCGCGCGCGCAGGCGCTGGCAATCCGGGTTGGGGCTGCCGTCGGCTTGCCACATGTCGAATTCCCGGCAGGGCGTGGAGCGGTTTTCGTAGATGTCGCAGTGGATGCCGGGCTGGCCCAACTCGCCGCGCAGCGAGACGCAGCGGCCGCCGCCGTGCTCCGTGCCTTGCATGCAGACGCGCGAAGGGCTGATCTGGGTGACAAGCGCCTGGGGCACCGTGCCGCCGTGGACGTCCACCTCGCCAAAATAGAACGACACCCGGAAATGCGCGCAGCAGGCGCCGCAGCTCAGGCAGGGGTTGGCGTCGGGCTGCCCGGCCAGGTCGGCCAGGGAAACAATGGTGGTGGGGTCTGGGGTGAGTCGCGTCATGGCGAGGTCCGTGGGTGTCGGCCTGGCGCGGCAGGCGCGCCGACGCGCAATAGTAGCAGGGACGCCGGATTGCCCTGGCCCGTCAACCCCGTCAAAATGTCCGGGTCCCGCATTCCGAAAAAACCATCATGCCCGCTCGCCAGGACTTTCCCGATGGCCGACCCCGCTGCGGCTGGGTCGACGACTCCGACAGCTACCGCGCCTATCACGACGAAGAATGGGGGCGGCCCAGCGCGGACGACCGGCATTTGTTCGAGCAGATCTGCCTGGAGGGCATGCAATCCGGCCTGAGCTGGCGCACCATCCTGAACAAGCGCGAAGGCTATCGGCGCGCCTTCGCGGACTTCGATATCGACAAGATCGCGCGATTCGGCGCGGACGATGTGGAACGGCTCGTGCAGGACGCCGGCATCGTCAGGCATCGGGGCAAGATCGAGGCCATTATCAACAATGCCCGGCGCGCGCGCGAGATGCGCGAACGGGAAGGCTCGCTGGCCGCCTTTTTCTGGCGTTTCGAGGGCCCCGACCGGCCGCTGACCGACGGCGCGCCGACCGCCGAGGCCATCGCCCTGTCCAAGGCGCTGAAGAAACTGGGATGGTCTTTCGTGGGTCCGACGACGGTCTATGCCTTCATGCAATCGGTGGGCATGGTCAACGACCACCATGCCGAATGCTATGCCCAGGCCTTGTGCGCCAAGGCGCGTAAACAGTTCAAGCGCCCGGCGGCGTGACGACTGTTTGCCCTTTGTATCCTCGCGCTGCGGCGGGGTTTCTCCATGACGGAGACTGCGCTACCCTGAAGCGGAGGCTGCCGGTGGCAAGGTGCTGCCCGCGGCGCGAGCCCAGGCACAAACACAATGGCAACCCGGCGCAAGATCCTCCTCGCGGTCATCGTGGTGCTGCTGGCATTGCCGGCGGTTTTCGCCGTTGTGGTCGGCAATCTCGACTGGAACCGCTTCAAACCCACGATCAATGACAAGGTCACGGCCGCCATCGGCCGGCCCTTTGCCATCCGGGGCGATCTGAGCGTGAGCTGGGGCCGCCAGCCCCAGGAAAGCGGCTGGCGCGCCTGGCTGCCCTGGCCGCGGATCACCGCCTCGGACATCATGATCGCGAACGCGCCCTGGGGCCAGGCCCCCGCCCTGGCCACGCTGGAGCGCGCCACCTTCACGCTGGCGCCCCTGCCGCTGCTGGCCAGGCATGTCGTGATCCGCCAGGTGCAGCTGTCCCATCCCGCGGCCGACCTCGAACGCCAGGCCGATGGCACGGCCAACTGGGTCTTCCTGATGCCCGAGACCGGCGAGCCCTCGCCTTGGAAACTCGATTTGAACGAGATCGGCTTTGACCAGGGGCGCGTGGGCTACCAGGACGCGCAACTGAAGGCCGAGCTCGAAATCCTGGTCGACCCCTTGGGCAAGCCCGTGCCCTTCGCCGAACTGGCCGGCGACGCCCTGGACGCGGCGCCGGACGACCCGGCCGCCGCCCGGGATCCGAAACCCGCGCCCGCTGACTATGTCTTCGGCTGGAAGATCAAGGGCAAATACAAAGACCTGCCGGTGCAGGGCGAGGGCAAGGTCGGCGGAATGCTGGCCCTGCGCGACGCCTCGCGGCCTTTTCCGCTGCAGGCCGATGTGAGCACGGGGTCGACCAAGGCCTCGGTGGTGGGCACGCTGACCGATCCGCTGCAACTGGGCGCGCTCGACCTGCGCCTGAAACTCTCCGGCGCGTCGATGGCCAACCTCTATCCCCTGACGGGCGTGACCCTGCCCGACTCGCCGCCCTATGCCACCGACGGTCATCTGCAGGCCCGGCTGCGCGAGGCGGGCGGGCCGGTGTTCCACTATCGCGACTTCAACGGCAAGGTCGGCAACAGCGACCTGCACGGCGACATCCGCTTCGCCCTGCAGGCGCCCAGGCCCAAACTGAGCGGCCAGCTCTCTTCCAAACTGCTGCGCATGGCCGACCTGGGGCCCTTGATCGGCGTGCAGTCGGGGGGCGGCACCACAGCCAGGACCCTCAAGGCCGAAGGCGAGAAAAGCCTGGTCCAGCCGCCTGACAAGGCCTTGCCGGTGCAAGTCTTTCGCACCGACCGCTGGCGCGACATGGACGCCGAGGTCAAGCTGTCGGTCGGGCGCATCGTCCATGGCGACACCCTGCCGCTGACCGACCTGGACGTCGGCCTGGTGCTGCAGGACGGCCTGCTCACGCTGGATCCGCTGCGCTTCAACATGGCGGGCGGGCGCCTGGACGGCAAACTCAGCCTGGACGGCGCCAAAACCCCCATGGCGGGGCGCGTCAACATGAGCGCGCGGCGCCTGCAACTCAAGCAACTCTTCCCCAAGACCCAGTCCATGCAGCGCACCCTGGGCGAACTCAATGGGGATGCGGCGCTTGCGGGCAGCGGCAACTCGGTGGCCGCGCTGCTGGCCTCGGCCAGCGGCGACACGCGGCTGCTGGTCAACGACGGCGTCATCAGCCGCGCCCTGATGGAAATCGCCGGCCTCAATGTCGGCAACTATGTGGTCAGCAAGCTCTTCGGCGACGACGAGGTCAAGATCAACTGCGGCGCGGCCGATCTCCAGATGAAGTCCGGCATCATGACCCCGCGGCTGTTCGTATTCGACACCGACAACGCCGTCATTACCATAGACGGCACGGTCAACTTCCGCAGCGAGGCCATGGACCTGGACATCTCGCCCGAAAGCAAGGGCTTTCGCGTGTTCTCGCTGCGCTCGCCCCTCTATGTGCGCGGCACCTTCAAAAAACCCGATGCCGGCGTGCACATGCTGCCGCTGGCCGCGCGCGGCGCCGGCGTCGTGGCCCTGGGCGTATTGCTGACCCCGGCGGCTGGCCTGCTGGCCCTGGTGGCGCCCAGTTCGCCCCAGGAGACCCAATGCGGCGAACTCTTCCAGCGCCTGAAGCAACCCGGCCGCGCCGCCCCGGCCAAGAAGTAGGCCCCGGGCCCGGGAGCGGGCTTTTGGGACCTCGGTTGGACAAGCCTAAAAATCTATGTATAATTCGGCCTCTCGCAATTGCAGCGGTTCTGCAGCGAAATAAGGCAAGCGTCTCAAAAGCCCCCGGGTTCTGAATTGCTTGCACATTTCCTCGGTGATAACACTGCATGCGCCGGGCTGTTAGCTCAGTTGGTAGAGCAGCGGACTCTTAATCCGTAGGTCGAGTGTTCGAGCCACTCACAGCCCACCAAAATTCAAACGCCGGAACTCCTTTCAGGGGTTCCGGCGTTTTTCATTTCCGATCCGTGTTTCCGCATACGCTGATGTTTCGGTGTGAGCGTCGGGCATGCCAGTGCGGCGCGGGTCGGCCTTGCCGTTGCGGCCCCGGCACGCGCGGGAATCAGCGCGCGAACAATCCCCGGATACGCATCAGCTCGCGATGCAGCTGCTCATGTTTCTGGAACGGCGCGCGGCCGTGCAGGTAGAAGTAGTTGTTCAGCACCACGAGCTCGCCCGGCGGCAGTGTGATTTCCTGCACGCCGGTGCTGGTTTCCATCGAGGCGGACAGGTCGTGCAGGTACAGGGCTTCTTCGAGCGTGGCCGGCTGCACGAATTGGTCGATGAAGCAGATGGCCAGCCCATAACGGTTCTGGAAGAAGAGCGGTCGCTCCACCTGTTCGGCCACGTTCTTGGAAGCCGGGGATTTGTAGAGCAGGGGTTTGGTCGCCAGGGGATGGTTCAGGAAGTCGCCCAGGTCTTTCCAGTCGTCCAGGTGCAGGAAGCGCGATTCGCCGCCCACGGCATTGCGCTCGTCGAATTTCATCATCAACAGCCAGTCTGTCGCTTCCGAGACATAGGTGCCGTCGGTGTGCATGGTGAACAGGCGATAGGCCTGGCGCAGATAGGAGTCGCTGTTGTCCGTGTGTTTGACGAAGAAGCGGGCATAGTATTTGCCGGACATCGAGTCGTGGTTGGCCGGCCCGAGCAGGTAGGCCACGGCGGTGCCGAATTTGACGAAGTCGTCGGGGTCCTCGGACAGGCCTTGCAGGCCGATGGTGAAGCCGCCGTGTTCGCGGGTCTCGACGATGGCGTTAAGGGTGCCGCGCAGATCTTCTCCGCAGGCCTGGATCAGGGCTTCGGCCATCTTGAAGCGCATGAAGGGCACGTATTCGAGGTTCTGGACATCGATGTCCTTGACCATGGCCAGAAAGCGCCGCAAGGCCTGCGGGTCGACGCTCACCTGCTGGACCCGGGTATGGGTGGGGTGATCTGTCACTTTGATGGTGCCCGAGAACAGGCGTTGGGCGTCGCTCATGTCGTTCATAATGATCTCCTCTATTGAAAGCTGTTCTGGAAATCATTAGACGTGACATCATCCCGGGCTTAAACGGGCGGCCATCGATACTTTGTTTGGTATGAGCGATCAAAACGTAGAGACGCGCACGCTGCGATATTTTGTCGCGGTTGTCGAGAATCTCCATTTTTCCAAGGCCGCGGACCGCCTGGGGATTTCCCAGTCGGTGTTGAGCGTGGCCATCCAGAAGCTGGAGGCGCAGCTGGGCGTCAAGCTGCTGTTGCGCAATAAGCGCCAGCCGGTGTCGCTGACCGACGCGGGCAAGACGTTTCATGCCCATGCGCTCATCGCCTTGCAGCATATCGACCAGGCGGTGCAGATAGGGATGCAGGCCGCGCGCGGGCTGGCGGGCGTGGTCCGGGCGGCTTTCGTGGGATCGGCGGTCACTACGGGCGCGATCCAGGGGGTGTTGAGAAGTTACCGCGCCGAGCACCCCGCCGTGCGGGTGGAGATCCTGCCCATGGAGACCCCTGCCCAGCTGGAGGGTCTGAAGAACGGCGTCATCGATGTCGGCATCTTGCGGGCCAGGCGTGAGTATCCCAAGGGCGTGGACGCGATCGTGCTTCAGTCGGAGCGCCTGGCCGTGGCGATGGCGGATAACCACCTGCTTTGCCTGAAGGACGAGCTGGCGCCGGCCGATCTGGCGCGGGAGTCTTTCATCATCCCGCAGTTCGACGAAAGCGAAGGGTTTTCGGAGATTCTGGCCGAGCTGGGGCGCGCGGGCGGATTCGCGGCCCAGCCGCATCAGCGCGTCAAGGATTTCATGTCCGCGATCGCCCTGGCGGCCGGGGGCTATGGCGTGGTGCTGGCCCCGGAGTCCATCATCAGGCTGTCGCCGCCCGGGGTCACGTACCGGCAGATTACGGGCTTTGGCCGCCGTGTCGATCTGGCGCTGGCCTTTCGGACGCGCGGCAATTCGCCGGCGGTGCTCGCCCTGATCGACAAGGTGCGCGCGGCCGGCCCTATTCGGTGAAGCGCATCGTGCTGTACAGGCTGTGCGGCAGGGGCTCGAGGATGGGTAGTGTGCTGACCTCATCGCGCGGCCGCATGTCGATATAGGCTTGCAGGACGTCGGCATCGAGCACGCCGATGTCCTGGCGCCGGTCGGCCGGCACCTGGGCCAGCGTGCGGTAGCCGTCGCCGCCCGTGGCATTGAAGCTCAGGACAACGAGTTTGTAGCGGCGCCCGGCATCGAGCGGGCGCCAGCTGGCGCTGGGGCGGTCGTAGACCTGGATGTTGCCGACGCGATTGCCCCGTGCCCGGGTCGCGTCCACGTTCCAGCGCAGGCCGCCCGCATAGGGGTAGGGGCCGGTCGAGCCGCGCGGGCCGAAGACCGCCTCCATGCCGTCTTCCAGCATGGCTTTGACTTCCGCGCCGCTTAAGTCCAGGCGCCAGAGCCTATTGCCGAAAGGCAGGACTTCGATGACCCTGGCCGCCGTGACGGCGCCCTCGGGCAGGGCGATGCGCACGCCGCCGCCGCTTTGCAGCGAGATGTCGGCCCCGCCGTAGTGGGCGTTGGCGACGTCGAGATAGGCCTGGGCCACGAGCTGCTGGATGTCCCCGCCGCGCTGGTGGACGCTGCCTTCGGCATTGCAGGCCGCGCTGGAATTGCTGACGTCGCCGCGCCGGCCAGGCACGCGCCGGCGGCAGAGTTCCCGCGCAACCGTGGCCACCACGCTCCGGCTATAGATGTCGGCCTTGGCCTTGAAGGGTTGCAGGGCCGCCGTCGCGACGGGGTCTGGCGCCTGTATGCGCAGCATGCCGCTGGCCTTGGCGCCGGCCAGGAAGGCCGCCTGGTCGGGCGCGGCGGGCAGGGCATCGCCGACCCTGAAGTCCTGGTCGATCAGTACATGGGGCCGGCCGGCGCAGCGGATGACGTCGCCCTTGGCGTCAAAGTCCACGTTCAGTTCGCCCACCACTTGGCTGTATTCCCAAGCCTGTACCAGGCAGACGCGCTTGCCATCCTTGTCGCGCGCTTCGGTGGGGTAGCTGCCCTCGGGAGAACCGACCTCGTAGGTGGCCAGGCTGGCGGGGCCGAGCAGGCTGTGGGAGTCGCCGCCCACCACCACGTCCACGCCGGAGAGCCGGGCGATGAGCTGCTTGTCATGGGGGTAGCCGATGTGCGAGAGCAGGATGATCTTGTTCACGCCCCGGGCGCGCAAGGCGTCGATACGGGCCTGGGCGGTGGCGGTTTCGTCCATGAAGTCCGTGCCGGGATCGGGACGGGAGGCCTGCCTGGTCTTGCCGGCGATGGTCAGGCCGATGATGCCGATGGGCTGATCGCCGCGCTGCACGATGGTGTCGGGCCGCACTTTGCCCGGCGCGGCGTCGGCGGACAGGGGCGAGTGCGGGCCGAACCGCACATTGGCGCTGAGGACGGGCGTTTTGCAGCGGCCCTCGTGCAGGGCGTCGATGAAAGTCTTCAGGCCAGCGTCGCCTTTGTCGAACTCATGGTTGCCTAGCGCCATGGCATCGAAGCAGACCGTATTCATGAGCGCGGCGTCGGCCTGGCCGGGCTGGCCCGCGTGGTTGAAGTAGAGCGTGCCGGTCAGGGCGTCGCCGGCATGCAGCTTGAGCACATTGGGCGATTGCGCCGCCAGGGCGTCGATGGCGCCTTTGACACGGGCAAAGCCGCCCGCGCTGACGCTGACGGCGGTGGCGTCGCCGGCGGCATTGTTCAGCGCGAGTGTCCTGCGCCGGCTATCGAGATGGGAGTGGTGGTCATTGATATGCAGGATGGTCAGCGTCATCGCGCGCGGCGCGCCGCGGCCGCTGGGGTCTTGCTGGCTGCCGCAGGCGGCCAGCAGCGCCAGCGCGCTTGCCAGCGTCGCGGCCAAGGCCGGGCGTTTGCTGTGCTTCATGGGCCTCTTTCCTTGCGGGTCAGGATCTCGATGGTGCGCGGGCGGGATGACGCCGCCGTGACGCGCGACGGAACCCATCCGCAGTCTACACAGCGGGGAGGGTTCTGGCCGGCGCGCGTCAGTCCGGTCGTGCGATGTCTAAGGGTTAGCGAGCATTAGCTCTAGAATTATCATTCTAGTAATATGCGCGCTGTTGATCGCCGCAGGGCAGGGCGCGGCGACACCCGCTTTGATCCACGACCCCGCCAGGCGCCGCCCACAGGGCCGCAGGCCACCGGAGAGACATACATGGCAACTTTGACCGAAGAGAGCACCAGCAAGCGCATCCAGACCAAGAGTTGGGATATCCACTATCACGAAGCGGGCCAGGGCAGCCCCCTGGTGCTGGTGCACGGCGGCGGTCCGGGCGCGTCCGGCTGGAGCAATTTCCATCCCAACATTCCCTATCTCGCGGAGCGTTTCCGTGTTTTTGCCATTGACCTGCCCGGCTGGGGCAAGTCGCAATCGGTCAAGTACGAGCAACGCGACAACAGCGGGGCGCTTGCCGAGTTCATCGAGACGCTGGGCCTGGGCAAGGTGGCCATCGTGGGCAATTCCATGGGCGGCTCCTCCTGCATCCGCCTGGCCTACGAGCGCCCCGACCTGGTGTCGCACCTGGTGACGTTGGGCTCGTCGGCCGGCGTGCCCAGCATCTTCGACCCCGCCGGCCTGAGCGAAGGCGTCAAGGCCCTGGAGGCCGCCTACTTCCAGCCCGGTCCGGAGTCCATGCGCAAGTTCATCTCGACCATGGCTTTCGATACGCGCCATGTCACCGATGCGTTCGTCGAAGAGCGGGTCAGGATCCTGACCTCGCGGCCGGATCACATCGAAGGCTGGATCTCGGGACATGGCAAGCCCATGGTCCGGATCGACCAGGCGCGCCTGGCCGAGATCAAGGCGCCGGCCCTGCTTGTGCACGGCCGCGACGATCGCACCGTGCCCTATACCGCGGCCTTGCATCTGGTGCGGCAGATTCCCGACGCGCGCATGCTGCTCGTGACCCGCTGCGGCCACTGGGTGCAGCTTGAGCATGCCGACGAGTTCAACCGCTCCGTCGCGTCCTTTATCCAAGGGCATTGAGTCCGGGGGCGCCATGATCACTTCACTGGCTTATTTCGGCGTGACGTCTCCTTCGTATCAGGAATGGGAGACGTTCGGCCCCGAGGTGCTGGGCTGCGAACTCGTGCAGGCCGGACCCGACGGCGCGGTGCGGCTGCGCTTCGATGAAGCCGCCTATCGCATGGCCATCCATCCTGGCCAGAAAAACGGCGTGGCCTATATCGGCTGGGCGACGGCGGGTGAAGACGAGGCAGGCGTCATCGCCGACCGCTTGCGGCTCCAAGGCCTGGCCGTCGCGCGCGCCGGCGCCGAGGAGGCGGCGCTGCGCCAGGTGCTCGGCTTTTATTGGTTCGTGGATCCTGAAGGCATCCGGCATGAACTCGCCTGGGGCCAGATGCGGCCGCGGTCGGTGTTTCGCCCGGGGCGCGCCATGAGCGGTTTCCGCACGGGCGACCAGGGCCTGGGCCATGTCGTGCTGGCCGTGCCGGACCTGGCGGCAAGCGACCGCTTCTATCGCGAACTGCTGGGTTTTCGCCTTTCGGACACGGTGATAGACGGCCCCATCCATGCCCACTTCTACCACGTCAACGGGCGTCATCATTCCCTGGCGATCGCGCGCGCGCCCACCGAGCGCGCGGCTTTCCTGCATTTGATGGTGGAGGCCAACACGCTTGAAGACGTGGGCACGGCGCTTGATCTGTGCGAAGCGCGGCAGATTCCGGTCACGCGCACCCTGGGGTGCCACACCAATGACCGGATGATTTCCTTCTATCTGCAATCGCCGTCGGATTTCCGTATCGAGTATGGATGGGGCGGCCTGGAGGTCGGGGAGCTGTGGGAGCCGCGTTACTACGACCGCACCAGCACCTGGGGCCATCGTCATCAGCACAAAGAGCTGTCGCCCTTTCTCATGATCGAACCGGTGGCCGCGCCGGCCTGAGCGCCGTCCGGCCATCTCGAAGAACGCTATTCATCTCAGGAGTTTTATGATGCATCCGGTTGTTCAGGGCTTGCAGAGCCTCGGCGATAAGGTCGCCAATGAAGTCGACGCCAGCGAGCGCCGTGGTTCGCTGACCGACGAGGCGGCGCGCCTGCTGCGCGAGGCTGGGGTGGTCAGGATGTTGCAGCCCAAGGACTACGGCGGCGATGAAGCCCATCCGCGAGAGTTCTACGAGGTTCTCATGGAGCTGGCGGCGCGCGCACCCTCCATCGGCTGGGTCGGCGGCGTGGTGGGGGTGCATCCCTTCGAGTTCGCCCAGGCGGATCGCCGCCTGCAGGAGGAGGTCTGGGGCAAGGATAAAGACACCTGGATCGCCTCGCCCTATGCCTTTATCGGCCGGGCAAAGCGGGTGGATGGCGGCTTCGTGCTGAGCGGCCAATGGCCGTTCTCTTCGGGCACCGACCATTGCGATTGGGTGGTGCTGGGCGGCCGCGCCGAAAAGCTCGGCGGGCCGGCTGACGCATTCACCGAGCCCTATCACTTTATGCTGCCCAGGGCCGATTACGAGATCCTGCAGGATTCCTGGCAGGTCATGGGCCTGGCGGGCACCGGCAGCAAGGATGTCGTGGTCAGGGAGGCCTTCGTGCCGGACTATCGCACCCTGGAGGTCGGCCGCCTGAATTCCCGCGACTATGCCGCCAAGAACCGTCCGGACTCGATGCTGTACCAGGTGCCGTTCGATCTCTTGTTCCCCGGCGCCATCGCGGCGGCCACGGTCGGTATTGCCGACGGGGTTGTCAGGAGATTCTCGGAATACTCCCGCGACCGGGTATCGCGCATGGGCGTCAAGGCGACCCAGAATCCCTATCATATGTCCGACCTGGGAGCGTCCATCGCCGACATCGACGCGGCCCGTCTGCAGATCTTGAACGATATCACCGAGGCCTATGAGGTGGCCGCGCGCGGCGAGCGCGTCACCAGCGCGATGCAGGCCCGCGCGCGGGTCCATCAGGTGCGCGCGGTGCATCGCGCCGCCGAGGCGGCGGCGCGGGTATTCAAGAGCGCGGGCGGCAATGCCAACCGCCTTTCCAATCCGATCCAGCGCCAGTGGCGGGACCTGGCGGTTGCGCTGGGGCATGCCTGCAATGTCGAAGATCCCGTGTACGCGGCCTTTGCCGGTTCGCTTTACGGCATTCCCGCGCCGGCGGGCGTCATCATCTGAAGCCACGGCGGCAGCATGGGGTGAGCAGATCATGGAAAAAGACCTGAGCCAGATCAATGGCGAAAGCTTGCGTGCCTTGTTGGGCAGCTATCCGACGGGCGTGGCGGTCGTGACCGGGCGGGATGCCGCCGGGGCGCCGTTGGGGATGGTGGTGGGGACTTTCACTTCGGTGTCGCTCGAACCGCCGCTGGTGGCCTTCCTGCCCATGAAGACCTCGCGCACGTTCAAGGCGCTGCGCGAAGGCAGCGATCGCTTTTGCATCAATATTCTTGCCGCCGACCAGGAGCCCATATGCCGGGCCCTGGCCGCGCCGGGCGAGGACAAGTTCGCCGGCATCGGCTGGCAAGCCAGCCCCCTGGGCAATCCCGTCATCGACGGCGTGGTGGCCTGGATAGATTGCAGCTATGCCAATGTGGTGGATGCGGGCGACCACGATATTGTGCTGGGCGCGGTGCGGTCCATGGGCCTGGAGCGCGATGCGCTGCCCCTGCTGTTCTTCCAGCGCGGCTATGGGCGGTTCGCGTCCGGGTCGCTGCTGCGGGCCGATGAGCGCGCGGCTTTCCAGTATGTGAGGATGGCCGAGGCGGCCCGGCCCGAGATCGAGGCGATCGCGGGCGAGCTGCGGCTGGGATGCAGTGTCGTGGCCTCGACCGGCGCCGACTCGCTCTATGTCGCGACGGCGGACCACCCCGGCGCGGCGGGCGCCCCGCAACGCCTGGGCGTGCGCGCGCCTCTCATGCCGCCCCTAGGTGCGCTTTTCGTCGACAGCCCGGCCGGCGTGCCGGCCGACGAATGGCTGGGCCGTCTCGGCAAAGGCGGCGCCCAAGCCCTGCCGCGGGCTCGGGAGCAATTGGCCCGCGTGCGCGAACGGGGATGGTCGATCGCCTTGCTTGGCGATCTGCCCACGCAGGAGCTGGACGCGGCGATCGACGTGTACTCCTGCGCCCACCGCACGCCCGAGCAGGAGCGCCGTTTCCTGTCGACCTTGTCGGCCATGTTCGACATGCACGAGCCTGAGCGGATCGAGGATGACGGGAGCTACGATGTACTGCATCTTTCGGTGCCGGTGCGGCGCGCCAACGGCGATACGGTCCTGGTCCTGCGCCTGAGCGATTTCCCGCGGCGGGTGCCGGGGCGCGATATCGCCCGCATCGTGGCGCGCCTGCAGACGGCGGCCCGCAATGCCGAACCCTTGATAAGCCGGATCGCGGCCTAGCGCATCTCCGCCCTGGCCCGCGCCACACAGAACTGGGTATTCGAGAGACTCATCGCCGCTATGGATATTTCGCAACTGCGCAGTTTCGTGGCGGTCGCCGAGGCCGGCAGCTATATCAAGGCTTCGGAGCTGTTGAGCGTGCCGCAGCCCACCCTTAGCCGCCAGGTACGGACCCTGGAGATCGAGCTGCGCGCCAGCCTGTTTCATCGGCATGGGCGCGGGGTGCGCCTGACCGATAGAGGCAGCCGCTTCATTGATTATGCGCGGTCGGTGCTGAAGACGGTGGATGCGGCGCTGATCTCGGTGCGGGATTCCGATGCGGTCTACGCCGGCGACCTGACCATAGGGCTGACGCCCAGCATCGGGCGCATCCTGATACCGGCCCTGGCGCCCCGGCTCAAGGCCCGCTTTCCGCTGGCCTCGGTCAAGCTCGCCGAAGGGCTGTCAGGCGCGCTCTATGACAAGGTGCTGCTGGGGCATCTGGACTTCGCCGTGGTGCTCGGGCCGGCCAGCTCGCCCAGCCTGAGCGTGGAGCCCCTGGCGACCGAGCATCTCTATCTGGTGGGGCCGCAGCCCGCGGGAGGCGGGGGGGCGGACATCGCGCTGGCCGAGCTTGTCCATCTGCCGCTCATCCTGCCGTATGGCAATCAATGGACCCGGCCCGCGCTGGAGATGGCCGCCGCCCGCCTTGGCCTGGGCCTGAAGATCGCGCTCGAGATCGACTCGACCGCGTCCACCATCGAAATCGTGGCGCAGGGCGGGGGCTATTCCATCCTGCCGGGCAGCCTGCGACAGCTGCGCTCCCTGCCCGGGCTGTCCTGGCAGAAAGTGGTGAACCCGTCGTTGGAGGCCATCATCTGCATGATCAGCCCGACGAAGCTGCCCCGCACCGAATTGTCGCTTGCCGCGGCCGCCCTGGTGCAGGAAACGCTGCGGGAGCTGTATTGAGGCGAAAGAGAGCGCGGGGCTGGCGGCCAGCTATACCGCAAGCGCATAGCTGCGTTGCGCCTGCCCATATTGAAGCGCAGTCCCAATGATTTGAGAATGGATGAAGTTGGAGGATACGACGGTGAATCAAGTGAATGAAGCTTCGTTGATCGAAGACCTGGCCCGGCGTCTGCGAGACGCGGAAGCGCGGAGGCAGCCTATCGAGCCGCTGAGACATGGGCTGGACGGCGATGTGGAGCGGCTGGCCTATGCCATCCAGCAGAAGAATGTCGAGCACGCGGTCGCCCAGGGCCGGCGCGTCGTGGGCCGGAAGATCGGCCTGACATCGCGGGCCGTGCAGCAGCAGCTTGGGGTGGACCAGCCCGACTTCGGCGCTTTGTACGCCGACATGGTCTATGGCGATGACGAGCCCGTGCCTGTTGGCCGGACCCTGCAGCCCAAGGTGGAGGCGGAGGTGGCCCTGGTGCTGGCCAGCGATATCGATCGGCCCGACGCCACATTGGTCGAACTCATCAATGCGGTGGCCTATGTGCTGCCGGCCATCGAGATCGTCGGCAGCCGCATCGCCAACTGGGACATCAAGTTTGCGGACACGGTGGCGGATAACGCTTCCAGCGGGCTGGTGGTCATTGGCGCGGTGCCGGTCGGGCTGCGCGGCCTCGACCTGAAGCAGGTCGAGATGAGCATGACCCGCAATGGCGAAGAGGTGTCGCGCGGCAATGGCGCGGCCTGTCTGGGCCATCCTTTGAATGCCGCCTTGTGGCTGGCCCGCAAGCTGGCCGGGCTCGGCCATCCGCTGCGCGCCGGGGATCTCGTGCTGACCGGGGCATTGGGGCCCATGGCGGCGGTCATGCCGGGCGATGTTTTCGAGGCGACGATCAGTGGCGTGGGCGCCGTGCGGGCCCGCTTCGCGCCAGAGTAAACAGGCTCTTTTTTTAAGGTTACCGCGAGATGCGCAAACTCAAGGCTGCCATTATCGGCAGCGGCAATATCGGCACGGACTTGATGATCAAGATCCTGCGCCACGGAAAGCATATCGAGATGGCGGCCATGGTCGGCATCGATGCCGCTTCGGACGGCTTGGCGCGGGCCGCCCGCCTGGGCGTGGCGACCACGCATGAGGGCGTCGAGGGCCTCATGCGCATGCCGGTTTTCGATGACATCGATTTTGTCTTCGATGCGACCAGCGCGGGCGCGCATGTCAGGAACGACGCGCTGCTGCGCGAACGCAGGCCGTCTATCCGCATGATAGACCTGACGCCCGCGGCCATTGGCCCCTACTGTATTCCGGTGGTCAATGGCGAGCGGCATCTCGATGCCCTCAACCTGAACATGGTCACCTGCGGCGGCCAGGCGACCATTCCGATGGTGGCGGCGGTGTCCCGGGTGGCCAAGGTGCACTATGGCGAAATCATTGCCTCGATCGCGAGCAAGAGCGCCGGCCCGGGCACGCGCGCCAACATCGACGAGTTCACCGAAACCACGTCCAAGGCCATCGAAGCCGTCGGGGGCGCGGCAAAAGGCAAGGCCATCATCATCATGAATCCGGCCGAACCGCCCCTCATCATGCGCGATACCGTCTACACCTTGAGCGAGCCGGCCGACGAAGACGCGATCGCCGCTTCGGTGGCGCGCATGGCCGCGGCCGTGCAGGCCTATGTTCCGGGGTATCGGCTCAAGCAGGAAGTGCAGTTCGACCGCATTGAAACACCGATCCGGATCCCCGGCGTGGGCGATGCCATGACAGGGCTGAAGACCTCGATCTTCCTGGAGGTGGAAGGCGCGGCGCACTATTTGCCGGCCTATGCCGGCAATCTCGACATCATGACCAGCGCCGGGCTGCGCACGGCCGAGCAGATGGCCGAACGCATGCTGGCCGCGGGAGAACAGGCATGAAGGCAGGCAAGAAGCTCTATATTTCCGACGTGACGCTGCGCGACGGCAGTCATGCGATACGGCATCAATACAGTCTGGAAGATGCCAAGCGGATCGCGCGGGCGCTCGACGAGGCGCGCGTTGATTCCATCGAGGTCGCGCATGGCGACGGCTTGCAGGGATCCAGCTTCAACTATGGCTTCGGCGCCCACACCGATCTCGAATGGATCGCGGCAGTGGCCGGCGTCGTCAAGCACGCGAAGATCGCCACCTTGCTGCTGCCCGGCATCGGCACGGTGCACGATCTGAAGGCCGCCTATGAGGCGGGCGTGCGTGTCGTGCGCGTGGCGACGCACTGTACGGAGGCGGATGTTTCGCGTCAGCATATTGAATACGCCCGCCATCTCGGCATGGAGGCCGTGGGCTTTCTGATGATGAGCCATATGACCAGTCCCCAGGCCCTGGCGCGACAGGCCAAGCTGATGGAGAGCTATGGCGCGACCTGCTGCTATGTGGTGGATTCCGGCGGCGCCCTCGGCATGGAGGATGTGCGCGACCGTTTCCGGGCTTTCAAGGAAGTGCTCAAGCCCGAGACCGAGACCGGCATGCACGCCCACCATAACCTGAGCCTGGGCGTGGCCAATTCCATTGTCGCCGTGCAAGAGGGCTGCGACCGTGTCGACGCCAGCCTGGCCGGCATGGGGGCCGGAGCAGGCAATGCGCCGCTGGAGGTTTTCATCGCCGCGGCGGACCGCCTGGGCTGGGAGCATGGCACCGATCTCTACAAGCTCATGGACGCGGCCGATGATATCGTGCGTCCGCTGCAGGACCGGCCGGTGCGGGTGGACCGCGAAACGCTGGCGCTGGGCTATGCGGGGGTGTACAGCTCCTTCCTGCGTCATGCCGAGGCCGCCGCCCGCAAGTACGGCCTGAAGACCGTGGATATCCTGGTCGAGCTGGGGCGCCGCCGCATGGTGGGCGGGCAGGAAGACATGATCGTGGATGTCGCGCTCGATCTCTTGCGGCGCCAGGAGGCGGCCGCGAAGGCATGAGGCCAGGGCAGGGCGGCGCGGCGAGGGTGGAGAAAATGAACGGTTCCATGCAGACGGACATCGCCCTGGGCTTTACGCCCATGGACGATATCCATGAAGAGTTTCTTGCCTTGAGCGCGGCCTTGCAGCGCGCCAGCGACGCGGAGTTGACGGCGCAGCTCGCCTTGATGGAGGCGCACCTGAAGACGCATTTCGGCCAGGAGGATGCGTGGATGGCGCAGACGGCCTTTCCTCCCCGCGATTGCCACATCCAGGAGCACGCCGCCGTCCTGGCCTCGGTGCATGAGGTGCGGTTGCTGCTGGCGCAGGGCAATGTTCAGGTATGCCGCGATCTGGCCCGCGCATTGGCCGAGTGGTTTCCTGGCCATGCCACGCATCTGGATTCCGCGCTGGCGCATTGGATGTGCAAGCAGCGTTTCGGCGCCAAGCCCCTGGTATTCAGGCCCGGAAAGCTGACAAGCGCCTAAACGGCGGCGGGCGCGCCAATACGGAAATTGCATAGCAGTGATGTGAACTTTCGAGTTGCGGTTTACCTCGACTCGCATCAAAATTCTAGAAAATAAATTCCAGAACGTGAATCTGGAAATACTATCTGGAGACAAGTCCAATGCGGTTCGGGGCATTTCGATCCATCGGAAAGCCATTGCTGCGCTCGGCCATGGATGTCGGAGCCCGGAGCCTGCCCGCGCGCCGGGCCCTGGCGTTGGCATGCGGCATGGCGCTTGGCGCCGCGCAGATTGGCGCGCAGGCCGTCGGCGCGCCGATTGAGCTTGGCGTCGCGGACTACCGCTCCTATCTTCCGGAGACGCATTCGCTGCGGATGGCCCTGCATGCCTTTGCCCGGCAGGTCGAGACCAATAGCGGCGGAAGATTGCATGTGCGGGTATGGCCCGGCGCGCCCGCCGGTTCGCCACAAGACCAGATACAGGCGCTGCGCACGGCGGCGCCCGGGGCGCCCGACATCATGGTGGTGGCGGCCACGGGGCTGGCCGGCCTGAGCCCGGACTTTGAATTGTTCGACCTGCCTTATGCGCTGCGCGACGACGCCAGCGTGGACGCCATTTTCGACGGCGGCGTGGGCCAGCGTCTGCTGGCCTCGCTTGCGCCAGCCGGGCTGGTCGGCCTGGGCTGGATGGAAAACGGTTTTCGCCAGCTGAGTTCTTCCCAGGCGCGGATACAGGGCTTGGCGGATTTCAAGGGCCTTGCGGTCCGCACGCTGCCCACGGCTGTTTCCACGCAGGCGTTCTCCGCCTGGGGCGCGCGGCCCGTTTCCCTGCCGGCCTCGGGCGTGCATGCCGCGCTGCGTTCGGGAACCGTCCAGGCGCAGGAAGGTTTCGTGACGCAGCTGCTGGACAGCCGGCTTTACGAGGTCCAGAGGCATGTCTGGCTGACGAATCATTCCTTCGGCGCACAAGTGCTGGTCATGAACGCGGCGGCCTGGCGCGGGTTGAGCGAGGCCGACGCCCGCGCGCTCAAGGAGGCGGCCATCGCGGCCTCGCGCGAGCAGCGCGCCGGATCCCGCGCCGAGGCCAGGCAGGCCTTGGCCGAGCTGTCGTCGCGGGGCATGCAGGTGCACCGGATGCCGCCCCGGACATTGGAAGATCTGGCGGATGCGACCGCCGATGTGCGGCGCCGGCATCCGGCCTTTCTCCAGCTCGGATCATCCCCGGTTTCCCGCTTAATGCAAAACCCCCAATAGGCAAGAGCGTTCCATGACACATCCCATCACCGCGGAAGTCCGCGAGAAACAGAAGCGGCGGGCCATTCTGGCCAGCTATATCGGCACCACGCTGGAGTACTACGACTTCCTGCTGTACGGTGTGGCCGCGGCGCTGGTGTTTCCCAAGATTTTTTTCGTCACTCTGGATCCTCTGACGGCCACCTTGTCGTCCTTCGCGACCTTTGCCGTCGGCTATTTTGCCCGGCCCCTGGGGGCGGTCGTGTTCGGACACTACGGCGACCGGCTGGGGCGCAAGAATGTGCTGGTCGTGACCCTGGTCCTGATGGGACTGGCCAGCGTGCTGATCGGCCTGCTGCCCACCTATCATCAGATCGGCATCGCCGCGCCGATCCTGCTCGTCGTGCTGCGTCTGTTGCAGGGCGTGGCGATAGGCGGAGAGTGGGGCGGCGCGACGCTGATGTCGATGGAGCACGCCAAGCCCAAGGGACGGGGGTTCGCCGTCAGCCTGGTCAGCGCGGGAGGGCCCACCGGGGCGGTGCTGGGCACCCTGGTCATGACGCCGTTCACGCTGCTGCCCGGAGAGGCTTTCCTGAGCTGGGGATGGCGCGTGCCGTTTCTGATCAGCGCCCTCTTGATGGTGCTGGGGCTGATGATCCGCCTGAAGGTCACGGAAACCCCAGAGTACGAGGCCGCGCGCCAGGCCCGCGCCGCGCAGCCGGGCCCGAAGGCGATTCCGCTGGTGACCGTGCTGCGCTACAACAAGCGCCAGATCCTGTCCGGCGTGCTCGGCGGCCTGGCCCCCTTGTCCTTCGCCACTTTCGCGGCGGCCTTTCTGCTGAACTATTCGGTCGAGGTCGGCCATACGCGCACCAGCGCGCTGATCGCGATGACCATCGCGAACTTCCTGAATATCTTCACGCTGCCCTTGTTCGGCGCGCTATCGGATCGCGTGGGCCGCCGGCCCATGATGATCACCGGCGCGCTGTCGGGCATCGTGCTGATCTGGCCCATCTTCCTGCTGGTCCATCAGCCAGGCTTTTTTGCCTTGCTGCTGGCCATGGTGCTGGCGATGCCGCTGATACAGGCCCTCATGGGCGGGGTCTACAACACCTGGCTGAGCGAGAAGTTTGCCGCCGATGTGCGCTATAGCGGCATCGCGCTGACGTTCCAGATCGCCTCGACGCTGGGCGCGGGGCTGTCGCCCTTGATCGCCACCAGTCTGCTGGCGGCCTCGGCGGGCGGCACGCCGCAGTGGGTGGCGCTGTATTTCGGCGCGGTCTGCCTGGTCAGCTGTATCGCCTACCTCAAGGGCGGCGAGCGTTTCGACGCGGAGCTGCCGACGCACACCGTGACCGATGAGGCGCAAGCCAGGCCGGAACCGGCATCCGGCGGTATCCATAAGCAGCTTGTCTAGGGACAGCTTGCTTCCCAGGCTCGGATGAGGGGGCCATCGGCAGCGCCGGGCCTGACGAATTGACGATAGCGGAAACAGCATGGCGCGCCGGGCGCCAGGGATGTGTTCGCGCTCATAACGATAAAACACACGGAGACAAGGTGAAAAAAATATATGCAGCAGCCCTGATGGGAGGGCTTTGCGGGCCGGTGGCCGCCGCCACCGTGACCGTTTACGGCGTGGCCGATGTGCACATCAGCCACTACCGCCATGGCGATGGCAGCATGACCAGCATGGAGTCTGGCGGCCTGGGAGGGTCCCGCATCGGCTTCCGGGGGGTGGAAGACCTGGGCCGCGGCCGCCAGGCGGTCTTCATGCTGGAGGCGGGCTTCAATATCAACAACGGGAAGTCCGGGCAGAGCGGGCGCCTCTTCGGGCGCCAGGCTTATCTGGGCTTGCGCGACAAGGAGCTTGGGTCGCTGATTGCCGGACGTTTGCAAGGGCTGGGCTATATTTTCGGCGGGGTCTATGACCCCATGATGGTGGCGCCCGGTTCGGTCATCGGGTCGCTGACGGGCGAAAACGCGCGTCCCTGGATGTACAACCCGCTTTCCGATCCCGCCCGCATGGACAACGCGGTGCTGTACACGACTCCGAAATGGGGAGGCTTGCAGCTGGGCTATCAGCATGGCTTCCGCGACGATGCCGGTGTATCCGCCCTGCGCAGCAAGCGCTTCGACCTGGCGTCCCTGACCTATGCCGAAGGGCCGGTGAGCATGACCTATGGCTTTGGCCATAGCGCCGGGACCACCGGCCAGACCGCGGCCACCAGCGACCAGACCGAGCATGCTTTCGGCGTGCGCTACGCCTTGTCCTGGGCGACGCTCTTCGCGACCTACCAGTTGCGCAAGACCGACGGCTATGGCGGTTCGGATCAGGCGTGGCAGGTCGGCGCCCAGCTGCCGGCCGGCAGCGTGGGCCGGATACACCTGGCCTATGGGCGTTCGACCAATGACACGCCATTCGGTCCCAGCGACGCCAGCGCCGGCTGGGGCGTGAAATCCTGGGCGGTGGCCTATGTCTACAGCCTGTCCACGCGCACCACGCTCTATGCCTACTTCAAGCAGCTGGACAACGACGGCAAGGCCCGGCAGGGCATTTTCCCGCCGGGCGGCCTGGACGCGCCCAGCCGTTTTGGCGACAAGGTCACGGCCTTGGGCATTGGCATGCAGCATCGTTTCTAGGCGCCTGCCGCGCCATTGACCACGAGGGCGGCAGGAGTGCCGTCCGCAATCTCACATAAAAGGATTCTTCATGCGCATCCTGTCCGTACTTGTCGGCGCGGTCTTCGTCGCCTGGATCGCCCATGGCCTGCACAACAATCCACGCTGGACATGGGCGCCCGGAGAGGGCGAGCTGCCGCGCGATGTGGTGGCCATGTATATGGACATGGCATACAAGCAGGGCGATGTCGCCCTGGCCGCGAAAACTTTCTTCTCCCCCGCCACCAAGGACGATGTTGCGCCCGGCCAGATCCTGCCCGGCCAGAAGCCATTCGAGCCCAAGATCATCCAGGTTGTCGCCGAAGGATTCAACGTGGTCGTGCGATACCGCGCGCCGTCCGAGGGCGGCGAGGCGGAGTATGTGGAGATCTTCAAGATCCATAACGGGCGCATCGCGGCAAGAGAGCGCATCGTCCGCGGCGCCGCCGCGCAACTGGCCGCCTCGCCGGCGGTCGCCCGCTAAGAGGAGCACGCAATGAACAGACTCACGCAATTCAAGCTGAGCCCGCAAGGGATAGGTCAGCTCGTCATCGCCCTGTTGCGCCTGTATCTGGGCGCGTGGATGGTGGTCAGCGGTTCCAGCTATTGGCTGCACCAGCTGGGTTACCAACCCGTATTTCCCCAGCCTTTCGGCAGCCTGCCGGACTCCAACAAGCTGCTCATCACCTTCGTGGAGGTGGGGTTGTTCGATCTGGTGAAGAGCTTTGAAATCATCGGCGGCCTGCTGCTGATCTTCAATATCTTCGTGCCCCTGGGCCTGGTCATTCTCTTTCCGATCAGCGGCATGGTGTTCTACAACGCCGTGGTGCTGAACCAGCGCTATGACGGGATATTGTCGCTGACCTATATGGGCACCGCCTGCCTGTACATGAATGTCGTGCTGCTGCTGGCCTATATCAAGTATTACCTGCCCATGCTGTCGTTCAATGCGCGCAGCGGCGGCCTGGCGGACTTGAAGCGCCTGCCCGAAGTGCTGCGATGACAGCGGCGAGGCCGATCATGAAGCCTTTCTCTCCCACGCGGCGGCGCTTGGCCCAGGGTGCCATCCTGGCGGCGGGATTGTCCCTCGGCGGCGCGCGGGCGGCGGGGGGCGGCCCTGTCCGCGACAGCGCGGCGTCCGCCAGGGCCGATGCCATCGAGGACCTGGTCGATTATTGCCTGGCGACGACTTACGAAAGCCTGCCGGAAGCTATCGCCGTCATCGCCAAACAGCAGGTGCTCGACACGATAGGCGTCGCATTGGCCGGCTACGCCGCCGACGGCGTGCGCCAGCTGCGCGAGTTCACCGCGGCCATGGGCGGCAGGCCGGAGAGCCGTATCTGGGGATCTCCGGTCGCAGTGCCGGCCCACGAGGCGGCGCGCGTCAATGGCGCCATGGCGCATGCGCTGGACTACGACGACACGCACGAGAAATCGTATGTCCATCCCTCCGTCATCACCATACCGGCGGTCCTGGCGGTCGCCGAAAAAAGGCCGGGCGTGACGGGGCGGGACATCATCGTCGCCACGGCACTGGGCACCGACCTGAGTTGCCGGCTGGCCATGGCCGCCCAGCCCGGGGTAGATCCTTTCAAAGTGGGTTGGCACAACACAACAGTGTATGGCTATATCAGCTCCGCGCTCGCGGCCGGCAAGTTGCTCGGACTGAGCCGCCAGCAGATGATCGACGCCGCCGGCATTGCCTATCACCAGGCCGCGGGCAACGCCCAGGCCCATGTGGACGGCGCGCTTACCAAGCGCATGGGGCCTGGCTTCGCCGGTTCCGCGGGGGTGTTGGCCGCCCAGCTGGCGCAATCGGGGGTGAGCGGCGCGCGCCAGGTTCTCGAAGGACCGATAGGCCTGTACCGGCAGTACCACGGGGGCGATTACGACCGCAGCCGTCTGCTGGATGGGCTCGGCAGCCATTTCGCCGCGGCGGATCTTTCCTTTAAGCCCTATCCCTCATGCCGGGGCAGCCACACGGCCGTGGATGCGGCGCTGGCCATCCGGGGGCAGCAGGGCTTTCCGGTATCGGAGATCGCGGCCATCACCATCCAGATGGGCCCGGGCGAGTACAAGCTGCTCGGCACGCCGATCGAGGCCAAGCGCCGGCCACGCTCCAATGTCCAGGCGCAGTTCAGCAATCCCTGGATTGTCGCCACGACCCTGCTGGACGGCCGTCTTTCGCTCGCGGACTTCTCGCCCGCGGCGCTGGACCGGCCCGAGGTCCTGGCGCTGACGGCGAAGACCCATACGGCGCTGGATGCCTCCTTGCTCGCCGAAGGCGGCGGGGTGGGGCCGACCCGGCTCACGGTGGAGCTGCGGGACGGCCGTCGATACATCCAAACCGTCCGCACGGCCAAGGGCGAGCCGAATCAGCCTCTGAGCGTCGCCGAATTCGAACAGAAGTTCTCAGACTGTGCGCGGTCGGCGGGCCTGGCCGCAGGCCAGGCGGCCGCGCTCATGTCGACCATCCTGGGCCTGGAGCGTCTGACGGACGCCCGCGCGCTCACCAGACAAATGATTCCGGCGTAACCGCCGTCAATAAGGGAGCAGGGAAATGGCATCGAGGTCGCCTTGGTATTACATCATTCATTGGTTGCGCCTGTACTTCGGCGCTCATCTGCTGTTTTCGGGCATCCGCTACGCGGCCACCGGCTATGTGCCGGAGATCCCGGGGATAGGCGGCGAGTGGGTGCAGGCCAACGCCAATATCTACCTCTACCAGATGATCAAGTACCTGGAGATCATGACCGGCGCGATGATTTTCTTCAATCGCTTGCCGCTGCTGGGCCTGATCCTGGAGTTTCCGGCCACGATCAATATCTTCTGGCTGAACACCTTCATCGTCGCGACGCCGCGCCAGCTGTTCACCGGCCCGCAGGAGCTGTTCATGAACGGGGTCTTGCTGCTGGCGTACAGCGGCTGGATGTTCGCGGCCGTCAAGCCCAGGCTGGAACCCCTGTGGCTATGGGACGGCGCCAAGGCTTACCAGCCGGGGATCGGTCGCCGCATGACTGACTGATGGCCTGCCGCCGTCGCCCGAAAACGCAGCTTTCAAGGTGAATACATGGACAAGAGTAAATGGATGGCCGTCGTGGTTTGCGTCGGCCTGACCGCCGCCGCCTATATCGGCTCCACCGGCCTTTTCTATACCGAGTTCCGGCCGATACGCAATTACGACCTGGTGGCTTTCGCGGGGTCATGGCTGGGGCTGATCTGGCTGCTGATCCGCGATAGGAACAAGAAAGACGACTGAGGTCCGCCGGGCGACAGGCCCAGGGAGAACAAGCATGAACGTGACGCGCAGAAGATTCGCCCAGTTGTCGGGGTTGCTCGCCGCCGGATGGGCGGCAAGCCCCGCCTGGGCCTTGAGCCCGGCCAAGGCCGCCGCCCCGGACGGGCGGCGTACCGCCGATGCGATCGATACGCTGGCGGACTATTGCCTGAACACAAGATATGAGGATCTGCCGGCCGAGGTCATCGCCGTCACCAAGAGCCAGATTCTGGACACCGTGGCGGTCGCGCTGCCGGCGCTGGACGCCGATGGCATCCGGCAGCTCTATGCCTGGAGCAAGGAAACGGGCGGCAGGCAGGAGAGCCGGGTGCTGGGCACGGCGGTTCGCCTGCCCGCCGAGCAGGCGGCAAGACTCAATGCCTCGATGGCGGCCGCGCTGGAGTTCGACGACACCTATGAGCCTTCCCTGATGCACGCCTCCTGCGTGACCATTCCGGTGGCCTTGACGGTCGCCGACCTGGCTGGCGGCATCGACGGCAAGACCCTGATCGCCGCCGTCGCCGCCGGCACGGACGCGGCCTGCCGGCTCTCGCGCGCCGGCTCGCCCGGGGTGTCGCCTTTTGTGGTGGGTTGGGATCCCACGCCGATGTACGGTTTTTTGGCCGCTTCCCTGGTGGCGGCCCGCTTGCTGGGCCTGACGCGGGAACAGGCCGTGGCGGCCGCGGGTCTGGCTTATCACCAGCTGTCCGGCAATGCCCAGGCCAGCATCGACGGCACGCATGCCAAGCGCCTGGGCGCCGGCTTCGCCAGTTATGGCGGCGTGATGTCGGCGCGGCTGGCGCAGCGCGGCGTCTTCGGTTCTCCCCATGTGCTCGATGGGGTCAAGGGCTTGTTCCGGCAGTATCACGGCGGTCGGGTGTCGGAGGAGGCCTTGCTGGCGGACTTGGGCAGCCATTACGCCGGGCCCGAGATCGCGCCCAAGCCCTATCCCTGCTGCCGCGGCGGCCATGTGGCGATCGACGCCGCCCTGGATCTCGTCCGAAGCCATGACATCCGTCCCGCCGCGGTGGATCATGTCAGGATATACAGCCCGCCGGCGGAGATGATGCTGCTGGGCGCGCCCCTGGAGAAAAAACAGCGTCCGCGGAGCATCGTCGAGGCGCAGTTCAGCAATCCGTGGATGGTGGCCGCCGCCATCCAGGACCGCGAGGTCAGCCTGCGCCACTTTACGGTGCAAGCGTTGGGCAGGCCCGACCTGCAGGCGCTCGCGCAACGGATGCGGACAATCGAGGACAACACCCTGGTGCGTCCGGATGGCGGGCCGGGCTTCGTGCGCGTGGAGGTGTATTTGCGCGACGGCAAGATGCACGGCAAGCAGGTCAACTATGCCAAGGGAGATCCCAAGAACCCCATGAGCGCCGAGGAGTCGCGTAAAAAATTCTACGAATGCACGGATGCCGCCGGCATGAAACGCGGGCAAGCCGCCCGGGTCATGGACCGAATTCTCGCGCTGGAGACGGAAAAAGACGTGTCCGCGCTGAATGCGGCCATGGCGATTTAGTTCCCGCTTGCCGCGCCGGCGATGATGATGGCCGCCCGTGCAATGTATGAAATAATAACTTTCGATTAGCCAAGTGGCGCCGCATGGCGTGCTGACACAGCAACCGGTTTTATCAAAGCGGATATATGGTTTCTAATTTGAATGGTCGTGCCCGCAGGCCTGGCGAGCATAAATCCAGCGCCGCGGTGCGCGCCCGGATTCTCGAAACGGCTTTCGACGTTATATCCAGATTTGGCTACAACGGCACCACCATGGCCAAGGTCGCCAGCAATGCCGCCTTGCCCATAGGCAGTGTGTACTGGCATTTTGAAAGCAAGGATCTGCTGCTGGCCGCCATGATCGACGAGAGCTTTCTGCGCTGGCGCAGCGAGACGGCGGAACGCAACCGTCCGCGGCCGGGGGAAAGCTTCGAGGATCACGTGATGCGGATTTTCGGGTCCACGGCCAATCCAAAATACTTCGCCGCGGATTTCTGGCGCCTGGGCGTCATCCTCAGCGTGGAGAAGTCCGTTCCCGAGCAGACGGCGCGGGCGCGATTCCTCAAAATCCGCGAAACGCAAAGGGAAGAATTGACCTCCTGGTGGACGTCGACCTTGCCCGAGCCCCTCCTGGACCACGCGCCGGATCTGCCAAACAAACTCAGCATGTTCACGCTCGCGATGCAGGACGGTAATGCCATCGCGGGGGCGTCCGGCGAATCCCTGGACGATTTCCAGGCCACCCTGGCCTCCTGCCTCATCCATCTCGTGAGCCAGGCGCAGCAAAGCGTGCCGGCCAAGAGAAGCCGGACGCGCCAGGCGCGCGGCGCGGCGGCCTGATGTCCTGCCGGGCCGCCCGCGCGGCCCCGTCTCGCCGCTTGGTTTCATTCAAATCCATTCAAAATCCGCATAACAGCATTTGAGTAATTCGGCTTGTTGCGGATGAAGCGACCGCAGAGAATTTCAAACAGTTCTCAACGGTACGCATTCAATGGACAGACTAAAAGACAAAGTCGGAATTGTGTTCGGCGCGGGCCCGAACATCGGCGGAACGATCGCGCATTTTCTGGCGCGCGAAGGCGCGAGCGTATGCGTGATGGACGCCAGCGAGGCGGCCGCCCGCGAAACGGCCAAATATCTCCAGGATCGCGGCCTGCGCGCCTTCGGCGTGGCGGGCAACGCGCGTGATCCGGCCGATGTCAAGGCCGCGGTCGATGCGACCATGGCCGAATATGGACGCCTCGATATCGCCGTGAACATGGCCGGGCGCGTGCATTGGAGCCATGTGCTCGATATGGACCTGGATGACTGGAATGATTCGGTCGCTAGTTTTGCCACCGCCGGTCTGATCACGACCCAGCACTGCTCGCGCGCCATGATGGCCAGCGGCGGCGGCAGCATCATCCATATTCTGTCGACGGCGGCGCATTTCGGCGAGGCCGATGGCGCGGCCTATTGCGCCGCCAAGGCCGCGCTGCTGAACTTCGCCCGCTCTTCGGCCCTGGATCTCGCCCATCTCGGGATACGGGTCAATACCGTGACGCCCTGTTCCATGGAGCACCAGCTCTGGACCACGATGCGCGACGAGATGTTCGATCCGCAATGGCGGCAGCCCGCCAGGACGGGTTTTTATTCGCGCCAGGAGTATCTGGACCAGATGCCGCTGCGCCGTTTTCCGCGCGCGGCCGATCTGGCCTGGGCCACGGTCTTCCTGGCATCGGATGAGTCGGCCTGCATGACGGGCGCCGACCTGGCGGTCGACGGCGGGCTGCGTCACAAATACCCCACCTGGTCGCCAGGAAAACATCATCCCGTGGATGTCCGGGATTATGCCCGCGGCATTCAGCTGACCAAATATGGCGAGCCGCAAGGGCCGTTGACCGATCTGCTGGGCGAACCTGTCCAGCGATAGCTTTCCGCATGACGAGGAGACAGATATGAGCGCAATTGACGAGCGGCGCCAGGAGCGCGCGCGCCAGTTCCAGCGGCTGACGCAATGTGACCGCGATACCGATATGGGCAAGCTGCTGCGCCGATTCTGGCAGCCGATCGAGCTGTCCGAGAACATCGAGGTCAACGCCGCCATCCCCGTGAAGGTGCTTGGCGAGGCGTTGACGCTGTATCGCGGCGCCAGCGGCGCGCTGCATCTGGTGGGCGGGCGCTGCGCGCACCGCCGCACCCTGCTGCACACCGGATGGGTGGTGGGCGAAGAGATCCGCTGCATCTATCACGGCTGGCAGTTCGACAGCAGCGGCGCCTGCGTCAAGCGCCCGGCCGAAGCCGATACCGGCATGCCGCGCACTCAGATCGCCGCCTATCCGGTGCGGGAGTACCAGGGCCTGGTATTCGCCTATCTGGGCGAGGGCGATGCGCCGGCGTTCGACCTGCCGCGCAAGCTGCAGACCGAGCGCGAGGGCGCGCTGGTGGCCAATGGCATGGAGCGCTGGGATAACAACTGGTTCCAGCAGGTGGAGAACTCCATGGACGCCGTGCATGTGAGCTTTGTGCACATGGCCTTGACCGTCGGGCCTTTCGGCAAGGCGGTGACGGCCGGCATTCCGGAGCTGAGCTATGAGGAAACCGCGGCCGGCATCCGTCAGACCGCGCGCCGTTCCGAGGGCAATGTGCGCCAGAGCGATTGGACTTTCCCGAACAACAACCACATTACGGTGCCGGGTCTCACGCCCGATGATCCCTGGCTGGATGTGTTTGTCTGGATGCTGCCCAATGATGAGCTGAATACCACGCGCTTCATGATCTACAGCCTGCCGCCTGGGGCGAGCGAGGCGTCGAAACAGCGCTTCCGCAGTTATTTCGCGAAGTATGGCAAATACGATCCGGCGGCGCATCATGAGGAGCTGTTCCGCTCGCGCGTGTGGAAGAACCCGGAAGACACCTTCGTGGGCCTGACCGCTGCCCAGGACTATCTTTCCATCCGCGGCCAGGAGCGCGTGACCCATCGCGAGGACGAGATCCTGGGTCGCTCCGACCTGGGCATCGTGACGTTGCGCAAGATTTTCTGGCGCGAACTGGATCTGCTGCGCGACGGCAAGCAAACCAAGGCGTGGAAGGCGCTGGAGAAGCCCGTCGACTTGCCGTTGCAGCCGGGCGAGGAGGGCGGCGCCGGCCAGCCCGACACGCCGAGCGCCTACGCGCAAGCCTAAGCCCCGCAACGCCGGCAGGCGCGCGGGCGCCTGCTTCACTTATGGTGTCTCGCACACAATGCTTGATTTAACCCCTCACGAGGCTCTTCCTGAAGAGCTATTGATGTTCCGCTCGTCCATCCGGCGTTTCGTGGACAAAGAGCTGGTTCCGCTTGAACGCCATCTCGGCCCCGACGGTCTGCTGGACGACGGCCGCGCGCAGCACGTGCGCGATCGCGCCAGGGAGGCGGGATTCTGGCTCATGGATGTTCCCGAGGATGTCGGCGGTCAAGGGCTGTCGCTGCTGCCGCTGGCCGTTTTCTGGGAAGAGGTGGGACGCAGTACGGTGGCCTCCTGGGTCCGGCATCACGGCTTGTTCGGCCCTACTGTCGGGCCCATTCTGGCGGGCTTGGACGTCTCCCAGCGCGAGCAATACCTGTATCCGGTCGTCGACGGAAAGAAGAAGTTCTGCTTTGCCCAGACCGAGCCGGACGCGGGCTCGGATCCCTCGGCCATGCGCACGCGGGCCGTCAAGACGGAGGCGGGATACCGCATCACTGGCGTCAAGCGCTTTATCACTCGCGCCGGGCAGGCCAGTTTCGCCCTGGTGATGGCGGTGACCGATCCGGCCAAGGGCGCCCGCGGCGGGATTTCCTGCTTCATCGTGGACATGGACCGTCCCGGCGTGCGCCTGGCCGGCGCCGAGCGCACCCTGATGGGCGACAAACCCTGGGAGATCGCCTTCGAGGATGTGGAGGTTCCGGCGGAGAACCTGGTCGGCGAAGAGGGCAAGGGCTTCGCCCTGGCGCAGGGCTATATCAACCATGGGCGCATACGCCAGGGCGCCCACGCCTGCGGGGCCGCCGAGCGCTGCCTGGGCCTGACCGCCGCTTATGCGGCGCAGCGCAAGACCTTTGGCGCGGCCTTGGCGCAGCGCCAAGGCGTGCAATGGATGTTGGCCGATGGATTCACCGAGGTGTATGCCACGCGCTTGATGGTGTATGACGCGGCCCGCAAGGCCGACGCGGGCCTGGACGCCAAACTCGAGACCTTCATGATCAAGACTTTTGGCGTGGAGATGGGCTTTCGGGTGGTGGACGCCTGCATGCAGCTGCATGGCGGCATGGGCCTGAGCGAGGACACGCCTATCGAGCGCTTCTGGCGCGACTTGCGCAGCTACCGCATCACCGAAGGGCCGACCGAGGTGCTGCGCACCACGCTCGCGCGCCAGATCCTCAAGCAGTACAGCTGATACGGGAATCCCTGATGAAAGACACACTGGACGATATTCTCGTCATCGAGCTGGGCACGGTATTGACGGCGCCCCTGGCGGGCATGATGCTGGCCGATATGGGCGCGCGCGTCATCAAGGTCGAGCACCCCGAAGGGGGCGATCCTTTCCGGCGTCATGCGGGCACCTTGTACAGCCCGCATTTCGTCGCCTACAACCGCAATAAGGAGAGCATACAGCTCAACCTGCAGACCGAGGCGGGCAAGGCCGACCTGGCGAAGCTGATCGCGCGGGCCGACGTCTTGCTGGACAACTACCGCTCGGGCGTGATGCCGCGGCTGGGGTTTGACGACGCCCGGCTCAAGGCCTTGAACCCGCGCTTGATCCAATGTTCGATCACCGGCTTTGGCGCCAGCGGCCCTTACCGCGACCGTCCCTGCTATGACGCGGTGGCCGTGGCGTTGTCCGGCATCGCCGCGCAGATGGTGGACCCCGCGCAACCATCGCTCAAGGGCCCCTCCTTGTCCGACAACATCACCGGTATGTATGCGGCCTATGGCATTCTATCCGCCCTGCATGCGCGCGGCCGCCACGGTCAGGGAGCCAAGGTCGAGGTCAATATGCTGGAAGCCTCGATCGCCTTCTCGCCGGAAGGCTTTGCGCAATACACCCGGCTGGGCATGGTGCCCAACCCTCTGTCGAGGGTCGCGGTTTCGCAGTCATATGCTTTCCGCTCCAAAGACGGCCGGCTGGTGTCGGTTCATCTGTCCTCGGTGGAGAAGTTCTGGCAGGGCTTTGTCCAGGCCATCGGGCGGGCCGATCTGCTTGACGACGCGCGCTTCCAGACGCCGCCCGCCCGCGCCAAGCACTACGAGGAACTGGCCGGCGAGGTCGCCGAGACCTTCGCGAGCCGCGACCAGGCCTATTGGTGTGAGCGGCTGCAGGCCAATGATGTGCCGCATGCCCCGGTGAACAGTGCGCCGCAGGTCATGGAGGATGCGCAGGTGCGTCATCTTGAGACCTTCTATGAGGTCCGGCATCCGGAGCAGGGCGCGATGACCGCCATTCATCGGCCGGTGCGCATCAATGGACAGCGCGGTCCTTCGGACAAGGCGGCCCCCACGCTGGGCGAACACACCGAAACCATACGGCGCGAGTTCGGCCTTTCTTGAAGCGCCGATTCGGACCAGAAACCAGAGAAGACGAGCAATGAGCAAACTGAAGCTTTCCGTGGCCATCGGCAACTACGACCGGTGCCGCCCATTGATAGACGGCGCCGTGCAGATCGACGGTGTGGATCCGGTGATCATGACCTTGTCGCCGGAGGAGATTTTCTTCCGGGCGTTTCGCGGCCAGGAATTCGATATCTGCGAGCTGTCCCTGTCCAGCTCGACGCTGCAGACCGCCCAGGGCGGCTTCCCCTATGTGGGCATCCCGGTCTTTCTGTCGCGCGCCTTCCGCCACACGTCGATGTATTGCCGCACGGACAGAATCAAGACCCCGGAAGACCTGCGCGGCCGCCGGATAGGCTTGCCGGAGTACCAGCTGACGGCCAACGTCTGGGCTCGCGCCATCTTGCAGGAAGATCATGGCGTGGCGCCGTCGGATGTGACTTGGGTGCGCGGCGGGATCGCGCATGCGGGCCGGCCCGAAAAGATCAAGGTCCAGCTGCCGGACAATGTCCGCGTGGAAGACGCGCCCGAGGGCGAGACGATTTCCAGTCTGCTGGCCAAGGGCGAGATCGACGGCTATATCGCGCCGCGCCCGCCCTATGTGCCCGCCGCGACCCCGGACGTGGGCTGGCTGTTCCGCGACCCGGTGGCGGCCGCCAAGGACTATTACCGGCGCACCCGGATTTTCCCCATCATGCACATCCTGGGCGTGCGCCGCGAGCTGGCCGAGCAGCATCCCTGGCTGCCGGGCGCCATCTACAAAGCCTTCGATGCCGCCAAGCGCCAGGCCATTGAGCATCTTTCCGATACGTCGGCCACCAAGATCACCTTGCCCTTCGCCGAAGAGCGCCTCAAGGAGGCGCGCGAGCTCATGGGCGAGGATTACTGGTCATACGGTATCGAGGCCAATCGCCACGTGCTGGAGAGCTTCTTCCATCACCACCATGCGCAGGGCCTGTCGCCCCGCCTGGTGACGCCGGAGGACCTATTCCATCCCGGCACTTTCGAAAGTTATCGACTCTAAGGAGCGCGCCATGTCGGCAAATAGCGGCGAGGTCCGCGATCAATGGCTGCAGGCCCGATTGGCGCCCCTGTGGGAAAGCCCCAACGCCCATAAGCCCCAAGAGAATCAGGCGACCAGCCATATCTGGCGCTGGGAAGCGGTACGGCCGCTGCTGGATCTGGCTTTCCAGGAGACGTCGCCGGCGGCGGTGCAGCGGCGGGTATTGCAGATGCTGAGTCCGCAATCCCGGTCGATCGCCGATGAATTCACCTGCGGCAATGTGCTGGCCGCCTACCAGTGCCTGTTGCCGGGCGAAACCGCCCGTCCGCACCGCCACACGATGAATGCCTTGCGCTTCATGCTGGAGGGCAGGGGCGCCGTCACCCTGGTCGACGGCAAGGCTTGCGCCATGGAGTTCGGCGATCTCGTGCTCACGCCGGGCATGGCCTGGCATGAGCATCGCCACGAGGGGCATGAGCCGGTGGTCTGGCTGGATGTGCTGGATGTGCCGCTGCATATGTATCTGGGGTCCGTGGTCTTCCAGCCGGGCCCCATGCAGCCCGAGCCCCTGACGATGAGCGACGCAGCCTTCGCCGCGCCCAACATCCTGCCCTGCGTGACTGTCGGCGATGCGGGAAGGTCGCCGGTGTTCCGCTATCCCTACGAGGATGCTTTGCGCGCCTTGGCGCACGCGCCCGTTTCGCCGGATGGGATGCGCCGGGTGCGCTATGTCAATCCCCTGACGGGGCAGGGCGCGATGCCCCTGCTGGAAACGACGATGCAGGAACTCGATGGGGGCAGCGCCTCGCGGCCGGTCCGCTCGAACGCCAACCAGGTGGTCGCGGTGGTGCAGGGCCAGGGCGAGAGCGAAATAGGCGGCAGGCGCTTCAGCTGGAAGCCCCGCGATATTTTCACCGTGCCGCAACACAACTGGGCAAGCCATGCCGCGCAGGGCGGGTTGGCGCGCTTTTTCGTGGTCTCCGACGCGGATGTCTTGCGCCGGCTGAATGTCTTTGCCGAAGAAGTGCAAGCACCCGGCAGCCAAGGATAGAAGATGAAGATTTGTTGGTTCAATGATGATAGGCCGGGCATTGTCGACGACGGTGTCGTGTTTGATGTCAGCGCCGCGCTGCGCGCCTTGCCCGCGCCGCCTTACCCCAATCGCTCGGGAGACTGGCTGATCGTCAATCTGGACCGCTTCCAGGCGGCGGCCGGCGAGCTGCTGCCGAGCGCGCCTTCCCATCCGCTGGCCTCGGTGCGCTTGCTGAGCCCGGTCGCCAATCCGGGCAAGATCATCGGGGTGCCGGTCAACTACCAGAAACACGTGGAAGAGGCCGCCGCCGATGTGGCGACCTTCACCAATCGGCAGACGGGCAGTGTCCTGGAGCAGGGTTTGTTTCTCAAGGCCAACAGCTCCCTGATCGGCTGCGGCCAGGCCGTGCGCATCAGCATGCCGGAGCGCCTGACGCATCACGAAATCGAATTGGGCGCCGTGATCGGCAAGACCGCGAGGAATGTTCCGGAGAGTGAGGCGCTGTCTTATATCGCCGGTTATGCGATCGCGCTGGATATGACGGTGCGCGGCGCCGAGGACCGCTCCTTGCGCAAGTCGCTGGACAGCTATTCGGTGCTGGGCCCCTGGATGGTGACGGCGGACGAGATCGCCGATCCGCAGGCACTGGATCTGCGCCTGCGGGTCAATGGCAAGGACCGCCAGGTGGCCAATACGCGCGACATGATCCTCTATATCGCCGAGCAGATCGCCTGGGCGTCGCGCTTCTACACCCTGGAGCCCGGCGACGTGATCATGACGGGAACTTGCGAAGGCGTGGGGCCGGTGGTGGGCGGCGACCTGATCCATGCGGAGATCGAGGGCATAGGCGCCATGGACGTATCCGTGATCGAGGCGCGCTGATCGATGAACGCCTCTGTATCCAGCCTGAACCTCAGAGTACAGGCGATCCGCTACGCGGCCCGCGACACGTATTTGCTCGAACTGGTCTCGCCCGAGGGCGCGGCCCTGCCCGGAGCCAGCCCCGGCGCCCACATCGACCTGCATCTGGGCAATGGCCTGACGCGCTCCTATTCCTTGCTGTGTTCGGGCGCGAGGCTTGATCGCTATTCGGTCGGGGTCAAGCTGGATCCGCGCGGCTGCGGCGGCTCGCGCTATGTCCACGAGCAGCTGCGGGTCGGGGCCATCATCGGGGTTTCCGAGCCGCGCAATCATTTTCCCTTGAAGGAAGATGCGGCCCACACCATTCTGATCGCGGGCGGCATCGGCATTACGCCCGTCTGGTGCATGGCGCGGCGCCTGGAGGCTTTGGGCGCGTCCTGGGAGCTTTGGTATAGCGCCCGCACGCGGGCCGATGCGGCATTCCTGCCCGAGATCGAGGCGCTGGCCGGCAAGGTGCGCCTGCATTTCGATGACGAGGCGGGCAGGGTGCTGGACATCGCGCGCATCGTGGACGCCGCCGCCAAGGACGCGCATCTGTACTGCTGCGGACCGGCGCCCATGCTCGACGCCTATGAGTCGGCCGCCGCCGGCCGCGATCCCGGCACGGTGCACTTGGAGCGCTTCGCAGCCAGGCAGGCGGCCGCGCGCGACGGCGGCTTTGTGGTCAGCCTGGCCCGCAGCGGCAAGGAGCTGACGGTGCCGGCGGGCGCCAGCATTCTCAAGGTTTTGCTGGACAACGGGGTGGCGGTCGATTTTTCCTGCCAGGAAGGCATCTGCGGATGCTGCGAGGTCGCCGTCCTGGAGGGGGAGGTCGATCATCGCGATGCCGTCCTGACCGATGAGGAGCGCAGCCGGAGCCAGACGATGATGGTGTGCTGCTCGGGCGCGAAGAGCGGACGGCTGGTCTTGGATCTCTAGGGCCCCGCGCGCCGCAGTGGCTAAAGCGGCCGATCTTGCCTAGACTGACGGACCGTGCCATTCCGAGCGCAGGAGCCGATATGAGCTGGTCCGCCAAGCAGTATTCCGCCTTTGAGAACGAACGCACCCGTCCGGTGCGGGACCTGGTCGCCGCCATCCCCACGGCCGAGGTGCGCCGGGCCGTGGACCTGGGCTGCGGCCCGGGGAATTCCACCGAGGTGCTCGCGGCGCGTTTTCCGCAGGCCGAGGTGAGCGGCATGGACAGTTCGGCGGACATGGTGGCCGCCGCGCGCAAGCGCATGCCGGGCGTGGCGTTCAGCCAGGAGGATATTTCCACCTGGAATCCGGATGTCCGCTACGACGTGATCCTGGCCAATGCCTCGCTGCAATGGGTGCCCGACCACGCCACGCTGTATCCGCGTCTGCTGGGCCGCCTGGCGCCGGGCGGCAGCCTGGCGGTGCAGACGCCCGACAACCTCGAGGAGCCGGCCCACCGCCTGGCCCGCGCGGTCGCCAGCGAGGGGCCCTGGGCCGCCAAGCTAGCCGGCGTGCGCCACCCGGACCGCCATCCCGCGGACTGGTATTACGCCCTGCTGTCGCCGCTGGCCCAGCGCGTCGATGTCTGGCGCACGACCTATATGCATCCCCTGGCCGGGGCGCGGGCCATCGTCGAGTGGTTCAAGGGCACGGCCCTGCTGCCCTATCTGAACCTGCTCGACGAGGACGGCAAGGCGGCTTTTCTGGCCCGTTATGAGGCGGCGGTCGCCCAGGCCTATCCGGCTTTACCCGATGGCACGGTGCTGCTGCCTTTTCCGCGCCTGTTCGTGATCGCCGCCAGCAAGGCCTGAGCCATCGGCTTTCGCGGCGCTCAGGGAGCCGGATTCGGCCAGCGCGCCTGGATGGCGTTGACCGCGTCGACGATCTCTTTGGAGAGCGTGACGTCCACGCTGTCGATGTTTTCCTTCAGCTGCTCCAGCGTGGTGGCGCCGATCAGGTTGCTGGTCACGAAGGGCTGGGCGTTGACCCAGCCCAGGGCCAGCTGCGTCGGCGTCAGGCCATGCTCGCGGGCGAGCGCGCAGTACGCCGCGGTGGCGGCTTCGGCCTGGGGATTGCTGTAGCGGGTGAAGCGTTCGAACAGCGTCAGGCGGGCGCCGGCGGGGCGCGCGCCATCGAGGTATTTGCCGCTCAACATGCCCATGGCCAGCGGCGAATAGGCCAGCAGGCCCACGTCTTCGAAGCGGCTGAATTCCGACAGGCCGAGCTCATAGTGGCGGTTGAGCAGGCTGTAGGGGTTCTGGATGGACGCCAGGCGCGGCAGGCCGCGCGTTTCGGCCAGCTTGATGAACTGCGCCACGCCCCACGGCGTTTCGTTGGACACGCCGATATGGCGCACCTTGCCGGCGCGCACGAAGTCCTGCAGCACTTCCAGGGTTTCGCCGATGGGCACGGTATGCGCATCCTCGACCCAGGGATAGTTGGGCCGGCCGAAGGTCATGGTGGTGCGGTCGGGCCAGTGCAGCTGGTAGAGATCCAGGTAGTCGGTCCGCAGCCGCTTGAGGCTGGCGTCCAGGGCCTCGGTCAGGTTCTTGCGATCCAGGTAGGTCTTGCCGTCGCGGATGTGGCTGGGGCGCTTGGCGTCCCGCACCGGGCCGGCCACCTTGCTGGCCAGCACGATGTCCTGGCGGCGGCCGGTCTTGGCCAGCCAGCTGCCGATATAGCTTTCCGTGCGGCCCTGCGTCTCGGCCTTGGGCGGGACGGGATACATTTCGGCCGTGTCCACCAGGTTGACGCCGCGCTCCAGCGCGTAGTCCAGCTGCTGGTGAGCCTCGGCCTCGGTGTTCTGCTGGCCCCAGGTCATGGTGCCCAGGCCGATGAGGCTGACCGAGAGATCGGTGCGGCCAAGCTTGCGGTATTTCAAGGAAGTGCTCCGGTCTGTGCGTCGCCGGCGGGCAACGCCTTGGTTGCCGATCTTACACCCGGGGGCCGCGCCTAGTGCCGCTTGGCAGCCTGCGCGGCCGCCCGCGTGGCCTGGCAGCGCCCGACCACCCGCCCGTCTCGCCAGGCGGCCGCGGCGGCTGGCAGGCGGAAGGGATCGCGGCAGACGACAAAATGCGTGTCGATGACGTCTTCCAGCAGGGAGCGGCTGCTGCGGCCGGCCATGGCCGTGGCGCCGATGCGGCCCGCGGCGCAGTCATCGCCGTCGCGCCTGACCTGGCAAAACGTGATGTTGACGCGGAAATTGCAGAGATTGCGCAATTGCCGCCCGGTCTGGCCCCCCGCTTCGCTGACCAGGCATTGGTTCACGGGGGCGCCGTAGGCGATATTGCCGGGATGGGCGGCGGCCGGCAGGGCCAGGGCGAGGGCGGCCAGGAGGCAAAGCGCGAGTCGACGAGCCGTGTGCATGGCGTAGGGAAGGAGCCGGTACTGGAGCGCTTTATACGCAATTCCCGGCCGCGCGGCTACAAATTGTTGCCGTACGCCGGCGACGGATTGTTAGCATGGGTTGCCGGCATATGCCGGATTTCCCGTTGTGGAGGTCGTCATGCGAGCAGAAAGAATCAGCAAGCGCGTTGCGGTCGTCGGAGTGGTGGGATCCCTGTTGTTGGCGGGCTGTGCCACGCAACAGCAAACGAATACGGCGGTGGGCACGGGCGCCGGCGCCGCCGTGGGCGCGGGCGTCGGGGCCCTGATCGGCCACGGCAAGGGCGCGGCCATTGGCGCGGGCATCGGCGCGGTGGCGGGCGGTCTGATCGGCTACAACTGGAAGACGGTCAAGGAAGATGTCCAGCAATCCGGCGCGTCGTCGCTGGGCGTGGACGTGGTCGAAATGCCCGATGGCTCACTGAAGGTGAATATCCCGGGCAATGTGTCGTTCGACACCGGGCGCGCGACGCTCAAGCCGGCCTTGCTGCCCGTGCTCGACAGCGTGGCGCGATCGCTGCAGCAGCATCCCGAGCTGCGCGTGAAGGCGGTAGGCCATACCGACAATACCGGCTCGGTGGCCACCAACCAGAAGCTCTCGCAGGATCGCGCCCAGGCCGTGGCGACCTATCTGGGCCGGCAGGGCGTGGCGGCTTCGCGCATCATGGTCGAAGGCCGGGCGGCGACCGACCCGATCGGCGATAACAACACCTCCGAAGGACGCGCGGCCAACCGCCGCGTCGAGGTATACCTCTATGCCGTGAAGCAGTAGCATGGGGCATGGGGTCTGCTCGCCCGGAAGCAGACCCCGCCAGGAGGGCAGGGCATGACTCAACGATATCTGCGCATGGAGCTGTCCATCGCGCGCGCGGCGCTGCCCGGCTGGCAGGCGCATCCGACGCGGCAGGCGCTGCAAAAGCGCTACCGTTTCGATCATTTCAATGCGGCGTTCGGCTTCATGAGCCGGGTGGCGATGTTCGCCGAGAAAATCGACCACCACCCTGAATGGAGCAACGTCTACAACCGGGTGGATGTCGTCCTGACCACCCATGACGCCGGCGGCGTGACCGAACTCGACGTGCGCATGGCGCAGTTCATGGACGAGGCGGCGGCGCAGGCCGGGGCGGCCAGCCTGGCCATCCCGGCTTGAGCGTCTTTAGTTGGCGCGCCCGCTTTCGCGCACGTAATAGATGCGCATGGCGTGCTGGCGCTGCTGGCCATCCAGTACGCGGATGGTGACCGAGCGCGGAACGAAGCCGTCGGGGGTGGCGAGCTTGCCCACGGCATGATCATAGCGGGCCAGCGAAAGCGGAATCGCATCGGGAGTGATGCGGTCGCGGCGCCCGTTGGGATAATTGCCCTCGATGAGCAGCTCGATGCTGCCCTGGAAGGGCGTGCCGGTGTCGTTGTCGCGCATGATCAGGATCTGGTAGTCCAGCGCGCCGGTCTCGCGCTTGAAACGCGCCGAGCGCACGCCGATGTCGCCGCCGCGCGGATCGGGCGGCACGGCATCCTGGAACAGCGCCAGCTCCTGGTTGAAGGCTTGAATGCGGCTGCGGGCCTGGGCCAGGTCGGCGGTCAGCTGTTCATGCGTGGACTTGTTGTTGTCACGCTGGGTGATGGCCTCGTCGAGCTGGCTTTGCAGGCGCTGGCGCTCCACGTTGGCGGCGCTCAGTTCGGTGTGCAGCTGTTCGGACTGCTCGACGGTCAGGCGCTGCGGCCCGTAGTTGGCCTGCAGGAAGAGCACCCCGCCCGCGCCCAGGCCGATGCCGATGAGCAGTAATACCAGCCAGCGCGGCAGGCGGCGCGAGCGTTTTCCGGGTTGGTAGAGCGAAGGCCTGAATACCGGTTTTTGCGACCGTCCGAACATCCCCATGCGAGCAAAATTCCTATAGCGGGTGTAATGCGTGGCGCCAGGCGCCCGCCAGTCAAAACGAGAAAGGATACCGCGAGTGCGCGCCTGGATGCGGCCCGGACAACTCTGGTTTCCTCCGTTGATACCATGAAATAAGGGGCGGCTACGTCTCTTGGAGCGCCTGGTCGAGGTCGGCCAGGCGCGCGGGCGTGCCGACGTCGGTCCAGCGCCCACGGTAGTGCTGGCCTCGGACCCGGCCCTGCGCCATGGCGGCGCGCAAGAGCGGCGCCAGCGGGGCCGGCGCATCGCGCGCCACGCCCTTGAACAGGGCGGGATCGTAGATGCCGATGCCCGAGAACGTCAAACGCGGCCCTTCGCCGCTGCTGACCTGCCCCTGGGCGTCGAGCAGGAAATCGCCCGCCGGATGCTGGGGAGGATTGTCCACCAGCAGCAGCCAGGCCCCCGCGGCCGGCAGGCCGGCGGCGTTGGCGCGGGCCAGGCCCGGATCCCAGTCGCACCAGATATCGCCATTGATGACCAGAAAGGGCTGCTCGCCCAGCAGCGGCAGGGCCCGGGCGATGCCGCCCGCGGTCTCCAGCGCCGGGGCTTCGGGCGAGTAGCGCAGGGACAGGCCGAAGGCGCGGCCGTCGCCCAGCGCGGCCTCGATCTGGCTGCCCAGCCAGGCGTGGTTGATGACGACGTCGGTGAAGCCGGCCGCGGCCAGCCGCTCCAGGTGCCAGACGATGAGGGGCTTGCCCGCCACGGGCAGCAGCGGCTTGGGGGTGTGGTCCGTGAGCGGGCGCATGCGTTCGCCGCGCCCGGCGGCCAGGATCATGGCGCGCATCAGAAGGTATACCCCACCTTGACCTCGCGGTCGTCCAGCTTGTCGAGCAGGCGCAGCAGCGGGCTGAAGACGCCGTAGCGCTGGGCCACCTGGCGCACATAGCCGTTGACGCGCGGCATGTGCTCCAGGTAGCCGGCCTTGCCGTCGCGGTGGTTCAGGCGGGCGAACACGCCCAGGATGCGCAGATTGCGCTGCAGGCCCATCCATTCGTAGGCGCGGTGGAATTCGGCGAAATCCGTCTCGACCGGCAGGCCGGCCTGCCGGGCCATTTCCCAATAGCGGATGGCCCAGTCCAGCTGCTGGGGTTCTTCCCAGGTGGTGCGCGCGTCCGTGACCAGGGAGGCCAGGTCATAGGTGATGGGACCGGCCAGCGCGTCCTGGAAGTCGATCACCCCGGGGTTGGGGCCATGGCGGGGATCCTCGCAGACCATGAGATTGGGCGAATGGTAGTCGCGGTGCACGAAGACCGCCGGCTGGCTGCCGTTGCTGGAGGCCAGCAGGGCGAAGATGCGCTCCAGGGCGTTGGCCGTCTGTTCGTCCAACCTGGCCTGGTGGTGCACGCCCACATACCACTCGGGGAACAGGTCCAGCTCGGCGCGCAGGCGCGGGGTGTCATAGGCGGCCAGCCCGGTGGTGGCCGCCGTCTGCAGGCGCACCAGGGCGGCCAGGGCGTCGCGGTACAGGGTTTGCAGCGTCGCGTCGTCCAGGCCCTCGCGGATACGCTGGGTATAGTTTTTTTCGCCCAGGTCGCTGAGCAGAAGCAGGCCCTGGGCGGCATCCTGCGCTACGATGGCCGGCACGTTGACGCCGGCCGCCGCCAGCAGGCCGTCCACATGGACAAACGGCCGGATGTCCTCGTGAGGCGCCGGCGCGTCCATCAGGATCAGGCTGCGGCCGGCGGCCTGAAGCCGGAAGTAGCGGCGGAAGCTGGCATCGCCGGAAACCGGCGCCAGGGTGGCGGGTTGCAGGCCCAGCTCGGCGGGCAGGGTGGCAAGCCAGGCGTGCAGGGATGCCAGGCGGGGATCAGTCTGGTGGGAGTTCAAGGCGGCCAGTCTCGCGGAAGTGCTCTTTGGGGAACGGGCGGCACCCGGGCCGGGGCGCCCAACCTCGGGCGATCCCGGAAACCGGGGCGGCGAGGCTTCTCTATAATACCGGGTCGATCCAGCGTCCGTCCGAGGCTGGCAGGCCCTCACAGACACAGGTTGGTTTTTACTCGTGCATATGATCAGGTGGTTGATCCTCTCCGCTCTCAGCGTCGCCGGGGCCGCTCAGGCTCAGGGCAGCCAGGATGTCGCCCCTGCCCAGAAGGGCGGCAAGCCCGCGAGCAGCACCGCCGCCTCCGCCCTGGAAATGCCCGGCCTGCGTACTTCGCCGGGCCTGCGGGTGCGCCACTTCCCCGATGAGCAGATCCCGGCCTATATGGAGGCCGACGATATTTCCGGCGATCCCTCCTCGGAAATCCTGCTCAAGGGCAATGCCCAGGTGCGGCGTGTCGATGGAGTGGTCAAGGGCGACAGCATCCATTACAGCAATGAGACGGGAGACGTGGACGTCAAGGGCAATGCGCGCATCATGCGCGATGCCACGCTGGTGACCGGCCCCTCGGCCCGGCTCAACATGAACACCTACAGCGGCGAGATCGACAAGCCCAATTTCTGGATCGGCGCCAGCGGCGGGACGGCGCGTGCCGACCATGCCGACATCTTCAGCCGCTCGCAGATGCGCCTGACGCAAGTCACCTATAGCGGCTGCCCTTGCGAGAAGCCCTCCTGGTACATCAAGGCGAATTCGGTCGACCTGGATTTCGACGAGAACGAGGGCGTGGCCCGCAGCGGGGTGCTGTACTTCAAGGACGTGCCCATCCTGGCCTCGCCCTACCTGACCTTCCCGATCCGCAAGGAACGCAAGTCGGGTTTCCTGCTGCCGACCTACGGTTCGTCGAGCAAGACCGGCCTGGATATCTCGGTGCCGTATTACTTCAACCTGGCGCCCAACTATGACGCCACCCTGATCACGCGCTATATGGGCAAGCGCGGCCTGCAGCTCGGCGGGGAGTTCCGCTACCTGGGCGAGACCCATGTGGGCTCGGTGTCGGGCACCTACCTGCCCAGCGACCGCGATGCCGGCTTCGACCGCTATATGTACCGCCTGACGCACAGGCAGTACTTCGGCGGGGGGTTCTATGCCGATTGGGATATCAATGGCGTGTCCGACGATAACTATTATCGCGACATGACGACACTGGGCCTGAACACGGCCTCGACCACCTATCTGCCGCGCCAGGGCCGGGTGGGCTGGTCGTCCAACTATTGGCAGACCTATGTGCAGGTCTACAAATACCGCACGCTGCAGGATCCCGATGCGCCCATCGTGCCGCCTTACGACAAAGAGCCGGAAATTTTCCTGCAGGGCGCCCGCTACGACTGGAACGGCTTCGATGTGCGCATGGATTCGACGGCCGTGCGCTTTCGCCGGCCGCTCTTTCAGGGCAACCGTGTCGGCCCGGAAGGCGACCGCCTGCAGGCCTATCCCACGATCGCCTTCCCCATCGTGCGCGCCGGCTGGTACATCACGCCCAAGGCCGGCCTGAACTACACTCAGTACAGCACCTCTTGGTATAACACCGACTGGAACCAGCTCGGCAGCACCGCGCCCTATCGCGGCACCGACTCGCGCACCGTGCCCATCTTCTCGCTGGACGCCGGCATGACCTTCGAGCGGCCCACGACGTTGTTCGGCAAGGAGTCCACGCAGACCCTGGAGCCGCGCCTGTACTATCTGCGAGTGCCCTACCGCAAACAGGATACGCTGCCGGTCTATGACACCAGCCTGGCCGACTTCAGTTTCGAACAGGCCTTCCAGGAAAATATCTACACCGGCGGCTGGGACCGCATCGCCAATGCCAACCAGCTGACCGCCGCGCTCACCACGCGCTGGCTGGACGCCAATACCGGCTTCCAGCGCGCGGCCCTGTCCGTGGCCCAGCGCCTGTACTTCGAAGACCAGCGCGTCACCCTGCCGGGCGAGACGCCGCGCGAGAACGTGCGTTCGGACTTCCTGGTGGGCGCCAGCGCCGCCCTGACCGACACCCTGAGCACCGACATCGCCGCCCAGTACAACCCTTACGACAACAACTGGTCGCGGGGCCTGGTGAGCGCGCGCTGGTCGCCGCAGCGCCAGACCACGGTGGCGGTGGCCTACCGCTATCAGCGCGATCCGGTCAACAATATTGCCTATGCGCCGCGCGGCCAGAACCAGGTCACGCTGGCGCTGCAATGGCCGTTCAGCAATCGCTGGTACGGCGTGGGCCGCATCGACTACGCTTTCCACTCCGATCCCGGCTACACGGGCGGCGACTCGAACGCTCCGCGCGTGACCCAGGCCATCGCCGGCCTGGAGTACAAGGGCGATTGCTGCTGGACTGGCCGGGTTGTCTTCCAGCGTTATGCCGTGGCGGCCAACGACACCAATACGGCGGTTTTCTTCCAGCTCGAACTGACCGGGCTGGGCGCTTTGGGTACCGATCCCCTCAAGCTGCTCGACAAGAGCATTCCGGGCTATCAGCCGGTTTCGCAGCCTGCCTCGGCAGGCACGACATTTGAAAGGTATGAATGATGCGTAGGTTGCACTCGTCGCGCCGTTTCCGCGGCAGCCTTCTGGCGTTGGCCCTGGGCCTGGCCCTGCCCCTGGCCCATGCCGCCGACAAGCCGGCCGCCGGCAAGCCGGCCGCGGCCAAGGCGCCGGCCTCCTCGGAGCAGTTTGTCGATGGCATCGCCGCCGTCGTCAACAAGGATGTCATCACCATGCGCGAGGTGCGTGAAGGCACGGCGCGCGCCAAGGTGGACCTGCAGCGCCGCGGCATCCAGCTGCCGGACGATAAAACGCTGCAGAAGCAGGTGCTGCAACGGCTGATCTTCGAGCGCCTGGAGCGCCAGGAGGCCGACCGCCTCGGCATCCGCATCGACGACAACCAGGTCAACCAGGCCATCAATATGGTGGCCTCGCGCAACAAGATCACCCCCCAGCAACTGCGCGCCGAAGTCGAGAAGAGCGGCGTGAGCTGGGAGGAATACCGTCGGTCGCTGCGCGATGAAATCCGCACCGACAGGCTGCGTCAGCGCACCGTCGACAATCACATCATCATCACCGACGCCGAGGTCGACGCCTACCTGAAGGACCAGGCGCGCAATCCGGCGCTGCAAGGCGCGCCCGCCATGCAGGGACGCGCGCCCGAACCCGAGCCCCAGCAGCCGCCCGCGCCGCAGGCCACGGGCCCGGTCCAGGTCGCCCTGGCCCAGATCCTGGTGCGCGTGCCCGAGGGCGCCTCGCCCGAGGCGGTCGCCAGCCTGCGCAAAAAGGCCGAGGACGTCCTGGCGCGCCTGAAGCGCGGCGACGATTTCGCCAGCGTGGCGGCCGCCGCCTCCGACGGCCCCGAGGCGCTGCAGGGCGGCGTCATGGGCGCCCGGCCGCTGGATGGCTGGCCCGATCTTTTCGTCAAGGCCATCAGCGGCGTGGCGGCCGGACAGGTCAGCGCCATCGTGCAGTCGGGCAATGGTTTCCACATCCTGAAGGTCCTGCAGCGCAGCGATGGGCGCGCGCCGGCGCGCGCCCAGCAGCGTCCGGCGCCCGCGCCGGCTCCCGCCCAGGCGCCGCAGGCGGGCGGCCCGCGCGCGCAGCAAGGCCCGGTCCAGGTCACGCAGACCCATGCGCGCCACATCCTTATCAAGACCTCCACCGTCATGAGCGACGAGCAGGCCCGCCAGCGCCTTGAGCAAGTGCGCCAGCGCCTGCTCTCGGGCGGCGCCAAGTTCGAGGACATGGCGCGCCAATATTCGCAGGATGCCACCGCGCCGCAGGGCGGCGACCTCGGCTGGGTCAATCCGGGCGAGATGGTGCCGTCCTTCGAGGCCGCCATGAACGCGCTTAAGCCCGGCGAAGTCAGCCCGCCCGTCGAATCGCCCTTCGGCTGGCACCTGGTCCAGGTGCTGGAGCGCCGCGAGAAGGACGTCACCGACGAGGTCCAGCGCATGCAGGCCCGCCAGGCGCTGTTCGAGCGCCGCGCCGGCCCTGCGTTCGAGGATTGGATGGAGCAGCTGCGCGGGCAAGCCTTCATCGACAATCGCCTGGAAAAGCAAGACCGCATCGAGCAGAACAACCGCTGAACACGGAAGCATTCATGTCGCAACACCAGGCGCGCAAGCGCTTTGGCCAACACTTTCTCACCGACGAGAGCGTGGTCGAGTCCATCGTGCGGGCCATCGCGCCGGCGCGCGGCGACGCCATGGTCGAGATCGGCCCCGGCCTGTCGGCCCTGACGGCTCCGTTGCTGGAGCGGCTGGACAAGCTGTCCGTGGTCGAGATCGACCGCGACCTGGCGGCCCGCCTGCGCAAGAAGTATCCGCCCGAGCGCCTGTCGGTGGTCGAGGCCGACGCGCTGACGGTCGACTTCGGCCAGTTCGGCGCGGGCATGCGGGTGGTGGGAAACCTGCCCTACAACATCTCCAGTCCGCTGCTGTTTCACCTGATGGGGGCGGCCGACCTGGTGCGCGACCAGCATTTCATGCTGCAGCGCGAGGTCATCGACCGCATGGTGGCCGAGCCCGGCTCGGCCGACTATGGCCGCCTGTCGGTCATGCTGCAGTCGCGCTACCGCATGGAAAAGCTTTTTGACGTGCCGCCCGAGGCCTTTGATCCGCCGCCGCGCGTGGTCTCGGCCGTGGTGCGCATGGTCCCCTTGGGCGAGAGCCGCCCGCGTCCCGTCAGCGCCGCGGCCTTCGAGGCCGTCGTGGCGCGGGCTTTCTCGCAGCGGCGAAAGATGCTGCGCCGTGGCCTGGGCGACTGGGCCGCCCAGGTGCCCTGGGAAGAGGTGGGCGTGCCCCCCACCGCCCGCGCCGAGGAAATCGGCGTGGCGCAGTTCATCCGCCTGACCGATGCCTTGGTGGCCGCGGGAGCCGTCAAGGCCTAGGGGCCAGGGGCGGCGCTGGGCGGCTTGAGCGGCAGGATGCGCCGGTAGCCGATCGGCAGGGCGTGTTCCGCGTGCGTTTGCGTGATCCGGGCCAGCTGTTCGGCCAGCTCGGCCGGGAAGGGCGTGGCGCGGCGATGGCGCAGGTCCACGTGCAGCGACAGCTGCTCCATCGTGGCGGCCAGATAGTTCTGCCGCGTCTGCCAGAGCTCCATCAGGCACAGCAGCCGCTTGTCATCGCAGGCCAGCAGGCGCAACCTGAGCATGAGCGGGTCGCCGGCCAGCACTTCGCGCATATAGGCGACCTGGATATTCATCGTATAGATGCCGCAGCCGGTGGCTTCGGTATAGTCCAGGCCGACGCCGACCTGCCGCAGCAGCTCAAATCCCACGCGGTCGAACACGCCGACATAATGCGCCGCGTTCATATGCCCATAGGCGTCGATCCAATCGGGGTCGACCGCCAGCGTGGTCGAGGGCAGCGTGCTCATCAGGGCTCCTTTGCAAGGGGAAGAGGTCAAAGCCGGCGCCGCGCCGCGGCCATCCAGAGCTGCATGATGTCGCGCGCGCGGGCGGCGAGGTAGTCGTCGGCATGCGCGAGCGCCTGGTCCAGGCTGTGCGGGCCTGGCACGAGGCTGAAGGCCGCGGTGATGCCGGCGGCGTGCAGGGCCTCATAGCCCTCGCCCAGGGATCCGGCCAGCGCCACGACGGGCACGCCGGCTTCGCGCGCCAGCCGGGCCACGCCAGCCGGCGTCTTGCCGCGCAGCGTCTGGGCGTCCATGCGGCCTTCGCCGGTGAAGACCAGCGTGGCGCCCTGCAGGGCTTGCGCCAGGCCGCCCAGTTCCGCCACCAGGGCCACGCCCGGCCGGAAACGGCCGCGCAGGAAGGCATGGGCCGCGAAACCCAGGCCGCCGGCCGCGCCGGCGCCGGCCGCGTTGCGATGGTCCTGGCCCAGCACGCGGTGCGCGACATCGGCCAGCCGCGACAGCGCGGCATCCAGCTGCTCGACCTGCGCCGGGTTGGCGCCCTTTTGCGGCCCGAAGACATGGGCCGCGCCCTGCGGGCCGCATAGCGGATTGTCGACGTCGCAGGCCACCTCGACCTCCAGCCCGGCCAGCCGTGGATCCAGGCCATCGAGGTCGATGCGCGCCAGGGCCCGCAAGGCGCCGCCGCCTGGCGCGAGCGGCTGGTCCGCCGCATCCAGGAAGCGCGCGCCCAGCGCGCGCAGCATGCCGCTGCCGCCGTCGGTGGTCGCCGATCCGCCCAGGCCGAGGATGAGCTTGCGCGCGCCGCTGTCCAGCGCGGCCAGGATGAGTTCGCCCACCCCGTGCGTGTCGGCGGCCAGCGCGTCGCGCTCGGCCGGGGCAATGCCCTCCAGGCCGGCGGCCGAGGCCATTTCGATGACCGCCGTCGCATGGTCCAGCCAGCCCCAGCGCGCTTGCACGGGGCGTCCCAGGGCGTCGCGCACGCGGGCCAGTCGGGCCTGGCCGCCGGTGGCGGCCAGGACGGCGTCGACCGTGCCTTCGCCGCCATCGGCCATCGGCACCCGCACCGTGTGCGCGCCGGGGCAGGCCAGCTTGACGCCGCGCTCGATGGCGCGCGCCGCGGCGGCGGCGTCGAGGCTTTCCTTGAACGAATCCGGGGCGATGACGATCTTCACGGCGCGGGGCTCCTGTGTCGCGGCAAGCGGCCATGATACCCGCGCGGGCCCGGGCGGCGTACCATAGGGCTTCCTGTGGATTCTTCCTTGAGAGTATTCATGCCTGTATTGCGCCGCACCAAAATTGTCGCCACCCTGGGCCCTGCCAGCTCTTCGCCGCAGATGATAGGCGCCCTGATCGATGCGGGAATGGATGTCGCCCGCCTGAACTTCTCTCATGGCAGCGCCGACGACCACCGCGAGCGCGCCCGCACCATACGCCGGCTGGCCGCCGAACGCGGCCGTTTCGTCGCCATCATGGGCGATCTGCAGGGGCCGAAGATCCGCATCGCGCGCTTTGCCGACAAGCAGGTCACGCTGCTGGCGGGACAGGCGTTCACGCTGTCGCGCAGCTATCCCAAGGACGCGGGCAATGCCTCCATCGTGGGCATCGATTTCCCCGAGCTGGTCCATGACTGCCGCCCCGGCGACGAGCTGCTGCTCGATGACGGCCGCATCGTGCTGCAGGTCGAGCGGGTCGAGGGCGACGAAGTGCATACCACGGTGGTCGTGGGCGGCGCGCTGTCGAACAACAAGGGCATCAACCGGCGCGGCGGCGGCATTTCGGCGCCCAGCCTGACCGACAAGGACCGCGAGGACATTCGCCTGGCCGCCGAGCTGGCGCTGGATTATGTGGCGGTGTCTTTTCCGCGCTATGGCCGTGACATCGACGAGGCGCGCGCCCTGGTGCGCGCCGCCGGCAGCGAAGCCTGGATCATCGCCAAGATCGAACGCGCCGAGGCGGTAGCCGATGATGAGGCGCTGGATTCGCTTATCCGCGCCAGCGACGGCGTGATGGTGGCGCGCGGCGACCTGGGCGTCGAAGTGGGAGACGCCGAACTGGTGGGCATCCAGAAGCGCATCATCCAGCATGCCCGCACGCAAAACAAGGTGGTGATCACCGCCACGCAGATGATGGAATCCATGATATCCAGCCCCATGCCCACGCGCGCCGAGGTCTCCGATGTGGCCAATGCGGTGCTGGACTACACGGATGCCGTGATGCTGTCGGCCGAAAGCGCCTCGGGCCAGTATCCGGTGCAGGCGGTGCAAGCCATGGCCCGCGTCTGCCTGGGCGCCGAAAAGCATCCGACCACGACCCATTCGCATCACCGGCTGGGCGAGACGTTCACGCGCTGCGACGAGACCATCGCGCTGGCGGCCATGTACGCCGCCAATCATTTCCCTGGCGTGAAGGCCATCATCGCCCTGACCGAGAGCGGCCATACGCCGCTCATCATGTCGCGCATCCGTTCGGGGGTGCCCATCTATTGCTATAGCCCGCACCCGCTGACGCAGAACCGCGCCGTGCTGTTCCGCGGCGTGTATACCGTGCCCTTCGCGCCGGCCGACCATGATCCGGCGGCCCTGAGCGACGCGGCCATCGACGAGTTGAAAAAACGCGGCCGGGTGGCGGCCGGCGATTGGATCATCCTGACCAAGGGGGATTTCTATCGCGACAGCGGCGGCACCAACGGCATGAAGATCCTGCGCGTGGAGTGATTCAGCCGAAGAACCAGTAGCACACGCCGATCGAGGCCAGCACCCCGGCCAGGTCGGCGATGAGCGCGCAGCCCACGGCGTGGCGCGCCCGCACAATGCCGACCGACCCGAAATACACGGCCAGCACATAGAAGGTGGTTTCGGTGCTGCCCTGCATGACGGCGGCCAGCAGCGCCGGGAAACTGTCCACGCCGAAATGCGTCATGGTTTCCAGCATCATGGCGCGCGCCGCGCTGCCGGAGAACGGCTTGACCAGGGCCGTGGGCAGGGCGTCGACGAAGCGCGTGTCCCAGCCCGCCGCGGCGGCCAGCCAGCGGATGCCGTCGAGCAGGAAGTCCAGCGCGCCCGAGGCGCGCAGCACGCCCACGGCGCACAGCATGGCGACCAGGTAGGGCAGCAGATCGCGGGCGATGCCGAAACCCTCCTTGGCGCCGGCGATGAAGGTCTCGTAGACCGGCACCTTTTTGCAGGCCCCGACCACCAGGAAGGCCAGCAGCACGGCGAACAGCGTCAGATTGCCCATCAGCGAGGACAGCGCCGCGATGGCGCTGGCCGACATGCCGGCCAGCAGCGCCATGAAACCGCCCAGCAGCAGGGCCGCGCCGCCCAGCCAGGCGAGCACGACCGGGTCCCAGAGCCTGAGGCGCTGGCAGACCGCCACGGCCAGCAGGCCCGCCAGGGTGGAGGCGCTGGTGGCCAGCAGGATGGGCAGGAAGACCAGTGTCGGGTCGGACGCGCCCTGTTGGGCGCGGAACATGAAGAGCGTGACCGGCAGCAGCGTCAATGAAGAGGCGTTGAGCACCAGGAAGAGAATCTGCGCATTGCTGGCCGTGTCGGGCTGGGGATTGAGCGACTGCAGTTCGCGCATGGCGCGCAGGCCGATGGGCGTGGCGGCATTGTCCAGGCCCAGGCCATTGGCCGCGAAGTTCAGCGTGATCAGACCGATGGCGGGGTGGTTGCGCGGCACGCCGGGCATCAGACGGGCAAACAGCGGCCCCAGCAGGCGCGCCAGGGCGTTCACCAGGCCGGCGGCTTCGGCGATGCGCAGAAAGCCCAGCCACAGCGTCAGCGTGCCGAACAGCAGCACCATGACCTCGACAGAGATGCGCGCCATGTCGAAGAGGCTGGCGACAATGGCGCGGAATACCTCGGCATCGCCGAGGCCGATCCAGCGCACCAGGCCGGCGCCGGCGGCAACCAGAAAGAAAGCCAGCCAGAGTTTGTTCAGCATCGCTCACCAGGGGAGGCAGGGGTGGCGCTATTGTCGCAGACAGGTCCCGCCCTGGTTTGTGCCGGGCGTCCCAAACTGGTAACTTGGTTACACAACGATGCCCCGCAGAGGTCAGCCATGAGTATGAGATCCCGCTTCGCGGACTGGCGCCGCAAGCGCATAGCCGAACCCGCCTATCGCTGGGCGCGCGCCGCTTTGCCGGGCTTGTCCGACACCGAACGCGAGGCGATCGAGGCCGGCGACGTCTGGTGGGACGGCGATCTCTTCACCGGCAACCCCGATTGGAACAAACTGCTCGCCGTGCCCGCGGCCCAGCTCAGCGAAGAAGAGCGCCTGTTCATCGAAGGGCCGGTGGCCCGCCTGTGCGCGCTGCTGGACGAATGGGACATCGAATGGAAGCGCCGCGACCTGCCGCCCGAGGTCTGGGACCTGATGCGGCGCGAACGCTTCTTCGGCATGATCATCCCCAAGGAATACGGCGGCCTGGGCTTTTCGCCCTACGCGCATTCCGAGGTCGTGCGGCGGGTGTCGGCGTATTCGATCACGGCCGGCGTCACCATCATGGTGCCCAACTCGCTCGGCCCGGGCGAGCTGCTGCTGCAATTCGGCACGCCCGAGCAGCGAGCGTTCTGGCTGCCGCGCCTGGCCGATGGCCGCGAGATTCCCTGCTTCGGGCTCACCAGCCCCGAGGCCGGATCCGATGCCGCTTCCATGACCGACACCGGCGTGGTGTGCCGCCAGGTCATCGAGGGCCAGGACCTGCTGGGTATCCGCCTGAACTGGCACAAGCGCTATATCACGCTGGGGCCGGTGGCCACCGTGCTGGGCCTGGCCTTCAAGTTGCGCGACCCCGAGGGCCTGCTGGGCGGTCCCGAGGACGTGGGGATTTCGGTGGCCCTGGTGCCCACCGATGCGCCGGGCGTGGAGATCGGCCGCCGCCACCTGCCATCCATGCAGGTCTTCCAGAACGGCCCCAACCACGGCCGCGACGTCTTCGTGCCCATCGAGGCCCTGATCGGCGGGCCGGCCCGGGCCGGCCAGGGCTGGCAGATGCTGATGAGCGCCCTGGCCGCGGGCCGGGGCATCTCGCTGCCATCGCTGTCGGCCGCCGGCGCCGTCATGAGCGCCCACACCACCGGCATGTATGCGCGCGTGCGGCGCCAGTTCGGCATCCCCGTGGGCCGTTTCGAGGGCGTGCAGGAAAAACTCGCCCGCCTGGCCGGCCATGCCTATCTGGTCGAGGCGGCCCGCCGCCTGACCTGCGCGGCGCTCAACCAGGGCCATAAGCCGGCCGTGGTGTCGGCCATCATGAAATACCACGCCACCGAGCGGCTGCGCCTGTCGGTCAATGACGCCATGGACGTGCATGGCGGCAAGGCCGTCATCGACGGGCCGCGCAATTATCTGGGGGCGCTGTATCGCGCCCTGCCCATCGCGATCACCGTGGAGGGCGCCAATATCCTGACCCGCTGCCTCATCGTCTTCGGCCAGGGGGCCATCCGCGCCCATCCCTATCTGATGCGCGAGGTCATGGCTCTGGGCGAAACCGACCAGGCGCTCGGGCAGGAGCAATTCGAGCAGGCCTTCTGGCAACACATGCGCCATAGCGGCATGACGGTCCTGCGCGCCTGGGGCCGCGCCTGGACGGGCGGGCTGTTCGCCCCGGCGCCGCCGGCCGGCGCGGTCAGCCGCCATTACCGCCGGCTGAGCCGCTATTCGGCGGGCTTTGCCCTGCTGGCCGACGCCGCCATGGCGCTGCTGGGCGGCGCGCTCAAGCGGCGCGAGATGTTGTCCGCCCGCCTGGGTGACATCCTGTCCGAACTTTATCTCCTGTCGGCCTTGCTCAAGCGCTGGGAAGACGAAGGGCGTTGCCATGCCGACCTGCCATTGGTGGCCTGGGGCATGGAGGAGGGCAGCCTGCGCATCGAGCAGGCCATGGACCAGATCCTCTCCAACCTGCCCAACCGGGCGCTGGCCATGGCCTTGCGCGTCCTCGTCCTGCCCATGCGGCTGGCGCGCGGGCCCAGCGATGCGCTCATGCGCGAGTGCGCCAACCTCCTGCTTGAACCCTCCGCCACGCGCGACCGCCTGACGGCCGATCTGCAGCGCGGCGGGGGCGGCGACGCCATCGGCAAGCTGGAGGATGCCTTCGCGCGCGTCAGCGCATTGGGCCCCTTGCGGGACCGGCTGCGGCGCGAAGGGGTCAAGGATTGGCGCGAGGCCCACAAGGGCGGCGCCATCAGCGATGCCGTGGCCGAGCAGATGCTCGCCGCCGAGGCCGCCGTGGCCGAGGTCGTCGCGGTGGACGACTTCGCGCCCGAAACGCTCACCGGCGAGCCGGAAAGCCCGGCGCGCCGTCCGCTCTAGCGCCGGGCAGGCTCAATCGTCCTGCTTTGGGTCCATCCCGGGAAAGAGGATCTCGGTGTAGCCGAACTTGGAGAAGTCCTGGATGCGCGAGGGGTAGAGGCGGCCGATCAGGTGGTCGCACTCGTGCTGCACCACCCGCGCATGGAAATCGCTGGCTTCACGGTCGATCAGCCGGCCATCCGGATCCATGCCCTGGTAGCGGATATGGCGGTAGCGCGGCACCAGGCCGCGCAGCCCGGGCACCGACAGGCAGCCTTCCCATCCCTCGTCCATCTCGTCCGACAGCGGCGTGATGACCGGATTGCACAGCACGGTCTGCGGCACGGCCGGCGCGTCCGGGTAACGGGGGTTGCGCTCGAAACCGAAGATCACCAGCTGCAGGTCCACGCCGATCTGCGGCGCGGCCAGCCCCACGCCGTTGGCGTGGATCATGGTCTCGAACATGTCTTCGATCAGCTGCCTGAGGGCCGGGCTGCCGAAGTCCTCGACCGGCGCGGCCACGCGCAGTAGCCGCGGATCGCCCATTTTCAGGATGGGATGGATCATGGCGTATCAGTCCGCGCGGCCTTTCTTCTGGATGAATTCGATCTTGTAGCCGTCGGGATCCTCGACGAAGGCGATGACGGTGGTGCCATGCTTCATGGGACCGGCCTCGCGCGTGACCTTGCCGCCCTTGGCCTTGACCTTGTCACAGGCTTCGTAGGCGTTGTCGACTTCCAGGGCGATGTGGCCATAGCCGGTGCCCAGGTCGTATTTTTCGGTGTCCCAGTTGTGGGTCAGCTCGATGACGGCGCCGTCGGCTTCGTCCTGGTAGCCGACGAAGGCCAGCGTGAATCGGCCGTCCGGATAGTCTTTCTGGCGCAGCAGGCGCATGCCCAGGACGTTGGTGTAGAAATCCAGCGATTTTTCGAGATTGCCGACGCGCAGCATGGTGTGCAAAAGACGCATTGCTCTGTCCTCAATGATGTTGTCGCCGCGTCCGGGGGGCAGCAGGACGCGGTGTTCAGACCACCATCGTAACAAAACGGCCGCGGCGCCGTGGGGCGGAGAACCCCCCTTCGCCCGAAGGGGGGAGCGGCGCGATGGGCTATAGCGAGGCGCCGGAATCGCGGACGGCGACGGCCCAGGTCGAGACTTCGGTCTGGATGAAGCGGCCGAAGGCCTCGCCGTTCAACTGGGCCGCGCGCGCGCCCTCTTCGGCCAGGCGCTGCTTGACTTCGGGCGATTGCAGGGCGCGGCTGAATGCGTCGTTCAGCGTGGCGATGACGGCCGGCGGCGTGCCGGCCGGCGCGACGATGCCGTGCCAGGAGAGCGCGGAAAAACCGGGCAGGCCGGATTCGGCCATGGTCGGCAGCTGGGGCAGGGCGGACGAGCGTTCCGGCGAGGTCACGGCCAGGGCCTTGAGGCTGCCGGCCTTGATATGGGGCAGCGCGCCGGGGATGGTGGTGAACATGAAGTCCACCTGTCCGCCCAGCAGGTCGGACAGCGCCGGGCTGCCGCCCTTGTAGGGCACGTGGGTGAATTCCAGCTTGGCCTGGCTGCGGTACATCTCGCCCGCCAGGTGGCCGGGCGTGCCGGCCCCGGCCGAGGCCATATTGAGGCTGCCGCCCTGGGCGCGCAGCAGGGCGGTCAGGGCGGCCACGCTGTCGACGCCGAGATCTTTGCGCGCGACCAGCACATTGGGCACGGTGGCCAGCAGGGTGACGGGCGCGAAATCCTTGACGGCGTCGTAGCTGATCTTGGGATAGAGGGAGGGGTTGATGCCATGCGTGCTGGCCGTGGCCAGCAGCAGCGTATAGCCGTCGGGCGCGGCGCTGGCCACGGTCTTGGCGGCGATGCTGCCATTGGCGCCGCCCTTGTTTTCCACCACGATGGTCTGTTTGAGCGTCTTGCCTGCTTCGGCGGCCACGGTGCGCGCCAGAATGTCGGAGGTGCCGCCGGCTGAGTGCGGCACGATGAGCGAAATCGGGCGTGCCGGAAAGGTCTGGGCCTGGGCCAGGCCGGTGGCCAGCATGAGGGTACAGGCCGCCTGGAGCAATGGGCGCAATGACATGGAAAAGTCTCCTGGTATTTATTTATGGGAAAGCGGGCGCCGCGGCCTGGGCCGCGGCGGGGCCCAAGATCAGTCCGAACCCAGTCCCAGGGTGTTGGGCTGGCGTTTTTCTATGGCGGACTTGAGCAGGGCGGCGCTGCGGAAGATGCCGTGGGCGAACTTGCCATAGGGCAGGGTCAGGAACAGCGCCATCACCACGCCCAGATGCACGGCCAGCAGCAGGCCCATCCAGGCCGTGTCGCGCAGGGCGAGCAGCAGCAGGCCGGTCAGGCTGGTGAAGAACAGCAGGGCGATGAAGCCGCGGTCCATCGGCCGTTGCCGGGTGTCGCCCTGGCGCGGATCGCGCTTGAGGTTGAGCCAGAGCAGGCCGGCCGGGCCGATCAGCAGGCCGATGCCGCCCGCCGTGCCCAGGAGCACGGGCAAGCTGAAGAAGGGGTAGGGGGCGTGCCAGTCCAGCAGATAGTGATAGAGGGTGGCCACCGAGGTGGCCGCGAAGCACAGCATGAAGCCGTAGAAGGTGAAGTGATGGAAGCGGCGGCGGGCCAGGGTGAAGGCGTCGTCGGCTTCGTTGCAGCCCTTGCCATGGCCGCCGTCGAGGTATTTGAGGCGCAGCGCATTGTGCGCCGCCTCGGCCACGGCCGGGCCGCTGGCCGCGCCGGGGCTGACATCGCGCCAGAAGCGGGCCACGCCCAGGGCCAGGGCGAGCACGGCGAAGCCGAACACGGCGCCGAACATCAGCGCCAGGGTGTTATGCGGAAAGATGGCGTAGAAGTTGCCGGCCAGGGGCGTGTGCAGCCAGCCGCCATTGATGCCGACCACCAGCGCCAGGAACAGCGCCAGCGTGGCGGCCACGGCCAGCGACAGGGTCAGCCCGTTGCGCTGGTAGAGTTTGCCCAGCGCCTGGGGCCAGGCATAGTCGGTATAGGTCTGCAGGCGCACCCGGGCCATGGCCTGCGGCACGTTGACGCCGAATTCGTGCGGCGGCGCGTATTGGCAGGCGTGCAGGCAGGCGCCGCAGTTGTGGCAAAGATTGGCCAGGTAGTTGACGTCGCCCTTGCCGAACTCCAGGCGGCGGGTCATGGCGGGGAAGACCGCGCAGAAGCCTTCGCAATAGCGGCAGGCATTGCAGATCTGCATGATGCGCGCGACTTCGTTTTCGTCTTCGCTCATCCGCGCGCCGGCCGTGCTGGCATTGGCGACGAATGTCATGGGCTGGCCCCGCGACGGGGCGGCGCCGGCCAGTTCGGCCTGGCGGGCCAGTTGTTCAAGCTGCTTCACGTCGGGCTCCGTTCTTGACTTGGGCGCGCGCGGCTTCGGCCGCGCGGGTGCCGGCGATGCGGCCGAAGGCCGTGCCGATGGACATGCCGACGCCGGCCGTATAGCCCTTGCCCAGCACATTGCCGGCCATCATTTCGCCGGCCACGAAAAGGTTGTCGCTGGGCTTGCCGCCAAAGCGCACGGCGGCGGTCTCGTCGACCTTCAGGCCCAGGTAGGTGAAAGTGATGCCGGGACGCAGCGCATAGCCATAGAAGGGCCCCGTGTCGATGGGACGCGCCCAGTGGGTCTTGGCGGGCGTCAGGCCTTCGGTATGGCAATCATCCAGCTGGGTGTGGTCGAAGCTGCCCACGCGGCAGGCGCGGTTGTAGTCTTCGATGGTCTGCACGAAACGGGCCGGATCCAGCTCCAGCTTGGCGGCCAGCTCGGCCAGCGAGTCGGCGCGCACGCCCGGGAAGACCGGCGGCATGAAGCGGCCCACCGCCTTGGCGTCGATGATGGAGTAGGCGATCTGCCCGGGCTGCATGGCGACCAGGCGGCCCCAGATGGCGTAGCGCTTGGGCCAGAAGTCTTCGCCCTCGTCGTAGAAGCGCTCGGCGTCGCGGTTGACCACCACGCCCAGCGACACGCAATCGATACGGGTGCAGATCCCGCCGTCGTAGAGCGGGGCGCGCGCGTCGATGGCCACGCAATGGGACTGCGAGGGGTCGCCGATGATGTCGGCGCCGGCTTGCATCATGAACTTCAGCAGCACGCCCTGGTTAAAGCGCGTGCCGCGGATCAGGAAGTTGTCGGCCGGCCATTCGCCGCGTTCGTTCTGGCCCCAGGCTTCGCGCATCCATTCGAGATTGGACTCGAAGCCGCCGGCGGCCAGCACGCAGCTGCGGGCCTCGATGCGCTCCTGGCCGATGCGCGCGGCGACGAAATGGCCATCGGCCAGCTCCAGCGAGTCGACCGGCGCGTTGTAGCGGATCTGCACGCCCAGGGCTTCGGCGCTGCGGTAGTAGGCGTTGACCAGGGCCTTGCCGCCGCCCATGAAGAAGGCATTGGTGCGCGCCACGTGCAGCGCGCCGGACAGCGGCGGCTGGAAGTTCACGCCGTGGCCGCGCATCCAGTCCCGACAGGAGGACGAGGCGCGGATGACCAGGCGGGCCAGCTTCTCGTCGGTGATGCCGCCGGTGACCTTGAGCAGGTCTTGCCAATATTCTTCTTCGGGGTAGGCGTCGACCAGCACGTCCTGGGGGGCGTCGTGCATGCAGCGCAGGTTGCGGGTGTGCTGGGAATTGCCGCCGCGCCATTCGCGCGGCGCGGCTTCCAGCAGCAGCACGCTGGCGCCGGCCTCCCGGGCCATCAGGGCCGCGCACAGGGCGGCGTTGCCGCCGCCGATCACGAGTACGTCTATCATGTCGTCGTCCATCATTCGATGGCGCCGACTATAGGGATCTCCGCAAGCGTCCGCCAGAAGGCCCCTGGCAATGCCTCTTCACGATTTGTGAAGGGTCGCGCCCGGCCAGGCCCCGGCACGGACCAGCTCCGAGGCGGTCTGGGCCAGCAGCACCCTGACCGCCAGGGCGGCCGGGGACAGTTCGTCGTCGGACAGGCTGACCAGCAGATTGCTGCGCGCCAGCTGGCGGTCGCGGATCTGGCGCGTGGCCAGGGCGGCGCCGCGCAGGCGCACGGTGGCCGCGCCGGGCTGGATGGTGGCGCCCAGCCCCGCCTCGACCAATTCCATCAGCACGTCCAGGCCGTCGATCTCGGCGGCCAGGTTGGGACGGGCATTCAAGCGCGCGAAACCATTGTTGACCAGGGCGCGCAGGCCGTGGCTGTCGCTGGGCAGCAGCAGCGGCAGGCCGGACAGGTCGCGCAGGCGCACGGGGCCGGGCGGGGGCAGCCCGGGCATGTCCTCGCGCGCGATCAGGAACAGGCGTTCATCGAGCAGCGGCATGACGCTCCAGCGCCGCGCCGTTTCGGTGTGGAACACGATGGCCAGGTCCAGCTGGCGGGCATTGAGCATGGTGGACAGATGGCCCGACAGGCTTTCGACCAGCCGCAGGCGCACGTCCGGATAACGTTCGCGCATGGCGCGCATGAAAGGCAGGGCCAGCACCGAGGCCGTGGTCTGCGCCAGCCCGATGCTGACATGGCCGCTCAGGCGCGATTCACGCGCGGCCTTCATGGCGTCGTCGGCGTGCCGCAGGGACAGTTGCGCCTGGCGCAGGAAGGCCAGGCCGGCGTCGGTCGGCACCACGCCGGTGGAGGTCCGGGTCAGCAGGCGCGTGCTCAGTTCGCTTTCCAGGCGGCTGATCTGCTGGCTCAGGGCCGATGTGACCACGCCCAGTTCGGTCGCCGCGCGCCCCAGGCTGCCGCATTCGGCCACCTTGACGAAGTAGCGCAGTTGGCGCAGTTCCATGGCGTCAGAACCTGGGCAGCATGGCCGGATCGTGGCGCCGCAGGACTTTCTTGGCGGCCTCGAAACCGGGCAGGATGTGGCCGACCTCGGCCCAGAAATCCTGGCTGTGGTTCATCTCGCGCAGATGCGCGAGCTCATGGGCGATGACGTAATCGATGATGTCGGGGCTGAAATGGATCAGGCGCCAGTTCAGCATGATGTTGCCGTCGCTGGTGCAGGAGCCCCAGCGCGTGGCCGCCGAGGACAGGCGCCAGCGCCGGATTTTCAGGCCCGTGCGTTCGAGGAAGTGCGCCAGGCGCTCGCCGAAGAGCGCGCCGGCGCGCTGCTGCAGCCAGGCCTGGGCGGCGTCGCGGATGCGTCCGGCCTCCGCGTCGGCGGGCAGGGGCAGCCAGAGCGTGGCGCCCTCGGCCGGCGCGGCGATATCGCCCTCGAAATGGGCCTGGCGCCGGTCGGCGGCCAGGCCGATGATGATGCGCCGCCCCAGATAGGGCAGCTCGCCGCCGGCCTGCCAGCGTGTCTGCGTCAGCGCCAATTGTTCGCGGCGGGAATGCCAGTCGCGCAGCTTGGAGAGGATCCAGCGGGCTTTTTCGCGCACGGCCTCGTCGATCTGGCCCAGCGTGACCCAGTTGGGCGCGGTCACCCGCAGCCCGTCGTCGGCCACGACAAAACCTATGCTGCGGCGCCGCGAGCGCAGCAGCACGAAGCCTATGCGCTGCTGCTCGGTCTGCACTTCGCGCCAGCGCCCGCCCGCTGGCAGCGGGTCGGGGCAGGGCGTGGGGATGGTGGCCAGGGGCGCGCGGGTCGGCGCCTCCTGGGAGGGGCTGGCATCGAAGAGGAATTCGAGCTGATCAGCGCTGGCCATACCTTTCGGGATTGAGCGTCCGCATTTCCGCGTCGATCCATGCGTGGACCTTGGCGTTGAGTTCGTCGGGGGTGAGTCCTTGCGATTCTATCGCGGGCCCGATGGACACGGTCACCAGGCCGGGCTGCTTGACGAAGGCATTGCGGCGCCAGCATTCGCCGGCGTTCAGGGCCACGGGCACCACGGGCGCGCCGGTGCGCGAGGCCAGCAGCGCGCCGCCCATCTTGAAGCGGCCCATCTGGCCCGGCGCCACCCGCGTGCCTTCCGGAAACAGCAGGGGCCAGCGGCCGTCGTCCAGGCATTTGCCGCCTTCCCGCACCACTTGCTCGAAGGCGTCGCGGCCCTTGGCGCGGTCGATGGGGATCATGCGCAGCAGGGCCAGGCCCCAGCCGAAGAAAGGCACCCAGTGCAACGACTTTTTGTAGACGAAGCAGACCGGGCGCGGCATGTGCGCCGGAAAGAACAGGGTCTCCCAGGCCGATTGGTGCTTGGACAGCAGCACCACGGGTTTGTCGGGCAGGTTTTCCCAGCCCTTGACCTGCCAGCGGATGCCGCAGAACACCTTGGCGCCCCAGATGGCCAGGCGCGGCCAGCCCACGGTGAGCTTGTAGCGCAGGCGCAGGGGCAGCGGCGCCCACAGGATGCAGGCAAAGGCGTAGGGGATGACCGTGATGGACAGGAAGACCATGTAGAGAAAGGAGCGCAGCCAGGCCATGCCTTATTCGTCCTGAAGAAGGATATCGGCCACTTCGGCCAGGTTGGCGCAGACGCGCGTGCCGGGGGGCAGATTGCCCTTGGCGCGGGTCTTTTCGCCGTTGCCCGTGAGCACCAGCCAGGGCGCGCAGCCGGCCGCCGCGGCGGCCTGCAGGTCGCGCAGCGAATCGCCCACGGCCGGCACGCCGGCCAGGTCGGCGTCCAGGCGCAAGGCGATGTCGTGCATCATGCCCGGCAGGGGCTTGCGGCAGCCGCAGCCATCGTCCGGCCCATGGGGGCACAGGAAAATGGCTTCGATGCTGCCGCCCAGGGCGGCCAGCTCGCGGCGCATCTTGATATGGATGGCGTTGAGCGTATCCATGTCGAACAGGCCGCGCGCCAGCCCCGACTGGTTGGTGGCCACGACCACCGTCCAGCCGGATTGCGTCAGGCGCGCGATGGCCTCCAGGCTGCCTGGCAGCGGGATCCATTCGTCAGGGGTCTTGACGAAGGCGTCGCTGTCGCGGTTGATGACCCCGTCGCGATCCAGGATGATGAGTTTCACTGCGCCAGCCTGGAGATGTCCGCGACCTGGTTCATCAGGCCGTGCAATTGCTTGAGCAGGGCGAGGCGGTTGGCGCGCAGCGCCGCGTCCTCGGCCATCACCATGACGTCCGCAAAGAAGGCATCGACCGGTTCGCGGGCCTGGGCCAGGGTGCGCAGGTTGGCCGCGAAGTCGCCGGCGGCCAGCTGCGCGCCGGCTTGCGGCCCGAGCCGGGCGATGGTTTCGGCCAGGGCTTTTTCGGCCGGATCGGCCAGGCGCGCGGCATCGACCTCGCCGATGTCGCCTTCGGCCTTTTTGAGCAGATTGCCGATGCGCTTGTTGGCCGCCGCGAGGCTGGCGGCCTCGGGCATCTGGCCGAAGGCGGTCACGGCGCGCACGCGCTCGGCCACCTGGTGCAGGGGCGGCGTCAGGGCGATCACGGCCTCGACGGCATTGCGGTCGTGCTCGGTGATCAGCTGGTTGCGGTAGCGTTCATAGATGAAGGCCTGCACCTCGGGCAGCGTGCTGGCGGGCACCTTGCCGGCCGGGAAGCTGGCCTCGGCCAGGCCCAGCAGGCCGGTCAGGGACAGCGGGCCGTCCTCGCTGATCTTGAGCCAGCCGCCGGCGGCCAGCTGCTCGAAGGCGCTGATCAGGCCCAGGGCGGCGCGGCGCAGGCCGAAGGGATCGCGTTCGCCGGTGGGCGCCAGGCCGATGGCCCAGATGCCGACCAGGGTCTCGGCGCGCTCGGCCAGGAACAGCACGGCGGCGGTCAGCGTCTCGGCGCTGACCGGGCTGTCGCAGCGGTTGCGGTACTGGGTGCGCAGCGCCTCGACCACATCGGCCGGTTCGCCGTCGCCGGCCGCGTAATAGGCGCCCATGATGCCTTGCAGCTCGGGGAATTCGCCCACCATGTTCGAGCCCAGGTCGGCCTTGGCCAGCAGGGCCGCGCGGTCGCCGGCCGACACATCGGCGCCCAGCGCCTCGGCCACGCCGCGCGCGATGGCGCGCACGCGGTCCACGCGCTCGAGCTGGGTGCCCAGCTTGTTGTGGTACACGATGCTGCCCAGCTGCTCGACGCGGGCGGCCAGCGGCACCTTGCGGTCGGTCTCGAAGAAGAACTGCGCGTCGGCCAGGCGCGGGCGCACGACCCGCTGGTTGCCTTCGACGATGTTCACCGGATTGGCGACCTGCATATTGCTGACGATCAGGAAGCGATGCGTGAGCTTGCCGGTGGCCGGGTCGAACAGCGGGAAATACTTCTGGTTCAGGCGCATGGTGAGGATCAGGCATTCCTGCGGCACTTGCAGGAACTGCTCCTCGAACTGGCCCACGTAGACGGTGGGATGCTCGACCAGGGCCGTGACCTCGTCCAGCAGCGCGGCGACTTCCGGGTCATCGCCCAGGGTGGCCGACAGCTTGCCGGCCTCGGCCTGCAGCTGTTTTTCGATATCGGCGCGCCGCTTCTCGAAGGAAGCCACGACGCGCGCCTGCGCCAGGGTGGGCTCGTAGGCGTCGGCCTGGGCGATGACCACATCGCCCTCGCTCATGAAGCGGTGGCCCAGCGTATTGCGGCCGGCCTGCAGGCCCAGGGCCGAGATGGGCACGATGTCGGCGCCGAACAGCGCCACCAGGCGATGGGCGGGGCGGACGAACTTTACAGTGCTGACGCCATCGGCCAATTGATAGCGCATGACCTTGGGGATGGGCAGGCCGTCGATGGCGTTGTCCAGGCCTTCTTGCAGGCCGGCGGCCAGCTGGGCGCCGGGCGCCGTGCCGCGGGCCACCAGGTATTCCTGCTTGCCATCGGACTCGCGTTCCAGGCTGGCCGGATCGAGATGCTCCAGGCCCTTGGCGGCCAGCTTCTTGATGAGCGCGGGCGTGGCCTTGCCGTCTTCGGTCAGGCCGATCTTGGCGGGCATGAGTTTTTCGGCGTAGGCCTGGTCGGGGGCCTGGGCCAGCACGGCGGACAGGTGCACGGCCAGGCGGCGCGGCGTGGCGTAGGCGGTGGCCTGGCAGCCCTGGGCCAGCAGGCCCAGGCGGTCCAGCGTGGCGCGCACGCCTTCGGCGAAGGACTGTCCCAGGCGGTTCAGGGCCTTGGGGGGCAGTTCCTCGGTCAGCAGTTCAACCAGCAGGGGGCGGATAGTGGTGGTCATGTCAGGCGGCCTCCCCGGCGGGGGCGCTGCCGCCCAGCATGGGAAAGCCCAGTCGTTCACGGGAGTCGTAATAGGCCTGCGCGACGGCGCGCGACAGGTTGCGGATGCGGCCGATATAGGCGGCGCGCTCGGTCACGCTGATGGCGCCGCGCGCGTCCAGCATATTGAAGGTGTGCGCGGCCTTCAGGGCGGCCTCATAGGCCGGCAGGGCCAGCGGCACGTCCATCAGGCGCTTGGCCTCGGCTTCATAGTCATTGAAGTGCGAGAACAGCATCTCGGCCGAGGAGTGCTCGAAGTTGTAGGTGGACTGCTCGACTTCGTTCTGGTGGAAGACATCGCGGTAGAGCACGCGGCGGCCATTGGCGCCTTCGGTCCAGACCAGGTCGTACACGCTTTCGACGCCTTGCAGATACATGGCCAGGCGTTCCAGGCCATAGGTGATCTCGCCGGTGGTGGGCGTGCAGTCCAGCCCGCCGACCTGCTGGAAATACGTGAACTGCGTCACTTCCATGCCGTTGAGCCAGACCTCCCAGCCCAGGCCCCAGGCGCCCAGCGTGGGGTTTTCCCAGTCGTCTTCGACGAAACGGATGTCGTGCTCGGCCGGGTTGATGCCCAGGGCCTTGAGCGAACCGATGTACAGGTCGAGGATTTCCGGGGGAGCCGGCTTGAGCACCACCTGGTACTGGTAATAGTGCTGCAGGCGGTTGGGGTTTTCGCCGTAGCGGCCGTCCTTGGGGCGGCGCGAGGGCTGGACATAGGCCGCGCGCCAGGGTTCGGGCCCGATGGCGCGCAGGAAGGTCGCCGTGTGCGAGGTACCGGCGCCGACTTCCATGTCATAGGGCTGCAGCAGGGCGCAACCTTGTTTGTCCCAGTACTCCTGGAGCGTGAGGATGATTTGCTGAAAGGTAAGCATAGGGTTCGTGGCTAGGGGCCGGGTGCGCTGACGCGGGAAAACCGTAGATTTTAACTGGCTTGCGGCCACCCCCGGCGGCAGGCGCTGGCGCGGCCCGATTTATCGCGCCCCCGGGGACGGCGGAAAAGGGGCCGGATGTCGCGGCCGTGGCGTGGACTGGGGGCGGGACGATGTCCGGGCATTGGTCGTATCATTGCTGTTTGCCCAAGTCTTATATAAAACCCGGCGCGCCCGGGGCTACAGGAAGGAGCCAGCATGTCCGAACTCATCAAGGTGGAAGTCACCGACGGTATCCTGATCATCACGGTGAACCGCCCCGATGCCAAGAACGCCATCAACCTGGAGGCAGCCCAGGCCATGGCCGCCGCGATCGACCAGCTCGATGCGCGCGATGATATCCGCATCGGCATCCTGACCGGCGCGGGCGGCACGTTTTCGTCGGGCATGGACCTCAAGGCCTTCGCCCAAAGCGGCCAGCGTCCGCTGATCCCGGGGCGCGGCTTCGCCGGCCTGAACGAACGCCCGCCCAAGAAGCCGCTGATCGCCGCGGTGGAGGGCTATGCCCTGGCCGGAGGCTGCGAACTCGCCCTGGCCTGCGATCTGATCGTGGCCGCCGGCAATGCCAAGTTCGGCCTGCCCGAAGTCAAGCGCGGGCTGGTGGCCGGCTCCGGCGGCATGCTGCGCCTGCCGCGCCGCCTGCCTTACCACGTCGCCATGGAGATCATCCTGACCGGCGAAATGCTGGGCGCCGAGCGCGCCTATCAGCTGGGCCTGGTCAACCGGCTGGCCGAGCCCGGCCAGGCGCTGGAAGGCGCGCTGGCCCTGGCGCGCGTCATCGTCGAGAACGGCCCGCTGGCCGTGCAGACCGCCAAGAGCATCGTGCAGCAGTCGCTGGACTGGGACCAGGAAGGCATGTTCGATCGCCAGCGCCCGCTGATCGCCCACATCTTCACCTCCGCCGACGCCAAGGAAGGCGCGACGGCCTTTGCCGAGAAGCGCAAGCCCGTCTGGCAAGGCAAATAAAATCCCTTCCAGGGCCGGGCGCCGCGTCCGGCCGAATGTTCCTCTTGTTTCTCACCGTAATGCCATGACCGTCACCATCAAAGAAGAAGACCTGATCCAGTCGATTGCCGACGGGATCCAGTTCATCAGCTACTACCACCCCGTTGACTACATCCGCCACCTGGCGCGCGCCTACGAGCGCGAGGAAAGCCCGGCCGCGCGCGATGCGATGGCCCAGATCCTGACCAACTCGCGCATGTGCGCCGAGGGCAAGCGCCCGCTGTGCCAGGACACCGGCATCGTCAACGTCTTCCTGAAGATCGGCATGGATGTGCGCTTCGACACCAAGCGCAGCCTGCAGGAACTCTGTGATGAGGGCGTGCGCCGCGGCTATACCAATCCGGACAATCCGCTGCGCGCCTCGGTCCTGGACGACCCGCTGTTCGCCCGCAAGAACACGCGCGACAACACCCCCTGTATCCTGCACGTCGACCTGGTGCCCGGCAACACGGTCGATGTGCAAGTGGCTTCCAAGGGCGGCGGCTCCGAGAACAAGACCAAATTCGTCATGCTCAATCCCAGCGATTCGCTGGTCGATTGGGTGCTCAAGACGGTGCCCACCATGGGGGCGGGCTGGTGCCCGCCGGGCATGCTGGGCATCGGCGTCGGCGGCACGGCCGAGAAGGCCATGCTGATGGCCAAGCAGTCGCTGATGGAAGACATCGATATGTACGAACTGCTGGCCCGCGGCCCGCAGAACAAGCTCGAAGAGCTGCGCATCGAACTCTATGAAAAGGTCAACGCGCTGGGCATCGGCGCGCAGGGCCTGGGCGGCCTGACGACCGTGCTGGACGTCAAGATCAACACCTTCCCGACCCACGCCGCCTCCAAGCCCGTGGCCATGATCCCCAATTGCGCGGCCACCCGCCATGCGCACTTCGTGCTGGATGGATCCGGCCCGGCCCGCCTGGACCCGCCGTCGCTGAGCGAATGGCCCGATGTGCACTGGGCGCCGGACTACAACAAGTCCAAGCAGGTCAACCTGGATACGCTGACCCGCGAGGAAGTCGCCAGCTGGAAGCCGGGCCAGACGCTGTTGCTGTCGGGCAAGATGCTGACCGGCCGCGATGCCGCGCACAAGCGCATCCAGGATATGCTGGCGCGCGGCGAAAAGCTGCCGGTGGACTTCACCAACCGCGTCATCTACTACGTGGGCCCGGTCGATCCGGTGCGCGACGAAGTGGTCGGCCCGGCCGGTCCCACCACCGCGACCCGCATGGACAAGTTCACCGAAATGATGCTGGCCCAGACTGGCCTGATCTCCATGATCGGCAAGTCCGAGCGTGGCCCGGTCGCCATCGACGCCATCAAGAAGCATCAATCGGCCTACCTGATGGCCGTCGGCGGCGCCGCCTACCTGGTGTCCAAGGCCATCCGCGAAGCCCGCGTGCTGGCCTTCGAAGACCTCGGCATGGAAGCCATCTACGAGTTCGACGTCAAGGACATGCCCGTGACCGTCGCGGTCGACGCCCAGGGAGTGTCGGTGCACACCACCGGTCCCAAGGAATGGCAGGCCAAGATCGGCAAGATCCCGGTCGCCGTGGCCTGATCCCGCTTCAAACCGCCTTCGGGCGGTTTTTTTTTGAGCCCGGATGTCCGACCCCTCCGGGCGGGTCTCGGGGTGCGCATTAAGCCCCACCAAACCCCGGCTTGAGCAAAAACGAATTTACAGCCGCCGCCGGCCCCGGCATGCTCCCGGGGACAATACGCAAAGGAGTGAATTCATGTCTGAGCAGGCCCTAGACCGGTGGGTCGGCAGCACCGAAAGGATGGCTGATACCCTGGATCCGGTGCACGCGGCGCGCATCGCCGCCACCCTGGGGGTGGCGGCGCCGGCCGAGGGACAAGCCTTGCCGCCCCTGTGGCAATGGGCCTATTTCATCAAGACGGTCGATATGGCCGGCCTGGGCGGCGACGGTCATCCGGCGCGCGGCGGCTTCCTGCCGCCCGCCGACGACCGCAACCGCATGTGGGCGGGCGGGCGCGTGGCCTTTCACCAGCCGCTGAAGGTGGGGGTGCCGGCCGAGCGTGTTTCCACCGTCGCCGATATCAAGGAAAAGACCGGCCGCACCGGCAGCCTGTTGTTCGTCACCGTGCGCCATGAGTATCTGCAGCAAGGCCAGGCCGCCATCGTCGAAGAGCAGGACATCGTCTACCGGCAGCCCTCGCCGCCCAAGCTGGAGGGCAGCGAGGCCGCGCCCCAGGCGCAATGGCGCGAAACCGTCGAGCCCAGCCCGGTGCTGCTATTCCGCTACTCGGCCGTGACCTTCAACGGCCATCGCATCCACTACGATTACCCCTATGTGACCGAGACCGAGGGCTATCCCGGCCTGGTCGTGCATGGCCCGCTGATCGCCACGTCCATGCTGTCGGCCTTCTGCCGCGCCCATCCCGAGGCGCGCCTGAAGCACTTCGCCTATCGCGGCCTGCGTCCGCTGATCTGTCCCAAGCCCTTCACGGTCGCGGGCGCGATCCAGGAGCCCGGCCTGGCCCGGCTGTGGGCCGAGCAGGACGGCACGCTGGCGCATCAGGCCGAACTGAGGTTCGAAGCATGAGCGCCCCGCGTCCCCTGGACGGCATCACCGTCGTCAGCCTGGAACACGCCATCGCCGCGCCTTTCTGCACCCGCCAATTGGCCGATATGGGCGCGCGCGTCATCAAGGTCGAGCGCCCGGGCGTGGGCGATTTCGCTCGCCGTTACGACGAGCGCGTGCGCGGCCAGGCCTCGCATTTCATCTGGACCAACCGCTCCAAGGAGAGCCTCACGCTCGACCTCAAGAAACCCGAGGCGGGCGAGATCATGCAGCGCCTGCTGGCCGAGGCCGATGTGCTGGTGCAAAACCTCGCCCCGGGCGCGGCGGCCCGCCTGGGCCTGTCGTTCGAGGCCTTGAGCGCGCGTTTCCCGCGGCTGATCGTCTGCGATATTTCGGGTTATGGCGAGGGCGGTCCCTACCAGGACAAAAAGGCCTATGACCTGCTGATCCAGAGCGAAAGCGGCTTTCTGTCGGTCACCGGTACGCCCGAGGATCCGGTCAAGGCGGGCTGTTCGATCTCGGATATCGCCGCGGGCATGTATGCCTATAGCGGCATCCTCAATGCCCTGCTGCTGCGCGGCAAGACGGGGCGGGGCAGCCGCATCGATGTGTCCATGCTGGAGAGCACGGTGGAGTGGATGGGCTATCCCATGTACTACGCCTTCGAGGACGCGCCGCCGCCGCCGCGCGCGGGCGCCGCGCACGCCACCATCTATCCCTACGGCCCCTTCCCGGTGGGCGACGGCAAGACCATCATGCTGGGGCTGCAGAACGAACGCGAATGGAAGGTGTTCTGCGACCAGGTGCTGTGCCAGCCCGGACTGGCCACCGACAGCCGTTTCGAGAGCAATTCGCGCCGCACGGCCAATCGCGACAGCCTGCGCCAGCTCATCGTGCAGGCTTTTGCCGCGCTGACCATCGACGAGGTCACCGATCGCCTGGAGGCGGCCCAGATCGCCAACGCCCGCGTCAACGACATGAAGGGCGTCTGGGAGCACCCCCAGCTCAAGGCGCGCGACAACTGGCGCGAGATCGACAGCCCGGCCGGCCGCATTCCGTCCTTCCTGCCGCCGGCGCACAACAATGCTTTCCGCCCGCGCATGGACGCCGTGCCCGCCGTGGGTGAAAACACCGACGCGGTGTTAGCATCCTTGGGATATGCGCCCGACGATGTGGCGCGCTTGCATGCCGCGGAGGTTGTGTAATGTCCTCAGTCATCCGAACCGCGCTGTTCGTGCCCGCCAACCGGCCGGACCGCATTCCCAAGGCCCTGGCCACCGGCGCCGACACCGTTATCGTCGATCTCGAAGACGCGGTCGAGCATCTGGCCAAGGACAGCGCCCGCCAGGCCCTGCTGGATTTCCTGGACGCGCATCCGGACGCGCGCCTGTGGGTCCGCATCAACGACGCCAGCACGCCTTGGCATGACGCCGACTTGCAGGCCCTGCGGGGGCGCGCCACGGTCAGCGGCATCGTGTTGCCCAAGGCCGAGAGCATGGCCCAGGTGCGCCATGTGGCGCAGACCAATATCCCGGTCATCCCCATCGTCGAGACGGCGCAGGGCGTGCTCAACCTGGGAGAGATCGCCGCCACGCCTGGCGTGCAGCGCCTGGCCTTCGGCTCGCTGGATTATTCCCTGGACCTGTCCATGACGCCCGACACCGAAGGCGCCGACCTGGTGCTGGACCACGCCCGGGTGCAGCTGCTGCTGCACGGCCGGGTGGCCGGCCTGGCGCAGCCGCTGTATGGGGTGTTTCCCGGCATCCAGGATACGACCGGCCTGCGCGCGGCCGCCATCCGGGCGCGCGACATGGGCTTTGGCGGCCTGCTTTGCATCCATCCGACCCAGGTGCCAGTGGTGCACGAGGCCTTCCTGCCGCCGCTGGCCGATCTCGAATGGGCCCGCCAGGTCGTGCGCGCCCACCGCGATAGCGGCCTGGCCGCCTTCAAGCTGGATGGCAAGATGATCGATGCGCCGGTCATCGCGCGGGCCCGCCGTCTGCTGGAAAGGGCCGGGGAGAGCATTCCTGCTTAGGTGATCTAGGCGGTGTCGGGCACCAGGACGAGCCGGCGCGCAACGCAAGATCGCGCCACTCGGTGTCTGCCCCCTCAGGCGCGGATTTGCTCTATCGCCTGGTCGCCTGCGGCCCGCAGCAGGTCGGCGTAGCTGCCCTGGGGCAGTTGGAGGCCAGGCGCCAGGTCGCGCAGCGGATAGAGCACGAAGGCGCGTTCGTGCAGCCTCGGGTGGGGCAGGGTCAGGCGCGGGGTGTCCATGCGCTGCCCGTCATAGAGCAGCAGGTCGAGATCCAGCGTGCGCGGGGCATTTTTGTAGGGACGCTCGCGGCCATGGCGCAGCTCGAGCGCCTGCAGGGCGTCGAGCAGTTCGAGCGGCGCAAGCGTGGTGTCCAGCTCGGCGACCGCATTGATGAAATCAGGGCCACTGGCCTGGACTGGCGCCGAGCGATAGAAGGGCGAGGCGCGGCAGGCCCGCACGCCGGGCAGGGCGGCGATCTCGGCCAGGACGGCGCGCAGGGTCGCGGCGCCGTCTCCGAGATTGGCGCCCAGGCCGACGTAGGCGCGCTGGCTCATTCGGCGTTGCTGCGGCGGCGGCGCGGACGGCGGCGGCGGCGCGAGGGGCTGCCTTCTTCGGCGCTGTCTTCGCGCGGCTGGCGCGCGGATTCTTCGATCATCTCGGCGCGCGTGGCGTCGTCGGCGTTGGCCAGGTCCATCCACCATTGGGCCAGCACGCTGTCGAATTCGCCGGCGGCGGCGCGCAGCTGCAGGAAGTCGCAGGCCGCGCGGAAACGCGGCTGTTCGATCATGCGGTAGGCGGTCTTGCCGCCACGGCGCTCAAAGCGCGGCTGCATGAACCAGATTTCGCGCATGTCCGAGGAGAAGCGGCGCTGGATGGCGAGTTTTTCGGTCTGTTCGTCCAGCACCGAATCGGCGGCCTGCACCAGCGAGGGGATATTGTGTTCGCCGCGGCCGCGCAGTTCTTTCCAGCGCGCCTCGACTTGCTGCCAGAGCAGGGCGGCGAACAGGAAGCTGGGGCTGATGGTCTTGCCGGCCCGCACGCGCGCGTCGGTGCGCTCCAGCGCCAGCTCGACGAAGTGTTCGCCGCCGGGCTGCTCCAGCACCACGTCCAGCAGCGGCAGCAGGCCATGGTGCAGGCCGTCGGCGCGCAGCTGGCGCAGGCAGTCCATGGCATGGCCGCAGGTCAGCAGCTTGAGCATTTCGTCGAACAGGCGCGAGGCCGGCACGTTTTCGATCAGCGCGGCCATGGTGCGGATGGGCTGTCGCGTGGCCGGATCTATCGTGCCGTTGAGCTTGGCGGCGAAACGCACGGCGCGCAGCATGCGCACGGGGTCTTCGCGGTAGCGCTTGACCGGGTCGCCGATCATGCGGATCTGGCGTTTTTTCAGGTCCTGCACGCCGTTGTGATAGTCGATGACTTCTTCGGTATGCGGGTCGTAGTAGAGCGCGTTCATGGTGAAGTCGCGCCGCGCCGCGTCTTCTTCCTGGCTGCCGAAAACATTGTCGCGCAGGATGCGCCCGTGCTCGTCGGTTTCCTGGTCGGCCGAGGCCGGCGCGCGGAAGGTGGAGGTCTCGATGATCTCCTGGCCGAAGACGACGTGCACCAGCTGGAAGCGCCGGCCGATGATGCGCGCGCGGCGGAACAGCGGACGGATCTGCTCGGGCGTGGCGTTGGTGGCGACGTCGAAGTCCTTGGGCTCCAGGCCCATGATCAGGTCGCGCACGGCGCCGCCCACGATATAGGCTTCATAGCCATGCTGGCGCAGGACTTCGCAGACCTTGATGGCGTGCCGCGAGACATTGCGGCGGTCGATGCCGTGCCTGTCGCTGGCGATGCGTTGCGGGCCTCGGTTGACGGGCCCAAACAGGCGTCCGACGAATTTTCGTATGGTGTCGGTGATCATCAGGACTTGTGGTCTTCGAGAGAGGCGAACAGGTCCAGCACCTGCCAGCCGCGTTGCAGCGCGGTCTGGCGCAGGCCGGGGCTGGGGTTGGTGGCGATGGGCCGGGTAACGACTTCAAGCAAGGGAATATCGTTGGTGGAGTCGCTGTAGAAGAAAGACTCGGGAAAGTCGTTCAGCGACAGCTGTTGCGCGGCCAGCCACTGCTTGACCCGCAGGACCTTGCCGGCCTTGAAGCTGGGCGTGCCTTCGATACGGCCAGTGTAGCGGCCATTGCGGTATTCGGCATCGGTGGCGATCAGATGCGGGATGCCGAAGGCGCGGGCGATGGGGGCGGTGACGAAACTGTTGGTGGCCGTGACCACGGCGCACAGGTCGCCGGCGGCCAGGTGCCCGGCGACCAGGTCCAGCGCGCGGGCCTGCATGGACGGGCGTATCACCTCGGCCATGAATTCCTCGTGCCAGGCCGCCAGTTCGACGGGGCTGTGCGCGGCCAGCAGGCCCAGCATGAATTCGGCGGCCTGCTCGGCGGTGAGTTCGCCCCGGTTGTAGCGCTCCATCAGGTCGTCGTTGCGGCGCCGGGCTTGGTCGGGATCGCCCGCCCGTCCGGTGCGCGCCAGGAAATCGGCCCATTGATAATCACTGTCCAGGGGCAGCAACGTGTGGTCCAGGTCAAACAGGGCGAGACGGCGGGTGCTCATGTGGCTTGGGATTCGGCAAGCATGGCGCGCAAAAGCGCCGTGGTGATGGGGCGGCCTGTGGCCAGGGAATAGCGGTCCAGCGCGTCCAGCAGCGCCGCCAGCTTGCGGATGTCGCGCTCGTGGTGCGTCAGCATCCAGTTGATGACCTCGGGCGCCAATTGCAGGCCGCGGTCGGCGGCTTGGGCCGACAGCGCGGACAGCTTGTCGGCATCCGAAAGGGGTTCGAGACGAAAGACCAGGTCCCAGCCTAGGCGGGTGCGCAGGTCTTCGCGCAAGGGCAGCGACATGGGCGCCCGGTCGCCGGCCACGGCCAGCGCGAAGGCGCGGTCGGTCGCCGCCGATTCGCGCCAGCGATTGTACAGGGCGAAGAGAGCCGCCTGCCTGGCCTTGTCCATCAGGTGCACGTCGTCGACGGCGATGATGGCCGGCATGGGCGCGGTGGAATCGGCCTGGGCGAGCTGGCGCAGCATCTGCGGCCCGCTGGGCGCGTCGATATAGACCGCCCCGGCGCGCGAGGCCAGGCCGCGCAGCAGATGGCTGCGTCCGCAGCCCGCCGGGCCCCAGAGGTAGATGGCGCGCCCCGCGGCGAGGGCGCGAGCGGCCGCCAATGCCTCGCCGTTGGGGCCGGCAATGAAGTTGTTCAGCGAAGGCGCTGGCGCAGGAAGTACGTCGAGCAGCAGCTGGCGGTTCATTGGAATTGCAGTAAGACTAGCTGGGGGCCGGGCGCGGTGCCGCGCGCGGCTAACCCTTAACTTTAAACCACGAAGGCCTCTCCCGTCCTGCGCGGATGCCGCCTCGGGCCGCCCATCGGGAAAAAAGGTGCCGCAAAGCAGCGAATCCGCGCCGAATCGGCCCCGGATTGGGTCTGTCCGCCGCTTCGTCTAAAATCCCGCATAGTTCCCCCCGAATCCGCAATTGTTACATTTCCCACGGTTTTCCTCATGACCAACGAACATACCGCTCCCCTGACCTACCGCGATGCCGGGGTTGATATCGACGCCGGCGATGCGCTGGTCGATCGCATCAAGCCGCTGGCCGCGCGCACCATGCGCCCGGGCGTGCTGGGGGGCATCGGCGGATTCGGCGCTCTGTTCGAGGTGCCCAAGAAATACCGTGAGCCCGTGCTGGTCTCGGGCACCGATGGCGTGGGCACCAAGCTGCGCCTGGCCTTCGACTGGAACCGCCACGACACGGTCGGCATCGACCTGGTCGCCATGAGCGTCAACGACATCCTGGTCCAGGGCGCCGAGCCTCTGTTCTTCCTCGATTATTTCGCCTGCGGCAAGCTGTCGGTGGATACCGCGGCGGCCGTGGTGGGCGGCATCGCCCGGGGCTGCGAATTGGCCGGCTGCGCCCTGATCGGCGGCGAGACCGCCGAAATGCCCGGCATGTACCCGGAAGGCGAGTACGACCTCGCCGGCTTCGCCGTGGGTGCGGTCGAAAAATCGGCCATCATCGATGGCAAGTCCATCCAGCCGGGCGACGTGGTGCTGGGCCTGGCTTCCAGCGGCGCGCATTCCAACGGCTACTCGCTGGTGCGCAAGATCCTCGAACGCGCCGGCGCGCGTCCGGAGCAGGATTTCGACGGTCAGCCGCTGGTCGATGTCGTCATGGCGCCCACCCGCATCTACGTCAAGCAGGTCCTGGCCGCCATGGCCAAGCACGGCGCGGCCATCAAGGGCCTGGCCCACATCACCGGCGGCGGCCTGGTCGAGAACGTGCCGCGTATTCTGCAGAAAGGCCTGTCGGCCCGGCTGAATCGCGATGGCTGGGAAATGCCCAAGCTGTTCCAGTGGCTGCAGCAGCAGGGCGCGGTCGCCGACGCGGAAATGCACCGCGTCTTCAATTGCGGCATCGGCATGGTGCTGGTGGTCGCCGCCGATCAGGCCGACGCCATCGCCGCCACGTTGCGCGGCCAGGGCGAAGTGGTCAAGCGCATCGGTGAAATCGTGCCCCAGGAATCCGGCATGGCCCAGACCTTCGTGGTCTGAGCGCGCGTTTCCGCGAGCCCCAATCCGCCGAGATGGCGGGTTTTTTTTTGGCTTATGCGCCGGCGGCCTGGTCCAGATAGGGCGCCGCCATGTCGAGCACGCGCGCGGCGGCATCGGGCGCCAGGCAGTCGACGATGAGGCGGTCGGGCTGGGCGCGTAGCCAGGTGAGCTGCCGTTTGGCGAGCTGGCGGGTCGCGGCAATGCCTTGTTCGCGCGCCTGCTCAAGCCCGATCTCGCCATCGAGATGGGCCCAGATCTGGCGATAGCCCACGCAGCGCACCGAAGGCAGGCCGGGGTGCAGGTCGCCGCGGGCATGCAGGGCGCGCACCTCATCGACCAGTCCGGCCTGCAGCATGGCGTCAAAGCGCTGGGCGATGCGCGCGTGCAGCCCGGCGCGGTCCGTGGGCTCGAGGCTGATGGTCAGGAAACGATGGCCGGTGCCGGCGCGGCGTTTCTGGCCGGTGAGCAGGGCCGACATCGGCTGGCCCGAGAGCAGGCAGATTTCCAGCGCGCGCTGAATGCGCTGGCTGTCATTGGGCGAGAGCCGCGCCGCCGTTTCGGGATCGTGCCGCGCCAGCTCGGCGTGCAGGGCCGGCCAGCCCTGTTCGGCGGCGCGGGCTTCGAGTTCGGCCCGCAGGATGGGGTCGGCCTGGGGCAGGTCGTCCAGCCCCTCGCGCAAGGCCTTGTAGTACAGCATGGTGCCGCCGGCCAGCAGGGGAGTGCGGCCGCGCGCCTGGATCTCGGCGATCAGGCGCAGCGCGTCGGCGCGGAACTCGGCCGCCGAATAGGATTCGGCGGCGTCGCGGATATCCAGCAGGTGCTGCGGCACCTGGGCCTGTTCGGCGGGCGACGGCTTGGCCGTGCCGATGTCCATGCCGCGATAAATCGTCGCGGAATCGACGTTGATGATTTCCAGCGGCCAGCGCCGGGCCAGGGCCAGGGTGGCGGCGCTCTTGCCGGCGGCGGTCGGGCCGGCCAGGCAGATCAGGGCGGGTTGTTCCATGCTTACTGGCCGCGCAGGAACAGCTTGTCCAGGTCGTTGACCGACCACTGTATCCATGTGGGCCGGCCATGATTGCATTGGTCGGCGCGCTCGGTGGCTTCCATCTGGCGCAATAGCGCGTTCATTTCTTCGAGGGTGAGGCGGCGGTTGGCGCGCACCGAACCATGGCAGGCCATGGTGGACAGCAGCTCGTTGCGCTGCTCGGTCAGCAGCCGGGATTCGCCCACCGAGCCGAGATCGCGCAGCACGGCGCGCGCCAGGCTTTCGACGTCGCCGCGCGCCAGCAGCGCGGGCACGCTGCGCACGGCGATGGAGTTGGGCCCGGACGGACGCATCTCGAAGCCGAGTTCGCCCAGCTGTTCGGCGTACTCCTCGACCAGGGCGACGTCTTTTTCCTGGGCATGGAAGACCACCGGCACCAGGAGGTCCTGGCGCGGCAGGTCGCGGCTGTCCAGGGCGCGTTTGAGCTGCTCGTAGACGACGCGCTCGTGCGCGGCGTGCATGTCGACCAGGATGAGCCCGCGGGCGTTCTGGGCCAGGATGTAGACGCCATGCAACTGGCCCAGCGCCATGCCCAGCGGCTGCTCTTCGTGCTCGGGCAGCGGGCTGGCCGCCGGCGCGGGACGCGGCGCCGGCTCGGCCAGCATGGCTGGCGCCGCCGGGGTTTCGGCCAGCGGCCGGTACAGGGATTGCCAGTCGCGGGCCGCCACGCCTTCGGGCTCCTGCAGCCGGAAGGGCACCTGGGTATGCGGGCGCGAGGCGGGCGTGTAGGGGCTGGGCTGCGGGATGGGGCGCGCCGGGGCCGCCTCGGCGGCGCTGGCGGCGGTTTCGGGCGCCGGCGCGGGCTCGGCCTCCAGCGCCTGGGCGCCGCCGGTCTGCGCCAGCGTCTGCCCGACCACCTGGGCCACGAAGCGATGCACGGCGCCGCTATCGCGAAACCGCACTTCGTGCTTGGCCGGATGGACGTTGACATCCACGGCCGCGGGGTCGACGTCCAGGTAGAGCACATAGGCCGGCTGGCGGTCGCCGTGCAGCACATCGGCATAGGCGCTGCGCAGGGCATGGCTGACCGTGCGGTCGCGCACATAGCGGCCGTTGACATAGAGGTATTGGCGGTCGGCGCGCGCGCGCGCCGCCGTCGGCCGGGTCACCATGCCCATGAGGCCGATGGCGCCATAGCGGGTGTCGACCGGCAGGGCCTGACCGGCGAACTCCGCGCCCAGCACATCGCGGATGCGCTGGCCCGGATCGGCCGGCAGCCATTGGCGCTGGGCCTTGTCGTGGTGGAAGAGGCGGAAGGCGATCTGCGGATGGGCCAGGGCGATGCGCTCCAGCGCATCCAGGCAGTGGCCGAACTCGGTGGCTTCCGAGCGCAGGAACTTGCGGCGCGCCGGCACATTGTCGAACAGCTGGCGCACATCGACCGTGGTGCCCGCCGGGCCCGAGGCGGGGCTGATCTCGCCGCTGGCGGCGTCGATCTGCCAGGCGTGTTCGCCATGGCGGACACGCGAAATGATGGACAGGCGCGCCACCGAGGCGATGGAGGCCAGCGCCTCGCCGCGGAAACCCATGGAGGCGACGGACTCCAGCTCCGAAAGCGAACGGATCTTGCTGGTCGCATGGCGCGCCACGGCCAGGGGCAGTTCTTCGAGGGGAATGCCGAAACCGTCGTCGCTGACGGCGATGCGCCGTATGCCGCCGCCTTCGAGGCGGATCTCGATGGCCCGGGCGCCGGCGTCGATGGCGTTTTCGAGGATTTCCTTCAGCACCGAAGCCGGGCGCTCGATCACTTCGCCGGCCGCAATCTGGCTGATCAGCAGGTCGGGCAGTGGGGCGATAGAACGGCGGTCGGACATGGCGGGCGGGGATCGAAGCAGGGGTATGCCGCCGATTTTAGCCCCTGCCGGGCTTGGGCTATAGTGTCTCTTCTTTTTTGTGGCAGGGCCGGGGCGCGCGCGGACGATGGATTTTCTCAACATGATCCTGCACATCGATCAGACCTTTGGCGTCTGGATCGATCAATATGGCGCGTGGGTCTATCTGGTGCTGTTTTTGATCGTCTTCGCGGAGACGGGGCTGGTCATCCTGCCCTTTTTGCCCGGCGATTCGCTGCTCTTCATCGCGGGCGCTTTCGGCGCCAGCGGGGCCATCGATCCGGTGCTGCTGGCCGTGCTGCTGGTGGTGGCGGCCGTGACCGGCAATTCCCTCAATTACGGGATAGGCCGGGCCCTGGGGCCGCGCGTCTTCACCATGAATGTGCGCTTCCTGGACCGGGGCGCGCTGCTCAAGACGCATCTGTTCTATGAGAAGCACGGCGGCAAGACCATCGTCATGTCGCGCTTCATTCCGGTGGTGCGGACGTTCGCGCCCTTTGTGGCCGGCGTGGCGCAGATGCCGCAAGGCCGGTTCCAGTTCTTCAACATCAGCGGCGCGCTGCTCTGGGTCGTGGGCCTGGTGACGGCCGGCTACTTCTTTGGCAACATCCCCATCATCAAGGACCACCTGAACACCATTGTGCTGGTGGGCCTGGCCGCGGCCATCGTGCCGGTCGCGGCGGCGGCGATTGTGCGTTTCCTGCGCGGCCGGCGCCGCTCCGGCGGCGCCGCGCGCTGAACCCGGGCCCGCTCATTGCCGCGCGGCCGGACGGTGCGATGGCGCCTTGGCGGGCGCGTCCTTGGGCTTGACGGGCGCCGCCTTGGGTTTGGCCGGCGCGTCTTTCGGACGGACGCTGATGATGGCTTGCCGGTCTTCGGGCAGCCATTGCAGGCCCGTCGCATACATGCCCAGGCCGTCCAGGATGCGCTGTGTGTGCTTGCCGTTGGGGGTCTTGGTCAGGAATCCCTGCAGGTCCGGCCGGGCTCCGGCCGTGGCGAAAAACTCTAGGCTCGTCTCGTTGACGATATTGTCGCGCACGATGGTGCTGGGCAGCCGTCCATAGTAGCCATGCGCCTTGGCCGCGATGCTGTACTGCGCCAGGACGACATCGTTGGCGAAGTAGGGGCGTTGCGCATTCTGGCGCCAGTTCTGGTGCATCAGCCAGCGGTCGGGCGAGAAGGAGTTGACGAAGACGTTGATGGGCTGGTCCGGAGGCAGGTCTGACAGGACATAGGTTCCGCCCACGGGTTCAGCCGCCCGGCCCTGGTCCTGCCGCTGCGTGATGAAGGCCTGTTGCAGCAGGTCCATGGCCTGGCGCCGTTCCGGTTGCGCCAGGTGGCGCGACAGAATGTCGGTCGTGCTTGCACCGGGGCGGGCGGAGACCTGCAGGACCAGCCGGTCGATCAGCGGGTCGAACCGGGACTGGTCTATCGTCAGGTCCAGCGCTTCCAGCAGGCGTTGCGCCTGCTTGCCCGCGCGAGTGCCTTCCAGGAATCGGTCGGTATCGACGTCGCCCTCGACGGTGCGAAACGGCGTGGCCCGGTCCCGCGTGTCCAGCATGAAAACCAACTTGTCCGGGCGCCGGTCCTCGAAGCTGCTTTCGCGGGCCGCGGTCAGGTATTGCGCAAGAATGACGTCCGAAGTGTTGTAGCGCTTCTCGTGGCGAGGCCGCTGGCTGGGAGGCAGGAGTGTCCAGGTGTCCGGCGTGAAGGTATTGGCGTAGTAGTGCTCGGGGCCTTTGTCCTGGGTTTTGATCGTATGCATGCCTTCCACCTGGTAATACGGATGGTCGGAGAGATCCAGATTGGACATCTCCTCGCTCAGCACGAAGTCGAAGCGCTGTTTGTTGGACGGGTCCGCGAGATAGCCGGCGAGCACATCGGCGGGCGCCTCGGCCTTGGCCGTCTTGGCGGCTGGTTTGGCGGCCGGCTTGGCCGTCTTGGGCCGGGCGCCGGCGGCGGCCGGGCGGGTGCCGGCCGCGGTGGGCCGGGTGCCCGTGGCGGGCGGTCGAGTTCCCGTGGCGGCGGGTCTGGCGCCGGCGGTCCCGGCGGCGGGGGGGCGCGCCGTTTTCGCCGTGGGCCGGGCGGCAGGGCGCTTAGGCCCCAGGCCGCCTTCGGTCACGGGGACTTTGCGGCCGTCCGGCGTGACATCGATGAGGCCGTCATAGCCCACCGTCCGGTGGCGCAGCGTATAAGGCAGCGCGCGGCGGAATGCCTCGTGCAGGCCGCTTCCGGGGCAGGCGCCGGTGTTGCAGCCCACCAGCGTGATCTTGCCGAACTCCAGCCAACTGCCATAGGCATCATCCAGCGCCCTGACTTGTTCGGCCAGCAAACGGCCGTCGGCGCCGCCGAGATTCGGACCCTGGCCGTCCCTGCGGTGGCCGACCAATTGCAGCTTGGCCAGGCCCGCGGGTTTTTCCGGCGAACGCTGCTCGACCATGAAGTCGCCCGCTTCATCGAAGCGCACCAGCATGGCGTTGCCGGGATGCTTGGCGAACAGTCGGCGCGCCGCCTCGGCGCCGCGCGCGTCGTCTTCCTGGTAGCCCACGATGCGGAAGTCATAGCGGCTTGGCGGTTCGGCGGCCGCGGGCGGCTCCGCCGCTGGCGTGCCAGCCTCGCCGCCCGGCCGCCCGGGCGACGTCCAGGGAACAAGCGGCGTTTCGGCGTGCGGGCTTCGGCCGACCTGGACGGTCAGGTCCGCCGTCTTGGGGTTCCAGTGCATGTCCTGGGCCTGCATGCCCAGCGCGTCCAGGATGCGCTGGGTGTGGCGGCCATTCTGGGTGTCGGCCAGGAAGCCACGCAGGTCGCGCCCGCCGCCGGGGCGGTTCAGGAGGTCGAGCGCCCCCAGGTTGGTGATGTGATGCCGGACGATGCGGTCGGGCAGGGCCCCGTAGAAGCCCTGTCGCTGGCTGACGATGGCATATTGCGCCAGCACGGCGTCGGTGGCGTAGTAGCCCGCATCCTTGACTGGTCGTTCGTTGTGCTGCATGACCCAGGTGTCGGGCGAGAAGCTGTTGCGGAAGCGGTTGAATGCCTCGCCGCCGCCGGGCCGGTGGAAAATCTCATGCGTGCCGGGCAGCTGGTCGGGGTCCCCGGTCCAATCGAAATGCCAAAGATCGCCGCCTGGCTGGCGCAGGCGGTCGAAGCGTTCCCGCTGCGCGGGCCGGGCCAGATAGGCGGCCAAGGGATCGGCCGCCGGCGCGGGCGGCAGCGCCCGCGCGCCGGGCGGCATGGGCGGGGTGGAGGGCCGGCCCACGCCCAGCGTTTCATAGCCGCGCTCGGCCTGCAGCAGGCTTTGTTCATTGATATTGAGTTTCTGGAAATCGATGAACCGTTCTTCCGGCAGCAGGCGCCACAGCCGCGGCGAGAAGTTGCGCTGGCGCAGCGCCGCCGGCGGCAGGTAGTGGCCGCTGTCGTTGTTCCAGCTTTGCAGGCGGCCCGCGTCCAGGGTGAAGGTCCCTGCGTACAGCACGGGTTTGCGCTGGCTGATCGAGGTATGTCCATCGATGCCCAGCTGCGGGTCTTGCAGGGCGGCCCGGGAGCCGCGTGATGCGCCGCAGAGCACGCAGTCCGGCGCGTCGGTGGGGACGACGAACAGAAATGCGCCGTCGGGCGCCGGCGCGGGCAGCGCGCTGCCCGCCCGGGGCCGCAGCCGGTATGTCAGGTCTTCGGCCTGTTCCAGCTGGAAGACCTGGTCCGGCTCGGCGGGCGCCTGAAGCGAGGGGTTGCGCACGGGCAGCGGCGCCGGGCGGGGGTCGCCGGCATTGCCCAGGCCGCCGCTGTCGACGCGCGTCTTGCGTCCCGCTTCATCGACGTCCATTCCGCCGGCATAGCCCTTCACTTGGGCCTGGGGAAGCAGGCGCTCCAGCTGGCTGCGGGCATCCTGCCCCGGGCATGCGCCCGAGTCGCAGGAGACGAGGGTGAGCTTGCTGCCGGGCGGCAGCGGGGCGAGCGCCAGGGCGTCGGCCAGTTGCGCGGGCGTATGGCCGCCGATCGTGGGCATGCCGGCGCGCTGCCCGCCGTGACCGACGATCTGGATCTTCTCGGGCCCGCTGGCGGTCTGCGGCGCGGGCCGCAGGACTTTTCTTTCGCCCGAGAGCAGCCATTGCTGCAGCTCGCTGTTGCCGGGGTGTTTGTCGGCCAGGCGTTCGGCGGCCTGGCGCGCCTGGGCGTCGTCGCCCGCCAGTACGATCGTGCGCTTGCCGTAGCGGTCGGCACGGCCTTCCTTGGGCGCCGGCCCTTCGCCGGGATCGGAGGCCTGCCGCTTGACCGCGGCATGAGGCGCCTGCGCGGCTTGCGGGCTGGCCTGGAGGGATTGCAGCGCCAGCAGGGTGGCCAGGTCGGGGGCGTCGGCGCTGTGGCGCCGCAGCGTCTGGGGCGCAGGCAGGCGAGGACCTTCCGGGCTGCGCAGCGGCCAGTCCAGCAGCGCGTCGACCGCGCCGGAATCGGGCCGCGCCTGGGCCTGCGCGTCTTCGAGCACCGCGCGCAGCACGCCCTGATCATCCACTGCCTTCAGGCGCAGGCGCAGAGGCGTCTGCCGCGGGATGAGCACTTCCTGGATGCTGTCAAAAACGGGATTGTCGAGCCCGGCCAGCGCGGTGATGCGCGCGCCCTGGGCGGCGATGTGCAGCAGGGCCGGCCGGCCTTCTTCCGGCTTGAGGTAGTCCCTGGCCGTGCGCACATTCTCGGACGTGGACATCATGGCGGACTCTTGATAGATGCCGCCTTCTTCGATCTGTTCCAAGGGGGCCGCCCATTGCCCCCGGTGCACCATCCCTGGGTTGGTGAAACCGGCATCGATCAGTTTCTGCGTGGCCGCGTCGATGGTGGCGATGAGGTCGCGCGCCGGCTCGCGCGGCGCCTGGCCGCGCAGCGCCGGATTGACGTCACGGCTGGCGTGCGTGTAGTGCATCAGCGCAATGGTCTCCCGGGTCGAGAGCGCCTGGGCCTGCGGCATGTGCGCGATGCCCAGATAGTTGTCGGTATATTGGCCCGCGATCGCCGGGTCCAGGCCGGGCAGCAGCGCGAGCGTCTGCCGCAGCACTTGCGCGCGCTGCCGCTGTTGCCGCTGGGCCGCCAGCATGGCGTCGAAGGCCTCGTCGCTGTCCGAGGCGCTGCTGGCGTCGTCGCTACCGCTGCTGCTGCTGCTGGAGTCGCTCCGGCCCAGTCCGCCGGCTTCGACCGGGATCTTGCGGCCTTGCGGCGTGACGTCGATGCGGCCTTTGTAGCCTTTGATCGTCAGGCCGGGAGCCTGAGTCTGCTCGTCCGTGGCGGCGGGCGCGCTGACATGGCCGAATTTTCCTCCCTTGAAGTCGGTCGCCAGCGGCCCGTCCAGCCGGCCTTGTTCGCGTCTCTGGCGGGCTTTCTTGCCGCCCGCGTCCAGTTTGGAAATCGTGATGCTGATGTCGTTCTGGGCCCATTGCCGGTCTGTCTGCACCTCGCGGATCTTGTCCGCGTCCTGATTGAGCGCGCCGGTGATGTCCGCGGCCCGCAGGCTGCCCAGGCCACGGGCCTGGCCCACGTCCAGGGTGGCGCGCAGGGTCGAGGCGTGCTGCTCGCCGGCGATACGGCCGCCCGACAGCGAGCCATTGGGCATGCTGGTGCTGGCCGAAATACCGACCGAGCCGCCAGCGTAACCGCCGTCGTGGTCGCGGTAGTCCCGGACTTCGCGGGCGCTGAGTTTGCCGCTGATGTCGACCGCCGATCCTGGCCCGCTGGCCGTGATGGCGCCGCCGATCAGGTCGGCATCGCCCTTGACCGTCATGAACAGCGGGCCGGAGGCCTTGATGCCGGCGATCTGGCTGGACAGCGCGGAATGGTCATGTTCGTGCCGCGCGGTCGCGCCGCTATTGGCCGTGATCGTGCCTATGGTCCGGTTGTTCACCGCCGCGCCCTCGGACACCGTCCAGTCGCCGCCGTTGGTGGTGCTGTGATGGATGTCCTGCAGGGTCTGGACGAATAGCTTGCCGTCCACGGCGACCCGCGCCAGCGCTTCGGCTTCGACGCGGGCGCCCAGCAGGCGCAGGTCTTTGGCGGTCTTGAGGTCGAGCTGGCGCGCGCCGATATGGCTATGGGTATGCGTCAGGCTCTCGCTGTCGGTCACGTTGTGCGAGCCGGACAGCGTCGCATTCAGGCCGGCGCCGCAAGCGCCCTGGAAGGCGTTGCAGCTGGCGGTGGCGTTGCCATAGAGGCTGATGCCGTGCTGCTCGCTGTGCAGGGTTTCGCTGGCTTTGGCCGCCGCCAGCGTCAGATCGCCGGCGGATTGCAGCGCGACATGCTTGCCGCCGCTGAAGTTCGCGCCCACCAGGCGCAGGTCGCCCGCGAGGGTGCGCATACGGATGCTGCCGCCGATTTTCTGGGCGTTTTCGGCTGTCCGCCGCTCGGAGGCCCAGTCGTAGCTGAATTCGGCGCCCAGGCCGCTGGCGGATTCGACGGTGTCGTTGAGCGCCAGGTTGGCGAGGTCGCCTGCCACCTGGGCGGCCGTCAGGGCGGGATCGACCTCGCGGCCCTGCGCGGCCTGCTGCGCGGTGACGCCGGCATGCGTGGCGACATCCAGGAGGGAAGAGCGGGCGGTCGATTTGCTGCCCAGAAAGAGGCTCCAGCCGGTTTCGTCCCGCTCGTAGGTATCGATGTATTTGTGGCTCTCGATGCGGCCCGCGGTGATGTCCAGCCCGCCATCGTAGGCCGCCGAGGCCAGGGCGCGATCGGCGTTGATATCGGCGCCGCCCAGGTCGAAGATGCCGCCGACCGCCAGTTTGCCGTCGCCCAGGTTGAGTTGGGTGTTGCGATGCGTCGTGGCGCTTTCCCGCAGCGCGCGCTGCGCGATCTGGAACCCCGCCTTGAGTTCGGCGCCGGACATCTGTCCATCGCCGGCCTGGGTCTGCAGCGGCGACTCGGTGCCCACGCTGAAGCTGGCCTCCTGGCCGCCGGCGCCGGCCCGGCCGCTGGCGACGAACTGCATGCTGTCGTGCGTCTGCCAGGCGACGCGGCGGCTGGCCGAGGCCGCCGCCAGCAGATGGCCGCCGATCTTGCCCGCCGTTTGCCCGGCCTGGATGTCGCCGCCCATGATGGCCATGTCGGTCTCGACGTCGATGAGCAGTTGCGCGGCGCGCAGCGCCGTGCCCTTGCCTTGGTCCTGGGTGCTGGCCTGCGTGTCGAGGGAATAGGTCAGGGAGCCGATCTTTGCGTCCTGGGCGAACTGGCCGCTGAGTTCGCGGATCTCTCCCAGTTGGACACGCTTGGCGGTCAGCGCCACGAGGTCGCCTGACAGGGATGCGCCCAGGGTGCGCAGCTTGTCGCCGGCGCGCAGCACCAGGCTGCGGGCGCCGCGGATGGCGCTGTTCTCGTCCCGCTGATAGCCCGCGTTCGTGGTCTTGGCGCCCGTGATGATGTCCAGATCGCGGCGGGCGTCCAGCACGACGTCCTGCCCGGATAGCAGGCCGCCCTTGATGTAGAGGTCCCGCCCTTGCGCGAACAACTGGCCGTCGGCCTGGACGCCGCCCAGCACGCCGTCGTCGTTGACGACGGTGGCGTCGAGCTCGGCCCGCAGATAGACCTTGCCGCCCTGGATCAGGGCGTTTTTCTGCGCGATCGTGTCGGCATCCAACACGATGTCGCCTGCCGAGACAATGGCCGCGCCGCCGGCAGCCCGTTGCGCGGCGGAGGCCTGCAGCGTCGTTTCGCTGAGGTAGACCTTGGGCATGAGGACATGCTGGCCGTCGATCACCTGCCACACGTACCAGACGATATCGTCCCGCAGCCGGGCCTGTTGCTCGGCGGTCGGGGGCTGGCCGACCACCAGGCCCAGTTCCCGATGCGCCGAGGCGGCCTGGTCCATGAGCTGCCGGACCAGGCCGCCATCCTGGTAGATCCGGCGCAGGCGTTGCGCGCCCATCAGGCGTTCGGCTTCGCGCCGGATCAGCGTGCTGTCGAAATAGTTGTCGCCGCTGACATAGATGCCCTTGTCCGGGGTGTAGCCGATCTGGGCGAAGAAATAGGCCGAGCCGTAGAAGCGCGCCTGATCCACGAACGCCACGCGGGTCTCGTAGTAGGGGGTGGGCAGGGTGCCCCGGGCCGCGCCGCGGTCGAAGACCCGCGGATTGGACAGGGTGGCGCGCAAGGCTTCCAGGACGTCGCGCTCGTGGTTGTCGGCATAGGTCTGGCGGCGCTGGGCGGCCTGGCGCCGCGCGGCTGCTTCGGCCTTTTTCTTGGCGTCGGCCTCGGCCTGTTTGCGGGCCTCATGCGCTTTGAGAAAGGCCTGGTGTTGCGCCTCGTCCTCGAAGTGATGGGTCACCCCGTCGATGGTGACCACGATCTTCGGCGCGGGCGGCGGCGCCGCGGCCGTCTCTGGCGCGGCGGCATCGGCCGGCGCATCTGCCGGCGCATCGGGCGCCGCGGGCGGGGCAGGCGGCGGGCGGTCCCAGTGTTTCCGGGCGTCTTCCAGCGCCTGCTGCAAGGCCGTGTCCACGGCCGGGGGCAGGGTTTTGTCGACGTTCTCGCCGTTGTCGACGCGGCCCTGGAGCTGCGTGCCCAGCCGGCCGCCCATGACGGTCTGCAGGGCGGGGTAGAAGGGCAGGTCCTGGACGCCCTGGCCGGCCTTGAACGCGGCCCAGCGTTGCGAGCGTTGGGCTTCTGTCTGGCCGCGCCAATCTCCTCCCAGCACCAGTCCCAGCGCCCGGGCCAGGTCCGGGACATCGTCCAGGTCGGCCTGGGCCAGCGCATTGCCCAGCCAGCTGTGCTTGTAGTAGTAGAGGCCGAAGATGCGGCTCCAGCCGCTGGCATCGTCGTGATGGCTGAACATATGGTCCAGCAGCGCATAGAGCGTGGGGAAATCCTGCCGCAGCGGGCTCAAGGCGGCCAGACTGTCGACCGCCCACAGCTGGGTGCCGCGCACCTGCCTGAAGTAATCCGCCAAGGGCATCCGGTAGGCTTGCGAGCGATTGCTTACCTTGGCGCGGAGGCGCTGCATGCCGTCGGCGGTCAGGCTGCCCTGGTTGAGCACCGTCCCGTTGGCGTCGGCGGTTTCGCCAAGATTGATGTTCATGTCCTGCCCGGCGTGGATAACGCCTTGCTCGACGCTTAGCGAGGAAACCGCCACGCCCGGACGGAAACCGGGCAGGGTCAGGGTCACGCTGCGGCCGGCGTGCGCCTGCGCATACTGCATATTGGAGGTATGGGAGCCTTGGTTCGGGTCCATGCGCACCGTTCCCGAGAAGCGGGACAAATTCTCCAGCCGCGGGGTGTCGATGAACATCGTCAGGCCGCTTTCAATGCGGCCGCCATCGTTGCGCAGCTGTTGGCTGGCCTGGATGGCCATGGCCGCTTCGGCATGGATCAGGCTGCGGTGGCCGTTGAAGAGGGACCGGCTCTTCAGACCCAGGTGGGCGCCGGCCCACATGAGCGCGCCGTCATGATTGCGGATATCGCCTTGCGCCAGCAGGGTGATGCTGCCTGCCGAGGTGAGCGATGCATGGTTTTCGATGGTGTCGGCCTGCAGGAACAGGCTGGCCGATGAGTTCAGCGCCGAATGCAGATGGATGTCGGGCGCGATCAGGGTGAGTTGCTGGGCGGCCCTGGGCGCATTGCCGTTGATCCGCAGGCCGGCGCCGGACTTGATCCACACCGCCTGGGCGGCAATGCCGCCATCATTGCGGTAGTCGGCCGTTTCGATGGACAGGTTTTCAGTCGCCGTCATGGCGCCGGTGTTGGCGAGTTTTTCCGTGGCGGCCAGGCTGAGGTCCTGGCCTTGGAGCGTGCCCGAATTGACGACGGCCTCGCTCTTGACGAAGAGCCGTGCACCCGCGGCGGCGTTGCCGGTATTGCGCAGGCCTTCCGTGGCCGCCAGGAAGACATCATCCCGGGCTTGCATGGCGCCGGCATTGTGCAACTGGCCGGACGTGATGGTGAGTGTGCCGGCCGACAGGCTGGCCGCGGCCTGGTTGTCGACGGTTTGCGCCTGCAGCTGCAAAACCTCGCCGGCCTGCAGGGCGCCGGCGTTGTCGATCGTCTTGCCTTCGACGACGAGGTGGGTGCCGGCCGTGATCGTGCCGGTATTGGCGAGCATGGCGCTTTGGAGGATGGCCCTGCCGCCGGCGGCGATGTCGCCGCCGTTGACGAGGTCGGCCGTCAGGAACAGGTCCGCGCCAGTGCGCATGCCGCCGGTGTTGCGCAGCTGTTTCGCATCGAGGACCAGTGTGCCGGCGGTCAGCTGGCCCGAGTTGCCCACGGTTTGGGCTTGCAGCTGCAAAACCTCGCCGGCCTGCAGGGCGCCGGCGTTGTCGATCGTCTTGCCTTCGACGACGAGGTGGGTGCCGGCCGTGATCGCGCCGGTATTGGCGAGCATGGCGCTTTGGAGGATGGCCCTGCCGCCGGCGGCGATGTCGCCGCCGTTGACGAGGTCGGCCGACAAGGCCAGGCCGGCGCGAGCTTGTATGCGCCCGGCGTTGTGCAGGTTTTGCAGGTCCACCGTGAGTGTGTGCGCGGACAACAGGCCCTGGGCCGCGTTGCGGGCGGACCGGGCGCGCAGATCCAGCGCGCCTGCGGCCGCGATCTCACCCTCGTTGTCCAGGGACAGGCGCAGATCGATGCCGAGCGATTGCCGGGCGGCCAGCAGCAGACCGCTGTTGCGCAGGCCATCGGCCTTGACGGTCAAGGCATCGCCTTGCAGGGCGCCTCGGTTATGCACCGCACCGTGCGCGGTCACGCTCAACGCGCCCATGGCGTCGATGAGACCCTGGTTGCGCAAGTCCGCCCCTGCGCTGAGCGCCAGCCCTCCGGCGCTTGTCGCGATCAGGCCTTGGTTGTCGATCGTGGCGGCCTGGATCTGGGCATCGCCCTGCCGCAGGCGCAAGCCACCGCTGGCCGTGGCCCGATAGTCGCCGGCCAGGGTGATCGCTGCCGCCGGCTGTCCGGAGGCATGGCCCTGCACATCGACCAGGGCGGACAGGGACAGCGAGGCTGCCCGCAGGTCCAGCGTGTTGGCCAGGGCGTCCCCGGCGATGTCGAGATGGCCCCGCGTCCGCAGCGTCAGCGCCGCGCCGGTGAGCACGGCCCCGGACCCTGCGCCCAGCCGCATCTCCGATCCCGAGGTGATGAGGGTGTTGCCCCGGGCGGCGCTGTCGGCCAGCGCGACGCTGCCGTCGGCGCCGATGCGGATGTCGCCAGGCGTGCGCAGCGCGCCCTGCAAGCGCACGCCCGCGCCGCTGTCGGTGGCCTGCAGCGTGATGCTGGCGCCGTACATCGCGCCCAGCGCGCCGGCGCTGATGGCGACTCCCGGGGAGGCGGCGGCCTCGGGGCGGATGCGGCCGTCGTTCAGCCGATGCTGGCTCCTGCCGGCATGCAGGCCGATGACGGCGGGGACCCCCGTGTTTACCGGCCCGATCGGACCGTTGATCTGCATGGCCTGGGCGACGAGATCGAAGGATTGCAGGCCATCGGTATTGACGCCGCCCGCCTCCACGGTGATGCGCCCTTGCCGCGTGTAGAGAGTAGGGCCGTCCCGCATCGCGCCCGTGGACAGTGTGAGGGCGCTGGTGTTGAGGGTGGACAGGCCATCGACGCTGATGCCATTGGGATTGGCGATGATGAGCGCGGCGCGCTGGCCGGCGACTTCCAGCGTGCCGGCCAGCCGGGAGGCGGGGCCCGCCGAGGTGACTTCGGCCAGGATGCTGGTGGCCTGGGCGTCCAGGCCGGGGTTGCGGAGGATGTGGCCGGCCAGCTGCGAGCGGCCGTCGCTGCTGCGGTTGTTCAGGACGGCGCCGGGCCGGCTGACATCGAAGGACTGGAAGCGGTTGTGGGACAGGCCGCGGCTGTCGGGCGGGGCGATGTTGACGATGGGCACGCCGTTGGCGGCGGCGATGACCGACACCTGGGGATCGGCGGGCCGGATGTCCGCCAGCGCGGGCAGCGCCGTCAGCATGCCAGCCAGGCGCAGCAGGCGCCGCGCGGCGCGGCGCGGCGGCTTGTCCCGGGTCGTGCCGCGATGGATGTCGGCAACAGGAATCAACTGGCCGGTGCGCCGGTGCCGGCGCAGGCGATAGCAATGCTGGTTCATCGCGGCGGGGGTGTTGGACTCGAGGGAGGGCGCCCATGGCGCGCCATCACCCTAGCGCCAGTGCCCGGCGGATGGCCGCGGGCCACGCCCGAAATCGTCCTGGTTCACCGTGCGGCGGCGAAAAAAATCCACCCCGAAGGGTGGATGCCGGGATGATGCGCGCCTCAGCTGACGTCGCCCACGCGGGCCAGCGGCGGGTTGGCCGTGAAGTAGCGGTCGATGCCGGTCAGCATGGCCTGCGCCAGCTTGTCCAGGTGCGCGCTGCTGCGCAGCTTGGCTTCTTCTTCGGGGTTGCTGATAAAGGCCGTCTCGACCAGGATGGAGGGGATATCCGGCGCCTTGAGCACCGCGAAGCCGGCCTGCTCGACGCGGTTTTTATGCAGGCGGTTGATCTTCTTGATCTCGTCCAGGAAGGCCGTGCCGACCTTGAGCGAATCATTGATCTGCGCCGTGGTGGACAGGTCCAGCAGCACCTTGGCGACCTGGCGGTCGTGGCTGCCGAGATTGACGCCGCCGATCAGGTCGGCGGCGTTTTCTTTGTCGGCCAGCCAGCGCGCCTGGGTGCTGGATGCGCCGCGCTCGGAGAGCGCGAACACCGAGGAGCCGTTGGCCGTGGGCTTGACCCAGGCATCGGCATGGATGGAGACGAACAGGTCGGCGCGCACGCGACGGGCTTTCTGCACGCGCACATGCAGCGGCACGAAATAATCGTCGTCGCGCGTCAGGTAGGCGCGCATGGCCGGCTGCGCGTCGATCAGGGTCTTGAGGCGGCGCGCGATGCGCAGCACCACGTCTTTTTCGCGCAGGCCCGAGGCGCCGATGGCGCCCGGATCCTCGCCACCGTGGCCGGGATCGAGCGCGATGGTGAGCATGCGGCGCCGCGCGCGCCCGGGCGCCGGCGTGGGCGCGGCGGGCTTGGGCACGGGCAGCGCGGGGGCGGGCTCCTGGCCGCGCGCCAGCGGCGCGGGGGCCGGCGCGGGCTGGTTGCGCGCGATCTCGTCCAGCACGCGCGCCAGCGGATCATCGACGTCGGGGGCGGACGATTTATTCAGGATGGCGACCAGCGGGTCCTGGGCGATCTTGGGATAGAGATCGAGCACCAGGCGGTACTGGTAGTCGCCCACCGGCTTGAGGGTGAAGACCTGCGGCGCGACGGCCTGCTTGAGGTCGAAGACCAGGCGCACGACATTGGGGCGGTTCTGCGCCACGCGCAGGCCCTGGATATACGGATCGTCGGGCCTGACCTTGGCGATGAGGTCGTTCAAGGCCGCGTTGGTCGTGAGGCCTTCGATATCGACCACCAGGCGATGGGGATTTTCGAGGGTGAACTGTTCGGCCTTGAGCTCGCGGTCGAGTTCGAGCGTGACGCGGGTGTATTCCTCGGCGGGCCAGGTGCGCACCGCGAGAATGGTGGCGGCCCGCGCCAGCCGCGGCACGACGGGCAATACGAGCAGGGTCGCCGCGACGCTGATCAGGCGTCGGCGCGTGGCGGCGCGTGGCGGGAGTGCGCCGCTGTCGGAGGGACAATCGCGTTCAACCATGTTTGTCCTCGGGCGGTGTAGGCGGTCAAGGTGGCGTCGCGTCCTGGCTCGCCGTGGAGCAGGGCGATCTCCAGATCCGGCACCGGTAAAAAGCCCCCGGCACGCTCGGGCCATTCGATCAGGACTACCGCATCGTCACGCAATAAATCGCGGAATCCAGCGTCCAACCATTCGCGCGTATCACTAAGTCTATAAAAATCAAAGTGATAGAAGTATAAGTTAGAAACTTTATAGGATTCAAGCAGGGCATAGGTCGGACTTTTGATCCGGCCCTTGATGCCGCTTGCGCGCAACAGTGCCCGGGTGAAGGCGGTTTTGCCCGCGCCGAGATCGCCGCGCAGGTGTATCCGTCCCCCGGCCGGGCCATGGCTGCCGTTGACCAGCGGCGCCAGTTGTCCGGCCAGCGCGTCGGTGGCGTGTTCGTCGGGCAGGTGCAGTTCGAGGCGGGCGAGAGGAACGGACATGGGAAGGGCCAGGTGGTAAAAACGGAATGGTGAGTCGGATTATAGGAAGGGCGGCCTTTCTGCTACGCTTTCGATTTGATAGTGATTCTCATTGTCCTTTCCGGGGCAAGCCCGGCAGGACACTTTCGTTGTTACGGAGCTGTGATCCATGAAGACCCGCACCGAAAAAGACACTTTCGGCCCCATCGAAGTCCCCGACGACCATCTCTGGGGCGCCCAGACGCAGCGCTCGCTGCATTTTTTCGCGATCTCGACCGAAAGAATGCCGGTGCCGCTGGTGACGGCCATGGCCCAGCTCAAACGCGCCGCCGCCCAGGTCAATGCCGATCTGGGCGAGCTGGATCCCGCCATCGCCAAGGCCATCATCGCCGCCGCCGACGAGGTCATCGCCGGCAAGTGGCCGAATGAGTTTCCGCTGTCGGTTTGGCAGACGGGTTCGGGCACGCAGAGCAATATGAATATGAACGAGGTGCTCGCCAACCGCGCCTCGGAGATCCTGGGCGGCGTGCGCGGCGAGGGCCGCAAGGTGCATCCCAACGACCACGTCAATCGCGGCCAATCGTCCAACGACACCTTCCCGACGGCCATGCACGTGGCCGCGGCGGTGCAGATCGAGCGCCATCTGCTGCCCGCGCTGAAGGCGCTGCGGGCCACGCTGGCCCGCAAAAGCGCGGCCTTCTATGACATCGTCAAGATCGGGCGCACCCACTTGCAGGATGCCACGCCGCTGACGCTGGGCCAGGAGATCTCGGGCTGGGTCGCCCAGCTCGACCTGGCCGAGGCGCAGATCCGCGCGACCCTGCCTGGCCTGCACCAGCTGGCCATCGGCGGCACGGCGGTGGGCACCGGCCTGAACGCCCATCCCGAATTCAGCGCCAAGGTCTCGGCCGCGCTGGCGCATGACACGGGCGTGGCCTTTGTGTCGGCGCCCAATAAATTCCAGGCCCTGGCCTCGCACGAGGCGCTGCTGTTCGCGCACGGCGCGCTCAAGACCCTGGCCGCCGGCGCGATGAAGATCGCCAACGATGTGCGCTGGCTGGCCAGCGGCCCGCGCTCGGGCCTGGGCGAAATCAGCATTCCCGAGAACGAGCCGGGCAGCTCCATCATGCCGGGCAAGGTCAATCCCACGCAGTGCGAGGCCCTGACCATGCTGTCGGCACAGGTGCTGGGCAATGACGTCGCCATCAATATCGGCGGGGCCAGCGGCAACTTCGAGCTCAATGTCTACAAGCCCCTGGTCATCCACAACTTCCTGCAGTCGGTGCGCCTGCTGGCCGACGGCATGGCCAGCTTCGATGCGCATTGCGCGCAGGGCATCGAGCCCAACCGCGAGCGCATCGCCGAACTGGTCGAGCGCTCGCTGATGCTGGTGACCGCCCTGAATCCCCATATCGGCTACGACAAGGCCGCGCAGATCGCCAAGAAGGCGCACAAGGAAGGCCTGTCGCTCAAACAGGCGGCGCTGGCGCTGGGTCATGTGACGGAAGCGCAGTTCGCCGAGTGGGTGGTCCCGGCCAACATGACCAACGCAAAAGGCTAGCGGCCGGCTAGCCCAGCATCAGCCATAGCGGGATGGTGATGGCCGAGAACAGGGTGCCCAGCGAGAGCAGCACGGCCACCATGCGGCCGTCGCCGCCCATGCGCATGGCCAGCACATAGCTGGCCGAAGCCGTGGGCAGGGCGGCGAAAAGCAGCAGCATGCGGGCCTCCAGGGCGGGCAGCGGCAGCAGCCGCGCCACGCCCATGGCGACCAGGGGCATGGCCAGCAGCTTGACGGCCAGCATCCAGCCGATCAGGCGGCCATGGCCCCGGCCTCCCTCCCACGACAGGCTGGCGCCCACGCAGAGGATGCCCAGCGCGATCGCGGCCGCGCCCAGGCGCGCCAGCACGGTATCCACCGGGCCCGGCAGGGACAGCCCCGCCAGATTGCAGGCCAGGGCCAGCAGCGTGGAGACGACCAGGGGATTGCGCGCCAGCTCGCCCAGCAGCCTGTTGCCATTGTGGCGGGCCAGGCCGTAGACCGCGGCGATATTGGCCATGGGAACCGCGAAGCCGATGATGAGAGCCATGACGGTCTGGCCCGCCGCGCCGTTCAGGCTGGCCGCCAGGGCCAGGCCGATATAGGTATTGAAGCGATAGCCGCATTGCGCCGCCGAGGCCAGGGCGATGGGCGCGGGCTTGAGCAGGGGCGCGGCCAGCCAGGACAGCGCCACGCCGGCGGTGATCATGGCAAAGGCGGCCTGCAGCAGCAGCACCGCATTGCCGGCGCTGATGGGGGTGCGCAGGATGGACTGGAAGAGCAGGGCGGGGAAGAGAACGAAATACACCAGCCGCTCGCAGCCGGCGAAGAACTCGCGCGTGAAGGCCAGTCTATGGCGCAGGGCCCAGCCCAGGGCGACGAGCAGAAAATCAGGCAATACAAGCAGGGCGACCGACATGACGCAGCGCAACATATTATGTATTTGAGAAGGCTGAATCCTACCTCGGCCCCGCCATTTGCTGCTATTCTCCGAAATCGAGCGCACGCCGCCCGGCCCCGGGCGGTGACAGACGCAGATCGCGTTCGCCAATAAATCACACAGACACAGGCCGTCTACAGGCGGCCGATCCCGCACATCGGCGCTGCTCACGCGCGGCGCCGCCTATCAGGAGGAAACACACCGATGATCAAAGTACGCACTCTCGTTCAGGCGATGGCCGTGGCCGTGGGCTTTGCCGCTGCCGCCGGCGCTCAGGCGGCCAACTATCCCGACAAGCCCATCCGCGTGATCGTTCCGTTCGCGCCCGGCGGCTCGACCGACATCATCGCCCGCATCGTGACCCAGCGTATGGCCCAGGAACTCGGCCAGCCCATGGTGGTCGAGAACAAGGGTGGCGCCGGCGGCGCCATCGGCGCGGCCGAAGCCGCCCGCGCCGCGCCGGACGGCTACACGCTGTCCATCGCCACGGTGTCGACCATGGCCGTGAACCCGGCCTGCCGTCCCAATGATCTGCCCTACGATCCGATCAAGGACTTCCAGCCCGTCACCAACTTCGCCAACACGGCCAACGTGGTGGCGGTCAACCCGAAGTTCCCGGCCAAGGACTTCAAGGGCTTCATCGAAGAGCTGAAGAAGAACCCCGGCAAGTATTCCTATGGCAGCTCGGGCACCTGCGGCGTGCTGCACCTGATGGGCGAGTCGTTCAAGATGGCGACCGGCACCGACATCGTGCACGTGCCCTACAAGGGTTCGGGCCCGGCCGTGGCCGATGCCGTGGGCGGCCAGATCGAACTGATCTTCGACAACCTGCCGTCCTCCATGGGCCAGATCCAGGCCGGCAAGCTGCGCGCCATGGCGATCGCCTGGCCCAAGCGCATCGACGCCATCAAGGACGTCCCGACCTTCGCCGAAGCCGGTTTCCCCGTGCTGAACCAGCCCGTGTGGTACGGCCTGCTGGCGCCCAAGGGCACGCCGATGGAAGTCGTCAACAAGCTGCGTGACGCGGCCGTGATCGCCCTGAAGGACCCCAAGGTCCTGAAGACGCTGGATGACCAGGGCTCGGCGCCTTCGGGCAACACGCCGGAAGAATTCGCCAAGGAAATCAAGGAACAGTACGACTGGGCCGCCGACGTGGTGAAGAAGCAGAACATCAAGCTGGACTGATCCCGCCTGATTCGCCACGAAAAAGCGCCGTATGCGAATACGGCGCTTTTTTTTCGCTCAGGCCGGGGCGGCGGGCAGGCCGGCGCGGTCCAGGGCCTGGCATTGCCGGCGCAGGCGGTCGACGAAGTCGTGATAGAGCGCGGGCAGGGGGTCGCGGCTGCGCGTCATGACGCAGATGGGCACCCGCAGCGGCGGCTCCAGCGCGCGCACCGTCATGCCGGGCCGCAGCATGGCGCGCGCGGTGATGGCGTCCACGATGGCGTGGCCGCAGCCGGCATCGGCCAGGGCGCAGGCCACATAGTGGGTCTGCACCTGGATGGCGACCGGCGGCGCCAGGCCCTGGGCGTCGAGCGCCATCTGCAGCATCGAGCCGGAGGCGTCGCGCGCATCGAGCACGATGAGCGTGTCCTCGGCCAGGTCGGCCAGGCGCGCGGGCCCCTCTCCGGGCTGGCGGCTCAGGTGCACCAGCGAGGTGTGGCCCAGCTCGCTGCGCGTCAGGCCCGGATGCTCGTTGGTGTCGAAGGTGACGGCCAGGTCCAGTTCGCGGGCCAGCAGGCCCTGCACCAGTTCGGCGCTGTGATGGGTGTGGATGTCGAAGGTCAGGCCGGGATGGGCATCCCGGCTGGCGCGCACCACCGCGGGCAGCAGGCCCAGGCCCAGCGCGGGCGCGCAGCCCAGGCGCAGATGGCCGTAGGGGCTCTCCCGCAGCGAGGCCGCCAGCCGGCGCACGCTGTTGAGGTCTTTGTTGAGCCGGGCGATCTCGGGGGTCAGGATGTCGGCTTCGCGCGTGGCGACCAGCCGGCCCTTGACGCGCTCGAACAGCTTGAAGCCGAGCTGCGCCTCGGCGTGGGCGAGCAGTTTGCTGGCCGCGGGCTGCGAGATGTGCAGCGCGGCGGCCGCCTCGGTGAGCGAGCCGGTGCGTCGGATGGCTTCGAATATCTCGATGTGGCGCAGGCGCATGGCGGTACGGGGAAGGGAAAAGGCCGATTCTATGCCGGAAGCGCGGAGCGCACTTTAAGATGGGCGCCTAGCCATCAAGCCGAGGTCGCCATGATGTCCCGTCTTTTCGCGCCACGCTTTGTCCTTGCCCGCCTGCTGCCGGGCGCCCTCCTGGCCTTGCTGGCCGCGGCGCCGGCCTGGGCGCTGGACGTCAATCCGGAGGCCGCCAGCGGCTACCAGGCCAAGACCCTGGCGACGGCGCGCCAATACATGATCGCCACCGCCAATCCCCTGGCCAGCCAGGCCGGCGAGGCCGTGCTGGCCCGCGGCGGCAGCGCGGTCGACGCGGTGATCGCCGCCCAGCTCGTGCTCAACCTCACCGAGCCGCAGTCCTCGGGCATAGGCGGGGGCGCCTTCATGCTGCATTACGACGCGGCCACGCATGAGCTGGTCGCCTACGACAGCCGCGAAACCGCGCCGGCCGCCGCCCGCCCGGACCGCTTTCTGCGCGACGGCAAGCCCATCCCCTTTGCCGAGGCGGTCAACAATGGGCGCGCCGTGGCCACGCCGGGCCTGCTGCGCGGCCTGGCGCTGGCGCATGCCGATCAGGGCCGGCTGCCCTGGGCGGATCTGTTCGCGCCGGCCATCGCGCTGGCCGAGCAGGGGTTCGCCGTCTCGCCGCGGCTGCATGCCCTCATCAAGGAGAGCCCGGAACTGGCCGCCCAGCCCGCCGCGGCGCGTTATTTCCTGGACGGCGCGGGCCAGCCCTGGCCGGTGGGGCATGTGCTGCGCAATCCCGAGTTCGCGCGTCTGCTGCGGCGTATCGCCCAGGAAGGCCCGGACGCCTTCTACCAGGGCCAGGTCGCGCGCGATATCGTGGCGGCGGTGCGGGCCCATCCCCAGCCCGGCGACCTGAGCGAGGCCGACCTGGCCGGCTATCGGGCCATCCGGCGCGAGCCGATCTGCGGGCGCTATCGCGGCTACCGGCTGTGCGGGCCGCCGCCGCCCAGCAGCGGCCCGCTGGCGGTGCTGCAGATACTGGGCCAGCTGGAGCCCTACCGGCTGCAGGGCGCGCAATCCCTGCGGACCGTGCATTATTTCGCCGAGAGCGGCAGGCTGGCCTTCGCCGACCGCAATTTCTATGTGGCCGATCCGCAGTTCGTGGACGTGCCGGTGGCCGCCATGCTGGAGCCGGCCTATCTGCGCAAGCGCGCCGCGCTCATCCATCCCGAGCGCAGCATGAAGCAGGCGCTGCCCGGCGACCCGGCCGGCCTGCTGCTGGCGCGGGCGCGCGATGATGCGTTCGAGGTGCCCTCGACCTCGCATCTGGTGGCGGTGGACGCGCGGGGCAATGTGGTCTCCATGACGTCCACCATCGAATCCGCCTTCGGCAGCAAGATCTTCGTGCATGGCTTTCTGCTCAATAACGAGATGACGGATTTTTCTTCTTCCTGGCGCGATCCGGAGGGACGCCTGGTCGCCAATCGCATCGAGGGGGGCAAGCGGCCGCGCAGCTCCATGGCGCCGATGATCGTGTTCCGCGCGGGCAAGCCCTGGCTGGCGCTGGGCTCCCCGGGCGGCAGCGCCATCATCAACTACGTGGCCAAGACGCTGGTGGGCGTCATCGATGGCGGCCTCGATATCCAGGCCGCCATCGACCTGCCCAATATGGGCAGCCGCAACCAGGCCACCGAGCTGGAGCGCGGCAGCGCGCTGCAGGCCCTGGCGCCCGGGCTGCGCGCCATGGGCCATGAGGTCAAGCTGGTGGATTTTCCGAGCGGAGTGCAGGGCATCATGCTGCGGGCCGGCCTGCTGGAGGGCGGCGCCGACCCGCGCCGCGAGGGGATGGCGCTGGGCCGCTGAGGCGGTCAGCGGAAGACGACGGTCTTGTTGCGGTTGAGCAGGATGCGGTGCTCCACATGGCTGCGCACGGCGCGCGAGAGCACCAGGGACTCGATGTCGCTGCCCACCTGGGTCAGGGCCTGCGCCGTCATGGTGTGGTCCACGCGCTCGATGTCCTGCTCGATGATGGGGCCTTCGTCCAGGTCGGAGGTCACGTAGTGCGCGGTGGCGCCGATGAGCTTCACGCCCCGGGCGTGGGCCTGGTGATAGGGGCGCGCGCCCTTGAAGCTGGGCAGGAAGCTGTGATGGATATTGATGGCGCGGCCGGCCAGGGCGCGGCAGAGGTCGGCCGACAGGATCTGCATATAGCGGGCCAGCACCACCAGGTCGATGCGTTCGCGCTCGACCAGGGCCAGCACCTGCTGCTCCTGCGCGGCCTTGGTCTCGGGCGTGACCGGCAGGTGATGGAAGGGGATGCCATAAGAGGCCGCCAGGCCGGCGTAGTCATTGTGGTTGGACACGATGGCCGCGATCTCGGCATGCAGCTGGCCGCTGCCCACGCGGAACAGCAGATCGTTCAGGCAGTGGCCTTGCTTGCTCACCATGATGAGCAGGCGCGGCTTCTGGCGCGCGTCGTGGATCTGCCAGTCCATGCCGTAGTCGGCGGCCAGGGAGGCGAATTTCGCGCGCAGCGCTTCGGCGTCGCCCGGGAGGTCGAAGTGCACGCGCAGGAAGAAGCGGCCCGTCTCTTCGTCGCCGAACTGCTGCGAGTCGAGGATGTTGCAACCGAGTTCGAACAGCAGGCCGCTGACGCGATAGACGATGCCCGTGCGGTCAGGGCAAGACAGGGTCAGGATGTAGTCGTTGTGCTGCATGTTCTTGGGGATAGGTAAACGGTAGCAATCAGGAGGCCAGTCGGGCCAGGGTTTCTTCGGCCAGCGCCAGGCTGGAGGTCAGGCCGGGGGATTCGATGCCATATAGGCCCACGAATCCGGCCACCCCGTGCTGGGCCGGCGCGGAAATCATGAAATCGGCGGCCGGTTCTTTGGGGCCGGAAATTTTTGGGCGTATGCCAGTGTAGCCGGGCGCCAGGGCGCGGTCCGGCAGTTGCGGCCAGTAGCGCCGCACGGCGTCGTAGAAGACGTCCGCGCGCTCGGGATGCAGGGTGTAGTCTTCGGCCGGGATCCACTCGGTGTCCGGGCCGAACTTGGCCTGCCCGCCCATGTCCAGCGTCAGGTGCACGCCCAGGCCGGCATGCTGCGGCACCGGGTAGATCAGGCGGCTGAAGGGCGCGCGGCCCGATAGCGTGAAATAGCTGCCCTTGCAGAGGTATTCGGCCGGGATGCTGCCGGCGGGCAGCCCTTCGATGCGGCGCGACAGGGTGGGGGCATGCAGGCCGGCGCTGTTGATCAGCACATTACAGCTCAGGGTCATGGCTTCGGGGCCGCCGAAGTCCACCTCGAAGCCGCCCGCCGGGCGCACGCGGGCGCCCAGCATGGGCGTATGGAAGACGCATTGCGCGCCGGCGTTCTCGGCCTCGCCTTGATAGGAGAGCATCAAGGCGTGGCTGTCGACGATGCCGGTCGAGGGCGAGAGCAGGGCGGCGGTGCAGCTCAGGGCCGGTTCGAGCGCCCGCGCCTGACGGGCCGTCAGGGCTTGCAGATCGTCCACGCCATTGGCGGCCGCGCGGGCCGCGATGCCTTCGAGGCTGGCGGCTTCGTCGTCCGAGGTGGCGACGATGAGCTTGCCCAGGCGTTTGTGGCCGATGCCGCGCGCCGCGCAGTATTCATAGAGCAGGTGCTTGCCGCGCACGCACAGGCGGGCCTTCAGGCTGCCGGCCGGATAGTAGATGCCGGCATGGATGACTTCGGAGTTGCGCGAACTCGTGCCGGTGCCGATGGCTTCGGTGGCTTCGGCCACCAGCACTTCGCGGCCCGACAGGGCCAGCGCGCGGGCGACGGCCAGGCCGACGACGCCGGCACCGATGACGATGCAATCGATATCCGTATTCATAGGGTTCAGGTCTGGCGGGCGGGGGTGAGGTCGAAGCCGCCGGCATGAAAGACCAGCGGGTCTTCCGTGCTCCAGCCGCAGGCCAGCACTTCGCCGACCATGATGACATGGTCGCCTTCTTCGTATTGGCTGCGGTTGCGGCACTCGAACCAGGCGGCATTGCGGTCGTCCAGGCGCGGCGTGCCGAAGGGCGCGCGCACGTCGGGCAGGCCGTTGAAGCGCTCGCGCGTGATGCCGGTGGCGAAATGGCGCGCCAGGGCGATCTGCTCGGCCGACAGGACGTTGACGACATAGCGTTCGCAGCGCAGGAAGGCCTCCAGCGAGGAGGAGGCGCGCGACAGGCTCCAGAGCACCAGCGGCGGGTCCAGCGACACCGAGTTGAAGGAGCTGACGGTCAGCCCGATGCGTTCACCGGCCAGGCCGGCGGTGCTGACGACCGTCACGCCCGTGGCGAAGCGGCCCAGGGCGGTGCGGAAAAACGCGGCATCAAATGCGGGTAAGAGGGACATGCGTTGGCGGCGTCAGGGCGAAAGACGGTCCATCGCCCAGCCCTGCTTGCCGTCGGCGCGATAGCGCAGGCGGTCGTGCAGGCGCGAAGGCCGGCCTTGCCAGAATTCGAAATAGCTCGGAACCAGGCGATAGCCGCCCCAATGCGGCGGGCGCGGCGGATCGTCGCCGTAGCGAGCCTTGAACTCGCGCTCGCGGGCCTCCAGGGCGTCGCGGGTGATGGGCTGGCTCTGGTTGGAGGCCCAGGCGCCGATGCGCGAGCCGACCGGGCGGCTCTTGAAATAGGCCTCGGATTCTTCGGGGCTGACACGCTCGACCACCCCCTCGATACGCACCTGGCGCTCCAGCGGCTGCCAGAAGAACAGCAGGGCGGCGCGCGGGTTGGCCAGCAGGTCGTGGCCTTTGCGCGAGTCGTAGTTGGTGAAGAAGGTGAAGCCGCGGGCGTCGAAGCCCTTGATCAGGACCGTGCGCGCCGAGGGCTGGCCCGAAGCGTCGACCGTGGCCAGCGTCATGGCGTTGGGCTCGGGGACCTGGGCGGCGATGGCCTCGTCGAACCAGAGCGCAAACTGGTCGATGGGCGATATGGCGGCCTGGTTCTCCAGCAGGACGCCTCTTTCATAGCTTTGACGCAGATCGGAAACGGACATGACGGTCGGCAGTGGCAAGGGGAAGCCTTCAGTTTACCGCCATCCGCCCCGGGTTTCCCCGTAGGCGCGGTTCAGCTCCCGGGCAGCTGCCAGGGATCCTGTTCGAGGCGGCGGGCGAGGGCGTCCAGCCGGGCGTCGCGGATGCCGGCGGCACGCAGCGCGCGGGCGGTCTCGACGACGTAATCGGTGCAGGGCCCATAACGGCCCGCGGCGCGGCGCACGATGGCCAGCATCTCGTCCTCGGGCAGGGCGCGGATATAGGCGGGGTTGGCGCGGTTCATGATGAAGACCAGGGCCTGCACGGGGCCGGTCTCGGTCTGGCAGTTCAGCCAGCGCGGGAGATAGGCGCCGGTGGACATTTCGCGGTCCCAGAGGGCCGGGAAATACTCGGGCACCTGGGCGCCCGAGAGGCGGTAGACCACGCCGCGGCAGGAGCCGCCGCGATCCAGGCCGAACACCAGGCCGGGGCATTCCGGGGTGCCGCGGTTGACGCGCGACCAGAGGCAGAGGGCGCGGTGATGGCCGCGCAGCATGGCCAGGCGGCGCTCTTCAAACGCGAAGTCCGGGCGCCAGATCAGCGAGCCATAGCCATAGACCCACAGGTCCTGGCCGTCGCGCCAGTGCGCCAGGGCGTTGTCGAGCGAGGCGCGGCGCTCTTCGGGGGTCCAGAGGCGGAAAGGGGTGGACGCGCCCGACATGGCGGGCGCCTCGGCAGGAGGGAAAAGCGGCGAACTCACGACGAGGTTTCGGTGTCTTGCGGCGGATGGCGATTGAACCAGCCCCCGGCCGTCAGGGCCAGGGCATAGGCCCAGAACAGGGGCGCCACACCAATGATCGCTCCCAGCGCGCCGAAAGTCAGCGGCAGTGTCACCTGCGACGCATTGATCAAGGCCATGCGGACCCCGACCGCCTCGGCTGCCCGCCCGTGAGGCGAATAGTGATGCAGCAGCGACAGCATACTCGGTTGGCAGCAACCCAGGGCCAGGCCGAGGATGAAAGACAACACGATCAGGACGCTAACGTCGGTGAAAAAGGGATAAAGCAGGAAGTCGATGGCCGCCGTCACCATGGCCACGCGCACCAGGGTCCAGGAGCGCACCCGGTTCTGGATGAAGGGCAGCAGCAGGCGGATGACGAAAGTTGCCGCCGCGAAGGCGGCCAATATGAGGCCGATGGTGGTGGCCGACAGCCCGATGGCCACGCCGAAAATAGGGACGACGAAGAGGTGGGTATCCCAGGCGCCCGACAGAATGGTGTTGACCATGAGAATGCGGCGCAGCGGCGGCACGGCCAGCAGCTCGGTCACCCGGCGTTTTTCCTTGGCGCGCTGGCTGCTTGTGCCGGCCAGGGTCTGGTCGGCCCTCTTGAGCCGCCGGCGCAGCAGGTAGAGGCCGCCGATGGACAGCAAGGGCCCCAGGGTCAGCAGGCCGAAGGCCAGGCGGTTGCCGAGGTGATCGATGGCCAACCCGGCGATCAGCGGTCCGGAAAACCCCGAGCCCGCCAGCGCCAGCGACATCCAGGAGAAATTGCGCAGCCGCCGCTGGGGCTCGGCGTGGCCCAGCAGGTCCTGGGTGGCGACCTGGTGCAGCATGAAGCCGATACCGATGCAACAGGAGGCAATGAGCAGGGCGATCTGCGTCTGCGACAGAAAGGGCAGCGCGGTGCCGACGGTGACCAGACCGGTGCCGATGACCAGGGGTTTGCGGATGCCGACCTTGTCCACCCAGCGTCCGGCATGGACGGAAAACAGCATGGGCAGGACGGCGAAGACGGCCACCAGGGTGCCCACCTTGAAGGTGGACAGGCCGATCTGTAGGGCCGTGAGCGAGACGGTAATCCGTCCCCCTGTCAGCGCCACATGGTTCAGCATGGCCAGCAGGCACAGCCAGCCCGCCCCTTGGAATTCGGAGTCGGAAGCGTTGTGCGAGGGGGGATGGGGTGGCTTGGACACGGCGTAACTGTAAGGATTCTGTGCCTATCTTCCGTCAATGTCGAGGCAAGCGCCGGCGGCGCCCCGGGCTGGCGGGCCGGCGCCGCCGCGGCAGGAATCGGTGCCGTATGCCGCCGGTCGGCGGCGGTTGGCGGCGAGTTAGCCGCAATTACGCCCGCGAGGCCGCGGACCGCCGCGCCGGAGCGTGGGCTGGCGAGGGCCAAGTTGTGTCTTGTACGCAACGGTTTGGACGGATAAACCGGGCATGGCCGCAGCGCGCCGACCAGGTCTATCAGGCGCTGGGCGGCGATGCCGCCGTGGGACAATATGGCCCATGAACCTGCCCGTTTCCTGTGATATTGATGCCGAGCGCCGTTTTGGCGGTCTGGCCCGTCTGTATGGCCCCCGGGCGCCGGAGCGGCTGCGCGCCGCGCATGTGGCGGTGGCCGGCCTGGGCGGCGTGGGCTCCTGGACGGCCGAGGCGCTGGCGCGCTGCGGGGTCGGGGCGCTGACCCTGATCGATCTGGACAATATCGCCGAATCCAACGTCAACCGGCAGATCCATGCCCTGAGCGCCACGCTGGGCCAGGCCAAGGTGGACGCCATGGCCGAGCGCATCGCGGCCATCAATCCGGATTGCCGCCTGGTCCGGGTGGAGGACTTTGTCGAGCCAGGCAATGTGGCGCGGGTCCTGGCGGACGACTACGCCATGATTGTCGATTGCACCGACCAGGCCGCCGCCAAGATCGCCATGGTGCTGCATGCGCGGGCGCGCGGTTTGCCCATGCTGCTTTGCGGCGGCGCGGGCGGCAAGACGGATCCGCTCGCGCTGCGCGCCGGCGACCTGTCCCAGGCCGTCAATGATGCGCTGCTATCCAAGCTGCGCAACAAGCTGCGCCGCGAGCATGGCTATCCGCGCGCCAGCGACGCCCAGGGCCGGGCGCTCAAGCGCGTGCCGCGCATGGGCGTGCGCGCCCTGTGGTTCGACCAGCCGGCCATCCTGCCGGCGGCCTGGCGGCGCGAGGATGACGACGATGTGGCCTTGCTGGCCGAGCCCCTGGCGCCGCAGGGCCTGTCCTGCGCCGGCTATGGTTCGGTGGTGATGGTGACGGCGGCCATGGGCATGGCGGCCGCCAACGAGGCCGTCCAGGCCATCCTGGCCGGCGCCGCCTCAGGCGGTTGAGCGCCGCAGCGCCAGTCCCAAGGCCATCCAGCCCAGGCCGCCAGCCAGGCCCAGCCATCCGCTGGAGGCCAGCAGCAGCAGCGACCAGCCCAGCGCCAGCGGCAGCAGCAGCCTGGGCCAGGGCATCTGGAAAGCCGGCGCCGGGCCGCCGGCGCGGCGCAGCTTCATCAGCACGATAAGCGGCGGAATGAAGTGCGCCACATACAGAAAACCGCCGATGGCCGTGGTGAGCGGCAGGCTGTTCAGCCAGGCCACCAGCATCAGGATGGCGGCGCTGGTCAGCACCGCCGTCCGGGGCACGCCGGCGGCCGGGTGGACGCGGGCCAGCGCGGCGGGCAGCAGGCCGTCGCGCGCCATGGCGAAGCTGATGCGCGACGCCACCACCAGCACCGCGTTGGCCGTGGCCGCCGTGGTCAGGACGGCCACCCCGGCCAGGGCCCGGCCGCCGGCCGGCCCGAGGAATTGCCGCGCGGCGGCGGCCAGCGGGGCGTCGGAGGCGCCCAGCGCCTGCCAGCCCAGCGTGCCCAGGGCCACGAACACCACCATGAGATAGACAAAGAGCACCACGGCCAGCGTCAACAGAATGGCCAGGGGGAGATTGCGTTCGGGCCGTTCGATCTCCTCGCCGGCGGCCGCCACCATGTCGAAGCCGCCGAAGGCCAGGAAGGCCAGCAGCGAGGCCGAGAACAGGCCGGCCAGGCCATGCGGCATCAGCGGGGTGAAGCGCGCCAGGTCGACGGCGGGCATGCCCAGCAGCGAGAAGGCAAGCAGACCGGCCACGGCCAGCGACATGACCAGGGCCTGCACCAGGCCCGACAGCCTGACATCGGCCACGTTGACCAGGGCGCACAGGGCCACCAGGCCCATGGCGCCCCATTGCGCCGGCCAGCCGGTCAGCACCTGGAGATAGCCGCCAAAGCCCAGCGTGACATAGCCGCTGACCAGCAGGTAGGCGCCCCAGAAAATCCAACCCATGAGAAAGCCCCAGCCCGGGCCCAGCACCTGGCGCACAAAGGCGTAGCCGCCGCCGGCCTCGGGATAGCGGCAGGCAAGCTCGGCATAGGGCAGGGCGATGAGCAGGGAGGCCAGGAAAGCCAGGGCGAAAGCCAGCAGGGCCGCCGGACCGGCCTGGGCCGCGCTGTGGCCCACCAGCACGAAGATGCCGCCGCCTATGGTGCCGCCCACGCCCAGCGCCACGGCGCTGCGCAGTCCCAGCGCGCGGCGCAGCTGCGGGCGCGCCCGCGAGGAGGAGGCGCTCATAGATCCGCCAGCGCCAGGCGCACGCGCCGGTTGTGGCGCCCCTTGTTGTCGATCTTGAGGATGCGCAGGGGCCGGCTGGCGCCGGTGCGCGCCAGATGCGTGCCGCCGCAAGCCTGGCGGTCGAGGCCGACGATGTCCACGATGCGGATCAGATTGTCCGCCGTGGGCGGCGGGGCGACCGATTTGGAGCGGATCAGGCCATGCGACTGCTGGGCCTCGGTCATGGGCAGGTAGACGTCGCGCACGGGCAGATCCTGGCCGATGGCGTCATTGATGGCCCCTTCCAGGGCGCGGATCCTCTCGTTGTCCGCATCGGGCAGGTCGAAGTCCATGCGGGCCGTGCCGTCCTCGTTCATCTGCACGCCCGTGACCAAGGCGCCGTCGAAGGCCTGGAAGACCAGGGCGTTGAGGATGTGGGTGCCGGTATGCAGCTCGCGCATCATCTGGCGGAAATCCGCGTCCACGCTGGCGCGGACCGTGTCGCGCAGTTCGGCGCCGGGGTCGGCCAGCAGGATCCAGGTCCGCCCCGCGAGGGTCTCGAAGCCGCTGACCGCCAGCGGCCCGTCCCGCCCCTGGAGGCTGCCCCGGTCGGCCGGCTGGCCGCCGCCGCCCGGATAAAAGGGCGATTCGGCCAGCAGGACGCGGCCCGGGCGGGCGTCCACGACCTGGGTGTCCAGGGTCAGGGTTTCCGGATGGGCATGATAGAAAGCCGGCGAGGGCATAGCGACTCCATGAGAAAGTTTCTCCCAGTATGGCCGCCGCGCCGGCCGCCGTATTGGCAGAAATTGCGCGCTCAGGCGAGCCGCGCGGCGCGGGCGAATTGCAGCGGGGTGATGCCGTAGTAGCGCTTGAAGTATTTGTTCAGGGCGCTTTGGTCATAGAAGCCGGTGGCCGCGGCGATCTGCGCCAGCGGCATGCCGCGCCGCAGATAGTGGCAGGCCCGGTGCAGCCGCGTCTGGATCAGGTAGGCGTGCGGCGTCAGGCCCAGGCCGCGCTTGAACAGGCCGATCAGCTGGAAGGGGGTCAGCCCGGCGGCCGCGCTCAGGGTTTCCAGCCGCAGGTCCTGGGCGTGCCGGTCCTGGACGAGGCCGGTCACCAGGCGCAGCAGGACCTGGTCGCGCGGCGGCGGATCGATGCGCCCGCCGCCGCAGCCATGGCGCAGGTAGAGCCGGCCGAAGGTGGAGAACAGCAGTTCGCGTTCGCGGAACAGGTCGCCGCCGTCTTCCAGCGCGCGGTGCAAGGCCAGGAAGCCGTCGATGAGGTCGGCGTCGGCGAATAGATTGCGCGTGAAGTAGGGCACGGTTTCGATGCCCAGACCGCGCGCCACGGCGTCAATGGCCGATTGCGTCAGATAGAAGGAGCGATAGCGCCAGCGCTCGCTGTGGCCCATCCAGCCGGCATGCGCCTCGACCGGATTGAAGACGAACAGCGTGGAGCGGCGCGCCTCCTCGACCACGCCACGGCTCTTGACCACCGAGCCGCCGGCTTCGGTCACGGCGATCACAAAGCCCTCATGGGTATGGGGCGGGTATTCCTGGGTGGTGAAGTCGGCGCACATCAGGCTCAGGCCGGGTGTGTGTCTGTCCCACCAATAGTGCGACACATTGTTAGGATCGTGGCGGGCCATTGCCGGCTCCCGGGACTGGCGTCGTTACGGATTTTATCGGCGGCCGGCCGGCATTGCAGCCTGCCGCCGGGGTGGTCCAGAATAGGCTTACCCATCGCGGATTTCCACCCCCCTCCGAGGTACATCACCATGGCTACTGGTACCGTTCACTTGCATCGCGTGCTGCGCGCGCCCCCCGAGCGCGTCTACCGGGCGTTTCTTGAGCCCGACGCGCTGGCCAAATGGCTGCCGCCCTATGGCTACACCTGCGAAGTCCACGAAATCGACGCGCGGGTGGGCGGCGGCTTCCGGATGTCATTCCGCAATTTCGGCGCCGCCCAGGCCAGTTCCTTCGGCGGCGAGTATCTGGAGCTCGTCCCCTTTGAGAAGATCCGCTATACGGATCGTTTCGATGACCCCAATTTGCCGGGGGAGATCCTGGTCACGGTGAGCCTGGTGTCCGTGTCCTGCGGCACCGAGCTGCGCGTGGTGCAGGAGGGCATTCCCGAGGTGATACCGGTGGAGATGTGCTATCTGGGCTGGCAGGAGTCGCTGCTGCAGCTGGCCCGCCTGGTGGAGCCGGACATCCCGGGCTGAGCGCCGTTTCGGCCGCCCCTCAGTAGTCGTGCAGGGTGACGTCCATCCAGCCGCGCAGCGCGTTGGACAGGCGCAGGCCTTCGGCGCGGCGCAGGTCGTCGACTTCCAGGACGCGCTCGCGGACCTGGCCGGTCTCGAGCAGTTCGGCGCGCTGCACGCCGGGCAGCAGGCCGCATTCGACCGGCGGGGTGTACCACTGGCCGCGCAGCAGCAGGTAAAGATTGCTGCGGCTGCCTTCGCACAGCTGCCCTTTTTCGTTGAAGAACACCATGTCGAAGATCTGCGGATGCGCCGGCAGCCAGTCCGCCGCCTTGGCGTACCAGGGGCGGAAGGTGGTCTTGTAGCGCAGCAGCGGCTCGCGCGAATCCAGCGGCTCGGGCGACAGGAGGATTTCCTGCACCAGGGGCAGCGGCGCCAGCGGGGCGGTATGGATGCTGTATTGGCCGCCGCGTTCGAGCAGCAGGCGCAGGCGCTGCGGCTCCAGGCCGGGCAGGCCGCGCGCGGCCGCCAGGATGTCGCGTTCGATGGCGGCTTCGTCGCAGCGGTAGCTCAGGGCCTGGGCCGACGCGGCCAGCCGGGTCAGGTGGCGGCCCAGCAGGGGCAGGCTGCGGTCGGCGGTGACGAGTAGGGTTTCGATCAGCTCGGGGGCCATGGCGATCCTAGTGAGGCTGGCCCAGGATGCGGGCCTTCCAGTGGCATTCCTGCCACTCTAACGCGGGGTCGGAGTCGTAGACAATCCCGCCGCCGGTGCTGTAGACGCCCTGGTCGGCGTCATCCAGCACCAGTGTGCGGATGGCCACGTTGAGCGAGAAATCGCCGTCCGGCGCCAGCCAGCCCACGCTGCCGCAGTACAGGCCGCGCGGGGCGATCTCCAGCTGCCGGATGCGGCGCATGGCGGCGATCTTGGGCGCGCCGGTGATCGAGCCGCAAGGAAAGAGCGCGCCCAGCACCTCGGCCAGGCTGGCCCGGGGCGCCAGGGCGCTGACCGTCGAGGTCAGGGTCCAGACCGTGGGATAGCGCTCCAGCGAAAACAGGGCATCCACCTTGACCGAGCCCGGCCGGGCCAGGCGTCCCAGGTCGTTGCGCAGCAGGTCGACGATCATCAGGTTCTCGGCCCGGTCTTTTTCGCTGGCCAGCAGCGCCTGGCCCAGGCGCTGGTCTTCGCCGGGATCGGCCGAGCGCGGCGCGGTGCCCTTCATGGGGCGGGTGAGCAGGCGCTCGCCCTGGCGGGCCACGAACAGCTCGGGCGAAAAGGACAGGACCGTGCGCCGGCCATCGCGCACATAGGCGGCATGGGCCACGGGATGGCGCTGGGCGATGCCACGGTAGAGCGCGTCCGGCGCGCCCTCGATGCGCACATCCAGCGGCTGGGTGTAGTTGACCTGGTAGAACTCGCCCGCGCCGATGCCGGCCCGGATGCGCTCGACGCGCCGGAGATAGTCGGCCTCGGCCTGGCGCGGGCGGGCGGAGACGACGCGGGCGTCGGTGCCGCCCGTCCAGGGGCCGGTCAGTTCGGCGTGTTCGAAGACCAGGGCGGTCAGGCGGGGAGGCAGATCGGCGCGCGGCGGCGGATTGGGCCCGTCCGGGGGCGCCCGCAGCACTTCGGGCAGCAGCCATTCGCCCAGCTCGTAGTCCAGCAGCAAGGCCACCCAATGACCGGCGCGGCGCGCCGATTCGATGGCCGCCCAGGCTGCCGGCAGCTCTTGCGGCTGCGCGGCCTGGATGCGCGCCACCTGCCCCGACAGGCGGCGCGACCGCCCGGCCAGGCGGTCTTCAAACCAGCAATCCATATTTCTCTAGTGTTGGAGGAACTCGGCGAGCACCTGGCCGGTATGGGACCGGCCGCGCAGGCTCATGACGTGTTCCGGAGAGCCTTCGGCCACCAATTGGCCGCCGCCCGTGCCGCCTTCCGGACCGAGGTCCAGCAGCCAATCGGCTTCGGCGATGACATCGAGATTATGCTCGATCACGACCACGGTGTTGCCGGCTTCGACCAGGCGATGTAGGACGTGGATGAGTTTCTCGACGTCGGCCATGGACAGGCCCACGGTGGGTTCGTCCAGCACATAGAGGGTGTGCGGAATGCGCGAGGCCCGGCCGGTCTTGATGACGCCGTCGGTCAGGCGGGCCTTGGCCAGTTCGGTCACCAGCTTGATGCGCTGGGCCTCGCCGCCGGACAGCGTGGGCGAGGGCTGGCCCAGCGTCAGATAGCCCAGGCCGACGTCCTGCATCAGCTGCAGGGGGCGGTGGATCTTGGGGTGGGCGGCGAAGTAGGCCAGCGCGTCATCGACCTCCAGGGACAGGACTTCGCCGGCGTTCTTGCCGCGCATCTGCACGCTCAGGGTGTCGGCATTGAAGCGCGCGCCGTTGCAGGCGTCGCAGGGCACTTTGACGTCCGGCAGGAAGTTCATCTCGATGGTCCGCATGCCCTGGCCTTCGCAGATGGGGCAGCGGCCGTCGCCGGTATTGAAGGAGAAGCGCGCCGCGCCCCAGCCGCGCATGCGCGCCTCGCGCGTGTCGGCGAACTGTTTGCGCACATCGTCCCAGAAACCGACATAGGTGGCCGGGCAGGAGCGCGGGGTCTTGCCGATGGGCGTCTGGTCGACCTCGAGCACGCGGTCGATGGCCTCCCAGCCCTCGATGCGGGCGCAGCCTATCCATTGCTCGGCCTTGCCGGCCGAGACGACGCGGCTCAGGTTGTCCAGCAGCACTTCGCGCGCCAGGGTGGACTTGCCCGAACCGGACACGCCGGTCACCACGGTGAGGCGGCCGATGGGGATGCTGGCGTTGACATTGCCCAGGTTGTGCAGGTGGGCGGCCTTGATGCGCAGCATGGGCGTGTCTTTTTCGACGGCGCGGCGGCCTTGCAGCGGATGGGCCAGCGGCTTGGCCAGATAGCGGCCCGTGACGGACTCGGGGGCGTCGATCAGGTCCTGCGCGCTGCCCTGGGCGACCACGCGGCCGCCGCGGATGCCGGCGCCCGGCCCGATATCGATGATGTGCGAGGCGCGGCGGATGGTGTCGTCATCGTGCTCGACGACCACCAGCGTGTTGCCATTGCCCTCCAGGCGCGCGAGCGCGTCGAGCAGGATGCGGTTGTCGCGCGGGTGCAGGCCGATGGTGGGCTCGTCCAGCACGTAGCACACCCCTTGCAGATTGGAGCCGAGCTGGGCGGCCAGGCGGATGCGCTGGGCTTCGCCGCCGGACAGCGTGGGCGCGGCGCGGTCCAGCGCCAGGTAGTTCAGGCCGACCTCCTGCATGAAGTCCAGGCGGCCGCGGATCTCGGCCAGGATGTCGCGCGCGATCTCGGCCTCGCGGCCGCGCATGACCAGGCCGGTGAAGAAGCTGTGCGCCTCGGAGACCGGCATGGAGGCCAGTTCCGCGATGGAGCGGTCGCGCCAGCGCACGGCCAGCGCCGTCCGGTTGAGCCGCTGGCCATGGCAGACGCCGCAGGCCTGGGTTTCGCCCTCGTACCAGGCGTTCCAGGCGGTTTCTTCGCCGGTCTGTTCGGCGTCGAAGCCTTGCAGCTGCAGGCCGGTGCCGAAACAGCCCTCGCACCAGCCATGCTTGGAGTTATAGGAGAACAGGCGCGGATCGGGCTCGGGGAAGCTGAGGCCGCAAGAGGGGCAGGCGCGCTTGACCGAAAAATGCTGCTGCTGCGGGCGGGCGTTCAGGCCGGCCTCGCGGCGCAGCTGCGCATCGCCCTGGGCGCCGGGCGTCAGGTCCCAGAGAATGCTCATCACGCCCTGGCCATGCTCCAGCGCGCGCTTGACGGCCTCGCGCAGCGCGGCCTCGTTGGCCGGGTCGACCACGAGATCGGCCACGGGCAGTTCGATGGTGTGCTCTTTGTAGCGGTCCAGGCGCGGCCAGGGGCTGACCGGGATGAACTCGCCGTCCACGCGCAGATGCGTATAGCCCTTGCCGCCGGCCCATTTGGCCAGGTCGGTGTAATAGCCTTTGCGCGCGGTCACCAGCGGCGCCAGCAGGCCGAGATGGCGGCCTTTGTGCTCGCGCAGCAGGCGGGCGACGATCTGCTCGGTGTTCTGCGGTTCGACCGGCACCTGGCAATCAGGGCAGAACTGCGTGCCCAGCTTGACGTAGAGCAGGCGCAGGAAGTGATGGATCTCGGTCATCGTGGCCACGGTGGACTTGCGGCCGCCGCGGCTGGTGCGCTGTTCGATGGCCACGGTCGGCGGGATGCCGAAGATGGCGTCCACGTCCGGCTTGCCCGCCGGCTGCACGATGGCCCGGGCATAGGCGTTGAGCGATTCCAGATAGCGGCGCTGGCCCTCGTTGAACAGGATGTCGAAGGCCAGGGTGGACTTGCCCGATCCGGAGACGCCGGTGATGACGGTGAAGGTGTCGCGCGGGATTTCCACGCTGACGTTCTTCAGGTTGTGCTCGCGCGCGTTGCGGATCTCGATGGCCTCGGCCTGCTGCCGGCGGCGGCGCATCAGCGATTGCAGCGGCGTGCCGGTTTCGTAGGGCGTGCCCGGCTCTTCGATTACCGCCCTCAGGCCGGCCTGCTCGGCTTCCTGGCGGTCGGCGTCGGTGGACACCACCACATCGGCCGGCAGGATGCTGGTTTCGTAGTCGCGCAGGGCCTGGCCGGTGTAGGAACGCGGATTGTCCATCAGGTCCTGCGGCGTGCCCACGCCCACGACCTCGCCGCCGGCATCGCCGCCGTCGGGGCCGAGGTCGATCAGCCAATCGGCCGCGCGGATGACGTCCAGGTTGTGCTCGATGACCAGCAAGGTGTGGCCGGCCGCCAGCAGCTTGCGGAAGGCGCGCATCAGCCGCGCCACGTCATCGAAGTGCAGGCCGGTGGTCGGCTCGTCGAACAGAAAGAGGCTGCCCTTCTTGGCCACCTTGGCCGTCGAGATGCCAGAACGCGCCGCTTCGGCCAGGTGGCCGGCGAGCTTCAGGCGCTGGGCCTCGCCGCCGGACAGCGTGGGCACGGGCTGGCCCAGGCGCACGTACTCCAGGCCCACATCGCCCAGCGGCGCCAGGCCGGTCTGCACATCGCGCAGGCCGCGGAAGAACTCAAGCGCCTCGCTGACCGTCATTTCGAGCACTTCGTCGATGGACGCGCGCTTGCCCAGGTGTTCGACGCGGACCTCCAGCACCTCGGGACGGAAGCGCTTGCCGTCGCAATCGGGGCAGCGCAGATAGACGTCCGACAGGAACTGCATCTCGACGTGCTCGAAGCCGGTGCCGCCGCAGGTCGGGCAGCGGCCGTCGCCGCCGTTGAAGCTGAAAGTGCCCGCGGTGTAGCCGCGCTCCTTGGCCAGCGGCGCCTGCGCGAACAGCTTGCGGATGGCGTCGAAGGCGCCGACATAGCTGGCGGGATTGGAGCGCGCGGTCTTGCCGATGGGCGTCTGGTCGACCATGACGACATCGGCGATCTGTTCGGCGCCCAGCAGGCGGTCGAAGGGACCGGGGGCCTCGGAGGGCTTGCCCTGATGCTTGAGCAGGGCCGGAAAGAGCACGTCCTGCACCAGCGTGGACTTGCCCGAGCCGGAGACGCCCGTCACGCAGACCAGGCGGCCCAGCGGCAGCTCGACCGAGACGTTCTTGAGGTTGTGGGCGCGCACGCCTTCGAGCAGCAGGCGCGGCGTGTTGGCCGCCACCGGCATGGGCCGCGGGGCTTCGACGTGGCGCCGGCCGCCGAGATAGTCGCCGGTGAGGGTGGGCGCGGCGCGCAGCTGCGTGGGCGTGCCGTCGAAGACGATGCGTCCGCCCCGCTCGCCGGGGCCGGGGCCGATGTCGATGATGCGGTCGGCCGCCACCATGACCTGGGGATCGTGCTCGACCACCACCAGGGTGTTGCCGGCGTCGCGCAGACGGTGCATGACCTCCACCACGCGGTGCATGTCGCGCGGGTGCAGGCCGATGGAAGGCTCGTCCAGCACGAACAAGGTGTTGACCAGCGAGGTGCCCAGCGCCGTGGTGAGGTTGATGCGTTGGACCTCGCCGCCGGACAGGGTGCGGCTTTGGCGGTCCAGCGTGAGATAGCCCAGGCCCACGTCGCAGAGGAATTTCAGCCGCGCGCGCACCTCGGTGAGCAGCAGGTCCGCGGCCGCGTCCATGGCGCCCTGGAACGTGATGTCGTCGAAAAAGCGCCGCACGCGCTCGATGGGCAGCAGCATGACGTCGTGCACAGACAGGCCGTCCAGGCTGTCGAGTTTTTCGCGCGTCCAGCTCACGCCGGCCGGCATGAAGCGCTGGTAGCGGCCATCGCCCGGCGGCAGCACGGCATCGGCCTCGGCCTTGCTGCCCAGGCGCCAGAGCAGGGCGTCGGGCTTGAGCCGGGCGCCATGGCAGGTGGGGCAGGGCGTATAGCTGCGGTACTTGGACAGCAGCACGCGCACATGCATTTTGTAGGCCTTGCTTTCCAGCCAGGCGAAGAAGCGGTGCACGCCGTACCACTGGTGTTTCCAGGCCGAGTCGCCGCCCTTGAAATCCGGGTCGCCGTTGAGCACCCAGTCGCGCTGCGCCTGGCTGAGGGACTTCCAGGGCACCGAAACGGGAATGCCGGCGCGCGGCGCGTACTTCATCATGTCGTCCTGGCACTCCTTGAAGGAGGGCGTCTGCCAGGGTTTGATGGCGCCTTCCTTGAGCGTCTTGCTTTCGTCCGGGATGACCAGGCCCAGGTCGATGCCGATCACGCGGCCAAAGCCGCGGCAGGCTTCGCAGGCGCCCAGCGGCGAATTGAAGGAGAAGCTGCTGGGCAGCACGTCGCTGTATTCGATATCGCAGTCGGCGCAATGCAGCCGGTCGCTGTATTTCCAGACGGCGGCATCGCCGCCTTCAGCGTCCATGACATAGACGGCCAGATGCCCCGCGCCCATGCGCAGCGCCGTGTCCAGCGCTTCCATGACGCGCTCGCGCTCGGCGCCGGCGAAACGCAGGCGGTCCTGCACCACGTGCAGGGTGCGGCGCGCTTCGGCGGCCTCGGCCTTTTTGCCGCGGCCCTTGGCCTTGGCGGGCGCGGCGGGCGCGGCGTCTTCGTGGTGCACGCGGGTATAGCCCTGGCCTTCGAGAAAGCCCTTCACCTCGTCTTCGGTAAAGTTGGCCGGCACGGCGATGGGGAAGGTGATGACCAGGCGCGGGTCGCTGGCGGCGGCGCTGCGCTCGGCCAGCGAATGGAAGATGGACTCGGGCGTGTCGCGCCGCACGCGCTTGCCGCAGCCCCGGCAATAGAGATGCGCCCCGCGCGCGAACAGCAGCTTGAGGTGGTCGTTCAGCTCGGTCATCGTGCCCACCGTGCTGCGCGAGCTGCGCACCGGGTTGGTCTGGTCGATGGCGATGGCCGGCAGGATGCCCTCGATGCGGTCGACCTGGGGCTTGTCCATGCGGTCCAGGAACTGGCGCGCATAAGGCGAGAAGGTCTCGACATAGCGGCGCTGGCCTTCGGCGTACAGCGTGTCGAAGGCCAGGGAGCTCTTGCCCGATCCGGAGACGCCGGTCACGACGACCAGCTCGCCGGTGGCGATGGTGAGATCCAGGTTCTTGAGATTGTTCTGGCGGGCGCCAACGATGCGGATATGGGAGCTCATGAGGCGTAATCGTAGCCGGTGTGTGAGGGCGGGTCCGGGGTGGAGGCAAGGCCGGCAATATGGAATAATTGCCTACATTGTGAAAGGCGTGCCCATATTATGGGCATTTTGCCGGCCTGGCGCCGGCGGCAAGCTGTATAGATAAACAGTACACCAAATTTGGGACGCGGCCGCAAATTGCCTGCCGGCCGCGCGGGAGGAAGACATGCGGGCGTCCCCCGTCGCCGGGACCGCGGCCTTTGGCAAGTTCATGACCGTGCTGCAGGCCGTGGCCGATGCCGAAACGCCGCTCACGGTCGCCGCGCTGGCGCGGGCCTGCGGCTATCCGCGCGCCACCGTGCATCGTATCGTGTGCGCCCTGGCCGGGCATGGCATGCTGGCCGAGACCGAGGGCGGCTACCGCATCGGCATGCGCGTGGTGGGCCTGGCGGCCCGGGCCATGCCCGATGCGCGCGGCCTGCTGGCGGCCGATCTGCGGGCCTTGCGCGACCTCACCGGCGAAACCGTCCACGTGGCCGTGCCGGGCGGCGCCGAGATGATCTATATCGACAAGCTGGAGTCTCCCGGGCCGCTGCGCATGGCTTCCCGCGTGGGCGCGGGCGTGGCCGTGCACCGCAGTGCCGTGGGGCGCGCCTGGCTGGCCAGCCTGGAGCCCGAGGCCGCGCTGCTAGCCATGCGGGCGCTGCCGGCCTGCGCCGATCCGGCGGTCCTGGCCCGGCTGCGTGAACAGGTCGCGCAGGCGCGCGCCGATGGCTACGCCACCGACGACGAAGAAAACGAAGCCGGCATCTGCTGCTTCGGGATCGCCCTGCCCGGCGGCCAGGCCTGCGTCAGCGTCAGCGTCCTGCGTTTCCGCATGCAGGCCCGCGACACCTATATCCAACCCCTGCTGCGGCTGCGCGACAGCGCCGCGCGTCATCTTGCTCAACCCCTGGCGCAAGGACTGCCATGAACCTCCCCTATGCCCATCGTCCGGCCCGGCTCGCCGCCCTGCGCGCCGCCCGCCTGATCCCCGTGCTGCGCTACGACAATGCCGCGACGGCGGCCTATGCCGCCGAAGTGGCCGTGGGCGCGGGCTGCGCGACGCTGGAGCTGACCTGGACCATTCCCGGCGTCACCGACCTGCTGCGCGCATTGCGCGACAAGCACGGCCCGGCGCTGCTGCTGGGCGTGGGCACGGTGCTCGATGAGGACCAGGCGCGGCGGGCCCTGGAGGCCGGCGCGGACTACCTGGTCTCGCCCGGCTTCGTGCCCGGCCTGGCCGATATGGCGCACGCCGTGGACGCGCTTTGCCTGCTGGGGGCGTTCACGCCCTCGGAAGTGATCGCGGCGCGGCGCGAAGGCGCCGATGTGGTCAAGATCTTCCCGGCCGATACCGGCGGGCCGCGCCATCTCGCCGCCCTGGCCTCGGTGTTTCCCGATGTGCTGTTCTGCCCCACCGGCGGCGTGAGCGCCGGCAATATGGGCGAGTATTTCCGCGCTGGCGCGGCCATGGTGGGCATGGGCGGCAATCTGTTCGAGAAAACGGCCTTCGCGGCGCGCGACACGGGCGCGCTGACGCGCCAGGTGGCCGAGACCCTGGAGCAGGCCCGTGGCTGATTACGACATCATCGCCCTGGGCGAAGCGCTGATCGAATTCAACCAGACCGAGCCCGGCCGCGATCAGTACCTGCAGGGCTATGGCGGCGACACCTCCAATGCCGTCATCGCGGCGGCCCGCGCCGGCGCGCGCTGCGCCTATCTCAGCCGGGTGGGCGGCGACGCTTTTGGCGAGCAGCTGCTGGCGCTGTGGCGCCGCGAGGGCGTGGACGTGGCCGGCGTCGAGGTGGCGGCGGACGCGCATACCGGCGTCTATTTCGTGCAGCATGGGCCGCAAGGCCATGTGTTCAATTACCTGCGGCGCGGCTCGGCCGCCAGCCGCATGAGCGCGGCCGGCCTGGCGCGCGGCATGATAGGCCGCGCCCGTTTCCTGCATGTCTCCGGCATCAGCCTGGCGATCAGCGATTCGGCCTGCGACACGGTGTTCGCCGCCCTGGAGCACGCCCGCCAGGCCGGCGTGCAGACCAGCCTGGATTCCAATCTGCGCCTGCGGCTCTGGCCGCTGGCGCGCGCGCGGGCCATCCTGCGCGAGGCCATGGCCGGGGTGGATCTCTTCCTGCCCAGCATGGACGATATGCGCCATCTCACCGGACATGAGGATGCGGACGCCACGCTGGATTGGATACGCGCCGCCGGCGCCGCCGGCGTGGTGGTGCTCAAGCTGGGCAAGGACGGCGCGGTGCTGGATGATGGCAGCCAGCGCCTGCGCCTGCCGGGCTGTCCGGTGCGGGCGGTCGACGCCACGGGGGCGGGGGATTGCTTCGCGGGCAATCTGCTGGCGCGCCGCGTCCGGGGCGACAGCTGGCCAGATGCCGTGGCCTACGCCAACGCGGCCGCGGCCTTGTCCACCCTGGGCTATGGCGCGGTGGATCCCATGCCGCGCCCCGAAGCCGTGTTCGCCCGCCTGGCGAGTGCATAACGGGGACGGAATAGTCGGGCAGGTTTGTCCCGCCCGCCCGTTTCGGGCTAGAATTCCGAGTTACCCGAATTTTCGCCGCGCACAGGTTTGCGGGGCGGCTCGAATCCAACCAAACCGAACCACTAGCGGAGAAACATCATGGCCGAACGCAAGCGCGTGCGTCGCAACACCCTGGAACGCCGTTGCCTGGGCAAGTCCTTCAAGCGTCTGTTCGTCAACGCTCCCAAGGGCGTTTTCAAGATGCTGGAAAAGATCAAGCGCGTGTAATCCCACGCGCCGCTCCTGGCGCGGGCCGCAAGCGGCTTCGCGACGAGCAGACCCCCGAACGCTGGACGCCGATCCAAGCTTCGGGGGTTTTTTCATGGCCAAGCCCAAGCGCGCCGGCCCGGCGCAATGGTGTCAGTGTGTAAGCGCCCGAGGACGGCGGCTGCGGCTTTGTATAGATTCTGAAAGGGGCCACCGGGGACGGGCCGGGGCCGCCACCGAAAATGCGTCCTGTCATCCAGAGAGGAAGAACGATGAAAAAACTGCTCCTGGTCCCCGTGCTGGCCGCCTTGCTGGCGGCCTGCGCGCCCACAACCCGCGAAGGATCTTCGCCCATGCCCGCTGCCACTGCCTCCGCTTCCCAGCCCTTGACGGCCTATACCTGGCGCCTGGTGGGCGCCACCGATCCCCGCGGGCAAGCCGCGCTGCAAACCGGCGTCGAGCGGCCGCTGCGGCTGTCCTTCCGCGGCGATGCCCTGAACATCCAGGGCGGCTGCAACGGCCAGTCCGGCGGCTACCGGCTGGCCGGCGGCGTGCTCAGCGTGGCCAGGCTGGTCTCCACCATGAAAGCCTGCGAGCCCGCGCTGATGCGCCTGGATGCCGAGGTGGCGCGCCTGTTCAAGGGCGATATGCGCCTTGCGCAATCGGGCGATGCGGCCGCGCCGCGCCTGCAGCTGACGGCCGCGGACGGCAGCGTTCTGACCTTCGCCGGCGATCCCACGCCCGAGACGCGCTATGGCGGCCCGGGCACGACCGTCTTCCTGGAGGTGGCCGCGCAGCGCGTGCAGTGCAACCATCCCTTGATCCCCGATCATCGCTGCCTGCAGGTGCGCGAGCGCCGCTACAGCGAATCCGGCGTGGCGCTGCCGCCGCAGGAGGACTGGCATCCGCTGTACCAGTCCATCGAGGGCTATACGCATCATGACGGCGTGCGCACGGTCTTGCGCGTCAAGCGCTATGACCAGAAAAACCCGCCGGCCGATGCGCCGTCCCAGGTCTATGTGCTGGACATGGTGGTCGAGCAGCAGGTTCGCTGAGGCGGGGCGGCGGAGCGGGTGGCGATAAAATCGCCGCCAGCTCCCGGCCCTCAGCGGCCTCAACCGACCCGCAGCATGACCGACTCCACTTCAGATCTGCAGACCCGCGCCGCGCAGGCGTTTTCCTCGGGCGACTACGCCCAGGCCGCGAACCTGCTGTCCGAGGCGCTCGCGGCGGCGCCGCGGGACGGCGGCCTGCACGGCGCGCTGGGCTATGCGTTCAGCCGCCTGGGCCGCCTGGACGAAGCGGCCGACCGCTTCGACGAGGCGGCGCGGCTGCGGCCGGCCGATGCCGCGCTCTTGCGCGACGCGGGCGCGGTCAATCGCAAGGCGGGCCGCCTGGAAACCGCGCTGGCCCACTACCGCGCCGCCTACCGGCTGTCCGCCAATGACGTGGCGCTGCTGGGCCAGGTGGTCGACGTGCTGCAACAGCTGGGCCGCGCCGACCAGGCGCTGACCTTTGTCGACGGGACCCTGGCGCTGGCGCCGCAGTCCGCGGCGCTGCATTATGTGCGCGGCGTGGCGCTGGGCGCGCTGGCGCGCCGCCGCGAGGAGCGCCAGGCCTACGAGACCGCGCTCAAGCTCGATCCCCGGCTGGTCGACGCCCACACCAACCTGGGCGTGCTGGCCCGCGATGAACACCGTTTCCAGGACGCTCTGCGGCATTTCAAGCTGGCCCTGGCCATCGATCCCGACAATGCCGGCGCGCGCAACAACCGCGCGCAGACCAATCTGCTGCTGGGGCAATATGCCCATGGCTGGCGCGACTATGAATGGCGTTGGCGCGATGGCGGCCAGACCATGCCTTTCGACGGCGCGCCCTGGCTGGGCGAGCAGCCGCTGGCCGGCAAGACGCTGCTGGTGCATGCCGAGCAGGGCCTGGGCGATACCCTGCAGTTCAGCCGCTATGTGCCGGCGCTGGCCGCGATGGCGGCGCGCGTGGTGCTGCGCGTGCAGCCGCCCCTGCGCGCCTTGCTGCAGGCCAATCTGCCCGAGGTCAGCGTCATCGCCGAGGGCGAGCCGCTGCCGGCCTACGACCGCCACGTTCCGCTGTTGAGCCTGCCCTTGGCCCTGGCGCGCGCCGAACCTTGGCCGCTGGCGCGCCGCATGCAGCCCCGGCCGGAAGCGAAGGCGGCCTGGGCGGACCGGCTGGACCAGGTCTTCGACGGCCCGGCCCGCCCGCGCATCGGCCTGTGCTGGTCGGGCAGCGCCACGCATCTGGATGACCGCAACCGCTCCATTGCCTTCGCGCTGCTGGCGCCCTTGCTGCGGGCGCCCTGCGATTTCGTCTGTGTGCAGAAAGACGTGCGTCCCGCCGATCTCCAGGCCATCGACGCCTGGCGCGGCGGCGGGGCGGCTGGCCGCCTGTACCTGGCGCCGCTCGCGGATTTCGACGATACCGCCGGCTTGATGGCCAATCTCGACCGCCTCATCAGCGTCGATAGCGCGCCCGCCCACCTGGCCGGTTCCATGGAGATCCCCACCTGGCTGCTGCTGCCCGCCATGCCGGATTGGCGCTGGCAGCTGCAGCGCGCCGACACGCCCTGGTACGCCTCGGTCGAACTCCTGCGCGCGGGCCAGGGATGGCCGGCCGTGCTCGACGGCCTGCGCCAGCGTCTGGCCTAGCGTCCAGGCGTCTTTACTTCAGCAGGCAGGCCGCATCCTGCTGGCCGAGTTTGTTCTGCGCCAGCCAGGCCTGGGTCTGCGCCGCGCCGGCCTGGTTCAGGGCGGCCATGATCCCGGCCGCCGGCGCGGTGTTCAGCGTCATCTTGTTCGCGCGCATATTGGCGTAGTTCTCGCTGATGCGCTGTTCGACGCCGGCCCAGGCCTGGGCCGAGACCTGTTGGGCGGCCTGGGAGAGCGCCGCCTGCTGGGCCGGCGCGAGGCCGGCCCAGGTCTTTTCATTGATGAGGGTGTAGCTCAAGGGGATGGAGTAGCTCACCGCCGTGAAGTTGGGCAACTGGTCCCAGAGCTTGCGGCCCGCGCCGCCATCGCCCGAGGTGAGCACGGCATTGACCTCGCCGGCGGCCAGCTTCTGGGCCAGGGCCGAATAGGGCAGCTCCACGCTTTGCGCGCCCAGGCGCTCGAACACGGCCTTGCTGGTCGCGTCGTAGGTGCGGATCTTCAGGGCCTTGATGTCGGCCTCGCTTTGCAGCGGCTTGACCGACCAGATGCCCGAGGGCGGCCAGGGCGTGACATAGAGCAGGCGCGCGCCCAGCTTCTGCGCATGCGCCTCTAGCGCGCCGCGCATGCAATCGTATTGCGCCCGGGCCTGCTTGAAGTCGCGCGCGGCAAAGGGCAGGGAGGTCAGCAGAAAGAGCGAATCGCGGTTGCCGACGATGCCGCCGAACAGCGTGCCCATCTGCGTTTTGCCGCTGGTCACGGCGTCGATCTGCTCCACGCCCTTGAAGGGGTTGTCTTTCTCCTGCAGCGGGCGGATCGCCAGCTTGCCCTGCGACAGCGTCTTGACCGCGTCGGCGAACTGCAGATCGGTGGCCGCCGTGATGGAGGTGGCCGGATATTCGTTGATGAGGTCCAGCGTGGTCTGCGCCTGGACGGAGGCGCAGGCCAGGCAGAGCAAGGCGACGGCCTGAAGACGGAACATGGGTATACCCCTGGGATGATCGTCCTAGGCTTTTACTGCCGCGCCGTCATGCGCGGCAGTTGGGGAAAACGCGCAGCGCCCTCAGTGTCCGGCTTCGATGTGCGCCGCGATGGCCTGGCCGATGTCCGCCGTGCGCGCCTGGCCGCCCAGGTCGGGCGTGCGCGGGCCGTCCTTCAGACAGTGCTCGATGGCGCGCAGGATGGCGTCATGCGCCTCCTGGCTGCCGAGGAATTGCAGCATCAGCGCGCCCGACCAGATCATGGCGATGGGATTGGCGATGCCTTGTCCATAGATGTCCGGCGCGGAACCATGCACCGGCTCGAACAGCGAGGGAAAGCGGCGCTCCGGGTTGAGGTTGGCCGACGGCGCGATGCCGATGGTGCCGGCGCAGGCCGGGCCCAGGTCGGAGAGGATGTCGCCGAACAGATTGGAGGCCACCACCACATCGAAACGCTGCGGCTGCAGCACGAAGCGCGCGGCCAGGATATCGATGTGCTGCTTGTCGGTGCTGACCTCGGGATAGTGGGCGGCCATGGCGTCGGCGCGCTCGTCCCACCAGGGCATGCTGATGGCGATGCCATTGCTCTTGGTGGCCACCGTCAGGTGCTTGCGTTCGCGGCGCTGGGCCAGATCGAAGGCAAAGCGCATGACGCGGTCGGTGCCGTGGCGCGTGAAGACCGATTCCTGGATCACGATCTCGCGGTCCGTGTCGGCAAACAGGCGGCCGCCCAGATTGGTGTACTCGCCCTCGGTGTTCTCGCGCACGATGAAGAAATCGATGTCGCCGGCGCGGCGGCCCGCCAGCGGGCAGGGCACGCCCTCGAACAGGCGCACATGGCGCAGGTTGATGTATTGGTCGAATTCGCGGCGGAATTTCAGCAGCGAACCCCAGAGCGATACATGGTCGGGCACGGTCGCCGGCCAGCCCACCGCGCCGAAAAAGATCGCGTCATAGTCTTGCAGCTGCGCTTTCCAGTCCGGCGGCATCATCTCGCCGTGGCGCGCGTAGTAATCGCAATTGGCCCAGTCGAAATGGTCGATCTGCAGCGGGAGATGGAAGCGGCGGGCGGCGGCCTGCACGGCGCGCAGGCCTTCGGGCATCACTTCATTGCCGATGCCGTCGCCGGCGATGGCGGCGATCTTGAATACTTGGGTCATGGTTGGGCTGCTGCGAAAAAGCACCCATGCTAGGGCCTGCATGATCCATATACAATGCATCAATCTGTGAAATGACTATGCACGAAACATGAATAATGACGTGCTGCCGGCCGATCTGCGGGTGTTCTGCGCCGTGGCGCGGGCCTCCAGCTTTTCCGCCGCCGCCGAGGCCCTGGGCATGTCGCCCGCCTATGTCACCAAGCGCATACGCCTGCTGGAAACCAGCCTGGGCACGCCGCTGTTTCATCGCAACACGCGCCGCGTGGTGATCAGCGAGGCCGGCGAGCGGGTCTACCACTGGGCCCAGCGCATCCTGGATGATGTCGATCATCTGGTCGAAGAGGCCGGCATCACGCGGCGGGAGCCGCGCGGCCTCTTGCGGGTTTGCAGCAGTTTCGGCTATGGGCGCCGCGTGGTCGCGCCGGCGCTGTCGGCCTTCGTGGCGCGCCATCCCGCCGTGCAGGTGCGCTTGGAGGTCTTCGACCGCCTGGTCGATGTCGCGGCCGAAGGCTATGACCTGGACGTGCGCGTGGGCGATGACATCGCCCCGCACCTGATCGCGCGCAAGCTCGCCGACAATCACCGCCTGCTCTGCGCCGCGCCCGCCTATCTGGCCCGCCGCGGCACGCCGCGCAGCCTGGCCGAACTGGCCGCGCATGACTGCCTCGTCATCAAGGAGCGCGACCATCCCTTCGGCGTCTGGCGCCTGCATCGCGGGCAGCGCGAGCATACGGTCAAAGTGCGCGGGCCCTTGTCGGCCAACAACGGCGAAATGGCCGTGCAATGGGCCGTGGACGGGCGCGGCATCATCCTGCGCTCGACCTGGGACGTGCAGCCGCTGATCGACGCGGGCAAGCTCGTTCCCATCCTGCCGCAATACCGCCAGACCGCCAATGTCTGGGCCGTCTACCCGGCGCGCCTGAACGCCTCGGCCAAAGTCCGCGCCTGCGTGGAGTTTCTGGCCGGACATATCGTTGCCGGGCTGCCGGACAGCGCCCGCGGCGGGCCAGGGGCCTAGCGCAACGGCCGCATGCCGCCCGGGCCGGAAACGGCGACAATGGGCCTTCCGTCCTCGACCCGCCGCCGCCGATGCGTCCTGCCTCGCCCGACTCCGTGTTCGCCGCCTGCCTGCTGGTGCTGCGGCGCAATATGCCTTTTTCCTTGTTGGGCACCCTGCTGACCATGGGGCTGGTGGTGGCCGCCCTGGCCGATGTGGTGCCGGACGCCGAGCTGGCCGCCTGGGCGGCGGGCAATGTGCTGCTGTCGCTGCTGCGCTGGCGCGACACCCGGCGGTTTCCGCGCATGGACGAGCCGCCTTCGCCGGCGCAGCTGGAGGCGGGCCGCCGCTGGCGCCGGCGCATGCTGGCGGGCGTGTTCCTGAGCGGCCTGGCCTGGGGGCTGCCGGTGGCCTACTGGATCGCGCATGTGCCCATGCAGCACCAGATGTTCTTCATCATCGCGCTCCTGACCATGGGCACGGGCGCCATCTATGCCTATTGCATCGACCTGCCCCTGCTCTACAGTTTCATGCTGCCGTATTTCCTGCCGACCATGTTTGTGCTGACGGCGCGCCCCGACACCTTGCTGACGGTGATGGGCGTCGCCGGCATGCTCTACCTGGCCGTGTCGCTGGCGTTCGCGCATCGCATGCACCGCACCCAGCTCGATTCGCTGCGCCTGCGGTTTGACAACCTGGACCTGCTGGCGCGCCTGCAGCGCGAGAAAGAAACCGCCGAACGCAGCGATCTGGCCAAGTCGCGCTTTCTGGCGGCGGCCAGCCACGATCTGCGTCAGCCGGTGCACGCGCTGAGTCTGTTCGTCGGTGTGCTGCGCGAGCAGAACCTGCCCGAGAACAGCCGCCGCACGGTGGACAATATCTCGCAGGCGGTCCAGGCCATGGGCGGCCTGTTCGAAGGGCTTTTGAACCTGTCGCGCCTGGATGCCGGCGTGGTGCGTCCGCGCGTCGAGCCGGTCGCGCTGGGGCCGCTGTTGCAGCGGCTGCAGGGCGAGTTCGCGCCCCAGGCGGCCGCCAAGTCCTTGAGCCTGAGGCTGCGGCCGGTGTCGGCCACGGTGCTGTCCGACCCGGCGCTACTGGACCGCATCCTGCGCAATCTGATCGACAACGCCATCCGCCATACCGATGAAGGCGGGGTGCTGGTGGGATGCCGGCCTGACGGCGCCGGCTTGCGGGTGGAGGTCTGGGATACCGGACCCGGCATTCCCGTTCATGAGCAGGAGAGTGTGTTCTGGGAGTTCCATCAGCTGGGCAATCCCGAGCGTGACCGCAACAAGGGCCTGGGCCTGGGGCTGGCCATCGTGCAGCGCACGGCCCGGTTGCTGGGCCATCGCCTGCGGCTGCGCTCGCGGCCCGGCAAGGGCACGGTATTCGGCCTGGGCCTGCCGCGCACGCGGGCCGTCGTGGCCGAGACGGCGGCCCTGCCGCCGCCCGCCGATGCGCCGGCAGGCGCGCCCCTGGTGCTGGTGGTGGAGGATGATGGCTTCAGCCGCCATGGCCTGCAGCTGCTGCTGGAGGGCTGGGGCTATCGCGTGCTGGCCGCCGGCAGCGCCGATGAACTGCTGTGCCTGACCAGCGCCGAGACCGAACGGCCCGCGCTGGTCATCAGCGACTACCGCCTGCGCGAGCACGCCACGGGCATCGAGGCCATCGAGCGCGTGCACGAGGAGTACAACGACGACAGCATCGCCGCGCTGCTGGTCAGTGGCGACACCGACCCCCGCCGGCTGGCCGAAGTCGCCGCGCGCGGCTGGCCGCTGCTGCACAAGCCGGTCGATCCCGACAAACTGCGCGCGGCCATAGGGCAGTTGACCGCCTAACCCTCGGGTGTCAGGCGCCAGGCGAAAAAAATGCCCGCGGCGCAGGCATTTTTTTGCGGCGGTCTCCTTCCGGATCAAGCGCCCAGATAGGCTTCCAGCACGCGGGGATGGCCCAGCAGCTCGCGTCCGGTGCCTTCCAGGGCCATGGCGCCGTTTTCGAGCACATAGCCTTGCTGGGCGATCTTCAGCGCCTGGCGCACATTCTGCTCCACCAGGAAGAGCGTCAGGCCGTCGGCGTTGATGGCGCGCAGCGAGCGGAAGATGTCCTGCACCACGATGGGAGCCAGGCCCATGGAGGGTTCGTCCAGCAGCAGCAGCCGCGGCTTGGCCATCAGGGCGCGGCCGATGGCCAGCATCTGCTGCTCGCCGCCCGACAGATTGCCCGCCATGCCGTGGATGCGTTCTTTGAGGCGCGGGAACAGGTTGAAGACATACTCCAGGTCGCTGTCGAGGTTTTTCAGGCCCCGGCGATAGGCGCCCAGTTCCAGGTTCTCGAGCACCGTCATGGTGGTCAGGATGGCCCGGCCTTCCGGCACCTGCACGATGCCGCGCATCACCAGCTGGTGGGGCGGCAGGTTGGTGATGTCCTCGCCTTCGAAGACGATGCGGCCGGCGGCCTTGGGCAGCAGGCCCGACAGCGCCAGCAGCGTGGTGGACTTGCCGGCGCCATTGGCCCCGACCAGCGCGGTGATTTCGCCGGCGCGCAGATCCAGGCTGATCCCGCGCACCGCTTCGATATGGCCGTAGTTCACTTCGAGCCCACGGACTTCCAGCATGGCGCTCATTGCACGGCCTCCGCCTGTTGAGTGTCTTCGTCGTCTTCGCGGCCCAGGTAAGCCTCGATGACCTGTTCATTGTTGCGGATCTCGTCCGGGCCGCCGCAGGCAATGATCTTGCCGAAATTGAGCACCGCGATGCGTTCGCACAAGCCCATCACGAAGCGCATGTCGTGCTCGATCATGAGGATGGTGTAGCCGCGTTCGCGGATGGCGAGGATCTCGCGCATCAGCTCGGCGCGCTCGCCGGTGTTCATGCCGGCGACGGGCTCGTCCAGCAGCAGCAGCTTGGGCTCGGTCGCCAGCGCGCGCGCCAGCTCCAGGCGGCGCTGTTCGCCGTAGGAGAGATTGTCCGCCAGGTCATTGGCCTTGTGGTCCAGGCGCATCCAGGTCAGCAGCTCATGGGCGCGCTCGCGGGCGCGCCGTTCATGCTCGCGGAAGGCGGGCAGGCTCAGGAGCAGGCCGGGCAGGCCGTAGTGCATGTGGCGGTAGGCGCCCACCACCACGTTTTCCAGCAGCGTCATCTCCTTGAACAGGCGGATGTTCTGGAAGGTGCGGGCAATGCCCATGCGGGTGATTTTGTGCGGTGCCCGCTTCAACAGGCTTTGGCCGTTGAAGGTGATGTCGCCGCCGCTGGGCGGCAGCAGGCCGGTGATGAGGTTGAACACCGTGGTCTTGCCGGCGCCGTTGGGGCCGATCAGACCGTAGATGCTGCCCTCGGGCACCGACAGATTGACATCATGCAGGACGTGCAGGCCGCCGAAACTCTTGGAAATGGAGGAAAGCTCAAGCATGGCGCTTGCCTCCCTGGCGCATCCAGCGCTTGAAGCGCGCCGGATCCCAGATGCCTTGCGGCAGGAACAACACGATCACCACCAGGATCACTCCGTTGATGACCAGGCGGAAATCCGCGAAGCCGCGCAGCAGCTCGGGCAGGACCGTGATGATGGTGCTGCCCAGCACGGGGCCGGCCAGGCCGCCGATGCCGCCCAGGATGGCCATGGTCAGGATTTCGACGCCACGGTCAAAGCCATATTCGTTGGGGCCGATGAAGAAGGTCAGATGGGCGTTGAGCGCGCCGGCCAGGCCGGCGATCATGGCGCCCGCCACGAAGGCCAGCATCTTGTTGGCGCGCACGTCGATGCCCATCAGGCCGGCGGCGGTTTCGTCGCCGCGGATGGCGTCGAAGGCGCGGCCGATCTTGGAGCGGCGCACGCGCCACAGCACGAACAGCACGATCGCCAGCGCGAGCGCCACATGCCACCACTGGGTGACTTGCGGGATGCCGTTAAGGCCCAGGGCGCCGCCGGTGACCGACTCGGTATTGAGCACCGTCACGCGCACCACTTCGCCAAAGCCCAGGGTCGCCATGGCCAGGTAGACGCCCGACAGGCGCAGGGTGGGCAGGCCGATGATGGCCGCCACCACGGCCGGCGCCAGCATGCCGCCGGCCAGGGCCACGGGGAAGGAGGCGTCGTAGTTCATCGTCAGCAGCGCCGCCGTGTAGGCGCCGATGCCCATGAAGGCCGCGTTGGCCATGGCCAGCATGCCGCAGGCCAGGGTCAGCCAAATAGAGAGCGCCAGCAGGGCGTTGGTGCCAAGCGTGAGCACCAGGTTGCCATAGATGGCCCAGAAATTCTCGAATCCGCTCATCACTTAAGCCTTGCGTTGAACCACTTTGCCGAACAGGCCCTGCGGACGCACCAGCAGGATCAGGAACAGCAGGCCGAATGCCACCGCATCGCGCATGGTCGAGCCGATATAGGCGACCGACAGCACCTCCGCGAATCCCAGGAAGAGACCGCCCAGCATGGCGCCGCGTATGTCGCCCATGCCGCCGAGGATGATGACCGCGATGCCCTTGTGCAGCATGGGCTGGCCCATGAGCGGGAAGAGCGCGTTCGAATACAGGCCGATCAGCACGCCGGCCACGCCGCCGAGGGCGGCCGCGGCGAAGGAGGTGGTGATGAACAGCCTTTCCACATTGATGCCCAGCAGCCAGGCGGCCTTGGGCGATTCGGCGATGGCGCGCAGCGCGCGGCCGAACTGGGTGCGGCGCATGATGAACATCAGCACGGCCATCAGCGCGAAGGACAGGAAGATGATGCCCAGTTCGATGACCGTCAGGTGCAGGCCGGCGATCTCGATGACTTCTTCGGGGACCGTGCCATGCGGGAAACGCAGGTTGCTGGCGCCGAAGATGCCTTGCGCGGCGTTATTCAGGATGATGCCCACGCCGATGGTCGCGATCATCGGGATCAGGTGGGGCGCGTTGCGCTTGCGCAGCGGCTTGAGCACCAGATAGTCGATGAGCATGCCGGTCAGTCCGGCGACGACGAAGGCGACGATGAGCGCCAGCCACAAAGGCATGGCGAAGTGCTGTACCACGGTCAGGGCCGCGTAGGCGCCGACCATGAATACCGCCCCGTGCGCCAGGTTGATGACGCCGAGCACGCCGAAGACCAGTGTGAATCCCAGCGCAAAGAGGGCGTAAACGCTGCCCAATGAGAGCGCGTTGACGAATTGTTGTTCCAACATGAGGGACTTCCCAAATCAAGCGCCTTGCGGAGGATTGTGTCTTCCGCAAGGCGCTGTGCTTCCCGATAGAGAGGCGGCCTGCCGATAGCCCGGCAGTTTACTTCTCGATGACGTACTTGCCGTCCTTGGTGACGCTGATGATCGGCGCCTGGTCGGCGTCGTAGCCGGCCGGCTTGCCGGCGCGGTCATTGGCCTGGCGGAACTTGAAGGCGCCGGTGGCGCCGGTCCATTGCACCGCGGGCAGGGCCTCGCGCAGGGCGGCGCGGTCCTTGGGCAGGTCGCCGGTCAGCTTGGTGGTCTTCAGGGCCTGGGCGACGATGTACATGGCGTCATACGACTGGGCCGAGAACTGGTCCGGAGCATTGCCGAACTTGGCCTTGTAGGCGTCGATGAACTTGCTGTTCTCCGGCGTCTTGTTCTCGATCGACCAGGGGCTGCCGATCCACAGATTGTTGGAGGCGCCGCCCGGGGCCAGATCGAAGATCTTGACCGAGTTCATGCCGTTGCCGCCGATGACCGGCACGTTCAGGCCCAGCTGGCGCGCCTGCACCATGATGGGGCCGCCTTCGGCCAGCAGCGCCGACAGCACGATGGCGTCGGGATTGGTGCCCTTGATCTTGGTCAGCTGGGCCTTGAAGTCCACGTCGCCCTTGGCGAAGGTCTCGGTCGTGGTGACCGGGATCTTCTGGTCTTCCAGGGCCTTCTTGAAGTTGTCGTAGCCGCTCTTGGTGAAGACGTCGTCGTTGCCGTAGAGGACGGCGACGTTCTTCAGGCCGGTCTTGGCCTTGACCATGGAGATGGTGGCCGGCAGCACGTCGGCTTCGGTGACCGAGTTGCGGAACACATAGTTGCCGATGGAGGTGATGCCGTCAGCCGTGTTGGAGGTGCCGAAGACCACGGTCTTGGCGGCCTGGGCGATGGGGTCGGCGGCCTGGGCCGAGTTCGACAGCGTCGGGCCGAAGATCATCAGGACGTTGTCCTTGAAGATCAGTTTCTTGAAGACGTTGATGGCTTCTTCTTTCTTGCCTTGCTCATCTTCGACCACCAGCACCAGCTTGTTGCCGTTGATGCCGCCGGCGCCGTTGATTTCATCGGCGGCCAGCTGGAAGCCATTGCGGATCGACACGCCGTACTGGGCGGCGCCGCCCGACAGGGCCTCGGCCACGCCGAGTTTGATGTCCGCGGCATGGGCGGCAGGGATGAGGCCGGCGGCGACGAGCGCGACCAGCAGTTTCTGGGGCTTGAATTGCATATTGAGTACCACCCTCGTTGTCTCGAATAGCTAATAGGGATCCGGCCGGGTCGCGCCCGACCTGGAGATCGAATGCGCGACGTAGCGCGGATTTTCGATCAAGAGCACGAAGAATACCCGTTTGCTCCGGGGGAATATGGGATAACGCTACTAAAAGTTGCTGCCGGATGTCGGTTTTTCGCAAAAAACACATGAAACCTAGGGTTTACCCGCAATATTCTTGTGCGCCCATTATACGGGCGTCCAGATGGTGGACAGTCTGGCCGGCAGATCAGCTGGCCGTCAGCGTGGTCTTCAGGGCTGGATGGCGGCCGGGAGATAGAAGCAATAGCCGCTGTTGCGCAGGGTCTTGACGGGAAGTTGTTGTCCGCTGGCTTCTTGCACGCGGCGGCGCAGCCGGCGCATCTGGGTATCGAGGCGGCGCTGGTCGTAATCGAGATAGTCGGCGCCCAGCGCTTCGACGATCTGACGCCGACTGATGTTCTGCCCGGCGCTGCTCATCAGGCGACGCAGCACTTGCAGGTCCTGCTGCGACAGCGCCACGGCGGGCGCGCCGGGAACCTTCAGCCGCCGCGGGCCGCATTCCAGTATCCAGCATGCGGCCGCCGCGGCGCGCGGGCCAGGATCCAGGCGCAGCCGGCGGCCGAGCGCGCCCAGGGTGGCGGCCAGTTCGTCCAGGTCGCAGCCTTTGCTGAGGAAATGATCGGCGCCCGTGGTCAGCCCCTGGATCTTATCGGCGCGGGTCTGGCGCGCCGAGAACGCCACGATGCCCAATTGCTGGCCGTCGCGCCGCAGGCGCTCGATGAGACCCAGGCCGTTGCCGTCGGGCAGTCCCAGGTCGATGACGGCCAGATGGTGGCGCCGCGGGTCGAATGCCTGCTCAAAAGCGTCCAGCGTGGGCAGACCCAGCGGGGTGTAGCCCTGTTCTTCCAGAAATTCGCAGAGTTCCTGGCGCAGCACGGGTTCGTCTTCGAGCAGGAGGACTTCAGCCATGGTGGTTCCGTGGTCAAACGGTCGACAGGAGTCTGGCGTAACCATCTCGGTTACATCGGGAAGGGATTTTGAATAATGCGGAATATTACTGCAAGCATTTGGCGTGGTTACCAGCGCTGGCGAGCCTGGAAACCGGCGCGGCCATAAGCCTGATGGAAGGGGGCGCGGGCAGTGCGGCGCCTTGAGGGAGCCGCCAAAGAGCGATTTTGGGCGGGGATGACTATTTTTGCCGAATAATTCACATATTTTCGATTTGCTCAGGTTTGCTCAGATTTGCTCAGATTGGCGGGCGTAAGCATCGTTATATTTCAGCGGCTAAATTTACAAATTGTGACGCTGTCGGAAACCGCCATGAAGATGCCTTCCCTCAATCACCTCTATCGTCTGGTCTGGAACGACAGCCTGGGGGCCTTCATACCCGTGGCCGAGCATGCCAACAGCCGACGCAAGCGCGGCCGTCCGGGGGCCGCCGCGGTATTGGGCGCGATGCTGCTGGCGTCCTCGGCGGCGCTGGCGGCCGATCTGCCCACGGGCGGGCGGGTGGTGGCCGGGTCGGGCGCCATCGGCCAGAACGGCAGCACCATGAGTATCGACCAGTCGAGCGGCAAGCTGGCCATCGACTGGCAAAGCTTCTCGATCGGGCAGGGCAAGACGGTCAATTTCAACCAACCCGGCCGTGACGCGGTGGCGCTGAACCGGGTACTGGGATCGGACGTCTCGGTCATCCAGGGGGCCTTGAACGCCAATGGCCAGGTCTTCCTGGTCAACCCGAACGGGGTCTTGTTCACGCCGACCGCGCAGGTCAATGTGGGCGGGTTGGTCGTCAGCACACTGAACATCAGCACCTCGGACTTTTTGGCGGGCAATTACCGCTTCGAAGGCGCAAGCAGCAACGCCATCGTCAACCAGGGCAATATCACGGCCGCGCCCGGCGGCGCCATCGCGCTGATCGCCGCCAAGGTGAGCAATGCCGGCACACTGGTGGCCGACCGGGGCAATGTGCTGATCGGGGCGGGCAGCCGCGTGAAACTGGACCTCGGCGGCCCGGTCAAGCTGGAGGTCGAGGCGGGCGCGCTCGATGCGCTGATCGAGCAGGGCGGAGCCGTCCGTGCCGATGGCGGGCTGGTGTACCTGACGGCCAAGGCGGCCGGCGAACTGGCCAGCACGGTCATCAACCATACCGGCATTACGCAGGCGCGTACGCTGGCCACGGGCGAGCAGGGGCAGATCGTGCTCTTGGGCGACATGGTCAATGACCGCATCGCGGTGGGAGGCGCGCTGGACGCCAGCGCGCCGGTGGGTGGCCATGGCGGTTTTATCGAAACCTCGGCGGCCAAGGTGGCCGTCACCGGCGGAGCCAATATCAGCACCAAGGCGGCGGCGGGCAAGACCGGCAGCTGGCTGATCGATCCGACTGATTTCACGGTGAGCGCCGGCGCGCAGAGCGGCAGCGGCAGCGGCATCGGGGCCGATACGCTGATGGCCAATCTGCAGAACACCAGCGTGGAACTGCGGACCGTGGCCGCCGGCGCGGACAAGGGCGACATCAACGTCAATGCGGCGGTCAAGTGGAGTGCCGACACGATGCTGGCCTTGAGCGCGCATGGCGATATCAATATCAATGCGCCGATCACGGCCACGGGCCAGGCTGCCATGCTGGTGCTCAACCATGGCGGCTATGGGCAGAATGGGACGGCGGCGGCAGGCAGCGACTATTACGTCAATGCACCGATTACACTCAGCGGCCAGAATGCCGTGTTCGCGGTCAATGGGCTGTCCTATACCCTGCTGCATTCCGTGGCGGACATTGTCACCAAGGTGGCAGCCGGCCACGGCAACTATGCGCTGGCGCAGGACATCGACATGGGCGGTACTTCATATACCCGCTCGGTGATCAATTCGCTGTCCGGTACCTTCGCCGGCATGGGCCATACGATCAGCAACCTGACCATTGGCCAGCCGGGGGCTGGCAATAACGGTCTCTTCAGTTATGTGCTCAGATCGGGCACGGTGCGCGACCTCGCGCTGGACAACGCCCAGGTGGTGGGCGGCTACTACGCCGGCACGTTGGCGGGCGACAATGACGGCAGTCTGCGCAATGTGTCGGCCGCGGGCGGAGTGAGCGGTATCAGCCAGGTGGGCGGCCTGGTGGGCAGGAACACCGGAACCATCGTCAATTCCAACGCGCGGGTGACGGTCACCGGCCAGAACACCAGCAATTTCCTCGGCGGGCTGGTGGGCAACAACGACCGCACCGGCGTGCTGGACAATGTCTACGCCACCGGAAATGTCAGTGTCGCGTTGAGCGAAATCGGCGGCCTGGTCGGCATCAATCTGGGCACGATACGCAATGCCTATGCCCTGGGCAATGTCTCGGGCAATGGCTCCCTCAGTGTCGGCATGGGCGGTCTGGTGGGCGGGACCCGCGAAGGCAGTCTGGTGACAAATTCCTATGCCTCCGGCGTGGTGAATGGCGGCATGCCCGGCACGTTGGTGGGCGGGCTGGTCGGTTACTCCACGGATGGCGTGATCAGCAACTCCCACTGGGACAGCTTCACCACCGGGCAGAGCTCAGCCGTGGGCGGCAGCTATGTGCCGGACCCGAGCGTCACCGGCATCAATAGCAACCTGGGCTACATGCAGGCCAGCTATGCCGCTCTTGGCAACTGGCTGCCGGTCCCGAACACCAATGGTGTATGGGTGGCCAGGGACGCCCAGGGCAAGGCCCAGTGGATCATGATCGAAGGTCAGACGCGACCCATGCTGGCCAGCGAGTACAGCACAGGCATCGGCAATGATCATCAGCTGCAGTTGATGGCCTATAACCTGGGAGGCGACTATTTCCTGACGCGAGACATCGCCATGGCCTCGCAAGGCATGTGGAGTCAGGGGGGGTTCCTGCCTATTGGCAATAATGCCTGGTCGTTCACCGGCAGCCTGGATGGACAGGGTCATGTGATCCGCGACCTGCGCATCACGCGCACTGACATCGAAACGGGCTTGTTCGGCTGGGTCGCCTCCGCCGGGACGATCAAGAATGTTGGCCTGGTCAATGCCCAGGTCCAGGGCGGACTCTACACCGGCACCCTGGTGGGCTATAACTCGGGCATCCTCAGCGGCTCCTTCGCCATGGGCAGCCAGGTCAACGGCTTTGACTTCGTGGGTGGCCTGGTTGGCCAGAATGCGGGTCTGGTCGAGAACGTGTATTTCGATGGGAGCGTGTCCCGCGCGCTCCTTCCCATCGGACACCTGGGCGGGGTCGTGGGCTGGAACAGCGGCACGCTGCGATATGCCTATGGCAACGCGAGCTTTAGTCAGACCACGCCAGGCATCGTGGCCGGAGGCGTCACAGGGCAGAACATGGGGCTGCTTGAACATTCCCTCTGGAACAGCGATCTGACGACGACGACTCCTGTCGTTTCCCTAGCCGGCGCGACCGGCAAGAGCACGATCGAACTCAGGCATCTCATGACCTTCGTGGCCGAGGGCTGGAGTATCGACAATGCAGGCGGCAGCGACACGATCTGGCGCCTGTATGACGGCCAGAGCGGCCCGCTGCTGCGCGCCTTTCTCAAGCCGGTTACGATCAGCCTGGCCGGCAAGACCTATGATGGCCTGGCTGTGAGCGGTTCTTCGTACATCGCGTCGAACCCCAACGCCGTGCTTGGCGGTACGTTGAGCTACCAGACCAGTTCCAGTAATGCCGGCACCTATACGGTCAACAATGGCACGCTGGCGGTCCATGGCGGCTTGTACTCGAACCAGCTGGGCTACGACATCATCTACGGCGATGATCTGACGCTGACCATAGCCAAGAAGGCCGCGAACGTCTACTACACCGCCGGCAATAAAATCTACGACGGAAACGCCAATGCGGCGGTCTCCATGTGGAACCTGTCCGGCATTCTCGCCGGAGACCAGGTCAGCGCCAGTTTCACTGGCGCCATGTTCGTGGACAAGAACGTCGGCATGAGCAAGACGGTCAATATCACCGGCATCTCGCTCAATGGCACCAGTGCGCAGAACTATTATCTGGCGAGCGATAGCGCCACCGCTTACGCCAACATCTCCGCCCGGCCCGTCGACGGCACCATCACGGCCGGCGGCAAGACCTACGACGGCACCACGTCCGCCACGACCAGCGGCACGCTGAACGGGGCGCTCGGCACTGACCAGGTGGTGTTCAACACCTCGGGCTACTTTTCCGACAGACATGCCGGCACGGGCAAGACGGTCTATCTCTCGGGCAGCCTGAGCGGCCTGGACGCGCAGAACTACTTCCTGACCAGCTATAACGTAACCACGCAGGCCGACATTCACAAACTGGCCATCAGCGGCGCCATCACGGCGGCCGGCAAGACCTATGACGGCGGCACCTCGGCGGGCGTCAGCGGCGTGCTCGCTGGCGCCATCGCGGGCGACGATATCGCGCTGTTGGCCTCGGGCAGCTTCGCCGACAAGAACGCGGGCACGGGCAAGCAGGTCAATGTCAGCGGTGTGCTCACCGGCGCCGACGCCGGCAACTACACGCTGGGCACGGTCAATAGCCTGGCCTATGCCGACATCGCGAAACGGGCCATCAGCGGCGCCATCACGGCGGCCAGCAAGACCTATGACGGCGGCACCTCGGCAATCACCAGCGGCGCGCTCACCGGCGCCATCGGGAGCGACAATGTCGCGCTGTCGGCCTCGGGCAGCTTCGCCGACAAGAACGCGGGCACGGGCAAGCAGGTCAATGTCAGCGGTGTGCTCACCGGCGCCGACGCCGGCAACTACGTCCTGGCCAACGTCAATACACAGACCGCGGCCGACATCGCCAGGCTGTCGATCGCCGGCGCGCTCACCGCGGCCGGCAAGACCTATGACGGCAGCACCTCGGCCATGACCAGCGGCGCGCTGGCTGGCGTGCTGGCGGGCGATGACGTCGCTCTTCTGACGCAGGGCCAGTTTGCCGATCGCAATGCCGGCCGCGGCAAGACCGTTAATGTGAGCGGCTGGCTCGCCGGCGCCGACGCTGGCAACTATGCCCTGGCCGCCAATACCGTGGCGCTGGCCGATATCGCGCCGCGCGCCATCACGGTGACGGCAGACAGGTTGGGCAAGCGCTCGGGCGCGGCTGATCCGACGCTGACCTGGAGGGTTACCGAAGGCGGGTTGGTGGAAGGCGATACGCTGCAGGGCGCGCTGTCTCGCGCCGCGGGCGAGGCCCTCGGCCACTATCGCATCAGCGCGGCGGCGCTAGCCAACAGCAACTATCTGATCTCCGCGGTCGATGGCCTGTTGAGCATCAGCGGCGTGCAGGCGGATCCGCGCCGTGACAACGCCATTACGGCCATCCATGGCGCGCGGTCGGCGATACCGGGTCTGGCGCCGGCGCAGGAGGATGCGCCGGCGCCGCCTCAACCGCCTTCGGCCTTGTTCGTCCATGCGGCGCGGCCCGTGCCGGTGCCGGCGGGCCGCATCCTGGTCATCCATGGCGGGGTGCGCCAGCCTGACGATGCCATGGGCGGCATCTGATCCCTATTCCTCCTTCCGGCCGTGCTCATGGACTGTCTTGAGCACGGTCTTCCTGACCGTAAAACACCATGAAGCTTGTTTCGCCGCATTTCCGTCCGCGTCCCTTGCTGCTGGCGCTGGTCGCGCTGGCGCCCCTGACCGCAACGGCCCAGCAACTGCCCAATGCCGGGCGCATCTTGCAAGAACAGCAACAAGCCGAGCCGCCGGTGCCGGCCCCCACATCCGATCTCAAGCTGGGCAGCCCCATCCCGGATATCGCCGCGCCTGGCGGCGCCAAGGCCGTGGTCCAGGGCATCGAGCTTACGGGCAACCAGGTCTTCACGCAGGCGCAGTTGCTGGCGCAACTCGGCGCCTACCAGGGACAGGAATACGATCTGGCGGGGCTGCAGGGGCTGGCCAACACATTGACGCGCTATTACCACGATGCGGGTTATCCGTTCGCCCGGGTCTATCTGCCGACGCAGTCCCTGGACAAGGGCGTGGTAAGCATGCGGGTGCTGGAGGGGCACTACGGACAGGTCAAGGCCGAGGGCGACGAGAGATTGGCCGCGCGGGCCCAAGGCTATCTGTCGGCGCTCAAGACGGGCGAAGCCATCGAGAGCGGCCCTCTTGAGCGGGCGGCGCTGCTGCTGGCCGACCTGCCGGGCGTGACGGCTGCACCCATCATGCGCCCGGGCCAGACGCTGGGCACCGGCGACCTGGCGGTGGATGTGCAGCGCGGCGACCGGGTGGCTGGCTCGGTTGGCCTGGACAATCAGGGCAACCGCTACACGGGCCAGTTCCGCGCCAATGCCAGCCTGGCGATCAACAGTCCCTTCATGCTCGGCGATCAGATTGCGCTGCGCGCGCAGCAGACCAGCGAGAACATGACATTCGGCGACCTCGGCTACAGCCTGCCACTGGGGACGTCGGGCCTGCGCGGGCGGGTGGGCTATGGCTACACGAGCTATGAGCTCGGCAAGGAATTCAGTGATCTGGATGCGCAGGGCACGGCCAAGGTCGCCAGCGCCGGCTTGAGCTACCCGCTGCTGCGCTCGCAGTCGCGCAATCTGACGGTGGGGGCGGACTTTCTGCACAAAAAACTGCGCGACGAGTACCGCGCGGCGCAGCTAACGCTGGACAAGTTCACCAACAGCGTGCCGGTCTCGGCGCAGTTCGATGTGCGCGACAGCCTGGGTGGCGGCGGCCTGACTTATGGATCGCTGACGTGGACGCCGGGTACCCTCAAGCTCAACGGCGCCCAGGCCGAGGCTGATGCGCTGACCGCGAAGTCCGATGGCCGCTACAACAAGCTGAACCTGGATATCGCGCGATTGCAGTCGTTGACGCCCAAGTGGACCTTGTATGGGCGCTTTAGCGGCCAGTGGACCGACGACAATCTCGATTCGTCGGAAGACTTCGGCCTGGGCGGCCCGGCCGGCGTGCGGGCTTATCCGGTGGGCGAGGGCTACGGCGACCGGGGCTGGCTGGCGCAGGTGGAAGTGCGCTTTGCCGCCGGTCCGGTCTCGCCCTTTGTGTTCTATGACGCGGGCCGGGTGCAGATCAACGCGCATCCCTGGATGGCGGGCGAGAACTTCCGCCGGATCGCGGGCACCGGCCTGGGCGCGCGGTTCAACCTGCGCGGCTGGCGCGCCGAAGCGACCGTGGCCTGGCGTACCGAGGGCGGGGCGCCGCAATCGGACAGCAAGGACCGCAAGCCGATGTTCTGGCTGACGGCCCAGTACGCCTTCTGATGGTCGTGTCGGTCATGGCGGTGTCTGCACCGGAGGGCGGTGTGTCGCCGGGCCAGGCGCCGGCATGGGCGCTGGCGGCCTAGGCGTTTTCCGCGCGCCCCGGCAGGCCGATGCGCGCGGTGTTGGCGAAGACCGTCAGGCTGCTCGCCAGCATGGCGAGCGCCGCCGCGAAGGGCGTGGCGCCCGTGCCGAAGAACACCGCCACCACCGCCACGTTGTAGGCCATGGAAAACAGCAGGTTCTGGCGCGCGATGGCCAGCATGCGGCGCGCGATGGCCTGCGCCTGCAGCAGCCGCGAAATCCCGCCGCGCGTGATGACCACGCCGGCGGCGGCGACCGCCACGCTGCTGGCGCCCGGAATCGCCACGCCGCAGGCGGCGCTGGCCAGCACCAGGCCGTCGTTGGCGCCGTCGCCGACGAACACCGCCGAGGCCCCGCGTATGCAGGCGGCTTTGTCCTCGGGCGACAAGGCGCTGCGCACCAGGTCGAAATCCGTCTCCAGCGCCGCCAGCAGCTGGGCGGTGGCCGCGGCGCTGTCGCCGGTCAGCAGCCAGCGCTGGCGGCCTTGCGCGGCCAGCGCGGCCAGCGTGGCCCGCGCCTCGGGCCGCGGCCTGTCCTGGAAGCGCAGGCTGCCTATCCAGACACCGTTGCGAACGACGTGCATGCTGCCGGCCGTGTCCGGCGGCAGCGAGGCGGCGCCGGCCAGCCAGTCATGGGCGCCGGCCTGTATCAGCGCGCCGTCGGCGGCCTGCATGGAAACGCCGCGCGCATGCGCGCGATGCGCGGTGGCGCCGGCCGTGCCCGGCAGCTGCCGTTCTTGCGCGGCGCGCCGCAGCGCGCTGGCGATGGGATGGCTGACCACGGATTCCGCTTCCAGGGCCAGGCCCAGCACCTGGGCCTCGCTCCAGCCGGCGGCGGTCCGGATGCCGGTGAGCGCCAGCTCGCCCAGGGTCAGCGTGCCGGTCTTGTCAAAGGCATAGACCCGGGCCCGCGCCAGCGCCTCCACGCTGGCCGGATCGCGGAACAGGATGTCGCTTGCGGCCGCCTTGCGGCAGGCCAGGGTATAGGCCAGCGGCGTGGCCAGCCCGACCGCGCAAGGGCAGGCCGCCACCAGGATGCCCAGGGCCTTGATCAGCGCCAGGTCCATGGCCTGGCCGGCCCAGAGATAGCGGCCGAAGGCGGCCAGGGCCACCAGCAGCACGGCCGGCAGCAATAGGCGCACAAAGCGTTCGGCGGTTTCGGATAGCGAGCTGCGCGCGCCGAAAAGCTCCAGCATGCGCAGGCCCAGGAAATCGATGCGTCGCTGGCCGGCGGCGGCCGTCACGCGCAGGGTCAGCGCGCCCTGCAGATTGACCGACCCCGCCAGCACGGTCTGGCCCTCGCCCACGGGGGCGGGCAGGGACTCGCCGCTCAGCAGCGAGCGGTCCAGCGCGGATTCGCCCTGCAGGACGATGCCGTCGACCGGCACGCGCTCATTGGCGCGCACCAGGACCGTATCGCCGGCAGCGATATCGTCCAGCCGGCGCGGCGTGGGCTGGCCGGCTTCGAGCCGGGTGGCGGTTTCGGGCGCCAGTTGCTTGAGCGCATCGACGGCGAGCCGGCTTTCCTGCCGGGCATGGACTTCGATCAGCCGGCCGGCCAGCAGGAAGGCGATGAGCATGGTGGCCGCGTCGATATAGATGCGCGTCTGCCCATGGGCCAGCTCCCAGAGCGAGACCAGCAGCGAGCCGGCCACGCCCAGCGTGATGAGGGTATCCATGCCGGCCAGGCCGGCGCGCAGCGTGCGCCAGGCGGCGCGATAGAAGTCCAGGCCGGCATAGCCCACCACTGGCAGCCCGGCCAGGAGTGTCGCCCAGGCGATGGCCAGCGCGGCGCCGGGATCCAGGCGGCCCTCGTCCAGGTACAGCACCCAGGAGCCCAGCATGCTCCACATGCCGAAGACCACGGCCACGACCAGTTGCAGCCGGATGCGGCGCGCCTGGCGCGGCAGCGCCCGCGCATCGGCGGCCTGCAGGGGCGCCAGGCCATAGCCCAGCTTGCGGGCGCGCTCGAAGACCTGTTCGAAATCCACCGTCTCGGGTGTCCAGGTCAGCAGGGCCGAGCCGGAGGTGAAGTTCACCGATGCCGATGTGATGCCCGGCAGCCGGGCCAGGGCGCGCTGCAAGGCCATGGCGCAGCTCGCGCACCACAGCCCCTCGACCGCGAAGACCATGCGTCCGGCGCGGCGCGCCGGCTCCATGTCCATCATGTCCGGCTCTAGCGCGACGCCACGACGCCGGTGCCCAGCAGATGGTCCTTGAGCATCTTGCCGTAATAGCTTTCTTCGCCGGCGTGGAAGTCGCGCGCCGCCGCTTCGACCGTGCCGGTCTGGCGCGGATCCTTGGGCCGCTCATGGCTGTTGATGAAAGCCGCGACGTCCCAGGCCTGCTGGTCGGACAGGGAATAGGGCTTGCCCATGGGCATATTGGCCTTGATGAAGCCGGCGGCGGTGTCGATGCGCGCCATGCCGGCGCCCCAGTTATACGACTCCGGGCCCCACAGCGGAGGGAATTTCATCTGGCCCTGCGCATCGCGCGTGCCCTGGCCTTGCTCGCCATGGCAGAGCGCGCAGTTCTGCTGATAGACCGTCATCCCGCGTCCCAGGTCGTAGCCCTCCTTGGGTTTGGCGACCTTGGGGTAGAGGCCGCCGCGCAGTTTTTCGCCGGCCGGCGCGCCGTCGGCCATCCAGGCCATATAGGTGATGAGGTCGCGATAGACATCGCTGCCGGCCTCGGGCGCATGGCCCGAAGGCGAGTGCTGGGCGTTCATCGAGTACATGAAACAGCCCTGGATGCGGTCTTCCAGCGTGCTGATGCTGCCCGTCTTGGCGCGGTAGGCGGGATAGGTGCCGTAAGCGGCCCACATGGGCGCGGCATTCTCGCGGCGGCCGGCGTCCAGGTGGCAGTTGACGCAGGCCATGGCATTGCCGACGTGGTCTTTCACATAGGCGCCGGTCTGCGTGAAGATATCGCGTCCGCGCTTGACGGCTTCGCCATGCGGGCCTTTGGGCAGCGCGTCCTCGCCCGGCGGCAGGTAGTAGCCGTCGCCGCCGACCGGCATGCGCGGCGGCGTGGCCGACGCGCTCTTGGCATAGGCCTTGCGGTCGGCCTCCATCTGGGTGCGCGAGTAGGGCGGCGGGCTGTCGGCCTGGCCGACCTGGCCGCCCAACAGGCGGTAGCCATCGGTGATGAGGCCGCTTTCATGCACGCCATAGCCGGCGGCGAACAGGAGCAGGCCCAGGAGGGCGGCGCGGGCCAGGCGGCGGCCGGGCCGGGAGGAAGTCTTCATGGCGGTTCTCCGGGGAGTCAGGGGCGCAGCGAGCCGAAGTATTGAGCGGCCGCGCGCATGTCGTCGTCGCTCATGCGCGCGGCGATGTCGTCCATCAAGGATTGCGGCGAGTTGCGCCGCTGTCCGCCCTTCCAGGCGGCCAGCTGGCTGAGGAGGTATTCGGCTTGCTGGCCGGCCAGGCGCGGGAACTCGCTGCCCACGCCTTCGCCGTTCTGCCCGTGGCAGGTGGCGCAGGCGGGGATGTCGCGTTTCCAATCGCCATAGTGGTTGAGCGTCTCGCCGCGCGCCCGCGAAGCGCCCAGATCCATGGCCGCGCCGGGCAGGGGGGGCAGGCTGGCGTAATAGCGCGCCACGGTCTCGATATCCGCATCGCTCAATTGGCGCGCGATATAGCGCATGGATTCGTTGGCGCGGGTGCCGGCGGCGAAGTCGCGCAGCTGCTTGGCCAGGTACTCGGCCGGCAGCCCCGCCAGGCGGGGCGTCTGCGCCGCGCCTTCGCCGCGCGCGCCATGGCAGGAGGCGCAGCTCCACAGCGACGCATTGCCGCGGCTGACCAGCAGCGGGGCATTGGCATCGGCCGGCGCCTGGGCCGGGGCGCTCGCGGCCAGGCCGCCGGTGTCGCCGCGGCGGACCGGCGCCAGATCGTCCAGATAGCTCAGGGCGCCCCAGATGGCCAGGGCGATGAAGATCGCCAGCACGAAGAGCGGAATGGGCCGGGATTGTTCCCAGGGGTCGAAAGCGGGGTCGATGTCCTCGACGCGCCGGGAGGTCTTCATGGCTGTTCCTTTTTCAGGGCGCGAGGGTCATAGCCCTGGTCCCGCATGGCGGCTTCCTTGTCGCTCACGGCATAGCCGCGGTTCAGGCTCAACAAGTACGCCGTCAGGTCCAGCGCTTCCTGGCGCGCGACGATTACGCCGCCGTCGGCCGGGCGCAGGGCCGGCGGCAGCTTGACGACCACGTCGCCGGCGGCGGCCTGGGCCTTCTTCTCGAACAGATAGGGATAGGAGGGCATGATGCTCCAGTCGAAGATGGCCCTGGGCTGGTAGAGATGCGTCAGGTGCCAATCGCGGCTGGGCAGCCGCGCGCCCACGTTCAGCAGGTCGGGGCCGGTGCGCATGGTGCCCAGCAGATGCGGCGCGTCGTGGGCGTAGTCGCCGGGCGTGGAGGCGCGCCCCCAGCCGCGGGCCAGGTCGGATAGCGTCTGGCCGCTGGAGCGCGGTTGCTGGCTATGGCAGTAGACACAGCCGTTGGCGATGTATTGCGAGCGGCCGCGCAGTTGTTCGACGGTGTAGTTCTGCAGGCCTTCGGGCGCCGCGGCCTGGCGCACCTGCCAGGCCGGCAGGATCACCAGGAACACGGTCGCGAAGGCGAGGACGGCAACGGCGCCGACCAGGAGAGAGGTCACTCGATTCATGCGGCACCTTGTCGCTTGGCACAGAACAGGGCGATGACATGGGCGCCGAAGATCAGGTGGCCCAGCGTCATCAGCCCGCCGCCCAGGGAGCGGCCTTCCAGGTAGGGGCGGATATCGCGCGTGATATCGGCGAAGCTCGTCGTGGCGTCGAGCAAGGCAATACCCTGCAGCCAGCCGCCGATGGACAGCGACAGGAAGTAGATGGCAAAGCCCGCGACCGTCAGCCAGTAATGCGCGGCGATCATCCGCGGCCAGGGCCAGCGCTTGCCGGTCAGGTGCGGCAGCATGTAGTAGAAAGCGCCGAACATGACGACCGACACGAAGGCATAGGCGCCCAGGTGGGCGTGGCCCACCGTGTAGTGGGTGAAGTGGGTGATCGAATTCACCGCGCGCACGGCCTCGAGCGAACCCTGGAAGGAGGCGGCCGTATACATCAGCGCCCCGGTCCACACAAAGCGCAGCGCCATGGATTGCTTGAAGGCCCAGAGATTCTGCGCCACGGTGACGTGCTGGTTGACCGCCACGGCGATCACGGGGATGAACATCATCACGCTATGCACCACGGACAGCGTCACCACCCAGGTCGGCACCGGGCCGCCGATCAGGTGGTGGATGCCGACCTGGCTGTAGAACAGCGCCAGGCCCCAGAAGCCCAGCAGCGACACGCTGTAGGAATAGATGGGCTTGCCGATGATTTTCGGGATGAGGTAGTAGGCCGTGCCCACCCCCAGCGGCGTGAGCCACAGGCCCAGCACGTTGTGCGCGAACCACCAGTTCACCGTCGCTTGCTGCACGCCCAGGTGCAGGCCCGGGATGTTGGCGATGAAGAACAGGATGGGAAACCAGGCCATGCCGGCCAGGTAGTACCAGCCAGTCACATAGATGTGATGCACCTCGCGCCGGCGCGCCGTGGCCAGCGCAGGCCAGGCCAGGAACAGGCCGCCCAGGGCCAGCACGATGTCGATCTGCCACGGGATCTCCAGCCATTCCAGGCCGTCGTTCCATCCCGCGCCGATGGCGATGGCGCCAGCGGCCACGCCCAGCGACCAGATGGCGCCGCCCGCCATGGCCATGCCCGGGCGGCGCAGCGGTGTATGGAACATGCGCGGCAGGATCCACAGCGCCACCGCGAAGCCGGCCACCGAAAGCCAGCCATAGGCCACGAGGTTGAGGTGGATGGTGCGCGAGCGGCCGAAGGTGGTGAAGGGCAGGCCGGCCAGCCAGTCCGGCAGATGCAGCTTCAGCGAAGCCAGCATGCCGAATAGCGAGCCCACGATCAGAAAGCCGGTGGCGGCCAGGGTCAGGATCTGCACCACCTTGCGCCCGGGCCGGTCCACGTCGGCGCGCTGGGCGTCGTAGCGGTGCGCCTCGGCGCCGGAGGAGGGGTCGTCGAGATGGCCGGACTCGCCCTCCAGGAAGATGCTGGACGCTTCGGTCTTGCCAGCGCCGATCTGGCGGTTGGCGATGGCCCAGATCAGCACGCCGAGCGCGGCGAGCGACACGATGAAACTGAGCGCCAGGAGCAGGACAAGCGTGGTGTTCATGGCTGCTCCGGGCGCGTGGCGGGTTTCGTCCCGGGCGGGACGAACAAAGTTGACAGGCGCATATTCCCTCCGCCCCGGATGTTGGAGATGGTTGTCGAGGCGAGGCAAAGATAGCCAGGGAGAATTAAGGCGGGATTAACAGCCAGGCCTGGGGCGCCCTATGTTGTACGACAACATAGGGTAAACCCAATGTATTAATATCTATAGGTAATAAATTTATTATCAAAAATAATTTAGCAAGAAAGGCGAAGAAAATGCGCATCCTGTTGGTGGAGGACGACGTCCTCGTCGCACAAGGCATACAGGCGGGACTGGGCCTGCAGGATTTCGTCGTCGACGCCGTGGGGTCGGCCGACCAGGCGGACGCGGCCTTGATGACTTCGTCTTTCGACGCCTGCCTGCTGGACCTGGGCCTGCCCGACCACGACGGCATGACGCTGCTGGCGCGGTTGCGGGCGCGCCAGCAAGACCTGCCGGTGCTGATCCTCAGCGCCCGCGAGGCCACGGTCCATCGCGTGCGCGCCTTGCAGGCCGGCGCCGACGATTATGTGCTCAAGCCCTTCGACCTCGATGAACTGGGCGCGCGCCTGCATGCGGTCATCCGGCGCGCCGCCGGCTATAGCCGCGATTGCATCCGCCATGGGCCGCTGGAGGTCTGTCTGTCCACCGGCCGGGTGCTGCTCGGTGGCCAGGAGGTGATCCTGGCGCGGCGCGAGCTGGGCCTGCTGCGCGTGCTGCTGCAGCGTCCGCAGAGCATCCTCACCGCCGATCAGTTGCGCGATGGGCTCTATGGCTATGCCGACAACGTCGAGAGCAATGCGCTCAACGTCCACATCCACAAACTGCGCCGCAAGCTCGGCGCCGGCATCATCCAGACCGTGCGCGGCCTGGGCTACCGCCTGGGTGAACCATGAGCCTGCGCGGCCGGCTGCTCCTGCTCCTGGGCCTGTCCTGGCTGCTGCTGGGCGGCGGCATGACGCTCTGGATGTATGAGCGCGCCAGTTCGCAGATGGACAGCGCGCTGGATTCGCGCCTGGCCGCTTCGGCCGGCATGGTGGGCCGGCTGCTGTCGCAACTGCCCTTGCCCGAGGCCGCTCCGGCTCAGGGCGGGGCCGCCCCGCTGGACGTGCTGGCCCGCGACGGCGTGGCTTGCGAGGTCAGCGAATGGCGCGCCGAAGTGCTCGCGCGCACGGTGGCGCGCACCCCAGGCAGCCCCAGGCTGCGTTCCGCCGACAACGGTTTCGGCTACCTGGAGCAAAAGGGCGTGGTCTGGCGCACCTATGTGCTGGAGCAGGGCGACCTGCGCATCGCCACGGCCGACCGCATGGATTTGCGCGATGGCCTGCGCCGCGAAGTCGCCCTGGCCGCCATCCTGCCTTTCGGCGTTTGCCTGTTGGCCGGATTGCTGTTGCTTTGGCTGGGCATAGGCCGGGGGCTGGCGCCGCTGGAGCGCCTGCGCCGCGCCTTGACCGCCGAGGTGCCGCTGGAGCGGATCGATCTGCCGGGCACGCCGGTGCCGCGCGAGCTGCGCCCTTTTACGCAGACCATCTCCGGCCTGTTGCGGCGCATGCGCGAGGCCTTGTCGCGCGAGCGGCGCTTCGCCGACAACGCCGCGCACGAGATGCGCACGCCCTTGACGGTGGTGTCCACCCATCTTCAGGTGCTGGACCGCCTGACCCCGCCCGAAGACGCGCGCCGCGCGTCGCTGGGCAGCGCCTTGCAGGGCGCCGACCGGCTGCGCCGCCTCATCGACCAGCTGCTCGGCCTGGCGCGCGTGGCGCATGCGCCCGCGCCGGGCGAATGCGCCGAGCTGGCCGCCGCGACCCGGCAGGCGCTCGAGGGTCTGGCGCCGGAGCGTCTGGAGCTGGACCTGCCCGAGGCGCCTGTCCATGTCGCCATGCCGGCCCCGCTGCTGGCCAGCGCCTTGCGCAACCTGGTGGACAACGCGCTGAAGTACTCGCCCGCCGACCGGCCGGTGCGCATCGCGGCCGCCGTGAGCGGCGGCGCCATCGATGTGCGCGTGCGCGACCATGGGCCGGGCCTGTCGGCCGAGGCCCTGGACATGGCGCAGGAGCCCTTCTGGCGCGGCGACCGGCAGGTCGAGGGCAGCGGCCTGGGCCTGGCCATCGTGGCGGCCATCGCGCAGCGCTTCCATGGCCGGCTGGAACTGATCAATGCGGCGGGCGGCGGGCTGGAGTGCCGGCTGGCCCTGCCGCGGGCGGGCTGAGCGCGGCTTGACCGCGATAAACCGCGCGCGGCGGCGCCTGGGCGATAATCAGGCGGCCCGCCGCCGATCCGTCAGCCATGGAACTCCGCCAGCTCCGCTATTTCATCCGCATTGTCGAATTGGGTTCGATGAGCCGCGCGGCCATTGAGCTCGATATGGTGCAGTCCGCGCTCAGCCAGCAGATCAGCCGGCTGGAAGGGGAGCTGGGTACGCGCCTGCTCAAGCGCAACCCGCGCGGCGTCGAGCCCACCGAGGCGGGCACGGCGTTTTTCCGCGAGGCCAAGCTGACCTTGCGGCATGCGGAGCAGGCCATCCGCAGCGCGCAGCAGCCGCGCCTGACGGGCTCGGTCAGCATCGGGCTGCCGGCCACCACCGAAGCCATGCTCGGCCTGCCGCTGGTCTCGGCGCTGCTCGCCCGCTATCCGGATGTGCGCCTGCACATGGTGGGCGGCATGTCCGGCACGCTGGCCGATATGCTCAATGCGCGCGAGCTCGACATAGCCATCCTGTTCGATCAGCGCGGCCGTCACAATATGTTCGCCGGCCGCGACTGGACAGTGCGGCCGCTGTTTGAAGAAGAGCTGTTTCTGATCCGGGCGCGGCGCCGGCATGCCCGGCCCCTGCCGGAAGCGGCCAGCCTGGCCGAACTGGCCGACGAGCCGCTCATCCTGCCCACGGTGGGCCATGGCTTGCGCTCGGTGCTGGATGCGGCCTTCGCGCGCGCCCAGGTCCAGCCGCGCATCGCGCTGGATGTCGATTCCCTGCCCATGACGATGGCCGCGCTGGCCGCCGGCCTGGGGGCGGTCATCCAGCCCTGGGCCGTCATGGGCAGCGTCAAGGACGCCCGCCAGCGTTTCGAGTGGACACGGGTCAATGACAAGGATGCGCTCAGGATCAATCTGCTGTGCAGCCTCAATGAAGAGCAGCTGTCGCCGGCGGCCCTGGCGGTGCGCTCGGCGATGACCGCGTGCATACGGCAGTTGATCGGCGACGGCATATGGCAGGGCACCCGCCTCATCCATCACGAAAACTGATGGCGCCATTCCCGAACCCGGGTATATAGCGTCCCGGCCGCTCCCTACACTGCCCGCTTGATCATCAACGCCGCAGAGAAGGGAATCGTGGAGCAAATCAAACCGTATGCCGGGCCGCGGGAAAAGCACATGCTGCCGGAGCTTTTCGTGCCCGATGTGCTGTCGGTCGATGACGACAGGCTGTGGGTGCCGAATGGCCCGAACCGCTGGTCCCGGCCGCTGTGCCTGAATCTGTCGCAAGGCTATTGGGTGCACCTGACCCGGTTCAGGGGGCGGGGCTTTCTGTCGCGCCACAGGCATCCGGCGCCGGTGCATGCCTATGTCATCAAGGGGTCGTGGCGTTATCTCGAAAGAGACTGGGTCGCGCGCGCCGGTTCCTACCTCTACGAGACGCCGGGCGACATTCACACCCTGGTCGTGGACGAGGACCAGGACGAAATGATCACCCTGTTCCAGAACCACGGCGCCATCACCTACTACCGCGAGGACGGCGGCATAGAGAAAGTGGTGGACGCCTTTTACTACGCCAATCTGGCCGAAGCGCATTTCGAGCAAGTCGGCCTGGGCCGGGATTTCGTCAAGCACTTCATCCGCTAGCTGGGCGGCGCCACAAGAAAAAAACCGGAGACAACAATGAAAACCCTCATCAAGGGATGGCTGATCAGCGCCTGCATGGTCTTTTCGGCCCACGCAGCCTACCCCGAAAGTCCCGTCAAGCTCATCGTGCCGTTTCCGCCAGGGCAGACGACGGACATCATCGCCCGGGCGTTCGCCGAAGAACTGCAGAAAGCGCTGGGCCAGCCCGTCATCGTCGAGAACAAGGCCGGCGCCGGCGGCATCATCGGCACGGAGGCCGCCAAGCGCTCCTCCAATGATGGCTACACCATTCTGTTTACCTCCGGGGGGCCGGCCTCCATCAACGAGAGCCTGTACAAATCCATTCCCTATCGCACGCTGGACGACTTCGACCAGATCGCCGTGCTGTATGAAATGGCGCAGGTGCTGATCACCCGCGCGGATATGCCGGCCGGCCGGGTTGATGAACTGGTTGCCTACCTGAAGAAAAAGCCGGGCACCAACTACGCCTCGGGCGGCATCGGCCTGACGAATCACCTGACCATGGAGATGTTCAAGCGCGATGCGGGCGTGGATGTGCTGCACATTCCCTACAAGGGCGCGACCGCGGCCCTGAGCGGGCTGATCGGCGGCGATGTGGATCTGATGGTGGAGTCGCTGCCGGCGGCCAAGCCCCATATCGATTCGGGCCGGCTGAAAATCATCGCCACCGGCTCGGCCAAGGGGCTGGCCGGCTATCCGGCCGTGGAAACCATCGCCAGATACTACCCGGGCTTCAATGCCACGACCTGGGTGGCGCTCATGACGCCCAAGGGCGTCTCGCCGGACATCCTGGACAAGCTGCATCAGAGCACGCAGGCCGTCATCAAGACCGACAAGCTGCAAAAGCTGTTCCGCGACAACGCGGCCGAGCCCATGGCGCTGTCGCGCGAGCAATCGCAGGCCTATATCGCCGCCGAAATCTCCAAATGGCGCACCATCATCAAGGATGGCGATATTTCCGCCGACTGAGGCGCGGGGATGCCCGCGGGCATCGATCTTTGGCGACCAATCATAGAGCGAGCAAGGACATGAATGAATTTGCCGGGAAAGTCATCGTCATCTCCGGCGGCGCGCGAGGCCAGGGCCTGCTGGAAGCCCGCATGCTGATCGAGCGCGGCGCCAGCGTCGTGATCGGCGACGTGCTGGAGCAAGAGGGCAGGCAGGCCGAGCGCGCCCTGGGCGAGCGCGCGCGCTTTGTTCCGATGGACGTCACCCGCGAGGCGGATTGGCGTCACGCGCTGGAGGTGGCCCAAAGCCTGGGCGCGGTCCACGGCCTGGTCAACAACGCGGGCATTTATGATCCACGGCCCCTGGCGGACACCACGACGCAGAACTTCGAGCGCCATTTCCAGGTCAACCAGCTGGGCGCTTTTCTGGGGATGAAGGTTTTCTCCGAAGCCATGCGCGCCCGGAAGAACGGCAGCATCGTCAATATCGGCTCGGCCGCCGGCATGCGCGGCTCGCCCAATTCCTTCTCGTACTGCGCCGCCAAATGGGCCTTGCGCGGCATGACCAAGGCGCTGGCCGCCGACGCGGGCTTTGACAATGTGCGTGTCAACTACGTGGCCCCGGGCCCGGTCAACACGCCCATGATTCATTTCCGGGGAGAGGAAGCCAATCGCAAGCGGGCGGCCGAGGTGCCGCTGGGACGGCTGGCCGAGGCCGAGGACGTGGCGCCGACCGTGGTCTTTCTGCTGTCGGACGCCGCCAGATACATCACCGGGGCGGAAATCATGATCGACGGCGGTTTGTACCTCTGAGGCCGCGGCGGCGGCGCCCGGCATAAGTTCCAGCAGTTATTTGCATATAACTGTTTGTCATGTAGGATGATGGGTTTCCCTGATTCCTACGAGGTCGTGTTGTGTCCGCCGCAGCCTTGAGCGCTTCTGCTCCCGCCGAATTGTCGCCGCGCGAGCAGCGCGGCAATATCGCCCGGCTCACCATCGCCCAGGCGCTGGCCGGGGCCAATTCGGTCGTGGTCTACGCGACGGGCGCCATCGTCGGCGCGACGCTGGCGCCCGACAAGGCGCTGGCCACCCTGCCGATTTCGATTTTCGTGGTCGGCATGGCGGCCTGCATCATGCCGGCCGGGGTCCTCGCCCGCCGCCATGGGCGGCGGGCCGCCTTCATGGCGGGCGCGGGTTGCGGCGTGCTGGTCGGCCTGCTGGCCGCTTTCGCCATGGTGTTGGCGTCTTTCTGGCTGTTCTGCCTGGCGACGTTTTTCGGCGGCGCCTATGCGGCGGTGGTCCTGTCCTTCCGCTTTGCCGCGGCCGATGGCGTGGCGCCCGCCCGGCGGGCCCGCGCGCTGTCCTTTGTGATGGGCGGCGGCGTGCTGGCCGGCATCGTCGGGCCGCAGCTCGTCACCCACACCATGTATCTCTGGCCGCCGCATATGTTCGCGGCCACCTATCTCGTGCAAGCCCTGGTGGCGGCGGTGTCGGGCTGGGTGCTCTGGGGCGTGCGCCTGCCGGCGCCGACGCCGGCCGAGGTCGCGCAGGGCCGCCCGCTGGCGGTCATCGCGCGCCAGCCGCTGTTTATCACCGCGGTGATCTGCGGCGCGGTCTCCTATCTGCTGATGAACTTCCTCATGACGGCCGCGCCCCTGGCCATGCATCTTTGCGGCCATCCACAGGAAAGCGCCAACCTGGGCCTGCAGTGGCATGTGATCGCCATGTATGCCCCGAGCTTTTTCACGGGCCGGCTGATCTCGCGTTTCGGCGCCGGCCGCATCGTGGCGCTGGGCCTGCTGCTGACCGGGACCGCCGCGGCGGTGGGCCTGGGCGGCGTGGACGTGGCCCACTTCTGGCTGACCTTGATCCTGCTGGGCCTGGGCTGGAACTTCGGTTTCGTGGGGGCTTCGGCCCTGGTGCTGGAGTGCCATCGTCCGGAGGAGCGGACCCGCGTGCAGTCCCTGAACGATTTCATCGTGTTCGGGACCATGGCCGTGGGGTCTTTTGCTTCCGGCGGCCTGCTGGCGGCCTATGACTGGAACATGGTCTTGTGGGTGTCCTTCCTTCCGCTGGCCCTGGCCGTGTGCGCCCTGGGCTACGCCTTGCTGCGCCAGCGGCGCGCGGCCTGAGCGGCGCCCGCCGCCTTGGGGGATAATGCGCTCATCATGCCGGCCGCCGACGACAGCCTGCCGCGTCAGGCGGGCCAGGCATGGGCCGGCGCCGCGGCCGACCCCGATCCGCGCGCCGCTTGAATGACCCCCCTATCCGCCGGAGTCCGCGATGAGCGCCTCTACGCCGCACGATGAAGTGCGCCTGATCGATTGCAACGAGGCCGGGCACGCGGCCGCCATCCTGGACATCCTGAATGACGCCATCGTCAATTCGACGGCGCTCTACGATTACGCGCCGCGGCCGCCGGCGGCCATGGCGGCCTGGTTCGCCGCCAAGCGCGCCGGCGGTTTTCCGGTGGTCGGCGCGGTCGATGCGAGGGACCGCTTGCTGGGGTTTGCCAGCTGGGGCACGTTTCGCGCCTTTCCAGCCTATAAGTACACGGTCGAACACAGCGTCTATGTGCACCGCGACCAGCGCGGCCGGGGGCTGGGCGGGCTGTTGCTGCGCGAGTTGATACGGCGCGCCCGCCAGGCCCAGCTGCATGTGCTGGTGGGTTGTATCGACGCCAGCAACGCGGGCAGCATCGCCCTGCACGAGAAACTGGGCTTCGTGCACACGGGCACGATGCCCCAGGTCGGCTTCAAGTTCGGCCGCTGGCTGGACGCGGCCTTCTACCAGCTCACACTGCCCACGCCCGAGGAGCCGCGCGACGGCTGAGGCGTCGCGCCGCTAGTCGATCCGGATGGCGTGTTCGCGCGCGATCTTGCCCCAGCGCTGGATGTCGTCCAGCCAGAAGGCCTGGAACTGCGCGCGCGACATCCTGTCCGGCTGCACGCCCGCGCCATCCCAGACCTTTTTCAGCTCCGGCGTGTCCAGCGCCCGCTCGATGGCGTCGTGCATGCGGTCCATGATGGCCGGCGGGGTGCCGGCCGGCGCCATGACGCCATACCAGCTGGAGACGGCAAAGCCGGGGGAGACGGTTTCGCCCAGGGTGGGCAGGTCCGGCAGGGCGGGCGCGCGCGCCTGGCTGGTGACGGCGATGGCGCGCACCGCGCCCGAGCGGGTCTGGGCCAGGGCCAGCGGCATGGTCTCGAACATCAGGTCCACCTGGCCGCCCAGCAGGTCGCTCATGGCCGGCGCGCTGCCGCGGTAATGCACGGCGACGGCCTTCACGCCCGCCACGGACTTGAACCACTCCATGCTCAGATGCTGCAAGGTGCCGGGCCCGCCGGTGGCGTAGTTGGCGCTATCGCCCTTTTGCTTCATCCAGTCCACCAGCTCCCGCGGGGTGTGGACCGGCAGCTTCTTGTTGACGATGACGACGTTGGGCGTGGTGCCTATGCTGGCCACGCCGACCAGGTCGCGCTCGGGCTTGAACATCAGGTTGTGGTTGACGGTGGCCCCGATGGCGTGGTGGACCGCGCCCATCAGAAAGGTATAGCCGTCGGGCGTGGCCTTGGCGGCATAGTCCGCGCCCAGCATGCCGCCGGCGCCGCCGCGGTTCTCGACGATGACGGTCTGGCCCAGGATGGCGCCCAGCTGGGTCGCCAGGGGGCGTGAGAGGATGTCCAGCGAGCCGCCGGGCGCGGCCGGCACGATCAGCCGGACCGGCTGCTGCTCGGGCCAGCTGGCGGCTTGCGCGCTACAGGCGGCGAGGGCGAAGAGGGCGGCCAGCCAGCCGCGTGCCCGGTTCCCCTTGGGGCTGTTGCTTTGCATGCTTGTCTCCCGCCGCGTCAGGGCGCGGCTTGTTATGGGTGGTGGATGGCTCAGTGTTTGCCGTGCCCGCGCGACAGCGGGCGCCGGGCAAGGTCGCGGATACGCTCCCAGTTGGGGGTGAAGCCCAGGCCGGGGCGGTCGGGCAGCGGCAGCCAGCCGGCCTCGGGCTGGGGCAGGCCGTCGAAGATCTGCTCGCAGACCTTGACGGCGACGGTGTGATATTCAATGAAGCCGCCATGCGCCAGGCCGGCGTGCAGATGCATGTTGTGGAAAGGCCAGGCTCCGCCGTTGGCGATGGCGACATTGCAGGCCTGGGCCATGCCGGCGATGCGCAGGCATTGCGTGAAGCCGCCGGTGATGGCGACATTGGGCTGGGCGATGTCCAGCGATCCGGCGCGGAAGAAATCCGCGAAGCGCGCGGCCAGGCCCTCGTTCTGCCCGCCGGCCAGCGGCATGGGCGCGCGTAGGCGCAGGTCGGCCAGGGCCTGGCTGTCGTTCTGCGTCAGGGGCTCCTCGAAGAATGCGATGCCGCAATCGGCCAGGCGCGCGGCCAGCATGCGGGCATGATAGGGATCCAGGCTGCAATTGGCGTCTATGCACAGCTCGATGTCCTGGCCCACGCGGGCGCGCACCGCGCGCACCCGCGCCTCGTCTTCGCGTATCAGCTCGGACAGGGGGCGGGGTTCGTCGCGCCGTTGCAGGCCGTGGTTGCCCACCGTCATCTTCAGGCGCGAAAAGCCGCGCGCGACCCATTGCGCGGCCGCTTCGGCCAGCTGTTCGCGATCCAGGAAATTGAAGCCGAAGGTGGCGTAGACGGGCACGCGCCCGCGCGCGCCGCCCAGCAGACGCCATAGCGGCAGGCCCAGGCGCTGGGCCTTCAGGTCCCACAGCGCGATGTCGATGGCGGCCATGGCATGGGCGGCATAGCCGCTCTGGCCGCGCGGCGTGAGCAGCCAATAGAGTTTTTCCCACAGCTTTTCGCTGTCCATGGCCGATTCGCCCAGCAGCGCATCGGCGGCGATGTGCTCGATGGCGGCGGCCACGACTTCTTCTTCGGTGATGGCCGTGAAGCCGCAGCCGCTCAGGCCGCCGGCGGTGTCGATGCGCGCCAGCACGCAGGACAGGGTGCTGCGTTTCTCGCCGCCCGGCACGGGCATGGCGACCTCGATGTTCAGGGGGATGGCGGATACCCGGGTAATGGCCATGTCCGCGCCGATGTGCTGCATGATTGTCTCCGTGTTGGGCTTTCCGGCGTTATAGGTCGGCCGGCGCGGCGCGGACAATCGCGTTTTTTTCAAACGGCTTTCGATTTCGGTTAAGGCTGGGCGCCGGCCAGCAGATGGGCGATCAAGGCCTGCGCGCCGGGAGACGGCTCGCGCTGCTGCGGCCAGCCCAGCATGAGCTGGCGCCGCGCCCAGGGATCGCTCAGGCGGATCTGCCGCAGCCGTCCCAGGGTCACATAGGATTGCGCCACCCGCGCCGGCACCACGCCCACGCCGATGCCGCTTTCGGCCATGCGGCAGACGGCGTCGAAACTGGTGACCTGGATGCGCAGGCGCAGCGCGCGGCCGGCCTGGGCCGCGGCGCGCTCCATCTGGGTCAGGATGGCGGTGCCGCGGTACAGGCCCACATGGTCATGGTCCAGCGTCTGCTCGAAGCGCAGCGCGCCGCGCCGCCGCGCCAGGCTGTGGCGCGGGTGGGTGACGCAGACCAGGGTGTCGGCGCGATAGGGATGGCAGTGCAGGTTGGCGGCCGCATAGCCGCCGTCGAACAGGCCGAGATCGGCGCGGTCGGTCTGCAGCAGCTCGACCGCCGAGCGGCTGGTGTGTTCTTCGAGTTCGATGCGCACGCGCGGATTGCCCTGCATATAACCGTGCAGATCCTCCGGCAGGAACTGCACGATGGCCGCCGAATTGGCCACGATGCGCACGCGGTCCTCGACGCCGTTGGCGTAGTCGCGCAGATCATCCTCCATGGCGCCGGCCAGCGCCGCCATGCGGCGCGCGTGGGCGATGAAGATCTCGCCGGCCGGCGTGGGTTTGACGCCGCGCCGGTGGCGCAGCAGCAGGGCCATGCCCACGCGCGCCTCCAGGTCGCTGATGCGCTTGCTGGCCGCGGCCACCGAAAGATGGCAGCGGTTGGCGCCGGCGCTGATGCTGCCCTGGTCGGCGATGGCGATCAAAAGCCGCAGCGCGGCGATATCGAGTTGGGACAGGGTGCTCATGGCGCTCAGAGATCCCGCAGGGCCAGCACGATCTGCTCGGCAAACCATTGCACCGCCGGCTGGGCGGCGTGGTAGGTGTGCACATGCACGCGGACCTCGAACTCGGGGATGGCCACCGGCAGGTCCATGCTGCGCAGCTGGCCGTATGACTCGAAGACGCGCGCCACGCGCAAGGGCAGGGTGGCCAGCAGATCGCTTTGGGCGATCAGCCCCGGCAGGACCGTGAAGTGCGGAATGCGCAGCGCGATCTTGCGGTGTATGCCCTGGGCGCGCAGGGTGTCTTCCACATGCTGGTGCGCGAAGAAGGGCGAGGTCACCAGCACATGGCGCGCGGCCAGGAAGGACGGCAGCGTCAGCGCCTTGGCCGCGGCGGCCGGATGATCCTGCGCCATGAGGCAGACATAGTGCTCGCGGAACAGCAGGCGGTTGTGCAGCTTCTCGTGCAGCATGGGCAGGTTGCCGATGGCCGCGTCGACCTTGCTGGCGGCCAGGTGTTCGATCAGGGTGTCCACCGGCACCTGGACCACCTCCAGGTCGGCCAGCGGCGCCACGCGCCGCATATGGGCCACCAAGGGCGGCAGAAAGCACAGCCCGCCGATATCCGACATGGCCACGCGAAAGCGCCGCGTCGTGCTGGCCGGATCGAAGGGGCTGGCGAGTTCCTGGGTGCTGTCGATGCAGGCCAGGGCCTCCTGGAAGGCGAGATAGATCTGCTCGGCGCGCGGCGTGGGCGCCATGCCCCGCCCATCGCGCACGAAAAGCGCGTCGCCGTATGACTGGCGCAGCTTGGCCAGGCCATAGCTCACCGTGGGCTGGGTGAGCGCCAGGCGCTCGGCGGCCAGGCTGACGCTGCGCGTTTCGAACACCGCCACCATCAGGCGCACGAGGTTCAGGTCGAGGCGGGCCTCGGCGGGGTGTTCCATCGTCGTGTCTCCATGGGCGCGCCGCGCCGCTTTATTATTGATGGCATCGATATGAAACATACCGTCCATCGATTGTTTAGATTGTATTTCCGCTCCACTATGCCTCCAAATCGATGACGGCGGCGTCAGCCGCCCGGGAGACAAGGGGTTATGGAGCGTTCATTCGCACGCGAAGTGGGCAGTCTCGCGCTGGGCGCGGGAGAGGTGTTTCACGGCGAGGGCATTCTCGCGGTCCCCAAGGCCTTGCTGCAATCCGGCGTGAGTTATATCGGCGGCTACCAGGGCGCGCCGGTATCGCACCTGATCGATGTGCTCGGCGATGCGCGCGGCTTGCTGGACCAGCTGGGCATTTATTTCGAGAACAGCGCCTCCGAGGCGGGCGCGGCCGCCATGCTGGGCGCCTCCATCCACTATCCGGTGCGCGGCGCGGTGACCTGGAAGTCCACCGTGGGCACCAATGTGGCTTCGGACGCGCTGTCCAATCTGGCCTCGGCCGGCGTGACGGGCGGCGCCCTCATCATCCTGGGCGAAGACTATGGCGACGGCTCCAGCATCATCCAGGAGCGCACCCATGCCTTCGCCATGAAGTCGCAGATCTGGCTGATGGACCCCCGGCCCAACCTGAGCTCCATCGTCAATGCGGTCGAGCAGGCGTTCGAGCTCTCGGAAGCCAGCCAGACGCCGGTGATGATGCAGCTGCGCATCCGCGCCTGCCACGTGCATGGCAGCTTTGTCTGCAAGGACAATGTGGCGCCCCGGGTGTCCACGCGCCAGGTCATCGCCGACGGCAAATTCGATTATTCGCGCATCAACCTGCCTCCCTCGATCTACGAGCATGAGCGCCAGAAGGTGCAGGTGCGCTGGCCGGCGGCGCTGGCGCATATCCGCCGCGCCGGCCTGAATGAAACCTTTCCCGGCAAGCGCGCCAAGCTGGGCCTCATTGTGCCGGGCGGCCTGTACAACGGCCTGATCCGCGCCTTGCAGCAGCTGGGGCTGGCCGATGTGTTCGGCGCCAGCGAACTGCCCATCCATGTGCTCAATGTGGTCTACCCGCTGGTGCCCGACGAGCTGCAGGCCTTCTGCGCCGGCAAGGACGCGGTGCTGGTGATCGAGGAAGGCCAGCCCAATTATCTGGAGGAGGCCTTGACGGCCATGCTGCGCCGCGCGGGCCTGGCCACGCGCGTGCATGGCAAGGACGTGTTCCCGATGGCGGGCGAATACAGCGGCGAGGTCATGCTGCGCGGCGTGGCCGCCTACCTGGAGCGCGCCCAGCCCGAGGCGGGCGCCGGCGCGGCTGCCCAGGACCTGACCCGCCATAAGCAGGCCGCCGTGCAGGCGCTGGGCGAGCCGGTGCCCAACCGTCCGCCGGGCTTTTGCGTGGGCTGCCCGGAGCGGCCCGTGTTCTCGGCCATCAAGATGGTGCAGCAGAAGCTGGGCCCGCTGCATATCAGCGCCGACATCGGCTGCCACACCTTCGGCACGCTGGCGCCCTTCAATATCGGCAGCACGGTGCTGGGCTATGGGCTGGGGCTGGCGAGCTCCTCGGGCATCGCGCCCCTCATGGGCCGGCGCGTGGTGAGCGTGATGGGCGACGGCGGTTTCTGGCACAACGGCTTCACAAGCGGCGTGGTCAACGCCATGTACAACAACCAGGATTCGGTGCTGGTGATCCTGAAGAACGGCTATACCTCGGCCACCGGCACACAGGCCATCCCGTCCTCGCCGTCGCAGCCGGCGGCCAAGCCGTTGACGCTGGACATCGAGACGGCCCTGCGCGGCGTGGGCGTGAAGTGGCTGCGCAAAGTGCCCAGCTACCAGGTCGCCGACATGAAGCGCACCCTGAACGAGGCCATGACCACGGAGGAGGGCGGCCTGAAGGTCATCATCGCCGATGGCGAATGCCAGCTGGAGCGCCAGCGCCGCATCAAGCCGCGGAATGCCCAGCGCCTGAAGCAGGGCCTGCGCGTCGTGCGCACGCGCTTCGGCATCGACGAAGACGTCTGTACCGGAGACCACTCCTGTATCCGTCTGTCGGGCTGCCCCTCGCTGTCGGTCAAGCCCAATCCCAGCCCCTTGCGCAGCGATCCGGTGGCCACGGTCAACCAGGGTTGCGTAGGCTGCGGCCTGTGCGGCGAAGTGGCCCATGCCGCCCAGCTGTGTCCGTCCTTCTTCAAGGCCGAGATCGTGCAGAACCCCCGGCCATGGGAGCGGCGCCTGGCGCGCTGGCGCGAGCGTCTTATCCACGCCATGGCGGGCCGCGCCCGTCTGCCGCGGGGAGCGGCGGCATGACCGCGCCCGTGACCCTGTTGATCGCCGCGCTGGGCGGCGAGGGCGGCGGCGTGCTGGCCGACTGGATCATCGCGGCGGCGACCGCGCGGGACTATCCGGTGCAAAGCACTTCCGTGCCGGGCGTGGCGCAGCGCACCGGCGCCACCAACTATTACGTCGAGATCCTGCCCGTGCCGCGCGCCGAGCTGGGCGGGCGCGAGCCGGTGTTCTCCCTGGTGCCTTATCCGGGTGATGTGGACATCGTCGCGGCCTCCGAGCTGGTGGAGGCCGGCCGCATGCTGCAGGGCGGCTATGTCCATCCGCGGAAGACCGTGCTGGTGGCCTCGACGCACCGCGAGTATGCGGTTGCCGAGAAATCGGCCATGGGCGACGGCCGTTACGAGAGCCAGCGCGTGACGGATGCCGCGGCCGCCCTGGCGCGCGAGGCGATTCTGTTCGATATGTCGGCGCTGGCCGCGCGCCATCGCACCGTCATCAACACCGTGCTCTTCGGCGCCATGGCCGGCAGCGGCGCGCTGCCCTTTGACCGCCAGGCCTGCGAGGAGGCGATACGCCAATCGGGCAAGGCGGTGGAGGCCAGCCTGGCGGGATTTGCCGCCGGTTATGCGCGGGCCAGGGGCGAGACCCTGGACGAGGCGGCCGGGCCGGCGCCAAGCGCCGCGGACATGCCGGCCCGCGTGGCCGCCCTGCCGCGGGCCTTGCGCGAGGTGGCCGCCACGGGCGCCGCGCTGGCGGCGGATTACCAGAGCCGCGCCTATGCCGATCTCTACCTGGACCGCGTGGAACAGGTGCTGCAAAGCGAGCAGGCCTATGGCGATGCCGGCCTGGAGGTCAGTCGCGAGACGGCGCGCTACCTGGCCCTGTGGATGAGCTACGAGGACGTGATCCGCGTGGCCGACCTGAAGACGCGGCGCGAGCGCCTGGCGCGCGTGCGGCGCGAGGTGGGCGCCGGCCAGGGCGAGCCTCTGCACCTGACCGAATTTCTCAAGCCCGGCCTGGACGAAGCCTGTTCCGTGCTGCCGGCGGGCCTGGCCGGCTGGCTGCGGCGCCGGCTGGGCCGGCGCCTGGGCAAGGGCGGCGTGGGCCTGCATGTGCGCACCAGCACCGTGGGCGGCTTCGCCTTGCTCTGTCTGTTGCGCGGCCTGCGCCGCTGGCGGCCCCGCACCGAGCGCTATGCGCGGGAGCAGGCTATGATCGAGCGCTGGCTGCAGGCAGTGCGCGCCTTGTTGCCGGGCTCGCCGCGCGCGGCCCTGGAGCTTGCCTTGTGCGGCAACCTGGTCAAGGGCTATGGCGAAACCAGCGAACGCGGCCACCGCAATCTGGCGGCCATCCTGGACGACGCCGGCCGGGCCGGCGCCAGCGAGGGACTGGCCGAGCGCATCGCCGCGGCGCGGCGCGCGGCGCTGGCCGACCCGCAGGGGCAGGCGCTGGCGCGCGCGCTCGACCTGCCCGCGCCGCCCCTGGTGGAGCAGCCCCTGCGCTTTGTGCGCAAGCCCGCCGCTTCCTGATCCGCCATCCCGCCTTTTCCCGCATCGCCGCGACAGACGGCGGGCAAGCCCAGCAGTCCGAGAACGACGAGGAGACAAACAATGAAGCGCATATTGACCCGGCGGCTGCCAGCCGCCCTGGCCTGTGCCGTGGGGGTGCTGGCCGGCTCCGTGCGGGCCGAGCCGGCCCCCATCAAGATCGGGGCCGTGGTCTCGGCCACGGGACCCGCCTCTTTCCTGGGCGACCCGGAGCAGAAGACGCTGCAGCTCTATGTGGACAAGCTCAACGCCGAGGGCGGCGTGCTGGGGCGCAAGCTGGCGCTTACGCTTTACGACGACGCCAGCGACGCCAACAAGGCCAATGCCTTCGTGCGCCGCCTGATCATGCAGGACGAGGTCGATCTCATCGTGGGCGGCTCGACCACGGGGTCCACCATGGCCATGGTGCCGCAGGCGCAAAGCGCCAAGATCCCCTTTGTGTCGCTGGCGGCGGCCAGCGTCATTGTCGAGCCGGTCAAGCCCTGGGTCTTCAAGATGCCGCACTCCGACCGCATGGCGGCGGCCAAGGTGCTGGAGGACATGAAGAAAAACGGCCTGACCCGCATGGCGCTCTTGTCGGATACGGGCGGCTTTGGCAAGTCCGGGCGGACCGAGACGCTCAAGCTGGCGCAAAGCATGGGCGTGGAGGTGGTCGACGACCAGCAATACGGCGAGCGCGACACCGACATGACGCCGCAGCTCACGCGCATCAAGTCCAGCAGTGCGCAGGCGGTGTTCGTCTTCGGCACCGGCCAGGCGCCGGCCATCATCGCGCGCAATTACCGCCAATTGGCCATGAAGCTGCCGCTCTATACCAGCCATGGCCAGGCCTCGATGGAGTTCGTGCGCCTGTCGGGCGAGGCCGCCGAGGGCATACGCATGCCTTCGCCCGCGCTGCAGGTGGCCCGCAGCCTGCCCGCTGACGATCCGCAGCGCGAGGTCAGCGTCAATTACGCCGAGGCCTTCGAGGGCCGCTACAAGGTCGAGGTCTCGACCTTCGGCGGCTATGCCCATGATGGCCTGCTCATGGTGGCCGACGCCATCAGGCGGGCCGGCGGCGCCGACCGGGCCAAGCTGCGCCAGGCGCTCGAAGACACCAAGGGCTTTGTGGGCGTGAGCGGCATCTACACGATGACGCCCGAGGACCATATGGGCCTGGACATCTCGGCCTTCCGCATGGTGGAGGTGCGCAAGGGCGCCTTCCAGGCGCTGCCCTGAGCCGGGCGGCGCGGCGGATATCGACCGGCGCCGGCCGCGCCATGGCCCGCATGGGCATGGCGCGCCGCGGCGCATCCCTGACAGGCAGGACCCGACCATCGAGACTCGCATGGCTGACTTCGCGCAATTCGTCTTCGCCGGGCTGACCACGGGCGCCATCTACGCCCTGGCGGCCCTGGGCTTTTCCGTCATCTACAACGCCAGCGGCGTGATCAATTTCGCCCAGGGCGATTTCTTGATGATAGGCGGCATGGTGGCGGCCACCCTGGTCGCCCACCACGTGCCGCTGCCGGCCGCCGCGGCCGCCGCCGTGGCCGTGGGCATCGCCGTGGGGCTGCTACTCTATCTGCTGGCCATCCGGCCGGCGCGCGACGCCAATGTGCTGTCGCTCATCATCATCACCATCGGCGCCTCGCTTTTCATCCAGGGCGCGGCGCAGCTGCTGCTGGGCAAGAACCAGCGCACCCTGCCGGCCTTCAGCGGCGAGGAGGCGCTGTCGCTGGCCGGGGCTTATGTGCTGCCGCAAAGCCTGTGGATCTGGGGCGTGTCGCTGGCCATGGTGCTGGCCTGCGCCATCTTCTTCAGGTTGACGCTCGCCGGCAAGGCCATGCTGGCGGTGGCGGCCAACCGCCTTGCCTCGCAGGCCGTGGGGATCAGCACCTCGCGCATGCTCATGCTGTCCTTCGGGATGGCGGCCGGCTTGAGCGCGGTGGCCGGCGTGACCGCCGCGCCCATCACCACCACGGTCTACGACCTGGGGCTCATGCTGGGCATGAAGGGCTTCGTGGCCGCCACCCTGGGCGGCCTGGGCAGCGGCGTGGGCGCCGTGGCCGGCGGCCTGCTGGTGGGCTTGCTGGAGGCCTTCGTGGCCGGCTATGTCTCCTCGGCCTACAAGGACGCCGTGCCCTTTCTGCTCATCATCGTCATCCTGCTGCTCATGCCGCAGGGCATCTTCGGCAAACGCAGCGCGGAGCGGGTATGAAGACGCTGCCGCTGCGCCCCTCGCTCTGCGCGCTGGCCCTGGCGCTGGCCCTGTTGCCGCTGGCCTTGGGCAACAACTTTCTCATGGACCTCGCGGTGCGCATCTGCCTGGCCGGCATCGCCGCCGTCGGGTTGAACCTGCTGATGGGCTTCGCCGGCCAGGTCAGCATCGGACATGCCGCCTTCGTCGCCATCGGCGCCTATGGCGCGGGCATCCTGACGGCCCGTCTGGGCTGGCCGCCGCTGGCGGCGATGGCGGCCGCCGTGCTGGGCGCGGCCGCGGTGGCCTATGTGGTCGCCAAGCCCATCCTGCGGCTGCGCGGGCATTCCCTCACCATGGCCACCCTGGGCCTGGGCATCATCGTCAACATGGTCCTCGTCAACGAGGTCGATTGGACGGGCGGGCCCGATGGCATGCCGGTCGGGCCGCTGGAAGCCATGGGCCATGCGGTCGAGGGCATGGGCATGTGGTATGGCCTGGCCGCCGTGCTGCTCTTTGGCGCCGTGGCGCTATCGCTCAACCTCTATGACTCGCCGGCCGGGCGGGCGCTGCGCGGCCTGCATGGATCGGAAATCGCGGCCCGCGTGGCGGGCGTGGATGTCGCGGGCTACAAGGTCCGGGCCTTCGTGGCTTCGGCCGTCTTCACCTCGCTGGCGGGCAGCCTGACCGCGCACTATCTGGGCTTTATCACGCCATCGCTGGCGGGCTTCACCTATTCGGTGGAGCTGGCGACCATGGTGGTGCTGGGCGGCATGGCCTCGACCTTCGGCGCGGTGCTGGGCGCGGCCCTGCTCACCCTGTTGCCGCAGCTGCTGGGCGGCCTGCACGAATACGAGATGATGTGCTTCGGGCTCATCCTGATGCTGACCATGATCTTCCTGCCCAAGGGCCTGGTGCCCACGCTGCAACACTATCTGCGCCGGAGGGCATGATGCTGGAAGTCAAGGGTTTGACACGTTACTTCGGCGGCGTGGCCGCCGTGCAGGACGTGAGCTTCCAGGTGCGCGAAGGCGACGTCCATGCGGTGATCGGCCCCAATGGCGCGGGCAAGACCACGCTGTTCAACCTGATCAGCGGCGTCTATGCGCCCAGCGCCGGCGACATCCTGCTCGACCGCAAGCCGGTCGGCGGCATGGCGCCCGAACAGCTGGCGCGGCGGGGCCTGAGCCGCACCTTCCAGAACCTGCAGGTATGCATGAACATGACGGCGCGCGAGAACGTCATGCTGGGCGCGCATCTGCGCCAGCATGCCGGCCTGGTGGCCGGCCTCATGGGCTGGACGCGCGCGGCCGATCGGCGCCTGGCCGGCGAAGCCCTGGCCTGGATGGAGATGGCCGGCGTGGCCGAATACCACGCGCATCACGCATCGCAGCTGTCCTTCGGCGCGCTCAAGCGCCTGGAGATCGCGCGCGCCCTGGCCAGCGAGCCGCGCCTGCTGCTGCTGGACGAGCCGGCCGCCGGGCTGAACGACAGCGAGACGGCCGAGCTCACCCGGCTGATCCGGCGCATCGCCGAGACCGGCATCACCATCCTGCTGGTCGAACATGATATGCGGCTGGTGATGGAGATCTCCAATCGCATCCTCGTGCTGGACCACGGCAGGCGCCTGGCCGAAGGCAGCGCGCAGGAAATCCGCGCCGACGAAAAAGTGATCCAAGCCTATCTGGGAGCCTCCAGCGATGCAGAATGAAACCCCGGCGCTCAGCGTGCGCGGCCTGAAAGCCGGCTATGGGCGCATCGAAGTCCTGCACGGCATCGACCTGGACCTGCCGCGGGGCCGGCTCGTGGCCCTGGTGGGCGCCAATGGCGCGGGCAAGACCACGCTGCTGCGCGCCCTGTCGGGCCTGGTGCCCGCCCGGGCCGGCCGCGTCGAACTGCTGGGCAAGGACATCAGCCGCGACCCGCCCGACAGCCGGGTGCGGGCCGGCCTGGCCCAGGTGCTGGAGGGGCGCCAGGTGTTCGGCCCGCTGTCGGTCGAAGACAATCTGCTGCTGGGCGGTTATGTGCGCCCGCGCCAGGCGCGCGAGCGCATGGACGAAATGTTCGCGCTCTTTCCCGTGCTGGCCGAAAAACGGGCCCTGGCCGCCGGCACCCTGTCCGGCGGCCAGCAGCAGATGCTGGCCATCGCCCGGGCGCTCATGAGCCAGCCGAAGGTGCTGCTGCTGGACGAGCCATCCATGGGCCTGGCGCCCCTGTTGGTGCGTGAAGTGCTGGACGTGGTCGCGCGCCTGCGCGACCTGGACATGCCCGTCCTGCTGGTCGAACAGAACGCCCGGGCCGCCCTCGCCCTGGCCGACCACGCCTATGTGCTGGAAGTCGGCCGCATCACCGTCTCCGGCAGCGGACAGGCCCTGCTGCGGGACCCGCGGGTGATGGAGGCGTATCTGGGCTTGTAGGCGTTGTCGTCATCGATGCTGCATGGAGGTGTCAGACACCGGGCGGCAGGGTCTTGCGATGAACCGCGTCGCTTGGGGGTGTCTGACACCTCTGGCGCCGGCCGTTGCGCGGCATCGAGACGTGCTTCATGGAGGTGTCAGACACCGGGTGGCAAGGTCTTGCGATGAACCGTGGCGCTTGGGGGTGTCTGACACCTCTGGCGCCGGCCGTTGCCTGGCATCGAGACGTGCTTCATGGAGGTGTCAGACACCGGGCGGCAAGGTCTTGCGATGAACCGTGGCGCTTGGGGGTGTCTGACACCTCTGGCCCGGCCGTTGCCTGGCATCGAGACGTGCTTCATGGAGGTGTCAGACACCGG
>NZ_JHEP02000006.1 GCF_000657795.2 Bordetella pseudohinzii
GGACAGGACAGGACAGGACAGGACAGGACAGGACAGGACAGGACAGGACAGGACACTTGCGTCCGCGCCCGCCGCGGTCAACCCGCTGCCTGACGGGCGCGCCGTCCGTTTCACTCGCTTTTCTCCGCCGGCCGCGCCGGCGGCGCGGCGCCATTCCACCGGCGGGCGCCCGCCCATTCCCATCTTTCCCCACACCCCCAACCATGCGCGCCGCGCGGCCTCCGCTTTGCGGCCGCGGCCAGCGTGGCCAGGCAGCGCGCGGCTGTTCTCTCTGAGGTGGCTTTCCATGAAGAAAGACGACACTCGATGGCTGCATCGAGGCGCTTCTCCTCGCCTGTAATGCTGCGCGTGTGAGCGCGCGCGGCGGCATGGCCAGGCATCGCGATCGATGCCAGCGTAGGCAACGCCATCCGGGGCCTCCGGCAGGCCTGTCCGGAACTTTCTTTCAACCCGGTGAGGCCTTGATCGGGGAGTGCAAAGGAAATCGGCTCCGGGCGCCGTGCGGACGGCCGACAGACGCTGTGTGTCCTCGTCTATAGACTCTGCGTTCGTATTGATCGCCGCCTGCAACCAGGCGATTCGTGGAGGTCTGTGAGTGAAGCCGAGGGGCAAGAGGTGTCTACGCTATATGTGCAACGCCCTGCATTTGAGTTGGGTCGATGTGCGTACGCGCTATCGCAAAAGCGTCCTCGGGCCCCTCTGGCTGACGCTGGGCAATACCGTTGCCATTGTCGGTTTCAGCGCCGTATGGGCGCAGTTGCTGCGCGTGAACCGCGCCGAGTTCGTGCCCTCCCTGACAGTCGGCCTGGTGTTCTGGCAATACGTCTCGGGCTGTCTGAGCCTGGCGGTCACGGCCTACACGCAGAACGCCGCCGTCATGCGTAATCTGCGTGTGCCGGTGTGGTTTTTCGTCGCGCGCTTGCAGGGCTATCAACTGATCAACCTGGCGCACAACCTTCTGCTGGTCGCCGCCGTGCTGGTCTTCTATGGCGCCCGCCCGACCCTGGGGCTGGCCTGGTTCCTGCCCGGCCTTGCGCTGGTGGTGATGATCTGTGCCCTGCTCAGCCTGGCGCTGGCCGCCCTGGGGGCGCGCTACCGCGATGTGCGCTATGCCATCGAAGTCAGCTTGCCGCTGCTGTTTTTTGTCAGCCCCGTGCTGTTCCGGCCGGAAAGCCTGGTGAGTCACTATATATGGTTCAACCCGGTTTCCTACCTCATCGAGTTGGTGCGCGTGCCCCTGTTGTCCACGCTGGGCGGCCCCTTGCATCCGCCCGGCTGGGTCTACGAGGGCGCGTTGGTCATCCTGGCGGCCATGTCGCTTGTCTGCGCCGCGATCTATTGGCGCAATCCGCGCCGCATCTTGTTCTGGATCTGACATGGCGCTTATCCGGTTCGAGGGCGTGTCGCTCACCTATCCGCTGTTCGATCTCCAGGCCTCTTTTCTGCGCAACCAGATCGCCAAATGGCTGTCGCTGGGCCTGTTGCGCGGACGGGGCGGACAGGTGCGCAGCATCACGGCCCTGCGCGATGTCGATCTGGAGATCGGCATGGGCGACCGGGTCGGCCTCTATGGCCACAACGGCGCGGGCAAGAGCACGCTGCTGCGGGCCATGGCCGGCGTCTACGCGCCCCAGCGCGGCCGGATCGTGGTCCATGGCCAGGCCGCGATGCTCTTCGATATCGAGGCCGGGCTGGATCCCGAGTTGAGCGGACGCGAGAACGTCCTGAACCTGGGACTCATCATGGGCCTGTCGGTGGCGCAATGCCGTGGCATCGCGCCCGACGTCCTGGCCTTCAGCGGCCTGGACGAATGGCGCGATGTGCCGGTGGGGGCGTATTCCAGCGGGATGCGCATGCGCCTGCTCTTCGCCGTGGCGACCGCCGTGACGCCGGAGATCCTGCTGCTGGATGAATGGTTCTCGACCGGGGATGCCGAATTCCAGGAGAGAAGCCTGCGGCGCTTGCAGCAGATGATGGATCGCACGCACATCACGGTGCTGGCCTCCCATGACCGCCAGCTGCTGCGCCGCTACTGCAATCGCGTGTTCGTGCTGGATCGTGGCTGCCTGCAGGAAGTCGCACCGTCATCGTTGTAGTTATTTCGAGGAAGACAATGAAAAACACCAGTCTGGAAGAATTTATCGAGTCGTTCTTGACGGCCTGCGATTTTGTCGAAGACGTGCGCGTGACGGGGCAGAGCCGTTTCGACGAAATGGCCGACTTCGATTCCCTGGCCATGCTGGGCGTCATCATCATGATGGAGGCCGAGTACGGCCGGCCGGTGACGGCGGACAAGGTCTTCACGCTCGGCACCGTCGGGGCGCTGCATGCCTATGCTCAAGGAGCGGCTTGATGGCTGTCGTGCGTCTGGATCATGTGGCCTTGCGCGGCATCACGACCGTGGTTCCGGGCGGGCGCCTGGACAACCTGGCGGTGCCGCAGGAGCAGTTGGCGCAGCGCGAGCGCCTGGTCAGGAATGTCGGCGTACGCTGGCGACCGTATTGCGACGAAGGAATGATCTTCTCCGACCTGGCGCAGCATGCGGCCGAAAAACTGATCGCGGGACTGGGCTGGGACAAGGCGTCCATCGATGCCCTCATCCTGGTCACCCAGTCGCCCGAGTTCCTGATTCCGGCGACCGCCATCATTCTGCAAGACAGACTGGGCCTGCCAGAGACCACCGCCGCCTTCGATATCAACCTGGGCTGCTCCGGCTATACCTACGGAATTTTCAATGCCGCCGCACTGGTGGGCGAACATCGCTTTCGCCGCGTACTGGTGCTGGTGGGCGACCAGGCGGCGTCCAACGACGGCCTGGACAACGGGCGCGACATTCTATTTGGCGATGCCTGCACCGCGACCGCGCTGGAGTTCGACCCCCAGGCGAAACCGCTTTATTTCGAGGGGTTTTCCGATGGCTCGGGCTATGAGGCCATCATCATCCCGCATGGCGGCAAGCGCTATCCGCCCGGCGAAGACAGCCGCCGGCCCCGGCTATGCGCCGACGGCGTGCAGCGCCGCCCCGACGATGTCTGGCTGGACGGTCCGGCCATCCTCAGTTTCTCGACCTTGCGCGCGCCCCAGGCGATACGACGCATGCTGGATCATCTTGGCTCGGAGGTGGCCGATGTCGATTACTTCGTCATGCACCAGGCCAATCGCATGATCAACAACACCATACGCCAGAAGGTCGGCGGGTCGCCGGCGCAATGGCCATCCTCGCTGGAGCAATACGGCAACACGAGTTCGGCCAGCATTCCGGTGACGATATCCAGCCAGTTGAGCGCCGCCGCCCAGGAGCGCAGCCTGCGCTGGCTGTGGTGCGGTTTCGGCATCGGCTTGAGCTGGGGCACGCTGTCTCTGCAGACCGAGCCCTTCTATGCGCCCGCGCCCTTCGTTCTTGAGCATCGCTATGATTTCCAGCCGACTCGGATTTCGTGAGCGCCGCTATCTGGCGTTGGGCGGCGCCGCCAGTCCGGCAATGCAGGCCGCGCGCCGGCTGCTGGGCCTGGGCGCGGTGATGCACATCGCCAGCGCCGATGCCTTGGCGCCCGAGCTGGAGGCCTGCCGCATCGGCGCGCGCGCCCAGCCGGACGCCGCCGAGCTGGCGCGCGGCTTGGGCGGCATGAGGCTGCATGGCGCCGTGATCGCCGCGGCGTCAGGCGGGCCGATGGGCCTGTTGGACGGCGACGCGGCCGAGTGGGAGGACGCCATGGCGCGCGGTTTCCTGGCGCCCTTGCGGCTGGTCAGGGGCTTGCTCGCTGGCGGCGGCCTGGCGGCCGGCGCGTCGCTGGTCTTTTGTCTGGCCGATGAGGCGGCAGGCGACCTGGCCGCCGCGGCGGCGTCGGCCGCCTTGCAGCAGGCCTTCTTTCACGGCCGGCGCGAGCTGCTGCAGGCCGGCGTGCGGGTCAATTTCCTGGCCGGCGCCGACCTGGAGTCGGGACCGGTGCTCTTTCTGCTCAGTGATGCCTCGCGCTGGATGACCGGCAGCCTCATGGTGGCCGACCAGGGCCGGGGTTTGCGCAAGGTGCCTCTGTCATGAGCGCCGCGCCTTTCATGTCCCTGGAGGGCAAGCGCCTGTGGGTGGTGGGCGCTGGCTCCGATATCGGCAAGGCGGCGGCCCGGCATGCCCGGGCCCTTGGGGCCAAGGTGCAAGGCGTGGCCCGGCAGCCGCAGGACGATCCCGCCGTGGCGGTGGCCGACCTGCTCAATGACGAAGATCTCAAGCGCTGCCTGCGCGAGCTGGAGCATCCGCTGGACGGCATGGTGTTCTGCATCGGCCACGCGCTGCTCGTGCCGGCCCATATGCTGGGCCGCGATGCCGTGCGCCGCGTCATGGAGATCAATGTGGCCAGTTTCATCGCCGTGCTGACGGGTTTGCTGCGGGCGCGCAAGCTCAAGGCCGGCGCCTCCGTGGTGGTCTTGTCCTCCATCAGCGCGCACACGGCCACGGAGGGCGTGGCGCCCTATGCGATGTCCAAGGCTGCGCTGTCGGCGGCGGTGCGCAATATCGCCCTGGAGCTGCAACGCCGCGAAATCCGGGTCAATGCCGTTTCGCCCGCCATGGTGCGCACCAAGATGACGGCCAGCGGCGATGTCTTCAGCCTGGATGAGATGGCGCGCGAACGCTATCCCATGGGTGTGGCCGCGCCCGAGGATGTGGCCGCGCTGGTGCTCTTTCTGCTGTCCGACGAGGCGCGCATGTTCACCGGCTGGGACACGCTGATGACCGGCGGGGTGGTCGAAGTATGACGCCACGCATCTGCCTGCTGGGCGCGGGAGGGCTGGCCAGGGAACTGCAGGCCTGGCTGGGATGGCGGGTCGTGGGCTTTGTCGACAGCCGCGAGGCCATGCAGGGCCAGACCGTCGCCGGCTTGCCGATATTGGGCACGCCGGACAACGTGGCGCTGGACGAAGAGCGGGAATTCCTGTGCGCGGTCGGCAGCCCCCAGCTCAAGCGCCGGCTGGCCGCCGGCATCCTGGCGCGCGGCGGCCGGATGCTTTCGTTGCCGCCCCGAATGCTGGGCGGCCGCAGCGAGTTCGGCCGGTCCTGCGCGCTTGACGGGGTGAGGATCTCGCCGGATTGCCGGGTGGGCGACCATGTCCATATCGCCGCGGATGTGGTCATGGGACACGATTCGAGCATCGGCGACTACTGCCATATCGGCGAGGGCGTCTTCATCGGCGGCGAGTGCGTGATCCAGGACGATGTCGTCATTCACCCCCGGGCCTGCATCGGCCGCGGGGTGGTCGTGGGCCGGGGCGCGGAGATCGGCATGGGCGCCATCGTGATCCGGGACGTCCCGGCCGAAGCGGTGATGCTGGGCAATCCGGCAAGGAGGGTGGGATGAAGGAAGCCGTATTCCAACCGCAGTGGTATTGCGATGCGCGCTATGCCGAACTGGAGCGCGAGCATGTGTTCGAGAAGCTCTGGCTGACCGCCGGCTTTACCTCCACCCTGAAGAAAAGCGGGGACTATTTCACGCTCGCGGTCTATGGCCGGGAAATCGTGGTCCATCGCCTGGGCGAGGAACTGGTCGCTTACCTTAACGTGTGTCCTCACCGTGGCGGCGTGGTCGCCACGGGCAAGCGCGGCAATACGCGCCCGGTCTGCAAGTATCACGGCTGGGCCTTTCGCAACGGGGCGGCGCTGACCGGGATCCCCATGGCGAGCGATTTCGAGGCCGACGAGGCTTGGCGCGACAAGTCCTGCGGGCGCGCGCTCAGGCGGGTGGCGATCCAGGTGGTCGGGCCCGTCATTTTTATCAATCTCAGCGAGAACCCCTTGCCGCTGGAGGCCCAGTTCAGCGAGGAGATCCTAGGCTGGATACGGCGCATGGGCACGACGTCGACGTCCATCCAGACGGATTTCAGGGGCGACTACAACTGGAAGCTCAACGCCGAAAACATCCGCGACGCGCTGCATGTGCTGTTCGTGCATCCCACGTCTTTCTCCGGCGTGATGCCCGACGCCCTGAACGTGCTCAAGCAGGATCGCGTCCTGCGTGTGCAGGAAACGCCCTTGCGGCGGTATGGGAGCTTCGGCGCCGAGAAGACCCCGGACTTGCGGGCGCTGTCTCTCATCACGGACAGCCATATCGACGAGGGGCAGTACTGGTATGACGCGCTGGTGGACCGCTGCATGCCGCGCGAGAGCTTTCTCCAGATCGTCCTGTTTCCGAACACCAATCTGTATTCCGTGGCCGGCCGCTACTACGGCATGCAGCAATACCTGCCGACCGGCCCATCCGATTTCCACTATCGACTGACACTGGCCATGCCGCGCATGCTGCGCGCCTTCGACGCCAGCGCGCTGCTCATCTCCATCGCCCGTTCGGAGCGCTGCGTCATCGATGAAGACTCGGTCATATTGAAGAAAGTGCAGGGCAATCTGGCGGCCCTGGCTGGCCAGGATTTCCGATTTTCCCAGGGTGACTATGAGAGGCCGCTGATGGATTTCATGAGGTACATGGCAGACAATATATATTCGAGTCGAGTCGAGTCGAGTCGAGTCGAGTCGAGTCGAGTCGAGTCGAGTCGAGTGGTGCGCCGTAATGCTGTCCAAGGCCGTGATGGCTGGCGGCGCCGGCCGCGCCGGGTTGGCGGCATGAGCATGGCGGCCCTGGCATGAAACAGGCCGTCTTCAAGCCGGAGTGGTATGTCAGCCCGGAGTATGCCGAGTATGAGCGGGTCCGCGTGTTCGAGAAGCTCTGGCTGGCCGCGGGCTTCAGTTCCGCCATCCGCAACAACGGCGATTATTTCGTCCTGATGATTCATGGCCAGCGCGTGCTGGTGCATCGGCTGGGCGATGAGATCGTGGCCTATGTGGATGCCTGCCCGCATCGCGGCGGGGTCATCGCCACCGCCGAGATGGGCAATACGCGCCCGGTCTGCAAATACCATGGCTGGGCCTTCCGCGAAGGCCGCGACCTGACCGGCGTGCCCATGGGCGCGCAGTTCGAGAACGACGCCGCCCTGAGGGACCGCTCCTGCGGCCGCCGCCTCAAGCCGCTGGCGGTGCATTGCGTCGGGCCGCTGATCTTCGTCAATCTCGACGAGCGGCCATTGCCCTTCGAGGAACAGTTCAGCCCGGAACTCATCGCATGGTTCGAGCGCATGGGGCAGACCTCGACCATGATCCAGCTGGGTTTCAAGTGCGATTACAACTGGAAGCTCAACGCCGAGAATGTGCGCGATACGCTGCATCCTTTCTTCGTGCACGCCGATAGCTTCTCGTCGGTGCTGCCGGCGGCCGTCGAGACCTTCAACCAGGATCGCATGGTGCGTTTGCACCCGACCGCGGACGAGGACTACGCCCGCGATGAAACGCCCCCGCCGGCCCTGCGTGAGCTGAGTTTTGTCTGGATGCCCGAGTTCGACGAGGGCAGCTATTGGTATGACGGCCTGCTGCGGCGTTCCCTGCCGCAAGACCGCTTCGTGGACATGCTGCTGTTTCCCAATACGAATCTTTATTCGGTGGGCGGGCGCTATTACGCCATGCAGCAGTATCTGCCGACGAGCGCCACGACCTTCGACTACCGGCTGAGCATCGCGATGCCGCAGATGCTGCGGCGCTTCGATGCCCAGCCGCTGCTGACCTCGATCGCGCGTTCGGAGCGCCACGTCATCGATGAAGACAGCATCATCCTGCGGCGCGTGCAGCAGAACCTGGCCGCGATGTCGCAGCGCCGTTTCCGTTTCACGCAGGGCGACTACGAAACCCCAATCATGCAGTTCATGCGCTACATGGGCGAAGTCGTCTATCAAGAGTCCCAAGCTGACCACCGTTGACCTTCATGCAGATCATTCTTGCGCAACCCTATCTTCCCGGGCTGGTCCGTCGCTACATCGCCCGGTTCCCGGAGGCGTCCGTGCGGACCCTGGATTGCCTGCCGAATCTCGGACCCGACCCGGCCGCCATCGCCGAGCTGGAGTGCCCGGATGGGGAGGGCCTGCTGTTTGGCGACGGCATGTTTTCCAATTCGCCGCGCACCGCGCTCTTCACGCGCCTGAAGGCGCTGGGCGTATCCCTGGGCAGCGCGGTGCTGGACGGGGCGCTGGTGAGCGACGATGCGCGCATCGGCAGCGGCGCCGTGCTCTACCCCCATTGCGTGGTCGATGCGGGCGCGGTGATCGGCTTTAACACCATCATCGGCCCGGGCGCCGTCATCGAGGACGGCGTCAGCATCGGCAATCACTGCTTCATCGGCGCGCATTGCGTGGTCAAGCGCGGCAGCGAGGTCGGCAGCGGCAGCTACCTGGCCGACGGCTGCGTGGTGGGCGGCGTGCACGGCTACCGGGGAGAGACGACCGCGGTCAAGCTCGGGCGGGGCGTGGTGGTCTATGACACGCTGGCCATACGGCAGGACGTCGAACCCGGCGTCATCCGCGATTCCCTGGTGGGGGACGAGATCCGTGTCCTGCGTTAGCGGTCTGGCGCGGCGCGCCCTGGCGCTGGCCCTGCTCATCCTGCTGGCGCCCTTGCTGGCGCTGCTGGCCCTGGCGCTGGTCCTGACGCAGGGCCGGCCAGTCCTGTTCCGGCAGTGGCGCGCCGGCCTGATGGGCGCGCCTTTCCCGCTGTACAAGTTCCGCAGCATGCGGGCGCCGCGCTTCGATGGCGAGCCGGACGCGGCGCGGTTGACACGCCTGGGGCGCTGGCTGCGGCGCAGCAGCCTGGACGAGCTGCCTGGTTTGTGGAACGTGGTCCGCGGCGAGATGAACTTCATTGGCCCGCGGCCCTTGCTGCTGGACTATCTGCCGCGCTACAGCCCCGAGCAGGCCCGCCGGCACCTGCTGCGGCCCGGCATGACGGGATGGGCGCAGGTCCATGGGCGCAATGCGCTGGATTGGCCGGCGCGCCTGCGGCTGGATGTCTGGTACGTGGACCACGCCAGCTGGCGGCTGGATCTGCTCATCCTGTGGCGGACGCTGGGGATCGTCCTTGGCGGGGCGGGCATCGGTTCGCCTGGCCAGCCGACGGGAGAGGAATTCAGAGGATCGGACGGAGGCAAGTCATGAGCTGGCCGGTTTATGCCGCGGACGAGATCGCGGCGGTGGCGGATGTGCTGTCGCGCGCGCAGGGCAATGCCTGGTCCGGGCCGGACGTGGCGGCCTTCGAGCAGGCCTATGCCGCCCACCTGGGGCTGCCATACGCGGTCGCGCTGGCCAATGGCACGGTGGCGCTGGAGCTGGCCCTCAAGGGCCTGGGGATAGGCGCGGGCGACGATGTGCTGGTGACGGCCCGTTCTTTCGTGGCTTCGGCCAGCGCCATCGTGGCACTTGGCGCCCGTCCGATCTTCGCCGACGTGGATGCCGACAGCCAGAACGTCACGGCGCAGACCCTGGAGGCGGCCCGCACGCCGCGCACGCGGGCCGTGGTGCTGGTCCACCTGGCCGGCTGGATGTGCGAGATGGACGGCATCCTGGCCTGGGCGCGCGAGCATGGCATCAAGACCGTGGAAGACTGCGCGCAAGCCCATGGCGCGAGCTATCGGGGCCGGCCGGCCGGCAGCCTGGGCGATGCCGCGGCCTGGTCGTTCTGCCAGGACAAGATCCTGTCCACCGGCGGGGAGGGCGGCATGGTCACCACCGCTTCCGAGACGGTCTGGCGTCGCGTCTGGAGCCTGAAAGACCACGGCAAGCAGCCCGGCAGGCCGCGCGGCGCCGGCCCCGGCTTTCAATGGGTGCATGAGGATTTCGGCGGCAATGCCAGGATGACGGCGATGCAGGCCGCCATCGGCCGCATCCAGCTGGGCAAGTGCGCCGGCTGGGTGGCCGCGCGGCGCGAGCGGGCGCAGGCCTTGATGGATGCCGCGGCGCGCTATCCAGCCTTGCGCGTGCCGCGCCCGCCGGCCCATATCGGCCACGCCTATTACCGCTGCTATCTCTTTGTGCGCCCGCAGGCCCTGCGTGCCGGCTGGACGCGCGACGCGCTGCTGGCGGCCTTGCAGGCGCGCGGGGTGAGGGCCTTCCAGGGCTCCTGCCCCGAGATCTACCGCGAGGCGGCGTTTCGCCGCGCGGGTCTCGCGCCGCCCGCGCCGCTGCCGGTGGCCCGCGAACTGGGCCTGACCAGCCTGGCCTTTCCGGTGGATCCGGGCGTGGGCCCGGACGAAGCGGCGCATCGCCTGCGCGCGCTGGATGCCCTGATGGCGCAGGCCAGCCGCTAGGCCGTCCGGGCCGGCCGCGCCTTAAAACGGTAAACTCCCGGAATGCTCGCCCAGCGGGTGCGTCCGTCTTTTTGTCCTAGATGCTGCCATTTCCCGTCCTGCCCACTCCCGCGCGTGTCGCCCTGCGCGTCCTGAACACCTTGCTTGACCGCGAGGCCTGGGCGCGCGAACGCCTGGTCCGCCATAGCGGCAAGACCCTGCGTTTCGCGCTGGGCGGCTTCGGCGCGGCCCTGACCATAGACAGCGAGGGACGCCTGCAGGAGGCCGATGCGGCCATCGTGCCCGATGTGACGCTGTCGGCCGTGCCCGAGCGTTTCAGCCTGCTGCGCCTGCTGCCCGGTTCGCCCCGGCCGGACTTCGCCGACGTCACGCATATTTCAGGCGATGCCGCCCTGGCGCAGGTGGTGGCCGATCTGGCGCGCGACCTGCGTTGGGATGCCGAGGACGATCTGGCCCGCGTGGTGGGCGATATCCCGGCCATGCGCCTGATGTCGGGCGCGAAAGCCGTGCTGCAAGGCTCGCGGCAGGCCGCGGGCCGGCTGGCGGGCAACGCCGCCGAATACCTGGCCGAAGAGAGCGGCATGCTGGCCGGCAGGCCAGCCCTGGAGCAATGGCGCCTGGATCAGGCCGATCTGGAGCGCGAGACGCAGCGCCTGGCGCGCTCGGTCGCCGCCCTGCAGGCCCGGCTGGCGGGCCTGGCGGCCGGGAGCGCGGGTTCATGATGACTTTCCTGCGCCTGCTGCGCATCATCGTCGTGTCGCTGCGATATGGCCTGGACGAGCTGGTGCTGTCCAGCCTGAACCACCCATTGGCGACCTGCCTGCTGCGCGTCATGCGTCTGGGCACGCGGCCGCGCGCCCCGCGCGGCGAGCGCCTGCGCCGGGCGCTGGAGTCGCTGGGGCCCATCTTCGTCAAATTCGGGCAGGTGCTGTCCACGCGGCGCGATCTCATCCCCGCCGACATCGCCAACGAATTGGCGCTGCTGCAGGACCGGGTGCCGCCTTTCCCCTCGGCCCAGGCGGCCGCCTCCATCGAGGCGGCGCTGGGCGCGCCGCCCACGCAGCTGTTTGCGCAGTTCGAGACCGATCCGGTGGCCTCGGCGTCCATCGCCCAGGTGCATTTCGCCGTCCTGCATGATGGCCGCGAAGTGGCGGTCAAGGTCTTGCGGCCCGGCATGCGCGAGGTCATCGAGAAGGACATGGCGCTGCTGCGCATCGTGGCGCGCGTCATCGAGCGTCTGGGCCCGGACGGCCGGCGGCTCAAGCCGCGCGAGGTGGTGGCCGAGTTCGACAAGTATCTGCACGATGAGCTGGACCTGGTGCGCGAGGCCTCGAATTGCAGCCAGCTGCGGCGCAATTTCAGCCCGGAGTCGGGCCGCGGCGACATCCTGATCGTGCCCGAGGTGATCTGGGAGTTCACGGCCAGCACCGTCTTCACCATGGAACGCATGTACGGCGTGCCGGTGGGCCAGATAGACCGCCTGCGCGCCGCCGGCATCGACATCCCGACGCTGGCGCGCAGCGGCGTGGAGATTTTCTTCACCCAGGTGTTCACGGACGGCTTTTTCCATGCCGACATGCACCCGGGCAATATCTACGTCTCCGATAACCCGGCCACGCTGGGGCGCTATATCGCCCTGGACTTCGGCATCGTGGGGTCGTTGTCGGAGTTCGACAAGAATTATCTGGCGCAGAATTTCCTGGCCTTCTTCCGCCGTGACTACCGGCGCGTGGCGCAACTGCATATCGAATCGGGCTGGGTGCCGCCCGACACGCGCGAAGAAGAACTCGAAGGCGCGGTGCGCGCCGTCTGCGAACCCTATTTCGACCGGCCGCTGGCCGAGATCTCGCTGGGCCAGGTGCTGCTGCGCCTGTTCCAGACCTCGCGGCGCTTCAATGTCGAAATCCAGCCTCAGCTGGTGTTGTTGCAGAAGACCTTGCTCAATGTCGAAGGCCTGGGGCGGCAGCTGGACCCCAACCTCGACCTGTGGAAGACCGCCAAGCCCTACCTGGAGCACTGGATGCGCCAGCGGGTGGGTTGGGACGGCCTGAAACGCAGCCTGGCCAAGGAGGCGGTGCAGTGGTCGCAGATGCTGCCGGCCATGCCCCGGCTGATGCACGACTATCTGAGCCGCCCCAATGTCTCGCCCCAGATGCTGGCCGAGATGCAGCGCCTGCGCCAAGCGCAGGAGCAGGGCAATCGCCTGGTGGCCGCGCTGACCGCGGTGCTCGCCGTGGGGATCGCGGTGGCGCTGTGGGCGCTGACGAGATAAGGCGGTGCAAGTGTTGTAAGCCTCGCACTGTCATAGCTTCGTCATCGCGCTGTCACGACAGCTTCGTGTTGGCGGGCGATAACTAGACCATTCCTATAAACCTGTGGAACAGGGGAGACCGGGACTTGAGCGTCTCTCCCACACCCTGAGCTTCTCAGCGGGAAATCCAAAAAAGGGCGACTCATGCTTTATCCTGAACTCTTCAAGACCATGGAAGCCGTGCGCTGGAACATGGCGACCGACATTCCCTGGGACGATTTCGACCGCAGCAAGCTGTCCGAGGAACAGGCCTTCACCATCAAGATGAATGCCATCACCGAGTGGGCGGCCCTGCCCGCCACCGAAATGTTCCTGCGCGACAATCGCGGCGACAGCGATTTCTGCGCCTTTATGTCGGTGTGGTTCTTCGAAGAACAGAAACACTCGCTGGTGCTGATGGAGTACCTGCGCCGTTTCCGTCCGGACCTGATGCCCACCGAGGAAGAACTGCACAAGGTGCGCTTCGAGTTCGATCCGGCTCCCGAGCTGGAGACGCTGATGCTGCACTTCTGCGGCGAGATCCGCCTGAACCACTGGTACCGCTGCGCCGCCGACTGGCACACCGAGCCGGTCATACGCGCCATCTACAAGACCATCGCCCAGGACGAGGCGCGTCATGCCGGCGCCTATCTGCAATACATGCGCCGCGCCCTGCACGACCGCGGCGACGCGGTCAGCGGCGATGCGCGCCAGGCCTTTGCCAAGATCGGCGTGCTCATGGCCTCGGCCGGCCGCAGCAACCAGGCCATGCATCCGACCAATCTGCACGTGAACAAGGCCTTGTTCCCCAATGACACGGTGCAGTCGCGCCTGCCCGAGCCGGGCTGGCTGGAGCACTGGCTGGACACCCAGATCCGCTTTGACGGCCAATGGGAAAACAAGGTGAGCAGCCGCATCCTGCACATCTTGTCCAAGCTGCTGGACAGCCCCTTCGAGAACGTCAAGGACCTGAACCGCTACCGCAAGGAGCTGGCCGGCCGGCTGGCGCGCTCGGTGCGCGGCGAACCCGAAGGCGTGTTGGTCGGGGTCTGAACGGCCGGGCGGCGGGAACCGCTACAATCCCGCCATGTCCCAAGCCCGCTTCGAATCCAAGATCTATGCGCGTGCAGACCTGGCGGCCGCCGTGGCCGCCGGGAAGTTCCCGCGTCCGCTGGTGTTCACCAATGGGGTGTTCGACCTCCTGCACCGGGGGCATGCCACCTATCTGGACGAGGCGGCCCGCCTGGGCGCCTGCCTGATCGTGGCCGTGAACACCGACGCTTCGGCGCGCCGCCTGGGCAAGGGAGAAGAGCGGCCGCTGAACACCGAGGCCGACCGGGCGGCGCTGCTGGCCGCGCTGCAATGCGTCGATGCGGTGACCGCGTTTGACGAAGACACGCCCGAAGCGCTGATCGCCGAATTGCGTCCGGACATCATCGTCAAGGGCGGCGACTACGATATGGAAAAACTGCCCGAGACCGCGCTGGTGCGCGGCTGGGGCGGCCGCGCCGTGGCCATCCCCTTTCAGTTCGAGCGTTCGACCACGGCGCTGGTGCGCAAGATTCGCGGCGCCTGAGGCGACGTTCAGGGCGGGGGCAGGCGCAGCAGCCGGTTGATGGCGTCCAGGTCGGTTTCGGCCAGGACGCCGCTGGTGGCTTTCAGGCGCAGGCCGTCGAGCAGGGTCTGGTAGCGCGCCCGCGCCAGGTCGCGCTGCGTGGCGTAGAGCTGCTGCTGGGCATTGAGCACATCCAGGTTGATGCGCACCCCCAGCTCATAGCCGGTCTGGTTGGCCTGGACCGCGGCCCGGCTGGAGGTTTCCCCGGCTTCGAGCGCGCGCACCCGCGCCAGGCCCGTGACCACGCCATTGAAGTACTGCCGGGCGCCGCGCAGCGCTTCCCGCTTGGCGGTCTCGTAGTCCTGGCGGGCTTTTTGTTCCAGTTGGACTTTTTCTGTTACCTGGGAGGAGATACCGCCGCCGGCGTAAAGCGGGATGGACAAGGTCACGCCGACGGTGTTTTCGATGGGCCGGCCGGGGCCGGTGCCCTTGAGCGCGCCGTCGGTGGCGCTGCCGCTGGAGGCGCGCAGATTGAGCGTCGGATAGTGGCCCGAGCGCGCGATTTCGATATCGCGTCCGGCGATGCGGGTCTGCAGCTGGGCGCGCAGCACGTCGAGCGAGGCGCCCTGGGCTTGGTCGGACCAGTCGGTCAGGCGGGCGGGCTGGGGCATGGGCAGCGCCACGCCCGCGGGCAGCTCGGCCAGGGCGCCGGGCGGCTGGCCGATGATCTTGGCCAGGATGTCGCGCTGGGTCTGCACCTCGTTTTGCAGGCGCAGCTCCTCGGCCAGGATCAGGTCATAGCGGGCCTGGGCTTCGTAGGTGTCGGTGATGGTGGCATTGCCCAGTTCGAACTTGCGCTGGGCGGCCGCCAGCTGTTCGGATACGGCGGCCTTTTCGGCCTCGGTGGCCGTCAGCGCATCCTGGGCCCCCAGGATGCCGAAATAGGCATCGGCCACCCGCAGCAGCAGCCCTTGCAGGGATTGCTGCAGCTGGACCTCGGCGTCGGCCACGACCAGCTTGGATTGCTCGAAACGCTGCCAGCGGCCCCAGTCGAAGAGGGGCTGGGTCAGGACGAGATCCCAGGTGCCGCGTCCGCCGCTGCTGTCGTAGGCCAGGCCGCGCGTGCTGCGTGCCTCGTTGTAGACGCCGCCGGTCTCGCCGCTGACCAGGGGCAGCAGTCCGGCCCGGGCCTGGGGCAGTTTTTCGGTATTGGCCCGGTAGGCCGAACGGGCCGCGGCATAGACCGGATCATGGGCCAGGGCGTCGCGCCAGACCTGCATGAGGTCCTGGGCGTGCGCGCAAGCGCCGGTTGCCGCGGCGCAGAACAGAGTCAGTACTGCCGCAACGGACCGGACGCGCATTCGTTCAGAATTTGAAGTGCGAAACGGCGGTGCCGCGCAGGGGTTTGATGACGGTTTCGAAGAGCTCCACCGTCTCGAAGCTGGCGGCGGTGGTGCGGGTGATGCGACAGGCCGTCATGACGGGGGCTTCGCCCACGATCACGACCAGGCGGCCGCCCACGCGCAGCTGGTACTTCAGCGCGTCGGGCACGACGGGCACCGAGCCGGTGACCAGGATGGCGTCATATTCGGTCGAGCCCCAGCCATTGCGGCCGTCGCCGGTTTCGATCTTGACGTCGGTGATGTTGTTCAGCTGGAGGTTCTGCTGCGCGAAGGCCACCAGGCGGCTGTCGATCTCCACCGTGGTGACCTGCTGGGCCAGATGGGCCAGCAGGGCGGCCTGGTAGCCCGAGCCGGTGCCGATTTCCAGCACGCAGTCCGTGGGCTGCAGCTGCAGCTCCTGGGCCAGGCGGGCTTCCATCTTGGGCGCCAGCATGTTCTGGCGGGTGTCCACGGCGTTGATTTCGAGCGGCAGCTCCAGGTCGGAGAAGGCCAGGGCGCGCAGGGCCGGCGGCACGAACTGTTCCCGGCGCACGGCGAACAGGGCATCCAGGACGCGCGGGTCCAGGACATTCCAGGGGCGGATCTGTTGCTCCACCATGTTGAAACGGGCTTGTTCTACGTCGGGCAGGGTTGAAGCGTTCATGACGGCTTGAAAAAAAGATAGACAGTGAACTAACAGATCATTGTACCGGCTCCCCGCGGCGGGGCGGCCTGCGGGATTACCACCAAGCGTGGAAGTGGTGCACCGGGCCGTGGCCAGATCCCACCGACAGGCGGTCGGCCTGGCGGATGGCCTCGGTGAGGTAGGCCTTGGCGCGGCGGGCCGCCTCCGGTACGTCCCCGGTTTGCGGCAACAGGGCCGCCAGCGCGGCCGACAGCGTGCAGCCGGTGCCGTGGGTGTTGGCCGTGTCGATGCGCCGGCCTGGCAGCTCCAGCATGCGGTCGCCGTCGTGCAGCAGGTCCACGGTTTCGCTGCCGGGCAGGTGGCCGCCCTTCAAGAGCACCCAGCGCTGGCCGGAATGGGCCAGCTTGTTGCGCAGCTTTTCGGCCACGCGGCGCATTTCCTTGATGGTCTCGACCGGGCGTTCTTCGAGCAGCACGCCGGCTTCGGGCAAATTGGGGGTGAGCAGCGTGGCCTGCGGCAGCAGCGACTCGCGCATGGCGCCGACGGCGCCGCGTTCAAGCAGCAGGTCGCCGCTTTTGGCCACCATGACCGGATCGAGCACGACGTGGGCCGGCGTCCAGCGCGCCAGTTTTTCGGCCACGACGCGGATGACCGGCTCCTGGCCGACCATGCCGATCTTGGCCGCATCGATGCGGACATCGGCGAACAGCGTGTCGATCTGCTGGCCGACGAAAGCCGGGTCGACCGGCAGGATGCCCGTCACGCCCTGGGTGTTCTGGGCGGTGAGCGCGGCGATGACGGCGCAGCCATAGGCGCCCAGCGCGCTCATGGCCTTGACGTCGGCCAGGATGCCGGCGCCGCCCGAGGGGTCCACGCCGGCGATGGTCAGGGCATTGGGGATGCGGCGCGCCTGGGCCGATGCGGAGGTCGGGCTCATTTGGCGGGCGCGATCATGCCTTCGGTCGGCGAGGAGGGCGCGCCGCTGTACAGCTTGCGCGGCACGCGGCCGGCCAGGAAGGCCTCGCGGCCGGCCTGCACGCCCTTCCGCATGGCGCTGGCCATCAGCACCGGATCCTTGGCGCCGGCGATGGCGGTATTCATGAGGACGGCGTCGCAGCCCATTTCCATGGCGATGGCGGCGTCGGAGGCCGTGCCCACGCCGGCATCGACGATGACCGGCAGCTTGGTCTGGTCGATGATCAGGCGCAGGTTCCAGGGGTTGAGGATGCCCATGCCCGAGCCGATCAGCGAGGCCAGCGGCATGATGGCCGACACGCCCAGATCCTCCAGCATGCGGCACTGGATGGGGTCGTCGGTGCAGTACACCATGACCTTGAAGCCTTCGTCGACCAGGGTCTTGGCGGCCTTCAGCGTCTCGGGCATGTTGGGGAACAGGTTGGTGGGGTCGCCCAGGACTTCCAGCTTGACCAGGTCATGGCCGTCGAGCAGTTCGCGCGCCAGGCGCAGGGTGCGCACGGCGTCTTCGGCCGTGTAGCAGCCGGCGGTATTGGGCAGCAGCGTGAAGCGCGACGGCGGCACGTAGTCCAGCAGGCTGGGCTCGCCGGGGTTCTGGCCGATATTGGTGCGGCGGATGGCGACCGTGACGATCTGCGCGCCGCTGGCATCCAGCGCGGCGCGGGTTTCCTCGAAGTCTTTGTACTTGCCGGTGCCGACCAGGAGGCGGGACGAGTAGCTTTTGCCGGCGATGCTGAGAAGGTCTGGTGAGTTCATGGCGATGCGGGAGGGGGCGGCGGGCGGGGGCCGGCCGCAAAACAAGCGATGCCCCAATGATAAAGCACCGGCCGGCCGGCCCGACCCTGGCGGCGGCCGGGTCTTTGCCTGGCCGCGCCTAAGCCGGCCGCGCCTAGCCGGCCGCGCCTAGCCGGCCGCGCCTAATGCCGTCGGGCGCGGTCGATCTGCTCGCACAGGGCGGCCGCGCTCTCGATCAGGCGGGGGCCCGGACGGTAGAGGGTGTCGGCGTCCACGGCATAGACGTGGCCGGCGCGGGCGGCGGGCAGGCCGGTGGCGCGCCAATCGCGTTGCAGGGTTTCGGCCTCGCGCGCCGAACTGACCCCGGCCACCACGGCGTCGGGGGCGGCGGCCAGCACGCCCTCGACGCTGACCTGGGCGGCCAGCAGCCGGGAGGCGCCGAAGACGTTGACCGCGCCGCACAGGCGCAGGGCGTCGCCGATGATGCTGTTGTCGTTGATGGTGTAGAGGGGTTGCACGCCCGCCTGGACGAAGACGCGCACGGGCGTGCCGTGGGCGTAGCGGCGGCGCAGTTCCCGCAGGCGGTCGCGCAGCCGCCGCGCCTCGGCCTGGGCGATGGCTTCGGTGCCGAACAGCCGGCCGAATTGTTCGATGGCGGCGGGGATGTCGTCCAGCTTGCGCGGATCGCTGTAGTAGATCGGGATCCCCCATTTGGCCGGCAGGCCGGCCAGCGTGCCGGTGGCCGAGGGCTGCCAGGCGATCAGCAGGTCGGGCGCCAGGCCCAGCAGGCGTTCGAGGTCGGGCTGGAAGGCGTCGCCCACGCTGGGCAGCGCGCGGGCGGCGGGGGGGTAGTTGCTGCCGCGCGCGGCGCCGGCCAGGTAGGCGCCGGCGCCGGCCGCGTAGGCCAGCTCGGTGGCGTGGGGAGTGAGGGCGATGGCCCGCCGGGCCGGGCCCGGCAGGGAGAGGGCGCGTCCGGCGTCGTCGGTCAGCGCGATGGGCTGGGCGCCGGCCGGCGGTCCGGCCAGCGCCCAGGCGAAAAGGAGGATACGCAGCACGTTCATGCCTGCAAGATGAAGATCGCGCCGCCCATCCTACCCGTGCCGGTCTACATGCGCCAGGCCAGGTTCATGAACACCGTCGAACCCGGCGTGTTGTAGCCGCGCGCCAAGGTGTAGTCCTTGTTGAACACATTGTTCCAGCGCAGCTGGGCCGTCAGGTTCTTGCTCACGTCATAGGAGGCGGTGAGGTTGACCAGGCCGTAGCCGCCGAGCTCCTGTTTGTTGGCCGCGTCGTTGTAGCGCGAGCCGGACCAGAGATACTCGATGCCGGCGCTGGCCGGGCCGAAGCGCTGCTCGGCGCTGGCGCGGTAGATCTGGCGCGCGCGCTGGGGCAGGACGTTGCCGCTGTCGCGGTCGTGCGGGTCCTGGAAGTCGGCGCTGGCCCGCAGCGTGGTCTGACCGAAGCGCTGGCTGCCGGTCAGGGTGACGCCGCGCAGCTCGGCGCGGCCGATGTTCATGGGCGACCAGAGGAAGGAGCCGTCATTGCGGTCGGCCCAGACGATCATGTCCTTGACGCGATTGCGGTAGGCCACGATGCCGGCGGCCGTGGTGTCGTCGGCGTAATTCAGCGAGAGTTCGATATTGCGCGAGCTCTCCGGCTTCAGGTCGGGGTTGCCCACCGTGCCGCCATCGTTGCGCCAATACAGGTCATTGAAGGTCGGCGCCCGGAAGCCCGTGCTCGCGCCGATGCCGGCGCGCAGGTTCGGGGTGATATCGAAGCCGTATTCGGCGCCGCCGGTGACCTTGCCGCCGTACAGCGTGTTGTGGTCGCTGCGCACATTGAACTGCAGGTGGTGGCGCTCGAAGCGGGCGCGGTATTCGCCGAAGAAGGAATTGGTGATGCGCGAGTCCACGCCGTAGCCGGCGATGGAAGGCGGCGCGGGCCAGGGGGCCGAGGCGTCGTAGAGATCGCCATCGACGCGCTGCTTGAGGAATTCGTAGCCCACCGTCACGGTCTGGTCGGCGGCCACCTGGAAGTCGTTTTGCCAGGTGTATTGCTCCTGGCGGGTGCGAAAGCGCGTCCGGCCGTCTTCCGGGTAGCCATAGGTGCCGGGCGCCACCAGGTTGCGCTGGGTGTCGTTGCTCTGGCTCAGACGCAGGGTGCTGCGCCACCAGTCGGTCAGCTGGTTGGTGCTGCTGAGCGTGTAGAGGTTGATGATCTGGCGTAGGCGGTCGTCGTATTCGTTCATGGGCGGCATGCCGCCGCCGGCGTCGAACTGGCCGTTGAGCTTGCTGTGATAGAAGTCGAAGGCGATTTCCTGGCCGGGCTTCCAGGTGTAGCCCAGCGAGCCCGACACATTGTCCTGCTCGTAGCCGTCGCGGTCGGCGTTGTAGCCCCAGTTGGGCGCGCCGCCCACGGTCTTGGCCGTGGCGTTATAGCCGCGGCTGCGGCCATAGCCGGCATCCAGCGCGTAGCGCCAGCCGTTGGCGGCGCCGTCCAGGCCCACGCTCACGCGGCTGGTGTCGTGCGTGCCATAGCCCGCATTGCCGTGTACGCTCAGGGGGCGGTCGCCGCCGCCCTTGCGCGTGATGATGTTGATCACGCCGCCGATGGCGTCGGCGCCATAGAGGCTGCTGGCCGTGCCGCGCAGGATCTCGATGCGCTCGATGTTGTCCAGGGGCATGCCCTGGAAGTCGCCGGCGCCCAGGGTGGCGGTGTTCATGCGGCGGCCGTCGACCAGCAGCAGCGTCTGGTTGGCGTTGGCGCCGCGCAGAAAGACGCTGGTGGCCGTCTGCGGGCCGCCGGTGTGGTTGATTTCCACGCCCGGCTGGCGCTGCAGCAGCTCGGCCACGCTGCTCTGGCCGGCGCGCTCGATGGCGGCGCGGTCGATCACGCTGATGTCGCCGAGGGCGTCTTTCTGGTCTTGCTGGGTAAGGCTGCCGGTGACCACGACGGGTGCGAGCACGGGCGTGGCGGCTTGTTGGGCGCCGGCGGCCGCCGGGGCGGCCATGGCGAGGACACCGGCGTAGCGCCGGAGGGAGCGGGTTTTCATTGACAGGCTCTCGGTTGACGCGCGACCCCGCACGTCGTTCTCGGGATAAGGGCCGCCCCGGAGAGGGGGCATGCCCGGCTAGCGAACCGGCCGGTGTCGGGCTGCCACGGCGAGAACGCCGTGGGGACCGTTGCGGGGGCAGCACAGGCTGGGCGGCCGCCTTGCGGCGGCATGGCCTTCCTGTTTCCCGTTTAAATCTTGCGCGCGCCCTGGGGCGCCGAAAGTACCGGTTCGGGGTCGGAACTGTATCACCGTCCCGCCCGAGTCAAGCCCATTTTGTTACCATCTAGTGTTCATTTCGGGCGTTTTTTGCCTTTTTCGCCACACTGGGACCTCGTTGTGTCTTATCCCCGCATGCCTTATCCGCTGTCCGCCTACACGCGCGGCGCCGATTTCGTTCGTCTCCTGGGCGAGCGCATCCTGATACTGGATGGCGCCATGGGCACCATGATCCAGCGCTACAAGCTGAGCGAGGCGGATTTCCGCGGCGAGCGCTTTGCCGAGCACCACAAGGACCTGAAGGGCGACAACGAGCTGCTGTCCCTGGTGCGGCCCGAGGTGATCTCCGAGATCCACCGCCAGTACCTGGAGGCGGGCGCCGACGTCATCGAGACCAATACCTTCGGGGCGACCTCCATCGCCCAGGGCGACTATGACCTGCCCGAGCTGGCCTATGAGCTGAACCTGGCCTCGGCCCGGCTGGCGCGCCAGGCCTGTGACGCCTACAGCACGCCCGAGCGGCCGCGCTTCGTGGCCGGCGCGCTGGGCCCCCAGCCCAAGACGGCCTCGATCTCGCCCGACGTCAACGACCCGGGCGCGCGCAACGTGACATTCGACCAATTGCGCCTGGCCTATGTCGAACAATTGAACGGCCTGCTCGACGGCGACATCGACATCGTGCTGATCGAGACCATTTTCGACACGCTCAATGCCAAGGCGGCCATCTTCGCGGTCGAGCAGGTCTTCGCCGAGCGCGGCGTGCGCCTGCCGGTGATGATCTCCGGCACCGTGACCGACGCCTCGGGCCGCATCCTGTCGGGGCAGACCGTGGAGGCCTTCTGGAACTCCGTGCGCCATGCGCGCCCGGTCACCATCGGCCTGAACTGTGCGCTGGGCGCGGCCCTGATGCGCCCCTATGTGGCCGAGTTGTCCAAGATCTGCGACACCTATGTCTGCGTCTACCCCAATGCGGGCCTGCCCAATCCCATGGCCGAGACCGGTTTCGACGAGACGCCGGCCGACACCTCGGCCCTGCTGGAGGAGTTCGCCGCCTCGGGGCTGGTCAACATGGCCGGCGGCTGCTGCGGCACGACGCCGGATCACATCCGCGCCATCGCGGACAAGATCGAGCGCCTGACGCCGCGCGTGGTGCCCGAGGTGCCGGTCAAGACCCGCTTGTCGGGCCTGGAGCCGCTCAACATCGACGAAGACACCCTCTTCATCAACGTCGGCGAGCGCACCAACGTCACCGGCTCGAAGATGTTCGCCCGCCTGATCCGCGAAGAGCAATACGACGAGGCCCTGGCCGTGGCGCGCCAGCAGGTCGAGAACGGCGCGCAGATCATCGATATCAACATGGACGAGGCCATGCTGGATTCGGCGGCCTGCATGCACCGCTTCCTGAACCTGATCGCCTCCGAGCCCGACATCGCCCGGGTGCCCATCATGATCGACAGCTCCAAGTGGGAGGTGATCGAGACGGGCCTGAAGTGCGTGCAGGGCAAGGCGGTGGTCAATTCCATTTCCATGAAGGAGGGCGAGGCGCCTTTCCGCGAACACGCGCGCCTGTGCCGGCTGTACGGCGCGGCCGTGGTCGTCATGGCTTTCGACGAGCAGGGGCAGGCCGACACGCTGGAGCGGCGCCGCGAGATCTGCGGTCGCGCCTACCGCATCCTGGTCGAGGAAGAAGGCTTCCCGCCCGAGGACATCATCTTCGATCCCAATGTGTTCGCCGTGGCCACGGGCATCGACGAGCACAACCACTATGCCGTCGACTTCATCGAGGGCACGCGCTGGATACGCCAGAACCTGCCGCATGCGCGGATCTCGGGCGGCATCTCCAACGTGAGCTTCTCCTTCCGCGGCAATGAGCCGATGCGGGAGGCCATCCACACGGTCTTCCTGTATTACGCCATCCGCGAAGGCCTGACCATGGGCATCGTCAACGCGGGCCAGCTGGGCGTCTACGCCGACCTGGATCCCGTCCTGCGCGATCTGGTCGAGGACGTCATCCTGGACCGCGCCGAGCCCCTGGGCAAGCAAGCGGCCGATGACGAGCGCACGCCCACCGAGCGCCTGGTGCAGTTCGCCGACACCATCCGCGGTTCGGGCGCCAAGAAAGAAGAAGACCTGGCCTGGCGCGCCAAGCCGGTCGAGGAGCGGCTGGCCCATGCGCTGGTGCATGGCATCACGGCCTTCATCGTGGAGGACACCGAAGAGGTCCGCCAGAAGATCGCCGCGCGCGGCGGGCGTCCCATCGAAGTGATCGAAGGCCCGCTGATGGACGGCATGAATGTCGTGGGCGACCTGTTCGGCGCGGGCAAGATGTTCCTGCCGCAGGTGGTCAAGTCGGCGCGCGTGATGAAGCAGGCCGTGGCCCATCTCATCCCCTTCATCGAAGAAGAAAAACGCCAGATCGCGGCCTCCGGCGGCGATGTGCGCGCCAAGGGCAAGATCGTCATCGCCACCGTCAAGGGCGATGTGCACGACATCGGCAAGAACATCGTCTCGGTGGTCTTGCAGTGCAACAACTTTGAAGTCGTCAACATGGGCGTCATGGTCCCGTGCGCGCAGATCCTGGACAAGGCCAAGGAAGAAAACGCCGACATCATCGGCCTGTCCGGCCTGATCACGCCCAGCCTCGAAGAAATGGCCTATGTGGCCTCCGAAATGCAGCGGGACCCTTATTTCCGCGAGCGCAAGACGCCGCTGATGATAGGCGGGGCCACCACCAGCCGCGTGCACACGGCCGTGAAGATCGCGCCCAACTACGAAGGGCCGGTGATCTATGTGCCCGATGCCAGCCGCTCGGTGGGCGTGGCCACCAACCTGATGTCCGACCAGGCGCAAGCCTATCTGGACGAGCTGGCGCAGGAGTACGAAGACGTCCGCCGCCGCCATGCCAACCGCAAGGCCACGCCGCTCATGCCGCTGGCCGAGGCGCGCGCCGCGCGCCCGCAGATCGATTGGGCCCATTACACGCCGCCGCGCCCCAAGTTCATCGGCCGGCGCGCCTTCAAGAGCTACGACCTGGCCGAGATCGCGCGCTACATCGATTGGGGCCCCTTCTTCATTACCTGGAGTCTTTTCGGGGCCTTCCCGGCCATCCTGGACGACAAGGTCGTGGGCGAGCAGGCGCGCAAGGTCTACGCCGACGGGCAGGCCATGCTCAAGCGCATCATCGAAGGCCGCTGGCTGACCGCCAACGGCGTGATCGGCTTCTACCCGGCCAACCGGATCAATGACGAGGATATCGAGGTCTACCGCGACGAGACCCGCAGCGAGGTTCTGTTCACCTACCGCAACCTGCGCCAGCAGGGCGTCAAGCGTGAAGGCGTGAGCAACAAGAGCCTGGCCGACTATATCGCGCCCAAGGACAGCGGCAAGCTGGACTATATCGGGCTGTTCGCGGTCACCGCCGGCCTGGGCATCGAGAAGAAAGAAGCCGAGTTCCAGGCGGCGCTGGACGATTACTCCAGCATCATGCTCAAGTCGCTGGCCGACCGGCTGGCCGAGGCCTTCGCCGAATGCCTGCACGCGCGCGTGCGGCGCGATCTGTGGGGCTATGCGGCCGACGAGCAGCTCGACAACGAGGCGCTCATCGCCGAGAAGTATGTCGGCATCCGCCCGGCGCCCGGCTATCCCGCCTGCCCGGAACACGTCGTCAAGACCGATATGTTCCGCGTGCTGGAAGCCGAGGACATCGGCATGGAGCTGACCGACAGCTACGCGATGTTCCCCGCCTCCAGCGTCTCGGGCTTTTACTTCAGCCACCCCGAGTCGCAGTACTTCAATGTGGGCCCCATCGGCGAGGACCAGCTGGCCGATTACGTGGCCCGCAGCGGCCGGACCGAAGAGGACGTGCGGCGAACCCTGGCGCCCAACCTGGGCGGCTGAGGGCGCCGGCCTCTCAAGGCTTGACGACCACGATGACGGCGTTGTCGCTGGTGAAGGACCCGTCGTCCTGGATCTCGAAGTGCGCCTTGACCGGCCGCGGCGCGATCGCGGCCATCTCGCGCAGCGCGCGCACCAGGGCGTCGGGCGTGCGCATGCGCGCCACCCAGGACGAAAACTCCAGCGGCAGGCGGCGCAGGGTCATGGTTTGCAGCACGAAGCCGGCGTCGGCCAGCATGGCCAGCCATTCGGCCTGCGAATAGTCGCGCACATGCGAGGTGTCGCGCAGCACCTCGATGGTCTGTATCCAGGTGTCGAGCAGGGCCTGGCCGGGCGAGACCACGTCGGCGAAGACGGCCACGCCGCCCGGCTTGAGCACCCGGCGCGCTTCGCGCAAGCCCAGGCCGGGGTCTTCCCAGTGGTGGGTGGAATAGCGGCTCATCACCAGGTCGAACTCGCCGTCGCCGAACGGCAGCTGCTCGGCCTTGCCGCGACAGGTGCGCAGATTGTCCAGGCCGCGCTTGGCGGCCTCGGCGGCCACCACGTCCAGCATGGATTGCGACAGGTCGTAGGCCACCACCTCGGCCGTCAGCGGCGCCACATTGAAGCTCACATGGCCGCCGCCGCAGCCCAGGTCCAGCACGCGCGCGCCGGGGTGGGCGGCCGCGATGCCGGCCATCTGTTTCAGGTCTTCGCCCTGGGCGTGCACCGCGCTGCTCAGATAGGCCGAGGCCTGGGGGCTGAACTGGCGTTGGACGGCGGCGTCGTGGCTGGGTGCGGTCATGGGGGTTCCTTTGTGCGCGGATAGGGGATGGCGGCTAAGATAGGCAATCCACAGTACCCGTACAAGACCATAGACTATCCTGGTATGAATAGTGCCACCCCGGGCTCCACCCTGCGCCGCCAGACCCTGGGCGAATTCGTGCGCAATGCGCGCTCGCGCATCACCCCGCAGATGGCCGGGCTGCCGGCCGGCTCGCGCCGCCGCACGCCGGGCCTGCGCCGCGAAGAAGTGGCCCAGCTGTCGGATATCAGCGTCACCTGGTACACCTGGATCGAACAGGGCCGCGAGGTATCGGTCTCGCCGGCGGTCTGGTCGCGCATCGCCAATGTGCTGCAGCTGGCGCGCGCCGAACGGGCCTATCTGTTCGAGCTGGCCGAATGCGCCGACCCCCAGCATCCGCGCGACGAACCCGCCGGGGCGGCGGGCCTGCTGTTGCAGGCCTGCGTGGACGCCGTCTCCGCGCCGGCCTATGTGCTGGACCGGGCCTGGCAGGTGCTGGCCAGCAACCGCGCCATGCGCGAGCTGTTTGATCATTGGCCCGAGCGCGATCCGCAGCCCAATCTGCTGCGCTATATCTTTCTGGATCCGGCCGCCCGCTCGCTGGTGGTGGACTGGGAGCAGCGCGCCCGGCGCGTGGTGGCGGAGTTCCGCGCCGATGCCGGCGCCCATCTGGACGAGCCCGATGTGCGCGGCCTGATCGACGCGCTGGTGCGTTCAAGTCCGGTGTTCGCGCATTGGTGGACCCGCCATGCGGTGGTCGAGCGCGAAGGCGGCCTGCGCGATTTCAACCACCCGGCGCGCGGCCTGCTGCGTTTTCAGCAGGTGACCTTCCGCCTGGCCACCCACCCGGAACTCAAGCTTGTGATGCTGTTGCGCGAACCGGCTCAGGCCTGAACGGCCGCCTTCAGGCGCTCAGCGCCAGCGCGCCGGGCAGGCCGGCCTCGGCCAGGCCGAGCAGCAGTTTGCGGATGGGGGCGGGCAGCGCGACCGCGCCCAGTTCGGCGGCCGGCACCCAGCGTTCGGGCTGGCCGCCCGAGCGCAGGCCGGCGGCGCGCACCGGCACATACCAGGGGCGCACATGCAGGCGGTAATGCGTGAAGGTGTGCGCGAAGGCCGCCAGCGCATAATGCGTCCGCGGCTCCAGGCCCAGCGCCTGGCAGGCCAGCCTGGCGTCGCCCGCGGCGTCGAATTCCGGCAGGCTCCACAATCCGCCCCAGATGCCCGGCGAGGGCCGCTGCTGCAAGAGGATGGCGCCGTCGTGCTCCAGCACCAGCATGGCCGTCTGCCGTTCGGGCACGGCGCGGCGGGCCTTGGGCGTGGGCAGCTCCTGCTGGCGCCCCTCGCGGCGCGCGACACAGGAGTCCGCCACCGGACAGCGGCCGCAATCGGGCTTGCCGCGCGTGCATAGCGTGGCGCCCAGGTCCATCAGGCCCTGGGTGTAGGCCGTCATGTCCAGGCCGGGCACGGCCGCCACCAGGCTGTCGGCCAGCTGCCAGAGTTTCTGTTCGGTGTCGCGCTTGGACGGATCGCCCTCGATGCCGAAGTGGCGCGCGAACACGCGCTTGACGTTGCCGTCCAGGATGGGCGAGCGCTCGCCGTAGGCGAAGGCCGCGATGGCCGCCGCCGTGGAGCGGCCGATGCCGGGCAGGGTGGCGATGCGCTCGGCATCGGGCGGAAAGCGCCCATCCCAGCAGGCCATGATGTCCTGGGCGCAGCGGTGCAGGTTGCGCGCGCGGGCGTAGTAGCCCAGGCCGGCCCAGTAGGGCATGACGTCTTCCTGGCTGGCCGCCGCCAGCGCGCCCACATCGGGAAAGCGCGCCAGGAAGCGCTCGTAATAGGGGATGACCGTGGCGACCTGGGTCTGCTGCAGCATGATTTCCGAGAGCCAGATGCGGTAGGGGTCCCGGGTGTTCTGCCAAGGCAGGCGGTGGCGGCCATGGCGGGCCTGCCAATCGGCGATGAGGGCGGCGAATTCCATGCGGGGATTATCGCATCGCCCTATTGCGGGGACGGTTGGGGACAGGTAAAAAGAGGGAAAACAACAGGCGTAAGCGCCGACGCAGCGATCCGTGTGCCCCACAAGGGCTGTTTCGAGCGCTCGTGTCGGAAATCCACACCAACGGAGTAGACATGAATGCCCCTCTCACGCCCGCGCAGCGCGCGGCGCTTCAGTCCGTGCACCTGGACGACAAATACACCCTGGAAACCGGCCGCGCCTGGATGAGCGGCATCCACGCCCTGGTGCGCCTGCCCATGATGCAGCGCGAGCGCGACGCGCGCGTGGGCCTCAATACCGCCGGCTTCATATCGGGCTATCGGGGCTCCCCCCTGGGCGGGGTGGACCAGAACATGTGGAAGGCGGCCAAGTACCTGAAGGAACATCACATCGAGTTCCAGCCGGGCATCAACGAAGACCTGGCGGCCACCGCCGTCTGGGGCTCGCAGCAGGTCAATCTGTTTCCCGGCGCCAAGTACGACGGCGTGTTCGGCATGTGGTACGGCAAGGGGCCGGGCGTGGACCGCTGCGGCGATGTCTTCAAGCATGCCAATGCCGCGGGCACCTCGCGCCATGGCGGCGTGCTGGTGGTGGCCGGCGATGACCACCCGGCCAAGTCCTCGACGCTGCCGCACCAGAGCGATCACATCCTCAAGGCCTGCATGATCCCGGTGCTGTTTCCGTCCAGCGTCCAGGAGATCCTGGATTTCGGCCTGCACGGCTGGGCCATGAGCCGCTATGCGGGCGTCTGGGTCGGCCTGAAGACCATCACCGACATCGTCGAGGTCTCGGCCTCGGTGGACGTCGACAGCGAGCGCGTGCGCATCCTGCTGCCCGAGGATTTCACGCTGCCGCCCGACGGCCTCAATATCCGCCTGCCCGACACGCCGCTGCAACAGGAAGCGCGGCTGCTGGACTACAAGCTGTACGCGGCGCTGGCCTATGCGCGCGCCAACAAGCTCAACCGCGAACTCTGGAGCGTGCCGCAGGACCGCGCGCGTTTCGGCATCATCACCTCCGGCAAGGCCTATCTCGATACGCGCCAGGCCCTGTCCGACCTGGGCTTGTCCGAAGCCGTCTGCCAGCGCATCGGCCTGCGCTTGTTCAAGGTCGGCATGGTGTGGCCGCTGGAAGCCACTGGCGTGCAGCAGTTCGCCGATGGCCTGGACGAGATCCTGGTGGTCGAAGAAAAGCGCCAGGTCATCGAATACCAGCTCAAGGAAGAGCTGTTTTCCTGGATCGGCACGGGCAAGAAGATCCCGCGCGTGGTCGGCAAGTTCGATGACAAGGACGGCGGCGAGTGGTCGGTGCCGCAGGGCAATTGGCTGCTGCCGGCCCATTACGAGTTTTCGCCCGCCATGGTGGCCAAGGCGGTGGGCGCGCGCCTGCTGCGCCTGGCGCTGCCCGAGGACGTGCGCGCCGGCATCGAGGCGCGGCTGGCCTTCATCGCCGAGCGCGAAAAAGCCCTGTCCAAGCCGCGCCTGGTGGTCGATCGCAAGCCCTGGTTCTGTTCGGGCTGTCCGCATAACACCTCCACCCGCCTGCCCGAGGGCTCGCGGGGGCTGGCCGGCATCGGCTGCCACTATATGGTCACCTGGATGGGCCGCAATACCCAGGTCTTCACGCAGATGGGCGGCGAGGGCGTGCCCTGGCTGGGCCAGGCGCCCTTCACCGAAGAAAAACATGTCTTCGCCAACCTGGGCGACGGCACGTATTTCCATTCGGGCCTGCTGGCCATCCGGGCGGCCGTCGCGGCCAAGACGCCCATCACCTACAAGATCCTCTTCAACGACGCGGTCGCCATGACCGGCGGCCAGCCCGTCGACGGCCCCATCAGCGTGCCCATGATCACGCGGCAGATGGCCGCCGAGGGCATCGAGAAGATCATCGTCGTCACCGACGAACCCGAGAAATACCAGCATGTCGACGGCCTGGCGCCGGGCGTGCCGGTCAAGCATCGCGATGCGCTCGACAGCGTCATGCGCGAACTGCGCGAATACCCCGGCGTCTCCATCCTGGTCTATGACCAGACCTGCGCCACCGAGAAGCGCCGCCGCCGCAAGCGCGGCGCCTATCCGGATCCGGCGCGCCGCGTGGTCATCAACGAGCGCGTCTGCGAAGGCTGCGGCGATTGCTCCGAGAAGTCGCATTGCCTGTCGGTCGAGCCGCTGGAAACGGAGTTCGGCCGCAAGCGCACCATCAACCAGTCGAGCTGCAACAAGGATTTCTCCTGCCTGAAGGGCTTCTGCCCCAGCTTCGTGACGGTCGAAGGCGGCAAGCTGCGCAAGCCGCGCGCCCTGGCCCCGGAAGGCGACATCGCCGCCGGTCTGCCCGCGCCGGGCACGCCCGACATCGCCGGGCACTATGGCGTCTTCATCGCCGGCGTGGGCGGCACCGGGGTCGTCACCATCGGGCAGTTGATCGGCATGGCCGCCCATCTCGAAGGCAAGGGCTGCTCGGTGCTGGACATGGCCGGCCTGGCCCAGAAGGGCGGCGCGGTCTACTCCCATGTGGTGCTGGCGCCCACGCCGGGCGAGCTGATGAATACCCGCGTCGCCATGGGCGAGGCCGACCTGGTGCTGGCCGGCGACCTGGTCGTGGGCACCAGCCAGGAGGCCGTGGCGCGCATGCGCCCCGACCGCACGCGCGCCCTGGTCAATACCGACGTGGCGCCGACCGCCGCTTTCGTCCACAACCCCGACTGGACCCTGCCGGGCTCGGACCTGCAGGGCGACCTGGGCCGCGCCTGCGCGGCGGTGTCCCATATCGACGCGGCGGCGCTGGCCGTCGGCCTGCTGGGCGACGCCATCTATGCCAACCCGCTCATGATGGGCTATGCCTACCAGAAAGGCTGGCTGCCGCTGGGCGAAGCGGCCCTGCTGCGCGCCATCGAGCTCAACGGCCAGCAGGTGCCCAATAACCAGGCCGCCTTTGCCTGGGGCCGGCGCGCCGCCCAGGACCTCGCGGCCGTTCAGGCCCTGATCGGCCTGGCGCCGGCCAGCCAGGAGACGGAAATCGTCGAGGTGCGCCGCGGGGAGCAATCGGTGGTGGATTTCAAGCGTCCGGCCACGGGGCTGGAGCAACTGGTGGCCGTGCGGCGCGATTTCCTCACCGCCTACCAGAACGCCGCCTACGCCAAGCGCTACACCGACCTGGTCGACAAGGTGGCCCAGGCCGAACGCCAGGCCACGGGCGGCACGCGCCTGGCCGAGGCGGTGGCGCACAACTACTTCAAGCTCATGGCCTACAAGGATGAGTACGAGGTCGCGCGGCTCTACAGCGACGGCGAATTCCTCAAGAAGGTCGCGGCGCAGTTCGAAGGCGACTGGAAGCTCAGGTTCTACCTCGCGCCGCCCTTGATGGCCAAGCGCGACAGCCAGGGCCACTTGCAGAAGCGCGCCTATGGCCCCGGCATGCTGCGCGTGTTCTCGCTGCTGGCGCGGCTGCGCTTTTTGCGCGGCACCGCCCTGGACGTCTTCGGCCGCACGGCCGAACGGCGCGCCGAACGCGAGCTGATCCGCGAGTACGCCGAACACATGACGGCCGTCATCGGCAAGCTCAACCGCGGCAATCTGGAGCAGGCCGTGGCGCTGGCCAGCCTGCCCCAGGAGATCCGGGGCTATGGCCATGTCAAGGAAGCCGCGATGGCGCGCGCGGCCGACAAGCGCGAGGCGCTGCTGCGCGAGTTCAGCGCCGCGGTGCTGCCCATCGGCGGGGCGCGCGCGGCCTGAGCGGGCGCCGCCCGCCGGCCCGGGCCTAGGAGGGCAGGCCGGCCGGGCGGCGGCGCGGCATATTGAACATCTCGACCTTCATCTTGGGCGGGTCGAAACGCTCCACGCGGGGCGCCGAGCGCGAGTGGTCCTGCGCCGTCTGGGCGGCCAGCTGCTCGCGGCGGGCGATGACTTCCTCGGCGCGGGCGTGGTGCGGGGCCATCTTGCGCACCAGGACGCGCCCGTCCCGCGGGAAATAATGGATACGGCGCGCATGGACGTCGCCCAGATCCTGGGCGCGCACCGGGATGCCTTCCGTCTTGAGATACTGCAGCACGAACTGGCCGTTGCGCTCGCCGATATTCATCTGCTGCATGGCGCTCAGGACCGCGCCGCCGCCAAAGACCTTGGCCTCCAGGCGTTCGCGCGCCGCGCCGGCCTTGAGCAATTCGTTGATCAGCACTTCCATGGCGAAGGCGCCATAACGCATGGTCGAGGAGGCTGGCGACTGGGCGTCGCCTTCGGGCAGCATGAAATGGTTCATGCCGCCCACCCCGGTCACGGGGTCGCGCACGCAGGCGGCCACACAGGATCCCAGCACGGTGGACAGCATGATGTCTTCGCCGCTGGTGACGAAGTACTCGTTCGGCAGGACCTTGACCGCGGGGCGGTCAAAGGTAATGTCGAAGTAGTGGCGCGAAGCGCGGGCGTCAAGGCGGGCAGGCATAGGGCAGACTCAGCGGGGGGCAGCCGCAAAACCGAGAAAAATTTCAAATTGTTGTTATCGTTCGCAACATTTTGCCGGACAATCGTGATGTTTGTCTTGCATCCGGTCAAATGGCGTGCAAAAAGAAGCGCCCGTCCGGGGACTGTAGTCCCGGGCGGGCGCTTTCTTTCGGGCGATTAAGGGACTTAAAAGCGCGTACTGCGGGTCACTGACCAGCGCGCCGAGAGCGCGCCCAGGATGCCGGCGGCCAGCACCGCCACGGCCAGGGCGGGCAGCTCGGGCAGATGCAGGGCGAATTCGGCGCCGTAGCTGCGCGCCAGGCCCAGCACGGCGTGGTTCAGCGGCACCAGCGCCACGGCCGCCGCGCCGATGGCCAGCAGCGCGGCCAGCGCGCCGGACAGGGCGCCCTGGTACAGGAAGGGCCGGCGCACGAAGGATTCGGTGGCGCCGACCAGGCGGGCCACGGCGATCTCCTCGCGCTGGGTCAGGGCCTGCATGCGCACCGTGTTGAACACGGTGGCCAGCACCACCACGGCCACGCAGACCGCCAGAAAGCCCAGGCCCAGGCGGCCGAAGCGCAGAATGGCCTCCAGGCGCTGCACCCAGGCGCTGTCGAGCTGCACCTGATCGACGTATTGCCACTTGCTCCAGCCATCGGCCAGCGATCCGGCCCGCTGGGCCAGGTCTTCGCCGCCGGCCAGGGTGACGACCACGGCGTCCGGCAGGGGGTTGCCGGGCAGCACGGCCAGGGCTTCTTCCCAGGCGGGGTTCTGGCGCAGGGCCTTCAGGGCCTGGTCGCGCGGCACCTGGCGCACGGCCGCGATCTGGCCGCCGAATTCCCGCCCGATGCGTTCGGTGATGGCCGCGGCCGTGCCGGCGGGCGCGGCCGGCTGGATATAGAGGGTGAGTTCCGGCGTGACGGAAATCTGCCGGGCCAGGGGCTGGACGGAGACCAGCACGGCGCTGCCCAGGAGCGGCAGGGCCAGCACCAGGGCCATGACCAGCAGATTGGCCAGCGAGGAAAAGGGCTGGGCCGCCAGCCGCCTCAGGGTGATGGCCAGCGCATAGCGGTGTTGCCGCAGCCAGGACTTCATGCCGCCTCTCCTTGCGTATCGAGGAACTTGCCGTGGTCGATACGCAGCGTGCGCCGCGTATAGCGCGACATCAGCTGCTGGTCGTGGGAGGCAATCAGGGTGGTGACACCGACCCGGTTGAAATCGCGGAACACATTCATGATGCGCTGGGCGTTGTCATCGTCCAGGTTGGCGGTGGGTTCGTCGGCGATCAGGATGGCCGGCCGGTTGACGATGGCCCGGGCGATGGCCAGGCGCTGCTGCTCGCCGCCGGACAGTTCGATGGGGTTGAGGTCTTCCTTGCCCGCCAGGCCCACCTTATCGAGGGCGGCGCGCGCGCGGGCGGCGGCCGAATCCGAGGCCTGGCCCGTCACCGACAGGGGCAGCATGACATTGGCCAGCGCGCTGCGGTCATAGAGCAGATGGGTGTCCTGCAGGATGACGCTGACCGCGCGCCGCAAATAGGGACGGGCGCGGGCGGAGAGTTTGTCCAGGCGCTGCCCGTGCACCTGGATGGAGCCCCGGGTCGGCGGCTCCAGGCCGGCGATCAGTTTCAGCAAGGTGGATTTGCCCGCGCCCGAAGGCCCGGAAACAAACACGAATTCCCCCGCATCCACGCGGAAGTTGATATCGGCCAGAATGTTCCGGCCGCGCCCATAGGATTTGAATACGTGCTGGAATTCGATCATGGCGAGCAGGCAGATGAAGCCGCAATAGTAACTCCGGCTTCTCTTCGGACGCCAGGAAGGGACGCACCATTCCGGCAAGGAGGGGGGATGGCCCATGGCCCGGGGGGCGGCTAAATACGTCCCCGAAATGAGGAAAAGACGGAAAGGGATTTCCCCCATGTCCCCAAATTTAACCAACCTTTACCATCCGCCCAAGCACGTTGGCCCACCAGGCCGGCGCTTCGATGTCATCCTTACACGGAGATCACCATGAAAGCACTGAAATTGGCCGCCCTGGGCGCCGCTTTGTTCGCCGCAAGCTCGGCGGCCCATGCGGGCGCGACCTTCGATAACGTCAAGAAGAAGGGCTTTGTCCAGTGCGGCGTATCCACCGGCATTCCTGGCTTCTCCATCGCCGACAGCAAGGGCGAATGGAAAGGCATCGACGTCGATATGTGCCGCGCCATCGCGGCGACCATGTTCGGCGACGCCAGCAAGTTCAAGGTCACCCCGCTGAACACGCAGCAGCGCTTCACCGCCCTGCAGTCCGGCGAAATCGATGTCCTGACCCGCAACACCACCGTCACCCTGACGCGCGACACCACGCTGGGCCTGATCGGCGTGGGCGTGAACTACTACGACAGCCAGGGCGTCATGGTCTCCAAGGACCTGGGCGTCAAGAGCGCCAAGGAACTGGGCGGCGCCACCGTCTGCGTGCAGCCGGGCACCACCACCGAGCTCAACCTGGCCGATTGGTTCCGCGGCAACAAGATCGAATTCAAGCCCGTCGTGATCGACAAGTACGACGAAATCGTGCGCGCCTTCTCGGCCGGCCGCTGCGACGCCTTCACGACCGACAAGTCGCAGCTGGCGTCCACCCGCACCACGCTCGAGAACCCGGACAAGTACATCATCCTGCCCGAGGACTTCTCCAAGGAGCCGCTGGGCCCCATGGTGCGCCAGGGCGACGAGCAGTGGTTCAACGTGGTGCGCTGGTCGCTCAACGCCATGCTGGAAGCCGAAGAGTACGGCATCACCTCCAAGAACGTCGACGAGCAGGCCAAGAGCGCCAATCCCAACATCCAGCGCATCCTGGGCGTGACCCCGGGCATGGGCAAGAACCTGGGCGTGGATGACAAGTGGGCGTATAACATCATCAAGCAGGTGGGCAACTACGGCGAAAGCTTTGAAGCCACCCTGGGCAAGGGCGGTCCCATGAAGCTGGAGCGCGGCCTGAATGCTTCCTACAAGCAGGGCGGCCTGATGTACGGCTGGCCGGTGCGCTAAGCACAGGCAGACCGGCCGGGCGCGCAAGGCCCGGCCGAGCCCGTGCGGAGCGGGTAGCATTGGGCGGCCTCCTGCCGCCTTGAATCCGTTATTGGCAGAAGCATCTATGGCGACAACCCAGAAAAACGCCCCGGCCCAGGCTCCGCGACGTCGTCTCAACTGGAATGATCCCGGCGTGCGCGCCGTGGTCTACCAGGTCGTCGCGCTGGTCCTCGTGGCACTGGCCGCCTGGTTCCTGGTGTCCAACACCTTGCACAACCTGGCGGTGCGCAACATCTCCACCGGCTTTGGATTCCTCGGCAGGGAAGCCGGTTTCGCGATCGGGGAAACCCCCATCTCCTACACCCCCGCAGACACTTACGGCCGCGCCATCCTGGTGGGCCTGCTGAACACCCTGCGCGTGGCGGTCATCGGCATCGTGCTGGCCACCCTCCTGGGCACGCTGATCGGCATCGGCCGGCTATCCAAGAACTGGCTGGTCGCCCGGCTGACCTCGATGTACGTCGAGGTCATGCGCAACGTGCCGCTGCTGCTGCAACTCTTCTTCTGGTATGCGCTCATCACCGAGAACATGCCCGGACCCCGCCAGGCGCACCATCCCCTGCCTGGCGTTTTCATTTCCAACCGCGGCATCAAGGTGCCCGAGGCCGTGGGCGCTTCGCTGGATTGGATATTGGCCGGGCTGGCGGTGGCCATCATCGCCACGCTGGCGCTGGGGCATTGGGCCAAGAAGCGCCAGCATGCGACCGGACAGGTCTTCCCGCTGGGCCGCGCGGCCATCGGCCTGCTCATCGTCTGCCCCCTGGCGGGCTGGCTGGTCAGCGGCATGCAGCTGTCCTTGTCCTTGCCGGAACTCAAGGGCTTCAATTTCCAGGGCGGCCTGACGCTGACCCCGGAGTTCGCGGCCCTGCTGGCGGGGCTGGTGATCTACACCTCGGCCTTTGTCGCCGAAGTCGTGCGTTCGGGCATCCAGGCCGTCAACAGCGGCCAGTGGGAGGCGGCCGGCGCGCTGGGCCTGCGGCGTTCGCTGGTGCTGCGCCTGGTCGTGCTGCCGCAGGCGCTGCGCGTGATCATCCCGCCGATGACCAGCCAGTACCTCAACCTCACCAAGAACAGTTCTCTGGCCGTGGCGATCGGCTATCCGGACATCGTGTCGGTGGTCAACACCACGCTGAACCAGACCGGGCAGGCGATCGAGGGCATCCTGATCATCATGGGCGCCTACCTGACCGTCAGCCTGTCGATCTCGATCTTCATGAACTGGTACAACAAGCGCATCGCGCTGGTGGAGCGTTGATATGAGCGGCACTACGCAAACCCCGCGCGCCGACCTGCCGCCGCCGTCCAGCCACGTCGGCGCCTGGCCCTGGCTCAAGACGCGCCTGTTCTCCTCGCCGCTGTCCATCCTGGCGACCATCCTGCTGGCCTGGCTGGTCATCATGACCGTGCCGGCGCTGGTGGAATGGGCCTTCATCCGCGCCAACTTCACGGCCACCTCGGCCCAGGAGTGCCGCGCCTCGGGCGGCGCCTGCTGGGCCTTCATCGCCGAGAAGCACCGGCTCATCCTCTTCGGCACCTATCCCTACGACGAACAATGGCGTCCGCTGATCGCGACCTTCATCCTGATCGCGGTCATCATCATGAGCGGCATGCGCCGCTTCTGGAAGCCCGTCCTGGCGCTGATCTGGGTCGTGGGCCTGACCCTGGTGGCCATCCTGATGTGGGGCGGCATCTTCGGGCTGACCTATGTCGAGAACAGCCGTTGGGGCGGTCTGCCGCTGACGCTCATCCTGTCGACCTTCGGCATCGCCTTCGCCTTCCCGATCGGCGTGCTGCTGGCCCTGGGACGCCGCTCGCGCATGCCGGCCATCAAGGCGCTGTGCGTGGTCTACATCGAGCTGATCCGCGGCGTGCCGCTCATCAGCCTGCTGTTCATGTCCTCGGTGATGCTGCCGCTGTTCCTGCCCGAAGGCTTCACGATAGACAAACTGCTGCGCGCGCAGATCGCCATCATCATGTTCGCGGCGGCCTATATCGCCGAGACGGTGCGCGGCGGGCTGCAGGCCATCCCCAAGGGGCAGTATGAGGGCGCGGACTCGCTGGGCCTGTCGTATTGGCAGAAGATGCGCAAGATCATCCTGCCGCAGGCGCTGAAGATCGTCATCCCGCCGCTGGTCAGCATTTTCATCGCGCTGTTCAAGGACACCTCGCTGGTCGTGATCATCGGCATCTTCGACCTGACGCTGGCGGCCAAGGCGGCGCTGTCGGATGCGGCCTGGCGCGGCTTCGGCGTGGAAGCCTATATCTTCATCGCGCTCATCTACTTCGTCTTCTGCTATTCGATGTCCAAGTACAGCCAGCGGCTGGAGCGCCGCCTGGCGACCGGTCATCAACGATAGAAACGCGCCGGCCGACCTCGCGGCGGCCGGTCTCTTTTTCAGGAGTACAGGCATGTCCAATGCCATCATCCGCCTGCAGGACGTCAATAAGTGGTACGGCCAGTTCCACGTCCTGCGCAATATCAACCTGGACGTGGAGCCTGGCGAGCGCATCGTGATCTGCGGCCCTTCGGGATCGGGCAAATCGACCATGATCCGCTGCATCAACCGGCTCGAAGAGCACCAGCAGGGCAAGATCGTGGTCGACGGCACCGAGCTGACCAACGACCTCAAGCACATCGAAACCATCCGCAAGGATGTCGGCATGGTGTTCCAGCATTTCAACCTCTTCCCGCACCTGACCGTGCTGGAGAACCTGACGCTGGGGCCGGTCTGGGTCTTGAAGAAATCGCGCGCCGAGGCCGAGGCCACCGCCATGAAATACCTGGAGCGCGTGCGCATCCCGGACCAGGCCCATAAATTCCCGGGCCAGCTCTCCGGCGGCCAGCAGCAGCGCGTGGCCATCGCGCGTTCGCTGTGCATGAGCCCCAAGATCATGCTCTTTGACGAGCCGACCTCGGCGCTGGACCCCGAGATGGTCAAGGAAGTGCTGGACGTGATGGTCAGCCTGGCGCAGGAAAGCGGCATGACCATGCTCTGCGTGACCCACGAAATGGGCTTCGCGCGCAAGGTGGCCAATCGCGTCATCTTCATGGACCGCGGCGAGATCATCGAAGAGAACACGCCCGACGAGTTCTTCGACAAGCCGCAGAACGAGCGCACCAAGCTTTTTCTCAGCCAGATTCTGCATTGAAGCGGCACGCGGCCGGGCATGGCCGCGGCTGCCGCGACAGGGGGGGCTGCGTTATGCTACGGGCCACGCTGAAACATACGCACACATAACACCCCCTGTCCGGAGACTTTCCATGACTCGTTCTCTCGTGTCCGCCACGCGCCGCGCGCTGGTCGGCGGCGCCCTGGCCCTGGCGGCCGGTCTTTCCCTGATGGCCGCGCCCGCCGCCGCCCAGACCGAATTTCCGAGCAAGCCGCTGCGTTTCATCGTGCCCTATCCGCCCGGCGGCCCGCTGGACACCATGGCCCGCCTGCTGGCCGAGAAGGTGCGCGATGCGCTGGGCCAGCCCGTGGTGGTCGAGAACAAGGCCGGCGCGGGCGGCAATATCGGCGCCGACCTGGTCGCCAAGGCCGCGCCCGACGGCTACACCCTGGTCATGGGCGCGGTGGCCACGCATGCCATCAACCCCTTCCTGTTCGCCAACCTGCCCTACGATCCCATCAAGGACTTCGCGCCCATCACCATCGTGGCCTCGGTGCCCAATGTGCTGGTCATGAACCTGGAATTCGCGCAGAAGAACAAGATCAACAGCGTGGCGGACCTGATCGACTACGCCAAGAAGAATCCCGGCCGCCTGAACTATGGCTCGGGCGGCAATGGCAGCGCTGGCCATCTGTCCGGCGAACTGCTCAAGGCCCGGGCCGGCATCGCCGCCGAGCACATCCCCTACCAGGGCGCCGCGCCGGCCCAGCTGGCGCTGCTGTCGGGCCAATCGGATTTCATGTTCGACAACCTGGCCGCCTCGGCCCCGCTCATCAAGGACGGCAAGGTCAAGGCGCTGGCGGTCACGACGGCCAAGCGCTCCTCGCTGCTGCCAGATGTCCCCACCGTCGAGGAATCGGGCGTCAAGGGCTTTGACCTGGGCACCTGGTTCGGCGTGTTCGCCCCGGGCGGCACGCCGGCCGCGGTGGTCGCCAAGCTCAACAAGGCCTATGGCGATGCGCTGCGCCTGCCGGACGTGCGCCAGCGCCTGCTGACCATGGGTTCCGAACAGGAGCCGATGAGCGCCGACCAGTTCGCCGCCTTCGTCAAGGCCGAGAAAGACAAATACCAGGAGATCGTCAAGATCTCGGGCGCCAGCCTGAACTGACCCCGCCCCTGCCGGACCATGCTGTATACCGTCCTCAAGCTGCTGCACGTGCTGGCGATCACGGTCTGGATCCTGGGGCTGCTCTGGCTGTCCTCCAGCACCGGGTTCTCGGCCGCCGCGCCGGCCGGCTTGCGCCGGCTGGCGCGCTGGAACCACAGGCTGGTGCTGCCGGCCATGGCGCTGACCTGGTGCTTCGGCCTGGCCATGGGGGGAATGGTGGGATGGTTTGGCCAGCTGTGGCTGGACGTCAAGATGGGCCTGGTGGCGCTGTTGACCCTGCTGCAGCTGTGGCAGACCCGCGTCTTGTCGCGCCTGATCGCCGATGCGGACTACCGCGCGCCGGGCTGGATGGGTTTGTCCGGCGCCGCGGTTTTCCTGCTGACGGCGCTGGCCGTCACCCTGGCCGTGGCCAAGCCCTTTTTCTGAGGTTCAGGCCGCGGGCTGAGTCCAGTGCTTGGCCAGCTCGACGGCCTGGCGCCAGCGCTGCATGCGCGCCTGCCGCACATCGTCCGGCCAGCGCGGCTCGAAGCGGCGTTCGGCCTGCCATTGGCCGGCGAATTCTTCCTGGTTGCTCCAGATGCCGACCGCCAGGCCGGCCAGGCCGGCCGCGCCGAGCGCGGTGGATTCGGCCACCCGGGGGCGCACGACCGGCACGCCCAGCAGGTCGGCTTGCATCTGCATCAAGAGGTCATTGCGGGCGGCGCCGCCGTCGACGCGCAGCTCGGAGAGCGGGATGCCGCTGTCGGCATTCATGCAGGCCAGCAATTCGGCGCTTTGCAGGGCGATGGATTCCAGCGTGGCGCGGGCGATGTGGGCGCGGGTGGTGCCGCGGGTCAGGCCCACCAGCGTGCCCCGCGCATAGGGGTCCCAGTGCGGCGCGCCCAGGCCGGCGAAGGCCGGCACCATGAAGACGTCGTCGGTGTCGGCCACGCTGGCGGCCAGCGGTTCGATGTCCTCGGCATGCTGGATGATGCCCAGGCCGTCGCGCAGCCATTGCACGGCCGCGCCGGCCACGAAGACGCCGCCTTCCAGCATATAGGTGGCGCGCCAGCCTTGCGGGGCGGGCAGGCCCCAGCCCACGGTGGACAGCAGGTGGTTGCGCGAGGCGACCGGCGACTCGCCCACATTCATGAGCATGAAGCAGCCCGTGCCATAGGTGTTCTTGGCCATGCCGGGCGTGAAGCAGGCCTGGCCGAAGGTGGCCGCCTGCTGGTCGCCCGCCACCCCGGCAATGGGAACCGGGCCGCCCAGCCATTCGGGCTGCGCATGGCCGATGACGGCGCTGCTGGGCGCGATCCGGGGCAGCACCGAGCGCGGGATGTTCAACAGCGCCAGGATGTCGTCGTTCCAGTCCTGGGTGTGCAGGTCGAACAGCAGGGTGCGCGAGGCATTGCTGGGGTCGGTGCTGTGCACCGCGCCGCCGGTCAGTTGCCAGACCAGCCAGGTGTCGACCGTGCCGAAGGCCAGTTCGCCGCGCTCGGCGGCCTGGCGCGCGCCCGGGACATGCTCCAGCAGCCAGGCCAGCTTGGTGCCCGAAAAATAGGCGTCCACGACCAGCCCGGTGCGCGCCTGGAGCCAGTCGGCATGGCCGTCGCGGCGCAACTGTTCGCACAGCGGCGCGGTGCGGCGGTCCTGCCACACGATGGCGCGCGCCAGGGGGCGGCCGGTGGCGCGCTCCCAGAGCAGGGTGGTTTCGCGCTGGTTGGTGATGCCGATGGCGGCCAGGTCGGCCGCGCTCACGCCCGCGTTGCGCAAGGCCTCGCGCGCGACTTCGAGCTGGCTGGTCCAGATTTCGCCGGCGTCGTGCTCGACCCAGCCCGGCCGCGGATAGTATTGGCGGAACTCGCGCTGGCCCACGCCGCGCAGCCCGCCCTTGCGGTCGAACACGATGGCGCGGGAACTGGTCGTGCCCTGGTCGAGGGCGAGCACATAATCACTCGTCGTCACGTTGCACCTTGTTCCGGTTGAGTTGGGCCCCGGCGTCGGGCGCCAGGCGGCGGAAAGACAGCGTCGATAGCGCGCACAGCACGCCGATGGTGATGAAGGCGACGACGACATCGGACACGGCCAGGCGGTCGGCGCCGCGCGCCATCATGCTCAGGTTCAGGGTGATGGCCGCCACGCCCACGCCCAGGCTGATGCCCAGCTGCTGGGCCATGGCGGCGAAGCTGCTGGCCCGGCTCATCTTCTCGGGCGGGATGTCGGCGTATGACAGGGTGTTGACCCCCGTGAACTGCAGCGAGCGGAAAAAGCCGCCGATCAGCAGGATCAGGATCATCAGCCAGACCGGGGTGTCCGGCGTGAAGAAGGCGCAGCACATGATGAACAGGCCGGTCAGCACCGCATTGACCGTGAGCACGCGGCGGAAACCGAAGTGCTGCACGATGGGGGTGGCGACGAATTTCATCAGCAGGGCGCCGGCGGCGCTGGCGAAGGTGATCATGCCGGCCGAGAAGGGCGACAGGCCGAAGCCGACCTGCAGCATCATGGCCAGCAGGAAGGGCACGGCGCCCACGGCGAAGCGGCAGAGATTGCCGCCCAGGGTGGAAATGGCGAAGGTCGGGATGCGCAGCAGCGACAGGTCCAGGATGGGGTGCTCGATGCGCTTGGCGTGCCAGACATAGAGCAGGCCGCAGGCCAGGCCGCCCGCCAGCAGCAGGGCCAGCAGGGCGGGGCTGAGCAGGCCGTGGCCCAGGGCCTCGAAGCCGCTGACCAGGCCAGCCAGGCAGACCGCGCTCAGGATGAAGCCGACGGCGTCCAGGCGCGGCGCGTTCTCGATGCGGATTTCCTCGACGAAGTGCAGCACCAGGTAGATGCCGATGATGCCGATGGGCACGTTGATCAGGAAGATCCAGTGCCAGGACATATAAGTGACCATGAAGCCGCCCAGCGGCGGCCCGATGACCGGGCCCAGCAAGGCCGGGATGGACAGGAAGGACATGGCCTTGAGCAGGTCCTGCTTGGGCACGGTCCGCAGCAGGATCACCCGGCCCACCGGCACCATCATGGCGCCGGCGATGCCCTGCACCACCCGGGCGATCACCAGCTGCGCCAGGTCCTGGGACAGGGCGCAGGCCACCGAGCTCAGGGCGAACAGGGCGATGGCGCCGACGAAGACGCGGCGCGCGCCGAAGCGGTCGGCGGCCCAGCCGCTGATGGGCACGAAGACGGCGACCGCCAGCAGATACGAGGTGATGGCGACATTGAGCCGCACCGGCGTGGAGCCCAGCGCGGCCGCCATGGCCGGCAGGGCCGTGGCCACGACGGTCGAGTCCAGCATCTGCATGAACAGGGCGCAGCCGACAATGAAGGGGATCATGCGCGCCGCTCGCGCGGCCTTGGGATCGGTCAGGGAAGACGAGGCGGCGGCTGAGGCGGGTTCGGCGGACATGGGCGGCGGGGGCGGGGGCGGGTGTGCCGATCGATTGTAACGCCGCCGGAGGCGGCGCCCCGGCCGGGCTACAGTACACTATGTGCCATCCCGTAAACCTTTTTGCTAGCTTCGCCATGGCCAAGAATTACGAATCCGAGATCACCCTGTTCCTGAAGGACTACAAGGCCAAGCACCCCGGCACCGAAGAGCGCCAGCGCGAAGGCCGCGCCCGTCTTTGGGACAAGCCGCAGGACACCGAACTGCTGGAAGGATTCCGCTCGGCCCGCGTGCCCCAGAAGCCCTACGTCTACCAGGCCGACTGAGCCTGGATCGCGGCGGGCGCGAATGTCACAGAACACGATGATCCCGGGCGACGACATCCAGGCGCTGGTGCAGCCGCCGGTCGACAGCACGCCCGACACCGTCGACAGCGTGGCTTTCGCCCGTCTCTACGGCGAGCCGCTGTTCCAGCTGCCCACGGACCTCTATATCCCGCCCGACGCGCTGGAGGTCTTTCTGGAGGCCTTCGAGGGCCCGCTGGACCTCCTGCTCTACCTGATCCGCAAGCAGAACTTCAATGTGCTGGACATCCCCATGGCGGATGTCACGCGCCAGTATCTCTCCTATGTGGAGCAGATCCGCACGCACAACCTGGAGCTGGCCGCCGAGTATCTGCTCATGGCGGCCATGCTGATCGAGATCAAGTCGCGCATGCTCTTGCCCGTCAAGAAGAGCGACACCGGCGAAGAGCCCGAGGATCCGCGCGCCGAGCTGGTGCGCCGCCTGCTCGAGTACGAACAGATGAAGCTGGCCGCGCAGCGCCTGGATGCCCTGCCCCAGCTGGGCCGCGATTTCCAGCGCGCCCAGGGCGTGGCCGAGATCAGCGTCGAGCGCATGATGCCCGAGGTCAGCCTCGAGGACCTGCGCAGCGCCTGGGCCGACATCATCAAGCGCGCGCGCCTGAACCAGCACCATCACATCACCCGCGAACAGCTGTCCGTGCGCGACCACATGACCCACATCCTGCGGCGCCTGAACGATGTGCGCTTCATGGAGTTCACCGATCTCTTCCTGGAGCGCATCACCGAAGGCGCGCCCGTGGCGGTGGTGGTGGTGCATTTCATTGCCATGCTGGAGCTCGCGCGCGAGTCCTTGCTGGATATCACCCAGGCCGAGCCCTATGCGCCGATCTACGTGCGCCTGGCTTACACCAGCGTGACGGCCGCGGCCTAGACTCCGGAGAGTTTCTTGAAAGTCGTCCACACCATCCAGGACCTGCGCGACCATTTGCGCGGGCAGAACCGCATCGCCTTCGTGCCCACCATGGGCAATCTCCATGAAGGCCACCTGGCGCTCATGAAACTGGCGCGCCAGCATGGCGATCCGGTCGTCACCAGCATCTTCGTCAATCGCCTGCAGTTCGGCCCCAGCGAGGACTTCGACCGCTACCCGCGCACCCTGCAGGCCGATGTCGAGAAGATGGAGCGCGAGCGCGACGTCTATATGGTGTTCGCGCCGGACGAGCGCGAGATGTACCCGGAGCCGCAGAACTACCGCGTGCAGCCGCCCGATGACCTGGGCGACATCCTGGAGGGCGAGTTCCGCCCGGGTTTCTTCCAGGGCGTGTGCACGGTCGTGCTCAAGCTGCTGTCCTGCGTGCAGCCGCGCGTAGCCGTATTCGGCAAAAAGGATTATCAGCAGCTGATGATCGTGCGCGCCATGTGCCGCCAGTTCCAGCTGCCGGTGGAGATCCTGGCGCATGAAACCGTGCGCTCCTCCGACGGCCTGGCGCTGTCTTCGCGCAACCGCTATCTGTCGGCCGAAGAGCGCACCGAGGCGCCGCGCCTCTATGCCGCGCTGGGCGCGCTGCGCCAGCGCGTGCTGGACGGCGCGCGCGATGTCGCCGCGCTGGAGCAGGAAGCCTCGGCCGGGCTGTCCGGCCATGGCTGGAAAGTCGATTACGTGTCGCTGCGCCGGCAGCGCGACCTCAAGGCGCCCACGCCGGCCGATTTCGAGGCCCGCGAGCCCCTGGTGGTGCTGGCCGCGGCCAAGCTGGGCGCGACCCGGCTGATCGACAACCTCGAAATCTAGAGACTGTCGCAAAACCGCTCCGGCCTCGGAAGAATCAGATGGCCGGGGCGCATCCCGGATGACAGACTGCGCTGCAACACAGGATTGCAGGCGGTTTTCATGTGCGCTGATGTTTCTTTGGGTTCCGCGCTTACGCCGCGTGAGCGCCAAGTCCTGGCCTATCTGGCGCGCGGCCGGGCCAACAAAGTCATTGCGATCGAACTGGGCATCTCCATGCGCACCGTGGAAGCGCACCGGGCGCGGATTTTCCGCAAGCTCGGGGTGCGCAATGCGCTGGAGCTGGTCTGCCGGCTATGCCCGTACCGGCCGGCGCTGGCCGAGCCGGCGCCGGCCTGCCTGGGCGGGGGGCTTATTGCCCGCAGCGCGGCGCCGGCTGCTTGTCCAGTTCGGACACCGGGTCGAGATCCGGCTGGCGGGTCAGGGTGTAGTTGAGATTGGGCGTCTTGCCGTTGACCGAGCGCACGCGCAGGGTGTTGTTCACCGGCACCGAGAAATCCGCCCGCACGTTGCCGCCGCGGTCCATCAGCAGCACGCGCGGCGGGCGTTCTTGCAGCGCATCCCAGCAGCCTTGCTCGAACAGGGGTTTGCCGGCGTTGGGATGGCCCTCGAGATAGGCGATGCGGGCGCGCCACTGGCCGGTGGGCGCCAGAGTGAGCGTCACGCGCTGCGCTTCGCAGTTCAGTTCGGCGTTCAGGCAGGGCAGGGTGCCCTGGTAGGTCTGGGCCTGGGGCACCAGCGCGCGCGCCGCCGTCGAGGCCGCGGGGGCGGGGGCCTCGCCGGCGCCGCTGTTGCTGTCGTTGTCCGGGGCCGCCACGCCTTCTTCGTTGCTGGCCGTGGCCTGCTGCACATTCTGCTGGCGGCCGGGCTGGCGCGGCTTGAGTTCGATCTGCAGCTGCGAGGGCGCATGCACCACGCTGCGGTAGCCCGCGCCCTGGGCCTGGGACTGCGCATCGGTGACCGTGCTCTCGGCCGGCGGGTTGTAATAGCCATCGCTGCGCTGCTGCGCGCAGCCTGCCATGAGTGCCGCGGCCAACAGGGCACCGGCCAGGGGGAGAGGGCGGATTCGGGGAGCGAATGTGAGGGCGGCCATGGCAGCGTGTCCGGAATTTGTTGGTCTGTCCTGATTTTACGCACGATTGCAGTGATTCGATACGTCGGCGCCCGGCGGCGAGTGGCTTTGACAACGCTTTGTGCCCATAAACGGCGTCTCCAACGTTGTTCCGTCCGATACACTGCGACAGTGCAAGCGTCTCCCTTCAACGGCTCGTTTCACAAGGCAGCGCGCATGTCTCTCTCCGTGGTCTACCTTTTGGCTGCGCTAGCGGGGCTGGCGCTGGGCGGCTGGGTGACGGTGCTCAGCCACTATCTGCCCGCCCATCTGCGGCGCGCATGGCGCGGCCGGCCGGCGCGCGCCGCCTTGCCGCCGCAGGCGCGCCAGCGCGCCTGGCCATGGATAGGCTGGTATCTTGCCTCGCGCGGCGGCGCGGGGCGCCGCGGCCCGGCCTGGCGCGCGCCCTGGCCTGAGCTGCTGCTGGCGGCGCTGTTCATGGCCTGCGTCTGGCGTTTCGGCGCCAGCTGGCTGGCGGTGTGCGCGATGGTCTATTGCCTGGCGCTGGTGCTGATGGCCTGGGTGGATCGCCGCAGTTGCATCCTGCCCGACATCCTCACCTTGCCCTTTCTGTGGGCCGGCCTGCTGGTGAACCTGGACGGGGCTTTGACGCCTTTGCCGCAAGCGGTGCTGGGGGCGGTGTTCGGTTATGGTGTGCTCTGGGTCTTCTATCATGGCTTCAAGCGCTGCACCGGGCTGGAAGGCATGGGCTATGGCGACTTCAAGCTGACCGCCGCGCTGGGCGCCTGGCTGGGCGTGGGCGTGCTGGCGCCGCTCTTGCTGCTGGCCGCGTTGGCCGGCGTGGTGGCGGGGCTGGCGGCGCGGCTGCGCGGCGGGCCGGACCGGCCGCGGCCGTTCGCGCCTTTTCTCGCGATGGCCGGCGTGGCGGCGCTGCTGTGGCCGCCGAATTGGGGTGGTCTGTTCTGAACGGAAAAGAGATGCTGAAGATTGGTTTGACCGGCGGCATAGGCTCGGGCAAGACCCGCGTGGCCGATATGCTGGGGCAATGGGGGGCCTGCGTCATCGACACGGACGCCATCGCCCACGCCCTCACGCAGCCGGGCGGGCTGGCCATGCCCGCCATCATCGAGGCCTTTGGCGCGCCGGCCGCGCGCGCCGATGGCGCCATGGACCGCGATTGGATGCGCGCCCTGGTGTTTCGCGAGCCCGAGGCGCGGGCGCGGCTGGAGGCCATCCTGCATCCGCTGATCGGCCGGCAGACGCGCGCCGCGGCCGATCGCGCCCAGGGCAGCTATGTGGTTTTCGTCGTGCCGCTGCTGGTGGAGTCGGGACGCTGGCGCCAGCAAGTCGACCGCATATGCGTGGTCGATTGCGATCCCGAGACCCAGATCGCCCGGGTCCAGGCCCGCAGCGGGCTGACGGAGTCCGACATCCGGCGTATCATGGCGGCACAGGCCGCGCGAACAACCCGGCTGGAGGCCGCCGATGATGTCATCGTCAACGACGGCGCCACCACGCCAGAGGCCTTGCTTGCGCGGACAAGAAGTCTGCACGAACGCTATCTTGCATTGGCGTATGCGCAGGACCGGCCCGGAAATCCCGCGGCCGGCAATCCTTGACCAACCTCGGCCTCGCGGCCGATACAAGACGGGCCTGTAGCCAGCGTGATTCTGTACGAATACCCCTTCAATGAACGCATCCGGGCCTATCTGCGGCTGGAGTATCTCTTCGACCGCCTGGCCTTTTTCGCGCGCGAGGGCGATGCCCGCCAGCACCAGGTCGCCGTCACTTCGCTGTTCGACATCCTGGACGCCTGCGAACGCACGGACATGAAGGGGGCGGTGCTGCAGGACCTGGAGCGCCAGCGCATGACCTTGAACGGTCTGCGCGACCATCCCAGCGTCGATCCCGACGCCCTGGACGCCATGCTGGGCGAGCTTGAGCGGGTGTTCGCCGCCCTGTCGGTGGTCGGCAAGACCGGGCAGGGCCTGCGCGAAAACGAATGGCTGGGCAGCCTGCGCGGCCGGCTGGCCGTGCCGGGCGGCGCCACCCAGGTCGACATGCCTTCCTACTATGCCTGGCAGAACAAGCCCGAGGCCGTGCGCGTGGCGGACCTGCAAAACTGGATGCAGCCCTTCCAGCCGCTGCAAGAAGGCCTGAGCCTGGCCTTGCGCCTGCTGCGCGAGGCCGGCCGGCGCAATGACGCCTTGGCCGAGCAGGGCGCCTACCAGCAGATGCTGGGCGGCAAGACCTTCCAGCTGTTGCGCGTCTGGGTGGATCCCGAGACGGGCTGCTTTCCGGAAATCAGCGCCAACAAATACATGGTCTGGATACGTTTTTCCACCCAGGATGGCGATCTCAAGCCCCAGCAAGTGGGGCGGGACATCGGCTTCAAGATGTCTTTGTGCGCTTCCTGAGCGCCGGGCCGATTTCGTCTTCTGCCGCCATATAACGGGGACGTATTATTTCTCCCCGGGGGAAGATGTTGCGCGGGATTTCAGAGAGGCGTCAGAACCCTGACGTTAGGCGCGGGTCTGAGGGAGAATAGCCGCTCCCGTCCCTTCTTTATCTCTCGCATCCTGGGCCCGTCCTATGCAAGCATCCTCCCCCACCGCCTCGCGCCGCCGCCGTTGGATCGGCATCGCGCTTGTCGTCGTCGTTCTGGCCGCGGTGGCCTGGGTCGTGCTCAAGCCGGGCAAGCCGGGCGGCCGCCTGGGGCGCGGCGGGCCGGGCGGGCCGGCGGCGCTGATGAACATGGCCATACCTGTCAAGGTGGCCGAGGCGCGCGCCCAGGATATCGAGATCGTGCTGCGCGCCCTGGGGACGGTCACCGCCTACAACACGGTCACGGTGCGGCCCCAGGTCAGCGGCGAGCTGGTGCGGGTCGCTTTCACCGAAGGCCAGATGGTCAAGGCCGGCGATCTGCTGGCCCAGGTCGATCCGCGCCCCTTCGAGGTGGCCCTGGCCCAGGCCCAGGGCCAGCAGCAGCAGAACCTGGCCCAGCTGGAGAATGCCCGGCGCGACCTGCAGCGCTACCAGACGCTGTTCAAGCAGGATTCCATCGCCCGGCAGCAGCTCGATACCCAGGCGGCGCTGGTGCGCCAGTACGAGGGCTCGGTCAAGAGCGACCAGGCCGCCGTCGACAGCGCCAAACTGAACCTCACCTATGCGCGCATCACCGCGCCCATCAGCGGCAGGCTGGGCCTGCGCCAGGTGGACCAGGGCAACCTGGTGTCCAGCAGCGATGCCAACGGCCTGGTCGTCATCACCCAGACCCAGCCCATCTCGGTGATGTTCACGCTGCCGGAGACGCAGCTGCAGCAGGTGCTGGAGCAGGTCCGCGCCGGCAAGACGCTGACGGTCGAGGCCTATGACCGCGCCGATACGCAGCGCATTGCCTCGGGGGTGCTGGAGACCATCGACAACCAGATCGATGTGTCCACGGGCACGGTCAAGCTCAAGGCGCGTTTCGATAACGCCGACCAGCGCCTGTTTCCGAATCAGTTCGTCAACGTGCATCTGCTGGTCGAGACCCGCGGCGGCGTGACCGCCATCCCGACGGCCGCCGTGCAGCAGGGATCGGTGGGCGCCTTCGTGTTCCAGGTCCAGGCCGACGACACCGTGGCGGTCAAGCCGCTGAAGCTGGGCGCGGTCAATGCCGGCTGGGTGGCGGTCAACGAGGGCCTGGCGCCGGGCGACCGCGTCGTCACCGAAGGCACCGACCGCCTGCGCGCCGGCTCCAAGGTCCAGGTGACGGCGCCAGGCGCGCCAGCCGCGCCGGCCGTCCAGCCCGCGGCCGCGTCCGGCGGCCGCCGGCATGCCGCCAGGTAAGCGGCCGTGAGCCCGTCACGCCTCTTCATCCTCCGGCCGGTGGCCACCACGCTGTCCATGGTGGCCATCCTGATCGCCGGCCTGATCGCTTATCGGCTGCTGCCGGTGTCGGCGCTGCCCGAGGTCGATTATCCGACCATCCAGGTCGTGACGCTGTATCCGGGCGCCAGCCCCGATGTGATGACCTCGCTGGTGACCTCGCCGCTGGAGCGCCAGTTCGGCCAGATGCCGGGCCTGAACCAGATGTCGTCGACCAGTTCGGGCGGCGCCTCGGTCATCACCTTGCAGTTCAGCCTCAGCCTGTCGCTGGACGTGGCCGAGCAGCAGGTGCAGGCGGCCATCAACGCCGCCTCCAACCTCCTGCCCAACGATCTGCCGGTGCCGCCGGTCTATAACAAGGTCAACCCCGCCGACGCGGCGGTGCTGACCCTGGCCATCACCTCGCCCACCATGCCCCTGCCGCAGGTGCGCGATCTGGTCGATACCCGCATGGCGCAAAAGCTGTCGCAGGTGCCGGGCGTGGGCCTGGTCAGCGTGGCGGGCGGCCAGCGGCCGGCCGTGCGCGTGCAGGTCAATCCGCAGGCGCTGGCCGCCGCCGGCCTGGGCCTGTCCGACCTGCGCACGGCCGTGGTGGGCGCCAACGTCAACCAGCCCAAGGGCAATCTGGACGGGCCCTTGCGCTCGACCACCATCGACGCCAATGACCAGCTCAAGTCGCCCACCGACTACAACGACCTGATCATCGCCTACAAGAACAACGCGCCCTTGCGCCTGTCGGACGTGGCGCGAGCCGTGCAAGCCGCCGAGGACACGCGCCAGGCCGCCTGGGTGGGCGACAAGCCGGCCATCCTGCTGAATGTGCAGCGCCAGCCGGGCGCCAATGTCATCGAGGTGGTCGACCGCATCCGCGACATGCTGCCGCAGCTGCGCGCGGCCCTGCCCGCCACGCTGGACCTGCACGTGGTCTCCGACCGCACCCAGACCATCCGCGATTCGGTCAAGGACGTCCAGCATGAGATGTTCATGGCCGTCGCCCTGGTGGTGCTGGTGACCTTTGTCTTCCTGCGCAGCGCCACGGCGACCTTTATCCCGAGCGTGGTCGTGCCGCTGTCGCTGATCGGCACTTTCGGCATCATGTACCTGGCCGGCTTCAGCATCAACAACCTAACCCTCATGGCGCTGACCATCGCCACGGGCTTCGTGGTCGATGACGCCATCGTCATGATCGAGAACATCGCCCGGCATATCGAGGACGGCGAATCGCCCATGCAGGCCGCCCTGAAGGGCGCATCGCAGATCGGCTTCACGCTGATCTCGCTGACCTTCTCGCTGATCGCCGTGCTGATTCCGCTGCTCTTCATGCAGGAGGTGGTGGGCCGGCTGTTCCGCGAGTTCGCGGTGACGCTGGCGGTGTCCATCCTGATTTCGCTGGTGGTGTCGCTCACGCTCACCCCCATGATGTGCGCCCGCCTGCTCAAGCCCGAGTCGGCCCAGCGCCACGGGCGCTTTCATCAGTGGACCGGCCAGGCCATCGACCGCGTCATCGCCGGCTACGACCGCATGCTCAAAGTGGTGCTGGAGCACCAGGCGCTGACGCTGCTGGTGGCGCTGGCGACCTTCGCCTTGACGGTCCTGCTGTACATCGCCATCCCCAAGGGCTTTTTCCCGCAGCAGGACACCGGCCTCATCCAGGGCATCACCCAGGCGCCGCAGACCATCTCCTTCGCGGCGATGTCGCAACGCCAGCAGGAGATCGCCAACCGCATCGCCCAGGACCCGGATGTGGAGGCGGTGTCGTCCTTCATCGGCGTGGACGGCAGCAACGCCACGCTCAATGCCGGGCGCATGCAGATCGCGCTCAAATCCCAGGGCGAGCGCGGCTCCAGCCAGAAGGCGATCATGCAGCGCCTGCAGGATGCCGTGGCCGGCATGAACAACGGCGTGACGCTCTATCTGCAGCCCGTGCAGGACCTGACCATCGAAGACCGCGTGGCGCGCACGCAATACCAGATGACGCTGTCCAACCCGGACCTGGCGCAGTTGAGCGAGTGGGCCCCCAAGCTGGTGGAGCGCCTGCGCCGCCTGCCCGATCTGGCCGATGTCTCGCACGACTTGCAGGACCAGGGCCTGATGACCTGGGTGGAGATCGACCGCGACGCGGCCTCGCGGCTGGGCATCACGGCCTCGACCATCGACGAGGTGCTGTACGACGCCTTCGGGCAGCGCCTGATCTCGACGATCTTCACGCAGTCCAACCAATACCGCGTGGTGCTGGAGGTGCTGCCGCAGTTCCGCCGCGATGCCTCGGCGCTGGACCAGATCCATGTGCCGACCGCCGGCGGCGGCCAAGTGCCGCTGTCGTCGGTGGCGCGCATCTCGGAAGGGCATACGGTGCTGGCCATCAACCGGCTGGACCAATTCCCCATGGTGACGGTGTCCTTCAACCTGGCGCCGGGGGCGTCGCTGTCGGCCGCCGTCGATGCGATCACCGCGGCCGAGCGCGAGATCGGCATGCCCACGGCCATCGAGACGCGCTTTCAGGGCGCGGCGCTGGCCTTCCAGAATTCGCTGACCAGCACGCTGTGGCTGATCCTGGCGGCGGTGGTGACCATGTATATCGTGCTGGGCGTGCTCTATGAGAGCTACATCCACCCGATCACCATCCTCTCGACCCTGCCTTCGGCCGGGGTGGGGGCGCTGCTGGCCCTGCTGCTGTCGGGCACCGACCTGGACATGATAGGCATCATCGGCATCATCCTGCTGATCGGCATCGTCAAGAAAAACGCCATCATGATGATCGACTTCGCCCTGGAAGCCGAGCGCAAGCAGGGCATGGCCCCGCGCGAGGCCATCCACCAGGCGGCGCTGCTGCGCTTTCGGCCCATCCTGATGACGACGCTGGCCGCCCTGTTCGGCGCCTTGCCGCTCATGCTCTCGACCGGCACCGGCGCGGAGCTGCGCCAGCCCCTGGGCCTGGTCATGGTGGGCGGCCTGCTGGTGAGCCAGGTGCTGACGCTGTTCACCACGCCGGTGATCTACCTGATGTTTGACCGTCTGGCCCGTCCGCGCGCCGAGGCCGGCCGGGCGCGGACCGAGCCATGATCCTGTCGGCGCCCTTCATCGTCCGGCCTGTCGCCACCACTTTGCTGGCGCTGGCCGTGGTGTTGGCCGGCGCCCTGGCTTTCCGCCTGCTGCCGGTCGCGCCGCTGCCCCAGGTGGACATCCCGACGATTTCCGTCACGGCCAGCCTGCCCGGGGCGAGCCCCGAGACCATGGCCTCCAGCGTGGCGACCCCGCTGGAGCGCTCGCTGGGCAGCATCGCCGGCGTGACCGAGATGACCTCGCGCAGCACGCAGGGCTCCACCCGCATCACCTTGCAGTTCGACCTGAGCCGCGATATCGATGGCGCGGCCCGCGATGTGCAGGCGGCCATCAATGCCGCGCGCTCGCTGCTGCCTACCGGCCTGCGCAGCAATCCGACCTATCACAAGGCCAATCCCTCGGCCGCGCCCATCATGACGCTGGCCATGACGTCCAAGACGCTCACGCAGGGCCAGCTCTATGACCTGGCCTCGACCATCGTGGCCCAGAAGCTGGCCCAGGTGAACGGCGTGGGCGAAGTGACCGTGGGCGGCAGCTCCCTGCCGGCGGTGCGGGTGAGCCTGAATCCCGGCGCGCTGGCCAACCGCGGGGTGTCGCTGGACCAGGTGCGCCAGACCCTGTCCAGCGCCAATGCCCTGCGCCCCAAGGGCTTGCTCGAGAACGATGAATACCATTGGCAGATCCTGGCCAGCGACCAGCTCGGCCGCGCCGAGCAATACCGGCCGCTCATCGTCGCCTGGGTCAACGGCGCGGCGGTGCGGCTGTCGGATGTGGCGACAGTGGAGGATTCGGTCGAAGACCTGTTCCAGACGGGTTTCTACAACGACGGCAAGGCCATCCTGCTCATCCTGCGGCGCCAGGCCGACGCCAACATCATCGAGACGGTCGACGCGGTGCGCGCCCAGCTGCCGCAGCTGGCCGCCTTCCTGCCCGGCGACGTGGATCTCTCCGTGGCGCAGGACCGCACGCCCAGCATCCGCGCCTCGCTGCACGAGGCCGAGCTGACCCTGGTCATCGCCGTGGGCCTGGTCGTGATGGTGGTGCTGATGTTCCTGCGGCGCTGGCGCGCGGCCCTTATCCCCTCGGTGGCCGTGCCCGTGTCCCTGGTGGGGACTTTCTGCATCATGTATCTGTGCGGCTACACGCTCAACACCATCTCGCTGATGGCGCTGATCGTGGCGACCGGCTTCGTGGTCGATGACGCCATCGTCGTGCTCGAGAACATCATGCGCCATATCGAGCGCGGCGTGTCGCCCATGCGGGCGGCGCTGCGCGGCTCGCGCGAGGTGGGCTTCACGGTGCTGTCCATGAGCCTGTCGCTGGTGGCGGTGTTCATTCCCATCCTGCTCATGGGCGGCGTGGTGGGGCGTTTGTTCCGCGAATTCGCGGTCACGCTGTCGGCGGCCATCCTGGTGTCGCTGGTGGTCTCGCTCACGCTCACGCCCATGATGTGCGCCCGGCTGCTGCGCGCCGAGCCCGAGGCGGACGCCGGAAGCCGGCGGGGCGCTTGGATCGCGCGGTTTTTCGACGGCATGCGCGACGGCTATGGCCGTTCGCTGCACTGGGCCCTGCGCCATGGGCGCCTCATGATGGCGATCCTGCTGGGCACGATCGCGCTCAACGGCTACCTCTATACGGCCGTGCCCAAGGGCTTTCTGCCGCAGCAGGACACGGGCCAGCTGCTGGGTTTCTTCCGCGTGGACCAGGGCACGTCCTTCCAGGCCACGGTGCCCAAGCTGGAGTTCTTCCGCAAGATCATCATGGCCGATCCGGCGGTGCAGAGCATCACCGCCTACGCCGGCGGACGCGGCGGCAGCAATTCCAGCTTCATGCAGATCCAGCTCAAGCCCCTGGCCGAGCGCGGCGTGAGCGCCGACGAGGTGATCAACCGCCTGCGCGGCCGCCTGCAGCGCGAGCCGGGGGCCCAGCTCTTCCTGGTGTCGCAGCAGGATATACGCATCGGCGGCCGCCAGAGCACGGGCTCCTACGACTACACCCTGATGGCCGGCGATCTGGCCCTGCTGCGCACCTGGATGCCGCGGGTGCAGCGCGCCATGTCGGAGCTGCCCGAGCTGACCGACGTCGATGCCGATGTCGAGGACAAGGGCCGGCAGATCAACCTCATCATCGACCGCGAGACCGCCACCCGGCTGGGCATCAACATGGCCACCATCGCCGCGGTGCTCAACAACTCCTACAGTCAGCGGCAAGTGTCGGTCATGTACGGCCCGTTGAACCAGTACCACGTCGTCATGGGCGTGGACCAGAAGTTCGCCGAGGATGCGGAGTCGCTCAAGCAGCTTCATGTCGTGGCCGCCGATGGCAGCCGGGTGCCGCTGGCGGCCTTCGCGCGGCTGGAGGTGGGCAATGCGCCGCTGAGCGTCAGCCACCAGGGCCTGTTCGTGGCCGACACCATCTCTTTCGCCACCGCGCCGGGCGTGTCGCTGGACCAGGCCACGCGGGCCATCGATGCCGCCGTGGCGCGCATCGGCCTGCCTTCGGACCAGATCCAGGCCGGGTTCCAGGGGACGGCGGCCGAATTGCAGAAAACCCTGGCGCGCCAGCCCTGGCTCATCCTGGCCGCCCTGGTCGCCATGTATATCGTGCTGGGCATCCTGTACGAGAGCCTGGTGCATCCGCTGACCATTCTGTCGACCTTGCCCTCGGCCGGCATCGGCGCGCTGCTCGCTCTGATGGCGCTGAACACCGAGTTCACCCTGATTGCCCTGATCGGGGTCTTTCTGCTCATCGGCATCGTCAAGAAGAACGCCATCATGATGGTGGACTTCGCGCTGGACGCCGAGCGCAGGCAGGGGCTGGCGCCGCGCGAGGCCATCTACCAGGCCTGCCTGACGCGCTTTCGGCCCATCATGATGACCACCCTGGCCGCGATATTCGGCGCCCTGCCGCTGGTGCTGGCCACGGGCGCGGGCGTGGAAATGCGCCGGCCGCTGGGCATCACCATCGTCGGCGGCCTGGTGCTCAGCCAGATCCTGACGCTCTACACCACCCCGGTGGTCTATCTTTATCTCGACCGTTTCCGTCTGTGGGCCAGCCGACGGCCCATCCTGAACCCGAACCGCCATGATGCCTAAGTTCCTTCCCGCCCGCGCATTGCCTTTGGTGCTGGCCGCCCTGCTGGCGGGCTGTGCCGTCGGTCCGGACTACCAGCGGCCGGACATCGACGTGGGCGCGGCCTTCAAGGAAGGCCAGCAGACCGTGCCCGGCTGGCGGCCGGCGCAGCCGGCCGATACCCTGGCGCGCGGCCAGTGGTGGACGATTTATGGCGATCCCCTGCTCGACGGCTTGATGGCCCGGCTGAACGCGGCCAACCAGACCATCGCCCAGGCCGAAGCCAATTACCGCCAGGCCCAGGCGCTGGTGGGCGTGGCGCGGGCGGGCTTCTTTCCGGCCGTGGGCGCCGGCGCCGGCGTGACCCGCTCCGGAGGCGGGACGTCGTCCAGCGGCGCGTCCGTCGGCAACCAGTACTCCCTGACCGGCAATGTGAGCTGGGAGCTGGACCTCTGGGGCCGCCTGCGGCGCGAGCTGGAGTCCAGCCGCGCCAGCGAGGCGGCCAGCGCCGCCGACCTGGCTTCGGCGCGCCTGTCGGCCCAGGCGGCGCTGGCGCAGAACTATCTGCAGCTGCGGGTGCTCGACGAACAGAAACGCCTGTTGCAGGCGACCGTGCAGGCCTATGAGCGCTCGCTGACCCTGACGCGCAATCGCTATGAGGCGGGCGTGGCCGGCAAGGCCGATGTGGCCGTGGCGCAGACCCAGCTGGAGAGCACGCGGGCGCAATTGGTGGATCTGGACTGGCAGCGCGGCCAGTACGAGCACGCCATCGCCGTGCTGGTGGGCACGGCGCCTTCGCAGTTTTCGCTGCCGCCGGTGACGTTCACGCAGCAGCTGCCGGAGATCCCGGTGGGCCTGCCCTCGGCCTTGCTGCAGCGCCGTCCCGACGTCGCGGCGGCCGAGCGGCGCGCCGCGGCGGCCAATGCGCAGATTGGCGTGGCGCAATCGGCCTGGTTTCCGGACCTGACCTTGTCGGCCGCGGGGGGCTTTCGCAGCGGGCAGTTCGCCGATTGGCTGACCGCGCCGGCGCGCTTCTGGTCGCTGGGGCCGGCCCTGGCCATGACGATTTTCGACGGCGGCGCGCGCGAGGCGCAGATCGCCTCGGCGCGGGCCGCCTATGACGTGCAGGCGGCGGCTTACCGCCAGTCGGTGCTGACGGCCCTGCGCGAGGTGGAGGACTATCTGGTTCAATTGCGCGTCATGGCCGAGGAGCAGCAGGTGCAGCGGCGGGCGCTGGAATCGGCGCGGGAATCCCTGCGCCTGACGCGCAACCAGTATGAGGCCGGCCTGGTGGATTACCTGAGCGTGGCCGTGGTCGAAGCCACGGCGCTGGCCAGCGAGCGCAACGCCATCAGCCTCCTGGGCAATCGGCTGATCGCCAGCGTGCAGCTGGTCACCGCCCTGGGCGGCGGCTGGGAAGGGCTGGAGCCGCCGGCCCAGCCCTGAGCCGGATCAGGGATAGACCACACTGTATTGCACATAGGTCAGCAGCTTGCCCGCCGTGATGGCACTGGTCGATGTCCGGATATAGCGCGCTAGATAACGCAGCGTGGCCTGCTTGGTGCTGCCGCTGCTGCTCAGCGGTACGCCCTGCGCGGCTTGTTGTTCCATGGGCTTGCCTAGCATGATGGGGCTGCCATTGAGATTGGCCAGCTGGATCTGCACATTGTTGAACACCGTGGCGTTGCTGCGGTCCGGGATGCTGCTCGCCGGGTTGGCTGGCGCGGCTTCGGTGTAGGCGATGAGATTGCCGGTGCCATAGTCCGTGGTCGGCCCGGCCTCGAAATAGAGCTTGACGCTGCCGCTGAGGGAGTCCGGACAATCGGTGATCCGGAGGGTGAAGGGTGTGGCGCCAGCCGTGCTGTTGGCGTCCTTCAAGGCCTTGGTGCTGATCTTGGGCAGCGTCACCATCAGGTTATGGGGCGGATCCTGGTTTTCGATCTTGCAGGTGGTGTCGATGATCTCGCCGGTGATGGTGATGGTGCCATCGACCGCCTGCGCGGCCGGCGTCAGGCTTGCCGCCGCGACCAGCCAAGCGCCGCGCACCCAGTTGCGGGTTGCGGGTTGCGGGTTGCGGGTTGCGGGTTGCGGGTTGCGGGTTGCGGGGTTCCAAAAGCAGGCTCCTTGGTCACTGATGACCGTGGGAGCAAGTGTGCCCGCGGCAGGGTTCAGAGGAGGCTGAGATTGTTGTCAGTCCAGGGCGCGCCAGGGCTGCGCGCTGCCGCCGGAATCAGATGGCTGGCAGCGCCGTCCAGCATCAGGGATAGACGATGGAATACTGGACGTAGGTCACCAGCTTGCCGGCGCTGATCGCGCCGTTGCCCGTCTTGATATAGCGCGCCAGATAGGTCAGCGTGGCTGTCTGGTTGGTGATGGTGGATTCCTGCGCGGCCTGGGCGGCGCTGTCCACGCCCATCTTGAGGGTCGCGCCCGTGGGATTGGCCAGCTGGATCTGCACGTTGGCGAATACGGTGGCGGGCGCCGGAATGGCCGAAGCCATCACCGCCGGCTGGGCCGTGGTGTAGGCGATCAGGTTGCCGGTGGCGTAGTCCGTGGTCGAGCTGGGCTCGAAATAGGCCTTGACCTTGTTGTTGTTCAGGCCCATCGGGCAGTCGGTCAGCTTGATCTGGAAGGGCGTCGCGCCGGCCGTGTCATTGACGTTCTTGAGCGCCGAGGTGCCGATCTTGGGCAGGTTGACGACCATATTGTGCGGCGGATCCTTGCTCTCGATCTTGCAGGTCTGGTCGGTGATCTCGCCGTTGATCGTGATCGTGCCGTCGACGGCGCGGGCGGGCGTGCTCATCATGCCCGCCAGGGCCAGCGACGCGGCGGCGATTCTTGCGCATTCAATTGCGGATTGCGGATTGCGGATTGCGGATTGCGGATTGCGGATTGCGGATTGCGGATTGGCATGATCTTGTTGTGATCTTTCCTATGAGGGTCGGGCAAAACAGTCTGCCCGGCCCAGGTCTAGGAAACCGCCGAAGATCGCCTCGGAAACCGGGACGTCCGGAGGATCCGTCCCGATTCCGAATCGGACGCCGGGTGATCAGCCCAGCAGGCCGCGTATCCCGGCCACGCCGTGGGCGCCATGCGCTTGCGCCTGTGCCAACGTGGCCGGCGATTGGCCGCCCAGCGCATAGACCGGCAGCCCGGCATCGCGGTTGGCGGCCTCGAAGCCGTCCCAGCCCAGCCCCGGCTGGCCGGGATGGCTGGGGGTGGCCGCCACCGGCCCGAGGACGGCGAAATCGGCGCCCAGCTCGCGTGCCCGCTGGATGTCGGCGTGGTTGTGCGCCGAGACCCCGACCAGGCTGCCCGCGGGCAGGTCCGGGCGGCTCTGCAGGCCGCCGGCATCGCTGGCGCGCAGATGCACGCCGTCGGCCAGGCGCCACCAGGCTTGCGGGTGGACGCTGTTGACCAGCAGGCGGGCGCCGGCCCGGCGGCAGCGTTCGAGCGCTGCATCGAAGCCGGCCTGCGAGGCGGACGGCCCGCCCGGCCAGGCCGGTTCGCGCCATTGCACAAGTTTCAGGCCGTTCGCCAGGGCCCGGTCCAGGCGCTCCAGAAAGGCCGGCATGCCCTCGGGCGACCCCGCCGCGCTGATGCCATAGGTCACGGGCAGCCGTAGCCAGCGCAGGGGCGGCAGCGTGGCCGGCAGCAGCTCGCCCACGCGGTCGGCCTGGCGCGGGTCCACCCATTCCAGGCGCTGGTTTTCCAGGCTGCGCGGCTCGCCCGTCCAGCCCGTGACAAAGCAGAAGGCCAGCCGCACGGTGGTATGCGGATAGGCGTGGACATAGGTCACCCAGCGGCGCGACTCGGTGACCGTGATGCCGATTTCTTCCTGCAGTTCGCGGGCCAGGGCCTGGAGCACGGTCTCGCCCGGCTCCAGCTTGCCGCCGGGCAGTTCCCACCAGCCCGCCCAGGGCTTGCCTTCGGGCCGCTGCCCCAGCAGCAATTGCCCGTCAGGCCGCATGATGAGGCCGGCGGCGACGTCGATGATCTTGTCAGACATAGCGGGCGGCCCAGTCACGCGCGAACTGGTAGGCCACGCGGCCGGAGCGCGAGCCGCGCTCCAGCGCCCATTGCAGGGCTTCGGCGCGCGATGCCTCGATGCGGTCGGCCGGGCAGTTCAGCTCGCGCAGCCAGTGATGGACGATGTCCAGATAGTCGTCCTGCTTGAAGGGGTAGAAGGACAGCCAGAGGCCGAAGCGCTCGGACAGCGAGATTTTTTCCTCGACGGTCTCGCCCGGATGGATTTCGCCATCGGGCTGGTGCTTGGCCTGCAGGTTCTCGCTCATGTACTCGGGCATGAGATGGCGCCGGTTGGACGTGGCGTAGATGAGCAGGTTGTCGCCGCCGGCGGCCACCGAACCGTCCAGGACCGACTTGAGGGCCTTGTAGCCGGCCTCGCCTTCTTCGAAGGACAGGTCGTCGCAGAACACGATGAAGCGCTCGGGGCGGGCGGCCACCAGTTCGACGATCTCCGGCAGGTCGCCCAGATCGCTCTTGTCGACCTCGATCAGGCGCAGGCCGCGGTCGCCGTAGGCGGCAAGCATGGCCTTGACCAGCGAGCTCTTGCCGGTGCCGCGCGCGCCGGTCATCAGCACGTTGTTGGCCGGTTTTTTCTCGAGGAACTGGCGCGTGTTGCGGTCGATGATTTCTTTCTGGCGCTCGATATGCTGCAGGTCGTCCTTCTGGATGCGCGCGACATGGCGCACGGCGTCCAGCCAGCCGCGCGAGCCGCGCCGGCGCCAGCGGAAGGCATGGGCGTTCCAGTCGATTTCCGGAGGCGCGGGGGGCAGCCAGGCTTCCAGTTGCGCCAGCACCCGCTCGGCGCGGGCGATCAGTTGGGTGAAATCAGTTGCGGTCACTTCTTTTCCTAAGGGGGCATCGGTGTGAACAGCACGGTCTCGTGAGGACGCCGGCGCCGGCCAGGAGGTTGCAAAGGACGCGACGGCGATCGGGCGCCGCGCGGGTAGCGCGGCGCGCGCGGGACGGGCGTGACGCCCGTCCTCTTGGGGGCGACTCAGGAACGGTAGTCGGCGTTGATGCTGACGTACTCGTGCGAGAAATCGCAGGTGTATACGGTATCGCTGACCTGGCCCCGGCCCAGCGCGATGCGCACCAGGATCTCGGCCTGCTTCATGACGCGCTGGCCGTCTTCTTCCTTGTAGTCGGGGTTGCGGCCGCCGTCCTTGGCCACCAGCACATCGTCCAGCCAGAGGCGGATCTTGCCGGCATCCAGGTCGTCGATGCCGGCATAGCCGATGGCGGCCAGGATGCGGCCCAGGTTGGGGTCGGAGGCGTAGAAAGCGGTCTTGACCAGCGGAGAGTGAGCCACGGCGTAGGCGACCTTGAGGGCTTCCTCGGTGTTGCCGGCCTCTTCGACGCGGATGGTCATGAACTTGGTGGCGCCCTCGGCGTCGCGCACGATCTTCTGCGCCAGGTCGGCGGCGGCCTCGGCCAGGGCCTGGCGCAGGGCGGCGTAGTCGGCGTCGCTGGCGGCGTTGACCTGCAGGCCGGACTGGCCGGTGGCCATGACGATGAAGGAGTCGTTGGTCGAGGTGTCGCCGTCGATGGTGATGCGGTTGAATGACTGGTTGGCCAGTTCAAGCGCCAGCTTGTCCAAGAGCGGCTGGGCGATGCCGGCGTCGGTGGCCAGGAAGCTCAACATGGTCGCCATATTGGGGCGGATCATGCCGGCGCCCTTGCTGATGCCGGTGAGGGTGACGGTCTTGCCGCCGATCTGCACGCGGCGCGAGAAAATCTTGGGCAGGGTGTCGGTGGTCATGATGCCGTGGGCGGCATTGAACCACTCGTTGCCGCCCAGCGCGGCCACGGCCTTGGGCAGGCCGGCCAGCAGGCGGTCCATGGGCAGCGGCTCCAGGATGACGCCGGTCGAGAAGGGCAGGACCTGCTCGGCGGGCACGCCCAGCAGCTTGCCCAGTTCGGCGCAGGTGTCTTCGGCGTTCTTCAGGCCCGGCTCGCCCGTGCCGGCATTGGCGTTGCCGGTATTGATGACCAGGGCGCGGATCGGGCCGCCCTTGGCCAGGTGGGCCTTGCTGACTTGGACGGGCGCCGCGCAGAAGCGGTTGCGCGTGAACACGCCGGCCACGGTGGCGCCCGGCGCCAGTCGGAAGACGGTCAGGTCGCGGCGGTTGGCCTTGCGGATGCCGGCCTCGGTCACGCCGATTTCGACACCGGCGACGGGAAAGATTTCGGATTCGGAGGGAATCTGGAGATTAACGGCCATGGGTACGTCTCGCTGGGCTGGGCGGTTGCGGCCGCCCGGACGGGGCGGCGGTCAAAACCCTATTATCCCACCGCTGGCGCGCCGGGGTGAGTCAGGGCCCCAGCCGCACGCTGGCGACGTCCAGCACGCCGGCCTCGCGGTTGCCCAGCACGGCGCGCACCGCGCCGTCGGGCGCCTGCAGCACGGATTTGCCGGCCGCGATTTCGCTGCCGCCGGCGCGCCGCGCGCTGCGGCCCCGGGAGGGCGAAAACAGCAGGTCGCCGGGCTGGGCGCCCGGCACCTTGGCGCCGGCCAGCGTCACCCGGGTGCCGGCCGGATAGCTCACCTCGCCCAGGGTGGATTCATGCGCCAGCAGGCCCTCGAAGCCCAGCCGGCGGCGGCCAGTATCCAGGCGCACCTCGGCCTTGAGCAGGTCCAGGCCGTCCAGCCGCAAGGCTTCGCTGCCGTCGGTGCGCAGCAGCCAGCCTTCGGGGATGGCCTGCAGCCAGGTGCCGGCGGGCAGTTGCTGCGCATCGAGCGGGTTGCCCGCCGCCAGATGGCAGCTGGCGAATTCGGGGCGGCCCTGGCGCAGCTGGAACTCGGCCATATGGCCGCGGCTGCAGGTCCAGCCGGAGACGGGTTCATCCTGCGCCAGGCCCAGGGACCAGGCGGTCGGACCGCCGGCCGCGTCGAAGTGCCGGAGGAGGCGGGCGGCCTTGACGCCGGCCACCGCCGTGGGGGCGGGGAAGTGCGCTTGCTCGAAGCTGGCGGGGGCGCCCGCCACGCGCAGGCGCAATTCGGTGCCGGCGGGCATGGCGATGCCGGCCAGCTCGCGCGCCTGGGCCAGGACGGTGCGCCGCGCGGCCTCGGCGCGCGCCACGCGCTGGTTCTCGACCCAGTCGCTGAGTTGCTGATACGGAAACAGGGCGCCGACGCCGGCCAGCACGGCCATGAGCATGGGGCCCAGGCGGCGATGGTCGGCCAGCCAGAGACGCGCATCGCGGCTGCGCGCCAGCATGGCCGCCCAGGTAAGCAGGGTCGCCAGGCAGACCAGGGACAGGCCCATGGTTACATAGAAATTGCCGCCAGGAAGAGATACCGGAATCATGCCGGGCATTATGCGCTTTTTTGCCGTTCCGCCGCCCGGGCGGGCCGCCGCTATTGCCGGCGCGCCACCACTTGCAGCTTGAGTTCGCCCAGCGCCTTGTACAGGGCATCGCGGCTGGCTTCGGGCAGGTCGCCCAACAGGGATTTGACCCAGGACTCATGGGCGCGGGCCATGCGGGCAAAGGTTTTCTTGCCCTGCGGCGTGAGCTTGAGCACGGAGCTGCGCCGGTCCGATTCGACCTTGGTGCGCACCACCAGGCCTTCTTTTTCGAGCTGGTCGGTGATGCCGGTGATATTGCCGTTGGTGACCATCATGTGGCGCGACAGTTCGCCCATCTTCATGCCCTTGGGCGCGCGCTGCAGCTGGGCCATCAGGTCGAAGCGGGGCAGGGTGGTGTCGAAGTCGGCGCGCAGCCGGCTGCGGATCTCGGATTCGATCAGATTGCAGCAGGTCAGCAGGCGCAGCCAGAGCCGCAGGGCGTGGTGGTCTTCCGGCGCGGCGCGGCTTTCCAGATCGGGCGTATCGGTCATGGTGGTCTCGGCGGGATGTCAGGAGGCTGCCGGCCCGGGGGCCAGGCCCATTTGTTCGAGAATGGCGCGGGTGTGGGCGGCGCGGGGGTCGTTGAGCTTGAGGACCAGGTCGAAGTGGTTGCTGCCCGGCATGTCCACATAGCGTCCGGCATGGCCGGCCGCTTGCCATTGCGCGAGATAGTCGCGGCTCTGGCGCTTGAACTCGTCGGTTTCGGTTTCGCCATAGGTGATGAGCAGCGGGCAGCCCCGGGCGGGCAGCGGCAGCAGGGCGGGGCTGTTGCGCTCGGCGTCGGCCGGGCTCATGCGCATCCATTCATTGATGTGCGTGTGGACCAGGGGGCGCAGATCGTAAAGGCCGGAGAGCGAGGCGGCGCTGCGCACGGCGTCGTCGGGCAGGCCATGGGCGGCCTGCCAGCCGGGCGCCAGCAGCATGCCGACCAGCTGGCCGCCGGCCGAGCTGCCGCAGACGTGGATGCGCCGGGGGTCGCCGCCATGCTCGCCGATATGGGCATATACCCAGGCCAGCGCCCGGCGCGCCTGGTCGACGATGCGGTCCAGCGTGGCGGCCGGCGCCAGCGAATAATTCATGACCACGACCGTGGCGCCGGCCGCCGTGAAGGCGGGCGCCATATTGCAGGAGTCGTCCTTGGACAGGGCGCGCCAGTAGCCGCCGTGTATGAAGAAAAACACCGGCGCGCCGGCCTGGCGGGCTGGGAAGATATCCAGCGTTTCGTCGGCATGCGGCCCATAGGCGATGTCGGCGCGGCAGGCCACGGCCAGCCGCGCCTGGCGGCTTTCGTCGGCGTACTGCTTGAGTATCGCCTGGATGTCAGGTACTGTCGCGCGTGCGTTGTACTGCACGTCCAGCGCGCTGCGGTCATAGTTGCGGTAGAGCAGGGTCATCGGCGCTTGTAACCGGGCTGGGGGCTGGAAAAAAGGGCGGGTCCTGGGGCAAACCCTAGACTTGTTTTGCCGGATACTTTAAACCTAAACTATGCCGGATGCCAGTTTCTTCCGGTATTGCCGACCGGAGAGCGCCTCGGGGATCACATCGTGGCGTCGCGGGCATTGCCGCAGCACTCGCCGATTCAAGCCATCCGAACGCCGGAATAACAATATCTCTGCCGCGCGCGAGCGCAAGGAGCTCCACCATGCGTTTCCTCCCCTCTCTTCTGGCCGCCGCCATCCTGATGCCCGCCATGGCCTCGGCCGACACCATCAAGGTCGGTATCGCCAACGACATTTCCGGTCCCTTCGCGGCGCTGGGCGCCGAGGCGCGCGATGGCTTCAATCTGGCCATCAAACAGCTCGGCGGCAAGCTGGGCGGGCAGCAGGCGGAATTCCTGCAGACCGACATGGGAGGCAACCCCGACCAGGCGCGCCAGCTCGTCACGCGCTACCTGCAGCGCGACAAGATCGATTTCTTCACGGGCCCGATCGGCTCGAACGTCGCCCTGGCCGTGGGGCCGGCGCTGTTCGCCGCCAAGGTGCCCTATCTGTCGAACAACCCGGGCCCCAGCCAGTTCGCCGGCGCCCAGTGCAACCGTTATTGGTTCGGGCTGTCGTACCAGAACGATGCCTTCCATGAGGCCGCCGGCAAGGTGGCCGCCGACCGCGGCTACAAGAAGGTCTTCATCATGGCGCCGGACTATCCGGCCGGCAAGGACGCCCTGACCGGCTTCAAGCGCGGCTACAAGACGGCCGTGGGCGACGAGCTCTACACCAAGCTGGGCCAGCTGGACTACGCCGCCGAGATCGCGCAGATCCGCGCCGCCAAGCCCGACGCGGTGTATATCTTCCTGCCCGGCGGCATGGGCATCAATTTCGTCAAGCAATTCGTCTCGGCCGGCCTGTCGCAGGGCACGGCGCTGATCGGCCCGGGCTTCTCGGCCGACGAGGACGTGATCCAGGCGGTGGGCGAGCCCATGCTGGGCATGTACAACACCGCGCAATGGGCCCACGACCTCGACAATGCGCAGAACAAGCAGTTCGTCGAGGCCTTCCGCAAGGAATACAACGGCCGCTATCCCTCGGTCTATGCCGCCCAGGCCTATGACGTCATCATGGCCATCGACGCCGCCGTCAAGCAATCGGGCGGCAAGGCCAGCGACCGCGACGCCGTGGTCGCCGCGCTGCAGAAGGCTGATTTCTCCTCGGTGCGCGGGCCCTTCACCTACGGCAAGAACCACTATCCCATCCAGTCGTACTACGTGCGCGTGGTCGACAAGGACGGCAGCGGCCGCATCACCAACAAGCTCGTGGGCAAGGTCTTCGACAAGTACCAGGACGTCTACGTCGGCGAGTGCAAGCTGTAATCCCATCGCGGGGATGAACGCGGGCGGCGGCCGCCGCCCGCGGCACACGGGGAAAGTTTCATGACGTTTACGCTGGTCATCGAGCAGCTGCTCAATGGACTCCAGTTCGGGTTGATGTTGTTTTTGATCGCGGCGGGGCTGACGCTGGTGTTCGGGATCATGGATATCATGAACCTCGCGCACGGGTCGCTCTATATGGCCGGGGCCTATGTCGCCGCCGAGACCATGCAGCGCACGGGCTCCTTCGCCGCCGCCGTCCTGGTGGCGGCCATCGCCACGGGCGTGGTGGGCGCGCTCCTGGAGCTGGCGCTCATCCGCCGGCTCGCCGTGCGCGATCACCTGGCCCAGGTCCTGGGCACCTATGCGGTCATCCTGATTGCCAATGACCTCGTCAAGATGATCTGGGGGCCGGCGCCCGTCATGCTCAACATGCCCGCCGCCCTGTCCGGCCCCGTGCGCCTGCTGCCCGATCTGCTCTATCCGGCCTATCGCCTGATGATCATCATCTTCGGCCTGGCCGCCGCCGCCGGGCTGTATTGGTTCGTGACGCGCACCCGGGCCGGCGTGCTGGTGCGCGCCGGCGCCTCCAATCGCCAGATGGCCACGCTCATGGGCGTGCGGGTGCCCGTGCTGTTTTTGGGCGTCTTCACGCTGGGCGCCATGCTGGCCGCCGTGGCCGGCGCCCTGCTGGGGCCGGTGACGGCCGTGCAGGTCGGCATGGGCGAGGAAATCCTCATCCTTGTGCTGGTCTGCATCGTCATCGGCGGCATCGGCTCCATACGCGGCGCCTTCGTGGGCGCGCTGCTGGTGGGCATGGTGGACACGGCCGGGCGCGCCTTCCTGCCCATGCTGCTGCGCCAGGTCTTCTCGCCGGCGGTGGCCTCCAGCGTCGGTCCGACCCTGGCGGCCATTTTGATCTACGTCCTGATGGCGGCCATCCTGGTGTTCCGCCCCTCGGGCCTGTTTCCGGCGCGGGGCTGAGCATGAGCAAAAGCCGGGTCTTCACCTTGCTCCTGTTGGCCGCGCTGCTGGCCTTCCCGCTGGCCGCGCCGGCGCTGGGGCTGGATTTCTATATCTCTTTCGTGCGGCGCGTGCTGATCTACGCGCTGGCGGCCACCAGCCTGAACCTGGTGCTGGGCTATGGCGGCATGGTGGCCCTGGGCCACGCGGCCTTCTTCGGCGCGGGCGCCTATGCCGTGGGCATCCTGGGCGCCTCGGGCGTGACGGCGGCGCTGGTCGCCTGGCCGGCGGCCATGCTGCTGGCCGCCGCCCTGGCCTGGGTGATCGGCGCGATTTCGCTGCGCACCCGCGGCGTGTATTTCATCATGATCACGCTGGCCTTCGCGCAGATGGTCTATTACATCTTCATTTCGCTGCGGCAGTACGGCGGCGAGGACGGACTCAACCTGCCGGGCTATTCGACCCTGCCCGGGCTGGACCTGGCCAATGACGCGGCGTTCTACTATCTGGTGCTGGCCATCCTGGTGGCGGTGATGTTCGCCTTCAACCGGCTGGTGGCCTCGCGCTACGGCGCGGCCCTGCAGGGTGTGCGCGAGAACGAGTCGCGGATGGAGGCCCTGGGCTATCCGGTCTACCGCATCAAGCTCACCGCCTTCGTCCTGAGCGGCGCGGCCGCCGGACTGGCCGGCGCGCTGCTGGCCAATCACAACCTCTTTATCTCGCCCAGCCTCATGCACTGGACCCAATCGGCCAATCTGCTCATCATGGTGCTGGTGGGCGGCATCGGCCTGCGCTATGGCGGCGTGGCCGGCGCGACCGTCATGCTGGTGCTCGAAGAGGTCTTGCGCCAATGGACCGAGTACTGGCACCTGCCCCTGGGCCTCTTGCTGCTGGCCGTGGTGCTGGGCGCGCCGCGCGGGCTGGCCGGGCTGGCCGCGCCCTGGTTTGGCGACCGTTCCGCGAAGGCGCAATCATGACCCCGCACACCACGCCGGCGCTGCATGCCACCGGGCTGGTGCGCCGTTTCGGCGCGCTGCTGGCCACCGACAACGTCAGCCTCACCCTGGCGCCCGGAGAGATCCACGCCCTGATCGGCCCCAATGGCGCCGGCAAGTCCACGCTCATCCATCTGTTGTCGGGCACGCTGGCCGCCGACGCGGGCAGGCTGATGGTGGGCCAGACCGATGTGTCGCGCCTGTCGGCCCACCAGCGAGTGGCCAGCGGGCTGTCGCGCTCCTACCAGATCACCAATATCTTCCGCGGCTTCACGGTGATGGACAATCTGCTGCTCGCGGTCCAGGCCCATGCCGGCAGCAGCTTCCGCTTCTGGCGTCCGCGCGCCTCGGAAACCGCGCTGTATGACGCCGCGCGCGAACTCGCGCGCCAATGCGCCATCGACGCCAGCCTGCTGGACCGCCAGGCCGGCACCCTGCCGCATGGCGAACAGCGCAAGCTGGAGTTCGCCTTGGCGCTGGCCGCCAAGCCGAGCGTGCTGCTGCTGGACGAGCCCATGGCCGGCATGGGTCCGGACGAAACCCTGCGCCTGACCGAACTGATCGAGTCCCTGCGCGGGCAGGCCGCCATGCTCTTGGTCGAGCACGATATGCAGGCGGTGTTCCGCCTGGCCGACCGGATTTCGGTGCTGGTGTATGGCAGGGTGATCGCCACCGGCACGCCCGAAGAAATCCGCGCCAATCCCGATGTGCGGCAGGCCTATCTCGGCGACGATGGCGAACATGCCCAGGAGAAGACATGCTGAGCATCAAGGGAGCCGTCAGCGGCTATGGCGCCAGCCAAGTGCTGTTCGGCGTGGATCTGGAGATCGGCGCCGGGCAGGTGGTGACGCTGCTGGGCCGCAACGGCATGGGCAAGACCACCTTGCTGCGCACGCTGTTCGGCCAGCTGCCCTTGCGGGCCGGCAGCATTGAATTCGCCGGACGCGGCATCGGCGGCTGGAGCCCGGACCGCATCGCGCGCAGCGGCCTGGCCCTGGTGCCCGAGGGCCGGCAATGTTTTCCCAACCTGACCGTGCGCGAACACCTGACGGCCTTCGCCGACCGGCGCAATCCCGGCATCGGCCAGCCCTGGACGCCGGAGCGTGTGTTCGAACTCTTTCCCCGCCTGGCCGAACGCGCAGGCAATATGGGCAATCAATTGTCGGGCGGCGAGCAGCAGATGCTGGCCATCGGCCGGGCGCTGGTGACCAACCCGCGCCTGCTCATCCTGGACGAGGCCACCGAAGGGCTGGCGCCCAGGATACGCGAAGAGATCTGGCAATGCCTGGCCCGTCTGCGGGCGGCAGGCCAGACCATCCTCGTTATCGACAAGTATGTCGAGCGCTTGCTGGCGCTGGCCGATCGCCATGTGATCCTGGAGCGGGGCAAGGTGGTCTGGAGCGGCGATTCGGCCGCGCTGGACGCCGACCGCGGCTTGTGGGAACGCTATCTCGGCGTCTAAAGCCGCCCGCGGCCGCCGGCCTGAAATGGCCGAATTTTTTCGATATCAAAGGCAATAAATGCCGGGCTCCAACGCTTTCTTGCGCAATAAGTTGACATAGTAGGATCCAGGCGTGTGCGCATGTTTCCAACCCTCTTTCTGGCATCTACACTAGCGGCGCCTTTCGCGACGCGGCAAAACCGCGCTCGCGAAACGAGGGTGGGGAGTCAGGCAGGCCCGGCCGACGATCCCCGTCGTGGCAAGATGTTCCGGCCGCTGGGGAGAAGGTATGGCGAAGTGGGGTTTGCGCAAGAAGTCCTTCATGGCGTTGCTGCTGGCATGCATCGTCATGCTGGCGCCCGCTGTCTTGATTGCGTGGTTGGTGTTCGATGGCGTGCGGGACCATTTCGGCCGCGCGTTCGCGGAGAATTTCACGCAACTCAGCCGCCAGCGCATCCTGGCGCCGGTCTCGCGCGAGATGGCGCTGTCCATCCGCCTGGCCAACAGCGAGGTGACGCGGCGCTGGCTGCGCCATGAAAACGACCCGGCCGCGCGCGAGCTCTTCTTCCGCGAGGCCGAAGGCTATCGGCGCGACTTCATGGGCCACGTCTATTTCATCGCCAGCGCGGCCAGCGGCAACTATTACTTCGGCGATTCCGCCGAACCGCCCGGCAAGCCGCGCTATACCCTGAACCGGAACGACGCCGAGGACGGCTGGTTCTATGCCTCGCTCAAGTCGCCCGAACGCTACAACATCAACGTCAATCCGGATGCCAAGCTCAAGGAGACCAAGGTCTGGATCAATGTGCAGATCCGCGACGGCGACCAGGTGCTGGGCCTGAGCGGCGCCGGCCTGGACGTGGGCGGTTTCCTGCGCGACTTCGTCCACAGCGGCCGGGCGGGCGTCACGCCGGTCATCATCGACGAGCAGGGCGCCATCCAGGCCTATAAGGACGCCACGCGCATTGCCTACAACTCCGGGGCCCAGGGGCAGGCCAAGGAGCATGGCCTGGTGTTCAGCCTGCTGGACGCCGGCGACAGCCGCGGCAATCTCGAGGCGGCGATGCGCCAGGCCAAGGAGGACAGCAGCGGCGTGGCCATGACCTGGGTCATGGTGGACGGCGCCCGCCAGCTGGTGGCCGTGGCCTATATGCCCGAGCTGCGCTGGCATGTGGTGACGCTGGTCGATTTCGGCGCGGCCCGGGTGGTGGATCCGGACTGGCTGTGGCCGGGCGCCGTCGGCCTGGCGCTGCTCTTTGCCGCCCTGGTGCTGTGTTTCGGCTTCGCCATCGAACGTCTGATGCTGCGCCCGCTGCGCCGCCTGCAGCAATCGGCCCGCGCCATCGCCGATGGCAGCTATGACGTGCGCCTGCCTCCGGGCGGGCAGGATGAAATCGGCGACCTGAGCCGCGCCTTCGGCGTGATGGCCGACAAGGTCCGCAAGCACACCGCCGAACTGGAGAGCAAGGTGCGCGAGCGGACCTCCGAGCTGGAGTCCGCCAACCGCGCCATGGCCGCGGCGCGCAAGAAGATCGACGATTCGATCGACTACGCCAGCCTGATCCAGCGCGCCATCCTGCCGGATCGCCAGATGACCCAATCGCTGGGCGCGCATCATTTCGTGCTCTGGAAGCCGCGCGACGTGGTCGGGGGCGACTTCTATGTGTTCCGCTCGGACGGCGCCAACTGCCTGCTGGGCATCATGGATTGCGCCGGCCACGGCGTGCCGGGCGCGCTGATGACCATGCTGGCGCGCGCGGCCATCGACCTGGCCATGACCGAAGTCGGCCCGCGCGATCCGGCCGGCATCCTCAAGCGCACCGACAGCACCATCCGCGCGATGCTGGCCGATGCGCAGCTGCCGCGCGCCCTGGCCACGAACACCGACGCCGGCCTGGTATATATTGACCGCGAAAAACGCCGGCTGGTGTACTCGGGCGCGAAGATTTCCCTGTATGCCAGCAATGGCGAGGATGCGCGCGAGGTGCACGGCGGGCGCCGGGCCCTGGGCGACAAACGCATGGGCGAGTACGAGAACATCGAACTGCCGCTGCAGTCTGGCTGGACGTATTACCTGGTGACCGATGGTTTCCTGGACCAGGCCGGCGGCGAGTTCGGATTCGGTTTTGGCAATACCCGTTTCGCGGCCATGCTCAAACGCCATGCGCGGCGCTCCATGGCGGAGCAGGCCCAGGCGTTTTCCCAGGTCCTGGCCGAATACCAGGGCGGGCTGCCGCAGCGAGACGACATCACCTTGCTGTCTTTCCGCTTCGATTGATTTTTTCTTGGGGTATTGCATGAACGCTGCCGATCTCTACGCGCTGGGTGAGCGGTTCGACAAGAACCGGGTGCTCCTGTGCTTCAACGGCCCGATCTCCCGCAGCCTGATCGAAGAGATCGGCAATGCGCTCAAGAACTACCTGAACGTCGAGCACGCCCGGCCCGCCGAGGCCATGGACGTGTTCTCGGTCTATATCGAGATGGTGCAGAACATCCGCCAGTATGCGGCGGCCCATGGGGCGGCCGAGGCGCGCGCCACGGTGGTCATCGGCCGCAGCGACGAGAACCGCTATGAAGTGTCGGCGGGCAATCTCGTCAAATCCGAGGACGGCCAGGCGCTGGTGCGGCGGATCGCCGAGCTGGCGACGCTGGACAAGGCCGCCTTGAAGGCCGCCTACAAGACGCAGTTGCACAAGCCGCGCGATCCCGGCGCGGCCAGCGGCGCGGGCCTGGGTTTGATCGACATCGCGCGGCGCGCCGGCGCGCCGCTGCGGGCCAGCCTGAGCCCCAGCGCTCAGGCGGGCTGGGATTTCTTCAGCCTCAGCGTGGAGATCTGAGCCCATGCACGCGCCCTCGCAAGCAATTTTGGAGCGATCAATGAGTAGTGACTTGAATATTGCCGGGACGCAGTCCACGCCTGCCATCCGCACGGACAGCGGCGCGGGGCTGCTGTTCATGGGCGGGGACTCTTATCCGGAGAACTCCTTCGAGCTGTTCGGGCCCGTGATCGAATGGGTGGAGCGCTTCCTGGCCGGCGGCAGCCAGCCCCTGCGCCTGGAGCTCGAGCTGCTGTATCTGAACACCAGCAGCATAAAGTCCATGATGGACATCTTCGACATCCTGGAAGCCTTTCACCAGAAAGACCGCGACGTGGCGGTCACCTGGTACTACGACATGCGCAACGAGCGGGTGGGGGAGCTGGCGGAAGAGTTCAAGGAAGACTGCACCTTTCCCTTTTCGGTCGTCGGGCGGATGTAATGACCGTCAAGTCCGACCTGGACCGGCAGATTGCCGATTTGCTGGCGGACCCGGCCTATGAGGGCCATCCCCTGCGGACGGCGCTGGAGACGCTCTGGCTGCAGGCCAATGAACACATGGCCCGCATCGAGCGGATCACGCAGATCTCCGATGCCTACCAGTCCATGGCCTTGCGGCGCGAGCAGGGCCTGTATGAGCGCTTCGATCGGCAGCTGCAGCGGCTGGCGCGCATCGCGCGCATCTCCGATCACTACCAGAACATGATGCGGGACCTGAACCGCACGCTGGAAGAAACCTCGCGGCGCGATCCCCTGACCGGGCTGCTCAATCGCCGCGCGCTCATGGACATCATCCGCCTGGAGGTCCAGCGTTCGGACGCCAGCGGCAAGGCTTTCCTGGTCGCCATGCTGGATGTGGACCATTTCAAGTCGGTCAATGACCGCCATGGGCACGAGACGGGCGACCGCGTGCTGGTGGAACTGGCCGGGGTGCTGCAGCAGAGCATGCGCGCCAGCGACCATTGCGGCCGCTGGGGCGGCGAAGAATTCCTGCTGCTGCTGCCCGACACCGACCTGGCCGCCGGCCAGCTGGCCATGGACCGGGTGGTGGGCGCGGTTCGCGCCCTGTCCATCGCCGTGGGCGGGGAGGCCCTGCGCCTGACGGTCAGCGTGGGCATGGCCGACCATCTGGTGGGCGAGACGCTGTCGGACACCCTGAGCCGCGCCGACCAGGCGCTCTACCTCGCCAAGCACGACGGCCGCGACCGCGTCGCGCTGCCCGGCGTTCCCCGCCAGCCGTCCGCCGGCAACTGACTGTCCCTAATTTCGTCTCCGGGGAGTTTCCCCATTGGCGCGGCCTGCCGTTTACGGTATATATTTCAAGCCTAAACTATCAAGGTCTAAAGTCTATCGCGGCAGGCCAGGTCGTAAGGAGCGAGAAGCAATGAAGATCGTGTGCATCGGTGGCGGGCCCGCCGGCCTGTATTTCGGCCTGCTGATGAAGCTGCGCCATCCTGACAATGACGTCACCGTGATCGAGCGCAACCGGCCCTACGACACCTTTGGCTGGGGCGTGGTGTTCTCCGACGCCACGATGGAGAATCTGCGCCAGGCCGATCCGGTGTCGGCGCGGACCATAGGCGAGGCCTTCAATCACTGGGACGACATCGACATCCATTTCAAGGGCCGCACGATGCGCAGCGGCGGCCACGGCTTCATCGGCATCGGCCGCAAGCGCCTGCTCAACATCCTGCAGGCGCGCTGCGAAGAAGTCGGCGTCAAGCTGGTCTTCGAGACCTTTGTTCAAGACGACCAGGAGATCGCGCGCCAGTACGACGCCGACCTGGTCATCGCTTCGGACGGCATCAACAGCCAGGTGCGCGGCCGCTACGCCGCCACCTTCCAGCCCGACATCGATCAGCGGCGCTGCCGCTTCGTCTGGCTGGGCACCCGCAAGGTCTTCGACGCCTTCACCTTCGCCTTCGTCCAGACCGAGCACGGCTGGTTCCAGGCGCATGCCTATCGCTTCGAGGACGGCCTGTCGACCTTCATCGTGGAGACGCCCGAAGAGACCTGGCAGGCCGCGGGCATCGAGCGCATGAGCCAGGAGGAGGGCATCGCCTATTGCGAGAAGCTGTTTGCCCCCTGGCTGGATGGCCATCCCTTGATGAGCAACGCTTCGCATCTGCGCGGTTCGGCGATCTGGATCCGCTTCCCGCGCGTCATCTGCGACACCTGGGTGCACTGGAACACGCTGGAGACCGCGCGCGGCCTGCGCGATGTGCCCGTGGTCCTCATGGGCGATGCGGCGCATACCGCCCATTTCTCCATCGGCTCGGGCACCAAGCTGGCGCTCGAGGACGCCATCGAGCTGGCCCGTTGCGTGGACGCTTCGCCCGGCAACCTGCCCGGCGCGCTCAAGCAATATGAGGCCGTGCGCAGCGTCGAGGTGCTCAAGATCCAGAACGCGGCGCGCAATTCGACCGAATGGTTCGAGAATGTGGCGCGCTACGCGGACCTGCCGCCCGAGCAGTTCGCCTATTCGCTGCTGACGCGCTCCCAGCGGATCTCGCACGAGAACCTGCGCCTGCGCGATCCGCAGTGGCTGCAAGGCTATGAGGGCTGGCTGGCCGAGCAGGGCGGGCTGCCGGCGCGCGGCGGGGCGCGTCCGCCGCTGCCCATGCTGACCCCTTACCGGGCGCGCTCGGTCACCTTGCCCAACCGCATCGTGGTCTCGCCCATGGCCATGTACTCCTGCGAGGACGGGGTGCCGGGCGATTTCCACCTGGTGCACCTGGGCGCGCGCGCCCTGGGCGGCGCCGGCCTGGTCATGGTCGAGATGACCTGCCCTTCGCCGGATGGCCGCATCACCCCGGGCTGCCCGGGCCTGTGGAACGAGGACCAGACCCGCGCCTTCACGCGCATCGTGGATTTCGTGCACGCCAACAGCCCGGCGCGCATCGGCATCCAGCTGGGCCATGCCGGACGCAAGGGCTCGACCCAGCTGGGCTGGCAGCGCATCGATCATCCCTTGCCGGAGGGCAACTGGCCGTTGCTGTCGGCTTCGCCGCTGCCCTATCTGCCGGGGGTCTCGCAGGTGCCGCGCGAAATGACGCGGGCCGACATGGACCGCGTGCGGGACGAGTTCGCGGCGGCCGCGGCGCGCGCCGCGACGGCCGGCTTTGACTGGCTGGAACTGCATTGCGCCCACGGCTATCTGCTGTCCAGCTTTATCTCGCCCGTCACCAACCAGCGCGGCGACGAGTATGGCGGCAGCCTGGAAAACCGCCTGCGCTATCCGCTGGAAGTGTTTCGCGCGGTGCGCGAGGTCTGGCCGGCGGACAAACCCATTTCGGTGCGTATTTCGGCGCATGACTGGGTCGAGGGCGGCATCGACGCGGATGCGGCGGTGGAGATCGCCCGCCGCTTCAAGGAGGCCGGCGCCGACATGATCGATTGTTCGTCCGGGCAGGTCAGCCCCGATCAGAAGCCGGTCTACGGCCGCATGTACCAGACGCCGTTTGCCGACCGGGTGCGCAATGAGGCCGGCATCCCGACCATCGCCGTCGGGGCGATCTTCGAGGCCGATCACGCCAACGGCATCATTGCCTCGGGCCGGGCCGATCTGTGCGCGCTGGCGCGCCCGCACCTGGCTGACGCGGCCTGGACGCTGCGCGAGACCGCCCGCGTGGGCTATCGCGATATCGCCTGGCCGCAGCCCTATATGGCCGGCAAGCGCCAGCTGGAAACCAATTTCGAACGCGCCGCCAGCATGGCGCAACAGGACGTGAAATGACGCCGTTTCCTGAGCTGCAGGGCCGCCATGCCCTGGTGACCGGCGGGGCGCGCGGCATCGGCCTGGCCTGCGCCCGCGCGCTGGCCGGCCGGGGCGCCGCGGTGACGCTGCTGGGACGCAATATCCAGACCCTGGAGGCGGCGCGCCTGAGCCTGGCCGGCGAGGGCATCACGGTGGGCGTGGCCGCGGCCGATATCGCCCAGGCCGCGGAGGTGGCCGAGGCCTTCGAGACCGCGCGCGCGGCGCGCGGCCCGATCCAGATCCTGGTCAATAACGCCGGGCAGGCCCTGAGCGAGCGCTTCGACCGGACCTCGGCCCAGCTCTGGGAGCAGATGCTGCAAGTCAATCTGAGCGGCACCTTCCATTGCACCCAGGCGGCGCTGCCCGACATGCTGCAAGGCGGCTGGGGGCGAGTCATCAATGTGGCCAGCACCGCCGGCCTGATCGGTTATGCCTATGTCTCGGCCTATTGCGCGGCCAAGCACGGGGTGGTGGGCCTGACCCGCGCGCTGGCGCAGGAAGTGGCCCGCAAGGGCATCACGGTCAATGCGGTCTGCCCCGGCTATACCGAGACGGACATCGTGCGCGAGGCCGTGGACAACATCATGAAAAAAACCGGCATGGACGAAGCCGCGGCCCGCGCGCGGCTGGCCGAACGCAATCCCCAGGGTCGCCTGGTGTCGGCCGCCGAGGTCGCCGATACCGTGGCCTGGCTGGCCCTGCCGGCCAGCGCCTCGGTCAACGGGCAAGCCATCGCGGTGGATGGCGGCGAAGCCGCCGCCTGAGCAAAAAGGAGACAGCATGAGTCAGGAAACGCACAGCATGAAGCATCACAAACAGCCCTGGGCCGGCTACCGGCCGCGGCATTTCCTGTGGGAGACGAGCGCCGACGGCAAGGTGGCCACCATCACGCTGAACCGGCCCGAGCGCAAGAATCCGCTGACCTTCGACTCCTATGCCGAGCTGCGCGATCTGTTCCGCGGCCTGGTGTATGCCACCGATATCAAGGTGGTGCTGATCACCGGCGCGGGCGGCAATTTCTGCTCGGGCGGCGACGTGCACGAAATCATCGGGCCGCTCACGCGCATGAGCATGCCCGAGCTGCTGGATTTCACGCGCATGACCGGCGATCTGGTCAAGGCCATGCGCGCCTGCCCGCAGCCCATCGTGGCGGCGGTCGATGGCGTGTGCGCCGGCGCCGGCGCCATGATGGCCCTGGCCTCGGATATGCGTCTTGGCACGCCGGCGGCGCGCACGGCCTTTCTGTTCACCCGCGTGGGACTGGCTGGCGCCGACATGGGCGCCTGCACGCTGCTGCCGCGCACCATCGGCCAGGGCCGGGCCTCCGAACTGCTCTACACCGGCCGCGCCATGAGCGCCGAAGAAGGACTGGCCTGGGGATTTTTCAATGCCCTGCACGAATCGGCCGAGCTGGCCGGCGCGGCCGCGCAGCTGGCCGCCCAGGTGGCGGCCGGCCCGACCTTCGCCCATGGCATGACCAAGAAACTCCTGCATCAGGAGTGGAATATGGGCCTGGACGAGGCCATCGAGGCCGAGGCCGAAGCGCAGGCTATCTGCATGCAGACACGCGATTTCCGCCGCGCCTACGACGCTTTCGTGGATAAGCGCAAGCCGGTGTTCGAAGGAGACTGAGCCATGCATGATGTTTCCTGGCTGGATTGGCCGTTTTTCGAGCCCTGGCATGGCGAACTCGCCCGCGAGCTGGAGGACTGGTGCGCGCGCGAGCTGCCCCGCATCGACCATCACGATACGGACGCGGCCTGCCGCCAGCTGGTGGCAGCGCTGGGCAAGGGCGGCTGGCTGCGCTATTGCGTGCCCGTCGGGCCCGACGGGATCTGGGGCGGCAAGCTGCCGGAAATCGATTCGCGCGCCGTGTGCATTCTGCGCGAGACCCTGGCCCGCCATGAAGGCCTGGCCGACTTCGCGCTGGCCATGCAGGGCCTGGGCAGCGGCGCGATTTCCCTGATGGGCTCGCCCGAGCTGCGCGCGCGCTATCTGCCGCGCGTGGCGCGCGGCGAGGCCATCGCCGCCTTCGCGCTCTCCGAGCCCGAGGCCGGTTCGGATGTGGCCGCCATGCAGTGCTCGGCGCGCCTGGACGGCGACAGCTATGTGCTGGACGGCAGCAAGACCTGGATCTCCAACGGCGGCATCGCCGATTTCTATTGCGTCTTCGCCCGCACGGGCGAGGCGCCGGGCGCGCGCGGCATCAGCGCCTTCGTGGTCGACGCGGATACGCCGGGCCTGCGCATTGCCGAGCGCATCGACCTGATGGCGCCCCATCCCCTGGCCACCTTGTCCTTTGAAGCATGCCGCATTCCGGCCAGCCAGCGCCTGGGCGAGGCCGGGCAGGGCTTCAAGCTGGCCATGATGACGCTGGACATCTTCCGCGCCTCCGTGGCGGCCGCCGCCCTGGGCTTTGCCCGTCGCGCCCTGGACGAGGGCCTGGCGCGCGCGCGTACGCGGCGCATGTTCGGCCAGACGCTGGCCGATCTGCAGCTGACGCAGGCCGCGCTGGGCGATATGGCCTGCGCGATCGACAGCGCCGCGTTGCTGACCTATCGCGCCGCCTGGACGCGCGATGTCAAGCGCGAGCGCAGCACGCGCGAGGCCGCCATGGCCAAGATGGCGGCCACCGAGTCCGCCCAGCAGGTGATAGACCGCGCCCTGCAGATGTTCGGCGGCGCCGGCGTGGTGAGCGGCCAGCCGGTCGAGAAGCTGTATCGAGAAATCAGAGCGCTGCGTATCTACGAAGGCGCCACCGAAGTGCAGAAGTTGATCATTGCCCGGGAATTGTTGAAAAACTGATCACCTATAGCGACAGGGGAACACCATGGAAGCATCCGCGCACAGGGACACTTTCGCCCGCGACAACCTGCCGCCCGCCGGGCAGTGGCCCGAGCTGCTGCTGGACGGGCCCGATACCGCCTACCCGGCGCGGCTGAACTGCGCCGTCGAACTGGTCGACGCCATGGTGCGCCAGGGCGGCGGGGAGCGCATCGCGCTGCGCTGGCCCGACCGGGGCGGGCAGGGCAGCATGAGCTATGCCGGCCTGCAGGCCTTGAGCAATCGCATCGCCCGCGTGCTCGTCGAGGACATGAAGCTGGCGCCGGGCAATCGCATCCTGCTGCGCGGCCCCAACAATCCCATGATGGCGGCGGCCTGGCTGGGCGCCATCAAGGCCGGCCTGGTGACCGTGCCGACCATGCCGCTGCTGCGCGCCAAGGAGCTCAAGCAGATCATCGACAAGGCCGAGGTGCAGGCCATGCTCTGCGATGTGCGCCTGAAGGACGAGGCCCTGGACTGCCAGGACGGCGATGGCCAGTATTTCTGCCCCACGCTCGGGCAGATCATGCTGTTCAACGATGACGGGCCCGGCTCGCTGGACCGGCTGGCCGCGGACAAGCCGGACGACTTCGAGGCCTGCGATACCTCGGCCGACGATGTCTGCCTGATCGCCTTCACCAGCGGCACCACCGGCGCGCCCAAGGGCTGCATGCATTTCCACCGCGATGTGCTGGCCATGTGCGATCTGTTTCCGCGCCATGTGATCAAGCCCGGCCCGGACGACGTCTTCTGCGGCACGCCGCCCTTGGCCTTCACCTTCGGCCTGGGCGGCCTGTTGTGTTTTCCCCTGAGGGTGGGCGCCAGCACCGTGCTGGCCGAAAAGCTCACGCCCGAGTCCCTGCTGCAGCTGATCCAGGATTTCCGGGCCACCATCGTCTTCACGGCGCCGACCTTTTACCGGCAGATGGCGCCCATGGCCGGCCGCTTCCGCCTGGACAGCCTGAAGAAAAGCGTGTCGGCGGGCGAAGCCTTGCCGGATGCGACGCGCCAGCTCTGGAAGCAGTCCACCGGCATCGAGATGATAGACGGCATCGGCGGCACCGAGATGATCCACGTCTTTGTGTCCAGCCCGCCCGAGTCGGTGCGCCGCGGCGCCATCGGCAAGGTGGTGCCGGGCTATGTCGCCCGGGTGGTCGACGACGACATGCGGCCCGTGCCCCACGGCACGCCCGGGCGCCTGGCCGTCAAGGGGCCCACCGGCTGCCGCTATCTGGCCGATCCGCGCCAGGCGAAATTCGTGCAGCAAGGCTGGAACCTGCCCGGCGACACCTTTGTGCAGGATGCCGACGGCTATCTGTATTACCAGGCCCGCAACGACGATATGATCATCTCGGCCGGCTACAACATCGCTGGACCCGAGGTCGAGGACGCGCTCTTGCGCCATGAGGCGGTGGCCGAGTGCGGCGTGGTCGGCATGCCCGATGAAGAGCGCGGCCAGGTGGTGGCGGCCTATGTCGTGCTCAAGCCCGGCTTCGAGCCGGCGCCGCAGCTGGCCGCCGCGCTGCAGACCTATGTCAAGGAAAGCATCGCGCCCTACAAGTATCCGCGCGTGGTCAAGTTCGTGGCGACCCTGCCGCGCACCGAGACCGGCAAGCTGCAGCGCTTCGTGCTGCGCCAGCTGGCGTCGGGAGGACGCTGATGGCCCAGCCCTTCGTCAGCGAAGTGGAGGTCCGTTTCCGGCATTGCGACCCGGCCGGCATCGTGTTCTACCCGCGCTATTTCGAGATGATCAATGACTTTGTCGAAGAATGGTTCGACAAGGGCCTGGGGCTGTCTTTCCATACCCTGCACACCGAACGCGGCATCGGCACGCCCACCGCTTCGGTGCAATGCGATTTCAAGCGTCCCAGCCGCTGGCGGGAGCGGCTGCGGCAGGTGCTGGAGCTGCGGCGCATCGGCGGCGCGTCTTTCCAGGCCGAAGTGCGGTTCGAGGGGGAGGACGGGCAGGTCCGGCTGGTCGCGGTCGTGACCATTGTCACGGTCGATCTGGCCGGGATGCGCGCCACGGCGCTGCCCGATGATTTGCGCGCGCGCATGCAGGACTTCCTGCTGCCGGCGCGGGCTTAATACAAAAGGATGAGAACGCTATGAAGATTTTGCAACCGCCGGACTGGCTGGCGCCGCGTGGCTATTCCAACGGCATGATGACCGAGATGACGGCCGGCTCGCGCCTGCTTTTCGTGGGCGGGCAGATCGGCTGGAACGGCCAGCAGCAATTCGAGACCGATGATTTCGCGCTGCAGGTGCGCCAGACGCTGGAGAACATCGTCGCCATCCTGAAGGAAGGCGGCGCGGGTCCGCAGCACATCGCGCGCATGACCTGGTATGTCAAGAGCAAGCAGGAATACGTCGCCGCCTATCCCGAGATCGGCCGGCATTACCGCGAAGTGATAGGCCGTTATTTTCCGGCCATGACCGCCGTGGAAGTGGCCGACCTGGTGGAGGACCGCGCCAAGGTGGAGATCGAGGTGACGGCGGTGGTGGCGGGCTGAGCCCGCGCCGCGGCCGTCAGCGGATCACCGCCTGGCCGGCCTCGGCATCGAGCACGGCCCGCCCGGCGGGCTGCTCCTCAATGATGTCCAGCACCTTGCCGCTGACCCGCAGGGTGACGCCGCCATGGAAGCGCTTGAGCGCCACGATAGTGGCATTGTCCTGGGGTTGCAGCTGCTCGTCCAGGCGCTCTTCTTCGGCCTGCAGCAGGTTCAGGTCGCTGGCCACGCGCGCGTGCGTCGCCCGCGCCCGGTCGCTCATGCCGTTGACATTGCGGCTCGGGTTGTTGTGCAGGAAGACGATGAGTTTCTCCAGCTTGCCCTTCTCGTCCTGCAGGCTGTTGCGGCGTTGCAGCAGCGCGGCGCGCTTGGCCTCGGCGTGCGGATGCAGGCCCACGCAGATCAGGGTCGGCACGGCCGCCAGCGATCCGATGGTGCCGGCATTGACCGATTTGGTGGCATGGACCTCGCCGCCGGTGATCGCCCCCTGGTTGGACTTGGGCGGGCCGACCGTCACGCTTTCGCCGGCATAGAGACGGCTCTGGCGGACTTCGCGTTCGGCGGCGATATTCTTGTCGGCGTTGACCACCGCATTTTCGATGAAGCGCGCCTTGACCGAGCCGCCCGCGGTGATCTGCGCGGTGCGGGTCTGGGCGGGTTGCGAGGGGTTGGCCATTCCGCGCGCCCCGGTCTGCTTGAGTTCGGCCATGCCGATGATGCCGCCGTTGACGCTGATATTGCCGCCGGCATGCACATGGGCGGCCTCGATGGTGCCGCTGACCACCACATCGCCGGAGACGCGGACTTCCATGCCGGCGGTGATGTCGCCGCGCACCTTGAGCGTGCCGTCGAAATTGATATTGCCCGTGGACAGGTCCACGCGGTCCACCTCCACCAGCGAGTTCACCAGCACGCCCTGGGGCACGACCATGGGCGAGCCGGCGCTGGCGGCGCGCAACAGACAGGGATCGTGCTCGTCGACGGCCACGCCGGTCAGGTTGCTGGCAAAGGGCGTGTCCACCACGTGCGCGGGCGGCACGGCTTCGCCCAGCACGTTCAGGCCGGGCTTGCCCTGCACCGCCGGGATGCGGCGCATGAGCGGCGTGCCGGGCGCCACCAGGGTCAGGTTGCCCAGTTCGCGGTAATCGACCACGGCATTGTCGTCGTCCTCCTGCTGGCGGATCTTCAGCGCATCCAGCAGGCTTTCGAAACTGGCGGGCGTGCCCAGGGTGGGCGGGGTGCCCTGGGCGATGATGGCCGTGTTGGTGCGCCGGTCGGAGACCGCGCTCAGGATGGCGTCGTCGCGCACGCCATAGACCACGCCGACCTCGATCAGCTGGGCCTGCACATCGGCCAGCGCGACGCGGCGGCCGCCGCGCGGCGGACTGACCGACAGCACCACCGCCATGCGGTCGGGCGAGATCTCCAGCTCAAAGCCGCCGTCGCGCACTTCGCCCACGGAGGCCAGCACGGGTTCGCCGGCCTCGCGGCAGGCTTCGATGAAGTTCACCGCGCTGGTCTGGTCCAGCACGTCCGTTCCCCAGCCCTGGGCCTGGACGGCGGCGGCCAGCGTCTCCCAGGATGGCGGCTCGCCTTCCTCTCCTTCGGGGGTGTAGCTGGCGATCAGGGCGCAGGTGTTCTCGTCCAGCACAAGCCGGAACGCTTCTTCGACAGGCGGCATGCTTTTCCCTCTGTGGCGCTGGCTCCTGACCCGGCGCTTGGGGGGATGAGCGCTCTATCGCTAAGTAATAACTAGAAATACCGAGACATATTAAGCGATATTTAGGCGGCCGAGGGAGTTCTTTTTCTTACGGGTTTCCCCAGGCTATGTCACTGATTCCAGACAAAAAAAAACGCCCCCGCGGTTTGCGGGGGCGCGGGCGGGCGTGCGCGGGCGCGGTCAGGCCGGCTGCCGCAGCAGCTTGAAGACCTCCTCGGCGTGATCGAGGGTGGCCTGCAGCGTGGCGTCGTCATGCGCGGCCGAGACAAAGCCGGCTTCGAAGGCCGAGGGCGCGAAGTGCACGCCGCGGTCCAGCATGGCATGGAAGAAGCGCTTGAAGGCCCCGGTGTCGGCGGTGGAGACTTCGGCGAAGGTGGTGGGCACGCGCGGCATGAAGTACAGGCCGAACATGCCGCCGATGGCGTCGGCGCTGAAAGGCAGGCCGGCGGCGCGGGCGCGTTCGGCCAGGCCCAGGGCGAGGCGCTGGGTGCGGGCCGACAGGTCTTCGTAGAAGCCGGGCTGGCCGATCAGGCGCATGGTGGCCAGGCCGGCGGCCACGGCCACCGGATTGCCCGACAGGGTGCCGGCCTGGTAGACGCCGCCCAGGGGGGCGATGTGGCGCATCAGCTCGGCGCTGCCGCCGAAGGCGCCCACCGGCATGCCGCCGCCGATGACCTTGGCCAGCGTCGTCAGGTCGGGCTTGATGCCCGTGAGGCCCTGCACGCCCTGGGGGCCGACGCGAAAGCCCGTCATGACCTCGTCGAAGATCAGCACGCTGCCGTGGCGGGTGCACAGCTCGCGCAGGCCTTCGAGAAAGCCGGCGGCCGGCTTGATGAGGTTCATGTTGCCGGCGACCGGCTCGACGATCACGCAGGCGATGTCGGCGCCGTGCTCGGCGAAGGCCGTCTGCACCGCGGGCAGGTTGTTGTAGTCCAGAGTGATGGTGTGGGAGACGAACTCCGGCGGCACCCCGGCCGAACTGGGATTGCCCAGGGTCAGCAGGCCCGAGCCGGCCTTGACCAGCAGGCTGTCGGAGTGGCCGTGATAGCAGCCCTCGAATTTGATGATCTTGTTGCGGCCGGTCGCGCCCCTGGCCAGGCGGATGGCCGTCATGGTGGCCTCGGTGCCGGAGCTGACCAGGCGCACCTGTTCCATGGAGGGCAGGCGCTCGATCAGCAGCTCGGCCAGTTCGATCTCGGCCTCGGTCGGCGCGCCGAAGGACAGGCCGCCGGTGGCGGCGTCCTGCACGGCGCGCACCACTTCGGGATGGGCATGGCCCAGGATGGCCGGACCCCAGGAGCCGATGTAGTCGATGTACTGCTTGCCTTCGGCGTCCCAGATGTGCGGACCCAGCGCGCGCTTGATGAAGCGCGGGGTGCCGCCCACCGAACGGAAAGCACGCACGGGCGAATTGACGCCGCCGGGAATGCTGCGGCAGGCGCGTTCGAAGAGTTCAGCGTTTCGGGACATGGCTCTCTAGGCTTGGAAAGAAGGGAAGGGCGCGGCGCAGGCCTGGGCCGCGGCGCGGATGTCGGGGGCCTCGAAGAGGCCGGTGATGACGGCGATGCTGTCGGCGCCGGCGGCGGCGACCTGCCCGGCATTGGCCGGCGTGATGCCGCCGATGGCCACCACGGCCGGCCGCGGCGCGGCCTGGCCGCGCGCCAGGGCGGCCGCCTCGGCCAGCAGGGCGAGCGGCGCGCGCACGGCCTGCGGCTTGGTGGACGAGGGGAAGACCGCGCCGAAGGCGATGTAGTCGGCGCCCTGGGCCAGCAGCTCGCGCGCGCGCGCCAGGTCCGCATAGCAGGACACGCCGAGGATCAGGCCGGGAGCGGCGGCGCGCACCTCGGCCAGCGAGGCATCGTCGCGCCCCAGGTGGGCGCCGTCGGCGCCCGCTTCCAGGGCGGTCCGCCAATCGTCGTTGACCAGGAAGACCACGCCCAGTTCGCGGCACAGCGGGGCGAGTTCGCGCGCCTGCGCCAGGCGTTGCGCGCGCGAGAGCTGCTTGCGGCGCAGCTGCAGGGCGCGCATGCCGCCGGCGGCGGCCTGGCGCACGGCGTCCAGCAGGCGCGCCGTGTCATCCCATTCGGGCGTCACGCCATACAGGCCGATGGGGAAGCGGGTCTGGGTCATGGCCGGGGCAGGCGGTTGGGAAGCGGACGGCCCATGCCGGCCGTGAAGCTGGCGGCCAGGCCTTGCTCGGCATGCGCCAGGGCCTGTTCGACCGCGGCGGGCATCTCGCGGCCGGCGGCCAGCAGGGCGGCGGCGGCCGCGGCCAACAGGCCGCCGGTGTCGCCGCTGCGGGCCGGCGGCGCCTGCCAGGCCCAGGTGAAACTGCTGCCGTCCTGGCCCACCAGCACATTGGCCGCGTGGCCCGGGCGCAGCGGGCTGCCCAGCACCAGGGCCCATTGGGCGCCGCCGGCCAGCAGGGCATGGGCGGGCGAGGGCGAGCCCGAGGTGTCGATACTGCCATCGGACTGCCATTGCGCCAGGCGCATATGCTCGACCACCACCAGATCCGTCTGGGGCAGCACGAGTTCCAGCGTGGCGGCCAGCAGTTCCTCGGCGTCATCCTGTTCGACCGCGTCCTGCGGCGTGGGCGCGCGCGGCCCCAGGTGCAGCACCAGCGGCACCTGGCTGTAGTCGGCGGCCAGCTGGGCGACCACGCTGGCGATCTCGGGCGAGAACATGCCGCCCACCTTGATCGCCTGCACCGGCATGTCTTCGAGCAGGCAGCGCGCCTGGTCGTCGAGCAGATCGGGCGACACGGGGTGGATGTCCTCGATGCCGGCGGTGTCCTGCACCGTCAATGCGGTGACGGATGCCAGGCCATGACAGCCCAATTGCGCGCAGGTCACGGCATCGGCCGGCAGGCCATCGGCGCCGGTGGGATCCAGGGGACCCAGAATCAGTACGAGAGGGGGAGTAACAGCGGTCACGGAGGGCTGGGCGGCACGGGGAGGGATGCTTTCTTTGCTCTGCATCAGACGGCATCCTGACGGGGTTTCGGTAAGATATGCCCATTCTAATGGATGCGATTCGCGCTTTGCCCCCGGAGGGGGGTGGGGCGCCATGGGAACTAGAGAGAACTATGCGTACTTGGATGTGTCTTATCTGTGGCTGGGTCTATGATGAAGAGGCCGGTCTGCCGGACGAGGGTATCGCCCCGGGCACCCGTTGGGAGGATGTGCCCCCCAACTGGGTCTGTCCCGAATGCGGCGCCCGCAAGGAAGACTTCGAGCTGATGGAAATCTGATCCGGTCCTCGGCCTATCAGGCGGCCTGGCTGGCCGCCCCTCACAGGTTTTGGAGACCGCCATGACCGACATTCCGCATTCCGAGGCCGACGCGGGCGCGTTGCCCACTGATTTTTCCAATCAGTTCCTGATGGCCATGCCCGGCATGGTCGACGAAAACCTGGCCGGCACCGTGATCTACATCTGCGAGCATACCGCCCGCGGCGCCCTGGGGCTGGTCATCAACCGGCCCACCGATCTCACGCTGGCCTCGCTGTTCGAGCGCATCGACCTCAAGCTGGAGATCGGCCCGGTCGGCGACGAAAAAGTCTTTTTCGGCGGTCCGGTGCAAACCGACCGCGGCTTTGTGCTGCACGCGCCGGCCGGCGACTACAGCTCCAGCATCAAGCTGGGCGAACTGGCCCTGACCACCTCGCGCGATGTGCTGCAGGCGGTGGCCGACGGCAATGGCCCGGCGCGCATGCTCGTGACCCTGGGCTATGCCGGCTGGGGCGCCGGCCAACTGGAGAGCGAAATGAGCCAGAACGCCTGGCTCAATGTCGCCGCCGATCCCGCCGTCATCTTCGAGGTGCCGGCCGAAGACCGTTATCCCGCCGCCATGAAGCTCCTGGGAATCGATCCGGCGATGCTGGCCGGCGAAGCCGGCCATGCCTGAGGAAACCCTGCTGGCCTTTGATTTCGGCGAAAAGAAAATCGGCATCGCGATCGGCAATACGCTGACCCGCCAGGCGCGGCCGCTGGAGATCATCTTCTCCGAGCGCCGCGACGAACGCTTCGGCCGTATCGGGCAGTTGCTCCAGGAATGGCAGCCCCAGCGCGTGGTGGTGGGCCTGGCCCTGGCCGCCGATGGCGGCGAGCAGCCCGCCACCCAGCGCTGCCGGCGCTTTGCCAATCAGCTGCATGGCCGCTTCGGCCTGGACGTGGAGCTGGTCGATGAGCGCGGATCCAGCATGGAGGCCCAGGCGCAGCTGGGCAGCCATGCGCCCGACGACGCCATGGCGGCGGCCATCATCCTGCAGCGCTATCTCGACCGTCTGCCCTGAAGCGTATGTTCAATCCGCAATTGAGCCCGCGCGGCGAGCTGCTGCATTTCCTGTCCACCGAAGGCCTGTCCAAGCGCTTGCTGGAGTCCTTGCTGGACTCGCACGGCGGCGGCGCCGCGCTGGCCGGCCGCGAAGTCTGCCTGATCGGTCCGGACGGCGCCGCCATCCAGGCCCTGGAGCAGGCGGCGCTCGCCCTGGGCGCGGCCACGCGCCGGCTGTCCGCGCCGCCGGCCGTCAGCCAGGCCGATATCCATGTGCTGCGCCACCATGCCAGCGGGGCGGCCCATGCGCTGGCGGCCCGCCTGCCTCGCGTGCTCAACGCCGGCGATGGCTGGCATGCGCGGCCCTTGACCGCCCTGGCCGATCTGCAGGCGATCCGCCAGGCCAAGGGCGGCTTCACGGCGTTGCGGGTGGCGTTCATCGGCGATTTCGCGCATTCGGGGCGCGGCCGCTCGCTGGCGCACGCCTTGACCACGCTGGGCGCGCCCGAACTGCGCGCCGCCGGCCCTCGGGCCTTGCTTCCCGAAGGCCTGCCGCAATTGGGTGTGCGCGCCTGCGAATCCCTGGACGAGGCCGTCGATGGCGCCGATGTCGTGGTGGATCTCGGCCTGGGCGAGGCGGCGCTGCCGCTGCTGCCGTCGGCCGAAGACTATGCGCGCCGCTGGACGCTGGGGGCGGGCGCGCCCGGCGTGCTGCGGCTCGGGCCGCCGGATAGCCGGCGCCTGCAGGCCGTATCGATGGCGGTATTCCGCCAGCTTGCCGCGGGGGCGCCATGAGAATCCATATCCGCGCGGCCCGCAATCTCGATCCGCTCGACGGACGCGACGAGGTCGCGGATCTCTTTCTGGCCGAAGGGCGCATCGTCGCCCGCGGCCAGGCGCCGGCCGGTTTCCAGGCCGAGCGCGTGATCGAGGCCGGCGGCCTGGCGGTCTTGCCGGGCTTGACCGATCTGGCGGCGCGGCTGGGCGCGGACCCGCGGCGGGAAGGCCGCGCGGCCCTGTCCGGCGGCGTGGTCCGCCTGGCGCTGCCCGGCGATGTCCCGCGGGGCCCGGACATGCCCCGGGGGCTGCGCCTGGGCCCCATGCTGGATGCGTCGGGCCGGCTGTCGGCCATGGCCGGTTTGCTGGACGAAGGCTGCGCCGGCATTGCCCAGGGCGATGCGCCCTTGCCGGGCAGCGCCCTGCTGTGGCGCGCCATGCAATACGCGGCCGACCTCGGCGCCACCCTGTGGCTGCGTCCCGAGGATGCCGGGCTGGCCGCGGGCGGGGTGATGGCGGCCGGCGCCTACGCGACCCGGCTGGGCCTGCCGGGCATTCCGGAGCAGGCCGAAGTCCTGGCCTTGCATACCTTGTTCACCTTGCAGCGCGCCACCGGGGCGCGCCTGCATCTGTGCCGGCTGTCCAGCGCCGCCGGGATCGCCTTGCTGCGGGCCGCGCGCGCCGAAGGCCTGCCCGTGACGGCCGATGCGTCCATCCATCATCTGCACCTGACGGACCTGGACATCGGTTTCTATGACAGCCGCTGCCATCTGCGCCCGCCCTTGCGCGGCCAGCGCGACCGCGAGGCCATCGCCCAGGCCCTGGCCGACGGCACGCTGGACGCCCTGTGCTCCGACCATCGTCCCCTGGGCGCGGCCGAGAAGGCCGGGCCTTTCGCGCAGACGGCGCCTGGCGCCAGCGGCGTGGAACTGCTGCTGCCGCTGGCGCTCAAATGGGCCCGCGCGCGCGGCCTGGCCCCCGCGCGGGCGCTGGCCTGCGTCACGCTGGGCCCGGCCCGCGTGCTCGGCCTGCCCGCGCCCAGCCTGGCGCCGGGCGCGCCGGCCGATCTTTGCCTGGCGGACCTGGACGAAGAGCGCCTGGTGGCGCGGATGCACAGCGGCAGCGCGCAGACGCCGTTCGCGGGTATGATGCTGCCCGGCCGTGTCCACGCCACCTTGATCGGCGGGAACATACTCTGGGAGATGCCGGCTTGAAGCTCTTGCGCTTTATCCTGCGGGCCATGCTGGTGCTGCCCTGGCTGCTGTTCGGGCTGTTCTGTGTCAGCGTGGTCTACCGATGCCTGTCCAACGGGCAGCGCGCGGCGCTCAACCGTTTCTGGTCGCGCTGGCTGATGCGCCTGTGCGGCGTGAGCCTGATCATCCGGGGCGCGCCGCGCCTGAAGGGCGCCGTCCTCTGGGCCGCCAACCATGTCTCCTGGATCGATATCTTCGTGGTCAATGCGGTGCGCGCCACCGCCTTCGTCGCCAAGAGCGAGATCCGCGGCTGGCCGGTGATCGGCTGGCTGGCCGCCGGCGCCGGGACGCTGTTCATCGAACGCAGCCAGCGCCATGCCGTGCATGCCATGGGGCAGTCCATCCACGAGTGTTTCGCGCGCGGCGACGCCGTGGGGCTGTTTCCGGAGGGCACGACGACCGAAGGCTTCGAGCTGCGGCCCTTCCATGCCAGCCTGTTCGAGCCGGCCCGGGCCGCCGGCGTGGACATCCAGCCCGTGGCCTTGCGCTTTCTGCATCACGGCCAGCGCAGCGGCTTTGCGGCCTTTGTCGGCGAGGAGACGCTGGTCGCCAATCTGTGGCGCGTGCTGGGCGCCACCGGCCTGGCCGTCGAAGTGGTGTTCCTGCCGCCGGTGCATACCCTGCACGAGGACGGCACGCCCTATACGCGCCTGGAGCTCTCGCGCCTGGCGCGCGAGGCCATCCTGGCGCAGCTCTGAGGGCTTATTCGGACAGCGGGTCCTGGAACTGGCTGCACTTGATCTGCACCAGCTTGCGGTCCTGCAGCCGCATGGCGGTCAGGGCGCCGCCCCAGACGCAGCCCGTGTCCAGGCAGATCAGGTGAGGCCGGATCAGCAGACCCAGCGTGGACCAGTGGCCAAAGACAATGGTCACATCGCGCGTGGCGCGCTGCGGCACATCGAACCAGGGCACTAGGCCGTTGGGCCAGGCGCCCGGGGCGACCTTGGTGGCGAATTCCATATGGCCGGCCGGCGTGCACAGGCGCATCCGCGTGAGCGCGTTGATGATGACGCGCATGCGCTTGCCGCCCTTGTGGTCTTCCTTCCAGTTGACCGGCTCGTTGCCATACATCTTTTGCAGGGCTTTCTGCCAATTGGGGCCGCGCAGCGCGGCCTCCACTTCGCCCGCCAGCGCCAGCGTTTTCTTGACATCCCACTTGGCCAGCACGCCCGCGTGCACCATCAGGTGCTCGTGCGCATAGTGGGCCAGCGGCCGGTGGCGCAGCCAGTCGATCAGCTCCGCCGCGTCCGGGGCATTCAGGATGTCATCCAGCGTGTCCGAGCGCGAGGGCTTGCGCACGCCCGCCGCCGTGGCGAGCAGATGCAGGTCGTGGTTGCCGAGGATGGCCACGGCGCGGTCGCCGAGCGCCATGATGCGCCTCAGGGTCGCCAGCGAATCCGGGCCGCGGTTGACGAGATCGCCCGCAAACCAGAAGCGCGAATCGGGGTCGGACGCGATATCGGGGTGCGCCAATAATTGCTGCAGCGGTGTGCAGCACCCCTGCACATCGCCAATCATCCAGATGCTGCCAGTCGTCATGCCGACGCTAATCTCCGCGTTGAGGAGGTCCAGGCAAGGGCTGCTGTCAGGCAGCCTTGCGTTGTTGCGAGTGACGGGTGAACCCGTGCCGGTATTCCATCATGACCAGCGCGCCGAGCGCGAGCACCATGGCGGCGACGTTCGGGCCCAGGGCCGTCAGCCAGGGCGGCCAGCGGCTGAGCATGCCGACGTTCAGGGCCAGCTGGTTGACCATGAAGAAGGCCACGCCCATCAGGATGCCGATGAAGACCTTGGCGCCGACGCCGCCGCGGCGGGTCTGCATGAAGGCGATCGGCGCGGCGATGGTGATCATCACCAGCAGGGTGAAAGGATAGACGAACTTGCGCCACAGGGCGACGATCTGGCGATCGGCCTGCAGCTGGTTGTGGTGCAGATAATCGATGTAGTCCAACAGGGTGAGGGCCGACATGCGCTCGGGCGTCAGCACGCGGGCCAGCAGCCGTTCGGCACTGAGCGTGGTGTCCAGGCGCAGGCTGGGCTGCTTGTTCACCGAGGCCGGCGGCGTGGCGGGCGGCCTGGCGTTGGCCAGGGCCTCGGCGGCCTTGTCGTCGATGCGCGTCTGCACCACGTCGGTCAGGACCAGGTCGCCCTCGGTGAACTGGCCGGTGGCGGCCGTGGACAGGGACTCCAGCTGCTGGTTGGGCTTGAACTCGTACAGGGTGACGTCGCGCACCTGGCCGTCGCCCAGCAGGGTCTTGATATTGATGATGCGGGTGCCGCCATCGCGCGTCGGCTCCTTGAACCAGTAGCCGCTGTTCAGGCGCCCGCCGCCGGCCTTGCCCCGGAAGACGAGGTCGGCTTCGCCGCTCTTGATCTCGGCGATGGGGGTGACGTACTCCGAGAGCAGGGTCGCGCCTATCATCAGCGGGATGGTGATGATCCAGAGCATGCGCATCAGCCGCATGCCGCTGACGCCCGACACGCGCAGGATGACCAGCTCATTGCGCTGCGCCAGGCCGGCCAGCGCCAGGATGGCGCCGATCAGCAGGCCGATGGGCAGCAGGTCGTACAGGCGGGTGGGCAGGGCCAGCGCCTGCATATAGAGCAGGGCCAGCATGCTGAATTTGTCGCCCACGTTGTCCAGGTCATCGACCAGGGCGAAGAACGTGAACAGCCCCAGCAGGGCCAGAAGGACCACTGCGCAGGAGCGATAGATCTCGCGGGCCAGATAGCGGCGGGCTGTACGCATGAATCTCGAGAAACCTTCAGGGCGCTGGGCGCGTAAAACACAAAACTTTAACAAATATGGAACCGGTCCCGCCGGTTAAGGGTTACGGAATGTCCACCATGCGCATCCGGCGCAACAGTGTTGCCGTGCGGGAATTGAGATAGCTGGTGTTCCGGTGCTTGTCGTAGTACTGGGGATTGGGCAGCATGGCCGCCAGCCGGGCCGATTGCGCGGCTCCCAGGCTGGCCGCGCCCGTGCCATAGTAATGGCGCGCCGCCGCTTCGGCCCCGAATACGCCCACGCCCCATTCCGCCACGTTCAGGTAGAGCTCCAGGATGCGCTCCTTGGGCATGACGTGTTCGATCATATAGGTAAGCACCAGCTCCTGTCCCTTGCGCAGATAGCTGCGCGAGCTGGACAGGAACAGGTTCTTGGCCAATTGCTGGGTGATGGTCGAGCCGCCGCGCATTTTGCTGCGGCCCCGGGCCTGCTGCTCGTGGTTGTATTCCCAGGCCTTGCGTATGGCGTCCCATTCGACGCCGTCGTGCTCGGTGAAATTGGCATCCTCGGAGGCCACCACGGCCCGCTTGAGCGAGGCGCTGATGCGATCGTAGGGCACCCAGGTATAGCGCAGCTCGGCCTTGGGATCGGTTTCGCGCAGGCGCGAGAGTTCCTGGCGCATGATGGCGCTGCTGCCCGGATCGCGATAGGCGTACCACACCACCATGGAGAACATGGCCAGCTCATAGATGAGCACCAGGCACAGCAGCGCCATGATGGCGCCGGTGACGATGCGAAACCAGGAACGGGAGCGCGCCATGCGGGCCGCCTAGTCCTCGGCCAGCAGCTCGGCGCGCAGCGCGGTCAGCACCGGGGAAGGATCGGGCCGCTTGCCGTGCCAGATGAAAAAGCTCTCGGCCGCCTGGCCCACCAGCATGCCCAGTCCGTCGGCGGTGCGCGCCGCGCCGTCGGCCGTGGCCTGCCGCATGAAGGCCGTGGGGCGGGGACCGTAGACCATGTCGTAGGCCAGCGCATCGGGGGCATACAGCTCCCCGGGCAGCGCCGGCGCCTCGTCCAGCAGGCCGCTGGCGGTGGCGTTGATCACGACGTTCCAGCCGCCGCTGCGGGCCGCCTCGGCCAGGCCCCCGGCGGTCATGCGGGCGCTGCTGTGTATGCCGCTGGCCTGCCAGGCGGCGACCAGCTCGGCCGCGCGCGCGGGGTTGCGGTTGACGATGCGGATTTCGGCGCAGCCCGTCTCGGCCAGCGGCTGCAGCACGCCGCGCGCCGCGCCGCCGGCGCCCACCAGCAGCAGGCGCGCGCCTTGCAGCGCGGCGCCCAGGCGCTTGAGGTCTTCGACCAGGCCCACGCCGTCGGTGTTGCAGCCATGCAGCATGCCGTCGCGCCAGGTCAGGGTGTTGACCGCGCCGGCCACGCGCGCGCGCGCCGACAGATGGTCATGCGCCAGCGCATAGGCTTCCTGCTTGAAGGGCACCGTGACGTTCAGGCCGCGGCCGCCGGCCAGGAAGAACTTCCAGACCGTGTCGCGGAAACCGTCCAGCGGCGCGGGCAGGCGCCCGTATTCCAGGGCGATATGGGTCTGTTCGGCGAACATCGCATGGATCTGCGGCGAGCGGCTGTGCGCCACGGGGTTGCCGATGACGGCGTAGCGCTGCAGCGCGGGAACCTGGGAGGGGGTCATGGGGCGGAGGTTTCCAGGGAATCGTTGACGAAATGCCAGGTGCGCGTGATGACCAGCACATCGGTATCCCGGGCCAGTTCGGGCGGGAAGGGGGCGAAGGGCGCGGCCATCTGCACGATACGCCGCGCGGCCTGGTTGAGCACGGCATGCGGCGAGGGCTGGTCGATGTCGAAGCCGGCCAGGCTGCCGTCGCGGCGGATGCCGACCGTGATGCGCAGCGTGCCGTAGATGCGTCCGCGCGCTTCTTCCGGGAAGTGCTGGGTGCCGATGGTTTCGATGCGGGTGCGCCAGGCGTCCAGGTAGGCGGCATAGGGCGAGGCCTGGGCGGCCGGCGCCACGAAGGTCTTGCGCGGCAGCGCGCTATAGGCCTGCACGCGATTGGCCAGCGTGGCGACCTGGGCATTCTGCACGATGCCGGCCTGGTCCTCGACGCTGTCGCCCGGCGCCTGGGATTCATCCCAGGGGTGCACGGGCTCGCGCGCGGCGCCGGCCCGGTCTTCGGCTTCGAGCTGGGTCAGCAGGCGCGTCTGTTCGGCTTCGAGCTGGGCCTGGCGCTTGCGCATGGCCTGCAGCACGATGGTGTCGGGCGACTCGCCCGTGCGCGGCATGGGCGTGCTGGCCACGCCCGAACGGGCATTGCCGCCGCCGTCCACCGCGGCCTGGGCGTGCACCTGGGCGCGGGGCGGCGGCGTGTCGGTATGCGCATTGAGCAGTGTGATCTCCAGGCTGGAGAGGGGCGCGCGCGGCAGCGGCGGCGCCGTGAAGCGCCAGGCCAGCAGGCCCGCGTGGACCAGCAGCGAGATGGCGATGGCGATCGGCAGATAGCGTTGGCCGGGCGCCTGGAGAGGGGTGAGGAGGGAGCGGTGCACGACAGCATTTTAGGGGAACCGTCCGCTCCTCGCCCAGGCCGGCGCTAGGCCGGGCCGAGGTAGCGGCAGTCCAGCTCGAGCGACAGCTCGTCCATGCCCATGATGTCGATTTCGACCGGCGCGCCGCGCTCCAGCTCGGGCAAGCCGCCCACCCGGGTCACGAGGGGGGCATTGCCCAGGCGCACCAGGTCGTCGCGCAGGACGTGGGCCACGCTGCGGCTGATGTTCTGCTGGCGCAGCCAGCGCAGGCACCAGTAGCGCTCCATGGCGTTCTGGAAATCGGCCCAGGCGGCGTACTGCGCGTCAAAGGCGCCGATGATGGCGAATAGATCGGCATCCTTGGGCTTGAAGGGCGCCACCAGCCGGGCCGAGACGCCATGCTCCACGGCGGCGATCAGCTGCCATTGATTGACCAGGTCGACGTAGCGGCGCAGCGGCGAGGTGCTCCAGGCGTACTGCGGCACGCCGATGGCCTCGTGCGGCAGGGCCTGGGTGCTCATGCGCACCCGGCCGGCCTGCTGCGAGCGGTAGATGCCGGGCACCCCATGCTGGTGCAGCAGCCCGCCCCACAGATTGTTGGCCAGGATCATGTATTCGGCCACCATGCGGTCCAGCGGCGCATTGCGCTGGCGCGGCACCAGGCGCACCGGGGTGTTGGGGTCGTCGGGGTTGCCGTCCAGGTAGAAGCTGTATTCCACCCGGGAGTTGTTTTCCGGCTTGCCGCGGATGATGTCGCGCCGCGCCGACAGCGCCTGGGCCAGCTGCCACAGGGGCCGCAGCCAATGGCCGTAGGGCAGGGGGGCGTCCGGATCGGCCAGGGCGGCCTCGGACACCTCGGTGTCGAGCTGGTTGTGGCGCAGGTTCTCGCGCACCACGATGCGTTCGATGCGGGTCTCGGAGGCGATGATCTCGCCGCTGGCCGGGTCGGCCGTCACATAGAGCGAGAGGGCGGGCACTTCGCGGCCGGCGTCCAGCGAAAAGGTCTGGATGACCGAGTCCGGCTGCATGGGGATCTTGTCGCCCGGCATATAGACCGTGGACAGGCGCTGGCGCGCCAGCTTGTCCAGGTCGCTGCCGCGCGTGACCGACAGCCCGGGGGCGGCGACGTGGATGCCCACGCGCACGCGGCCGTCGGACAGGCGGGTCACCGACAGGGCGTCGTCGATCTCGGTGGTGGTGACATCGTCGACCGAATAGATCTCGGCGTCGGCCAGCGGCAGCTCGCGCTCCACCGTGGGCAGGATGATCTCGGGAAAGCCCGCGCCGCGCGGGAAATTGACCGCCATGAAACGCCGCTTGTGCAGGGCCAGGGCATGCGGCCAGGCGCCCAGCTCCAGCAGCAGCCGCTCGGGGCTTTTCTGCAGCCGCGCGCAGGCCGCGTCCAGGGCCTTCCATTGCATGGTGTTCTTGTCGGGGCGCACCAGCAGGGTTTCGGCCATCTGGCCGATTTCCTCGGGCAGCCTGCCCTGGGCCATGTCCTCGACCCAGGCCTCCTGCTGCTCGGCCTGGCGCTGTTTCTTCTCGAGCGCGGCCAGGGCCGCCTGCAGGATGTCGGGCGGCGCCGGGCGGTAGCGGCCCTTGCCGCGCCGATGGAAGTAGACCGGCGCGCCATGCAGGCGCATCAGCAGGGCGGCCTGTTCGACCGCGCTGGGCGCGTGGCCGAAATATTCCGCCGCCAACGCGGGCGCGTCGAATTCCTCCTGCGGCGCGCATTCCCAGAGAAAGGCCAGGTCTATGCTCTCGGCCAGCGCGGCCGCCTCGCGCATCAGGGCGGCGGGTTCGGGCGAGGCGAAGGTGAACAGCGTGTTGGCACGCTTGATCTTGCTGCGTTTGCCCGACTCCGACTCCACCTGCAGGCTGGCGTCAGTCTCCGACAGGATGTTGCCGGCCTTGAAGCTGCCGTCATCTTCGTAAAACACGTACATATATCAGTCCATCGGGCCGGGGCGCTCCGCGGCCTGGCATATCGGGAATTTAATCAGTGGGGGTCGCCCAGGGCAAAATCAAGCACCTCCGGCATCCATTGCGCGAAGTCGGATACGCCGTGGTCGCTGCCCGGGATGATGCGTTGCCGGCAAGCCTCGAAACGTTCGCACATCTCGCGCCAGTCCAGGACTTCGTCGCCGGTGGCGGCGAGCAGGAAATAACGTTCCGGATGGGTCAGGATGGGGACATGCAGCTCGCGCAATTCCTGCACATATTCGGGCAGAAAGACGAACGGCGCCGCAGAATGATACATCGTGTGTTCGCCCACCTGGGTGGCGAGGTCGCGCGGCGCATTCACGGCCGGGTTGATCAGCACCGCCTTGCAGTCCAGCGTTTCGGCCAGCCAGGTGGCATAGTAGCCCCCCAGCGAAGAGCCCACGACGGTCAGCTGGCGCGGCGGCGCGCCGGCCAGCAGGGCCTGCGCCGTCTCCCGCGCCAGGATGGCGGCCGCGCGCGGACTGGCCGGCAGGGCCGGGCAGGCCCAGTCGCGCTCCCGGCCCAGGTCGGCCATGGCCTGGGCCATCAGCCGCGCCTTGAACGAGTCGGGCGAGGAGCGGAATCCGTGCAGATAGAGGATCTTGGCGTCAGGCATGGCGGCGGCCTTAATGGGGACGGGCTAGGGCGTCGAGCAGCTTGCCGTGCACGCCGCCAAAGCCGCCATTGCTCATGACCAGGATGTGATCGCCCGGGCGGGCGGCCTGGCTCACGGCCCGGACCAGGGCGTCCAGGTCATCGTAGCTGCTGGCGCGCGCGCCCAAGGGCGCCAGCACCTCGCCGGGGTTCCATCCGAGGGCGTGCTTGCCCTCGTGGGCGCCGAAGCAGAACACCAGGTCGGCGCCCGCCAGGGCCTGCGGCAGGCGGGCGGCCATGGTGCCCAGTTTCATGGTGTTCGAGCGCGGCTCCAGCACGGCCAGGATGCGGGCCGCGCCGACCTGGCGGCGCAGGCCGGCCACGGTGGTCGCAATCGCGGTCGGGTGGTGGGCGAAGTCATCGTAGACCGTCACGCCGTTGACCGTGCCGCGCACTTCCATGCGCCGCTTCACGCCGGCAAAGCGGCTCAGGGCCGCCACGCCGTCGGCCGCCGGCACGCCGATGTCCTCGGCGGCCGCCAGGGCCGCCAGGGCGTTCATGCGATTGTGTTCGCCGCCCAGCGTCCAGCGCACCGTGCCTACGTCGTGGCCGTCGCGCAACACCGTGAAGGCGCCCTCTTCGTCGGCCGGGCCGGCCTGCCAGGTCCCGCCGGCGCCAAAGCGCACCGTCCGCGACCAATTGCCCCGGGCCAGCACGCGCTCCAGCGCCTCGCTGCGGGTGGGCAGGACGATGCAGCCCTCGGAGGGGATGGTGCGCACCAGGTGGTGGAACTGGGTCTCGATGGCCGCCAGATCGGGGAAGATGTCGGCGTGATCGTATTCCAGGTTATTCAGGATGGCCGTGCGCGGACGGTAGTGCACGAATTTCGAGCGCTTGTCGAAAAAGGCCGTGTCGTATTCATCGGCCTCGATCACGAAGGGGCGCACGTCGGGCTGGTAGCGGGCCGAGACCTTCAGGTCCGGCGCGACGCCGCCGATCAGGAAATTGGGCTTCAGGCCGGCCTGCTCCAGTATCCAGGCCAGCATCGAGCTGGTGGTCGTCTTGCCATGGGTGCCGGCCACGGCCAGCACATGGGCCTGCGGCAGGATGCTGTCTCCCAGCCACTGCGGCCCCGAAATATAGCGGGCGCCGCTGTTGAGGATGGCTTCCATCAGCGGATTGCCCCGGCTGACGACGTTGCCGATCACGAACAGATCGGGCTTGAGGGCCAGTTGCTCCGCTCCGAAACCCTCTATGAGGGAGATGCCCTGTTCGGTCAGCTGAGTGCTCATGGGCGGGTAGACGCCCGCATCGCAGCCCGTCACTTTATGGCCGGCCGCGCGCGCGATCAGCGCCAGTCCGCCCATGAAGGTGCCGCAAATGCCAAGTATATGTAGATGCATGGGGTTCTCCTTCCGGCATTGTAGAGGGGAAGGGCGCGGCCGGCTTAGGCGCGGCCGGCTCAGGCGCGGCCGGCCGTGGACGGTATATGATGGGCGCCATGAACCGACGTCTCTTCGTTTCCGCGGGCGTGGCCGCCATCGTGGCGGCGGCCGGCGGCTATTTCTACCAGCGTTCGGGGCGGCCGGCCGCCCCGGCGGCCGGCGATCCGCTGGCGGCGTTGTTGGCCATGTCGCTGCCGGACCTGCGGGACCAGCCGCAAGCGCTCGCGCAATGGCGCGGCCAGCCCATGGTGATCAATTTCTGGGCGACCTGGTGCGCGCCTTGCGTCAAAGAAATGCCCGAGCTTGACGATATGCACAAAAAGGCCGGCGAGGTGCGTTTTGTCGGGATTGGTGTCGATACTGCCGACAATATGCGAAAATTCGTCGAGAAAGTGCCCGTTTCCTATCCCTTGCTGGTCATGGGCGCCGGGGCGATCGACGTGCTGCGCGGCCTGGGCAACCCCGCTGGCGGCCTGCCGTTTACTCTGGTTTTGAACGCAGATGGCAGCATTAACCAGAAGATCCTGGGCCAAATCGATCCGGCCGCGCTCGAAAAGACCGTTCTGGCCCTCTCCGCCTGAGCCAGTTGCGCAAATAGTTCGAATTGGCGTAAAAAGGCGGTTTATAGATTGTTTTGCCAGCAACTGGCAGGCCAAATGGCGCGACGCATCCTGGTATTGCATGGCCCGAATCTGAATCTCCTCGGAACCCGGGAGCCCGAGATCTACGGCAGTCTCACGCTTGCCCAGATCAACGAGGGCCTCGAATCCTTGGCGGCGGAGCTCGGCGTCAGCTTGTCGGCCTGGCAGAGCAATCATGAAGGGGCCTTGGTGGATCGTATCCAGGCAGCCGCCCATGACGGTACGGACTTCATCATCATCAATGCGGCAGCCTACACGCATACCAGTGTGGCCGTGCGCGATGCGCTGGCCGGAGTGGCGATCCCATTTATTGAAGTACATTTGTCCAACCTGTATAAGCGCGAGACCTTCCGGCATCACTCCTACCTCTCCGATATCGCCATCGGCCTTATCAGCGGCCTGGGAGCGAACGGTTACGAGGCGGCCTTGCGCTATGCGGCGCGGCATTGAAACTCACCCGGACCCACGTTTTTCCTTAGCAAAACATCACGAGCTCCCGCTGTGCGCGGGCGCCGCCAACATTATCGGGAAGCAGCTTCCATGGACCTCCGAAAACTCAAGACCCTGATCGACCTCGTGGCTGAATCGGGCATTGCCGAACTTGAAATCACCGAAGGCGAGGGCAAGGTTCGCATCGTCAAGTTCTCCCAGGCCCTGCAACCTGTCGCCTATCACGCGCCCGAGGCCGCGCCCGCCGTCGTGGCCGCCGCGCCCGCCGCCGCGCCGGCCGCCCCCGCCGCGCCGGTCATCCAGGGCCATGTGGTCAAGGCCCCCATGGTCGGCACCTTCTACCGCTCGCCCAATCCGGGCGCCGCTCCCTTCGTGGACGTCGGCCAGAGCGTCAAGGAAGGCGATGCGCTGTGCATCATCGAGGCCATGAAGCTGCTCAACGAGATCGAAGCCGACAAATCCGGCGTGATCAAAGAAATCCTGGTCGAGAACGGCGAGCCGGTCGAATACGGTCAACCGCTGTTTGTCATTGGCTGATAGCGCAAAATGTTTGAAAAAATCCTGATCGCCAACCGCGGCGAGATTGCTCTGCGCATCCAGCGCGCCTGCCGCGAGCTGGGCATCAAGACCGTGGTGGTGCACTCGGAAGCCGACCGCGAGGCCAAGTATGTGCGCCTGGCCGACGAGTCCGTGTGCATCGGACCGGCGCCGTCCCGCGAAAGCTACCTCAATATGCCGGCCATCATTTCGGCCGCCGAGGTCACCGATGCGGAAGCCATCCACCCCGGCTACGGCTTTCTCTCCGAGAATGCCGATTTCGCCGAGCGGGTCGAGAAAAGCGGCTTCGTCTTCATCGGACCGCGCCCGGAAACCATCCGCCTCATGGGCGACAAGGTCAGCGCCAAGCGCGCCATGATCGAGGCCGGCGTGCCCGTGGTGCCTGGTTCGGAGGGCGCCTTGCCCGACGATCCCCAGGAGATCATGCGCGTTGCCCGCGAAGTGGGCTATCCGGTCATCATCAAGGCCGCTGGCGGCGGCGGCGGGCGCGGCATGCGCGTGGTGTACACCGAGGCGGCCCTGCTCAACGCGGTCAACATGACCCGTTCCGAGGCGGGCGCGGCCTTCAATAACCCCGAAGTCTATATGGAGAAGTTCCTGGAGAATCCGCGCCACGTGGAGATCCAGGTGCTGGCCGACGGCGGACGCAACGCCGTCTGGCTGGGCGAGCGCGATTGCTCCATGCAGCGCCGCCACCAGAAAGTCATCGAGGAAGCGCCGGCGCCGGGCATTCCGCGCCGCCTGATCGAGCGCATCGGCGACCGCTGCGCCGACGCCTGCCGCAAGATGGGCTATCGCGGCGCCGGCACCTTCGAATTCCTGTTCGAAAACGGCGAGTTCTATTTCATCGAAATGAACACCCGCATCCAGGTCGAGCACCCGGTGACCGAATTGATCACCGGCGTGGACCTGGTCCAGCAGCAGATCCTGATCGCCGCGGGCGAGAAGTTCGCGCTGCGCCAGCGCGACGTGGCCTTCAAGGGCCATGCCATCGAGTGCCGCATCAACGCCGAAGATCCCTTCCGCTTCGTGCCCAGCCCCGGCCGGATCACGAACTGGCATACGCCGGGCGGCCCGGGCGTGCGCATCGATTCGCATGCCTACAATGGCTATTTCGTGCCGCCCAATTACGACTCGATGATCGCCAAGGTCATCACCTATGGCGACACGCGCGAACAGGCCCTGGCCCGCATGCGCATCGCCCTGTCCGAAATGGTGGTCGAAGGCATCCAGACCAACATCCCGCTGCATCGCGAGTTGCTGCAGGATGCCCGCTTCATCGAAGGCGGCACCAGCATCCACTATCTGGAACACAAGCTGGCTCAGCGTCCCTGAGCAGCGACCGGGGCCCGCGCGGCCCCTTTTTGTATTGATGGCGACAGGGCCCGCGATGCGCGGGCCTTGCCGCAAGGAAGAAGCACATGCGTGAATTGGTCCTTTACTGCCGCGAGGCCCAGGCCGAGGCACTGTCCGATGCACTGCTGGAGGCCGGCGTGCTGTCGGTGTCCGTCGAGGATGCCGACCTGGGCACCGAGGATGAACGGCCGCTGTTTGGCGAGCCCGGCACCGAGCCTTCGGTGCAGGCCTGGGACCGCAATCGCGTGGTCGCGCTCCTGCCCGATGGCGCGGATCCCGCGCAGTTGCTCGAAGAGGCCGCCCAGTCCGCCAACCTGAACGCGGCGGACTTTGCCGGCTGGACCTTGCGCGATGTGCCCGATGCCGACTGGGTGCGCCTGACGCAGTCGCAGTTCGGTCCCATCCGCATCTCCGACCAGTTGTGGATCGTGCCGAGCTGGCATCGCGATGACGACAGCGTGCAGACGCCCGAGGGCGCCATCCGCATCGAACTCGACCCGGGCCTGGCTTTCGGCACCGGCAGCCATCCCACCACCCATCTCTGCCTGGCCTGGCTGGAGGCCGAGCTGCCCGCCGGCGCCGACGTGCTGGACTATGGCTGCGGCTCGGGCATCCTGGCCATCGCCGCGCGCAAGCTCGGCGCAGGCCCGACCACGGCGGTGGACATCGATCCGCAGGCCGTGCAGTCCACGCGCGACAACGCCGAGGTGAACCAGGTGAGCCTGGCGGCCGAGCTGCCCGAGGGCCTGGCCGATGGCCAGTTCCGGGTCGTGGTGGCCAATATCCTGTCCAACCCCCTGAAGGTCCTGGCGCCCATGCTGGCCGGCCGCGTGGCGCCGGGCGGCGATCTGGTGCTCTCCGGGGTGCTGGAGCGCCAGGCCGAAGAGGTCGCCGCCGCCTATGCGCCCTGGATCGCCATGTCGGTGTGGCGCGCCCGCGACGGCTGGGTCTGTCTGCACGGCCGCAAGGCCTGAGTCTCGGGCCGGGGCAAGATCATGTCGCTGGTGACCCGCTGCCCGCATTGCGCAACCGCCTTCAAGGTGGTCGCCGATCAGCTGCGCGTGCGCAATGGCCTGGTGCGCTGCGGCGTCTGCAATACGGTCTTCGACGGCAGGGCCTGCCTGGTCACGCCGGACGAGCCCGATCCCGCCGGGCGCGCGCCGCTGCCGGTGGTCGAGCAGGTCGTGCCGTCCGCGCCCGAAACCGCCGCCGTCCCCGCCCCTGAGCCTGCCGCCGCGCCCGTGCCGGCGCCGGCCGTGCTGCGCGGACGCGACGCCATGCGCCAGGCCGAACCGGCCGAGGAGACGGACCAGGACGAAGACGACGCGCTCGACGAGGCGTCCCGCGAAGACGGGGATGACCACGCCCGCCGCGGCGAAGCCGCCGGGGACGAGACCTTCGGCGCCGATCCCTGGCGCCGCGGCCCCCGCGAGCCCGTCCTGGCCGCCGACCCGGATGTGGCCGATGCGCCCGATGAACCCGGCCTGGCCGATGCGGCGGACGAAGGCCTGGCCGTTCCCGGCGAGCGGCGCACGCGCTATTCCAGCGCGACCGACAGCGGCCGCACGCCGCCCGAATTCCTCGATGACGACAGGCTGCGCTCGCGCGGCCTGGGCCGGCGGCTGTGGGCGCTGGCCTGCCTGTCGGCCCTGCTGGCCCTGGGCCTGCAGCTGGTCTATGTCTATCGCGGCAGCATCGCCACCAATGCGCCCATGCTGCGGCCCGTGCTCGAACTGGCGTGCAAACCCCTGGATTGCAGCGTGGGCTATGTCCGGCGCCTGGAGCGCATCGCGATCACCTCGTCATCGCTGCGCACGCCGCAAGGCGCGGCGGCCAGCGCCGCCGAGGGCCGCTCGCCCATGGTGCTCAACGTGGTCATGCGCAATCGTTACGACAAACCCCAGCCCTGGCCCGCCCTGGTGCTGGAGTTGACCGATATTTCGGATACCGTGGTGGCGCGCAAGGTGCTCATGCCCCAGGATTATCTCGATCCCGCCCAGGCCGGGGGGCCGTTTGGCGCGGGCGCCGAGGTCAGCCTGGCGGTGCCCATCGAGGTCCAGGGCATCAATGTCAACGGCTACCAACTCGATAAATTCTTTCCCTGAAGGATAACCATGGTTTCTCCTGTGCTGGTTTGCGGTTCGATGGCGTTCGACACCATCGCTGTCTTTGAAGGCCACTTCAAGGATCACATCCTGCCGGACCGCATCCAATCGCTGAGCGTGTCCTTTCTGGTGCCCGGCATGCGCAAGGAGTATGGCGGCTGCGCGGGCAACATCGCCTACAACCTCAAGCTGCTGGGCGGCCAGCCGGTGCCGGTGGCCACGGTGGGCGAGGACTCCGGCGATTATCTCGAACGCCTGAACGGCCTGGGCATCGATACCGGCCGCGTCAAGGTCGTGCCGGGGACGTTCACGGCGCAGTGCTTCATCACCACCGACCTGGACGACAACCAGATCACCGCCTTTCACCCGGGCGCCATGTCTTTCTCCGCCCAGAATGACCTCAGCCAGGCCGAAGCCGCCTGGGCCATCGTCGCGCCCGACGCCAAGGAAGGCATGTTCGCCCACGCCCAGGCCCTGGCCGCGCGCCGCATCCCCTTTATCTTCGACCTGGGCCAGGCCATGCCGCTGTTCGATGGCGCGGACCTGGAACGCATGCTCGGGCTGTGCCAGGCCCTGACGGTCAACGACTACGAAGCCAGCGTGGTCGAGCAGCGCACCGGCCGCGGCATGGCCGAAATTGCCCGCGGCCTGCGCGCCGTGGTCGTCACGCGCGGCGCGCAGGGCGCCACGCTGTACACCGAGGGCCAGGAGATCCGGATCGAACCGGTCCAGGCCGAGGCCGTCGTGGACCCGACCGGTTGCGGCGATGCCCATCGCGCCGGCCTGCTCCACGGCCTGACCGCGGGCTGGAGCTGGGCCGACAGCGCGCGCCTGGCCAACCTGATGGGGGCCATCAAGATCGCCTCGCGCGGTCCGCAGAACCATGCGCCCGACCGGGCCGAGATCGGCCGCCGCCTGCAGCAGGCCTATGGCCTGTCGCTGCCGGCCTGAGCGTCAAGAAACGCAAGGATCCGGAACCAAGCCGCCCCGGCATCCTTCTAATCTGTCATGGCCGGGGCGCGGCGCCACCTGTTTTGGTTGCACCCTGTTTCGAGCCGGGCAACGAAAAGTGTCGTGGCAGAGTATTATCGAATGTGTCGGTACATCCCGATCGAGGAGTCTCAATGAGCACAACAATTTCTCCGTCCATTTCGGCTGGCCGTATCGGCCGCGGAATCGTCGTGGTCACGCTGGCTGCCAGCATGGCGGTGCTGGCCGGTTGCGCCAATCCCAGCGCGTCCAGCGGGGTTTACAGCTATGACCAGGCCCAGCGCGAGCAGATCGTTCGCACGGGCACGGTGACTGGCGTGCGCCCGATCACCATCCAGAACGACAAGTCCAGCGGCGTCGGCATGGTGGCCGGCGGTGCCCTGGGCGGCGTGGCCGGCAACGCCATCGGCGGCGGCACGGGCCGCACCATCGCCACGGTCGGCGGCGCCATCCTGGGCGCGCTGGCGGGCAATGCGGTCGAAAACCAGGTCGGCAAGGCCTCGGGCTACGAAATCACGGTGCGCCTGGATAATGGCGAAACCCGTGTGGTCGCCCAGGAAGCCGACGTGCCGGTCAGCGTGGGCCAGCGTGTCCAGGTCATCAGCGGCAGCGGACCGACCCGCGTGGTTCCCTACTAAGCCAGCCAGCGGCAAGGCGATGAACACCCTCCGGGCACCCGGGGGGTGTTTGCTTTTGGGCCGCGCCGGCGCTGTTGCGCCGTTCCGACAACGGCCCAAGCGATACGGAAAATTCCGCAAGCTTTCAGAAAACCGTCAGTATCTGTTGGTATAGTCGCGCTGCTAACTCCGGGGAGGCGGGAGTCATCAGCCCCGTCAGGCGGCGCAGCACCCTATACCTATGCATACTGAGCAAGAACTCCATACCCGTATCGCCGAGATCGTCGAGTCGATCGTCCTGAAGAAAGTCACCGCCGATACCCCCTTGATTGCCTCCGGCCTGGTCGATTCCCTGGCCGCGGTGGACATCACTCTCGCTGTCGAGTCCGAGTACGGCTGCAGCATTCCCGCTCCGGAAATCGCCGAGCACATGCAGTCGGTCCGCACGCTCGCCGGCTATGTCGCTGCCCATACATAATTCCCGGCTGTTGTCGCATATCGCTGCGGCAATCACGGCCTGTCTGCTGGCTGTGATGTCCTATTGGGCGGCGGATCGCTTCTTGGACCGCAACGTCCAGCCCATCTCCAGCGCGCCCGCCATCAAGGACAACTATCTGCCCAATCTAGGGCCGGATTGGGGCACGCAGCATGTCAACCTGAACCGCCTGTCGCGGGCCCTGAGCGATGGCACGCTGGTGGTGCTGGGCTCCTCCGAGCTCTCCAGCCACGATCTGCGTTTCGTTCCCTATCATTTCTTCCCGCGCGAGCTGAAAGTCCCGACGCTGGCCTATGGCCACGCCATGTTCCAGTCCTATGGCATCGTCAGTGTGCTGGAATCGGTGGCGGATTCGCTCACGCCCAACACCCGCCTGGTGGTCATGGTGTCGCCGGCCTGGTTCGCCTCCGGCGGCCAGCTGCCGCGCTCGGCCTTTGCCGAACATGTGACCGGTCCGGTCTGGGACCGCCTCTGGGACCGGCAGGCGACCCGTGAGCAAATGCAGACCTGGATCGGCGCCAATGCCAACTGGGGGCTGCTGTGGCTGCTGGCCAACGGCCAGGTCGCGGAGTTCAAGGACAAGCTCGCCGCATGGTGGCATGCGCGCAGCCAGCCGGCGCCCGATCGTCCGCGCAGCGCGCTGGCGGTGCCGGCGCATAAATTCGTGGCCTGGCCGTCCTCGGCCCGCCTGTCGGGCCAGCACTGGAGCGAACTGATCGACCAGGCGGTCGATGTCGAGCGCCAGCTGGGCAGCAAGAATCCCTACGATGTGCGCGACGACTACTACGAGAAATACCTGGCGATGCTGCCGTCGCCGGCGCGCAGCGAGTTTCCGGATGTCCCGCCCATGACCCGCCCCGAGCTGGGCGACCTGGCGCGCGTGATGGCGCTGCTGCAGCAGCGCAAGGTGCGCGCCTATTTTGTCATCCAGCCCTTCAATCCCAAGCTGATCCTGGACGTCGAGCGCTTCGATCCCGTCGTCACGGCCATCCAGGGCATGTGCGAGCGCTATGGCATGGGCTGCCTCGATCTCTACAGCATCCCCTTCCAGCCCGGCATGGTGCGCGACGACATGCATCTGGCCGAAGTGGGCTGGGCCATGGTCGACAGGGGCATTGCGGAGTTCTTCTCGCGATGAAACGTTTCTTCTGGCATCTCTGCCTCTACCTCGGCCTGATCCTGGTCTTCATCCTGCAAGCGCAGCCCCCCACGGGCAGCGGCGGGCCGATCAAGGTCGAATTCCAGTATCAGCAGTTCTGAGGCGGCCATGGAACTGTTCGGTAGCCTGAATTTCTTTGGCGGCGCCATTGCCGGCGGCCTGGGCCTGTTGCTCTATCGCTCGCTGGCCATGCCGTGGCGCCTGGGCTACCGCCATGTGATCGCCGCGCTGTCGGTGCTCATCTGGCTGGCGGTCTTTGGCGTGCGGCCCTGGCAGCCCCTGGGTTTGTTCGCCGTCTCGGGCGCGGCCTTGTGGGCCAACCGGCGGGGTTGGGCGCCGACCTGGCTGTCGGTCATCGTCACCATGGCGCCGCTGTTGCTGGTCAAGACCGGCGTCACCCATCTGCCCGCCATGCTGGGCCTGTCGTTCGCGACCTTCCGCGCCATCGATGTGCTGCTGTTCGCGCAACGCAATGAGCGCGTCTCGCCGCTGGACTATTTCATCTATCTCTTTTTCCCGCTCACGCTGCTGGCCGGTCCCATGTACCGCTGGCGCAATTTCCAGGCCGATCTGAAGCGCGGCTACGATGGCGTGACGCTCGATACCTGGCTGACCGGCCTGGAGCTGACGCTGCTGGGCATCATCCAGAAGTTCGGCCTGGCCGAAGCCATCTGGCGCTATGGCCTGTCCACGCTGGACGCGCACGACTATTCGTTTACCGGCGTGGCGGCCAATGCGACCCTCTATAGCTTTTACCTGTTCTTTGATTTCGCCGGCTATAGCAGCATGGCGGTGGGCATAGGCATGTTCTTCGGCTTCGTGCTGCCGGTCAATTTCCGCAATCCGCTGGCCACGGTCAATCCGCAGGACTTCTGGCGGCGCTGGCATATCAGCCTGTCGGAGTGGCTGCGCGACGTGATCTTCATGCCCATCTACAAGGCCTTGTCCAAGACGGCGTTCTTCGGCCGCCACCGCCTGGCCGCGCAGAATATCGGCATCTTCGCCACGCTGCTGGCCATGGGCATCTGGAACGGCCTGTCCTGGCACTACGTGGTCAGCGGCATCATGTTCGGCTGCTATTCCGTGGGCCATAACCTGCTGATCAACGCGGCGCGCACGCGGCCCGCGCTGGCTGCCTGGCTGGCGCGCGCTTGGGTGAAGTTCGCCGGCCGCGTGCTCACGCTCATCCTGGCCGCGCTGGCGCTCTATGTGTTTAGCGGCCGCAGTCCGATCTGATCCCCCCAGTCATGCGTTTTGATCTGAATACTTTCGAGTTCGTCCCGTCGGCGCGCGCGCCGCAGGCGCTGGCCGTGGCGGGCGCCGATGGCGCGCTGAGCTGGCAGGCGCTGGCCGAGGCCGCCGCGGCCTGGGCCGCGCGCGCCCGCGAGCAGGGCATCACGGCCGACGTGCCGGTGGTCATCTACGGCCACAAGCAGACCGCATTCTTCGTGGCCATGGTCGGCGCGCTGATGCTGGGCGCGCCCTTCGTGCCGGTGGACACCATTTATCCGGCCGAGCGGCTGCGCCGCATCGTCGAGATCGTGCGCGCCGGCGCCGTCTACGATGCCCAGGCCGATCGCTTCGAGGCCGGCGCGCCGCAGCCGCGCGCGCTGGACGAAAAAGGCCTGGCCTACGTGATCTTCACCTCCGGCAGCACGGGCGACCCCAAGGGCGTGCAGATCGGCCGCGAAAGCGTGGCCCTGCTGGGTGCGTGGATGAGCGGTTTCGGGCTGGGCGAGGCGCCGGTCTTCATGAACCAGGCGCCCTTCAGCTTCGACCTCTCCATGTACGAGGTCTTCGGCACGCTGGCCCTGGGCGGCACTTGCGTGCTGAACGCCCGCGAGCAGATCGCCGCGCCCGCCGAGTGGTATGCGCGGCTGGCGGCCCATGGCATCAGCTGCTGGGTGTCGACGCCGTCGTTTGCCCACCAGCAGCTGGTCAACCGCGACTTCGCGCCGTCGGTGCTGCCCGCGCTCGACAGCTTTCTGTTCTGCGGCGAGCCGCTGACCGTGGCGCTGGCGCGCAAGCTGCGCCAGCGTTTTCCGCAGGCGCGCATCCTCAATACCTATGGGCCGACCGAGGCCACGGTGGCCACGACGGCCATGGTCATCGACGATGCGGTGATCGCCGCCCACGATCCCTTGCCCATCGGCTACGCCAAGCCCGAGGCGCGCGTCTATGTCGAGGACGGAGAACTGTGCATCGTGGGCGACCATGTCATGCGCGGCTACCTGAACCGTCCCGACCTGAACGCGAGCAAGTGTTTCCGTGCCGCCGATGGCCGGCGGGGCTTTCGCACGGGCGACCTGGGCGAGCAGGGCGAGGACGGCCTGCTATTTTGCCGCGGGCGCATGGACGACCAGATCAAGCTCAACGGCTATCGCATTGAGCTGTCCGAGATCGACGCGGCCTTGCACGGCCTGGCCGGCGTGCGCGCGGGCGCCTGCGCCGTGCTGCGCCGCCCGGACGGCACCGCCGTGCGGCTGATCGGTTTCCTGGATGCGGATGTGCCGGCGCCGGGTTTTGCCGGCGAGGCGGCCCAGGCCGAATGGAAGCGTCTCCTGGCCGAGCGCCTGCCGCCCTATATGGTGCCCGCCGAGCTGGTGCTTTGCCCGTCCTTGCCGGTGTCCAACAACCACAAGACGGACCGCAAGAAACTGCTGGAGATCTACGCGGGTCTCTGATGTGAAAAGGGCGCCTCGCGGCGCCCTTTCGCTATCCGGCGTTCAGATGCCGCCGTAGGACAGCCGGGTGAGCATCATGGCCGCGATCTGCGCCAGGATGAGCAGCACCAGGGGCGAGAAGTCGATGGCGGTGCGCGGCAGGATGCGCCGGATCGGGTCCAGCAGCGGCGCGGTCAGGGTCTGCAGGAGCGCCATCAGGGGCGACATGGGATTGACCCAGGACAGCACCGCCTGGATCAGGGTCAGCCAGACAATGAGGTTCAGGGCCCAGCGCATTTCGGTGAACAGCGCGGTCAGCAGGATGCGGGGCAGGGCGCCGGCCGGGGGCAGCATGCCCACGCTGACCAGGATGACCAGCAGAAAGAACACCAGGGCGGCCAGCCAGGCGGCGAACAGGCTGGTCCAATCGACGCTGCCGGTGGCCGGAATGATCCGCCGCAAGGGCAGGATCAGCCAGTTGGTGGCCTGGTAGATGGCGCGGGCCAGCGGGTTGAAGGGATGCAGGCGCACCGCGTGCATCCAGGCGCGCAGCAGCAGGGCCGCGCCGAACAGCGTGAACAGGATGTCGATAAGGAAACGCAGGATATCGCCGATCATGGACTATCTACCGGAAGTAACGCCTTCTATTGTCGCATGATGAAGCGGAAACGCCGCGGGTTTCGTGCTGTTGCCGGCAAGATGCCCGCAGGGCATGGCAATGAAAAAGCCGCCCGGCTTGCGCCAGGCGGCTTGATGCCTACCTCAGGCTGGCGCGTCCCTTAGGGACGGCCACCCGTGGGGAAGGGCCACGACGCGGCCGGATTCAGCGCGGTCTTGGCGCCCGGGGCAGCTGCCGTGGAAGGCGGCGTGGCGGGCTTCTTGGGGGCAGCCTTCTTAGCGGCAGGCTTCTTGGCGGCAGGCTTTTTGGCCGCCGGCTTCTTGGCGGCAGCCTTCTTGACGGCCTTCTTGGCAGCAGCCTTCTTGACCGCCTTCTTGGCGACGGCCTTCTTGGCTACGGCCTTTTTGACGGCCTTCTTGGCGACAGCCTTCTTGACGGCCTTCTTGACGACAGCCTTCTTGACCGCCTTCTTGACGACAGCCTTCTTGACGGCCTTCTTGGCTACGGCCTTCTTGACGGCTTTCTTGGCGACGGCCTTCTTGACGGCCTTCTTGGCGGCTACTTTCTTGGCCGCCGGCTTCTTGGCGGCGACTTTCTTGACCGCCGGTTTCTTGGCGGCGACCTTCTTCACAGCGACCTTCTTGACCGCAGCCTTCTTGGCGGGGGCCTTCTTGGCCGCAGCCTTCTTGGCGGCGGGTTTCTTCACCGCCTTCTTGGCGGCTTTCTTGGCAGTTGCCATGGTCATGCTCCTTAGGTTCAGGGGTCCCAGAACTTAAACCCGTGTCACGGAGCGCCAACGGCGAACCGCACCCGGGCTATTCATCGGCGCATGCCACTGCCCCTTGCGGGCGGCAGTTTTTTTACGGCTTGCGCTAATGAATTCAGCACAGCCATTTGATATGGCCCCCGCATGGGCGCGAGCCATTTCAAATGGCGCCGGTAGGCGCCGGCGAACCGGCAGCCTACCGCTACGTCCTACGTGTCCGAATACACCAACCGGGAGCACAACCTTGGCGGGCCGCCGGGGCCCTGCCGACTACTCCCAGCTCAGCGTGCCGCCGGTCTGGTATTCGATCACGCGAGTTTCAAAAAAGTTGCGTTCCTTTTTCAGGTCGATCATTTCCGCCATCCACGGGAAGGGGTTTTCCTCTTGCGGATAGAGCGGCTCGATGCCGATCTGCTGGCAACGGCGGTTGGCGATGAAGCGCAGATACGACTTGAACATCGGCGCATTCAGGCCCAGCACGCCGCGCGGCATGGTGTCTTCGGCGTAAGCGTATTCGAGTTCCACCGCTTTGCGGAAGAGTTCGCGGATTTCTTCGCGGAACTCCGGCGTCCACAGATGCGGATTTTCGAGCTTGATGGTGTTGATCAGGTCGATGCCGAAATTGCAGTGCATGGATTCATCGCGCAGGATGTACATGTACTGCTCGGCCGCGCCGGTCATCTTGTTCTGCCGGCCCAGCGCCAGGATCTGGGTGAAGCCGACATAGAAGAACAGCCCTTCCATCAGGCAGGCGAATACGATCAGGGACTTCAGAAGCGTCTGGTCGGCTTCCGGGGTGCCCGTCTTGAAATTCGGATCGGCGATGGCTTCGATGAAGGGGATCAGGAACTCATCCTTGTCGCGTATCGAGGGAACCTCGTTATAGGCGTTGAAGATTTCCGATTCGTCCAGATCCAGGCTTTCGACGATGTACTGATAGGCGTGGGTGTGGATGGCTTCTTCGAAGGCCTGGCGCAGCAGGAACTGGCGGCATTCGGGGGCCGTGATGTGGCGATAGGTGCCCAGCACGATGTTGTTGGCGGCCAGCGAATCGGCCGTCACGAAGAAGCCCAGGTTGCGCTTGACGATGCGGCGCTCGTCCTCGGTCAACCCGTTGGGGTTTTTCCAGAGGGCGATGTCGCGCGACATGTTGATTTCTTGCGGCATCCAGTGGTTGGCGCAAGTGGCCAGGTATTTTTCCCAGGCCCACTTGTACTTGAACGGCACCAGCTGGTTGACGTCGGTTTCGCCGTTGATGATGCGCTTGTCGGCGACCTTCACGCGGCGAGCGGTATTGCTGCCCAGGTCGGCCGCGGATTGCGGCGCGGCCGGGGTGGGCAAGGCCGAGTCGCCAAACACGCCCGTGGCGGCGCGCACCGGTTCGGGCGCGACGCCGCCCGCGCCCGCCGCGGGGGCGGGCGTCTTGGGGGCTTGCGTGGCGAGGTTGTCGTCTTCCCAATTAAGCATGATCGAATTCTCCGAAAATCGTTACTGGCAAGCTTCGCACTCTTCGAAGCCGGGGTCTCCCGGCCGCATCGTGCAAACCGCCCCGACGATCTCGGGTTCGGGCAAAACAGGTGCTGCGGCTACGGGGGCCGTGGCGTTGTGGTTGCCAGCGCTGACGGCGTTCAGTTCGCCGCCGCGGCCCGTGGATTTCTCGGCGCTGGTGGCGCCCATGGTGCGCAGGTAGTAGGTGGTCTTCAGGCCACGCTGCCATGCGAGCTTGTAAGTGTCGTCCAACTTCTTGCCCGATGCGCCGGCCATATAGATGTTCAGCGACTGGGCCTGATCGATCCACTTCTGGCGGCGCGCGGCGCACTCGACCAGCCAGCTCGGTTCGACTTCGAACGCGGTGGCGTAGAGTTCGCGCAGTTCGGTCGGAACACGATCGATGCGGGACAGACTGCCATCGAAGTACTTGAGGTCAGCGACCATGACTTCGTCCCACAGACCGAGTTTCTTCAGATCACGAACGAGATAATCGTTTACGACCGTGAACTCGCCGGAGAGATTCGATTTAACGTACAAGTTCTGGAAAGTGGGTTCGATGCACGCAGATACGCCAATGATATTGGAAATCGTCGCGGTTGGGGCAATAGCAATGCAGTTCGAGTTGCGCATGCCATGCTCTTTGATGCGCGCGCGCAACGTATTCCAATCGAGCGAGCTCGATTCATCGACGTCGACATTGCCGCCGCGCTCATCGCGCAGCATCGCGATGGAGTCTTGCGGCAGGATGCCGCGCGACCACAGCGAACCTTCATACGATTGATAGCGGCCGCGTTCCTGGGCGAGTTCGCTGGAGGCCCAATAGGCCTGATAGCACACGGCTTCCATCGAGCGGTCGGCGAATTCGATGGCCGCTTGCGAAGCGTAGGGCACGCGCATCATGTGCAGGCAGTCCTGGAAGCCCATGATGCCCATGCCGACGGGGCGATGGCGCATATTGGAATTGCGCGCCTTCTCCACGGCGTAATAGTTGATGTCGATCACGTTGTCGAGCATGCGCATGGCGATGCCGACGGTGCGCTTGATCTTGTCGTGGTCGAGCTCGAAGCCGCCGTTGGCGGTGGGCTTCATGTGCGCGACCAGGTTCACCGAGCCGAGGTTGCAGACGGCAATTTCGGACTCATTGGTGTTCAGCGTGATCTCGGTGCAGAGATTGGAGCTGTGCACCACGCCGACGTGCTGCTGCGGCGAGCGGATGTTGCAGGGATCCTTGAACGTGATCCAGGGGTGGCCGGTCTCGAACAGCATGGACAGCATCTTGCGCCACAGCGAGATGGCCGGCATTTTCTTGAACAGCTTCAGTTCGCCGCTGGCGACCTTGGCCTCGTAGCCCAGGTAGGCGCGCTCGAACTCGCGGCCGTACTTGTCGTGCAGGTCCGGGCAGTCGGAGGGCGAGAACAGCGTCCATTCGCCGTTTTCCATCACGCGCTTCATGAACAGGTCGGGAATCCAGTTCGCCGTGTTCATGTCGTGGGTGCGGCGGCGCTCGTCGCCGGTGTTCTTGCGCAGCTCCAGGAACTCTTCGATGTCCAGGTGCCAGGTTTCGAGATAGGTGCAGACCGCGCCCTTGCGCTTGCCGCCCTGGTTGACCGCCACGGCGGTGTCGTTGACCACCTTCAGGAAGGGCACGACGCCCTGGCTTTCGCCATTGGTGCCCTTGATGTGGCTGCGCAGCGCGCGCACCGGGGTCCAGTCATTGCCCAGGCCGCCGGCGTACTTGGCCAGCAGCGCGTTTTCCTTGATGGCGTCGTAGATGCCTTCCAGGTCGTCGGAGACCGTGGTCAGGTAGCACGACGACAGCTGCGAGTGCAGCGTGCCGGAGTTGAACAGCGTCGGCGTCGAGCTCATGAAGTCGAACGAGGACAGGATCTCGTAGAACTCGATGGCGCGCGCTTCGCGGTCGGTTTCACGCAGCGCCAGGCCCATGGCCACGCGCATGAAGAAGACTTGCGGCAGTTCGATGCGCGTGCCGCGCACGTGCAGGAAGTAGCGGTCGTACAGCGTTTGCAGGCCGAGGTAGCCGAACTGCAGATCGCGGTTGGCGTCCAGGGCGCGGGCCACGCGCGGCAGGTCGAACTCGGCCAGCTTGGCGTCCAGCAGGCCGGCCTCGATGCCGCGCTGGATGAAGGCCGGGAAATACTCGGCATAGCGCTGGGCCATGTCGGCTTGCGAGACTTCCTCGCCCAGCACTTCCTTGCGGATCGTGTGCAGCAGCAGGCGGGCGGTGACCTGGCTGTAGGCCGGGTCCTTCTCGACCAGGGCGCGGGCGGCCAGGATGGCGGACTTGAAGACCTCGTCGACCGGCACGCCGTCGTACAGATTTTTGACCGTTTCCTTCAGGATGGCTTCGGTGTCGATGAACTCGGTCAGGCCCACGCCGGCGGCCTCGATGGTGGCGCGCAGCTGCGCCATGTCCAGCGGGCGGCGCGCGCCGTTGTCGGTGACGTTGAGCGAGACTTCCTGGACGGCGGGGGCGGCCTTGTCCAGCACCTCGGCGGCGGCGGCGCGCTCTTGGGCGCGGCGTTCGCGGTACAGCACGTAGGAGCGGGCGACGTCATGCTGGCCCGAGCGCATCAGCGACAGCTCGACCTGGTCCTGCACGTCTTCAATATGGAAGGTGCCGCCGCTGGGGCGGTTGCGCACCAGGGCGTTGACCACCTGGGCCGTCAATTGCTCGACGAGTTCGCGCACGCGCGCCGAGGCGGCGCCCTGGCCGCCATTGACCGCCAGGAAGGCCTTGGTCATGGCGATGGCGATCTTGCCCGGCTCAAAGCCCACCACCGAGCCATTGCGGCGGATCAGGTTGTAACTGGCCCATTGGCCGGCCGGGCCGGTATTGGCGGGGTTTTCGTTGGATTCGGGCGGCACGGCCGTGGGCCGAGTCACAGAGGCGATCGTAGTCTGCATGGAAGCTCCTGTGCGAATAGCGGAAACGGGACATGGCCGAGCCATGTCGGAACAAAAAGAATTCGGTGTGAGGGGGGCAAAAAACCAGGACGTGCCGTCCTGAGACCGTGGTCAGCGGGTCAACAGCTGATGAAATCGACCACAAGATATAGTGTACCACCCCCTCGCATGGCACTAATTCTAGTGAGGGTCCGTACGGTGAACAAGACTGGCCTGACGCGAAGTTCAAATTTAGTTGTTACAAAATGCGAGGGGCGCGCCGATCAAGGCGCGCCCGCCGAAGTGCTTGCTCAGCGCCAGGTTTTATGCGCTTCTCCGGACCTCGGTCGGCGCAAAATCAGGCTGCTCATAGCTTTCCAGCAGGCGGTCGCGCTCCTGCCGGAAGCGCGCCGCCGCGGCGGCCTTGATATGGCCATAACCGCGCACGGTTTCGGCAAGGGCAGCGATTGTAGCCGCAGCGCCGATCTTGTCCACCGACAGGCCGGCCAGCAGGCGTCGGACCAGCGCCTCATATTCGCCGACGAGGGCGCGCTCCATGCGGCGCTCGGCCGTATAGCCGAAAGGATCGGCCCAAGTGCCGCGCAGGCGCTTGCCGCGGGCCAGCCAACGCAGCGCCGCGAGGGTGCGCGGGCCCAGGGCCATCTTGCGCGGCACGCCGGTGCGCGGGTCCTTGCGGGCCAGCAGCGGCGGCGCCATATGGAAGCGCAGCCGATAGCCGCCTTCGAACTGTTCGGCCAGCTGCGCGGCGAAGCCGCCGTCGGTGTAGAGGCGGGCGACTTCGTATTCGTCCTTGTAGGCCATGAGCTTGAACAGGCCGCGCGCCACCGCCAGCGCCAGCCGGGATGAACCGGCGTCCAGGGCGCGCTCGCGCGCGGCCACGGCTTCGACCAGCTGGCGGTAGCGCGCCGCATAAGCGGCGTCCTGATAGGCCGTCAGGTCGGCCACGCGCCGCGCCACGGCGTCTTCCAGGCGTTCGGGCCGATGCAGCGCGATGACCTGGGCGGGCGGCCGCAGCGCGAAGTCCAGCGCCTGGGGCGCATGGGCGGCCAGGCGGCCGGCGTCGAAGGCCGCCCGATTGCTGGCCACGGCCACGCCGTTGAGCTCGATGGCCCGCGTGAGGGCATCCAGCGTCAGCGGCACGTCGCCCCGCTGCCAGGCATAGCCCAGCAGGAAGATATTGGACAGGATGCTGTCGCCGAACAGCGTCAGCGCGGCGCCGTGCGCGTCCAGCGCGGCGGTCTGGCCGGCGCCGGCCGCATGGCGGATTTTCTCCAGCAGCGCCTCGCCCCGCAGGGGGACATCGGGCTGGCGCGTGAAATCCGACACCGGCGCGACATAGGTATTGGCGGTCACGCGGCTATGGCCGCGGCGCAGCGTGCCCAGCGCCTCGGGGGCGACGGCGGCCACCGGGTCGCAGAGGATGGCGGCGTCGGCCTGCTGCCAGTCCAGCCGCGCCGGACCGGCCGGCGTGCCCGCCGGCGCGAGTCGGATGTGGCTGATGACGGTGCCGCCTTTCTGCGCCAGGCCGGTCAGGTCCAGCACCGAGGCCGACAGGCCCTGCAGATGCGCGGCCATGGAGACCAGCGCGCCGATGGTGATGACGCCCGTGCCGCCCATGCCGGCGACCAGCAGGCGGTAGGGCGCATGCAGCGGGGCGATGGCCGGCAGGGGCAATTCGCCCAGCCTGGCCTGCCAATCGGCCTGGCCGGCCGCGCGGCGCTTGCGCGGCTGGCCGCCTTCGACCGACACAAAGCTGGGACAGAAGCCTTCGGCGCAGGCGTAGTCCTTGTTGCAGCTGGACTGGTCCACGGCGCGCTTGCGGCCATAAGGGGTTTCCAGCGGCACGATGGACAGGCAGTTGGACTGCGTGCCACAGTCGCCGCAGCCTTCGCAGACCGCGCTATTGATGAAGAGGCGCCGCGCCGGGTCGGGGAAGGTCTTTTTCTTGCGGCGGCGGCGCTTTTCGGCCGCGCAGGTCTGGTCATGGATGAGGACGGTGACGCCCGGGGTGGCGCGCAATTCGCGCTGCAGGGCGTCGAGTTCGCGGCGATGATGCACGGCGATGCCGGGGCCGAGGTCGATGCCGCGGTATTTTTCCGGTTCGTCGGTGGTGACGACGATGCGGGCGACATGCTCGCCGCGCAGCTGCTGGCAGATCTGCGGCACCGAGATGGGGCCGTCCACCGGCTGCCCGCCCGTCATGGCCACGGCATCGTTGAACAGGATTTTGTAGGTGATGTTGGCGCGCGCGGCCACGGCTTGGCGGATCGCCAGATAGCCGGAGTGGTAATAGGTGCCTTCGCCCATGTTCTGGAACACATGGGGCGATTCGATATAGGGCGCCACGCCAATCCAGTCCACGCCTTCGCCGCCCATCTGGGTCAGGCCGCCGGTCTCGCGGTCCATCCAGGCGGCCATGTAATGGCAGCCCACGCCCGAGCGCGCCTGGCTGCCTTCCGGCACCTTGGTCGAGCTGTTGTGCGGACAGCCGGAGCAGAAATACGGGCGCCGCCGCATGCCATCGGCCTCGTTGGACAAGGCCTGGGCACAGGCGAAGGCGGCGGTGTCCGCGCCCAGGGCCAGGCCGGCGGTGCGCCGCAGCCAATCGGCCAGCGGCGCGGCCAGGATGGAGGGCCGCAGCTGTCCGGCGGCCGGGATGAGGGGGGCGCCGTCGAACCCCTGTTTGCCGCAGACCGAGGGACGCTCGTCGCGGTTGTAGAGCAGGTCCTTGATCTGCGCCTCGACGATGCCGTCTTTTTCTTCGATGACCAGGATATGGCGCAGGCCCCGCGCGAAGGCCAGCAGGCGTTCGCGCTCCAGCGGCCAGACCAGGCCGGGTTTGTAGATGCGGACCTGGGCGGTGTCCACGCCCAGGCGGGCCAGCGCTTCCATGGCGTCCAGATGGGCCTTGCCCGCGGTGACGATGCCGACGGTCGCGCCGGGGGCGGGCGAAATCAGCTTGTCTATGCTGTGGCGCGCGGCAAAGGCGGCCACGGCGCGCAGGCGGCGCGCCATGCGCGCCTCGATGGCGGGCGACAGGAAGTCGCTGGCGTTGTATTCGCGCCCGGCCGCGTCCGCGTCCTCGGGCATGTCATAGCGCGCCGCGGGCCGGGCCTCGAAAGACTGGCCGGTCTCCACCGACTCGGACGTCACCTTGAACGCCACCCAGGCGCCGCTGTGGCGCGACAGCGCCCAGCCCCAGAGCGCGAAGGTCTCGTACTCGTCGATGGAAGCCGGATGCACGATGGGCACATGCCAGCCGATGAGCGAGGTTTCGCTGGCATGCGGAATGGAGGAGGAGACGGCCGTGTGGTCATCGCCCACCACCATCAGCACGCCGCCGTGGCGCGACGCGCCGGCCGCGTGGCCGTGATGCAGGGCGTCGCCGGCGCGATCCAGCCCCGGGCCCTTGCCGTACCACATGGCGTAGACGCCATCGACCTTGCGGTCGGCGCGCGCGCCGACCTGTTGCGTGCCCATGACGGCGGTGGCGGCCAGGTCTTCGTTGATCGCCGGCAGAAAGGTGATCTGGTGGGCGTCCAGCGCCTTTTGCGCCTTCCACATGGCCATGTCCACCCCGCCCAGGGGCGAGCCGCGATAGCCGGAGACAAAGCCGGCGGTATTGAGGCCCCGCTCGCGGTCGGCCCGGCGCTGCGCGAGCATGATGCGCACCAGGGCCTGGGTGCCGGTCAGGAAAATGCGTCCCTGGCCGCGGCTGAGGTTGTCTCCGAGTTGATAGTCCAGGTCGATGGGGTGATCGACCGCGGGGGTGCCGTCCATGAGCGCTCCTGTATTTCGATCATGATAGAAGCGCGGCGATACCGGTTTATTGCGTTATTGGATCGTGAATTCCCTATAATTTGAAATAAACATTTCGTTTAGAGAAGAGGAGAAGAGACAAGATGGATAAAACCGATATCGCCATCCTGCGCGCGCTGCAGGAGGACGGCCGCGCCTCGGCCCAACAGTTGTCCGAACAGGTGGGGCTGTCGCCCGCGCCGGTGTGGCGGCGGGTCAAGGCGCTGGAGTCGGCCGGCGTGATCCAGGGTTATAGCGCCCAGGTCGATCGCAGCAAGGTGGGGCTGGGCGGCTGCATGTTCGCGCAGATCAGCCTGGAGCGGCATTCGGCCGAGACCGTGGCCAATTTCGAGCGCTCGGTGCGCGACGCGCCCGAGATTCTGGAGTGCTATTCGGTGACGGGTGATTCGGATTTCTTGCTCAAGATCCTGGTCGAGAGCCCCGAGGAGTACGACCGCTTTCTGCATCGTTTTCTGTTCAACCTGCCCGGCATCCGCCAGACGCGCAGCATCGTGGCGCTGCGCGAGATCAAGCACGAGGTCCGGCTGCCGCTCTAGCGCCCGGCCGGCCTCTATATATAGAGAGGGTGCTTTCAGAAACAGCTGTAACGCCCCGGCTTGCCGTTGTTTTGCGACCATGAGTGTTGCGCAAATGCACTAGCCCGCGCCTGCGCATTGCATTGTGCCCGGCCGCTCTTTAGAGTGCCTGCAGTCGCCGCCGGAGCATGGAAATGCGCGCGCGACGGATCCTGCTGGGGAGTTCCTGAGGAAGTCATGATGTATTCGTATGTGTCGTTCGCGCGCGCCGTTTGCGGCGGCCTGATCGTGGGGGCGGCGCTGGCTGGTTGCGCCGCCAAGAAGGGCACCGGCGCCGAGGCGCCGGCTCAATCCGCCGCGCCCAAGCCGGTGGCGTGCACCCCGGCCGGGGCCGACAGCCCCATGGTGGGGACCTGGTATTCGGTATCGCGTCCGCGCGGCTTTGCCGGCGATCTCCAGACGCTGACCGTGCTGTCGGCCGACGGCAGCATGACGTATGAAACCCAGCTCAAGGTCGGCAAGCGCATCCGCCCGGCGCTGCGCGAAAGCGGCTGTTGGAACGTGGCCAATGGCGTCTACACCCAGCGCACCACCAAATCCAATGGCGAACCGGTCGATGCCGAGGATCCCATCTATCAAACGCGCTACCAGGTGCAAAGCGTGGACCGCTCGCGCCTGGTGCTGCGCGAACTGAAGCCCGACGGCCAGCAGCTCACCGCGCGCCGCATGCAGCCGGGTTACCGCATGCCCAACTAAGGCCTGCCAGGGCCGCGGGCGCGGGGTCGCCAGGGGCCGGCGCTTGGAGTAAGGTTGCGGACTTTCTCCCAGTCTCGCCGCCATGACCACCGCCTATTCCGAGGGTCGAGCCATCGCCCTGCTGGCGCTGGCCGCTTTTGCCAGCGCCAGCGCCTTTCGCATTTGCGATCCCATGCTGCCCCAGTTGGCGCAGGAGTTTTCCACCACCACCGGGCAGGCCGGCCACGCGGTCACCGCCTTTGCCGTGGCCTATGGCCTGTTGCAGATGTTCTTCGGCCCGGTGGGCGACCGCTACGGCAAGTACCGGGTGATCTGCCTGGCGACCTTTGCCTGCGCCATCGGCAGCGCCGGCGCGGCCATGGCCGACAGCCTGGACATGCTGGTCATCTGCCGCATGCTCTCCGGCGCGGCGGGGGCGGGCATCGTGCCCTTGTCCATGGCCTGGATCGGCGACAACGTGCCGTATGAGCGCCGCCAGGCCACGCTGGCGCGTTTCCTGACCGGCACCATCCTGGGCATGGCGGCCGGCAGCCTGGCCGGCGGCCTGTTCGCCGACACCATAGGCTGGCGTTCGGCCTTCCTGGTGCTGGTGGGCGGCTATCTCGTGGTCGGCCTCTTGCTGTGGGCCGAGCTGCGGCGGCAGCAGGCGCTGGGCCTGGCCGGACAGGGACGCGCGGGCGGGCAGGGTTTCCTGGCGCAGGCGCGGCGCGTCTGGGGCGTGCGCTGGGCGCGCGTGGTCCTGGCGACGGTGTTCATCGAGGGCCTGCTGGTCTTCGGCACGCTGGCGTTCGCGCCGGCCTATCTGCATGCCCGCTTCGATGTTTCGCTGACGATGGCCGGCGCCCTGGTGGCGCTCTATGCGGTCGGCGGGATGATGTACACCTTCGTGGCCGGCGCCGTGCTGCGCCGCCTGGGCGAGCGCGGCCTGGCCTTGGCCGGCGGCCTGGTGCTGTGCCTGGCTTTCCTGGTCTACCTGCTGGGCCCGGCCTGGGGCTGGGCCGTCCTGGCCAGCGCGCTGGCCGGCTTCGGCTACTACCTGCTGCACGCCACCTTGCAGACCAATGCCACCCAGATGGTGCCCGATGCGCGCGGCACGGCGGTGGCCTGGTTCGCGTCCTGCCTCTTCATGGGGCAGGCGGCCGGCGTGGCGCTGGCTGGCGTCATGGTCGACGCGGTGGGGGCGCAGGCCCTGTTCGCCTCGGCGGCGCTGGGCCTGCCCCTGCTGGGCCTGTGTTTCGCCCGGGCCCTGGCCCGGCGGCCGGCGGCCGCCTGAGTGCGGAGCCGGCCGGGATCAGGCCGGCAGCTTGGCCAGGCGTTCGAGCACGGCGTCCTTGCCCAGCAGCGCCAGCACCGCGTCCACGGCCGGCGTCTGGGCGCGGCCGGCGACGGCCACGCGCAGCGGGATGGCCAGCTGCGGCATCTTCAGGCCGCGTTCGGCCAGTTGCGCCTTGATCAGGGCCGAGAGGGCCTCGCGCGTCCATTCGGTGCCGGCGGCGGCGGCGGCAAAGCCGGCCAGCGCCTCGCGGGCGGCCGGCGTCAGGTGCTGGGCGACCAGTTCGGCCGGCGCCGGCTGGAAGGGGCCGCAGAACAGCATGGCGTCATCGGCCAGCTGCTCCAGGGTTTCGGCGCGGTCCTTGAACAGGCCGATGATCTCGGGCAGGTCGGCGCGCGAGGCGTCGCCGCCGCGCTTGGCGATGCGGGGCGCCACGCGGCGCGCCAGCTCGGCGTTGTCCATGCCCTTGATGTGGTGGGCGTTGACCCAGTTCAGCTTCTTGGGGTCCCACTGGGAGGGCGACTTGGACAGGTGGCGGGTGTCGAACCATTCGACGAATTCCTCGCGGCCAAACAGCTCGGCGTCGCCGTGGCTCCAGCCCAGGCGCGCCAGGTAGTTGACCATGGCCTCGGGCAGATAGCCCTGGTCGTCGTAGTCCATGACATTGACCGCGCCATGGCGCTTGGACAGCTTCAGGCCGTCGGGGCCGAGAATCATGGGCACGTGGCCGTATTGGGGCACCTCGGCGCCCAGCGCCTTGAGGATGTTGATCTGGCGCGGCGTGTTGTTGACGTGGTCGTCGCCCCGGATCACGTGGGTCATGCCCATGTCCCAGTCGTCGACCACCACGCAGAAGTTATAGGTGGGGGTGCCGTCGGGACGGGCGATGATCAGGTCGTCGAGTTCGCTGTTGTCGAAGCTGACCGGGCCCTTGACCATGTCGTCCCAGGCCGTCACGCCGCTTTGCGGATTCTTGAAGCGGATCACCGGCTTGCGGCCTTCGGGGATGGGGGGCAGCACCTTGCCGGGCTCGGGGCGCCAGGTGCCGTCATAGCGGGGCTTTTCGCCCTTGGCGCGCGCGGCCTCGCGCATGGCCTCGACTTCTTCGGGGGTGCTGTAGCAGTGATAGGCGGTGCCGGCGGCCAGCATGTCCTTCAGGACCTCGGCGTAGCGGTCCAGGCGCTTCATTTGGTAGAAGGGGCCTTCGTCGGGCTGCATGCCCAGCCACTCCATGCTGTCGAGGATGGCCTGCACGGCCGCATCGGTCGAGCGCTCCACGTCGGTGTCTTCGATGCGCAGCACGAACACACCCTTGTTGTGGCGGGCGAAAGCCCAGGAGAAGAGCGCGGTGCGCGCGCCGCCCAGGTGCAGAAAGCCGGTGGGCGAGGGGGCGAAGCGGGTACGGACGGGTTTTGCGGAAGTCATAGGCCGGTATTGGCGCCGCGTTGGCCGCGGCGGCCCTCCATGAAAAGTGGCGCGTGCTGCGCGCTGGCCGCCATGGATGGCGGGCAGGTTGTATTGTTACGATGACAGCATTTTAGAATAGTGCCAAATCCCGATGCTCCGACACGTGCTTGCACCGCTTTTCGAGCCCCGGTCCTTGCTGATCGTGGCCGATCGGACTCTCCCCGCCGCTTCGGTGCTGCCGGGGGCCCTGCGCTCTCGGACCACCATGATAGACAGCCCGCCGGGCCAGGCGCCGGAGCTGCCCGAGCGCTGCAACGGTCTGGAAGACGGCGAGCGGGTGGATCTGGCCCTGGTGTGCGTGTCCCCGGCCGTGCTGCCCGAGACGCTGCGCCGCCTGGCCCGCCTGGCGCCGCGCGGGCTCATCCTGCTGCCCCACGAACTGCCCGATCCCTACCCCCGGGGCACCCTGGCCCTGTGCGAGGCCTGGGCGCGCGAGCATCATTGCCAGCTGCTGGGGCCGCGCTCCTTTGGCGCGCAGCGCCCGCATGCCGGGCTCAATCTCAGCCAGCATCCGACGCTGGCCCGCGCCGGGCGCGTGGCCCTGGTGGCGCAGTCGCGCTCCATCATGGCGGCCGTGATGGACTGGGCCGAGGATGTGCACATCGGCTTCTCCCTGGCGGTGTCGCTGGGCGACGAGGCCGTGGTGGGCCTGTCCGAGGTGCTGGACTTTCTCGCCAGCGATCCGCGCACCGACAGCATCGTGCTCTACCTGGAAAACATCGGGCCGGCTCGCGAGTTCATGAGCGCCCTGCGCGCGGCGGCCAGCGTCAAGCCGGTCATTGTGCTCAAGGCCGGGCGCGGCGAGCCCGGCGGCGCCGACGCGGTCTTCGATGCCGCCTTGCGCCGGGCGGGGGCGGTGCGCGTGCGTTACTTCGTGCAGCTCTTCTCGGCGGTCAAGGTGCTGGGTTATGCCCGGCGTCCGCGAGGCCGCCGCGTGGCGCTGCTGTCCAATGGCAGCGGGCCGCCGCAGCTCGCCCTCGATCTGATCGGCCCGGAGGCGGCCGTGCTCAAGGCCGAACTGTCGCCGGCCACGCAGCGCACGCTGGCCGGCCTGCTGGAGCCCGACGCCCCGGCCGGCAATCCGGTCATCACCTATCCGCCGCTCACCCCCGAGCGCCTGCAGCAATTGCTGGACTGCCTGATCGATGACACGGGCGTGGACGGGGTGCTGGTGCTGCTGGCGCCCGACGCGCTGGCCGATATGCCGGCCGTGGCGCGCCAGCTGGCGCAGTTCGCGCCCAAGGCGCGCAAGCCGGTGGTCAGCTGTTTCATGGGCGATGCCGGCATGCGGCCGCTGCGGCGCATGCTCGATGACGCCGGCACCCCGGCCTTTCGCACGCCCGAGTCCGCCGCCGACGCCTTCGGCGTGCTGGCCACCCACTATTACAACCAGCAGCTGCTTCTGCAGACTCAGCCGCCCGAGCCGCCTGGCCGCCTGCCCGACATGGCGGCCGCGCGCGCCGTGATCGCCGCCGCCCGCGAGGCGGGCCGGCTTGAGCTGACCCCGGCGGAGTGCCGCGCGCTGCTGGATGCGTTTCATGTGCCGCTGCGCGACGGCCCCCTGGACGTGCGTCCGGTCGAGCCCGAATCGCGGCCCATGGCCATCCGCGTGCGCACGGACGCCAAGTTCGGTCCGGTGATCCGCTTCGGCGCGGGCGGCCCCGATGCCTTGCTGTCGGTGGCCGAGCGCGGCATGGACCTGCCGCCCCTGAATAACTTCCTCGCCCGCCAGCTGATCGAGCGCAGCCGCATCTGGCGCCGGGTGCTGGCGCCGCAGGTCAGCAATGCCGCCACCGAGGCCTTGCAGCATGCCCTGGTGCAGGTCTCCGAACTGGTTTCCGAGATGCCGGACATCCAGTCGCTGGACATCGATCCGCTCTATGCCGGCGAAAGCCGGCTGCGCGCCGGCGGGCTGCGCATGACGCTGACCGAGACCCCGGCCTGCGCCTCGCCGCAGACCTCGGGCTATCCGCATATGGCCATCCATCCCTATCCGGCGCGCCTGGTGCAGATGCGCCGCTTCGAGGATGGCACGCCCTGGGTGATCCGCCCCATCCGTCCCGAGGATGGCGAGCCCTTGCAGGAATTCATCCGCGGCTTGTCGGAGCGCTCGCGCTATATGCGCTTCGTGTCCATGATGCGCGAGCTGACGCCGCGCATGGTGGCCCGCTACACCCAGGTGGACTATCACCGCGAGCTGGCGCTGGTGGCGGCCACCCAGCTTCCCAATCCCGCCAACCGGGGGCATCCGCGCGAGGTCATCATCGGTTTCGCGCACTATCTGCGCAATCCGGATGGGCGCGGCGCGGAGTACGCCCTGGTGATCGGCGATGACTGGCAGCGCCGGCGCCTGGGCGGCCAGCTCATGAGCGCGCTTATCGCCGAGGCGCGCGAACAGGGGCTGGAGTACATCGATGGCCTGGTGCTCTCGACCAACCGGCCCATGCTCACGCTCATGACGCGGCTGGGCTTCACCAACGATCCCGACCCGGAGGATCCGACCATGCGCCGGGTCTGGCTGTCCCTGCGGCCGGATCCGGAGGCCGCCATCAAGGCCGGCGAGGACGGGCCAGACTAGACGCCGAGATAGCGGGTGAGCAGATGGGGCTGGCGGGCGAATCCGGCGCTGTCCCCGCCTTCGACCAGCCGGCCTTTTTCCATCACCACGCAGCGGTCGGTGTGGGCCAGCACGGCGCGGAAATTGCGGTCGACCACCAGGGTGGACATGCCCGAGGCGCGGATCAGGGCGATGATGCTCCAGATCTCGGCCACGATGAGCGGCGCCAGGCCTTCGGTGGCTTCGTCGAGGATGAGCAGGTCGGGATTGGTCATCAAGGCGCGCCCGATGGCCAGCATCTGCTGTTCGCCGCCGGAGAGCTGGTGGCCGCCATGGTCCAGCCGCTCCGCAAGCCGCGGAAAGGTGCGCAGCACGCGCGCGTAATCCCAGGACCGGTGCTTGCCGGGCCGGGCCGCCACCAGCAGGTTTTCGCGCACGCTCAGGTTGGGGAAGATGCCCCGGCCTTCCGGCACATAGGCCAGGCCCATGCGCGCCACCGCATGGGGCGCGGCGGCGGGACGGCCCTGCACGGCGACCGATCCGCGCGTGGGCCGCAGCAGCCCGGCCAGGGTGCGGATCAGCGTGGTCTTGCCCATGCCATTGCGTCCCAGCAGGCCGACGGACTCTCCGGCCTGGATCGCCAGGTCCACGCCGCGCAGCACATGGCTGGCGCCATAGTGCACATGCAGGTCCTGGGCCTGCACCAGCGTATTGGCGCTCATGCCTGTTCTCCCAGATAGGCGGTCTGCACCTGCGGGTCGGCGCGCACCGCGGCCGGGTCGCCGCTGGCGAGCACCGTGCCGTTGACCATGACGGTCACCCGGTCGGCCACGCGGAAGACGGCGTCCATATCGTGCTCGACCAGCAGGATGGCGTGATCGGCCTTCAGGGTCTGCAGCAGTTCGAGAATGCGCCCGGTTTCTTCCGGACCCATGCCGGCCAGGGGTTCGTCCAGCAGCAGCACGGAGGGCGTGCCGGCCAGGCACATGGCGATCTCCAGCTGCCGCTTATGCCCATGGGGCAGGAGACCGGCCGGGCGATCGGCCGCCTGGCGCAGGCCCGTGCGCGACAGCGCCGCGTCGGCCTGGCCCGCGCTGTGCGGGCAGTCGGCGGCCCGGGCCGTCCAGCGCCAGAAGCGCTGGCGGCGCGATTGCGCCGCCAGGCGGCAGTTCTCGAAGACGCTCAGGGACGGGAAGATGGTGGAGCGTTGGTAGGTCCGGCCCAGGCCGGCCTGGGCGCGCCGGGGCTGGGACCAGGCGCTCACGTCCTTGCCGTCCAGCGTCACGCTGCCCGAGCTGGCCGCCAGCTCGCCGGACAGGATGTTGATGAGGGTGGATTTGCCGGCGCCATTGGTGCCGATGACGGCATGCACGGCGCCGCGCGGCAGCTCCAGCGATACGCCGTTGACGGCGACCAGGCCGCCGAAGCGGCGCGTGATGTCGCGCGCGCGCAGCAGGATGTCAGGCATGGGAGTCTCCCGAGACGGGCAGCGTGTCGCCGGCGGCCTGGTCCGCCGCCGGCTTGCGGCGGAACTGGCCGGCCAGGCCGATGAGGCCTTGGGGCAGCCAGGCCACCAGGGCGATGATGGACAGCCCCAGGGGCAGGTGCCAGTGATCGGCGAACCCGCCAAAGATCTCCTGGGATTGAAAGACCTCCTGCAGGAGCAGCAAGGCGGCCGCGCCCAGCACCGCGCCGCCCTGGCGGGTCTGGCCGCCCAGGATGACCATGAGCAGCACCAGCGCCGATTGCTCCCAGGCCAGCAGCTCCGGCGTGACAAAGCCGTCTTTCAGGGCATAGAGAAAGCCCGCCAGGCCGGCCAGCACGGCGGCGATGACATAGGCGGCCAGCTTGTAGGGATAGCTGGCATAGCCGGCGGCGCGCATGCGCTGTTCATTGATGCCGATGCCGGTCAGGGCCGCGCCGAACGGCGAGCGCCGCAACAGCGCCAGGAAGATCCACGCCGCCGCCAGGCAGCCCAGCACAAAGAAGTAAAAGCTGCGGGCCTCGCTCAGATCGAAGGGCAGCCAGCCGCCGATGGCCGGTTCGGGCCGGAAGTAAAGATAGATGCCGTCGCTGCCGCCGCCCAGCTTGGTGTCGTGCATGACGTAATACGCCATTTGCGAGAAGGCCAGCGTCACCATGATGAAGTAGATGCCCTTGGTGCGCAGCGCCAGGGCGCCGGTGACCAGGGCATAGAGGCCGGCGGCGGCCAGCGCGGCCGGCAGCAGCCACCACAGCGAGGCCGCCGAGCCGGCCGGCGAGAGCAGGGCGGCGGCATAGGCGCCCAGGCCGAAGAAGGCGGCCTGCCCGAGACTGACCAGCCCGGCGCTGCCCACCAGCAATTGCAGGCCGAGCGCGAAGATGCTGTAGATCATGATCTTCAGCGCCAGGCCGGTGTAGTAGTCGCCGCCGATGAAGGCGAAGGCGGCCAGGGCCAGCAGGCAGAGCAGGGGCAGAGCCTGGCGCGCGACGCGCAGCGATGATGAATGCGACATGCGGCCCTCCTCAGCCCTGCCGGAACAGGCCTTCCGGCCGGAACAGCAAAATCGTGGCCATCAGCAGATAGACCAGCACACCGGCCGCGGCCGGAAACCATACCTGTCCGAAGGTCTCGACGGCGGCCACCAGCATGGCGGCCAGGAAGGTGCCTCGGATGGAGCCGATGCCGCCGATCACCACCACGACGAAGCAGACGATGAGCACGCCGTGGCCCATGCCCGGGTAGACCGACGACACGGGCGCGGCCAGCGCGCCGGCCAGCGCGGCCATGGCCACGCCGGCGGCGAACACCCAGCGGTAGAGCCGGTTGATATTGACGCCCAGGCTGCCGATCATCTCGCGGTTGCTCGCGCCGGCGCGCACCATCATGCCGACCCGGGTGCGGGCGATGACCCAATAGAGCAGGGCGGCGGCGGCCAGGGCCATCGCCGCCACGAAGAGGCGATAGACGGGATAGGTCATGACATCGCCCAGCGGCACCGTGCCGGCCAGCCAGGACGGCATGGGCACGCCATGCACGTCATTGCCGACCAGCAGGCTGCGCGCTTCCTCGAACACCAGGATGAGCCCATAGGTCATGAGCACCTGCTGCAGGTGGTCGCGCGTGTACAGAAAACTGAAAAACACGGCTTCCAGCACATAGCCCAGCAGCAAGGCGGCGGCCACGCAGAGCGCCAGCGTGAGGAAAAAGCCGCCGCCCAGATAGGCCTGCGCCACGGGTCCGAGCGCGAACGCCATGTACGCCCCTATCATGTAGAAGCTGCCATGCGCCAGGTTGATGATGCCCATGATCCCGAAGATCAGCGTCAGGCCGCTGGCCACCAGGAACAGCAGCAGCCCGTATTGCAGCGCATTCAGGGCGTGGATGAGGAAGATGCCCGGATCCATGGCGCGTCAGAGCTTGCAGCCGCGGGCCGGGTCGGCCAACTGCTTGACGGCGACCTCGACCACTTTGTTTTCCAGCCCCTCCACCTTGCGCAGATAGATGTCCTGCACCGGGTTGCCGGCGGCCGACAGCGTGAAGGGCCCGCGCGGCGAGTCGATGGTGGCCGCCCGCATCGCGCGGCGCATCTCGGCCTTCTTGCCGATGTCGCCCTGCACCGCCGCCAGGCCCGCCTGCAGCAACTGGGCGGCGTCATAGCCCTGCACCGCATAGACGTCGGGCGCCAGCTTGTAGGCCTTGTTGTAGTCGGCGCGGAAGGCGTTGTCGCGCGGCGTGTTCAGGCCATCGGCATAGTGCAGCGTGGTCAGCAGGCCTTGGGCCGAGGCGCCCTGGGCCTGCAGCGTGCCGTCGGTCAGGAATCCCGAGCCATACAGCGGGATGTTCTTGCCCAGGCCCGCGGCCGCATAGTCCTGCACGAATTTCACCGCGCCGCCGCCGGCAAAGAAGGTGAACACCATATCGGGCTTGCTGGCCGCGATCTCGGTCAGCACCGATTGGAACTCCACATTGGGAAAGGGCACGGTCAGGTCCTTGACCACCTTGCCGCCGGACTTTTCGAAACCTTCGCGGAAACCCGCCACGGCCTCGTCGCCGGCGGCGTATTTCCAGGTCACGGTGATGGCGGTCTTATGGCCCTTGGCCGCGGCCACCGGGCCCATGGCGTAGGCCGGCTGCCAATTGGTGAACGAGGTGCGGAAGATGCCCGGGCCGCACATGGGGCCCGTGATGGCGTCGGCGCCGGCATTGGCCACGATCAGCGTGGTGTCGCTGTCCTTGGCGGCCTTGGCCAGGGCCATGGCCACGCCGGAGTGCACCGTGCCGATGACCACATCGACCTTGTCGCGCTTGATGAGGCGGTTGGCGTTCTCGGGTCCCTTGGCCGGGTTGGATTCGTCGTCGACCTTGACGTATTCGACCTCGCGTCCGGCCAGCTTGCCGCCCTGTTGCTGCACATAGAGCTTGAAGCCGTTTTCGATGGCCGTGCCCAGGGCGGCATACGTGCCGCTGTAGGGCAGCATGAAGCCGACCTTGACGGGGTCGGCGGCCTGCGCCTGGTGGGCGGCCAGGACGAGGAAGGCGGCGCCGGCCAGCCTGGCGGCGCGTTGGGTGGTGGATGGCATCGCGGGTCTCCTGTGCTTGTTATGGGCGGCCGGCCAGGCCGCCGACGAAGTCGGCGACAGCCTGGATGACGGCCTGGGGTTGGTCCCTGTGGGGGGAATGCCGGCACTCGGGCAGCGTCAGCAGGCGCGTCTGCGGCGCGTGACGCTGTATGCCTTCTATCTGGGCCAGGGTGCCGTATTCATCGTCGAGGCCCTGCATGGCCAGCGTCGGGCAGCGCAGGCCGGACAGCTGGTCCTCGATATTCCATTGCGCGAAGGCCGGGTCCAGCCAGACCTGGTTCCAGCCCCAGAAGGCCGAGTCCGGATCGGCGTGATAGCGCGCCAGCCTTTGCCGCAGATCGGTTTGCAGATAGGCCGCGCGCGCGGCCTCGATGTTCGCCAGGGTGATGTCCTCGACGAAGATATGGGGCGCGGCCACCACGATGCCGGCCACCTTCTCCGGATACAGGGCGGCATACAGCAGGGCGATGGAGCCGCCGTCGCTGTGGCCGAAGAGCAGCGGCTTTTCCGCCTCCAGGCCCAGCGCGTCCAACAGGGCCGGCAGGACGTCCCTGGCTTCGCGCTGCATGAAGTCCACCGGCCAGCGCTCCCCGGTCGGCCGCGGTGTCGACTGGCCATAGCCGCGCCGCGAATAGACCAGGCCGCGGCAGCCGGCGCCCGCGCACAGGCGCGTCGGAAAGTCGCGCCACATGGCGACCGAGCCCAGCCCCTCGTGCAGAAAGACCAGCAGGGGGCGGTCGCGGCGCTGCGGTTCGATCCAGGTGTATTCCAGATCAAAGCGCAGCCCGTGGGCCGAGATGCCCGCGCGCTCGACCAGGGCCGTGTTCACAGGCCGGCCTCTTCCAGCTGGCGCAGGCGGAAGCGCTGGATCTTGCCCGTGGCGGTCTTGGGCAGCTCTTCGGTGAAATTGATCTGGCGCGGATACTTGAAGGGCGCCAGATGGGCTTTGACATAGTCCTGCAGGGCCGCGCCCGTGCTGGCGTCGGGCGCATAGCCCGGCCGCAGCACGACATAGGCCTTGGTCTTGACCAGCCCGTCATGGTCGGGCGCGCCGATGACGGCGGCCTCCAGCACGGCCTCGTGCTGCACCAGCACGTTCTCGACCTCCACCGGCGAGACATATTGCCCGCTGACCTTTATCATGTCGTCGCTGCGTCCGGCGTAGACGTAATAGCCGTCCTCGTCGCACAGATATTTGTCACCGCTCTTGAGCCAATCGCCCAGGAAGCACTGGCGCGTCTTGTCGCGGTTGTTCCAGTACATGAGCGCGGCGCTCGGCCCCTTGATATAGAGGTCGCCGATGGCGCCGGGGGCCACGGGCAGTCCGGCCTCGTCGCGCAGCTGCACTTCGTAGCCGGGCACGGGCTTGCCCGTGGTGCCGTAGCGGAACTGGCCCGGCTGATTGGACAGGAAGATATGCAGCATCTCGGTCGAGCCGATGCCGTCGAGGATTTGACAGCCGAAATGACGGGTAAAGCGCTCTCCGATATCGCGCGGCAGGGCTTCGCCGGCCGAGGTGCAGATGCGCATGGACACGGTGTCGCGCGCCGGCAGCTCGGGCGAGGCCATCATGCTGGCGTACAGCGTCGGCACGCCATAGAAGACCGAAGGGCGATGCGTGGTCAGGCGCTTGAAGACCGCCTGCGGAGTGGGGCGTTCGGCCATCAGGATGGTGGTCGCGCCCACCGACAGCGGGAAGGTCAGGCCATTGCCCAGGCCGTAGGCGAAGAAAAGCTTGGCGGCCGAAAACGCCACATCGTCTTCGCGTATGCCCAGCACCGGCTTGGCGTAGAGCTCGGCCGTATGCCAGAGGTTGCCGTGGGTGTGGACCACGCCCTTGGGCTTGCCGGTGGAGCCCGAGGAGTAGAGCCAGAAGGCGATCTCGTCGGCCAGCGTGCGGGCCGCCGGCGCGATGGGCGCCTGGGCGATCAGGGTCTCGAAAGCATGCTGGCCCGCCGCCGCCTGCGCCGGCTGCGAGACGATGACGTGCTCGATATCGTGCTGGCCGCTGTCCAGCGCGGGCCGCAGCTGCGGCAGCAGGCTGGCGGAGACGACCAGCGCCCGCGCCCGGCAGTGGGCGGCGATATAGGCGTAGTCGTCCGGCGTCAGCAGGGTGTTGACGGCCACCGGCACGATGCCGGCGTGCAGGGCGCCCAGAAAGGCCACCGGCCAGTCCACCGTGTCGTGCATCACCATGAGGATGCGTTCTTCGCGGCGCAGCCCCAGCTGGCGCAGGGCGCCGCCAAAGCGGGCCACGCGCTCGGCCAGCTCGCCGTAGCTGAGCTGGCGTTCATCGTCGATATACGCGGTCTTGGCGGCGCGCGGCGCATTCAGCGCGGCCAGGTGGCTGGCGAAATTCAGCTCATTGGGGCAGTCGTGCATATTTGTCTCCTCGAGGGGCGAGCCCGCGGCCTGATGGCTCTGATGGGCGGCTATTCGGCAAAGGCCGCGGCGCGCGCGGTAGGCAGGCTCTCCAGTCTGGCGGGCGCGCCTTGCACGGCGCTGCGGCGGTGATAGAAGTCCAGGGCTCGCAGTCCGCCGAGTTCCTGGCCGCCGCCGGCGCGGCCGGGCCCGCCATGCAGCGACTGCGGCATGACGTTGCCATGTCCGGTATGGCTCTTGGCCGCTTCCGGGCTGACCAGGTGCACGCGGCCGTGGCTTTCGGCCAGGGCCTGGGCGCCTTGCGCCAGGAAGTCGCTGTCATCGCTGTAGAGCGAGGCCACCAGCGACCCCTCGCCCAGCCGGGCCATGGCCCAGGCCTGCGCGGTGTCGCGATAGGGCATCAGCGTGGCGACCGGCCCGAACACCTCGGTCTGGTGCAGCAGGGCCTGGGGCTGGCGCGCGCCCAGCAAGGTGGGCGCCATGCAGGCGGCCACGGCGGGGTCGGCGTCCACCAGCGGCAGGCCCGCGCCGTCGTACAGCACCTCGGCCGCGCCGCGCAGCGCGGCCAGGCCGGATTGCACGTTGTCGAACTGGGCGCGGCTGACCAGGGCGCCCATCTTCACGCTGTCATGGCGCGGATTGCCCACGGTGATGCGGGCCAGCTGGGCCGAGATGGCGCCGGCCACGGCGTCATAGCGCTCGGCCGGCACCAGGATGCGCCGGATGGCCGTGCATTTCTGGCCCGACTTGGCGCGCATCTCGCGCACGACTTCACGCACCAGCGCATCGAAGGCGGGACCGCCTTCGGCGGCGTCCGGGCCGAGCACCGCGCTGTTGACGCTGTCGGTCTCGGCGTTCAGGCTCACCTCGCCGCGCAGCAGCGCCGGATGGGCGCGCAACTGGGCGGCCGTATCGGCCGAGCCGGTAAACGAGAGCAGGTCCAGCGGCCGCAGCGCGTCCAGGAGGCCGGCCGAGCCGCCGCAGACCAGGCTGAGCGCGCCGGGCGGCAGGATACCGGCCTGGATCACGTCGCGCACCATTTCGTGCGCGAGCCAGGCGGTGGACGTGGCGGGCTTGACCACGATGGGCACGCCCGACAGCAGGGCGGGCGCGGCTTTTTCCCACAGCCCCCACGAGGGGAAGTTGAAGGCGTTGATGAGCAGCGCCAGGCCGCGCGCGGGCGTGCGGACGTGCTGCACCGCATAGGCGTTGTCGCGGGCCAGGGCGTCGGCCGGGCCGTCCATGCGCCAGGCGTCTTCGGCCAGGCGCGATCCCTGCTTGGCGTAATAGCCCACGGTGTAGAGGGCGCCGTCGATGTCGATGGCCGAGTCGGCCTGCACCGTGCCGCTGTTGGCCAGCGCGATCTCGAAGTATTTGTCGCGATGGGCCGTCAGCACCTCGGCCACACGCGCCAGCAGGGCCGCGCGCTGCGCATAGCTCATGGCGCGCAGCGCCGCGCCGCCCTGTTGGCGGGCCCAGGCGAAAGCCGCGGGCAGATCCAGGCCCGCGCTGCTGGCGCCGGCCAAGACGGCGCCGGTGACCGGATCGTGCAGGCGGGCCGGCTGGCCCTGGCCCGCGCGCCATTGGCCGGCGACGTAGTTCTCCAGAATATGCATGTCCCGTCCTTCAGGCCGTCTGGCGCGTGAATTCGATGGCGCCGTCCGGCAGGAGATAGAGCACCAGGGCCCGGCCCGCGCTGACCGTGGGGCTGTGGGCGGTGCCAGGCCCGTAGACCAGCCATCCCGCGCCCCGGCCGTCGAATCGCGCCTGATCCGACAGCGGCATGATCAGGTCGATTTCGCCCTGCGGATGGCGGTGATGCGGTCCGGCAAGATCGTTCATGTCCACCACATCGACCGAGTAGCCGCCCAGCGCGGCGTCGGGCTTGATGACGCGGCCATAGCGGATGCCGCCGCCTTCGTGTTTGCACATCCAGCCGGCGGCGATGCCCTGGCGACAGGCGGCGAAAATGCGCGCGTACAGATCGCTGCCGGCGCCCAGCTCGCGATTGAGGCGGTCTTCCAGGGAGGCGTCCAGGGCGGCGGCGCCGATCTGGCCGGTGACCTCGCGCATCAGCGCGTGGAACTGTTCAGGCGTACTCATGGTGGCGTCCTATACACTTATCGTCCGGTGCCGGCGTCTCATGCAACAGAGTGCGTGTTTATGCCGGTGGGAGCGTCGTCAATGCATGTTTGGCGGCGATTGATGGAAAAATAGTGCTTTATATGGTGAGCGTCAAGCACTATAGTTCATGTTTTCTTAAGGGTTAGTGCGGAGTCGCAGACTATGGAGCCAGCGCTGGAGCCGAACTTGGAAGAGCCGCGCCGTGACGTATTCCTGATCGCCCTGGGCGAACGGGTGCGGCGCCTGCGCGCGATACGGGGCATGACGCGCAAAAGCCTGTCGCAGGCCACGGGCGTGTCCGAGCGCCATCTGGCCAATCTGGAGCATGGGGTGGGCAATGCCTCCATCCTGGTGCTGCTGCAGATCGCCCGCGCCTTCAATTGCGCGCTGGCCGAACTGGTGGGCGACGTCACCACCGAATCGCCCGAATGGCTGCTGATCCGCGAGCTGCTCAGCGGCCGCAGCGAATCGGACCTGCAGCGCGCGCGCGAGTCCCTGTCCCAGCTGTTCGGCGTGGGGGCGGGCGCGCAGCGGCCCAACCGCACCCAGCGCATCGCGCTCATCGGCCTGCGCGGCGCGGGCAAATCCACCCTGGGGCAGATGCTGGCCGACGACCTGGGCTATCCCTTCATCGAGCTCAACCGCGAGATCGAGCGGGTGGCCGGCTGCAGCATCCTGGAAATCCACAACCTGTATGGCCCCAACGCCTACCGCCGCTATGAGCGCCGGGCGCTCGAAGAGGCCGTGCAGATCTACCCGGAAATGGTGCTCGCCACGCCGGGCGGCCTGGTGTCGGAGCCGGCCACCTTCAACCTGCTGCTGGCGCACTGCTATACCGTGTGGCTGCGCGCCACTCCCGAAGAGCATATGGGCCGCGTCATGGCGCAGGGCGATTTCCGCCCCATGTCGGGCAATGCCGAGGCCATGGCCGATCTCAAGCGCATCCTGGCCGGCCGCGAGGCCTTCTACGCCAAGGCCGACCTGACCTGGGTCACCAGCGACCTGAGCCTGCCGGAGAGTTTCGCCGGCCTGCGCACCCAGGTGCGCAAGGCCTGCGGCCTGCCGCTCTAAGCCTTCTCAAAAACTGCGTTTTTGTGCACGTCGGAGTTGACGTGCATTTTTTTCTGCACTATTCTGCATTTTAATTCATCACATGCAGTATTGTGCGTATGCCGCCAGGCGGCAAAGCGCAGACCCGGAAGGTTTAGAGGAGACAGAGCATGAGCACCCCCCCGGTGGATTTTCGGACCGAACCCCAGCAGTACCGTCATTGGCGTTTGAATTGCGAAGGCGAGGTGGCCACCCTGGCCATGGATGTCTCCGAGGATGCCGGCCTGCGCCCGGGCTACAAGCTCAAGCTCAATTCCTATGACCTGGGCGTGGATATCGAATTGCACGATGCCTTGCAGCGCATCCGCTTCGAGCATCCCGAGGTGCGCGCCGTGGTGGTCACCAGCATGAAGGACCGCATTTTCTGTTCGGGCGCCAATATCTTCATGCTGGGCCTGTCCTCGCACGCCTGGAAGGTGAACTTCTGCAAGTTCACCAACGAAACCCGCAATGGCATGGAAGACGCCAGCCAGCACAGCGGCCTGAAATTCATCGCCGCGCTCAACGGCGCCTGCGCTGGCGGCGGCTATGAGCTGGCCCTGGCCTGCGACGAGATCTTCCTGATCGACGACCGTTCTTCAGCCGTGGCCCTGCCCGAGGTGCCGTTGCTGGGCGTGCTGCCGGGCACCGGCGGCCTGACCCGGGTGACCGACAAGCGCCGCGTGCGCCATGACCTGGCCGATATTTTCTGCACCCTGGTCGAGGGCGTGCGCGGCCAGCGCGCCAAGGATTGGCGGCTGGTCGATGCCGTGGTCAAGCCGGCGCAGTTCCAGGAGGCGGTGCAGGCCCGCGTGCGCGAACTGGCCGCCGGCAGCGACCGGCCGGGAGGCCCCGGCGTGGCCTTGACCCGCCTGGCGCGCGAGGACGGTCCGCAGGGATTGCGTTACCGCCATGTCGAGGTCAGCATCGACCGCGAAAAACGTCTGGCCACCTGGGTGGTGCGTGCGCCGCAAGCGCCGGTCGAGGCCGGGATCGAGGCCATCCTCGCCGCCGGCGCCGATTGGTGGCCGCTGGCGATGGCGCGCGAGCTGGACGACGCCATCCTCTATATGCGCACCAACGAACTGGATATCGGCACCTGGGTCATCAAGACCGAGGGCGATGCCGCGCAGGTGCTGGCCGCCGACGAGATCCTGCAGCGCCACGCCGCGCACTGGTTCGTGCGCGAGACCGCCGGCATGCTGCGCCGCACGCTGGCGCGCCTGGACGTGACCTCGCGCACCCTGTATGCCTGCGTGGAGCCGGGCTCCTGCTTTGCCGGCACGCTGCTCGAACTGGCCCTGGCCGCCGACCGCATCTACATGCTCGACGATGAAGAGCGGCCGGCCGCCCTGGTCATCGACGAGCGCAACTTCGGCGCCTACCCCATGGTCAACGGCCAGTCGCGCCTGCAGCGCCGCTTCCATGAAGAGGCCGGCCCGCTGGAGGCCGTGCGCGCCGCGGCCGGCCGGCCCGTCGGGCCGCGCGAGGCCCTGGAGCTGGGGCTGGTGACGTTCGCGCCCGACAGCCTGGACTGGGACGATGAAATCCGCCTGGCCCTGGAAGAGCGCCGCGCGCTCTCGCCCGACGCGCTCACCGGCCTGGAAGCCAATCTGCGCTTCAGCGGCCGCGAAAACATGCTCACGCGCATCTTCGGGCGCCTGACGGCCTGGCAGAACTGGATCTTCAACCGCCCCAACGCGGCGGGCGAGAAGGGGGCGCTCAAGCTCTACGGCAAGGGCGAGCAGGCCAACTTCGACTGGAACCGGGTCTAGCCCGGTCCGGCGGCGGAATCATCCGGCGGCCATGCGCGCCGCCCTTCAGGAGACAGATATGAGCGGTATCAACTACAGCGACAAGATTCCCAACAACGTCAACCTCTCCGGCGACCGCGCGCTGCAGCGCGCGCTGGAACACTGGCAGCCCAATTACCTGCAGTGGTGGCGCGACATGGGGCCGGATGGCTCGCAGGACTTCGATGTCTATCTGCGCACCGCCGTCAGCGTCGAACCCGATGGCTGGGCGCACTTCGATCATGTCAAGATGCCGGACTACCGTTGGGGCATCTTCCTGGCGCCGCAGGACGGGCAGCGCAAAATCCATTTCGGCGAGAACATGGGCCGCGACGTCTGGCAGGACGTGCCGGGCGAGCATCGCGCCAACCTGCGCCGCATCATCGTCACCCAGGGCGACACCGAGCCGGCTTCCATCGAACAGCAGCGCCACCTGGGCATGACGGCGCCCTCGCAATATGACCTGCGCAATCTGTTCCAGATCAACGTCGAAGAGGGCCGCCACCTCTGGGCCATGGTCTATCTGCTGCATCGCTATTTCGGGCGCGATGGCCGCGAGGAGGCCGACGCGCTGCTGCAGCGCAGCTCGGGCGATGAAGACAACCCGCGCATCCTGGGCGCCTTCAATGAGAAGACGCCGGACTGGCTGGCCTTTTATATGTTCACCTACTTTACCGACCGCGACGGCAAGTTCCAGCTCTGCGCCCTGGCCGAATCCAGCTTCGACCCGCTGGCGCGCACCACGAAGTTCATGCTGACCGAAGAAGCCCATCATATGTTCGTGGGCGAGTCCGGCGTCTCGCGCGTGATCCAGCGCACCTGCGAGGTCATGAACCAGCTCAAGACCGACGACCCTGCCGCCATCCGCGCCGCCGGCGTGATCGACCTGCAGACCATCCAGCGCTACCTGAATTTTCATTACAGCGTGACCATCGATCTGTTCGGCGCCGACCAGTCCTCCAATGCCGCCATCTTCTACAGCTCGGGCCTGAAGGGCCGCTTCGAAGAAGGCAAGCGCAACGATGACCACCAGCTCAAGAACGACAGCTACCGCGTGCTGACCGTGGCCGACGGCCGCTTGCGCGAGGTCGAGGTGCCCATGCTCAATGCGCTCAATGAAGTGCTGCGCGACGACTTCATCCGCGACTCCATGGCCGGCGTGGGGCGCTGGAACAAGGTGATCGAGAAAAATGGCATCCCCTTCCGCCTGTCGGTGCCGCACAAGGCGTTCAACCGCCAGATCGGCACGCTGGCCGGCATCCGCGTCTCGCCCGAAGGCGAGGTCTTGAGCGAAAGCCAGTGGCAGGCCAACCGCGATAAATGGCTGCCCACGGCCGAGGACCGCGCTTTCGTGGCGTCGCTCATGGGCCGCGTGAGCGAGCCCGGCAAATTCGCCAACTGGATCGCGCCGCCCGTCATGGGCATCAATCGCCAGCCGGTGAACTTCGAGTACGTTCGTTTCAGCTGAGCCCCGCCATGAATGCGCCCGCCGAGCTGCTCAGGCAGCACCTCATCGATCCCGAGATCTGCATCCGCTGCAACACCTGCGAAGAGACTTGCCCGATCGACGCGATCACCCACGACAGCCGCAACTATGTCGTGAACGCGGATATCTGCAACGGCTGCATGGCCTGTGTGCCGCCGTGTCCGACCGGCGCGATCGACAGCTGGCGCCTGGTGGCGCGGGCGCAGGCCTACAGCCTGGATGAGCAGCTGGGCTGGGACGAGCTGCCCGCCGAGCAGCCGCCCCAGGCCGGGCAGGCCGAAACGGCGGCGGCGGTCGAGCCCCCGGCCGCGGCCGGCGCCGGGCCCAGCGCCACGGTGCCGCCCTGGTCGGCGGCCCATCCCTACGTCAACCTCTATACCCACAAGACGCCGGTCACGGCCACGGTGGTGGGCAACTACCGCGTCACCGGCGCCGACACCGACAGCGATATCCGGCACATCGTGCTGGACTTCGGCGCGCGGCCTTTTCCGGTGCTGGAAGGGCAGTCCATCGGCATCCTGCCGCCCGGCGCCGACGAACACGGCCGGGCCCATCACGCGCGCCAGTACTCGCTGGCCAGCCCGCGCGACGGCGAGCGCCCGGGCTACAACAATCTGTCCATCACCGTGAAACGGGTGACCGAAGGCCATGACGGGCAGGCGGTGCGCGGGGTGTGCTCCAACTATCTCTGCGACCTGGCCAAGGGCGATACCGTGCAGGTCATCGGGCCGTTCGGCAATACCTTCCTGATGCCCAACCATCCGGGCGCCAACCTGATGATGATCTGCACCGGCACGGGCGCCGCGCCCATGCGCGCCATGACCGAAAACAGCCGGCGGCGTCTGGCGCAGGGCGGGCTGGGCCAGCTCATGCTGTTCTTCGGCGCGCGCACCGAGCGCGAACTGCCGTATTTCGGGCCGCTGATGAAGCTGCCCAAGGATTTCATCGATATCAACCTGGCGCTGTCGCGCGAGGCCGGCCAGCCGCGGCGCTATGTGCAGGACGCCATGCGGCAGCGGGCGGCCGATGTGCTGCGGCTGCTGACCGCCGGCGACACCTATATCTACGTCTGCGGCCTCAAGGGCATGGAGCAGGGGGTGCTGCAGACGCTGGCGGAGATCGCCCGGGAAGGCGGCCACGATTGGGCCGCGCTATCCGAAACGCTGCGGCGCGAAGGCCGCATGCATTTCGAGACCTACTGACTCAGCGCAGCACGTCGCGCAGGAAGGCGCCGATATCCTGGATTTCTTCCAGGCAGACCGAGTGCGGCATGGGGTAGGTATGCCATTGAACCGCATAGCCCAGGCTCTGCAGCGCTGCGCGCGAAGCCTCGGCGCGGGCCAGCGCCACGACCGGGTCGTACAGGCCGTGGGCCAGGAAAATGGGCGTATCGGCGTTGGCCGGCAGGCGCTCGGCCCGGGCCGTATCGATCAAGGGCAGATAACCCGACAGGCCCACCATGCCGGCCAGCTTCTCGGGCAGCCGCAGACCGGTATGCAGCGTCATGGCGCAGCCCTGCGAGAAGCCGGCCAGCACGATGCGCGAGGTCGGTATGCCGCGGGCGTTTTCGCGCGCGATCAGCTTCTGGATGGCGGCTTCCGAGGCGCGGATGCCGGCGGCGTCTTCGTGGCGCACCAGGTCCATGACCAGGATGTCGTACCACGAGCGCATGGCCATGCCGCCATTGATGGTCACCGGCGCCACCGGCGCGTTCGGGAAAATGAAGCGCACCGGCGTGCGCAGGCCCAGTTCGGGCACCACGGGAACGAAATCATTGCCGTCGGCGCCCAGGCCATGCAGCCAGATCACGGCATGGGCGGGATTGGCGCCGGTTTCGACTTCGATGCAGTCCAGCAGGTCTTGGCTCATGGGGCGATCATTGGGTGAGGGACTTGAGCGCCTGGAACAGGGCCCGGTATTGCTTGCGCTGCGGCTCCTGGCCTTGCTGCAGGGCGGCATTGTGCTGCGCTTCCTTGCGGGCGGCGCGGATGACGGCGCGCAGGTGCTGGACATCGGCCCCGGGGTAGCGCGCCAGCAGGTCGGTCAGCGCCTCGTCGTCCTGGATGAGCCGCTCGCGCAGGCCTTCCAGGCGGTGCATGGCGGCGGTTTCCTCGCGCGAGCCGTTTTCCCAGACGTCCAATTGGTGCCGGATTTCGTCGGCGGGCGCGGCGCGCATCAGCTTGCCCACGTAATGCGTCTGGCGGCGCAGGCCCTCGCGGCTGGTCGTGCGCTGGGCTTCGCGGATGGCCTCGTACAGCCGCTCTTCGAGCGGCAGCTGGCGCAGACGCTCGGGGGACAGGCCGATCAGCTGCTTGCCCAGGTCCAGCAGCGCGTGCATATCGCGCTTGACCTGGGATTTGCTGGGCCGGTCGTAGCCGTTTTCATCGTAGCCGTCGTCATCGACGGGGGTTTCGGAGTCTGGAAAGCTCATGGGACACTGCAAAAAGACGGACTTGGCTATGATAACCGTCTCTGCAAATTGGACAGCAATGGTCACTTCCTCCTCCTCCCTGCCGATCGCCGCGAACCACGCGCGTTTTTCCGAACTCGTCGAACAGGTGCTGGCCTATGCGCGCCAGGTCGGCGCGAGCGACGCCGCCGCCGAAGTCTCCGAAAGCCTGGGCCTGTCGGTCTCGGTGCGCAAAAACGATATCGAAACGGTCGAGCAGACCCGCGACCGCTCGCTGGACCTGACGGTCTACGCCGGCCAGAGCCGGGGTTCGGCGTCCACCTCCGATTTCTCCGAGGCGGCCTTGCGCCAGACAGTGGAGGCGGCCTGGCACATCGCCCGCCATACGGCCGCCGACGAGGCCGCCGGCCTGCCGGATGCCGACATGCTGGCCACCGACCACGCCGACCTGGACCTGCATCATCCCTGGGCCATCGGCACCGAAGAGGCCGCCGAGCTGGCCCTGCGCGGCGAGCGCGCCGCCCGGGCGGTGGACCGCCGCATCACCAACACCGACGGCGCCGGCGTCAACACCTACGAAGGCCAGTTCGTCATGGGCAATACCCGCGGCTTCCTGGGCGGCTATGCCTATAGCCGCCACAGCCTGTCGGTGGCGCCCATCGCCGGGCGCGGCGGCAATATGCAGCGCGACTACTGGTATACCTCCGAGCGCGATCCCTCCCGCCTGGCCTCGCCCGAGGCCGTGGGCCGCTACGCCGCCGAACGCACGCTGGCCCGCCTGTCGGCGCGCCGCCTGCGCACTACCAAGGCGCCCGTGCTGTTCGAGGCGCCGCTGGCCCTGGGCCTGCTGGGCGCCTTCACCCAGGCGGCCAGCGGAGGCGCGCTCTACCGCAAGGCGAGCTTTCTGGTCGACGCCCTGGGCAAACCCATCTTCGCCGACCACATCGACGTGCTCGAAGACCCGCATGTGCCCGGCGCCATGGGCTCCTCGCCCTTTGACGACGAAGGCGTGCGCACCCGCGCGCGCCGCGTGGTGGCCGCCGGCACCCTGGAAGGCTATTTCCTGTCCTCCTATACCGCGCGCAAACTGGGCATGCGCACCACCGGCAATGCCGGCGGCTCGCATAACCTGTCCCTGACCTCGCGCCTGACCCGTCCGGACGACGACTTCCGCGCCATGCTGAAAAAACTGGGCACCGGCCTGCTGGTGACCGAGCTCATCGGCCAGGGCGTGAACTACCTCACCGGCGACTACTCGCGCGGCGCTTTCGGCTACTGGGTCGAAAACGGCGAAATCCAGCACGCCGTGGAGGAGATCACCATCGCCGGCAACCTGGCCGATATGTTCCGCCAGATCGTGGCGGTCGGCGCCGACACGCTGTCGCGCGGCACCAAGACCACGGGTTCCATCCTCATCGAACAGATGTCCATCGCGGGCGCCTGACGCCGCCGCCAGCCTGCCCGAAAGCCCGGGCAGGCTGTTGTTTTCAAAGAGAAATTTCTTTCCTGGCTCGGCGACGCGGCCGGCAGACAGGGCATGTCCGCGGCGGCCACACTTCCAAAGTCCAGGGTGCCCTGAGTTGGGTGCCCTGAGTTGGGTGCCCTGAGTTGGGTGCCCTGAGTTGGGTGCCCTGAGTTGGGTGCCCTGAGTTGGGTGCCCTGAGTTGGGTGCCCTGAGTTGGGTGCCCTGAGTTGGGTGCCCTGAGTTGGGTGCCCTGAGTTGGGTGCCCTGAGTTGGGTGCCCTGAGTTGGGTGCCCTGGATCGATCCATTGCCGGGGCGTCGCCAGGAGTCCCCCGATGTCGGTCTTGGATTGGTCCGCCCTGCGCGCGCAGGGCGACGAGCGGCTGCGCTTCATCCGCCAGCTCGAAGGGTTCTACGTCTACGCGCACAGCGCCGCCAGCACCATGACGCGCGCCCATCACCACCTGCTGTCGGGCATCTATCGCGACGATCCCCGTTTCTTGGGCTATTGCACGCTGGGCGCGCCTTCCAGCCTGCCCTGGCTGGCCGATGCCCGCTGGCCGGGGGCGGGCGAGTACCGGCCCCTGGCCGACGTGCTTCAGCAGCAGATGCGCGGCGGCGGCCGGATAGGCATGCTGACGTTCTGCGCAACGCCCGAGGAGCAAATGCTGCTGCACAGGTTCCGCGCCTGGACCTTCGACTACCTGGCCTATCTGGCCGAGCGCAACCGTCCCATGCTCTACACGCCGCTGGCCGAGGAGCGCGAGCTGACGCTGGGCCGGCTGCCGGACTACCTCGCCCTGGTCGAGGACATGGACGCGCGCTCCCAGGGCGCGATGCGCGCGCGGCTGGCCGCGCTGGCCAGCCTGGATCGCCATCTGCTGCAGCGCGAGGCGACGCCTTTCGCGCATATGTACTTCAATGGCCTGAACGAGGCGGATTCTTTCGTGCCCCATGCCTGGGAAAACTACGTGGATGTGGGCGCGACCAATGGGGCGGAGCTGCTCAGGCTGGCCAGCCTGGTCGACGACCTGGAGCGCTCCCGTTTCTGGGCCCTGGAGCCCAACGCGGTCGATTTCGCCCACCTCAAGCAGCTCAGGTTTTTCCTGCCCGCGCGGGTGGCGCGCGGCTTTGCCTGCGGGCGTCATGGCGGCAGCGTCGATTTCTACACCGATCCGCTCATCCAGGATGGCTCCCGCCTGGTGCCGCCGGCATGCGACCCGGCCTGGCGCCAGGCCAATGCGGCGCATATCGAGTCCGTGCCTTGTGTGGCGCTCGATACTCTGGTGCCCGACCCCATCACCCTTCTGAAGATCGACGTCGAAGGCGGGGAGCTGGAAGTGCTGCAGGGCGCCATCGGCCATGTCGCCCGGCCGGACTGTCGGGTGGCCGTGGCCGCCTATCACTACCCCAAGGACGTGCTGGAGCTGTGCGCCTTCTTTCGGGAGCTGGGGCGCGGCCGCCTGCGCCTGCGGCAGCACGACGCCACGCTCTGGGACCTGATTCTCTACGTCGACGATCCCGCCCGGCCGGCGGCTTGAACCGCCCCGGCCGCCATGGCGGCGTGTAATATGCATTGCGGGTTATCTTCGGTAGTCTCAAGAGACGAGGAGCCAACAGATGCAACGTCGTTCGTTCTTGAAGCATGCAGGCATGGGGGCGGTGGCCGGGGGCGCCGTGGTGGCCGCGCCGGTCTTCGCCCAGGACATGCCTTCGGTGAGCTGGCGCCTGGCCTCCAGCTTCAATCCCAAGCTCGAGACGCTCCATGGCGCCGGCGAGGCCTTCTGCAAGTATGTGGACGAGGCCACCGGCGGCAAGTTCAGCATCCGCCAGTCCCCGGCCGGCGAGGCCGCCCCGGACACGCCGCTGCTGGACGCGGTGTCCAACAACACCGTGGACTGCGGGCATGGTTTCTCTTCCGCCTACTTCGACAAGGAACCGGCGCTGTGCTTTGATTCCGCCGTGCCCTTCGGCCTGAATGCGCGCCAGATGAATGCCTGGATGTTCGAGGGCGATGGCCTGAAGCTCACGCGCGAGCTGTTCAAGCCGCACAAGGTCGTCAACCTGCCCATGGGCAATACGGGCGTGCAGATGGGCGGCTGGAGCCGCAAGGAGATCAAGACCCTCGAAGACCTCAAGGGCCTGCGCATGCTGACCTCCGGCCTGGCAGGCGAGGTGCTTGCGCGCCTGGGCGTGGCGCCGCAGCAGGTGGCCGCCGCCGAGCTGGCCGCCTCGTTCGAGAAGGACGCGCTGGATGCCGTGGAGGCCGCCAGCCCCGTCGACGACGAGGCCCTGGGCCTGCAGAAACTCGCCAGGTATTACTACTACCCGGGCTGGTGGGAGGGGGGCGCGCAAGCCTCGCTCTATATCAACGAAGCCGCCTGGGAAAAACTGCCCAAGCATTACCGCTCGGCGGTCGAATCGGCCAGCCGCGCCGTCCACATGGGCGTGACCGCGCGCTACGATGCCCGCAACCCGGCTGCCCTGGGCCGCCTGACCGCGGCTGGCGCCGAGCTGCGCGCCTTTCCGCGCACCGTGCTGGACGCCGCCTTCGAGGCCAGCGCCCAGGTGTATCAGGCGTTGTCGGACAAGGATCCGAAGTTCAAGGCCCTGTACGAGAACTACATGGGCTTCCGGGACGATCTCCTGCCCTGGTTCCGGATCAGCGAAAACGCCTACGATCAGTACTTGATGAGCATGGCCCTGGCCTTGCGCAGGCGCCGATAGGTGCGTCCCTGTTTTGTTTTTCCCAGCCCGGGATGCCATGCCGCGGCGCGCTTGCACAAAAAATGAGCAGACGTGCTAAACTAGCTAGCTTTCCCTTGTTCCGGCTTTGGCTTGAACATGGCTAAGGTCACCAGTACGGGCGGGTAATAACGCTTAGACGGGCGGCCAGTTCCCGGGGCAGTGCCACGGGTTTGCCATCGGGAAAGACCCCGGCCAGGATGTTCTGGCGGGCAACCTTTATTCAATTCTAGGAACCATCATGAAGACCTTTGTGGCCAAGCCGCATGAAGTCAAGCGTGACTGGTTTGTGATCGACGCCAAGGGCAAAGTCCTCGGTCGTGTGGCCAGCGAAGTCGCACGCCGTCTGCGTGGCAAGCACAAACCCGAATTCACGCCGCACGTTGATACCGGCGATTACATCGTCATCATCAACGCTTCCGATATCGTCGTTACGGGTACCAAGGCGCAAGACAAGAAGTACTTCCGCCACACCACCTACCCGGGCGGTATCCGCGAAACGAACTTCGAGAAAATGCAAGAGCGTTTTCCCGGCCGCGCCATCCAGAAGGCCGTCAAGGGCATGCTGCCCAAGGGTCCGCTGGGCTACGCCATGATCAAGAAACTCAAGGTGTACGCTGGTGCCGAGCATCCGCACACCGCTCAGCAGCCCAAGCCGCTGGATATCTAAGGAAACGCCATGATCGGTAACTGGAACTACGGAACCGGCCGTCGCAAAACCTCGGTGGCTCGTGTTTTCATCAAGAAGGGTACGGGCAAGATCGTCGTCAACGGCAAGCCCGTCGACGAGTTCTTCGCTCGCGAAACCGGCCGCATGGTCGTGCGCCAGCCCCTGGCGCTGACCGGCCACCTCGAATCGTTCGACATCAAGGTCAACGTGATCGGTGGCGGCGAGACGGGCCAGGCTGGCGCGGTTCGTCACGGCATCACGCGTGCCCTGATCGACTACGACGCGACCCTGAAGCCGGCGCTGTCGCAAGCGGGCTTCGTGACCCGCGACGCGCGCGAAGTTGAACGTAAGAAGGTCGGTCTGCGCAAGGCGCGCCGCCGCAAGCAGTTCAGCAAGCGTTAATCGCTGTATGCAAAAAGGCCGCGCAAGCGGCCTTTTTGCTTTTAGGCCCGGCCCCGGGGGAACCCTGGGCCGCCTAGCCTGTCTCACCCTGCGGCAGTCCTCAGGATGGCCGCGGGTGTCGGAGCGATACAATTCATTCAGGCGTGTCGCGCCCAGTGCCACACTCCAGCGTGCCTCACACCCAGGAAAAGCTACCATGGCCCAAGCAAGTCATTCCCGCATCAAGGTCGGCATTGTCGGCGGCACCGGATATACCGGCGTCGAGCTGCTGCGCTTGCTGTCTCAGCACCCCAATGTCGAACTCACCGCCATCACCTCGCGCAAGGAAGACGGCCTGCCCGTGGCGGACATGTACCCCAATTTGCGCGGCCGCGTGAAGCTGGCTTTTTCCGCGCCGGAAAAGGCCACGCTGACCGACTGCGACGTGGTGTTCTTCGCGACGCCGCATGGGGTGGCCATGGCCCAGGCCCAGGAGCTGACCGCCGCCGGCACCCGCGTGATCGACCTGGCCGCCGACTTCCGCCTGCAGGACACCGCGATGTTCGAGCGCTGGTACAAGATGCCGCATAGCTGCCCGGACATCCTGGCCGGCCAGTCGGCCTACGGCCTGGTCGAGCTCAATCGCGCCGCCATTGCCGGCGCCAAGGTGATCGGCAACCCGGGCTGCTATCCCACGACCGTCATCCTGGGCCTGGCGCCGCTGATCGAAGGCGGCAAGAAGCTGGTCGATACCCAGACCCTGATCGCCGACTGCAAGTCGGGCGTCTCGGGCGCCGGCCGCAAGGCCGAGGTGGGCTCGCTGTTTTCCGAGGCCAGCGATAACTTCAAGGCCTATGGCGTGGCGGGCCACCGCCATCATCCCGAGATCGTCGAGCAGCTTGAAAAGCTGGCCGGCGGCAAGGTCGGCCTGACCTTCGTGCCGCACCTGGTGCCCATGATCCGCGGCATGTTCTCCACCATTTATGCCCGCATCCTGCCCGAAGCCCGCGACACCGACTTCCAGGCCCTGTTCGAGGCCCGCTATGCCGACGAGGCCTTCATCGACGTGATGCCGGCCGGCAGCCTGCCCGAGACCCGCTCCGTGCGCGCCTCCAACAACCTGCGCATCTCGGTGCAGCGTCCGGGCAATGGCGACCAGCTCGTCATCCTGGTGATCCAGGACAACCTGGTCAAGGGCGCGGCGGGCCAGGCGGTGCAGAACATGAACCTGATGTTCGGCCTGCCCGAGGCTACCGGCCTGGACCAGGTCGCCATTCTTCCTTGATTTTTCGCAGTCCGCCCAGGGGCGCCCGCGGCGCCCGGGCCTGAGCATCCATGTCCGAGCATCCCGCTTCCGCTGTTCTGCCCCGCAAACGCGGGTGGCGGCGCGTGGCCTGGATGGCGCTCACGCTGGGTCTGGGGCTGGCCGCCGGCGCCGGCCTGGGCTATCAATACGCCCTGGGGCCGGGCCGGCCTGGGCAGATGGTGATGCTCACCGAGGAGCAGGTCCAGGCCCAGGATGCCAGCCTGCGCCAGCGCGAGGCCGAGGCGCGCTTTCTGCGCGCCCAGCTCGATACCGCTGATGGCGAAATCGCCGTCGAGCGGGCCGCCCGCCAGGAGCTCGAGACCCAGCTGCGCGCCTCGCAGGCCGAGGTGGGCCGCGTGCGGGACCAGCTGGCCTTCTATGAGCAATTGCTGCCGCCGGGGCCGGCGGGCTCCATCGATATCCGCGGCGCGGAGTTTTCGCGCGTCGGCAGCGGCCTGCGGTATCGCGTGCTGCTGATGCGCAGCGGCCGCGGCGGCGAGAGCGCCTTCAGCGGCGAGCTGCGCTTCCAGGCCAACGGCATCCAGCAGGGCCAGATGGTGACCGTCGAACTCAGCCCGCAGCAGGTCAAGACGGACGAGGCCGCGGCGCCCGCGGCCGTCCTGCCGCCGGCGGCCGCGCAGGCCGTGCCCGCCGAAGAAGCGCCGGCCGCCACGGTGGCCAATGGGGCCAACGGCGGCAACGGGACGGGCTTGCTGGCCCTGAATTTCGATCAGTTCCAGCGCAGCCAGGGCGTGCTGGCCTTGCCCGAGGGCTTCGTCCCCGAAAGCGTGACGGTCACGGTTCTCGAAGAGGGAACGGTGCGCGCCACGCGAAATGTCAAATTGGAATTTTGAGGCGCGGCCCGGCTGCGCTATAGTGATCTTATTCGCGCGGCCCAGGCCGCCATCCGGAATTCGGCCCTCGCGGCCAGGAGTGTAAACATGAATGCTGTTACCGAAACCGTGGATCTTCAAGCTCCCCCGCCGGCGCCGCTGATCTTCACCGATTCGGCTGCCGCCAAGGTCAAGGACCTGCTGGCCGAAGAGGGCAACCCCGAGCTCAAGCTGCGCGTCTTTGTGCAGGGCGGCGGCTGTTCGGGTTTCCAGTATGGCTTCACCTTCGACGAGGTCGTCAATGAAGACGACACCGTGCTCGACAAGGAAGGCGTGCAGCTGCTGGTCGACCCCATGAGCTTCCAGTACCTGGTGGGCGCCGAGATCGACTACAAAGAAGACCTCGAAGGCGCGCAGTTCGTCATCCGCAATCCCAATGCGACGACGACCTGCGGCTGCGGTTCGTCCTTCTCGGTCTGAGGCCGCGCGCGTCCGCCAGCCAAGAGCCCCTTCGGGGGCTTTTTTGTTTGCCTCAGCGGCCTGGGTACAGCGCGCCCAGGATGCGCGGCCCGCGCGCGCCGGTGACTTCGGGCACGCCGGCGGCCTGGCGGTCGACACAGGCCCGGGCCAGCCAGGCGAAAGCCATGGCCTCCACCCATTGGCCCGGCACGCCTTCGCTGTCGGTCGGGGCGACCGGGCAGGGCAGGGCCTGCGCCAGGGCCGCCATCAGGCTTGGATTGCGCGCGCCGCCGCCGCAGACGAGCAAGCTGGTCAGCGTCTCGCCGGCCACGGCGCGGGCCACGGTCTGGGCCGTGAGGGCCACCAGCGTGGCCTGCACGTCCTGAGGCTTGAGCGCGCGGCCATGGCTGGCCAGGCGCTGCTGCAGCCAGGCCAGCCCGAAGAGATCGCGCCCGGTGGACTTGGGCGCGGGCAGCGCGAACCAGGGTTCGCTATCGAGCAGATGCCGCAGCAGGCCGGCGTCGGCCGTGCCGCCGGCGGCCCATAGGCCGTCGCGGTCGTAGGCCTGGCCGGTGTGCAGCTGGCACCAGGCATCGAGCAGCACATTGGCCGGACCGGTATCAAAGCCGCGCGGGGGGCGTCCCGGCGCCAGCAGGGTGACGTTGCCGATGCCGCCCAGATTGAGCACGGCGCGCGGCGCGCCGTGGTTGAACATGGCGTCGTGGAACGGCGGCACCAGGGGCGCGCCCTGGCCGCCGGCGGCCACGTCGCGGCTGCGGAAGTCCGCCACGACGTCGATGCCGCATTGTTCGGCCAGCAGCGCCGGGGCGTTCAGCTGCAGGGTATAGCCCAGGTCGGGGCGATGCCGCACGGTCTGGCCATGCGCGCCGATGGCGCGCACCTGTTCGCGCGGCAGGCCGCTGGCCGCCAGCAGGCGCTCGCAGGCCTGGGCATAAAGGCGCGCCAGGTCATTGGCCGCCAGCGCGGCGCGATGCAGCTCGTCGGGGCCGCTGGTGTTCAGGGCCAGCAAGGCGGCGCGCAGCGCCTCGGGCATGTCCAGGCTGGTGCTGGCCAGCAGCTGTGGCCCGGGGTCCAGGCGCAGCAGCACGCCGTCCACCCCGTCCATGCTGGTGCCCGACATCAGGCCGATGAAACAACGGCCCGGCAGCGGGCTGCTCGGGCCGTTGGCGGATCGCGTCATGGCCGGACTCAGCGGCTGGCCACGTTGGTCATCGATTCCGGCAGGGTCTGCTGGAATTCGGTCAGCAGCTGGATCTGCTGCTTGAAGGGCGCGACCGTCTTGGCGAAGGCGCGGGCCTCGGCGGGCTCCAGCTTGCGCGCCACGGGCAGGTCCACCGACAGCGGATCGACCGGCTGGTTGTCGATGCGGAACTCGTAGTGCAGGTGCGGGCCGGTGGCCCAACCGGTGGCGCCCACATAGCCGACCAGGTCGCCCTGGGCGATCTTGTCGCCTTTTTTCAGGCCCGGCCGAATGCGGCTCTGGTGCGCATACAGCGTGGAGTACTTGCCGTGGTGCTTGACGATGACCACATTGCCGTAGCCGTTCTGCCAGCCGGCGAACTCGACCGTGCCGTCCGCCGTGCTGTGGATGGGCGTGCCCGAGGGCGCCGCATAGTCCACGCCCTTGTGGCCGGTCCAGGTGCGGTGGATGGGGTGCATGCGCATGCCGAAGGTCGAGCTGATGCGGGTGAACTTCAGGGCCGTGCGCAGGAAGGCGCCGCGCAGGCTGGTGCCATCGAAGTCGTAGTAGCTGCCGCTCTTGTTGTCGGCGCTGAACCAGACCGCGTTGTAGACCTTGTCGTTGTTGATGAACTCGACCGCCAGCAGGCGGCCGGCGCCGGCATAGCGGCCATCGTGCGAGCGGACCTCGTAGACGACGCGGAACTGGTCGCCCTGGCGCAGGTCGCGCAGGAAGTCGATCTTGGCGCCGAGGATGTCGGCCATCTGCAGCGTGATCGAATCGGGGATGCCGGCCGCGTCGGTCGCCGCGAACAGCGAGGAGCGGATGGTGCCCACGGCCACGCGGGTCTGCAGGTCGGTGTTCTCGGTGATTTCCTCGGCCTTGAAGCCCTCGCCCTCGGGTTGGACGTGCAGCATCTTGGTGTAGACCTGGCCGTCGACCTCGTTGCCCGGGGTGTGGATGTAGCGCAGCCAGACCAGGTTGCCTTGCTCGTCCGTGGCGGCCTGCACCGAGCGGCCCGGATAGAGGCGGTAGATGCTGCGGGCGCTGGCGTCGTGGGTCAGGAAGCCCTGCAGCTTGCTGTCGTCGAGATCCAGGCGCTGCAGCACGCTGGCCAGGGTGTCGCCGGAGCGGATGCGGGTTTCGCTGATGTAGGGGGCGGGGGCGCTGGCGCTGACCTGCATCTGCCCGGGTTCGAGCGGCAGTTCGCTGTTGATCAGGCGCAGGGGAGGGAGTTCGGTGCGGTCGGGCTGCTGGACCATGCCCAGCGCGGCGGCGCCGGCGAACAGGCCAAGGGCGGAGACAACCAGGGTGCGGCGGACAAGCGCGCCGCCGCGGGAGGTTCCGGGTTCGACGGCGGGGGCGAACAGGGCGGCAACCTTGCGGCTCAGGCTACGCACCAGACTGTTGAAGCCTCGATTCATTAGGCGGACCTTAGATGGGTACAAATGCACAAATAACGCCTGACCGCGGCTATCCCCCTGTCGGCCTGTGGGCTGAAGGTGGGTTGCGCCGAGGCGGCGGTATCGTGGACTGACTTTGGAAGAACGGGCGGCTAGCAGGGACGTCAACCGGCACGAATATGACAGTTGCGTATGATTAGGGCAGTATCCTAGCCGAATAAGCTAGAATTTTCGACAGATTTCTACAGTTTTTACACCTTTTTCTCGCTTAACTCCCGTCTTCCGGGTCCTATCATCATGTCGCAAGCCGAATTTCCCATCACTCCCGAAGTTGAAGCAGATCTGCGTGTCGCGCGTCGCGGCTGCGACGAACTCCTGGTGGAGTCCGAGTTCGCCCGCAAGCTGGCGCGCAGCCGCGCCACCGGGGTGCCCTTGCGCATCAAGCTGGGCCTGGACCCGACCGCGCCGGACATCCACCTCGGCCATACCGTGGTGCTGAACAAGATGCGCCAGCTCCAGGACCTGGGCCATTCGGTCATCTTCCTGATCGGCGACTTCACCTCGACCATCGGCGACCCCAGCGGCCGCAATTCCACCCGCCCGCCGCTCACGCGCGAGCAGATCGAGCACAACGCCCAGACCTATTACGCCCAGGCCAGCCTGGTGCTGGACCCGGCCCGCACCGAGATCCGCTACAACTCCGAGTGGTGCGACCCGCTGGGCGCGCGCGGCATGATCCAGCTGGCGTCGCGCTACACCGTGGCGCGCATGATGGAGCGCGAGGACTTCACCCGCCGCTTCAAGACCGGCGTGCCCATCGCCGTGCATGAATTCCTCTACCCCCTGATGCAGGGCTACGACTCGGTCGCGCTCAAGGCCGACCTGGAGCTGGGCGGCACCGACCAGAAGTTCAACCTGCTGGTGGGCCGCGAACTGCAAAAGGAATACGGCCAGGAGCCGCAGTGCATCCTGACCATGCCGCTGCTGGTGGGGACCGACGGCGTCGAGAAAATGTCCAAGTCCAAGGGCAATTACATCGGCATTTCCGAGTCGCCCGACTCCATGTTCGGCAAGCTGATGTCGATCTCGGACACCCTGATGTGGCGCTATTTCGAGCTGCTGTCCTTCCGTTCGCTGGAGGATATCGCCGCCCTGAAGGCCGAGATCGATGCCGGCCGCAATCCGCGCGACGCCAAGGTGCTGCTGGCCCAGGAGATCATCGCGCGTTTCCATAGCCAGAAGGACGCCGAACAGGCGCTGGCCAATTTCGAGGCGCGCTTCCGCGACGGCGCTATCCCGGACGATATTCCGGAGGTCCAGCTGCCGGGCGCGCCCATGGGCGTGCTGCGCGTGCTGCGCGAGGCCGGCCTGTGCGCCTCCAGTTCCGAGGCGCAGCGCGCCGTGGAGCAGGGCGGCGTCAAGATCGACGGCGTCAAGGTCGAAGACAGATCGTTGCAATTGGCCCCGGGTTCGTATGTGATCCAAGTCGGCAAACGGAAGTTTGCGCGTGTTAACTTGGTGGCGTGACTGGCCTGGCGCCAGCGGTTTGATTAAGGAGCACGACCATGAAACTCGCGAGCCTGTCTTTTGCCGACAATGAGTCCATCCCCGAGCGCTACGCCTTCGGCAGGATAGACCCGCAATCCCGTATTGCATTGGCCGACAATTTCAATCCGCAGTTCTCGTGGGACGACGTTCCCGAGGGCACGAAGTCCTTTGCGTTGCTCTGCCATGACCCGGACGTGCCGTCCAAGCCGGACGACGTCAACCAGGACGGCCGCGAGGTGCCCGCCTCGCTGCCGCGCGTGGATTTCTTCCACTGGGTCCTGATTGATCTGGCCCCAGAATTGCGAGAAATCCAGGAAGGCGCGTTTTCCAGCGGCATCACGCCCCGCGGCAAGGGTGGGCCGCTGGCGCCCAACGAGGCGCGCCAGGGCCTGAATGACTACACCGGCTGGTTTGCCGCCGACCGCGACATGAGCGGCGATTATTTCGGCTACGACGGCCCTTGTCCGCCCTGGAACGACGCCATCGTGCACCGCTACGTCTTCACGCTCTACGCGCTGGATGTGGCCAAGCTGGACGTGCAGGGCAAGTTCACGGGCGCCGATGTGCTCAAGGCCATGCAGGGCCATGTGCTGGCCCAGGCCGCGGTCACGGGCACCTACACGCTCAACCCGGCGCTGGCGCCGCGCCAGATCGGCGACACCTCGGCGTCCTGATGGGCGGTCGGCCGGCGCCCCGGCGCCGGCCAAACATGAGCCTGGCTCATGGCTCGCATGAGCCGTTTTCCAGTAAGCGGCGGGTTGGCGGTTTTTGCCAACGGATTGCCGGTTTTTGCCCCCATCCCGGCCGGGATGGGCGGCCCGGACGGGGTACACTAGCGGCATTGCTTTTGCCCTTTCTCCGTTCCAGGAACCTCCCTCCATGTTCGACCGCAAGCTCACCCTCGACAAGGTGGACCCCGATCTTTGGGCCGCCATCCAGAAAGAAGACGAACGCCAAGAGCAGCACATTGAGCTGATCGCCTCCGAAAACTACGCCAGCCCGGCCGTCATGCAGGCGCAGGGCACGCAGCTGACCAACAAGTACGCCGAAGGCTATCCGGGCAAGCGCTACTACGGCGGCTGCGAGTACGTGGACATCGTCGAGCAGCTGGCGATCGACCGCCTCAAGGAGCTGTTCGGCGCCGAGGCCGCCAACGTGCAGCCCAATTCGGGCTCGCAGGCCAACCAGGGCGTCTACATGGCCGTCCTCAAGCCGGGCGACACCGTGCTGGGCATGAGCCTGGCCGAAGGCGGCCACCTCACGCACGGCGCTTCGGTCAACGCCTCGGGCAAGCTGTACAACTTCCTGCCCTATGGCCTGGACGAAAACGAAGTCCTGAACTACGCCCAGGTCGAGGCGCTGGCCAAGGAGCACAAGCCCAAGCTGATCGTGGCGGGCGCCTCGGCGTATTCGCTGCATATCGACTTCGAGCGCATGGCCCGCATCGCCCATGACAACGGCGCCCTGCTCATGGTGGACATCGCCCACTACGCGGGCCTGGTGGCCGGCGGCCACTATCCCAACCCGGTGCCGCACGCCGATTTCGTCACCTCGACCACGCACAAGTCGCTGCGCGGCCCGCGCGGCGGCGTCATCATGATGAAGGCCGAGTTCGAGAAGGCCGTCAATTCGGCCATCTTCCCCGGCATCCAGGGCGGCCCGCTGGAGCACGTCATCGCCGCCAAGGCCGTGGCCTTCAAGGAAGCCCTGTCGCCCGCGTTCAAGGACTACGCCGCCCAGGTCGTCAAGAACGCCAAGGTGCTGGCCGAAACCCTGGTCAAGCGCGGCCTGCGCATCGTGTCCGGCCGCACCGAAAGCCATGTCATGCTGGTCGACCTGCGCGCCAAGGGCATCACCGGCAAGGAAGCCGAAGCCGTCCTGGGCCAGGCCCACATCACGGTCAACAAGAACGCCATCCCGAACGATCCGGAAAAGCCCTTCGTGACCAGCGGCATCCGCCTGGGCACCCCGGCCATGACGACCCGCGGCTTCAAGGAAGCCGAGGCCGAGCTGACCGCCAACCTGATCGCCGATGTGCTGGAAAACCCGCGCGACGAGGCCAACATCGCCGCCGTGCGCGCCAAGGTCAACGAGCTGACCTCGCGTCTGCCCGTCTACAGCGCCAAGTAATCCCGGCGCTGCCAGGCAACGGGCCCCCTAGCGGGGCCCGTTTTGTTTGGAAGGCAGCGCGCGGCGCGGGGATGGGCGCATATTTGTGCACCGGACGCAACAAATATCCCCGATTGGCGCGTGGCGCGTGAAGCTGTCATTACAATATCGCGATTACAGGCACGGGGGAGCGAGATGAGGTGCCCATTTTGCGGAAATGCGGATACCCAGGTGGTCGATAGCCGGGTATCCGAAGAGGGCGACACCATACGGCGGCGCAGGCGCTGCCTGTCCTGTGATAAACGCTTCACCACCTATGAACGGGTCGAGCTGGCCATGCCCACCGTGGTCAAGCGCGATGGCAGCCGCAGCGAGTACGACACGGCCAAGCTGCGCGGCAGCCTGGTGCTTGCCCTGCGCAAGCGGCCGGTGAGCACCGAGGAAGTCGATGGCGCCGTGGCGCGCATCGAGGACACCTTGCTGGCCAGCGGCGCGCGCGAGGTGCCCAGCGAACACATCGGCGAGCTGGTCATGAGCGAGCTCAAGCGCCTGGACAAGGTGGCCTATGTGCGCTTTGCCTCGGTCTACAAGAGCTTCGAGGATATCGGCGAGTTTGTCGAAGCCATCCGCGAGATGCAAGGGCCGCTGCGGCCCTCGGGCGGCAAGCTGCGCAAGGAGTGAAGCATCAGGCCCCGGCGCGCAAGGCGCTGGGCGGCTGTTTTTCGTAGCGGCGCCAGACGCGCCGCATGTGATGGGCCGAGCCGAAACCGGCGCGTTCTGCCACGCGCTCCAGGTCCAGGCGGGTCTCGCGCAGCAATTCCTTGGCCAGCGCCAGGCGCACCTGGTAGAGGTAGTCCATGGGCGTGCAGCCCGCGTGTTCGGAGAACAGGCGGTTGAGATGGCGGGCGCTGGTATGCGCCTGGTCGGCCAGGGCCTGGGCCGACCAGTCCGCGGCCGGATTGCGCAGGACGGCATCCTGCACCCGGTGCACGCCGGGGTGCAGATGGTTGCGGTGGTCCAGCCAGGGCGAGAGCGCCGCGTCGCTGCCGGCGCGGCGCATGTACACCACCATTTCGCGCGCCACGGCGCTGGCCACGCGCGGGCCGCAATCGCGCGCCACCAGATAAAGGGCCAGGTCGATGCCGGCGGTGATGCCGGCGCTGGTCCATATCCCGGCCGATTCGACGAAGATGCGGTTTTCGAGCACCCGGGCCCCGGGCGCCAGGGCGCGCAGCGCATCCAGGCAGCTGTGGTGGCTGGTGCAGTCGCGGCCGTCAAGCAGGCCGGCGGCCGCCAGCATCAGGGCGCCGGCGCAGACCGACATGATGTCAAAGCCGTCGGCCGGCGCGCGGCGCGCCAGCCAGTCGATGAGGGCGCGGCGATCGGGGCGGTCCAGCGCGTACTGGGATCCGACCAGGCCGCTCACCACGACCAGGGCATGGGATGGCAGGCGTTCGGGCAACGGCGCCAGGCGCGACAGGTACAGGCCTTGCAGGCCGCTCTCGACTTCTTCTTGCGGGCCGCAGTAATGCAGCTGGTAACGGCCTGGCGCGAACCGGTTGGCGATGCGCAGGGCCTCGGCGGGGCCGGCCAGGTCCAGCAGGACGATGCCCTCCTGGACCACGAAATAGACCGGCGTGGCCTGCATCAGTCGTCCAGGGCCCGCGCGGCCGGCACGATCTGCGCGAAGCGTCCGGCCAGCACCAGTTCGGTGCAATCGCGGATCTCGGCCGGGGTGTAGTGCTTGCCGGCCGGGCTTTGCATGGCGAAGGTCAGGGTGGCGTCGGTGGCGAAGCGCACCTTGTAGCCGCTGTCCGAAGCGTGGCGCGCCGTGGTTTCGCAGCATTGCTCGGTGCGGATGCCGGTCACGATGATCCGCTCGATGCCATGCTGTTCCAGCCAGGATTGCAGCGTGCCGCCGTCGGCCGCGCGCGCGAACAGGGAGGAGTGCACCGTCTTGTGGAAGACCGCGGTGGGCGCCACGTTCAGCTCTGCGAGCGTGCGCACATGGCCGGAGGCCGGCGAGAAGGGCGATTGCGGATTGCCTTCGGCGATATGGAAGACCTGCAGCAGCGGGATGCCGCGCGCCTGGGCGGCATCGATCAGGCCCTGGGTGTTGCGGACGAAGGCCGGCAGCTCGCTGGCATCCCAAAACGGACGTTGGCGGAAGGACTCCTGGGCGTCGATGAGGATAAGGGCTGTCTTCATGGTGATAGGAACCAGAGTGGGGAATGAAGCCATTCTGCGCGCCTGGCGGCCGGCCTGGCGAGCCCGCCGCGGGACCAGGATGGGCCCGAAACGGACATGATAATGCGATTCCGCGGGGCGGGCCGCCCGGCCGGGGCAAGCCCCCAGGGGCCGGATACAATCGTTGGCATGAGCGAGCCCCAAGATATTCTCTGGATGCGGCGCGCCCTGGACCTGGCCCGGGGCGTGATCTATACCACCACGCCCAATCCGCGCGTGGGCTGCGTCATCGTGCGCGATGGCCGAATCCTGGGGGAGGGGGCCACCCAGCCGCCGGGCGGCCCGCATGCCGAAATCATGGCCCTGCGCGCCGCCCAGGCCGCCGGCCATGATCCGGCGGGCGCCACGGTCTATGTCACGCTCGAACCCTGCAGCCATTTCGGCCGCACGCCGCCTTGCGTGGACGCCCTGGTGGCTGCCGCGCCCGCGCGCGTGGTCGTGGCCCTGGGCGATCCCAATCCGCGCGTGGCGGGCCAGGGCTTCGCGCGGCTGCGCGCCGCCGGCATCGCCGTGAGCGCCGGCGTGTGCGAAAACGAGGCCCTGGCCCTGAATGCCGGCTTCGTGGCGCGCATGAGCCGGGGCACGCCCTGGCTGTGGCTCAAGCTGGCCGCCTCGCTGGATGGCCGCAGCGCCCTGCACAATGGGGTGTCGCAATGGATTACCGGCGAGGCCGCCCGCGCCGACGGCCACGCCTGGCGCGCGCGCGCCGACCTGGTGCTCACCGGCATGGGCACGGTGCTCAAGGACAATCCGCAACTGAATGTGCGCGCGATCCAGACGCCGCGCCAGCCGCGCAAGGCGGTGGTCGATGGCCAGTTCCGCGTGCCCGAGGATGCGCGCCTGTTCGACGGCACGCCGGCCTGGGTGTTCACGGCGCGCCAGGACGCGGACAAGGCGGCCCGGCTGGCCGACAAGAATGTCGAGGTGGTCTGCCTGCCGGATGCCGGCGGACAGCGCGTGGACCTGGCCGCCATGATGCGCTGGCTGGGCGAGCATGAATGCAATGAGGTCCATGTGGAGGCCGGCGCCGGCCTGTCGGGGGCCTTGCTGGCGGCCGATTGCGTGGATGAGCTGCTGATCTATCTGGCGCCGGTGATGCTGGGCGATGCCGCCGGCATGGTCCAGATGCCCCTGCTGGAGCATCTGGACGCCGCGCGCCGCTTCCGTTTTACCGATCTGGCGCGGGTGGGCGAGGATGTCCGCCTGCAGGCGCGCGATCCTTCGCGCTGGCTGGCGTTGCTGGCCAGCGCGCGCCGCGCGTCAGAGAACTAGTTTTATCTGGGAGAAATCGCATGTTTACGGGTTTGGTCGCGGCCGTGGGCCGCATCGTGTCGGTCAAGCCGCTGCCTGGCGAAGAGGCCGGCGTGCGCCTGAGTATCGACGCCGGCGAGCTCGGGCTGGACGACGTCGCCATCGGCGATTCCATCGCGGTGCAGGGCGCCTGCATGACGGTCATCGAGCTGTCGGCGCGGGGTTTCGCGGTCGATGTCTCGCGCGAGAGCCTGAATCGCACGGTCGGGCTGGAGCGCGAGGGCGAGGTCAATCTGGAGAAATCCCTGGGCCTGGGCGACAAGCTGGGCGGCCATCTGGTGTCCGGCCATGTGGACGGCCTGGGCGAGATCCTGCGGTTTTCCGATGTGGGCGAGTCGCGCGAGCTGGTGATCGCGGTGCCCAAGGCGCTGGCGCGTTTCCTTGCCTACAAGGGCTCGATCACGGTCAATGGCATCAGCCTGACCGTCAATCGGGTCGAGGACACCGCGGACGGTTGCGAGATCAGCATCAACATCATCCCGCATACGCAGGCCGTGACGACGCTGCGCAATGTCAAGGCCGGCGACAAGGTCAATCTCGAAATCGACATGATCGCGCGCTATGTCGAGCGCATGCTGAGCGCCTCGGGCGCCGTGGAGGGGCGCGCGCCGGCCTGGCTGTAAAGCGCGTCATGAACGGCAACATCCGTTCATATGCTTATGCCGGCGCGTTGCGCGATCGCGAATCCGCTTGCTGTTGTTAGCACTCCCAAGCCGTGGCTGCTATTGCTGCCACGGCTTTTTTTCATGCGGATGACAGGCGCGCGGAACTTGTCGCGAGCAATAGGGGCCTAAACAAAACAGGCGTCTTCGATCCTGCCTATTGTGTGTGGTGAAAGTACGACGACTACATAATGTGTGTTGTGCGATCGCAATAAGGACTGGCGAGGCTGGTATAGGAGGAACACAATGGCCATACGGACCCGTGTTTTGGACCCGTGCTCTAAGTACTGTAGGAGGGTTTGCCGTGCATAGCATCCTCGAAGGCTTCAAGTCGCAGTATGCGCGTGACCAGGAAGCAGAACTCTCGCTGGAAGAGTATCTGACACTGGCCAGGCAGGATCCCATGGCCTATGCCAGCCCGGCCGAGCGCATGCTCGCCGCCATAGGCGAGCCGGAACTTGTCGATACACGCAATGATCCCCGCCTGTCGCGCCTGTTTTCCAATCGATTGATTCGGCGCTACCCGGCATTCAAGGAGTTCTACGGCATGGAGGAGGTGATCGACCAGATCGTCTCTTTCTTCAAGCATGCCGCGCAGGGGCTGGAGGAACGCAAGCAGATACTCTATCTGCTGGGCCCGGTAGGCGGCGGCAAATCATCCATCGCCGAGCGCCTGAAAGCGCTGATGGAGACCTATCCCATCTATGCCCTGAAGGGCTCTCCCGTCAACGAATCCCCGCTGGGGCTGTTCAATCCCGAGCGCTTCGGCGAGACGCTCGAGAAGGAATACAACATCCCCCGGCGCTATCTGAGCGGTATCATGTCGCCTTGGGCCGTCAAGCGCTTGAAGGAGTTCGACGGCGATATTTCGCAGTTCCGCGTGGTGCGCGTCAATCCTTCGGTGCTGCGCCAGGTCGCCATCGCCAAGACCGAGCCGGGCGACGAGAACAACCAGGACATCTCTTCGCTGGTGGGCAAGGTCGATATCCGCAAGCTCGATCGCTATTCGCAGGACGATCCAGACGCCTACAGCTATTCGGGCGGCCTGTGCCTGGCCAACCAGGGCCTGCTGGAATTCGTCGAAATGTTCAAGGCGCCGATCAAGATGCTGCATCCGCTCTTGACCGCCACCCAGGAGGGCAACTTCAAGGGGACCGAGGGCTTCTCGGCCATTCCCTTCAATGGGACCATACTCGCGCACTCGAATGAATCCGAGTGGCAGACCTTCCGCAACAACAAGCACAACGAGGCCTTCCTCGACCGCATCTATATCGTCAAGGTGCCTTATTGCCTGCAGGTCACCGAAGAGGTCCACATCTACGAAAAGCTGCTGCGCAACAGCTCGCTGTCCAAGGCGCCCTGCGCGCCGGGCACGCTGGACATGATGGCGCAGTTCTCGGTGCTCACGCGCCTGAAGGAGCCGGAGAATTCCAGCATCTATTCCAAGATGCGTGTCTACGACGGCGAGACCCTGAAGGACGTCGACCCCAAGGCCAAGGCCCTGCAGGAGTACAAGGACTACGCCGGCACCGATGAGGGCATGAACGGCGTGTCGACGCGCTTTGCGTACAAAATCCTCTCCAGCGTCTTCAACCACGACCAGACCGAGGTGGCGGCCAATCCCGTGCACCTGATGTATGTGCTGGAGCAGCGCATCGCGCGCGAGGACTTCCCCGAGGAAGTGCGCCGCCGCTACCTGGAGTTCATCAAGGGCTATCTGGCGCCGCGCTATGCGGAGTTCATCGGCAAGGAGATCCAGACCGCCTATCTCGAGTCGTACTCGGAGTACGGGCAGAACATCTTCGACCGCTACGTCACGTTCGCCGATTGCTGGATACAGGACGAAGAGTTCCGCGATCCGGAAACCGGCGAGAGCTTTGACCGCAGCGCGCTCAACGACGAGCTCGAGAAGATCGAAAAGCCCGCGGGCATCGCCAATCCCAAGGACTTCCGCAACGAGATCGTCAATTTCGTGTTGCGCGCCCGCGCCAACAATGGCGGACGCAACCCGACCTGGACCAGCTACGAGAAGCTGCGCGAGGTGATCGAGAAGAAGATGTTCTCCAACACCGAGGATCTGTTGCCCGTCATCTCGTTCAACGCCAAGGCTTCGGCCGAGGACAGAAGCAAGCACCAGAGCTTTGTCGACCGCATGGTGGACAAGGGCTACACCGAGAAACAGGTCCGGCTGCTTTGCGAGTGGTATCTGCGGGTGAGGAAGTCGTCCTAGTCGAGGTGGATCATGAATTCGCTCATTGATCGTCGCCTGAACGGCCGCAACAAAAGCGCGGTGAATCGCGAGCGCTTTCTGCGGCGCTATAAAGACCAGATCCGCAAGGCGGTGCAGGATATGGTCCGTGAACGCTCGATCTCGGATATGGACCAGGGCGCGGAGATCAATCTGCCCGCCCGCGACATCTCCGAGCCGCATTTCCGCCATGGCGCCGGCGGAGACCGCGAGATCGTGCACCCGGGCAACCGGGAGTTCGCCAAGGGCGACACCATCGACCGCCCGCAAGGCGGCGAGGGCGAGGGAGGCTCCGAACCGGGCGAGGGCGAATCGGTGGACCAGTTCACCTTCAGCCTTTCCCGGGCGGAGTTCCTGCACCTGTTCTTTGACGACCTGGAGCTGCCGCACCTGGTGCGTACGCAACTGGGCGATGTCTCGCAGAAGAAATGGCAGCGGGCGGGCTATACCACCACGGGCTCGCCCAGCCTGCTGTCGGTCAACCGGACCCTGAGAGCTTCGCTGTCGCGCCGTGTGGCCCTGGGGCTGAACGCCCGCAACGATGTCGAGGAGGCCGAGCTCAGGCTGGAAGAAGCCATCGCGCGCAAGGCGGACGAGGAAGAGCTCGCCACGCTGCGCGCGGCCCTGGAGGAGTGCCGCCGGCATGCCGCGCGCGTGCCCTTCCTGGACGACCTGGACCTGCGCTACCGCAACCGCGTGCCCGTGGTCACGCCGGTGGCGCGCGCGGTGATGTTCTGCCTCATGGACGTGTCCGGCTCCATGGACGAAGGCAAGAAAGACCTGGCCAAGCGCTTCTTCACGCTGCTGTATCTGTTCCTGTCGCGCAAGTACGAGAAAGTGGAGGTGGTCTTCATCCGGCACACCGACAATGCCGAGGAGGTGGATGAACAGGCCTTTTTCTACGATCCCAAGAGCGGCGGGACCATCGTGCTGTCGGCCCTGGAGCTGATGCACGAGATCGTGCAGGAACGCTATCCGCCTTCGGCCTGGAACGTCTACGCCGCCCAGGCCAGCGACGGCGACTCTTTCGGGGCCGACGCGGGCAAGAGCGCGCGTTTCCTGGCAGAGAACCTGCTGCCGGCCACGCGCTACTTCGCCTATATCGAGGTGCCGGATTCGCCGGAGGCGCGCAAGAGCAGCCTCTGGGCGGAGTACGAACAGGAAGCCGCGCCGCATTTCGCCATGCGCCGCATCAGCCAGCGCAGCGAGATCTTTCCGGTCTTCCATGAGTTGTTCAAGAAGGAGGCCGTATGAACGCGATCGCCACCGGATGGGAAGTGGGCGCCCCGCTTTCCGAGGGCTCGGACTGGACCTTCGAGCTGTTGCAGCGCTATGACGACGCCATCAGCGCCATTGCACGCGACTATGGCCTGGACACCTACCCCAACCAGATCGAGGTCATCACCTCCGAGCAAATGCTCGACGCCTATGCCTCGGCCGGCCTGCCCATCGGCTATCCGCATTGGTCGTATGGCAAGGAGTTCATCCGCAACGAGCAGTATTACCGCAAGGGCATGCAGGGGCTGGCCTACGAGATCGTCATCAACTCCAACCCTTGCATCTCCTACCTGATGGAAGAGAACTCCATGGCGATGCAGGCGCTGGTGATCGCGCATGCCTGCTATGGGCACAACTCCTTTTTCAAGGGCAATTATCTTTTCCGGCAATGGACCGATGCCGACGGCGTGCTCGATTACCTGGTGTTCGCCCGCAAGTACGTAATGGACTGCGAAGAGCGCTATGGCATCGAGGCCGTGGAGGCCATCCTGGACTCCTGCCACGCCCTCAGCCTGCACGGGGTGGACCGCTACAAGCGCCCGCCGCCCATCTCGCTGCGCGAAGAGGCCCAGCGCCAGGCCGAGCGCGCCGAGCATGCGCGTCTGCAGTACAACGACCTCTGGCGCACCCTGCCGCGCGTGGAGACCGCGCCCGAGACCCAGAAGCGCAGCGTCTTCCCGCCCGAACCCGAAGAAAACCTGCTCTATTTCATCGAGAAGTACTCGCCCAGGCTGGAGCCCTGGCAGAAAGAGCTGGTGCGCATCGTGCGCAAGGTGTCGCAGTATTTCTATCCGCAGACCCAGACCAAGGTCATGAACGAAGGCTGGGCCACTTTCTGGCACTACACCCTGCTCAACCGCTTGCACCAGCTGCGCATGGTGACCGACGGTTTCATGATCGAGGTCTTGCAGAGCCACACCAACGTCGTGAGCCAGCGCGGCTTCGATGAACGCGGATATGGCGGCATCAATCCCTATGCCCTGGGCTTCGCCATGATGAGCGACATCCGCCGCATCTGCGAATCGCCCAACGACGAGGACCGCAAGTGGTTTCCGGATATCGCGGGTTCGGATTGGCTCAAGACGCTGGACTTCGCCATGCGCAACTTCAAGGACGAGTCCTTCATCTCGCAGTATCTCTCGCCGCGCCTGATACGCGAATTCCGCTTCTTCGCGATTGCCGACCACATGGCCAATCCCAAGCTGGAGGTCGCCGCCATCCACGATGACGAGGGCTATCGAGAGATCCGCAAGCTGCTGGCCGCCCAGCACAACCGCGACAACCAGGTGCCCGATATCCAGGTGGTGCGCTATCAGCGCGAATCGGACCGCGCCCTGGTGCTGCGGCACCAGCAAAGCCGCGGGCGGCCCCTGGACGGCGACGAGGCCGACCAGGTCATGAAGCATCTTGGCCGGCTATGGGGCTTCCGGGTGCGGCTGGAAGAGACCACGCCCGACGGCACGGTGCTGTCCTACCGGCAGATCGAGCCCTAGCGCCGGCCCTGATGGCGCTTACTGGATCTTGATATTGCGTTCCTTGACCAGCCTGGCCCACAGCGTGGTTTCCTTGGCCAGGTGGTCGCGCAAAGCCTCGGGGCTGCTGCCGATGGGCTCGGCGCCGATGGAGTCCAGCGTGCCGCGCACCTTGGGATCGGCCATGGCCTGGCGCATGGCCTCATTGAGCTTTTGCACGATTTCCGGCGGGGTGCCGGCCGGCGCGAAGGTGCCGAACCAGGGCATCAGCTCATAGCCCGGCACGCCGGCTTCGGCCACCGTCGGCACATCCGGCAGGGCCGAGGAGCGCTTGCTGGTCGTGACGGCCAGGGCCTTGAGCTTGCCCGACAGGATATGCGGCTTGGCCGAGGTGATGCTGTCGAACATATAGTCCACTTGCCCGCCCAGCAGATCGGCCATGGCCGGACCGCTGCCCTTGTAGGGGACGTGCAGCATGTCCACCTGGGCCATGGAGACAAAGAGTTCGCCGGCCAGGTGGATGGAGGTGCCCACGCCCGCCGAGGCGAAGGTGTAATGCCCCGGCTTCGCCTTGGCCTGGGCGATCACATCGGCCACGCTGCCCACCTGGTTGCGCGCCGGATTGGTCACCAGCACATTGGGCACCACGGCCAGCAGCGAGATGGGCGCGAAATCCTTTTGCGGGTCATAGCCCATATCGCCGTAGAGCGCCGGATTCACCGCCATGCCGTTGGCCGCGATCATGATGGTGTAGCCATCGGGCGCCGAGCGCGACACCGCCATGGCGCCGATATTGCCGCCCGCGCCGGCGCGGTTCTCCACGATGAAGGTGGTGTTCAGCGCGCGGCCCATGGATTCGCCCAGGGTGCGGGCGATGGCGTCCATGGCGCCGCCGGGCGGGAAGGGCACCACCCATTTGACGGGATGGTCGGGGTAGCCCCCGGCCTGGGCGCCGGCGGCGCCCAGCAGGCAGGTGGCGGCCAGCGCGGCGCGCGCGAAGGCTTGGGTAATACGCATAATGAGTCTCCTGTGTCTTTATCTCAGCGGCGGGGCCGCTGGCGTCAGCCGCGCCGGTAGAAGGCCAGCTTGTCCTCGTCCAGCGTCAGGCCCAGGCCCGGGCCGGGCGGCAGGCGCATGGCGAAATCTTCGTAGCGCGGCGGCGTGGCCACGATGTCGTCCTTGAGCAGCAGCGGCCCGAAAAGCTCCGTGCCCCAGGCCAGGGTCGGCAGGGCGCAAAAAGCATGCGCCGAGGCCACCGAGCCGATGGAACCCTCAAGCATGGTGCCGCCATACAAGGCCATGCCGGCGGCGTCGCCCACGGCGGCGCAGCGCGTCACGCCGTACAGACCGCCCGACTTGGCGATCTTCAGCGCCAGCACGTCGGCCGCGCCCAGGCGCGCGAGCTCCAGCGCGTCTTCCGGCGTGGCCACGGCCTCGTCGGCCATGATGGGCACCACGAAGCGCGCCGCCAGGCGCGCCATGCCGGCGCGGTTCTCGCGCGCGATGGGCTGTTCGATCAGGTCCACGCCGGCGGCCTCCAGGCTCGCGATGGCGCCGGCCGCTTCGGCCTCGTTCCAGGCCTGGTTGACGTCCACCGTCACCCGGGCGCGCTCGCCCAGCGCTTCTTTGATGCGCGACACATGGCGCACATCCTCGGCCACCGCGCGGCGGCCCACCTTCAGCTTGAAGGTATTGTGGCGGCGCGCGGCCAGCAGCGACTCGGCTTCCTCGATGTCGCGCGCGGTGTCGCCGCTGGCCAGCGTCCACAGCACCGGCAGGGCCTCGCGCACCCGGCCGCCCAGCAGGGCCGAGACCGGCACGCCCAGGCGCTTGCCCTGGCCGTCCAGCAGCGCGGTCTCCAGCGCCGACTTGGCGCAGCGGTTGCCGCGCGCCACCTTGTCCAGGCGGCGCATGGCGCCATGGATATTGCTGGCGTCCTGGCCGATCAGCGCGGGCGCCAGATAGGTGTCGATGGCCAGCTTCATGCCCTCGGGGCTCTCTTCGCCATAAGCCAGCCCGCCTATGGTCGTCGCCTCGCCCAGGCCTTCGATATCGTCGCTGGCGCGCAGCCGCACGATGACCATGGTCTGCTTCTGCATGACGGCCATGGCCAGTTGGTGGGCGCGGATGGTGGGCAGATCGACCAGCAGGGTCTCGATCGCCACAATAGTGGGGGAAGTCATACCTGAAACGAGGGAGAAACAGCCAGTCTAAAGTATCGCAATGGAAAAATAGGGCGTCCAAGACTATATTGGTTGCTTTCGATACCTTTAAGGTATAGGTATGGAACTCCGACACCTGCGCTATTTCCAGACCGTGGCGCGCGAAGGCAGCTTCACCCGGGCCGCTGCCATCCTGCACATCGCCCAGCCGCCGCTGTCGCGCCAGATCCGTCAACTCGAAGAGGAGCTGGGCGTTATCCTGATCGAGCGCGGCAGCCGCGGCCTCAAGCTCACCGAGGCCGGGCGTTTTTTCCATGAGCAATCCCTGCAGCTGACCGCCCGCCTGGACGAGATCGTCGCCGGCACGCGCCGCCTGGGCGCCCAGGCGGCGCGCTGGTTCAGCATCGGCTTCGTGCCGTCCACCCTCTACGGCTTCGTGCCCAAGCTCATCCGCTACCTGCGCCAGGCCGACGCCCAGGTCGAAGTGGGTTTAAGCGAAATGACCACGCTGCCCCAGATCGAAGCCCTCAAGAGCGGGCGCATCGACCTGGGCATCGGCCGCATCCCCTTCGACGACCCCGCCATCGAGCGCCGCGTCCTGATGGAAGAACCCCTGGTCGCCGCGCTGCCGCCCAGCCATCCCCTGGCCGGGCGCAGGCCGCTGCAAGTCGCCGAACTGGCCGCCCAGCCCTTCGTCCTCTATCCCGCCAGGCCCCGGCCCAACTACGCCGACCACGTCCTGGGCCTGTTCCGCGCCGCCGGCCATCAGCCCACCGTCGTCCAGGAAGCCAACGAGCTGCAGACCGCCCTGGGCCTGGTCGTCGCCGGCGTGGGCCTGACCCTGGTGCCGGCCAGCGTCCAGCGCTCCAATCGGGCGGACATCGTCTGCCTGCCCGTGGACGCCCCGGCCTTCACGTCGCCCGTCATCCTCAGCTGGCGGCGCGGCGATTCCTCCCCCTTCCTGGCCCAGGCCCTCGCCGCGGCCGAAGACCTGTCCCGCCAGGAAGCCTCGCCATGAGCGCTTATGGGGCCGGTACGCCAAAGCCGCCGCATTTCTGCTAGAATCGCGGATTCGCATTTTTCGCAGCGGAAATCCCTGCGATTTGAGCGACCCAAATCAGGACAGGTGGCCGAGTGGTTGAAGGCGCACGCCTGGAAAGCGTGTATACGTGATAAGCGTATCGGGGGTTCGAATCCCCCTCTGTCCGCCAAGAATTTGTCCGGCATGGCCGGAATGCCAAAAACCCCGCAGACGCGATGCCTGCGGGGTTTTTGTTTTTACCGGCTGGCCGACCGCCACCCGCACCTGGAATAGCCGTTCAGGCGTCGGCGTAGCGCTCGCGCCGGGCCAGCCAGCGCAGGACCCGGCCGCGCGCCTTGTCGTAGCCCAGGTTGTAGAAAAAGGCGTAGGGCAGGTAGAAGAGCACCAGGGCGATATCCAGCACAAAGGCCTGCCAGAGGCTGATGTGCAGCCACCAGGCGGCCAGCGGGATCACGATGAGGATGAGCCCGGTCTCGAAACCCACGGCGTGCACCACCCGCAGGCGCAGGGTGCGCGTCCAGCCCATATGGTTTTCCAGGCGGTCGAAGCCGGCGTTGTAGACCATGTTCCAGAGCAGGGCGATCCAGGCGATCACCGCGGTGAGCACGCCCATCTCGAACAGAGACGTGCCCATGGCCCAGGCGGCCACGGGCGCGCACAGGCCGATGGCGAGGATTTCGAACAGGAATGCGTGGAAAAAGCGTTCTTTGAGTGTTTTCTTGGCTTGCGTCATGACCAACCTCGGTCTTCAAGGCGGCTATTGTCTGCGATAAAGCCGATACGATAAAGTTGGGTTTCATCGGAAAAACCGATAGTCACAGCCAAGGAGAGCGCCATGCGCCATTCCCTGGAGTCGCTGGCGACCTTCGCCGAGGTCGCCGCCGCCGGGTCTTTTTCGGCCGCCGCGCGCGCACTGGGCAAGAGCCAGTCCACGGTCAGCGAAACCATCGCCAATCTGGAGGTGGATCTGGACCTGACGCTGTTTGACCGCAGTCAGCGCCAGCCGGCGCTGACCGAGGCCGGCCGGACCCTGCTCGGCCACGCCCATCAGGTGCTGGCGGCCAATGACCGCCTGAACCGCGCCGCCAGCCAGTTGGCCGAGGGCCTGGAGCCGCGCCTGACGGTGGTGTTGTCGGATACGTTTCAGTCGGACACCTTCGAGAGCACGCTCAGCGAGATCGACCGGCGCTATCCGGCGCTGCGCTTCGAGTGCCTGATCGCCGAGTACGAGGACGTGGTGGCGTTGGTGCAGCAGGGCCGCGCCCATCTGGGCCTGATGGCCGCGCAGGCGGACTATCCGCCCGATGTGGCGCACGCCACCTTGCCCGAGCTGTCCGAGATCGCGCTATGCGTGGGGGCTGGGCATGCGCTGGCGGCCTTGCCGCAAGTCGGTCTGCAAGATCTGGCTGGCGCGCGCGAGTTGCGTCTGAGCACGTTTGCGCTGGCCGACAAGGAGACGCCGCCGGCGCGTCCAACCTGGTCGGCGCCCGGCTATCTGATGCTGCTGGAGATGGCCAGCCTGGGGTTCGGCTGGACCGAGTTGCCTCGCTGGATGGTGCAGCGTTTTGGCCAGGAGCGCCTGCGCGAGCTGGCCGTGCCGGGCTGGCCCCGGCATATCAAGGTCGATGCGGTGTGGTCCACGCGGCGCACGCTGGGGCCGGCGGGCGCCTGGCTGCTGCGGCGCCTGGTGGGCGAGTAAGCGGGCTCAGCGGGCCAGGAATTTGCCGCGCACCGAGCTGATGTGCTCGTGCATGAGCGCCACCGCGCTCGTCTTGTCGCCCTCTCGCACTTTGTCGTAGAGCTCTTCGAGCTCGGCCACATTGGGGCGGCTCTCGGGAACGGGCGGCTTGTACCAGAGGCGCATGGAGCGATCCAGCAAATGGCCGGCGAACTCGGCCAGGATGTCATTGCCCGACTGGGCATAGAGCGCCTGGTGGAATTGGCGGTCGGTCATCATGCCGCCCAGGCGATCCTGTTGGCGGTGATGGTCCCAGCCCTGCGCGAGGATGGCCGCCAGGCGTTCCAGGAGTTCGGGCGTGGCGCGCTCGACCGCCAGGCCCGTGAGGTGGGGCTCGACCAGCAAGCGCGCGGCAATGAGTTCGAGAAAGCTGTCCAGCGTCTCGCCCTTGACCAATATCCCTTTGCGCGGCAGCACATCGACCAGGCCCTCGTCGTCCAGGCGCAAGATGGCCTGGTGGACGGGGCTGCGGCCCAGGCCCAGTTGTTCGCACAACTGGGCGACATTGATCTGGTCGCCGGCGCGCAGTTCCTGCTTGAGGATCTGCCCCTTGATGGCCACATAGGCCTGCTCGCTGAGCGAGGGGGCCTGCGCGCGTTTGCGTGGTGGCTTGCTGGGCGAAGAGAGAATGTCGTCGGGCATGGCGTAAGGGTAGGCGGCGTCGGGGATTATAGCGAGCCGCCTGTCGCGCTCATTCGAGCGTGATGTTCGCCGCGCGGATGATTTCCGCGTTGGCCTTGTCTTCCTGGGCCATGAAATCGGCAAAGGCCGCCGGCGTGCCGGGCCGGGCTTCCAGGCCGAATTGCAGCAGCAGCGTCTTGACCGAGGGCTGGGCCAGCGCGTCGGCAAACAGCCGGTTCAGGCGTTCGATGCGGTCGGGCGCGACGCCGGCCTTGGTGATCAGGCCCACCCAGGTCTGCGAGACAAAGCCGGGCATGCCCGCTTCGGCGAAGGTCGGGACATTCGGCAGCGCCTCGGAGCGGTGTTCGCCGGCCACCGCGATGGCGCGCAGCTTGCCTGTCTTGATATAGGGCATGACGGCCCCGACGTCGGCGAAGCTGGCTTCGACTTCGCCGCTCAGGACGGCGGTGGCCGCGGGCGCCGCGCCCTTGTAGGGGACGTGCAGCAGATCGATGCCGGCGGCGCTCTTGAAGCGTTCGAAACCCAGATGGCCCGAGGAGCCGACGCCGAAGGAGGAATAGCTGGCCTGCCCCTTGTGACTCTTGGCCCACTCGATAAAGCTCTTCAGGTCGGTGGCCGCCACCTTGGGCGAGACGACCAGCACATGGGGATTGGAGAACAGCAGCGTGACGGGCGCCACGTCGCGCGCCGCGTCGTAGGGCGATTTGGGCAGGAGGTGGGGCACGACGACGAAGCTGGCGGCGGCCAGGTTGATGGTCTGGCCGTCGGCCGGCTGGGCCAGCATGGCCTGGGTGCCGATGACGGTGCCGCCGCCGGGACGGTTCTCGACGACGACGCTCTGGCCGGCGGCCTTGGCGACTTCCTGGCCCAGGGCGCGGGCCACGACATCCGAGGGACCGCCGGGCGCGTAGGGGACGATAAAGCTGATGGTGCGGCTGGGGAAGGTCTCGGCCTGGGCCAGGCCAAAAGCCAGGCAGGCCAGCAGGGAGGCAAGCAATCGGGATTTCATGAGGGCGCTCCAGGGTAGGGCCGCGAGGGCCGGGCATAAGGGAGTTGTCGATCAGGCCGCGGGCGCCGTCGCGCGCAGCAGGCCGGCGCGCACGGTATTGCGCAACATGCCTATGCCCTCGACTTCGCATTCGACCACATCGCCGTCGCGCAGGAAGACCGGCGGCGTGCGCGCCGCGCCCACGCCTTCCGGCGTGCCGGTAAGAATCACATCGCCAGGCAGCAGCGTCAGGCCGGCCGAGAGCTCGGCGATGATGCGGGCCACCGGGAAGATCTGGCGGCTGGTGTGGCCTTCCTGCATGGCGGCGCCATTGACGCGGCAGGCCAGCGCCAGGCCCTGCGGGTCGGGGATGTCGTCGGCGGTCACCAGCACGGGGCCCAGCGGGCAGGTGGCGTCCAGGCTCTTGCCCTTGAACCACTGCGCGCCGTGCGCGCGTTGCAGCTCGCGCGCGCTCAGGTCATTGGCCACCGTGTAGCCGAAGACATGGGACAGCGCCTCGTCGGCCGGGATGTCGCGCCCGCCCTTGCCGATCACGACGGCCAGTTCGACTTCCCAGTCGAGCTTGGCGGTGTAGGCCTCGTGCAGGGGCAGGTCGTCGTGGGGCCCCGCTATCGTGGTGGGCAGCTTGGTGAACAGCGTGGGATGGTCGGGCAGGTCGACTTCCTGGCCTTCACGCTTGCCCTTGCTTTCGTCGTAGTGCTTCAGGTAGTTCCAACCCACGCAGATCAGATTGCGCGGCGGCTGGACCGGGGCCAGCAGGCGCACCGATTGCGCGGCCACCGCCGCCGATGCGTCAGAGGCCGGCAGCTTGCCGGTGGCCTCGAACTGCGCCAGCAGTTCGGGCAGGGAGGCCAGCGGCAAGGGCTGGATGCGGCCGGCGACCCATTCGCCCAGACGCGGACCTTCGCCGGCTTCATAACGCACGAGCTTCATGATCAGCCCTCGATGTCCAGGCGGGCCTGGCCCTGGATTTCGAGCAGGATCTCCGGCTGGGCCAGTCCTTTCACTTCGATCAGGGCGCAGGCCGGGAAGTCGCCGGTAAAGAACTCGCGGCGGGCGCGCCAGATCTCCTTGTTGTCCGCCATGTTGGTGACGAAGATGGTCAGCGTGACGACATCGTCGATCTTGCCGCCGCCGGCTTCGACCAGATGCTTGAACTTGGTGAAGATCACCTTGGCCTGCTCATAGGCGTTTGCGCCCAGGATAGTCACGCCGTCGTTGGCGCGGGAGGTCAGCCCGGAGATGTAGAGCGTGTCCTTGACGCGCAGGCAGTTGGACCACAGGCCGGGGGCGGCTTCGGCGACTTCGGGGCTGATGACGCGGACTTTCTGAACCATGGCTGCCTCCTTGGGGCGTGTGAAATATCAGTGATATGTCAGAAACATATCAATAAAGGACCATGCCAGTCAAAGGCTTGCGGTGATGAGAAACCCGGATTGACCCTGGGGCGGGCGATGGGCGATCACGCGCGGGCGCGCGGGGCGGCCCCGCGCGCCCGGGCAGCTCAGGCTTGGATGGTGATGATGTCGCCCGCATGGCGGGCGTATTCGAGCGCGTAGGCCATTTCGCCGCGCGTCTGCGCATGCAGGAAGAGCCAGGGCTGTCCGCGCGAAACCTCGTCGCCCAGCCGCAGGCGCAGCGAGACGCCGGCGGCGGGCCGTTCGGGCGCGCCGGCCAGTTTGGCCAGCCGCGACAGCTTGCGGTTGTCGATGTGGACCACGCGGCCGGCCTGCGGCGCCACCAGGGGCTCGACGTGCGCGGCCTGGGGCGGTTCGCGCAGCCCGCCCTGGGCGGCGCAGATGCGGGCGAACTTCTCCCATGCCAGGCCGCTGTCCAGGGTCCGCAGGGCCAGGGCCTCGCCTTGTCCGGCGGGCGCGGCGCCGCCCAGCTCAAGCACGGCGCCCGCCACCAGCGCGGCGCGCTCGCGCAGGTCCTGCGGCCGGCCCGGCTCGTTGCGCAGCACGGCTAGCACATCGCGGGCTTCCAGCGCCGGCCCTATGCCCTGACCCACGGGCTGGCTGCCGTCGGTATAGAGGCAGCGCAAGGCCAGCCCGAAGTGCGAGGCGGTTTCCGTGAGGTGGGCGGCCAGGCGTTCGGCGGCCTCGCGGCTGCGGACCTTGGCCGTGGGGCCGATGGGGATGTCGATCACCACATGGGTGGCGCCGGCGGCGATCTTCTTGGACAGCACCGAGGCAATCAGCTGGCCTTCGGTGTCGATGTCGAGTTCGCGCTCCACGCGCACGAAGATATCGTCGGCCGGGCTCAGGTGCATGGCGCCTCCCCAGGCCACGCATCCGCCTTCGGCGCGGACGACCTGCTGCAGCTGCTCTATGCTCAGGTCGACCGGGGCCAGCATTTCCATGGTGTCGGCGGTGCCGGCGGGCGAGGTGATGGCGCGCGAGGAGGTCTTGGGCATGACCAGGCCATTGGCCGCGGCGATGGCGACCACCAGCGGCGTGGTGCGGTTGCCGGGCAGGCCGCCCACGCAATGCTTGTCCACGACGATGGGCGCATCCCAGCTCAGGCGGCCGCCGACATCGACCATGGCGCGGGTCAGGAAGATGGTCTCGTCGATGCTCAGCGGCAAGGTGGCCGTGGCGGTGAGAAAGGCCGACAAGTGCACATCGGTATAACGGCCGCGCACCACGTCGCGGACGATGGCCGTCATGTCCTCCTGGCCGAGCCGCCGGCCGTAGATGCGCTGGCGCACGCCGGCCAGGGATTCGAGCACCGGGGGATGGCGCACCTGCACGATGGCGCCGTCGGCGATGCCCAGCGCATCCCAGGCGTCTTCGGACAGGGCGACTTCGTCCTCCGCCAGCAGTTCGCTGTCCACCTGGTACAGCAGGGCCTGGACCTCGCGGCCATCGGCCGTGATCAGCACTTGCGAGCGCGACGACAGGCCTTCGGAGCGGCTGACGTGGCAGTCGGCGCGCATCAGGGCGATGGGCTGGTGCTGCGCATGCAGGCGCATGCGGGTGGCGCGCATGGCGGGCGGTTTGAGACCGGGGATGCTGCTCATAGCTCATACCTCTGGTCTTGCCGGGGCACGGTGGCCGACCAATTGAGATCGCGCAGGATGCGGTCGCGCAGCGCTTCCGATGCCTCGGGCTCGCCATGGACGATGAAGACTTGGCGCGGCGCCTCGCGAAAGCCCGACAGCCAGCGTATCAGCTCGTCGCTGTCGGCATGGGCCGACAGCATGGGCAGCTCCGTGACCTCGGCGGCGATGGGCATCCATTGGCCGTAGATCCGGGTCTGCCCCGCGCCGTCGAGCAGTTTGCGTCCGCGGGTGCCGGCGGCCTGGAAGCCCGAGAACAGCAGGGTGTTGCGATGATCGCCGCCAAAGGCGGCGATGTGATGCAGGACGCGGCCGCCGGTCGCCATGCCGCTGGCCGAGATGATGACCTTGGGATAGCGGTTGGCCGACAGCGCCTTGGACGCCTCGACGTCGCGCACATAGTTCACGGCCGAGCAGGCGGCCACATACTCGTGCTCGGACAGCTTGTGCTCGTCGGGATGGCGGCTCAGCAGCTCGGTGGCGCTGGTGGCCATGGGGCTGTCGAGATAGACCGGCACGTTGTCCAGGCGGCCGGCCTGGCGCAGCTTCCACAGCCCGTAGATCAGCATCTGGGCGCGCCCGACGGCGAAGGCCGGAATAACCACGGTGCCGCCGCGCCTGATGGTGCGCTCTATGACCGCGCCCAGCGCGTCGAAGGGGTCGGCGGGATCATGCCGCCGATTGCCGTAGGTCGATTCAATGACGATGTAGTCGGCCAGCGGCACGCTCTCCGGGTCGTGCATGACCGGGTCGTTGTAGCGTCCCAGGTCGCCGGAGAACACCACGCGCATGCCGCCGATGTCGACCTGCGCGGTCGTCGCGCCGAGGATGTGGCCGGCGCGGCGCAGCACCAGCCTGGCGCCGCCGGGCAGGGCGGTTTCCTGGTGCAGCGCCGTCTCGGAAAAGTGTGTCAGCGCATGCTCGGCGTCCACGACGCGATAAAGCGGCAGGGCCGGCTTATGTTTGGAGAAGCCCTTGCGGTTGGCGTACTCGGCGTCTTTTTCCTGGAGATTGGCGCTGTCGAGCAGGATCAGTTCGGCGACATCGCGGGTGGCCGCGGTGGCATGGATGGCGCCCTTGAAGCCCTCGGCCACCAGCCGGGGCAGATAGCCGCAATGATCCAGGTGGGCATGGGTCAGCACCACGGCGTCGATATCGGCCGGCGCGAGGGGCAGGCTCTGCCAGTTCAGTTCGCGCAGGTTCTTCAGGCCCTGGAACAGCCCGCAATCGACCAGGATGCGGGTATCGCCATGGGTCAGGAGGTGTTTGGAGCCGGTGACAGTGCCGGCGCCGCCCAGGCAGGTCAGTGAGAGCATGGTGTCGCAGCGTCAGAGGTCGGAGACGAGCAGGTCGTCGGGATGGCCTTGGCCGTCGAGGGCGCGCCGGCGCGCCGCGTCCAGCACGTCCTCGCGGCGCCAGCCGGCCACGGCGGCGGCCGCGTCGACGGCGTGGGCCCAGGTCGAGCGGTTGGCGAACAGCATGCCGGCCACATCCAGCGTGCCGCCGCGGCTGATATAGCCCAGGGCCCGCGTGCGCGCCGGGCCGTCGTCCAGGCGGCGCAGCACGCCCAGCATGGGCTCGGGCCGGGTGTGGCAGAGCAGCACGCGCGGCAGGCCGGGCGGAAAGAGGGCATGCACGGCGGCATCGGGCAGCACGAAGTCCGCCTCGATGCCGTCGCGCGGGGCGCGCAGGCGGCCGGGCTCCAGGATCACGCTCACGCAGCATTCATGTCCCAGCCGGGCGAGATGGGCGCGCGCCTTGAGCGCCTCTTCGAGCTGGTAGGCGCCGATGGCGACGAACTGCAGCGCGCTGGCCGCCGGGTCGCCGGCGACATGGGCCGCGCCTTGCTCGGCCAGGGCTTGCGCGGCGCGGCCATCGAAGCGCCGCCGGCCGTCGCGCTTGGAGACGACCACGCAGGCCACTTGCGCGCGCTGGCCGTAGAGGGCGCGCAGCGCCGCCACGGCGCTATTGCCGTCCACCGGAAAGAGCACGCGCGCGGTATCGGACATCTCGCCCAGCAGCGCTTCGCCTATGGTCGGATCCTGGTGCGACTGCTCGTTCTTGGCGTTTTCCCAGGTATGGGAGGTGACCACCAGCGGCACCGACAGCCAGGCCGGCGATTGTCCGAACTCCTTCTGGCGCCGCGCGAAAATAATCTCCTGGCGCAGCAGGCCCAGCATCTTCACGGCGAAGGCTTCGTAGCTGACGATGAGATTCAGCCCGGCCTTGTTGGCCAGCGCGGCGGCGGCCACGGCCTCTTCGTTGAGCGCCGTGATCACCGCACCGTGCAGGTCCTCCGGCACGCCGTCTTCGGGATGGTTGACGCGATGCTTGAGCAGCGCGAGGGTGCCGCCCATCTTGTTGCTGGCCAGCTCATCCGGATTGCCCACGCGCACGCGCAAGGCCGGATTGGCGCGCAGCAGCGCGATAAACCAGCCGTCCAGCGCGGCCATGGCGCTGCCCTGGCCGCCGACCGCCTCCCAGGCCGGCGCGGGCAGCGCGGGCGCCGGCGGCTGGCGGTGCGCCATGGGATGGCCGCTTTCGAGGGGGCGCCCCTGGGCGCGGTGATTGGCCAGCGCGGCCAGCGCGGCGTCCAGTTCGGGGCCGGGCACGTAGAGCCGGCGCGCGCTGTCATTGAAGGCCTGGCGGGCCGCGGCGTCCGTGCGGGGGTTGGCGGCCAGCGGCAGGTTGTGGGCCGCATTGGTGCCGGCGCCCGGGAAGCCATAGCCTTTTTCGGTCACGGCGATCACATAGGGCAGCCGCGCGGGATAGGCAAAGCCGGGGGCGGCCAGGCTGGCGGCGAGCTTTTCCTCGGCCGTCAGGATGGCCCAGGCGATGGCCGAAGGATCGCGGCCGTCGACCACGAGCGGCTCGAAGCCGTTGTGCCACAGGTCGTCGGCCAGCCATTGCGCGCCGCCTTCCTGCACGATCTGGGTGCGCTGCTCGATGCGCCGGCCGTTGAGGATCATGACCGGCACGGCCGTGCCGCAATCCTCGGCCCGCCACCAGCGCGTGGCCCAGTCGCTGCCGCGCTGCTCTTCGAAAGCGCCATCGCTCAGAAAAGCCACCAGCCCTTCGCCGGGCAGCGGCATGTGCACATACTGCAGACCGGCAAAGCCCAGGTAGCCGCCTTCCGAGACCGCGCCGGCGGTGTTCGGCCCGGCATGGCTGCCCAGCGGCACGGCCGGCAGCCCCTGCGCGTCGATGGCATAGGAATAGAAGTCATTGAGCAGGCGCGCCAGGCCCTCGGCGCTGCGGTCGTAGCGGCCGCGCTGGGCCGGCGAGACATCGCCGGTCAGGGCATTGACGGCCTCGATGGCGGCCACGCAATGGCCCTGTCCCATCAGCCAGCCGCGCGTCTTGCCGCTCAGGGCATTGGCCAGCAGATAGCCCACGAAGGCGGGCACCATATTGAGCGAGCCGCCGGTATGCCCCTCGGGATTGGGCTTGAAATCCTCGGCGGCCAGCGGCGCGCCATCCAGGTCGATGCGCCGCGCATAGGTCATGTGGGCGACCACGCTCATGGCCGCGCAGCACAGCCGGTCGGCCGCGGCCAGGAGCGCATAGGGATCGTCGGCCGCCAGGCCGGCGGCCAGCGCCTCCATGCGGGCCACGGTGTCGGCGTGGTGCTGGATGGGACCATGGCCGGCCTGCCATTGCTCGCGCTGCGTCATCGCATGCTCCTGTGGGTGGACGGGGGTTCAGTCGCGCATCAGCGCGCCGGCCAGAAGCGGCGCGAGTTCGATGCGGTTGCTGGGATGGGGCACGGCGTCGGTGGACACGACGCGCTCGAAGCAGCCCGACACCTGGCTCCAGGCGTCTTCGGCAAAGAGGGCGTGGACCACCACGCATTGCGCCGGTTTCATGCCGGCCAGCTTGCCGGCGGCCGCCACCAGCGTGCGTCCCGATGAGGCGATGTCGTCGACCAGCACCGGCGTGCGCTCGCGCCAGGCGCTCAGGTCGGGCGCCTCGATCTCCACCTGGCGGTCGCCGTGGCGGACCTTGCGCAGCACCACATGCGGCGCGCCGATGCGCGCGGCGATGGAGCCGGCCCATTGCTCGCTTTCTTCATCCGGGCCGATGATGAGCGGGGCCTGCACATTGGCGGCGATCCAGTCGCCCAATAGCGGCGCGGCGTGCAGCGTGACCGCCGGGATGCGGTAGAGCGAGGCCAGCGTCGGATGGCGGTGCAGATGCGGGTCCACCGTGATCAGGCGGTCGAAGGTCGTCGAGATCAGCCGGGCAAACGAATGCGAGCTGATGCTCTCGCCCGGCAGAAAGCGCTTGTCCTGGCGCATATAGGCCAGGTAGGGCGCCACCAGGTTGACCTCGGCCGCGCCGAGTTCGCGCGCGGTGTCGGCCACGAAGACCAGACTCAGGAAAGCGGGATCCGGATGGGCCAGGGTGCAGAACACGTCCACGGCGCGCCCGCGAGGGTCGCCGTGCAGGCGCACATAGCTTTCGCCATCGGGAAAGCGGCGGGTCTCGACCGTGCCGAGTTCGCCGCCGCAGGCCGCGGCCAGGCGGGCCGCGGAGGCTTCATTGCCGGGAAGAGGAAGGATCAGTCTCTGCATGCGCGCCGCCGGTGAGTGGAGGGGCCCGGTCGCACATGCTGCCTGCCGGGCCTATGCGCATCGATTATGCGCCCAAGCGCGCGCGCCGGGGGAGGGCTTGTTGGGCCAAACCTTGAACTAACGCAAAGGTTTGGGGATTCGGCCGCCGGCCCGGCTAGCGCCCCGCGGCCAGCAGTTTGTCGAAGTCCTGGTCCAGGCGGGCCAGCGAGCGCTGGATGTGCTCGCGCCGCGCCTTGATCCAGGCGTCGTCGTCGGCCAGGCGCTGGCGAGCCTCCTTGAGCATGCGCGTCATTTCGGCCGGCTGCGGGCCGCCGGCGGTGGCCCGATGCTGGATGATGGCCACCGGGTCCAGCGTGGCGCGGAATTCAGCCTCGTTCATGGGCAGCTCCTGCGGGTATTTGCTGCCCTGGACGGCCTCGTGATAGATGCGGCGCGCCTCGGCGTAGGGGAAGTCCAGCGGCTTGATGTTCTTGGCGCGCGCCAGGGTCACGATCTCGGAGGCGAAGTGATGGCCGACGCGGAAAGGCAGCTGGTATTTGCGCATCAGCACATCGGCCAGCTCCTGCGAGGCGGTCCAGTCGCTGTTGAGTTCTTCGAGGGCGCGCTCACGGTTGATGACCAGGGCCTTCATCACCCTATCCCATTTCTTGAGCACCTTGATGGCGCTTTCGACCATGGCGCTGTTCTGGTCGACTTCCTTGGGGTCCGGCATGCCGGGGGTGATGTTGTGCATCTGGAGGATGGGGCCCATGGCCAGCGTCACGGCCGTCGAGGCGTCGCTGCGCAGCGAGTTCAGCAGACCGGGGTTGCGCTTTTGCGGCATGGCGCTGGAGACATAGGTGTTGCCGCCGCCTTCTTCCAGCAGGATCCAGGGCCGGGTCTGCGAATACTGCGGCATGATGTCCTGCACGAAGTTGCCGGCATGCAGGGAGATGGCCGTCACGATGGAGGCGACTTCCACGGGCTCGTCCATGGACGAAATCTGCGAGGCGTCGTAGGCGTTGTCCACCAGGGCCGCAAAACCGAGATAGTCGGCCATGCGCTTGCGGTCCAGCGGCCAGCTGCTGCCGTTGAGCACGGTGGTGCCCATGGGCGAGCGGTCGATGCGGGCATAGGCCTCGCGGATGCGCTGGGCGTCGCGCGCCAGGCCGGCCGCGTGGCCCAGCAGGTAATGCCCATAGCTGTTGGGCTGGGCCGCCACGCCATTGGTGTAATTGGGCACCACGGTGTCGGCGTGCCGCGCGGCCAGCTCCACCATCGTGGCGGCGCTGCGGTTGAGCTGCTCGGCCAGGGCCAGCATGTTCTCGCGCAGGATGGCGGCCCGGTAGGTGGCGTGCATGTCCTGGCTGGAGCGTCCGGCGTGCAGCAGGGTGACGTCCTGGCCGGCCGCCTTGATCATCAGGGGCTCGAAGGTGATGACGCTGGAGGGGCGCTTGCCGCCGGGCTGGTTGCCGGCCTCGATCACCTGGGCCACGCCGGCGGCGATCTTGGGCGCCAGCGTCTTGTCCAGCAGGCCCTGGTCGGTGTTGATGACGGCGCTGGCCTTGTTGATTTCGCCCAGCCAGAAAAATTCATCGCGCGGCGGCTTGGGAGCGGGCGCGGAAGCGGCGGCGGCCGGGGCGGGCGGCGCGGCGGTCTGGGCGGCGGCGGTCGCGCTGCCCAGGGCCAGGGCAAGCAGGCAAAGAGTGTGTTTCATCGTGATTCCGGAAGGCGGCTCAGGCCGCTTGTGTCAGATAGACCGCCTCGCGCCCGACGATGGGCTGGCGGGTCGGCATGAAGATCGTGCAATCGGGGCAGGGCGAGCGGATTTCCTCGTCGCCGTTGCGGGCGATGAGTTCGTCCTGGCCGAAGGTCTCGAAGCCGATGACCGGCCGCGCAAAGCGGAAGTCCTCCGACTTGACCATGTGGATCTCCAGCAGGCGGAAACGCTGCGGCGCGACTTCGCCGCGCGGCCGCGCCTCGGTCAGCCCCAGGTGGGCCAGGAAGCGCAGCGTGGTGTCGGTGGCGAGGTCGGCCGCCGATTGCGCGAAATGCTGGCCGCACTCGACGACCAGAGCGCCCTTGCTGGCCGAGACGGCCTGGCCGTGATGGCCATAGCCGATGATGGGCGCGCCCGGACCCTTGCCGCCCGGCATGAGCAGGTGCACGCCGGGCGCGCCCACGGCGGCGGCCAGCTCGGCATTGCGCGGCAGGTCGTAATAGACCCAGAAAGGCTGCACCGGCGCGCTGGTCGAGTGGATGTCCAGCACATAGTCGGCCGCTTCCAGCACTGGCCGCAGTTCCCGCGCCCGGCGCAGCTCGGGGCTTTGCTCCGGGCCATCCAGCCATTCGGGCGACCAGATGCGGTTCAGGTTGTGGACCAGCTGGCGGTTCTCGTAGGGACGCTCGCTGTCGAAGGCCTCATAGGCTTCGACATTGGCGAAGCTGATGGTCAGGGTGCCGATCCGGGGCCGCAGGCCGCTGTCCAGCAGGTGGGTGGCCGCGACCATGCCGCAGATCTCGTTGCCATGGGTCAGGGCGTTGATCAGCACGTGCGGGCCCGGCTTGCCGGAAGCAAAGCGATGGACATAGTCGATGCCGGTATTGCCCTGGCGATAGGCGGACAGATCGCGCGGCAGGACTTCGAGCGGAGGAGAGGTGTTGCTGGGGTTCATGGTCGCCCTGTGAGGTGGAGTGCCTCCAGAGCATAGCGCCTGGCTCCCCGCTCAGGAACGGTGGGTTTTCAGCAGGTGGCGCGCGATCTCGACCAGCGGCCGTCCGCTCTGCATGGCGGCCTGCTGCAGCTGGGCATGGGCGGCGGGCTCGGAGAGCTGGCCGCGCGTCATGAGCAGATGCTTGGCCCGATGGATGTCGCGCTGTTCGTCCAGGGCGCCGCGCGCCTGGGCCAGCGCCTCGCCGGCCTTGTGCAACTGCTCCGTCTGGGCCTGGAGCGTGTCCAGCAGGGAGCGTTCCATGGACGGCCCGACACCGTCGGCCGCCGGCTGGTCCAGCGAGCGGCCCTGCACGTTGAACAGCATGGCGGGCGGGACGAGCGCCGGATCGAAACGGCCGGGCGGCAGGCGGGGGTCGCGCAGCGCGTCGCGCGCCTGGCCGATGCGCTGCCGGCAGCGCGCGGCCAGGTCCTGGGTCAGCCCGGCCGCGATGGGCAGCATGGCGTCGATGCGCGCCGTGCATAGATCGAACCAGAGCTCGGCCAGATCCGGATCCAGGGTGTGGCTTGCGTCGGTCACGGCCGCCATGGCGCGCAGGCGCGCGACCGGCGCTTCGTGCTGGCGCGCTTGCCGCCAGGCCTGCAGGATGGCCGCGGGCGCATGGCGCTCGAAGCTTTCGAAGCTGCGCTCCTGGTCGGCGGCAAGTCCGGTCATCCTGGCTTTTTGCGCCGCATCAAAATGCCCGGCCGTATAGCCCATGACGCCATGGGCTCTTTCCTGGCCAGCCAGCTCCTTGCCCTGCATGAAGTTCAATAGGGCCACCAGCGCCCGGGTGATGTCGGCGTCCAGGGCGGTATCGGCCGCCTCGAACACCACGGCCAGCAGGTGGGCGATCAGGCGCGTGAAGGCGGCGCTGGCCTGCGGGGCGTCGATGCGCTGCTGGCGCAGGCGCGCGCGCAGCTCGGGCAGCTCGTCCAGGCCGTACAGCGCGTGGGCGATGCGGTTGTACAGCCGGGCCTTGCCGCCTTCGCGGCCGCAGTCCATGCCGTCGAGGAAACGCCGCAGCTCGCCCTCGCGTTCCTCGGCCTGGGCGCTGAGCGCATCGAGCGTGGCGCGCTGCCCGTCGCGGGCAAGGCAGAGATAGAGGTTGGACCAGCCGCGCTCCTTCTGGAGCGCATGCACGAGCTCGCTGGCCAGGGTCACGAAACTGCAGATGTGGGCCAGCGCTTCCAGGTCGCGCAGCTCGGACTGGCGCGCCGCCAGCAGGAATTTGAGTGTCGGTGCGACGCGGCTCATGACTCAGGCGCAGGCCGCGCGCGCGGCGGCCCAGCCCGCATCGGGGCCGAACAGCCGCAGGCCCGCCACCGCGCCGATCACGACGATGGCCGGACTGCGCAGGCCGGCGGCGGCCGCGTCGGCACGGAGCTGGGCCAGCGTGGAGCGGATCTCGCGCTGGCCGGGCAGGGAGGCTTGTTCGACCATGGTGACCGCAGTATCGCCGGCCATGCCAGCCTGCCGCAAGCCGCCGGCCACCTCGTCCAGCTTGGCCACGCCCATATAGATCACCAGGGTGGTGCCGCCGGCCGCCAGCGCCCGCCAGTCCGGCGCGCCGCCATCCTCGGTGTGCGCGGTGACCAGGGTGACGCCGCGCGCCAGGCCGCGATGCGTGAGCGGGATGCCGGCCTGCGTGGCCGCGGCCAGACCCGACGTGATGCCGCTGATGACCTCGCAGGCCACGCCGCGCGCGCCCAGCCAGGCCGCCTCCTCGCCGCCGCGCCCGAAGATGCAGGGGTCGCCGCCCTTCAGGCGCGCCACGCGCCAGCCTTGGCGGGCATAGCGCAGCATGAGCCGCTGGATGAAGTCCTGCGGGGTGGAACGGCAGCCGCCGCGCTTGCCCACGCGCAGGATGCGCGCCTGCGGGCAGTACGCCAGGATCTCGGGATTGACGAGGTCGTCGACCAGGACGACCTCGGCCTGCCGAAGCGCCTTGACGGCCTTGAGTGTGAGCAGTTCGGGGTCGCCGGGGCCGGCGCCGATGAGGGTGATGGCGGGAATCATGATCAGCGATAGGCAAAGGAGATAAACAGGGCGAGGGCCAGGAGCAGGCTGAGGACTTTCCAGAACCGCAGCGGGTCGCGCTCGGCCAGCGGCGGCGGCCCCGGGGGCCGGGCCGGGTGGCGCAAGGCGTGGGCAAACTCGGCCGCATCCTGGAAGCGCCGCGCCGGATCGGGATGCACGGCCTGCGCCAGCACGGCGTCCAGCCAGGCGGGGATTTCCGTGGCCTGCTGGTAGCGCAGGCGCAGGAGGTCGGCGCGGCTGCGGACCTTGGCGGTCTGCGCGCCGTAGGGCAGGCGGCCGGTGAGCAGCTGGTAGGTAATGACGCCGAGGGAATACAGATCGGCGCGGGGGCTGCCGGGCTGGCCAAGAAAATACTCCGGCGCGGCGTAGGCGATGTCGCCCGGCACGCCGGGCGCGGCGGGCAGCGCTTCCTGGCCGCTTGCCGCCTGGGCCGACCCCATGTCGATGATCTTGACCTCGCCCTGCGGCGTCAGGATGAGATTGTCGGGGCGCAGATCGCGATGCAGGATGTCCAGGCGGTGGAAGGCCGCCAGGCCCCGGGCGGCCTGTTCCGCGATGTCCAGGGCCTCTTGCAGGCCTGGGCGGTAATGGGCCAGCGTGCGGCCTTCGATGTATTCGCTGACGATGTACAGGGACTGGCGCGGCCGCGTCTGCGGCCAGGCGCGCGCCACGTGGCGGCTGTCGATGCGCCGGGCCAGCCATTCTTCCAGCAGCAGGCGCTCCAGGTAGGCCGGGTCATGCCGCTGGTCCAGGGACGGGATCTTGATCGCCACGGGCGATTGGCCATCGCGGGCGAGATAGACATGGCTGCGGGCGCTGGCGTGCAGCTCGCGCTCGATCACGAAACCCTCGAAACCCATGCCGGGACTGAGCAGCGGCGGGCAGGGCAGGGTGCCCGCCTGGCGGGCCAGGTCGGCCGGCGTGGCCGTCATCGGCGCGTCCACGCGCAGCAATTGCACGGTGAGATTGTCATTGCTGCCCTCGTGCAGGGCCTGGCGGACCAGCGCGCGCGCCGCCTCGTCCAGGCTGTCATGGTCGCTCAGGGCCTGCCGCAGGTGTTCGGCGCGCAGATATTCATGCGCGCCGTCGGTGGCCAGCATGAAGACATCGCCTTGCGCCACGCCGCGGGTGTGATAGTCGATCTCCAGATGCGGGCGCAGGCCCATGGCGCGCGTCAGATAGTGGCGCCCCTGGCCGACCCACAGCCGGTGTTCTTCGGTGAGCGGCTCCAGCACGCCGTCGCGCAGCCGGCTGATGCGCGCATCGCCCACATGCAGAATGTGCGCGGTGGCGCCCTTGAGGATGAGCACGCTCATGCCGCAGACATAGCCCTGGTCGGCGCCGCGGTGGCCCAGGCGCGTCTGGGCATGGAGCCAGCCATTGGTCGCGCTCATCACCCGCTGCGCGGATTTGCGCACCGACCAGGTCTGCGGCGTGCTGTAGTAGTCCTCGAGAAAACTCGCCACCGCGGTCTCGCTGGCGACGCGGCTGACATCGCTGCTGCTGATGCCATCGGCCAGCGCGGCCGCGATGCCCTTGGCGCCCAGCAAGGGTTCCGCGGGGATGCACAGCCCATGGAAATCCTGATTTTCGGCCTTGCGGCCTGCTTCCGAGTGCTGGCCCGTGGCCACCGGCGCGCGCATGGACCGGCTCAGTTGAAGCTGCGTTTGGGGGCGGTCTTCATATGCGTGGTGTAGAGCGTCAGGCCGGTAAGCGAAACGCCGCCCACCAGGTTGCCCAGCACCACCGGGATCTCATTCCAGATCAGGTAGTCCATGATCGAGAAATTGCCGCCCATGATGAGGGCCGAGGGGAAGAGGAACATATTCACCACCGAGTGCTCGAAGCCCATGGCGAAGAACAGCATGATGGGCATCCACATGGCGATGACCTTGCCGCTCACGCTGGTGGAGATCATGGCCCCGACCACGCCCAGCGATACCATCCAGTTGCACAGCACGGCCCGGATAAAGATGGTCAGCATGCCGGCCGCGCCGTATTCCTTGTAGCCCAGGGTGCGGTTCTCGCCGATATGCGAGATGACCTCGCCCACTTTGTTGGGCGGGGTCGAAAAACCGTAGGTGAAGACGATGGACATCATCAGGGCCACGGTCAGCGCGCCCAGGAAGTTGCCGGTGAAGACCACGCCCCAATGCTTGAGCACGGCCTTGGGCGTGACGCCCGGGCGGCGTTCGATGAGGGCCAGCGGCGTGAGCACGAAGACGCCCGTCAGCAGGTCGAAACCCATGAGGTAGAGGATGCAGAAACCCACCGGGAACAGCGCCGCGCCCAGAATGGCCGAGCCGGTCTGCACGGTGACCGTGACGGCGAAGACCGCCGCCAGGGCGAGGATGCCGCCCGCCATGTAGGAGCGGATCAGGACATCGCGCGTGGCCATGTGGATCTTGGACTCGCCGGCGTCGACCATCTTGGTGACGAACTCGGAAGGAACAATGTAGGACATGATGGAACCCCTTGCTTGGTATGGGACAACGTGGAATCAGGCTGTGAAGCAGACCTCGACGGTCTCGCCATTGAGCCGGGCGGGCCAGGCCGGCAGGTGTTCGGCGGGCTGCTCCACGCAGGAGCCGTCGCGCAAACGGAAGTGCTGTTTGTAGAGCGGCGAGGCCACGACCAGCTCGCCCGCCATCCGGCCGAGAATGCCGCGGCCGATGACATTGGCGCCGGAGCGCGGATCCCGGTTGCCCACGGCGTAGACGGCCTCGTCTTCGGGCAGGTAGAAGAGGGCGATCTGCTGCCCGTCCAGCCAGGCCACCACGCCGGAATGGGCCACCAGGTCACGGCGCAGGCAGAGCGCTTGCCAGTCTTGGCTCATCAGGTCTGCTCCTCGACAGCCAGGGATTCGGCGCGCGCCGGCCGGCGCTGGCCTCTTTCCTCGACAAAGCGGATATCGGGATCGGCGCGCCCGTCATTGACAAAGGTGCGGAAGCGCTTGAGTTTCTCCGGGTCGGACAGGGTGTTGGCCCATTCGCATTCGTAGCGGTCGACGACGTCCTGCATCTGCTGCTCCAATTCCGCGCCCAGGCCCAGGCTGTCCTCGAGCACCACGGCTTTCAGGTAGTCCAGCCCGCCTTCCAGCGATTCGCGCCATACCGATGTGCGTTGCAGCTTGTCGGCGGTGCGGATGTAGAACATCAGCAGGCGGTCGATGGCGCGGATCAGCGCGGCGTCGTCCAGGTCGGTGGCGAAGAGCTCGGCATGGCGCGGGCGCATGCCGCCGTTGCCGCAGACATAGAGGTTCCAGCCTTTCTCGGTGGCGATGACGCCGATGTCCTTGCTCTGGGCCTCGGCGCATTCGCGGGTGCAGCCCGAGACCGCGAACTTCAGCTTGTGCGGCGCGCGCAGGCCCTTGTAGCGGTCCTCCAGGCGCAGGGCCATGGCCACGCTGTCCTGTACGCCGTAGCGGCACCAGGTGCTGCCCACGCAGGATTTCACGGTGCGCGTGGCCTTGCCATAGGCATGGCCGGTCTCGAAACCCGCGGCGATGAGTTCGGCCCAGATGTCGGGCAGTTCGTGCAGTTGCGCGCCGAACAGGTCGATACGCTGGCCGCCGGTGATTTTCGTGTAGAGCTGGTATTTCCTGGCCACCGTGCCGATGGCGATGAGGCCTTCGGGCGTGATTTCGCCGCCCGGGATGCGCGGCACCACGGAATAGCTGCCGTTTTTCTGCATATTGGCCATGAAGGTGTCATTGGTGTCCTGCAGCGGCACCAGCGGGGGATCCTGGATGGGCTGGTTCCAGCAGGAAGCGAGAATGGAGGCCACGGCGGGTTTGCAGATATCGCAGCCTATGCTGCCCTTGCCGTGGCGCGCCAGCACCGCTTCGAAGCTCCGCAGGCCCTGCACGCGCACCAGGGCATAGATTTCCTGCCGCGTATGCGGGAAGTGTTCGCAGAGGCTGTGGTCCACCTTGACCCCGCGCGCGCCGAGCTCATGCTCGACCACCTGCTTGAGCAGCGTGGCGCAGCCGCCGCAGCCCGAGGCGGCCTTGGTGCAGGCCTTGACCGCGCCCAGGTCGCCGCAGCCCTGGTCCAGGGCTGCCTGTATGGCCGCCTTGCTGACGTTGTGGCAGGAGCAGATGGTGGCCGCCGCCGGCAGGGCCGCGGGCCCGAGCAGGGGCGCGCCTTCGCCGCGCGGCAGGATCAGGCTGGCCGGATCGGCCGGCGCGGCCAGGCCGTTCTGGACATATTGCAGCAGGGTGTCGTAGTAGCTGTTGTCGCCCACCAGCACCGCGCCCAGCACGGTCTTGCCGTCGCCGGACACCACCAGCCTGCGATAGCCCGCGCCGGCTTCGTCGATGTAACGGTAGCTGCGTGAACCGGGGGTCTTGCCGTGCGCGTCGCCGATCGAGCCCACGTCCACGCCCAGCAGCTTGAGCCGGGTCGACATATCGGCGCCGCCGAAGGCTTCGGCGGCCTGGCCGCAAAGCGCGGCCGCGACGCAGCGCGCCATCTGGTAGCCAGGCGCGACCAGGCCATACACCGCGCCGTTCACGGCGGCGCATTCACCGATGGCGTAGATGTCCGGGTCGCTGCTGAGGCACCGGGCATCGACGGCCACGCCGCCGCGCTCGCCCAGGGCCAGGCCGGCGCTGCGCGCCAGGCCGTCGCGCGGCCGGATGCCGGCCGAGAACACCACCAGGTCGGTTTCCAGCGGCTCGTGGTCGACGAAACGCAGCCGGTAGCGGTGGCGGCTGCCGGGCCGTATCGCCTCGGTGGCCCGCGACAGGTGCACGCCCACGCCCAGCGCCTCGATGCGCGCCTTCAGCGCCGCGCCCCCGGCTTCGTCCAGCTGCACGGGCATCAGCCGGGGCGCGAACTCCACCACATGCGCCTCCAGGCCCAGATGCTTGAGCGCATTGGCGGCTTCCAGGCCGAGCAGGCCGCCGCCCACCACCGTGCCGCGCCGGGCGCCCTGCGAGGCCGCCAGCCGTATGCGGTCCAGGTCCTGCAGCGTGCGGTAGACCAGCGGCTCATCCGGCGCGCCGGCGATGGCCGGCACGAAAGGGAAGGAGCCGGTGGCGAGCACCAGCTTGTCATAAGCATGCTCGCCCTGCGCGGTGCTGACCACGCGGCGCTGTCGGTCGATCCGCGTGACGCGCTCGGCCAGGCGCAGCGTGATGCCGGGCTGGCGGTAGAGGCTGCCATCATCCAGCGACATGGCGGCGGCGTCGCGTCCGGCCAGATAGTCGGAGAGATGGACACGGTCGTAGGCGCGCTGGGGCTCTTCGCCCAGGACCAGGACCTGCCATTGCGCCAGGCCGTCCCGCGCGGCGAGTTGTTCGACGAAGTGATGGCCGACCATGCCGTTGCCGATCACGATCAGGCGGGGTTTGGCGGAGGTGCTGTCTTGCATCGCATATCCATGGCAAGGCAGGCCCAATGCAAAAAGGCGCCCGTGACCTGGAGAGGTCGGGGCGCCTTTGCCTGGGGACTGCACGGTTTGTCTGTTGGCGGAGACCGCCATGAAAAGGATCAAGCAAGCTTTGTGCCAGGCGGCCGCGCCAGGGGGCGCGGGCGGCGCGTCATGTTGCGCTGCACGATGCTGGTGCGCGGGCGCACCAGCATGGTTCCGGTCTTGCGCCATGAGGGGGCCCGGTTTGCGCGCGGCCTTGATCCGGCGCAATATGAGGCAAGCATGGCCGAGTTACTGTGTCGCTCCCCCTGGGCCTGGCGGGCCCGTCATCCAGAAAGAGGAAGCTCCATGTACAAGCACATCCTGATCCCCACCGACGGTTCCGATCTGGCCGAACGCGCGGTCGAGCAGGGGCTGGCCCTGGCCCGCAAACTGGGCGCCCGCGTGACGCTGATCCAAGTCATCCAGCCCTTGCGCGCGCCGGCCGGCGAGTCGGTCCAGCTGCGCGGTACCCTGGAAGAATACGAGCGCGAAGAGCATCGCCAGGCCGAACAATGGCTGGCCCAGGCGGCCGCGCGCGCCGCCGATGCCGGCGTGCCCTGCGAAGCCGTGACGGCCGTCAATGTCCAGCCCTATGACGCCATCGTGGCGACCGCAAGCGAAAAAGGCTGCGACCTGATCGCCATCGCCTCGCATGGCCGCAGCGGCCTGTCGGCCATGCTGCTGGGCAGCGTGACCCAGAAGGTGCTGGCCCATACGGATCTGCCGGTGCTGGTCTACCGCTGATCCGGGCCGCGCGTCAGGCGAGATGCGTAATGAAGTAGATCTTCTTGACGAACTCGTCGACCTCCCAGTGGCCTTTGTAGCCTTCCGGCATGATGAAGGGATCGCCGGGCCGCAGCTCATGCACCGTGCCGTCGGGATCGACGATGCGGGCCTGGCCTTCCAGGATGTAGCCGAACTCGATATAGCCCGTCGTGTCGGAGCGGAACTTGCCGGCGCTGCTTTCCCACACCCCGGACAGCACCCGGCCTTCATTGCCTTCAAAGGCGTTGACGCTGCGGAACTCGGTATTGCCCTCGATGGGGCGGCGCGGCTTGCCGATCTCGGGGTCGGCAAGCGGGCCGGTGCCAATGCGCACCAGGCGGGAAGCATTGTGGGACACGATGGGTAACTCGGGTAAGGGCCGCGCGGCGCGCGGCAAGCGGCATGATACCCGCCGTCTGCTGCGGCGGCGCAACAGCGCTATGGCGCTTCCCCCTGCTTTGTGTCAGTCTGGTGTCAATGATGTGACGCAGGGGTGGATGTATGCAGGTGCCTTACTTCTCGCAATGGGAGTCCGCCGATCTGGCGCCGGAGCTGGTGGCCGGCACGGCAACATTGCGCGAGGATCCGTTGTGGCGCGCGTCGGGCGCCGTCACGCAGGACGAATATATCGAATGGGCCAACCACGTCTGCGGCATGGCCTGCCTGAAAATGGTGCTGGCCGCCCGCCTGGGCCGGGTGGAGCCCACGCTGACGCTTGCCCGGCTGGCCACCCGCTATGGCGCCTACGAAGTCGGCCCCGAGAATATCCGCGGCATGATCTATGCCCCCTTCGTAGCCATGCTGTCGGCCGAATACGGCCTGGCCGCCGAAATCAAGACGGCGCTGCCCGCCCGCGCGCTGCCCGGCCTGCTGGACCGCGGCCGTCTCTATATGGCGTCGGTGCATGCTTCCATCCGCATGCCGCAAAGCGCGCCGCCGCGGCGCGGCGGGCATCTGGTGCTGATCACCGAGGCCGACGGGCAGCGCGTGGTCTTTCATAACCCGTCCGGCGACTCCGCCGCATCGCGCGCCGACGTCTGTCTGCCGGCCGGCGTGTTCGAGCGCTTCTACGCCGAACGCGGGGTGCTCATCCACTGAGCCTTCAGACCTCGACCAGCCGGGCGCCGGGCGGCAGGTTGGCGCGCACCAGGCGGCCGGCGATCGATTGCACCATGGGGATGTTGGGGATGGCGTCGCCCGGCCCGAACCACTGGGCATCCGAGATTTCGTCTTCCTGCACGCGGACCTCGCCGCCGTCGTACTCGGCCGTGAAGGCAATCATCAGCGAATGCGGGAAGGGCCAGGACTGGCTGCCGAAATACCGCAGGTCGCGCAGTTTCAGGCCGACTTCTTCGGCGACTTCGCGGTGCACGGCCTCCTCGATGCTTTCGCCGGCCTCGACGAAACCGGCCAGGGCCGTGTAGCGCGCCGTGGCGTAACGCGCATGGCGCGCCAGCAGGATGTGCTCGCCGCGCTTGATCAGCACCATCATCGCCGGCGAGATCCGCGGGTAGGCATGCAGGCCGCAATGGGGGCACTGCAGGCAGAGCTCGCGCGTCGAGTGCTGCATGGGCGTGGCACAGACGCCGCAGAAGCGATGGGTGCGGACCCATTCGGCGATCTGGAAGGCGCGCCCGGCCAGCGCGGCCTGCTCGCCCAGTTCGGGCAGCAGGGCGCGCAGCTTGCGAAAGGCGTAGCCGCTGGGCGGCTCGATGTCGCGCGCCACGTGGATGCTGCGGTATGGCGATTCGGGCAGGTGCCACAGCGGCTGCATGGATTCGATGCGTATGCCCAGGAAGGCGCAGACGCTGGCATCGGGCAGTTCGATGCCTGCCGCGCGCACCAGCAGCTCGTCGCCGCGAAAAATGAAGTTCACGACCGTGTTCCTTGCTTGGCCAGGGAGAGGGCGGCCGGCATGGGGTTGCCGGTGGCGCAGCGGGCCGCGCCCAGGATAAGGGAGAGGTGAATGCTGTCCTGCATGAGATACCCCTGATGGAGGCACAAGCATATACCAGCGCGGGCCTCTGATAGCATACGAGGCAACCGGAGCGGGATAAGCAGCGGCGCTCCGGGCATCCAGAGGTAAAGGGGGACCCGCCGGGCCATGCGCGGCGGGCGCAACAGCGCAGCGCCGGCCACGGCGGACCTGGGGGTGTTACATGACTGCGGTCGCCGGCAAATCACATGTCGCGGCTTTTGGGCTGGCCATCGTGCTGGCGGTATCCGGCGTCGTGCTGGGGATAGGCGGCGTCAAGCTGGCGCTGCTCGGAGGCTCCTGGTATTACGTCCTGACGGGCCTGGCCCTGGTGGCCGCCGGCGTTCTGCTCTGGCATCGCAATGCCTGGAGCGCCTGGCTTTATGCGGCCACGCTGGCCGGCACTCTGCTTTGGTCCCTGCTGCAGGTGGGCCTGGATTTCTGGGGCCTGCTGGCCCGGCTTGCCTTTCCCTGTCTGCTGGGCCTGGGTTTCTGGCTGCCGCCGGTGGTGCGCTCGCTGGCGCGCGGGCCGCGTTCCAACCGCGCCGCGCGTTTCATCACGGCGTTTTTCCTGCTGGTGTTCGCCATCCTGGTCATGGCGAGTGTGCTGCGCGGCGATCCCGCCAGCCCGCCGGAGATTCTGCCGGCCGTGCTGGCGCGCGTGCCAACGGGGCAGGCCGACGGCGAATGGCCGGGCGATCCGCAAGGCAGGCGTTTTTCCGCGCTGACCCAGGTCGGCCCCGACAATGTGGCTGGCCTGCGGGTGGCCTGGAGCTACCAGGGCGACGACAGCGACCGCGCCCGTCCTTTCGAGATCGCGCCGCTCAAGGTGGGCGACAGCCTCTATCTGTGTTCCAGCGCGTTGGTCGCCCTGGACGCCGACACCGGACGGCTGCGCTGGCGGCACCGCGATGAGCAGCGCGGTGCCACGCCGTCCTGCCGCGGCCTGGCCTATTACCGCGTGCCCGGCATGGAAGAGGGCGCGCTCTGCGCCGCGCGCCTGTACGCCACGACGGCCGACGCGCGCCTGATCGCCGTGGACGCCAAGAGCGGCCAGCCTTGCCGCAGCTTCGGCGGCCAGGGCCAGATCGACCTGCATCCGGCGGCGCCCATGCCCGGGCAGGAGTACATGGGATCGGCGCCGCGCGTGGTGCGCGGCAAGGTGGTGGTGGCCGGCTGGCTGCGCGATCAGCGTTCCCAAGCCGAGTCGGCGGGCGCCTTGCGCGCCTTCGATGCCGAGACCGGGCAGGCGGCATGGAGTTTCAGCCCGGCCACGCCCGACGCTCAGCCCGCGCTGCTGGGTCTGTCGCATGCCGGCGCCCCGCTGTCGGTCGACGAGACCCTGGGCGCCATCTATCTGCCGACCGGCAACGCCATGCCCGACTACTATGGCCGCGCCGTCCAGGGCGCGGCCCAGCGCTATTCGAGCGCCGTCGTCGCGCTGGATGCGCAGACCGGCCAGGAGCGCTGGGTGTTCCAGACCACGCGCCACGATGTCTGGGGCGGCGATCTTGCCGCCCAGCCCACGCTGCTGGATCTGCAGTACAAGGGGCGCAAGCTGCCTGTGCTGGTGCAGGCCACGCGCCAAGGGCAGCTCTTCCTGCTGGACCGGCGCGACGGCCGGCCCTTGCGTCTGGACGTGGCGCTCAAGCCGGTCGCGCCGGCCGACGAAGAGTCCATGTGGGGCGTCACGCCCTTTGACCAGCTCTGGTGCCGGGTGCGCCTGCGCGCGGCCGGGCGGGAGGCGGACAACCCCTCCTTCCTGCGGCTGCCCGGCCCGCTGGCGCCGTCGAGCTGGGGCGGCGTGGCCGCCGATCCGGAGCGCGGGCTGCTGGTGATCAATTGGGCGCCAGGCGCGGCCGCGCCCGGCCAGGGTTTGCTGGTCTCTCCGCTGGGCATGTCCTGCAATGCGCCGCCGCACAGCTATCTGACGGGCGTGGACCTGAATGATGGACACGTCCTGTGGAACACGCGCCTGGCGGCCTCGTACGAAGCGGCCTGGCTGTTCGCGCCCATGCCTACGCCGCCGCCGGCCGGCTCGCTGATCACGGGCGGCGGCCTGGTCTTCATCGCCACCGGGCAGGAGCAATCGCTGCGCGCCGTGGACCTGCGCTCCGGCGATGTGCTCTGGAAGAGCCGCTTGCCGGCCGGCTCGCAGGCCACGCCCTTGAGCTACCAGTCGGCCTCGGGCCGCCAGTTTGTCCTGGTGGCCACTGCCAGCCGGTCGCGGCAGGGCGGGGCGCAAGGCGTGCGGCTGACCGCCTATGCCCTGCCGCGCTGATTGATCTGTCCTCGTGAGCCCTGCGCTTCACGGAAAGCGCCAAGCGCCTGCGGATAAAGTGCAATACACTCGGCTCGGACGCTGAGTGAGCGATTCCTATTCATCCATGCGCGGCGCTTCTGCGTGGTCATGTCGAGGATACCGCCCCATTTGTGTCAAAGCGTGTCTACAAATTGCTAATTTTCGTGGTGCCGATAGGTAAATCCATACGGGTGTGATCTACTTTTTTTTACACGAGCGTGTACTGACAAGGTAAGGCAGGACGGTATGAGATCCGCGTTTTCCATTTCCACGTTTTGCGTATCGGGCCGCGCACCGGCCCTCGCCACGGCTTGCCGTCACGAGCGAGGCCGAAGGTGACGGGCCGCGCCATGCGTGTCCCGTCCGATTTCTCCGCGGATCCCTCTTCGGCCAGCCAGCCGGTCAGCGCGCCCAACGCGGGCGTGTTGCTGCTGTGCGTGGATTTCGGCCAGTGCCAGGCCTTGTCCCAGTCGCTGGTGGATTCCGGGTTTCCGGTCGCCAGCTGCACTGAGTTGTCGGTCATGTATGAGCTGCATGGCCAGCACCGCCATGGTTTCGTGATTCTCGCGGCTTCGCCGCGGGAGGTGCTGGTGGCCGCGGCGCGTCTGCGTACGCTGGCGCCCAGCGTGGGCATCGTGGCGCTGACCCCGCCGCTATCTTCTGAAGCGCGGGTGCAGCTGTTGCTGTGCGGCGTCGACACCTGTCTGGAGCAGGGCAGCAGCCACCAGGAGATCGCCGCGGTGCTGCAGGCGCTCGCGCGGCGCGGCGTGGCCCAGGCCCTGGCATCGCCGCCGGTGCAGCGGCCTTCGTCCCTGCCGGATCCCAACCCGCCGCCCGGCGCGGAAAACGGCCATGCCGAACGCGGCTGGCGCTTGCTCGAAGACGGTTGGGTATTGGCCAGCCCTGACAATGCGCGGCTGACGCTCACGGGCGCCGAACGCGCCCTGCTGCAGGCCCTGGTGCAGGCGCCCACGCAGCGGTTGAGCCGCGAAGATCTGCTGGACGTGGTCGACGTCAGGCCCGGCCGCGGCGAACGCGCCCGCCTGCGCTATGTGGACGTGCTGATCTGCCGCCTGCGCCGCAAGGCGACGGACAGGCAGTTACGCCTGCCCATCCGCGCCGTGCATGGCTGGGGCTATATGTTCAGCGGCAACGAATAAGGCGGCTAGGCCTCTTCGTCGGGGCGCGACAACGCGCCGGGCAGCACGTCGTCTTCAGGGGTGATTACGCCGGGATCGCCCGGCTGGGTCATCACGCGCCCGCTGCGCGGCATGCCGGCGACTTGCCGGTTCGCGCTGGGCATGGGCATTTCCGCGGTGCCCTGGAACCGCCGTTGCTGGGTGACGCTGGCCGACTGGAGAAACTCACGAGCAATTGCCATGATCCGACTCCTTGTTGAGCGTGCCGCACGCAGGCCCCGTAAAAAGGCCTGTGGATCCATATTACGCGGCAGTCCGTCACAAGCTCGTGTCCAGGTGTGACGGAGCGGGGGCCTCTATAATCGGTGACGGCTTGGCCGTGTTTTCTCCGGGACATCCTTGACTGACGCCCTAGACCGCTCTCTTTCCGCCGAACTGGTGGCCGTGCTCGTCGCCGTGACGGCCGGCCAGCCGCGCGTGCTGACCACCGATGGCGGCCAGCTGCTGCCGGCCGGTCCCTTCGAACTGAGCCACCGTTCGCTGCAGGCCGGTTTGCGCGCCTGGGTCGAGACCCAGACCCATCATCCGCTGGGCTATGTCGAGCAGCTCTACACCTTCGCCGACAGCGATCGCTCCAATGCGGCCGGCGCGCGCGTCATCTCGGTCAGCTACCTGGCCCTGACGCGCGAGGCGGGCGACACCGGCGTGGCCCAGGTCGGCTGGCAGGATTGGTATCGCTATTTCCCGTGGGAAGACCGGCGCGGCGGCCTGCCCGGCGTGCTGGACGATATCGAACGCCGCCTGCGGCAATGGGCCGGGCGCGATGCGCGCCGCGGCCAGCGCCTGGCCTACAGCTTTGGGCTGGATGGCGCGCCCTGGAACGAAGATATGGTCTTGCAGCGCTATGAGCTGCTTTACGAGGCGGGCCTGGTGCCCGAGGCGGGCGCCGGATCGGCGCTGCCCGGCCAGGCCATGGGCCATGACCATCGCCGCATCCTGGCCACCGGCATCGCGCGGCTGCGCGCCAAGATCAAGTACCGCCCCGTGGTTTTCGAACTCATGCCGGCCGAATTCACCCTGCTGCAATTGCAGACGACCGTCGAGGCCTTGGCCGGCCGCGAATTGCACAAGCAGAATTTCCGCCGCCTCATCGAGCAGCAGGACCTGGTCGAGGAGACCGGCGGCATGGCCAGCGGCACGGCGGGCCGGCCGGCCAAGCTCTTCCGCTTTCGGCGCGACGTCATGCTGGAGCGGGCCATCTCCGGCAGCAAGCTGCCTTTGGCGCGGCAATATTGAAGCAAGGGGGCGGCAACTGCCCGGGCGGGCTTGACAGCTATTTATGCTCAGTATTAGCATAAGTCGCAGGGGCATCCCGCCATTTTTTTAACGCCATATATACTCAAAATGAGCATAAAAACCGTCAGCGCCCAGCCCGCCCAGGAGACGGCGCGCATCATCCCCAACCTGCCCCAGGTCATGCTGGAGCCGCTGGTTCGCGCCGCCCTGTTGGAGGACCTGGGACGCGCGGGCGACATCACCAGCGACGCCATCGTGCCGGCCGAGGCCCGCGGGCAGACCCGCTTGGTGGCGCGCCAGCCGGGCGTGCTGGCCGGGCTGGAGCTGGCCCGGCTGGCCTTCCGGCTGATCGATCCGGAGATCCGTTTTCAGGTGTTGCTGGCCGACGGCGCGCGCCTGGCGCCCGGCAGTGAGATCGCCCTTATCGAAGGCCCGGCGCGCGGCATGTTGACGGCCGAACGCACGGCGCTGAACTTCCTCGGCCACCTGAGCGGCGTGGCCACCGCCACCGCCTCCATCGCCGACGCCATCGCCCATACGCATTGCAAGGTGACCTGCACGCGCAAGACCTTGCCCGGGCTGCGCGCCGTCCAGAAGTACGCGGTGCGGGTGGGCGGCGGCAGCAACCATCGCCACGGCCTGGACGACGCGGTGCTGATCAAGGACAACCACGTGGCCTTCGCCGGCGGCGTGACTCAGGCCCTGGCGCGCGCCCGCGCGGCGGTCGGCCACATGGTCAAGATCGAACTCGAGGTCGACACGCTGGCGCAGCTCGACGAGGCGCTGGCCGCCGGCGTCGATGTAGTGCTGCTGGACAACATGGATAACGACACCCTGCGCGAGGCGGTGCGCCGCGTCGGCGGGCGCGCCGTGACCGAGGCGTCGGGCCGCATCACGCCCGAGACCGCGCCGGCCATCGCCGCGACCGGGGTCGATCTGATGGCAGTGGGTTGGCTGACGCATAGCGCGCGGGTCCTGGATATCGGCCTGGACAGCTGATCCCGCTTTTTCTTTCCGCAAGCCGTTGACGGTGCCAGGAGGGCGCCGGGGCGGCGCTCATCCTGAAAAACATCATGCTGCGATTGTTTGCTTCTTTCTTGCTGGCCTTGCTGGCCGCGTGGGCCGCGCCGGCCCGGGCCGATACGGATTTTCCGGTCCGGCCCATCACCATCATCGTGACCTTCCCGCCGGGCGGCGGCACCGATCTGCTGGCGCGCAAGCTGGGCGCGGCCTTGCAGCAGGACCTCGGCCAAGCCGTGGTGGTGGAAAACCGGCCCGGCGCCAGCGGCAATATCGGCGCGCGCGCCGTGGCCGAAGCCAGGCCGGATGGCTACACCCTGCTGATGGTCAACAGTTCCTTTGCCGTCAATCCGGGCGTATTCCGGCATCTGGATTTTTCCCCCGAGCGCGATTTCACCGCGGTGATCAATGTGGCCTTCGTGCCCTCCGTCATCGTGACGCGCGCCGGCTCGCCGCTGGGCAGCCTGGGGCAGGCGCTGCGCCTGGGCCTGCCCGAGGATCCCATGCCTTATGCCTCTTGCGGCAATGGCACGCCGCAGCACCTGGCCGCCGAAATGCTGCGCGCGCGCAGCCGCTCGGCGCTGCAGCAAGTGCCCTACAAGGGCTGCGGCCCGGCGCTCACGGATGTGATGTCCGGCCATGTGCCCCTGGGCGTGGTGACGGCGTCCAGCGCGGCGCCCTTCATCCGCGCGGGCAAGCTGCGCGCGTTGGCGGTGACGTCGGCGCGGCGCTCGCCCCTCATGCCGGACGTGCCCACCGTGGCCGAGCAGGGCTGGCCCGGCTATGAACTGGATCAATGGCATGGCCTGCTGGCGCCGGCGGCCACGCCGCCGGCGGTCGTGGCGCGCCTGAACCGGGCAGTGGCCGCCATCATGGCGCGGCCGGCCACGCAGGCCGAGCTGCAAGACCTGGGTTTCAATCCGGTGGCGAGCAATCCCGAGGACTTCGAGCGCCTGGTGCAAGCCGACATTCGGCGTTTCCGCGCGCTGACGGCCAGCATGGCGCTGCGCGCGGACTGATCAGGAAAGCTGGGCCACTTGCGCTTCCAGCTGCTGCTTGAGCGCGGGCGCCAGCTTCAGCTGGCGGGCCAGCTCATCGAGGTAGGCGCGTTCCATGAAGCTTTCTTCGTCCACGACGAGCACGCTGGCCAGATACATTTCGGCGGCCATCTCGGGGCTGCGCGCGGCGCGCGCCACCGCGGCCGGATCAACCGGGCCGGCCAGCTCGGCCTCCAGCCAGCCGCGGTCGGCGGCATCGCCCGACAGGCGGATGAGCTCCTGTTCGAGCAACTGGCGCTCCTCGGGGCCGATATGGCCGTCGGCCTTGGCCGCGCCTATCATCGCGACCAGCACGGCATTGCTGTGCGCTTCCGCCTCGGGCGCGGGCAGGCGGTCCAGGGTCCGGGGTGCTGCGGGCGGCGCGGCCTGGGCCTGCCGCGCCTGGTTTTCCTGCCATTGCCCATAGGCCCGGTAGGCCAGGGCGCCCAGCGCCGCCATGCCGCCATACATGGCGACCTTGCCGCCAAGCTTGCGCGCTTTCTTGCTGCCCAGCAGCAGTCCCAGCGCGCCCGCGCCCAGGGCGCCGCCGCCGAGTCCGGCAAGAAAGGATCCGCCGGCCTGGCCGGTGTCGCGGCCGGCGGCCTGTTGCGCCAGGTTCTGGCCGGACCGCAGCAATTGATCGAGGAGTTGACGGGCGCTCAAGAGGGGCTCCTTGCGGGACAAAAACCCTCTGACCCCTGCGCGGGCGCGAAAGTTCAGCCCGCTGTCAGCAAACGGGGGCGCAGGCTCGCCCGAGCCGCAAAAAAAAGGGCGCCGCAAGGCGCCCTCTGTAGCTCGGTCAGGCGTTCATTCTTCCATGCCCGGGACGACGGTCGAGAAGCCCGCATCGACGTGGGTGATCTCGCCGGTCACGCCCGCCGCCAGGTCCGAAAGCATGAAGGCGGCGACATTGCCGACGTCTTCGATGGTCACGTTACGGCGCAAGGGCGCATTGGCTTCGACGAACTTCAGGATGGACGAGAAGTCTTTGATGCCGCTGGCGGCCAGGGTCTTGATGGGACCGGCCGAGATGCCGTTGGCGCGGATGCCGCGCGGGCCCAGCGCCGTGGCCAGGTAGCGCACGCTGGCTTCCAGCGAGGCCTTGGCCAGGCCCATGGTGTTGTAGTTGGAGACTACGCGCTCGGCGCCCAGATAGGTCAGCGTGAGGACCGATGCCTTGCGGCCTTCCATCAGGGGCAGGGCGGCCTTGGCCATGGCCGGAAAGCTGTAGGCCGAGATGTCGTGCGCGATGCGGAAGGCTTCGCGCGACAGGCCTTCGAGGAAATCGCCGGCGATGGCTTCGCGCGGCGCGAAACCGATGGAATGGACCAGGCCGTCCAGGCCGTCCCAGCGCTCCTTGAGGGAGGCGAAAGCGGCTTCGATCTGGCTGTCTTCGGCCACGTCGCAGGGCAGCACGATGTCGCTGCCGAAGTCGGCGGCGAATTCGGTGATGCGGTCCTTGAAGCGGTCGCCGACATAGGTGAAAGCGAGTTCGGCGCCTTGTTGGTGGCAGGCGCGAGCGATGCCGTAGGCGATGGAGCGGTTCGAGAGCACCCCGGTGACGAGGATGCGCTTGCCAGCGAGAAAGCCCATAGTGTTTTCCTTAGGTTGCCTTGCTTGAAGGCCGTTATTTTACGGGCATTGCGCCGGGTCAGCCGCGGGTGCCGGTGCCGGGCACGCGCAATTGCGAGCCGACCTTCAGGTTATTGCCCTTCAGGTTGTTCAAGGCGCGCAGCGCGTCCACCGTGGTGCCGTAGCGCTTGGCCAGGCTGAACAGGGTGTCGCCCGAGCTCACTTTGTGGGTGCGGACATTGGGCCGCGCGCTGCCGCCGCGCGCCGCGGTGGCCGGCAACGCGCGGGCGCTGGCCTTGGGGGCGGCGGGTTTGTCCAGCGCGCCCACGGGCGGGGACAGCGAGGCCAGCTGGACGGCGTCGCTGGTGTCGGGCTTGTTGGCCGCGCCGGCGGCCGGCACCAGCAGCACCTGGCCGGCGGCGACTTTCTGGCGCGAAGACACTTCATTGATCTCGCGCAGGCGGGCCTCGGAGACGCCGTGGCGCTTGGCGATGGCCGCGTAGCTCTCGCCGCGGCGGGTCGCATAGGTCGACCAGCTGCTCAGGTCGCCCTTGTAGTTCTGCAGATTGGCATTGAAGACGGCCAGCCGGTCGGCCGGCAGCAGCAGCGTGGGCTCATGCTCGCCGCGGATCATGGGGCGGTTGAAGGAGGGATTGAGCGCCTTGAACTCATCGAGCGGCATTTCGGCGAACTTGGCGGCCAGCTCGATATCGATGTCGCGGTTTTTCTGGACCGTCACGAAATACGGCGTGTTGTCGACCTTGGGCAGGGCCACGGCGTACTTGCGCGGGTCGGCGATGATGTTCTTGATGGCCTGCAGCTTGGGCACGTAGTTGCGCGTCTCGTCGGGCATGGTCAGCGACAGATAGTCCGTCGCCAGGCCGGCGGCCTCGTTCTTGGCCATGGCCCGCTGCACCGAGCCTTCGCCCCAGTTATAGGAGGCCAGGGCCAGGTACCAGTCGCCCTGCATCTCGAACAGCTTTTCCAGATAGTCCAGCGCCGCATAGGTCGAGGCGATGGGGTCGCGCCGCTCGTCTCGCCACCAGTCCTGCTTCAGGTTGAAATGCTGGCCGGTGGCCGGCACGAACTGCCACAGGCCGGAGGCTTGCGAGCGCGACAGCGCGGTCGGGTTGTAGGCGCTCTCGACAAAGGGCAGCAGCGCCAGCTCGGTGGGCAGCCCGCGGCGGTTGACCTCATCGACGATGAAATACAGATACTTGCCGGCCCGTTCGGCCATGCGCCGCACCGACTCGGGGTGGGCGGCGTAGTACTCCGTCCACTGCTGGGACAGATCGGTATTCAGGTTGGGGATGGCGAAACCGCGGCGGATGCGGTCCCAGGCGTCGCGCGGCGGACTGGTCAGGTCCACCGTGCGCGAGGTGTCCTTGGCCACATAGCGCGAGGAATTGCCTTCGGCGTTCTGCTTTTGCCCGGTGCCGGCGCAACCGGCAAGGACCACGAGAAGGACGGGTAGCAGAAGTCGGAGAAGGCTCATCGGTGGGTCACTTGAAATTGTTCTTCCATTCGCGCAGGGCGGCAAAGACATCCACGGCGCTGGACAAAGGGTGTCCGGCCCATCCTATGGCGGCTTTGGCAACCTCTGCCTGTTGGGTACGCAAAAACGGATTGGTGTCCTTTTCCTTGCCGATGCTCGAAGGCAGGGTGGGACGGCCGTCTGCGCGCATTTGGCGGGCCTGTGCTTGCCACTGTTGCAGGGTGAGATTGGCGGGTTCTACCGTCGTGGCCCAGCGCAAATTCGCTAGAGTGTACTCGTGTGCGCAGAAAACCAGTGTATCTTCCGGTAAAGTCCCCAATTTCTCCAGAGAAGCGTGCATTTGCGCCGGCGTGCCCTCGAACAGCCGCCCACAGCCCGCGGCGAACAGCGTGTCGCCACAGAAGAGCAGGGGGGCGCCGCCCGCATGCCCCGCATAGGCGATATGGCCGGCCGTATGGCCCGGCACGTCCAGCACCGTCAGGGAAAGCCCCAGCTCAGGGATTTCCACGAGATCGCCTTCCTCCAGGCGGAAATCGCAATGCGGCAGGGACTCGCGCGCCGGCCCATAGACCGGCACGGGCGCCTGGGCCAGTAGGTCCAGGACGCCGCCGACGTGGTCGCCGTGGTGGTGCGTGAGTAGAATGGCGCGCAGCCGCAGCCCCTGTCCGGCCAGGAAATCCTGCACGGGCTGGGCCTGGCCGGGATCGACCACGACGGCCCAGCCGTCGCGGACCACGGCCCATATATAGTTGTCGGTGAAGGCCTCGATGGGCACGACCAGGCTGGCCTGGCCCGTGGTGTGGGAATGGGCTGGCATCGTATGAGGAAGGCGAAGTGGCGGAAATGACAACGCCGATTGTAGAACTGGCCGAGTGGTTCCAGACCCCGCCGGGCAAATATGTCCTGGACTGGGAGCGCGCCCGCTTCGACGAAGAAGTGGCCGATGTGTTCGGCTTCTACGCCTGGCAGATGGGCCTGGACGCCCCTGATCTGCTGGCCTGCAACCGTATGCCCTTCAAGGGCTGGGTCGGGGCCGATCCGCTCGAAGGCGAGGTGGCCTGGCAGGCCCGCGTGCTGGCCCAGCCCGAGGCGTTGCCTTTCGAGTCGCAAAGCGTGGACCTGCTGTTGCTGCCCCATGTGCTGGAGTGCGCCGAGGCCCCGCATCTGGTGCTGCGCGAGGCCGAGCGCGTGCTCATGCCCGAGGGCCGCGTCGTGATTTCCGGTTTCAATCCCTGGAGTTTGTGGGGCGCGCGCAATGCCTTGCCGGGCATGGAGCCCTGGCTGCCCGTGCCGCTGAAGTCCCAGGTGGCGCTGCCGCGCCTGCGCGACTGGCTCAAGCTGCTGTCCTTCGAGGTCGACCGCGGCCGCCATGGCCGCTTCGTGCCGGCCTGCCGCGGCGAGCAATGGATACGGCGCTGGCATTTCATGGAGGGCATGGGCGAGCGCTGGTGGCGCATGGCCGGGGCGGTCTATGTGGTCTCGGCCGTCAAGCGCGTGGGCGGCATGCGCCTGATCGGGCCGGCCTGGAAGAAAAAACGCAAGACCGCCCAGGCGGCCTCGGTGGTGGTCAACCGCCAGGCCAGCGATGGCGGGAGCTGAAGGCGGCGCCGCTGCGCGGCCGGGCGAAATCCGGTATTGTCTTCGGCCTGTTTTCACCTTGGAATGCCATGTCGACCCCTCCTGCCGCCGCCGATCTCGTTGAAATGTGGACCGATGGAGCCTGCAAGGGCAATCCCGGCCCGGGGGGCTGGGGCGTGCTCATGCGCTCCGGCGGGCACGAGAAGACCTTTTTTGGCGGCGACCCCAAGACCACCAACAACCGCATGGAAATCCTGGCGGTCATCGAAGGGCTGCGCGCCCTGAAGCGGCCGTGCACGGTCATCGTCCACACCGATTCGCAATATGTCATGAAGGGCATGACCGAATGGTTGCCCAACTGGAAGCGCCGCGGCTGGCTGACCGCCGACAAAAAGCCGGTCAAGAATGTCGAGCTCTGGCAGGAGCTCGACGCCCAGGTCGCGCGCCATCAGGTCAGCTGGCGCTGGGTGCGCGGCCATAACGGCGATCCTGGCAATGAAATGGCCGATATGCTGGCCAACCAGGGCGTGGCCAGCGTGTCGGGCCGCTGAGGCACAGGGGAAACCCCCTAGGGAATTGACGCCGCGGATCTGTGCCAGGATGTAAATCCGGATGCTACAGTGCCAGGCTTCTATTCCCATGCCTGCGCGCCCTGTGCGCCGGCGCTTCACATCCCAGCATGAAAAAAGCAGCATTGCTCGCCACCCTCGCGGTCGGCCTGGCCGCTGGGGCGGCCGCGGGCGTCTATCTTCCTCGTTGGCTGGCCGGCGCCGCGCCCGCGCCCGCCAAGACAGCCGCCGCGCCCAGCGCCACGCGCGTCGAGGTCGCCAAGGTCGAGACGCGGCCCTTCGCCCGCGGCCTGTCCGCCGTGGGCAGCCTGCGCTCCGACGAGTCGGTGGTGTTGCGCCCGGAGGTTGCCGGCCGCATCCAGCGGATCGACTTCAAGGAAGGCGAGGCCGTGCGGGCCAACCAGGTCCTGATCCGCCTGGATGATTCCATCCCCAGCGCCGAACTGCAGCAGGCGCGCGCCAATCTGGCGCTGGCCGAGAGCCAGTACCGCCGCGCCGTGGATCTGCATGGCCGCGGCTTCGTGAGCCAGCAGGCCCGGGACGAGTCGGCCAGCACGCTCAAGGTGCAGCAGGCCGCCGCCGTGCTGGCGCAGGCCAAGCTCGACAAAATGACCATACGCGCGCCCTTCGCCGGCATGGTCGGTCTGCGCAATGTGTCGGTGGGCGACTACGTCAACCAGGGACAGGACCTGGCGCCGCTGGAGGCCATCGATCCGCTGAAAGTGGATTTCCGCGTGCCCGAGATGTATCTGAGCAAGCTGCGGGTGGGGCAGTCGCTGGCCGTGCGGCTCGACGCCATGCCGGGCCAGGAGCGCGGCGGCCAGGTCTATGCCGTGAGCCCGCTGGTCGATGCCGGCGGGCGCTCCATCCTGTTGCGCGCCACCGTGCCCAATGCCGATCACGTTTTGCGCCCGGGGATGTTCGCGCGTGTTCAGCTGCAATTCGGCGAGGATCCCGCCCTGGTGGTCCCCGAGACCGCCCTGGCGCCCGCGGGGCAGAACCAATATGTCTTTCGCGTGCGCGACGGCCGGGCCGAGAAGATCGAGGTCAGCGTCGGCGAGCGCCGCGAGGGCCGCGCCGAAATCCTCACCGGCGTGGCCGCGGGCGACCAGGTCGTCATCGCGGGCCTGCAGCGCCTGACCGACGGCGCGCCGGTCAGCATTGTCAACGGCGGGGCCAAGTAAGCGAGGAGGCCGGCCATGGTCCTATCCGAAGTCTGTATCCGCAGGCCGGTGTTCGCCTCGGTGCTGTCGCTGATCATCATCCTGGTCGGCCTGATCTCTTATTCCCGCCTGACGGTGCGCGAGTATCCCAAGATCGACGAACCCATCGTCTCGGTGGACACGACCTATAAGGGCGCTTCTCCCGAGGTGATCGAGTCCCAGGTCACCAAGCCGCTGGAAGACCAGCTGGCCGGCATCGAGGGCGTGGACGTGATGACCTCGCGCAGCCGCTCCGAGCGCAGCCTGATCAACATCAAGTTCAACCTGTCGCGCAGCCCCGACGCCGCGGCGGCCGAGGTGCGCGACAAGGTTTCGCGCGCGCGCCGCTTCCTGCCCGACGAGATCGATGAGCCCATCATCGGCAAGGTCGAGGCCGACTCCCAGCCCATCATCTATATCGCGGTGGAGTCCGGGCCGTATTCGGCCATCCAGACCTCCGATTACATCAATCGCTATGTCAAGACGCGCCTGTCGGTGCTGCCCGGGGCGGCCGAGGTGCGGGTCTTCGGCGAGCGGCTGCCGTCCATGCGCATCTATGTCGATCGCGACAAACTGGCCGGCTACAACCTGACGGTCCAGGATGTCGAATCGTCGCTGCGCAGCCAGAACGTCGAAATCCCGGCCGGGCGGATCGAGTCGCGGGCGCGCGAGTTTTCGGTGGTGTCCTCCACCGACCTGCAGACGATCACGCAGTTCGAGAACATCATCATCGCCAACGTCAAGGGCTATCCCGTGCGCATGCGCGACGTGGCGCGGGTCCAGATCGATGCGGCCAATGACCGGGTGCTCTCGCGTTTCAATGGCAAGAACGCCATCAATATCGGCATCACGCGCCAATCCACCGCCAATCCGCTTGAGCTGTCGGCGGCTGCCCGGGCCGAGGTCGAACGCCTCAACGAAAGCCTGCCGGCCGGCATGAAGCTGAACATCTCCTACGACACCTCGGTCTTCATCGAGCGCTCCATCGATTCGGTGTATCACACCATCGGCGAAGCCATCGTGCTGGTGGTGCTGGTGATCTTCTTCTTCCTGCGCAATCTGCGCGCCAGCCTGGTGCCCATCGTCACCATCCCCGTGTCCCTGATCGGCGCCTGCGCCATCATGTACATGTTCGGCTTCTCCATCAACACGCTCACGCTGCTGGCCATGGTGCTGGCCATCGGCCTGGTGGTCGACGACGCCATCGTGGTGCTGGAGAATATCTTCCGCCATATCGAAAACGGCATGCCGCGCCGCCAGGCGGCCATCCAGGGCTCGCGCGAAATCGGCTTCGCGGTCGTGGCCATGACGATGACCCTGGTCACGGTGTATGCGCCGCTGGCCTTTGCCACCGGCCGCACCGGGCGCCTGTTCATCGAGTTCGCGCTGACGCTGGCCGCCGCCGTGCTGGTTTCCGGCTTCGTGGCGCTGACCCTCACCCCCATGATGTGTTCGGTGCTGTTGCGGCACCAGGCCAGCCACAACCGCGGCTACAACCTGATCGAAGGCTGGCTGGAAGCCCTGGCGCGGGGCTATCGCCGCGCGCTGGGCTGGTCGCTGGCGCATCGCGGGGTGGTGATCGGCATTGGCCTGGCCGTGGCCCTGGCCAGCGGCGTGCTTTTCAAGGTCGTCAAAAGCGAGCTCACCCCCATCGAAGACCGGGGCGTGATCTTCGGCATCGTCAGCGCGCCCGAGGGCGCCACGCTGGGCTATACCCTGGACAGCATGCTGGCGATCGAGAAGTTCTACGACGCCATCCCCGAGGCCAGCGTCAGCCAGACCACGGTGGGCTTTCCCACGGTCACTGACGGCACGGCCATCCTGCGCCTGAAATCCTGGGAAGAGCGCGGCCGGCGCCAGCAGGACATCGCGCGCGAGCTGCAGCCCAAGTTCGCCTCGCTGCCGGGCGTGCGCGCCTTCCCGACCAATCCGCCCTCGCTGGGGCAGTCGGCGCGCTCCAAACCGGTCGAGTTCATCATCATGAGCCAGGCCTCCTATCCGGAACTGGCCAAGCTGGTGGGCGTTTTCGTCGATGCCCTGCGCGACTACCCGGGCCTGCAGAACCTGGACACCGACCTGCGCCTGAACACCCCCGAACTGCGCGTGCACGTCGACCGCGACAAGATGGCCGACGTCGGCGCCAACGTCGATGTCGTGGGCCGCACCCTGGAGTCCATGCTGGGCGGGCGCCAGGTCACGCGCTACAAGGACGAGGGCGAGCAATACGACGTGATCGTGCAGGTCACGCCGCGCGACCGCGCCACGCCCACCGATATTTCGGGCATCTATGTCCGCGCCCGCGACGGCAGCATGGTGCAGTTGGACAATTTGCTGGCCGTGCGCGAGAGCGTCTCGCCGCAATCGCTCAACCACTTCAACCGCCTGCGCGCGGTCAAGGTGGACGCCTCGGTGGCGCCGGGCTACGCCCTGGGCGAAGTGCTGGCCCATATGCACGAGGTGGCGCGCGAGGTCCTGCCGCACACCGTCGTCACCGACCTGGACGGCCAGTCGCGCGAATTCCGCGACTCCTCCGGCAGCATCTACCTCGTCTTCGCCATGGCGCTGGCCTTCATCTACCTGGTGCTGGCCGCCCAGTTCGAGAGCTGGCGCAATCCCTTCATCATCATGCTGTCGGTGCCGCTGTCCATGACCGGCGCCCTGCTGGCGCTCTGGCTCACGGGAGGGACGCTGTCCATCTACAGTCAGATCGGCCTGATCACCCTGGTGGGCCTGATCACCAAGCATGGCATTCTGATCGTGGAATTCGCCAACCAGCTGCGCGAAGAGGGCAAGGACATCATGCAGGCCGTGGTGGAGGCGAGCGTGCTGCGCCTGCGTCCCATCCTGATGACCACCGGCGCCATGGTGCTGGGTACCGTCCCCCTGGCGGTGGCCAGCGGGGCGGGGGCGGAATCGCGCCAGCAGATCGGCTGGGTGCTGGTGGGCGGGCTGAGCCTGGGTACACTATTGACCTTGTTCGTGGTCCCGGTGGCGTACTCGCTCATCGCGGCCGCGCGGCCGGCCCCCGGGGGCCAGGCCGAAACCACACCCGCTTCAGAGTAGCTCCGCCATGCGCCAGATCATCTTCGATACCGAAACCACCGGCCTGGACCCCGCCCAGGGCCATCGCATCGTCGAAATCGGCTGCGTCGAGATCGTCAACCGCGCGGTCACCGGCCGCAACCTGCACATCTACCTGAACCCGGACCGCGACAGCGACCCCGAAGCGCTGGCCGTCCACGGCCTGACCACCGAGTTCCTGTCGGACAAGCCGCGTTTCGGCGATGTGGCCGAGCAGTTCATCAGCTTCATCGAGGGCGCCGAACTCATCGCCCACAACGCCGGCTTCGACGTCAAGTTCTTCAATGCCGAGCTGCAGAAGATCGGGCGCAAGACCATAGACAGCTATTGCGACAGCGTGATCGACTCGCTGGCCCATGCGCGCACCCTCTATCCGGGCAAGCGCAATTCGCTCGACGCCTTGTGCGACCGCTATGGCATCTCCAATGCCCACCGCACGCTGCACGGCGCCTTGCTGGATTCGCAGCTGCTCGCCGAGGTCTGGCTGGCCATGACGCGCGGGCAGGATGCCCTGCTCATCGATGTCGACGACAGCCAGGGCGCCGGCGGCGCCCAGGTCGAGCTGGGCCGCTTCGATGCTTCCGTACTGCCGGTCATCGCCGCGGCCGGCGAAGACCTGGCCGAGCACGAGGCCTATCTCGCCGCGCTGGACAAAGCCGTGGGCGGCGCCTGCCTGTGGCGCGGCCTCGACGCCAGCGCCGAGACGGCGCCACAGACGGTGTGATTGTCCTGTTTGCGCAGGGCAAAAAAATCGTGCTAGAATCTCGCTTCTTTCAGGGTGGTTAGCTCAGTGGTAGAGCACTGCCTTCACACGGCAGGGGTCACAAGTTCGAAACTTGTACCACCCACCAGACACCTGAGAAAGCCCGCTGCGATCCAGCGGGCTTTTTCTTTTTCTCCTGGGCCCAAGATCGCGCCGGCGCTTGCCCGTGGCGCCTGCGCCGCTTTTGTCCCGCCCCCTTTTTCGTGTATGGTCGTGGCAGCCCTGCCCGTGCATGAGCAGTGCTTGATCTGACGCAAGACCCGCCGGGGTGTGTGCGCACCGCGCATGCCGGCCGGCGGATAACATGACATTGCCGGGCGCTAGGCAGGTTAGATCGCAAGCGACGCGGGGGCTTACCGCGCGACTTACGGCACTGCGCCGCGTCCGAGCATCCGCCGTCTGTCGTGGAGATCGGATGAAAAAGTCGCTGGTTTGGGGATCGGTGGCCGTGCTGCTTGCGCTGGCTGCCGCGGGAGCGGTCTGGGTCAACCAGTACCGCTCGCAGGACATGCCGCGGAACATCGGCAGCGCCAATGGCCGGCTGGAAGTCGGCCGCATCGATATCGCCACCAAATACGCCGGGCGCCTGCAGGAGCTGCTGGTGCGCGAGGGCGATAGCGTGGCCAGCGGGCAGGTGCTGGCCCGGCTGGACACCGCCGAGCTGCGCACGCAGCTGGCCGCCGCCCAGGCCGCCCAGGGCCGCGCCGACCAGGCGGTGGCCCGCGCCCAGGCCGAGACCGAGGCGCGCCAGGCGCGCGAGAAACTCGCCCAGATCGAACTCAAGCAGACCCAGGGCCTGCGCAGCGACGCGCTGGTCTCGCAGATCGAATTGCAGCGCCGCCAATTGTCCTTGCAGGGCGAAAGCGCCGGCCTGGCCGCCGCGGGCGCGGCCGTCGGCGAGGCCAGGGCCGCTGGCCTGGAGGCCCAGGCCCAGATCGCCCGCGTCCAGAGCGTCATCGACGACATGGATCTGCGCGCGCCGGTGGCCGGCCGGATCGAGTACCGGGTGGTCGAGGTGGGGGCGGTCCTGCCGGGCGGCGGACGGGTGCTGACGCTGCTGAATACCTCCGATATCTATATGACGGTCTTCTGGCCGGCGCGGGTGGCCGGCCGCCTCAAGGTGGGGCAGCAAGCCCGCATCGTGCTCGACGGCGTGCCCGGAGCTGTCTTCCCGGCCAAGGTGGGTTTCGTGGCGGCCGAGGCCCAGTTCACGCCCAAGTATGTCGAGACGGTCAACGAGCGCGACAAGCTCATGTACCGCGTCAAGCTGCAAGTGCCGGAAGACCTCGCCGGCCGCTACGCCACGCTGCTCAAGGCCGGCATGACGGGCAACGGCTATGTCAATCTGCAGGCCGACGCGGCCTGGCCCGCCGAGCTGGACATCTCGCTGCCCAAGGAGTGAGCGATGGACGCCATCGTCCTGGAGCAGGTCTCGCATCGCTACGGCGCCGTGTGGGCGCTGCGCGATGTGTCGCTGGCCCTGCCCAAGGGCAAGACCATAGGGCTGATCGGCCCGGACGGGGTGGGCAAATCCACCCTGCTGTCCCTGGTCGCCGGGGTCAAGCGCCTGCAATCGGGCAAGGTCCAGGTGCTGGGCGGCGACATCGCGCGCCGCGGCTTCCGCAATGAACTCGCCTCGCGGCTGGCCTTCATGCCGCAAGGGCTGGGGCGCAATCTCTATCCCACGCTCTCGGTCTACGAGAACGTGGACTTCTTCGCCCGCCTCTATGGCCTGAACCCGCAAGCCCGCAACAGCCGCATCGAAAGGCTGCTGCGCGCCACTGGGCTGGCGCCTTTCCCCGAGCGCCCGGCCGGCAAGCTGTCCGGCGGCATGAAGCAGAAGCTCAGCCTGTGCTGCGCCCTGGTCCACAATCCGGAGCTGCTCATCCTGGACGAGCCCACCACCGGGGTGGATCCGCTGTCGCGGCGCCAGTTCTGGGCCCTGGTCGACGCCTTGCGCGCCGAGCTGCCCGGCATGACGGTGGTGGTGGCCACGGCCTATATGGAGGAGGCGCAGCGCTTCGAGCACCTCGTGGCGCTGGATGCCGGCAAAGTGCTGGTCAGCGACGCCACCGAGGCGGTCATGCGGCGCGCCGGCGCGCAGACCCTGGAGCAGGCCTATATCAGCCTCCTGCCGCAAGGCCAGGCGGACGGACTGGCGCCCCTGGACATCACGCCTTTTGAACCCCGGCCCGGGCCGCCCGCCATCGAAGCCTCCGAACTGACGCGCCGATTCGGCAGTTTCGTGGCCGTGGACCGGGTGAGCTTCCGCATCGAGCGCGGCGAGATTTTCGGCTTCCTGGGCTCCAACGGCTGCGGCAAGACCACCACCATGAAGATGCTCACCGGGCTGCTGGACGTCTCCAGCGGCACGGCCAAGCTGCTGGGTCAGCCGGTCGATGCCGGCGACATGGCGACCCGCATGAAGGTCGGCTATATGTCGCAATCCTTCTCGCTCTATGAAGAGCTGACGGTGCGCAAGAACCTGGAGCTGCATGCGCATCTGTACCGCATGGAGGGCGAGGCGGCGCGCCAGGCGGTGGCGCGCGCGCTGGACCAGTTCGAACTGAGCGAGGTGGCCGGCACCGATCCGGCCAGCCTGCCGCTGGGCATGCGCCAGCGCCTGCAATTGGCCGCCGCCTGCCTGCACGGACCGGAAGTCCTCATCCTGGACGAGCCCACTTCGGGCGTGGACCCGGCCGCGCGCGATATGTTCTGGCGCCACTTGCTGCGCCTGTCGCGCCAGGAGCGGGTGACGATTTTCGTGTCCACCCACTTCATGAATGAAGCGCAGCGCTGCGACCGCATTTCCTTCATGCATCGCGGGCGCGTGCTCGCCGTGGGCACACCCGAATCCCTCACCGAAAGCCAGCACGCCGCCACGCTTGAAGACGCCTTCGTGGCCTATCTGGAGCAGGCCGACCCCGAACAGACCGTGGAGCAGGCCGGGCAGGGCGCGGCCGATCTGGCCGGCGCCGCGGCGCCGGCGCCCGGCGGCCTGGCGGCCTGGTGGCGCCGGACCTGGGCATTCGCGCAGCGCGAGTCGCTGGAATTGCGGCGCGACCGCATGCGCCTGGCCTTCGCGCTGCTCGGTCCCATCGTGCTCCTGTGCATCGCCGCCTGGAGCGTGTCCTTCGACGTCGAGAACGTGCGTTATGCGGTCCTGGACCGCGACCATAGCCTGGAGAGCCGCCGTCTGCTCGAACACTTTTCCGGTTCGCGCTATTTCCGCGAAGACGCGCCCCTGGCAAGCGACGCGGAGATCGTCGAGCGCCTGCGGGGCACGCCCGCCAAGCTCGTCATCGACATTCCTCCCGGCTATGGGCGCGACCTGCTGGCCGGCCGCGGTCCCCAGGTTGGTTTCTATATCGACGGCGCCCAGCCCTTCACGGCCGAGAACGTGCGCGGCTACGTCACCGGCATCATGCTGGAATACACGGCCAGGCTCATGGCCGCCAGCCCCCTGGGCGGACTGTCCCTGCCGGCGCGCGTGGAGTCGCGCTTTGCCTATAACCAGGAGTTCCGCAGCATCTACGCCATCACGCCGGGCATCCTGATGCTGGCCATGATCCTCATCCCGACCATGTTGACGGCGCTGGGCGTGGTGCGCGAGAAGGAGATGGGCTCGATCACCAATCTCTACGCCTCGCCGGCCTCGGTCGGGCAGTACTTGCTGGGCAAGCAGATGCCCTATGTCGCGCTGGCGATGATGAGTTATCTCACGCTGGTGTTTCTGTGCATCGTGCTGCTGCGAGTGCCTTTGCGCGGCTCGTTTCTCGGCCTCTCGCTGGGCGCGCTGCTCTTCGTGCTGGCCGCCACCGCCCTGGGGCTGCTCATGTCCACCTTCGTGCGCTCGCAAGTGGCCGCCATCTTCGGCACGGCCATACTCTGCCTCATTCCCTCGGTCAATTTTTCCGGCCTGCTCTATCCCGTCTCCACGCTGACGGGCAGCAGCTATTGGGTGGGCGTGGGCTTTCCCTCGTCGTGGTTCCAGCTCATCAGCCTGGGCGGCTTCACCAAGGGGCTGGACTGGCGCGGTTTTCTGTCCATGTACGCGGCCCTGGCGGCATTCGCCCTGGCCTATATCGGCGCGGCGCGCCTGCTGTTGCGCAAGCAGGAGGCCTGACATGATGCAATGGCTGCGCAATGTGATGCGCCTGTGCGGCAAGGAGTTCCACAGCCTGGCCGGCGACTACACCCTGATGCTGCTCATCGTGTTCGCCTTCTCGGCCGCCATTTACTCGGTCGCCAGCGGCGTGAAGGCCGAGGTGGCCAATGCCTCGGTGGCGGTGCTGGATGGCGACCGCTCCAATCTGTCCTTCCGCCTGCGCGACGCCATCCTGCCGCCGTATTTCAAGCCGCCGCAGGCCATCAGCCGCGATGAGGTGGACGACGCCCTGGATCGTGGCCGCTATATTTTCGTGATCGAGATCCCGCCGAATTTCGAGCGCGACGTGCTCGCGGGCCGCCAGCCGGCCGTGCAGATCCTGGTGGACGCCACCGCGATGACCCAGGCCGGCCTGGGCATGACCTACCTGAACGAAATCATCGCGCGCGAAGTCCTGGGTTTCCTCAACGCGCAAGGCATCGAGGCCCGGTTGCCGGTCGTGCCGGTCACGCGCCAGCTCTTCAATCCCAATGCCCAGTCGTCGTGGTACACGGCGGTGATGCAGATCGTGACCAATGTCACCGTGCTGGCCATCATCCTGGTCGGGGCGGCCGTCATCCGCGAGCGCGAGCATGGCACCATCGAGCACCTGCTGGTCATGCCGGTGCGCGCCAGCGAAATCGCCATGGCCAAGATTCTTTCCAACGGCGCCGTGATCCTGCTGGCCGCCATGCTGTCGCTGCGCTGGGTCGTGCACGCGGGCCTGGGCATTCCCCTGCATGGATCCCAGCTGCTATTCATGGCCGGCCTGGCGCTCTATCTCTTCTCGGTGACCGCCCTCGGCATGTATCTGGCGACCCTGGCGCCCACCATGCCGCAGTTCGGCCTGCTGGCCGTGCCCGTGTATGTGGTGGCCTACCTGCTGTCCGGCGCGGCCACGCCCGTCGAAAGCATGCCGCCGCTGATGCAAAGCCTCGTGCCCATTCTTCCGACCACGCAGTTCGTCATGCTGACCCAGGCCGTCCTGTACCGGGGCGCGGGCTTTGCCGTCGTCTGGCCGCAATTCCTGGCCATCGCCGTGTGCGGGGCGCTCTTTCTCGGCCTGGCGCTGCATCGTTTCCGTTCCATGCTGGCGCAGCAGGGATAGCCTCATGATGCCGACCCACCGACTTTTCCTGATCTTGTTGCCGGCCTGGCTGGCCGCCTGCGCGGTGCGCGTGGAAGCGCCGCCCCAGCGCGCCCTGCCGGACCGCTTCGACCAGATGCCGGCCGAGGCCGCGCCGCAGGCGCTGGACGCCTGGTGGCAGGCCTGGAACGACCCCGTCCTCACCGATCTCATCGAGCGCGGCCTGGCGCACAGCAATGATCTCAAGCAGGCCCAGGCCAGCCTGCGCGAGGCCCGCGCCATGGCCGCCGTGGTGGACTCCGCGCTCTATCCCAATCTGGCGGCCAACGCGGGCGGGCAGCGCGGCAAGCTGGAGCTCCGGCAGCCGCGCCCCTTGCCGCAGGACACGGCCATGGTCACCGACTACCTGGCCGGGGTGGCGGCGGTCTGGGAGGTCGATGTGTTCGGCGGGCGCCGCAGCGACTCGGTCGCCGCCAGCGAGGCCGCGGCCAGCGAACAGGAACGGCTCTACGGCGCGCGCATGCTGGTGGCCGCCGACATCGCCCAGGCCTATCTGGAGGCGCGGGGCCTGCAGGCGCGGCTGCGCGTGCTCGATGCCAGCATCGCCGCCAGCGACAGGCTGCTGCGCTATGCGCAAGGGCGTTTCCGCGCCGGGCAGGCCACCCGCTACGAGGTCGACCGCGCCCAGGCGCAGGCCGAACATATCCGCGCCCAGCGGCCGCTGCTGGTCAGCCAGCATGAGGTGCGCCTGCGGCGCCTGGCCGTGCTCACGGGGCAGGCGCCGCAAGGCCAGGCGGCATTGCCGCCGCTTCCGGCCGCGGCCGGCATCCCCGCGGCGCCCGGCGGCATGCTGCCTTCGGACGTCCTGGCCAGGCGGCCCGATGTGCGCGGCCGCGCGCACGAAGTCAGCGCCTACGCCGCCAGGCTGGGCAGCGCCAAGGCGCAGTGGCTGCCGCGGTTTTCCATCAATTTCCTGCTGCAGGATGGACGCCTGGATATCGCCGGCCTGCCCGCCCTGCAAGGCACGGCCGGCCTGCTGGGCGTCGGCGTCACGCTGCCCATCTTCACGGCCGGACGCATCGCGGCCAATGTCGAGGCGGCCGATGCCCGCCTGCAAGGGGCGCTGGCGCGTTACGATCAGAGCATTCTGGATGCCTTGCGGGATGTGGACGACGCCTATGGCATGCGGCGCGGGCTGGATGAGCGCGAGCAGTTGCTCGCGCAAGCGGCCGCCACGGCGCGCCGCAACGCCGCCCAGGCCGGACGCCTCTATGACGCGGGGCGGCAGACGCTGCAGGATGTGCTCGAAGCCCAGCTGGACGCCTTGCGCCGCGATGATGAACTGGCCCAGGTGCATACCGCAAGGGCCCAGGTGACGGTCAAGCTATATCAGGCGCTGGGAGGGGGATGGACCCGCGCCGGCAGTACTCAACCAGGAGAATGACACGATGCACCCGAATACCAATACGATGCTCATCATCGTGAGCCTGGCGGTGGCGCTCATGCTGGTGGGCTTTGGGCTGCGCGACCGCAACCTCGGTCTGGGCCTGATGGGTCTGGGCCTGATCGTGGCCGTGCTGACCATACTCTACAAGGCCTATATCACCTTCAGCTCTTTTTACTGAAACGGGATGTCGCGGGCCATGTAGACGGCGCCGGCGCCATAGCCGGCCAGCTTGGCCGCCAGCGGCGCCGAGGGGGTTGCCGGCACATAGCCGAGCTTGGTCCAGTAGCGCACGGCCGGCGCCAGCGACACCAGGCTGGCGCGGGTCAATCCTGCCCGGGCCGCCGCGCGGGCGCTGTCCCGCAGCATCAGGCCGGCCACGCCGGCGCCCTGGGCCTGCGGCGCCACCGCGCAATCATGCACGAACCAGCTGTCGGCATCCGCCGGCAGCGCCTGCAGCGGCAGGTTCAGCGCCGGCGGCAGGCCGGACCGCCAGGGGTAGGCGACCAGATACCCGACCAGGCTGCCGCCGCGCAGGGCCACCCGGCAGGTGGCGGACGCCAGCTCAAGGCGGTTAAGGAAGAAATCCGCGGTTTCGAGGAGATCCTCGGGGTAGACGGCCGCCTGCAGGCGCAAAATCAGGGGCAGATCGTCAGCGGCCAGCGGCCGGCAACGCAGGGCGTGGGGCATGAAAAAATCAATGAAAACATCGGCTTGGCCGTATTCTAGCGCGCCGGCGCCGGGAGCGTTTTGGGTCGACGCGCTTCTTTTCGTAGGAATGGGCTGATTTGATAAAAATTTGACAGTGGGATTTGCATACTTGCCGCATATTCAACCCTCTTATGGGTAAGCACTATGCAAGTCGAATTCCGCTCTCAGGCATTTCCGGCCTCGCTGCCGCCCTCCGAGGCGCCCCTCGAAATGGCCAGAGAGGTCCGCTCTTTCTACGTCGAGGCGCAGGTCAGCTGCATCGTGCCCTGCCTGAATGAAGCGGACAACCTGCGCGTGCTGCTGCCGGCCTTGCGCAGCCGCCTGGACGCCATGTGTTCGGCCTGGGAGATCATCGTCATCGATGACGGCAGCAGCGACGCCACGCCCGAGCTGATGGCCGAATGGGCCGCGCTCGACGGTTTCCGCTACATCCAGCTGTCCCGCAATTTCGGCAAGGAGGCCGCGATCAGCGCCGGCCTGGAGGCCGCCGACGGCGATGTGGTGGTCTGCCTGGATGCCGACATGCAGCATCCGCCGGCCCTCATCGAAGAAATGCTGCGCCGCTGGCGTGCCGGCGCTGAAATGGTTTACGCCGTGCGCCGGGATCGCAACGACGAAAGCCGCTTCAAGCGGCTGGGCTCGCATTGGTTCTACCGCATGCTCTCGGGCAGCCGGGTGGCCGTGCCGGCCGGCGCGGGCGATTTCCGCCTGATGGACCGCCGCGTGGTCGAGGCCCTGGTGGCCCTGCCCGAACGCACCCGCTTCATGAAGGGTCTCTACGCATGGGTGGGTTTCAAGAGCGAAGCCTTGCCGTATACGCCGGATAGCCGCATGCACGGCCGCAGCCACTTCCGGCCCATGCGTCTGTTCGGCCTGGCCCTCGACGGCCTGACCGCCTTCACCACCTGGCCGCTGCGCGTCGTCAGCCTGCTGGGCGTGCTGTTCGCGCTGCTTTCCATGGTCTATGGCGGCTATCTGGTGGGCGCCTACCTGATCGTCGGCAACGCCGTCTCGGGCTGGACCACCATCATGACGGCCTTGCTGTTCTTTGCCGGCATCAACCTCATCTCCCTGGGCGTGGTCGGCGAATACGTCGCCCGCATCTTCGATGAGGTCAAGGACCGGCCGCTCTACGTCGCCCGCCAGCGGCGCGGACGCGCCCGTATGGCGCGCAAGGTGCGCATGCAATGAGCAGCGTCGCCTTGCCCATGTCCGACGCCGCGCGTCACCGCATCCCTGCCTGGCTGGTCCTGGCGGCCATTGCGCTCTGGCTGGCCGGCCTGGCCTGGTCGCGCCCGCTGACGCTGCCCGACGAGGGGCGTTATGCCGGCGTGGCCTGGGAGATGCTGCGCAGCCACTCCTATTTCGTGCCGCTCATGGACGGCATGCCTTATTTCCACAAGCCGCCGCTGTACTACTGGCTGGCCCAGCTGTCCTTCGCCGTCTTCGGCTTATCAGAGTGGGCCGCGCGCCTGCCTTCGTTGCTGATCGCCTGGGCCAGCATCGCCGGCGTCTATGGCTTTGCGCGCCGCTACCGCGGCGAGCGCTTCGCCCTCTGCGCCGTGCTGGTGCTCTCCAGCATGCCCTTTTTCTATGGCGGGGCGCAGTTCGCCAACATGGATATGTCGGTCGCCGGCATGATCACGCTCTGCGTGCTGGCCGGCGCGGACACCATCATGCGGGTGGCCGCCGGCCTGCCCTGGCGCGCGATGTCGCTGGCCACGGCCTTGCTGGCGGCCCTGGCCGTGCTGGCCAAGGGGCTGATCGGCATCGTCCTGCCGGCGGCCATCCTGTTTTTCTGGCTGCTGATGCGGCGCGACTTCCGCGGTTTCAAGGCCCTGGTCTGGCCGCCGGCCATCGCGCTCTTCCTGCTGGCGGCGCTGCCCTGGTTCGTGGACATGCAGCTGCGCTATCCCGGGTTTTTCCACTATTTCTTCGTCTATCAGCACTTTGAGCGTTTCGCGCTGTCGGGCTTCAACAATATGCAGCCCTTCTGGTTCTATCCGCCCGTGCTGGCCGGGCTGGCCCTGCCGTGGTCGCTCTGGATGGGCGGCACGCTGCGCCGCGGGTTCTGGGGCGCCGAGGACGGCGATGGCCTGCGCCGCCTGATGCTGATCTGGCTGGTGGTCGTCCTGGGCTTTTTCTCGCTGCCCAGTTCCAAGCTGATCGGCTACATCCTGCCCGCCGTGCCCGCCTTGGCCTTTCTGGTCGCCGAGCTGGTGCTTGCGGCCTGGGAGCGGGGGCAGCGCCGCCGGGTCCGGATCTCCCTGGGCGTGGCCATGGCCCTGTGCGTGACGGCCATCCTGGTCGCCACGTTCAACCCGCGCGGCGGCAACGGGCCGCTGGGCGAACAGGTCCGCGGCGAAACCGGTCCCCATGACACCATGGTGGCCTTGCACCACTTTCCCTTCGACCTGGGCATATACACGGCCTCGACCGAGCCGCTGTGGGTGGTCGACGACTGGTCCAACCCGGAAATCCCGACGCGCGACAACTGGCGCAAGGAGCTCTACGACGCCGCGATCTTCGAGCCCGAGGTCGGCAAGCGCGTCCTGGTCTCCAATGTGGTCTTCAATGAGCGTTTGTGCGCCGCACCCACGGGCGCGCGTTTCTGGGTCTGGGGGCAGACCTCGGATGGAGACGCTTATGCGGCCATCCGGGGCGAAGCGCCGCGCTTCGTCGACGGACGCCGCCAGGTATGGCGCATCGATGTCAACGATGCGGTCCGGCAGCGGGTTTGTGGCGGAAAGCCCATAGGCGGCTCGCCACAAAAGTAAGAACCGCCAGGCCGATCAGGATCAAAGCCAGCAGGAGGTCATAGGGCAGGCGCGTCGCGTGCAACAGCCAGACGTAGGCGGCCTCGTTCAAGGCGAATCCCGCGGCTGACACAATGAAGAAACGCCGGGCGGCTACGATCCAGGAAAGCGTCAAATGACGAAACGTCAGGCGGTAGTGCCCACTGAAGGACACCACGAAGGCCACCAGCCAGCCCGCCACATTGGCCCAGGCTGGCGCCAGGCCGGCGTATTCGACGCAGAGCACGGCGACCAGCCAGTGCGTTGCGGCGGCGGCGCAGCCGACAAAGACGAACCAGGCAATTTGACGAAACAAGGCGGGCATGCGGAAATGAAGGTAATGGATACGACGATAAAGGCTTCGGCCCACGGCCGGCGTATTGCCGTCTGCGGCGACGATTTTGGCATGGATGTCAGCATTGACCACGCGATTTTTCAGTTGGTCGATGCGGGCCGGCTGAGCGCCGTGAGCTGCATGTCGGCCGGCCCGAGCTTTGCCCGCCACGCCGCCGAGCTCAAGCATCGCGCCGCGGATATCGGCTTGCATCTCAATTTCACCCAAGCCTTCTCGCCGGCCGACGCCGACATGCTGCCGCTCAAGACACTCTTGCTGCGCGCCTACACCGGCCGCCTGGACCGCGCCCAGGTCCGCCAGCAGATCGATCGCCAGCTCGATGCCTTTGAAGACCAGATGGGCCAGGCGCCGCACTATGTCGATGGACACCAGCATGTCCATCAATTGCCCGGCGTGCGCGGCCCCCTGCTGGAGGCCTTGCGGCAGCGCTATCCCCGGCAGCGTCCCTGGCTGCGCCTGACGCCGGCCGGCGCCATGCAGGGCCTGCCCCTGCCCGCCGTCTTCAAGGCGCATGCCATCGCGGGCCTGGGTGGCCATGCGCTGGCCGCCCAGGCCCGCCAGGAAGGCTGGCCCGGCAACCGGCGTTTCCTTGGGGTCTACGGCTTCGCGGGCGGACGGCGCGCTTATGCTGGCCTATTGCATCATTGGCTGTTCAACGCCCTGGACGGCGACCTGCTCATGTGCCACCCGGCCTTGCCCGGCCCCATCGAGCATGCCGAGCAGCGCGTGGCGGAATTCGAAGTCCTGTCCAGCCCTGAGTTGGGCGAGTGGCTGGCCGCCAATGGCTTGTCCGTGGCGCGCTTCAGCCAGGTGGCCGCGACGGGCTTGCGCGAGGCGGGCATCGGGGCCGGCCTCAAGCGGCAGGCCTGGAGGACGGCCCCGCTGGTCAGCCGCTGATGCCGGCGCCGCCGGCGCGCCAGGCGGCGCCGGCGTCGCGCACGAAATCCGCCACCGCGCGGTCATACAGGCTGCCGGCGCGCACGCCGCCGGAGTGCGAGCCTCCCTCTATCTTCACCAGCCGCCTGAGTTCCGGCGGCACCTGGATGGCGGCCGCGTAGAGCTCGTCGCTCATGCTGTCGGGCACGACGCGGTCGGCCGTGCCATGCAACAGCAGCAGCGGAGTGGACAGGCGGGCGAGTTTGCCCACCGAATCAAAATGCTGGGTCAGCAGCCAGGATGCGCCGGGCAGCTTGCCCCATTTGTATTGCGCCATCATGGCCGCGATGCTCGTGAAGCTGGATTCCACGATCAGGCCGGCGACCTCCGTCTGCCTGGGCTGCGACACCAGGTCGATGGCGATGGCGCCGCCCAGGCTGTGTCCATAGACGAAGCGGCGCGCCGGATCCGGCTGGCGCCGCGCCAATTCGTTCAGGGCCGCCTGGGCATCCTGCAGGGCCGAGCGTTCCGAGGGCAGGCGCGGCGTGGAGGCGCCGAAGCCGCGATAGTCGATGGCCAGCACCGAATAGCCCAGGCGGGTCCAGGCTTCCATGCGAAACACGCTGCCGTTCAGGTTCCAGCGGGCGCCATGCAGATACAGCACCGTGGGGGCCTGGGGCAGCGGGCTTTGCCAATACCAGGCGCGGATGGCCTCGCCGTCGACGACCGGCAGGTCGAAGACCTGTGTGCCGTCGGGCGGTTCGCGCCACCAGCGCTGCTGCTCGGCTTCGGGCGAAAAAATCGCCTGGCGCTGCCAGCTGTCCAGCTCGGAGCAGCCGACGACGCCGGCGGCGATGAGCGCGGCCGAACCGGCCAGGCGGCGCGATGTGCGGGAAAAGGCAACCATGATGGAATCTCGGACTCGCCGCGGCGGCTCCAGGTTCCCTGCGGCGGCCTCAATGATGCAGCACTTCCAGGACGATGGGGTAGAGGGAGATCACCAGCAGCAAGGCCATGATCATGTTGAAGGCGCGCACGGCGCCGGGCCGGTGCAGCACGCGGCGCAAGGCCATCCCGAAAGACACCCAGATCGAGATGCTGGGCAGGTTGATCAGGCCGCAGACCAGGGCCGCCACCCACAGATTGGCCAGGAAGCCCTGCTGGGGCGTGTAGGTGGCCACCACCCCCACCGTCATGACCCAGGCCTTGGGATTGACCCACTGGAACAGCGCGGCCTGCATGAAGGTCAGCGGCCGGGCCCGTTGCGAGCCGTCTTCCATGGGGCCGGACCGCGCGATTTTCCAGGCCAGGTAGAGCAGATAGGCCGCGCCGCCATATTTGAGCGCCGTATACAGCCACGGGAATTGGCTGAACAGCGCGCCCAGGCCCAGCCCCACCAGCAGGATCATGACCGAGAAGCCGATGGTCACGCCCAGCATGTGAGGAACGGTGCGCCGAAAACCGAAGGTCAGCCCCGAGGATGCCAGCATCACGTTATTGGGGCCTGGCGTAATGGACGAGACCAGGGCGAACAAGGCCAGGGGGCCCAGCAGCGAAAGCGAGAGGATGGGGATGGTGTCGGTCAACATGCGGATCTACCGGGAGCAAAAGGGCTAGCGTGTCTGGATCAGGGCGCGGCGGCCGCCGGCGATGACCAGCACGACCGCCAGCGCGAACACAAAGGTCTCGGGCGTGACCCGCTCCTGGAAGAGCACGGCCGCGGCCAGCACCGTCAGGAAAGGCTGCAGCAGCTGGACCTGGCCCACCCGCGCGATGCCGCCCACCGCCAGGCCCCGATACCAGGCAAAAAAGCCCAGGAACATCGAGAAGAACGCCAGATAGCCGAAGGCCCAGAGCGCCGGCGGGCTGGGCAGGGGCGCGCGCGCCGCCATCCACCAGACCGGCCCGGCCAGAAAGGGGGCGCTGACCACGAGGGCCCAGCAGATCGTGCGCCAGCCGCCCAGCGTGCGCGAGGCGCGCGCGCCCTCGGCATAGCCCATGCCGCCCAGCACCACGGCCAGCAAAAGCCAGAGATCCCCGCTTTGCAGGCTGCCATGGCCCTGGCTCAGGATGAAACCCACCACCAGGACGGCGCCCAGCAAGGCCCAGCCCCAGAACGCGGGCGAGGGACGCTCGCCGCTGCGCCAGCAGGCGAACAGGGCTGTGGACAGCGGCAGCAGGCCGTTGACGACCGCGCCATGCGAAGACGGCACGCTGGCCATGGCCAGGGTCGAGGTCAGGGGCCATCCCACCACAATGCCGGCCGCGGCCAGGACAATGCCGCTGAACTCGGAACGGGTGGGCCAGCGGCTGCGGCTGGCCAGCAACAGCAGCGCGGCCGGCACGGCGGCCGCCAGGGCGCGCCCCAGTCCGACCAGCAGGGGCGGCATTTCGGCCACGGTCAGGCGCGTCATGGGCAGGGTGAGGGAGAACACGAGGACTCCCAGCAGGCCGAAGGCATAGCCTTCGAAAGAGGGGGCGGCAGGGCTTCGGGACATAAGCGGGGCAGAATTGAGGGTCGGGGCTTGCCGGGCAAGGGGAAGCCTGTCACTCTACGCACAGTCATCGGTACAGTACCGATACACTTTGACGATTCACTTTAATCACTGGCCTGGTCAAACTGCCATGACAGTTGCACTCGAACCCGCAGTCTCCCCCCAATTGCCCGCCGACTGGCAGCCCGTGCGCGAGGGCGACGCGACCCTGGTGACGCAGTTGGCCGACGATCTGGCCCGGCGCATCGACGAACAGGGCCTGCGGCCGGGCACCCGGCTGCCGTCCATACGCCGCATGGCTGAACAATCCGGCGTCAGCCGCTTCACCGTGGTCGAGGCCTATGACCGCCTGGTGGCGCGGGGCCTGGTCCAGTCGCGGCGCGGCGCGGGGTTTTTCGTGCGCGCGCGCAGCAGCGGTTCGCTGGCGCCCGCGCTTGCCGCCTCGCCCGGGTTGGCGGTGCCGGCGCGCGTGGATGTCACCTGGCTGCTGCGCAGCATGTTCCGCGACACCACACCCGGCTCGCCGGGCGGCGCCGGGCTGTTGCCGGCCGACTGGCTGGACCCGGAGATGGTGGCCGGGGCCATCCGCGCGGTGGGGCGCTCGGCCCGGGCCAATCTGGTGTCCTATGGGCGGCAGCAGGGCTTTTTGCCGCTGCGCCAGCAGATCGCGTCCATGCTCCAAGGCGATGGCGTGCCGGCGCATCCCGAGCACCATCTGCTCACGACCAATGGCGTGACCCATGGGCTGGATCTTATCGCCCGGCACCTAGTCAAGCCCGGGGATACCGTGCTGGTCGAAGACCCCGCCTGGTTTGTCTTCTTCGGCCGGCTGGCGACCTTCGGCGCGCGCGTGATCGGCGTGCCGCGCGGCCCGGACGGCCCGGACCTCGGCCTATTGGAGCGGCTGGCGGCCGAACACAAGCCCAAGCTTTTCATCATCAACGGCGCGGTGCACAACCCGACCGGCCACACCCTGTCGGCCGGCGCGGCCTATGGGGTGCTGCGCTTGGCCGAACGCCATGATTTCATCGTGGTCGAGGACGACACCTACGGCGAAATGCATCCCGGCGGCGCGATGCGCCTGGCCGCGCTGGACCGCCTCAACCGGGTCATCCTGGTGGGCGGTTTTTCCAAGATGCTGGCGGCCAGCTTGCGCGTGGGCTATGTGGCGGCCCATGCCGACATCCTGCAGCCCCTGGCCGACCTCAAGATGCTCGCCGGCCTGACGACGCCCGAGCTGGGCGAGCGGGTCGTGCACCGTATTCTGGTCGATGGGCAATACCGCCGCCACCTCGACCGGGTGCGGGCGAAAGTGGACGAAGCGCGGCGCGCCTGCCTGCGCCGGCTGCAGGCCCTGGGTTTCGCCGTCCCGCATGAGCCCTATGCCGGTATGTTCGTCTGGGCCGATTGCGGGCGCGACTCCGAAATCCTCGCCCGCCAGGCGGCCGACCGAGGGATGCTGCTTGCTCCGGGCACGCTTTTCTCGCCCACCCAGCAGCCCTCGACCATGCTGCGCTTCTCGGTCGCCATGATCGATTCGCCCGAGGCCTGGCGCATCCTGGCCGATCTCATGACGGAGCCCGCCGGCAAGCCCGGGCCCACTATACTTTGAGTATTGTTCCCGCCCTGCGCGGGCCGCGCTCCCGTGGGGCCGGCGCGCGGGGGCCACTCCCCAAGGAATTTCCTCATGAACCTGCCGATTCGTCCCTTGACCGAAAACTTCGCCGTGGCGCCCCAGCTCGGCCCCGATGACATGGCCGGCGTGGCCGAAGCCGGCTATAAAAGCGTGATCATCAACCGCCCCGACTTCGAAGGCGGCCCGGACCAACCCACCGCCGCCGATGTGGCCAAGGCGGCGCAGGCCGCCGGCCTGGCCGTCGAATACCAGCCCGTGGTGGGCAGCGCCATGACGGCCGCCGACGTGGCGCGTTTCGCCGAGCTGCTGCGCGACTTGCCCGGCCCCGTGCTGGCCTATTGCCGCACCGGCACGCGCTGCACCAACCTCTTCGTGGCGGCCCAGCAGCTGGCTTGATGCCCATCAAGCCTGCGGGTCATTTCGCGCGTGCGGCCGGGGTTTTCCGGTAGCATGTAGATTCCTACTAGAAGGAGCAGGCAGCATGTTCAAGAAGATCCTGATTCCCACCGACGGTTCCCCGCTTTCCGCGCAAGCCGCCAACGCCGGCATCAGCTTTGCCCGTTCGGTCGGCGCCGAAGTCGTCGCTTTGCACGTGACCCAGCCCTTCGCGGCCACCATCGGCTTTGACGGCATGGCCGCGGCCTATGCCATCACCGACGAGGACTACGAAAAGGCGGCGGCCGAGCAGGCCGAAAAATACCTGAAGCAGATCGTCGATCGCGCCCATACCGCGGGCGTGACGGTCGAGGCGCGCGCGGTGTCCAATTTCAATGTCGCCGACGGCGTGGTGCAGGCTGCCGCCGACACCGGCTGCGACCTGATCTTCATTGGCAGCCACGGCCGCAGCGGCCTGTCGCGCCTGTTGCTGGGCAGCGTCACGGCCAAGGTGCTGTCGCTGGCCACCACGGCGGTGCTGGTCTACCGCGTCAAGGAAGAAAAGAAGTAAGCGAGCGCCTTTTCCGCGCTTGACGACCCCGCGTGCCGCTTGCCGGCGCGCGGGGTTTCTTTATTGGGCGGCCGCCCCGGCATGGCGCAATGACCCGGAGGCAGTTGAGGTCAAGTGCTGCGTCCGGGCGGTCTCCGTACTATGCTAATCAGTCTGGGCTCTGTCCAGGACACAACGGTTTTTCCTGTTGCGCCTTCAATGATCCAACGCCTTGAGTAGGGGCCACCATGACTCGCAGGACGCCAATCGAGCTTTACCGGAATATCGGCATCAGCGCTCACATCGATGCCGGCAAGACCACGACGACCGAGCGCATCCTTTTCTACACCGGGATCACCCACAAGCTGGGCGAAGTGCACGAGGGCGCCGCCGTCATGGACTGGATGGAGCAGGAGCAGGAACGCGGCATCACCATCACCTCGGCGGCCACCACGGCGTTCTGGCGCGGCATGGCGGGCAATTACCCCGAACATCGCATCAACATCATCGATACCCCGGGCCACGTGGACTTCACCATCGAGGTGGAGCGTTCCATGCGCGTGCTCGACGGCGCCTGCATGGTCTACGACTCGGTGGGCGGCGTGCAGCCCCAGTCCGAAACCGTGTGGCGCCAGGCCAATAAATACGGCGTGCCGCGGATCGCCTTCGTCAACAAGATGGACCGCGTGGGCGCGGACTTCCTGCGCGTGCAGCGCCAGATCGTCGAGCGCCTCAAGGGCGACGCCGTGCCGGTGCAGCTGCCGCTGGGCGCCGAGGACCACTTCCGCGGCGTGATCGACCTGGTCAAGATGAAGTCCATCCTCTGGGATGACGCCAGCCAGGGCGTGCGTTTCGAATATGCCGACATCCCGGCTGATATGCTGGCCCAGGCCCTGCAATGGCGCGAGAAGCTGGTCGAGAAGGCGGCCGAGGCCAATGAAGTGCTGCTCGAAAAATACCTCTCCGGCGAGACGCTCACCGAAGAGGAGATCAAGGCCGGCCTGCGTCAGCGCACCATCGCCAACGAGATCGTGCCCATGCTCTGTGGCAGCGCCTTCAAGAACAAGGGCGTGCAGGCCATGCTGGACGCGGTCATCGATTATCTGCCCTCGCCGGTGGACGTGCCGGCCATCAAGGGCCACGATGAGCACGACAAGGAAATCGAGCGTCACCCGTCCGACAAGGATCCCTTCTCGGCGCTGGCCTTCAAGATCATGACCGACCCCTTTGTCGGGCAGCTGGTGTTCTTCCGCGCCTACTCCGGCGTCGTCAAATCCGGCGACTCGGTGCTCAACCCGCTCAAGAACAAGAAAGAGCGCCTGGGCCGCATCCTGCAGATGCATGCCAACGAGCGCAAGGAAATCAGCGAAGTCTATGCGGGCGATATCGCCGCCGCCGTGGGCCTGAAGGATGTCACCACCGGCGACACCCTCACCGATCCCGGCCATGTCATCGTGCTCGAGCGCATGGTCTTCCCCGAGCCCGTGATCTCGCAGGCCGTGGAGCCCAAGACCAAGGCCGACCAGGAAAAAATGAGCCTGGCCCTGAACCGCCTGGCCCAGGAGGATCCTTCATTCCGGGTGCGCACCGACGAAGAATCGGGGCAGACCATCATCTCCGGCATGGGCGAGCTGCACCTGGAGATCCTGGTCGACCGCATGAAGCGCGAGTTCGGCGTCGAGGCCACGGTGGGCAAGCCCCAGGTGGCCTACCGCGAAACCATACGCAAGAAGGTCGAGGGCGTCGAAGGCAAGTTCGTCAAGCAATCGGGCGGGCGCGGCCAGTACGGCCATGCCGTCATCACCGTCGAGCCGCAGGCGCCGGGCAAGGGCTTCGAGTTCGTCGACGCGATCAAGGGCGGGGTCATCCCGCGCGAATTCATTCCCGCGGTGGAGCGCGGCATCGTCGATACCCTCAATACCGGCGTGCTGGCGGGTTATCCGGTGGTGGACGTCAAGGTGACGCTGACCTTCGGCTCCTATCACGATGTGGACTCCAACGAGAACGCCTTCCGCATGGCGGGCTCCATGGCCTTCAAGGAGGGCATGCGCCGCGCCGATCCGGTTCTGCTAGAACCCATGATGCAGGTGGAGGTCGAGACGCCGGAAGACTTCACCGGCAATGTGATGGGCGATCTGTCCTCGCGGCGCGGCATGGTGCAAGGCATGGAAGATATCGCCGGCGGAGGCGGCAAGTTGGTGCGCGCCGAAGTCCCCCTGGCAGAGATGTTCGGCTATTCGACCTCGCTGCGTTCGCTGACCCAGGGCCGGGCCACCTACTCGATGGAGTTCAAGCATTACGCCGAAGCGCCCAGGCAGGTGGCCGAGCAGGTCATCGCCGCGCGCTCGGGCGGGCGCGGCTGAGGGTTTCAGGCGGCGGCCACGGCCATGAGCAGTTTTTGCGCAAGCGGCGCTCTCGCCTGCCTGGCCTGCGCCATAGCCGTTCGACTTTCGTGCTCAAACGCCTGAAGCAAGTCGCTTCGGGGCGGCTTGAACTCAGGCCAGGAAGTCGAGGATGGCCTGGTTGAAGGCGCGCGGGTTGCCGAGGTTCATGCCATGCGAAGACCCGGCGATCCTCACGCGCTCGGCCTGCGGCAGCAGGCCCTGCAGGCGGTCCAGCGTGGCGGGGTAGGGCGCCGGGCTCAGGGCGCCGCCGATGAGCAGCACGGGCATGGACAGCGCGGCCACATCGCCCAGCGGCGCGGCCGGTTCGCGGGCCTGGCCCAGCAGGGTGGCCGCATTGTCGCGCACCATGTCCTTGAACCAGGGCACCATGCGGCGCCAGGTGTCGGGGCCGGTCACCGTGTCGATGAACAGCGCCAGCCCGGCTTCGCTGTCTCCGGCCTGGATCAGGGCGAGCGCGCGCTGGCGGAAGTCGCCGCGCTCGTCTTCGCCTGGACGCGACAGGCCAGGATCGGCCAGCACCAGGCTGCGCACGCGGGCCGGCGCGCGCAGGGCGGCTTCCACGGCGATGCGCCCGCCGCGCGAGTGGCCCACGAGATGCGCCGCGCCGCCGGCGACCGCATCGATGAAGGCGAGCACGTCCTCGGTATGCCGTGCGATGGAAAAGCCTTCGCCCGCCCCGTCCCAGCGTTCCGGCCAGTAATGCCGCAGGGATAGCGACAGCACGCGGAAATGCCGCGATAAGGCGCTCAGCTGGGGTTTCCAATAGCGGCAGTCGCACAGAGAGCCGTGCAGCAGCACCAGCGGGTCGCCGCGGCCGGCTTCGGCATAGGTCAAGGGATAGCCGTCCAGATCGACGGTTTGCAGCTCAAGTTGGGGTTCGGAACGCATGGATGGAGATTTCGGCACTGTCGCGCCAGATTGTAGTGCGGGCGGGGATACGGCCGGCTGATACACTGGCTGCCCGCCCTTGTTCCGGAGTCCCTCCATGCATGCCACCGCCATCGACGAGTTGCCGGATTCGGCGCGCCGCGTCGCCTTGTTGCTGCAATCGCTGGGCCACGATAAGCCCGTGGTCATGCTTGCCGGGACGGGCAAGACCTCCGCGGAGGCGGCCGCCGGGCTGGGTTGCTCCGTGGCGCAGATCGCCAAATCCATCGTCTTTCGGCGCCTGGCCGACAATGCGCCGGTCCTGGTGGTGGCCAGCGGCGTGAACCGGGTCGACGAAGCCAAGGTCGCCGCCCGGGTCGGAGAACTGGGCAAGGCCGACGCCAAGTTCGTGCGCGAGGCCACCGGCTATGCCATTGGCGGCGTCTGCCCCATCGGGCATGCCGTGGCGCCGGTGATGCTGCTCGACAGCGATCTCTTCCAGTACGAGAGCCTGTGGGCGGCTGCCGGCCACCCTCACGCCGTCTTCAATCTCACGCCCTGGCAATTGGCCGCCATGACGGGCGCCGAGGCCGCCGACGTTGCCCTGCGCGCCTGAGGGCCGACAGGCCGCTCAGAGCAGCTGCAGCCGGCTCTTGGCGGTGTTGGCCGCCGGAGAATTCGGATAGTCGCGCACGATGCGCTGCAGGGTCGTCTTGGCGCCGGCGCGGTTGTTCAGCTCGATCTGGCTGCCGGCGATCACCAGCAGCGCGTCGGGCGCGCGCGCATTGTCGGGCGACTTCTGCAACAGGCTGTTCAACTGCTCGATGGCGCCTTTGTAGTCGCGCGACGCATAGCGGGCGCTGCCCAGGTAAAACTGCGCCGTGGGAGCCAGCTGGCTGTTGGGGTAGAGCGCGATAAAGGCGGCCAGCGACTCCGCGGCCTCTTTGTATTGGCCCTTGCGGTACAGATCGGTGGCGCCATCGAAGGCGGCCTGTTCCTGCGCATCCCCGACTTCCACGCCTTGCGGGTTGCCCGGATGCTGCTGGCCCTGTCCCTGGGCATTGGGCTGCTGGCGCGACACCAGCTCAAGCTGGTCGCGCAATTGGGTGATCTCTTGCTGGAGCGACTGGAGTTGGTCCGCCAGCTGCAGGCGGGCACGCGAATTCTGTTCGTTCTGCTGCTGCAATTGCTGGCGCAGATCCAGGATGGCCCGCCGCGCTTCGTCATCGGAAAAGGCATGAGCCGGCGCGGCCAGGGTGGCCATGGCGATGCTGGCGGCCAGGGTCAGGTTACGCAGGGAGAGAACTCGATCGTGCATAGAAATTCCAGGTCTCTGAAAGCAAAACGCCGGGACGGCCGGTAGACCGTCCCGACGCAAGTGGGGCTCTTGATTACCGCTGGAAATCAGCGCTGATAGACGATATCGGCGCGGCGGTTTTCAGCGAAATCAGCTTCGGTCGAACCGTTGGCCTTGGGCTTTTCTTTGCCGAAGGAAATCGTTTCGATCTGCGTGTCGGTGACGCCCAGGAGGGTCATCATACGACGAACGGCATCAGCACGGCGCTGGCCCAGGGCCAGGTTGTACTCGGCGCCACCGCGTTCATCGGTGTTGCCTTCGATCTTGATGCGCTGCTGCGGATGCGAGGCCAGGTAACGGGCGTGGGTTTCGACCAGGCCGCGGTACTGATCCGACACCGAGTAGCTGTCGAAATCAAAGTACACCGAGCGCTGCTGCGCCAGGATGCTTTGGGGGTTGAAGGGATCCAGGATTTGACCGGTGGTCGAACCCTGGGTGCCGCTACCTTGACCGGCTTTGTCGTCGAGAGGGACGGAGCTGCAAGCGGCCAGGGTGGCAGCCAGGGCAGCAATGGTTAGGCTTTTGGCAATGCGCGACTTCATGATAGTTCCTTTGCAAAGAGAGTCACACGTGTTATCGGGTAAATGGGCCCCACGTAGGTTCACGTATTTCCCCATTCAGGACTGACAGGGTCTGCCGCACGCGGCCATCGCTCGATACTCCTGCAAGCACGCTACGGCCATTTTGAATGGTCGCGTAGAGCACCTGCATGCCGTTCGGCGCGAAACTCGGCGACTGGTCATCACGACCATCGGTCAGCAGCGTTTCGGTGCCAGAGGACAGGTTTAGCGAAGCGATTCGGAACGCGCCGTCGCGTCTTGCAACGTACAGCAGCGTCGATCCATCAGGAGAAATTCGGGGTGAAATGTTGTAACTACCGTTAAACGTCAGTCGGCGGGCGTCTCCGCCATCAAGGCCGACTTGGTAGATTTGCGGTCCGCCACTACGGTCACTGGTAAAGATAATGGAACGGCCGTCAGGCGTAAAGCTCGGCTCGGTGTCGATCCCAGGAGAACGGGTAATACGGCGCGGTTTGGCGCTGCCGTCGGCCGAGACGATGTAAATTTGCGACAAACCGTCCTGGGTCAGTGCAACCGCAAGCTGCGAACCGTCAGGCGACCAGGCCGGCGCGCTGTTGTTGCCCTTGAAGTTGGCCACCGGGAGCTGCGAGCGGCTGGCCAGGGTCTGCACATAGACCACGGGCTTGCCGGAGTGGAAACTCACATAGGCCAGTTTGGAGCCATCGGGCGCCCAGGTCGGCGAGATGATGGGTTCGCGCGAGCGCAGGGCGACCTGCGGATTCTGGCCATCGGCGTCGGCGACCTGCAGCTCATAGGTGCTGCCTTGCTTGAGCACATAGGCGATGCGGGTGGCGAAGACGCCGCGCACGCCGGTGATCTTTTCATAGATGCGGTCGGCGATCTGGTGGGCGATGCGGCGCAGCTCCTGTTCGGTGCCCGAAAAAGCCACGCCGTCGAGCTGGCCCTTCTTGACGGTATCGGCCAGACGGTAGCGGATTTCATAGCGGCCATCGGCGCCGCGATTGATGCTGCCATAGGCCAGGAAATCCGCGCCGCGGCCGCGCCATTCGTCGTAGCCGATGGGCGAGTCGACGGTCAGGCCGGCGCCGGCGGTATTGATGAGGCGGAACTGGCCGGTGCGGGTCAGGTCGGCGCGGATGACATCGGCCAGGGCGCGGCCGCGCACATCGTCGCCGGCGAAGTCGGCGATGCCGATCGGATATTGGGTGGCGCCGGTGCCGGAAATGTCGACACGCAGCTGCGCATGGGCCGGTTGCCAGGCGACGAGAGCGGCCAGGAGCAGCAGCAGCGCGAGGCCATACGATCGCAAGACTCCCGGCAGGGAGGCTCGGCGGGAAGCGGTTGTCATGGTCGGCAATCTCCTGTCAATCATACATACGGTATACGACGTCGATGATGGGCTCGTAGCGGCCCGTCGAAGGCTTGGGGAAGGGGTTGCAGCGCCGGATGCCGGTCTCGACCGCGCGGTCAAAGGCGGTATTGCCGGAGGAGCGCTTCAGCGTCACGTTGCCCACCCTGCCATCACTTCCTAACTGTACCCGGTATTCCGCCGTGGGATTGGCCGAGCCGGCGCGCGGCGGCGCCGGATATGCCACACCGGGCTGCACGCAGGCGCGGACCTTGGCGCCATAGCCATCGTCGCGGCCGCCGCCTGCCTGGTTGCGGTCCGCGGTGCCGCCGGGGCGGCCCGCGGTGCCGAGGATGTCGTTGCGGAAGGCATCGCGCAGCGCCTTGTCGGCGGCGGCCTTCTTGGCGGCTTCTTCCTTGGCCTTCTTCTCGGCGGCAGCCTTCTTGGCCGCCTCTTCCTTGGCTTTCTGCTCCGCGGCTTTTTCCGCGGCGGCCTTCTCGGCAGCAGCCTTTTCGGCGGCGGCCTTCTTGGCGGCGTCTTCCTTGGCCTTCTTGTCGGCCTCTTCCTTGGCTTTCTGTTCGGCGGCCTTGCGCTCTTGCTCCAGGCGCTGCTTTTCCTTCAGCTCGGCCTGACGGCGTTCTTCTTCCCGGCGCGCCTTTTCTTTCGCGGCTTCAGCGGCCTGGCGGGCTTTTTCTTCCTGTTCGCGTTTCTTGCGAGCCTCTTCGAGCGCGATCTCGGGATCGGGCTGAGGCTCGGGCTGGGCCTGGGGAGGCGGCGGGGGCTCCGGCTTGGGTTCGGGCTTGGGCGGCTCCGGTTCCGGCTGGGGCTTGGGGGGCTCGGGCTGCGGCTTGGGCGGCTCGGGCTCGGGTTCGGGCGTGGGGGTGGGCGGCGCCGCGTCGGGCGTGTCGCCGTCCATCCACAGTTCGACCTGCACCGGGCCGGGGTTCTGCGTATGCCAGTTCAGGCCGAAGAAAAGCACGACGATCAACAGGATGTGCACCAGCGTCGCCAGGCCCAGGGACTTGGCATTGTCCTTGCGCTCTGGGGACCACGGGGTTTTGCTGTCGGATCGAATAATCGGTGGCATGGGCTTGCGGGGTCAGGCGGGCGGCGGGGCGCCGGTCAGCGTTTCTTGGCGGGCGTGGGTTGCGGCTGCGAATTGCCGCCCTGGTCCACCAGCAGGCCGAGGCGGGTCACGCCATTGCTGCGCAACTCGTCCATTACCTTGACCACGGTTTCATAGGGGACCTTGCCGTCGGCGGCGATCACCACCGGGGTTTCGGCCGTGATGCGCGAACGCACCTGGCTGACCAATTCGGCGCGCGCGATATCCTGCAGTTCGGCGCCCGGTTCGCGCATGCGCAGGGCGATCTGGCCGTCCTGCGAAATCTGCACTTCCAGCGGCTTGGCCGGCACATCGGAGGCCGCGCCCACCGAGGGCAGCTGGATCAGGCCAGGGGTGATGAGCGGCGCGGTGACCATGAAGATCACCAGCAGCACCAGCATCACGTCGATGTAGGGCACGACGTTGATGTCGGCCTTCATGCGGCGGCCGCCGCGGCCGCTGGAGCGTACCGAAGACATTAGCGTACCTGCCGCTGCAAGATGTTCAGGAATTCGTCGACGAAGCTGTCGAAGCGGATCGACAGGCGGTCGATGTCGTTGGTGAAGCGGTTATAGGCCACCACGGCGGGGATGGCGGCGAACAGGCCGATGGCCGTGGCGATCAGGGCTTCGGCGATGCCGGGCGCCACCGAGGCCAGGGTGGCCTGCTGCATGTTCGACAGGCCGATGAAGGCGTGCATGATGCCCCAGACCGTGCCCAGCAGGCCGATGTAGGGGCTGACCGAGCCCGCCGAGGCCAGGAAGTTCAGGTGGGACTCCAGCGAATCCATCTCGCGCTGGTAGGCGGCGCGCATGGCGCGGCGCGGGCCGTCGAGCTGGGCGGTGGAATCGCCGCCGCCGCGGCGGGCCTTGAGGAACTCGGTCATGCCGGCATCGAAGATGCGGGCCAGGGCGCCTTGTTCGTCGCGGCGGCTGGCCACGGCCTGCTGCAGCATGGCAAGGTCGCCGCCCGACCAGAAATCATCCTCGAAGCGGCGGGTCTGCTGGTGCGCGCGCTTGATCGCCATTCGCTTGGCGAAAATATACGTCCAGGACATGATCGAGATGCCCAGGAGCAGCAGCATGATCAGCTGGACCGGCACGCTGGCATTGAAAATCAGCGAAGACAACGACATGTCGCTGGTGACTTGCATGGTTATTCCTGAGTGAATTCCAGTAGGGCGCGGAGGAAATCGGGCAGCCCCGCGGGTCGCATGCGCTCCGAGTCTACGCAGCAGACTTGGATTTGCCCTTCGGCCAGCAGTTCCCCGTCCCGCTCGGCGCGCTGCGCGAAGTGTATCGAAGCTCGGCCCAGTCGTGTGACACGGCTGCGGATCGTGAGCAGGTCATCGAGCCGGGCCGGCCGCCGATAGGCCATGTCCAGCCCCTGGACAACAAACAGCCGTTTGTCCTCGCGCGCCAGCCGTGACTGATCCACGCCGAGACCCCGCAGCCATTCGGTGCGGGCGCGCTCAAAGAACTTGAGGTAGTTGGCGTAGAAAACCACTCCGCCGGCGTCGGTGTCTTCATAGTAGACACGCACGCTCAGAGTGGATTCGGCAGACGTCGGCTGGCTCACGGTGGATAAACGGCCTAGGGGAAACCCGGATCAATAATGACCCGGGGCGCAGTCTACAGCGTTTCGAGCTTGTCCAGTATCTCTTTCAGTGCCGAATCCACCGAAATTTTTGCAGCCTCTGTATCGCGGCGGCCTTGCAGTTCGACGATGCCGCCGGCCAGGCCGCGGTCGCCGATGGTCACCCGCAGGGGCACGCCAATCAACTCCCATTCAGCAAACATCACGCCTGGACGGGCATCGCGGTCGTCGAGGATGACGTCCACGCCGCGCTCGCGCAGGGCGGTGTAAAGCGCCTCGGCTTTGTTACGAACAGTTTCACTTTTGCCCCAGCCGACCGGGCAGATCACGACCTCGAAGGGGGCGATCGCGCGCGGCCAGATGATGCCCTTGCTGTCGAAATTCTGCTCGATGGCCGCGCCGACGATACGGGTCACGCCGATGCCATAGCAGCCCATCTGCATGAGGGCGGGCTTGCCGGTCTCGTCCAGGAAGGTGGCCTTCAGGGCTTCGGAATACTTGGTGCCCAGGAAAAACACGTGGCCGACCTCGATGCCGCGCTGGATGGCCAGCGTGCCCTTGCCGTCGGGCGAGGGGTCGCCCGCCACGACGTTGCGCAGATCCGCCACCAATTCCGGCTCGGGCAGGTCGCGGCCCCAGTTCACGCCGCGGATGTGGAAATCCTCGCGGTTGGCGCCGCAGACGAAATCCGCCATATTGGCCACGGTGCGGTCGGCGACGATGCGCACCGGCTTGGCCGTGCGGATCGGGCCCAGATAGCCGGGTTTGCAGCCGAAATGCTCGACGATCTCCGCTTCGGTGGCGAAGCGGAAACCCTTCAGGCCAGGCAGCTTGCCCGCCTTGATTTCATTGAGTTCGTGGTCGCCGCGCAGCAGCAGCAGCCAGATCTGCACGCCGTCCTTCTCGGATTCGGTGGCCAGCACGATGGATTTGATGGTCTGCGACAGGGGCAGGCCGAGCAGCTTGGCCACGTCCTCGCACTTGGCCGCGCCGGGGGTGGGGACTTCCTGCAGGGGCTCGCCGGGCGCGGCGCGCTCGGCCAGCAGGCAGGGCGCCTCGGCCAGCTCGATATTGGCCGCGTATTCCGAGTCGGGATTGAAGACCAGCAGGTCCTCGCCGGTATCCGCGATCACCTGGAACTCGTGGCTGCGCGTGCCGCCGATGGAGCCGGTGTCGGCCGCCACGGCGCGGAACGCCAGCCCGAGCCGGCGGAAGATCCGCTGATAGGCGTCGTACATGACTTCGTAGCTGCGGCCCGCGCCGGCTTCGTCGCGGTCGAAGGAATAGGCGTCCTTCATGGTGAATTCGCGGCCGCGCATCACCCCGAAGCGGGGGCGGCGCTCGTCCCGGAACTTGGTCTGGATGTGATAGAAGTTCACCGGCAGCTGGCGATAGCTGTGGATTTCGTTGCGGGCGATGTCGGTGATGACTTCTTCGGAGGTCGGCTGCAGCACGAAATCGCGCTGGTGCCGGTCCTTGATGCGCAGCAATTCGGGGCCGTATTGCTCCCAGCGGCCCGATTCCACCCAGAGCTCGGCCGGCTGCACCACCGGCATCAACAGCTCGATGGCGCCGGCGGCGTTCATCTCGTCGCGGATGATGCCTTCGACCTTGCGGATGACCCTCAGGCCTAGCGGCATATAGGTGTAGATGCCGCCGGCCAGCTTCCGGATCATGCCGGCCCGCGTCATGAGTTTATGGCTGGCGACTTCTGCCTCGGCAGGCGCCTCTTTCAGGGTGTTGATGTGGTAGTTGGATGCGCGCATGTTTAAAGGTGGCAGCAGATACGTATAATCGTCCGTAATTGTATTGAATTCGGTGGGGGTGGCCCATGCTTGATCGCGAAGGCTACCGTCCCAATGTCGGCATCATTCTCGTCAACGGTAAAAACGAGGTCTTTTGGGGCAAGCGGATCAGGGAGCATGCCTGGCAATTCCCGCAGGGCGGCATCAAATATGGCGAAAGCCCGGTGCAGGCCATGTATCGCGAACTCCATGAGGAAGTGGGCCTCAAGCCCGAGCATGTCCGTATTTTGGGGCGTACACGTGACTGGTTACGTTATAACGTGCCGGATCACTTCGTCCGGCGTGAGTGGCGTGGCCACTATAAAGGACAAAAACAGATTTGGTTCCTGCTGCGGCTGGTCGGGCGCGACAGCGACGTATGCCTGCGCTCGACGCAGCATCCGGAGTTCGACGCCTGGCGCTGGAGCCAGTATTGGGTTCCCTTGGATGCGGTGATCGAGTTCAAGCGCGATGTGTACACGCAAGCCTTGAACGAGCTGGCCGCCATCCTGTTCCGCAGGCATCACGAAACCCGCTATCTGCGGCAACGTGTGCACGGACCTCGCTCTTCTGATAATTCCGCGGAAACAGACGGACATGCGCATATTGCTGGTTGAAGATGAGCGCGACATGGCCTCGTGGCTTATGCGCGCGCTTGCGCAAAGCGGCTTCCTGCCCGATCACGCGCCGGATGCGCGCACCGCCGAAGGCCTGATGGCCGGCAATGAGTACGACGCCATCGTCATGGATCTGCGCTTGCCGGACAAGCATGGCCTGGTGCTGCTGCGCGAAATGCGCAACCGCGACGACCGCACGCCGGTGCTCCTCTTGACCGCCCAGGGCGCCTTGCAGGACCGTGTGCGCGGCCTGAACCTGGGCGCCGACGATTTCCTGACCAAGCCCTTCGCGCTCGAAGAGCTGGAGGCGCGCCTGACCGCCCTGGTGCGGCGCAGCCGCGGCCGCCAGCATCCGCGCCTGCAATGCGGCTCGCTTTCCTATGACGGCGAAAGCCGGGCGTTCACCCTGGACGGCTCGCTGCTCTTCCTGACGCCGCGCGAGCATGCCGCGCTGGCGGCGCTGCTGACCCGCAGCGGCTATCCGGTGGACAAGGCGCAGCTGTTCGGCAAGGTGTTCACGCACGACAGCGAGGCCAATCCCGACGCCATCGAGGTGGTGCTGCACCGCCTGCGCAAGAAACTTGCCGGCAGCGATGTGCGTATCGTGACCGTGCGTGGCCTGGGCTATATGCTCGAAAGCGTGGCGCGTGAGTCCTCCGAGTCCTGAGCGCAGCTGGCGGCGGCCCCTGCTGGGCATCCGGACGCTGCTGATCTCCCTGTTGCTGCCTGGCGTGATTCTTCTGCTGGTCATCGACAGCCTGAACGACTACCGCACGCTGTCCTCGATCACCAACGAAGCCTATGACTCGGCCTTGCTGGAGCCGGCGCGCGTGCTCGAAAGCAGTCTGGAGTTCAATCCGGACGGCAGCCTGCAGGTGGCCACGCCCCTGTATGCCCAGGTCATGCTTGAATCCCGCGCGGGCCTGCGCAAGTATTTCCGTATCGAGGAAATCGACCCGCCCTGGCCCGACGGCCGCAAGGGCGAGCCGCCGCCCGGCCACAGCCTGGCCGGCATGCCCGAGATGCCGCGCCCGCCGCAATGGCCCCTGGGCAATGGGCAGCCCGTGTTCTATGACGCGGTCTACCGCAATGATCCGGTGCGCGCTGTGGCGGTGCTGCGCGACCTCTACTATCACGGCCAGCATCGCCAGGTCCTGGTGATCGTCGCCGAGAGCATGGGCAAGCGCCTGGCGGCCGAGACGGCGGCCCAGCGCCAGGAGATCCTGCGCGATGCGCGCATGCTGGCCCTGGTGGCGCTCCTGGTCTGGTGGGGCGTGACCTGGGCGCTGCGGCCGCTCGTGCGCCTGCGCAACGACATCCGCTCGCGGCGCCAGGATGACCTGACAGCGCTGGACGCTTCGCGCGTGCCCAGCGAAGTGGCGCCCCTGGTCGAGGCGGTCAACTACCACATTGCCCGCCATCGCCACGTCATCGATGAACAATCGCAGTTTCTGGCCGACGCCTCGCACCAGCTGCGCACGCCCCTGGCCATCATGCTCACGCAGGCGCAGTATGCGCTGCGCGAGCGCGACCCGGCGCGCGCGCAGGAGGGCTTGCGGGCCATCGTGGACCAACTGCGCCGCACGCGGCGGCTGACCGAGCAGCTGCTGTCGCTGGCGCACGCCAACCAGGCCGAGGTCATGCCGCGCCAGGTCCTGGATCTCAACGACCTGGCGCGCGAGGCCGTGCTGCAGTATCTGCCCCTGGCGCACGACAAACGCCAGGATCTCGGCTGGGTGGACGCCCGTGGCGAGGATACGGCGCACGAGGATGGCGGCGCGGCCGTCGTGCCGGTGCTGGGCAGCGAGGCCGAACTGCACGAACTGCTTTCCAATCTCGTGCACAACGCCATCAACTACGCGCCGGTCGGCGCCCGGATCACGGTGTCCGTCGTGAAGAAAACCGATCGCGCCGAAGTCATCGTCGCCGACAATGGGCCGGGTATCGATCCCCCGCTGCGCGCCCGGGCCTTTGCGCGCTTTGACCGCATCGGCGGCGAGCGCTCGGCCGCCTCTTCGGGCACCGGGCTGGGTCTGGCCATCGCGCGCGGCTTTGCGCGCCGCAATGACGGCGATATCGAGCTGCGCGACGGCGAGCCCAATGACCAGGGCGGACATGGCCTGGCCGCCGTCTTCTGGATCCCCCTGGCCCATGCCAAGCCGTCCGATCCGGGCGCGGACGCCCACGCCTGACGCGATTCGGGCCCAGACCTCCTAGGGATAACCCCGGGATTCAGGAACCCGACAGTCAATAGAAAGCGGATTAGCAGCTTCGCTTCGTATTCTGCCTGCCGGTCTCGTTGAACACGGGACCGGCCGCGCCCGCATTCTGGAGCGCCGGCAGAACAACCGCGCCCAGGGCGCGCGAGGAGCAAGAGTGGACTTATCTAGTTATAAAAAGGATTACTACGGGGGAGCGTTGATGGTGCTGGTCGGCCTGGGGGCCGTCTACGCCGGTACTGACTACCATCTGGGTTCTTTGTCCCATATGGGCCCGGGATTCTTTCCCGCGGCGGTAGGCGCTCTGTTGGCCTTTGTCGGCCTGTTGATTGCCGTATCGGCGCGCGCCAAGGGCGCGGCCGACCTGGGCGAGGAGGAAAAGGCTCCGGAGCCCGGCGGGCATAGCCATGCTTTTCCGGATCTGCGCGGCAGCTTCTGCATCCTGCTGGGCATCCTGGCCTTTCTGCTCCTGGGCGAGTGGGGCGGCCTGTTGCCGGCCACGTTCGCCATTGTGTTCATCTCGGCGCTGGGCGATCGCACCAACACCTTGAAGCAGGCCCTGTTCCTGTCCGTGTCGATGTGCGTGATCGCCGTCGTTGTCTTCTGGTGGGCGCTGCAGCTGCAGTTGCCGCTGTTTCGCTGGGGTTGAACGCCATGATCATGCAATCCTTGACCGACCTCTGGTATGGCTTCGGCATCGCCTTCCAGTGGCATAACCTGATGTGGTCGTTCTTCGGCGTGCTGGTGGGCAACCTCATCGGCGTGCTGCCCGGCATGGGCGCGCTGTCGGCGATCTCCATCCTGCTGCCCCTGACCTACGTCATGCATCCGGTGCCCGCCATCCTGATGCTGGCCGGCATCTTCTACGGCTCGCAATATGGCGGCGCCATCGGCGCGATCCTGCTGAACCTGCCCTCGCACCCGCCGCATGCCGTGACCTGCCTGGACGGCTATCCGCTGACCAAGCAGGGCAAGGGCGGCACGGCCCTGGGCATCACGATGATCTGCTCGTTCTTTGCCGCGTCCGTGGGCATCATCGTGATGATTTTCGCCTCGCCCCTGCTGGTCGAGGTGGCCTTCAAGTTCGGCCCGACCGAGATCTTCTCCATCATGCTGCTGGGCCTGCTGGCCGGCGCCACCATGTCGCGCGGCTCGCCGCTGCGCGGCGTGGCCATGACGCTGTTCGGCCTGCTGTGCGGCGTGGTGGGCACCGACGTGAACACGGGCACCATCCGCTTCTCGTTCGGCCTGCTGGACCTCTCCGACGGCCTGGAACTGGTGGCCATCTCCATGGGCCTGTTCGGCGTGGCCGACTTCCTCATGAGCGTCAACCGCATGGCCGCCATCAGCACCGGCGCCAAGCTGCGCGTGCGCGACATGCGGCCCAGCAAGGCCGAGATGAAGCAAGCCTTCATGCCCATGGTGCGCGGCACCCTGGTGGGCACGGTGTTCGGCGCCATGCCCGGCACGGGCCCGACCATCACCACCTTCATCGCCTACGCCCTGGAGCGCAAGATCTCCAAGACCCCCGAGAAATTCGGCACCGGCATGATAGGCGGCGTGGCCGCGCCCGAGGCGGCCTCGCACTCCAAGACGCAGGTCGATTTCATTCCGACGATGAGCCTGGGGATCCCGGGCGACGCCGTGATGGCCCTGATCCTGGGCGCGCTGCTTATCCAGGGCATCCAGCCCGGTCCGCAGCTGATCACCGAGCATCCGGATATCTTCTGGGGCCTGATCGCCAGTTTCTGGGTCGGCAACGTGCTGCTCATGGTGCTCAACGTGCCGCTGATCGGCGTCTGGGTCAAGCTGCTGCAAGTCCCTTACCGCTATCTGTTCCCATCGGCGCTGTTCTTTATCGCGGTGGGCGTCTTCAGCACCCAGAACAGCCTGTTCCAGATCTGGGAAGTGCTGGCCTTCGGCGTGATCGGCGCCTTGCTCATGTTCCTGGACTTCTCGGTGGCGCCCATTCTGCTGGGCTTCGTGCTTGGCCCCATGGTCGAGGAGAACTTCCGGCGGGCCCTGCTGTTGTCGCGCGGCGACATGATGATCTTCGTGGAGCGTCCGATCAGCGCCTGGTTCATGGCCGCCAGCGCCCTGCTGATCCTTCTGCAGATCTGGGCATTCCTGCGCCGCAACCGCAAAAAGCCCCAGGCCTCGGCGCAGACGGCGGCCTGATCCAACGCGGTTTCAATGTGTGGGGCGGCCTTCGGGCCGCCTTTTTTGCGCCCGCGCCGACGGGGGCGTCCTGTAGAATCGGGCGCTGGTTTCCACACTTTCCGCGGGCGAGATTGGACAAGACATTTCTTAAAGGCCTGGTGCTCCTGGAAGCCATGGCCCGCAACGAAAAAGGCTCCGGAGTCAGCGAACTGGCCTCGCAGCTGCTGCTCAACAAGAGCAACGTCCATCGTCTGCTGCAAGCCCTGGTGCATCAGGGCTTTGCCCGCAAGAATCCCGACACCGGCCGCTATGAGCTCACCATGAAGCTATGGGAGCTGGGGGCGCGCATCGCCGATCGCCTCGATGTGCGCACCGAGGCCCTGCCTTTCATGCGCGAGCTGGCGCAGGAATCCCTTGAGACTGTCCATCTCTCCATTCTCGAAGGATCCGAGGTGCTCTATATCGAAAAGATAGACAGTCCGCAGCCGGTGCGCGCCTATACCACCGTCGGCGGCCGGGCGCCCGCGCAATGCGTCGCCACGGGCAAGGCCTTGCTGGCCTGGGCCGGCGAGCCGGCGCTGGCAGCGGTCAAGAGCCGTCTCAAGCCGCATACCGGCAAGTCCCTCATGCGTCTGGGCGATTTGCGCCGCGAACTCGAAGCCATCCGCGCCCAGGGTTTTGCCATCAATCGCGGCGAGTGGCGCGAGCAGGTCGTGGGGGCGGCGGCGCCCATCCGCGATGCCTCGGCCAGCGTCGTGGCCGCCGTGGGCATCTCCGGTCCGGCCGAGCGCCTGGATCAACAGAAACTGGTCCAGGCGGGCAAGCGCGTGCGCGAGATCGCCGATACGATCTCGCGTCGCCTGGGCTATAGCGGCGCCTAGCTGGTCGCGCGAAAGGCGCGGATCCGGTCCTTGAGGCCGGGCTGCGAGGCCGAGCGCGCCAGCGCCGCCATATCGCCATCCGGATTGCCGCCGCGCGTGAGCGAGCGCAGCCAGTGGCGGCCGGCCGGCGGCAGGGACAAGACGCTTTCGCGGGCGCGCGCGATCCGCTCGTCCCAGCTGCCGGTCTGCGCCACGCCCTGCAGAAAGCCGATCTCCACGGCCTGCGCCGCATCGAAGCCGCGGGCGCTCTCCAGCAAGTCGTAGGCGTGCTGTTCGCCCACGAGTTCGGCCAGGCGGCGCGTGCCCAGCGCCAGGCCGAACTTCAGGCCCGGCATGCGAAAGCGCGCATCGGGCGCGGCCCAGCGCTGGCGGCAGGCCGCGATGAGGTCCACGCCCGCGCCGAAATTGCCGCCATGGGCCAGCGCCAGCGTCGCGCAAGCGCCATAGGCCACTGTCTGCAGCAGGGTCTCGATGCGGATGAAGCGCAGCACCAGGTCGCCTTCGCTCAAGTCCTCGAAGCCGGTGAAATCAAAGCCGGCCGAGAAGTTGCTGCCCGCGCCGCGCAGCACCAGCAGCGGCACCTGTTCGGCCTGCGCGGCCAGCACGGCATCGAGCAGGCGTTCGACCAGCTCGGCCGACAGGGCGTTGCGTTTTTCCGGGCGGTTGAGCGTCAGGACCCAATAGGCCTCATGCCGGTCGATTGTCAGCACCTCGCTCATGCCTGCGTCTCCGGAAGAATCTCCGCATTGTGCTCGCCCAGGGCGGGCGGATTGCGGCGCACGGGCAGGCCCTGGCCGTTGATCTTGATCGGCGAGGTGAAGGTGCGGGTGACGTGGTCGCCGGGCAGTGTGATTTCCTGCACCCATTGCATGTGCGCGACCTGGGGGTCGGCCAGGACTTGCGAGTAGGTGTTGATGGGCGCGCTGGGCACGCCGGCCTCCTGGAAACACCGCAGCCAGTGCGCCGCGTCCTGCGTGACGAAGACGGTCTCCAGCAGGTCGCGCAGGGCGGCCTGGTTGCGGGCGCGCAGCGTCGTGCTCTGGAAGCGCTCATCGTTGAGCAGCTCCGGCCGTTGGACCACCTGGCACACCGAACGCCACAGGGCATCGTTGCCGGCGGCCATGGCGAAATAGCCGTCTCGGCAGCGGAAGGCCTGATAGGGCGCATTGCGCGGGTGGGCCGAACCCAGCTTGGCGGGATCCTTGCCGCTGCCGAAGTATTCGGAGGTCTGCAAGGCGGCGATGGCCAGAGTGGTGCCCAGCATGGGCACGTCGATATGCGCGCCCTGGCCGGTCTGCTGCACCTGGCGCAACGAGGCGGCGATGGAGAAGGCGGCATACAGGCCGGCCGCGAAATCGGCCAGCGGCACGCCGCACTTGACCGGCGCGCCATCGGCTTCGCCCGTCACGCTCATGACGCCGCCCATGGCCTGGATGGTGAGGTCGAAACCGCCCTCCGCCGCGCGCGGCCCCGATTGCCCATAGGCCGAGATCGAACAATAAAGCAGGCGCGGATTGATGGCCTTCAGGCTTGCGTAGTCCAGCCCCAGACGTTGCATGACGCCCGGCCGGTTGTTCTCCAGGAGCACATCGGCCTCGGCGGCGAGCGCGCGCGCCTGGGCCTGGCCGGCGGGGGATTTCAGATCCAGCGTCACCGAGCGCTTGTTGCGGTTGAGCGAAGCGAAATTCTCGCTATAGCCGTTGTTGATCGGCGGCCAGGCGCGCAGCGTGTCGCCGCCGCCGGGGTGTTCGATCTTCACCAGGTCCGCGCCCATGTCGGCCAGCAGCATGCCGCAATAGGGGCCGGCCGCGACATTGCAGAACTCAAGCACGCGGATGCCTTGCAAGGGGAGGGGGGTGTCCACCGCATCTTCTCCAAAGGGCTGTTCACTGCCCAGCCATGATGTTCCAGATATTGGAACGGCGTTTTTAATTTATGCGTATTTTTAGAGCGATCCCGATTGTAGGCAAGAACGCCGGCGGGTCAAGGCCGGTCCCGGACAGGCCTGTATTTCACGGGAGACAGCTGGTCTGGAGGGCTGGCCTTAGCGCGTAAGGGGCTTCATGCCCATGCGCTCATAGCTGGGCGCCAGGCGCTCGAATAGAAAGTCGAGAAAGGCGCGCACCGCCGGGATCATGCCGCGCCGCGAAGGATAGATGCAGTGCACGATGCCCTCGGGCGAACGCCAGTCGGGCAGCACGGGCACGAGTTCGCCGCGGCGCAGCTCCGCCTGGGTGGCGACCGAGGGCAGCAAGGCGATGCCGCGCCCGCGCACGGCGGCTTCGGTCAGGACAATGAAATCATTGCAGCACAGGCGCGGCGTCACCGTGATCGCGCGCTCCTTGCCCTCGCCGTTGTGCAGCGACCAGACGACCTCGGTCTGCGGATCATTGAAGCTCAAGGTCGTGTGATGGACCAGGTCCTCCGGCGTGTCCGGCGCGCCATGGCGCTGCAGATAGGCCGGGCTGGCGACCAGGGTGCCGCTGGCCGCGCCCAATTGGCGCACCACCAGCTCCGCGTCGGTGTCCAGCTTGGTCCGCACCCGCAAGGCCAGGTCCACGCCTTCGTTGATCAGGTCCACCCGCCGGTTGGTCGCCAGCATCTGGATGGAGACCTCCGGCCAAGTGTCCATGAATTCCGGCAGCAAAGGGGCCAGCAGCTGCTGGGCGATGGAAATCGGGCAGCTCACCACCACCGGGCCCGAAGGCTGTGTCTGCAATTGCCGCATGGCCTCCTCGGCGGCGCGCGCCGAGGCGGTCATCTCGCGGCAGTAATGCAGGTAGCGCTCGCCGGCCGTGGTCAGGCGCAGGCGGCGCGTCGTGCGCTGTAAAAGCCTCACCCCCAGCCTTGCTTCAAGCTGCGAGATGCGGCGCGACAACCGCGATTTGGGGATATCGAGCACGCGCGCGGCGGCGCTGAATCCGCCCTGGTCGACGACTTGCGAGAAATAGAAAAGGTCGTTGAGATCTTGCATGAATGTTCTAAAGATGGAACGTTCAGTTCATCATAGACCTGTTTATGGTGTTCGCGGCGCCGGCCGATAACATCAGCCCGAGGGCATTCCCGAAGGCCGGGCCCCGGCTCGCCCGAGGCGGACGGCGCAAAAAAAAGACGAGGCAAGCCTCGTCCCTTTTGATGTCCGCCGCTTCAGCTGCGCAGGCGGGTGATGAGGCTGGAGGTGTCCCAGCGGCCGCCGCCGTTTTTCTGCACGTCGCCGTAGAACTGATCCACCAGCGCGGTCAGCGGCAGGCGGGCGCCGTTGTGGCGGGCTTCGGCAAGCACCAGGCCCAGGTCCTTGCGCATCCAGTCCACGGCGAAGCCGAAATCGAACTTGCCATCGACCATGGTGCCGCCGCGGTTTTCCATTTGCCAGCTTTGCGCGGCGCCCTTGCTGATCACGTCGAGCACCAGCTTCATGTCCAGGTCGGCCGCCTGGCCGAAGGCGATGGCTTCGGCCAGCCCTTGCACCACGCCGGCGATACAGATCTGGTTGACCATCTTGGCCAGCTGGCCGGCGCCGGGCGCGCCCACCAGCGTGACCGCGCGGCCGTAGGCCGCCGCCACCGGCTTGATGGCGTCGAACACCGGGGCCTCGCCGCCGCACATGATGGTCAGCACGCCATTGACCGCGCCGGCCTGGCCGCCCGACACCGGGGCATCCACGAAGTTCAGGCCCAGCGCCTTGGCGCGCGCGTACAGCTCGCGAGCCACATCGGCCGAGGCCGTGGTGTGGTCCACAAACGTGGCGCCCTGGGCCATGCCGGCAAACGCGCCCTCATCGCCCAGCACCACGCTGCGCAGGTCTTCGTCATTGCCCACGCAGGCGAAAACGATCTGCGCGCCTTGCGCGGCCTGGCGGGGCGTGGCGGCCGACTTGCCGCCGAACTCCTGCACCCAGGCTTGCGCCTTGGCCGGGCTGCGGTTGTAGACGGTGACCTCGTGACCGGCGCGCGCGAGGTGGCCGGCCATGGGCAGGCCCATGACGCCCAGGCCGAGGAAGGCGACTTTCTTAGCCGCGACGTTGTCATAGGTTTTCGAGCCGATGCTTGCCATGCCAGAGTTTCCCGGTAGAAGTAAGACAGCAAAGCCGATAACTTACCTTAATCGTCCGCCGGCCGCGAGCCGCGCCTAGCGGCGGGGCAGGGAGGGCAAGGGCAGGTGGGCATTGCGGTCGGTCGCCAGCGTCACCACGCGCCAGCGCAGTTCGGCCTCGGTGCGCTCCACGTCCGCCTGCCCGGCCTGCCGCAGCGCATCGCTGCCCAGCAGCAGATGGGCGGGCGGCGCGCTGTGATAGGCCAGGCGCAGCACGATCTGCGCCACGCGCGCCGGGTCGCCCGTTTCCTTGCCCGCCAGGTGGATGAATTGCTTATGCCCGGCTTCCATGGTGGGGCGGTATTCCGGCAGCCAGGCGCCTTCTTCGATGCTGCGGGGCAGGTCGCGCGCCAGGTCGCCGGGCTCGATGCAGCACAGCTTGATGCCAAAGGCGGCGACCTCGCGCGCCAGCGCTTCGGTAAAGCCGCCGACCGCCCATTTCGAGGCCTGGTAGGCGGCCAGCCCCGGCGCGCCGAAGCGTCCGCCCACGGACGATACGTTGATGATGTGCCCGCTGCGCTGCTGGCGCATGATGGGCAATACCGCGCGCGTCAGATTGACCAGGCCGAAGAAGTGCTCGTCCATCTCGGCGCGGAAATCGCCGTCCTCGATCTGCTCGAACGGCGCCATCCGGCCTGGCCCGGCTGTGTTGACCAGCACATCCACCCGGCCAAAACACTCCAGCGCGGCCTGCGCCAGCCCGCGCGCGGTGATGTCATCGGCCGCTTGCGGCAGCACGCAGAGCCGCGCGCCATACAGGGCTTGCAGGTCGGCCAGGCGTTCGGCGCTGCTGGCCGTGGCCAGGACATGTTCGCCCGCGACCAGTGCCGCCTCGGCGATATATCGTCCCAGGCCGCGCTCCCCACCCGTGATCAGCCACACTTTCGCCATGATGGTTTCCTTTTAATGACTACGTACTCACTCATTTAAGGTCGGTAATGCCCGATGGTCGCCGCCTTTGCTTCAGGCCGTGATGGCGTTCCAGAAGGCTTCGAAGCCGGCGGCCGAGTAATCATCGGCCCGTTGCGGTTCGCGCGCCATGAAGCCCATTGTTGTCTCCGCCACCACGGTCATCAGGGTGGACACGAACAGCCAGGGAACGGCCAGCAGCGCCGGGTTGCTGACGCTTTCTTCGAGCACCGACTGCAGGGCCGTGTAATGCTGCCGGCACTCAGCCTTGACGTCCTCGCGAATGCGGTCCGACACGCCCAGCTGCGTCACCGCCTTGAACTTCTGCGGATAATGCGCGCCCCATTGCACATAGCGGTTCCACATATGGCGCAGCCGCTCGCGCGCGGAGGCGTCCCGCGGATAGCCGGCCATCATGGTCTGGCTCAATTCCAGCTTGACCTCCCGGTACAAGGCGTTGAGCAGCTCGTCCTTGTTCGGGAAATAGGTGAACAGGCTGCCCTCGGCGATGCCTGCCTCCCTGGCGATCCGGGCCGTGGGCGCGGCGATGCCTTGCCGCGCGATCACATGGGCCGCGCTGGCGAGGATGGCATTGCGTTTGTCTTCGCTGCGGGGCCTGGCCATGATGCTAAATGAATGAGTGCTTGCTCAATTATAGAAAACCACGTCCGCCCTCCGCAAGCCCCCGGGCAAAAAAAAACCGGGCCCGAGGGCCCGGCGTGTAAAAACAGTCTTGCTTAGTCTTCTTCGACGAAGGTCTCTTCGCGCTTCTTGCGGATGGCCGGCAGCGCGACCAGCACCACCAGGGCCAGGGCCAGGGCCAGCAGCGAGGCCGACAGCGGACGGCTGATGAAGGTCGAGAAGTCACCGCGCGACAGCAGCAGGGCGCGGCGGAAGTTCTCTTCCATCATGGGGCCCAGCACCAGACCCAGCAGCAGCGGCGCGCCTTCGCACTTCAGCTTCGCCCAGACGTAGCCGACCACACCGAAGGCCGCCGTCATGAAGATATCGAAGGTGTTGTAGTTAAGCGAGTACACACCGATGGTGCAGAACACCAGGATGGCCGGGAAGAGGATGCGGTAGGGCACCTTCAGCAGCTTGACCCACAGGCCGATCAGCGGCAGGTTCAGCACCACCAGCATCAGGTTGCCGATCCACATGGAGGCGATCAGGCCCCAGAACAGCTCGGGGTGGCTGGACATCACCTGCGGACCCGGCTGGATGTTGTGGATGGTCATGGCGCCGACCATCAGCGCCATCACGGCGTTGCCCGGGATGCCCAGGGTCAGCAGCGGGATGAAGGAGGTCTGGGCCGCGGCGTTATTGGCCGATTCCGGACCCGCCAGGCCGGCCGGGTGGCCCTTGCCGAAGCGCTCGGGGTTCTTCGAGATCTTCTTTTCCAGCGTGTAGGAGGCGAACGACGACAGCACGGCGCCGCCGCCGGGCAGGATGCCCAGGGCCGAGCCCAGGGCGGTGCCACGGATCACGGCCGGCGCGGCTTCCTTGAACTCCTGCTTATTGGGGTACAGGGAGCCGATCTTGTCGGTGATGTCGACGCGGTTTTCCTTCTGCTCGAGGTTGGTCATGATTTCGGAGAAACCGAACACGCCCATGGCCACGATGGCGAAGTCAATACCGTCCTGCAGTTCGGGGATGCCGAAATCGAAGCGGGCGACACCCGAGTTCACGTCGGTGCCCACCATGCCCAGCAGCAGGCCGAGGATGATCATGGCGATCGCCTTGGGCAGCGAGCCCGAAGCCAGCACCACGGCGCCCACCAGGCCCAGCACCATCAGCGAGAAGTATTCGGCGGGGCCGAACTTGAAGGCCACTTCGGCCAGCGGGGGCGCGAAGGCGGCCAGCAGCAGCGTGGCCACGCAGCCGGCGAAGAAAGAGCCCAGGGCGGCGATGGCCAGGGCGGCGCCGGCGCGGCCATTGCGCGCCATCTGGTGGCCGTCCAGCACGGTCACCACCGCGGATGTCTCACCGGGCAGCGCCACCAGGATGGCGGTGGTCGAGCCGCCGTACTGGGCGCCGTAATAGATGCCGGCCAGCATGATCAGGCCAGCCACCGGCGGCAGCACATAGGTGATGGGCAGCAGCATGGCGATGGTCGGCACGGGGCCGATGCCCGGCAGCACGCCGATCAGCGTGCCCAGGATGCAGCCCAGCAGGGCGTAGGCGAGGTTCTCGGGGCTGATGGCCACCGAAAAACCCAGCATGAGATTGTCAAACAGTTCCATGGCGAGTGTTCTCCTCTAGCCTTAGATAAACGACGGCCACAGCGGGAAGATCAGTCCCAGGCCCTTGATGAAGGCCAGGTACGTGAACACCACCAGGAAAATGCCGTTGGCCACCGCGACCTTGAGGCTGAACTCATGGCTCGCCAGGCTGCTGAGCACGACCAGCAGGAAGACCGAGATATAGACGCCCAGGAGCTTGAGCACCAGGGCATAGACGACAACGGAGCCAATGACCAGGAAGACAATGCGCCAGTCGAAGCGGTCGACGTGCGTTTCGGTGGCCTTCTTGGAGAGCGAGCCGATCAGGACGATCGCGCCCAGCAAGGCAAGGACGAGTCCCAGCCAGAAGGGGAAGTACCCCGGTCCCATGCGGGCCGCAGTACCCATTTGGTAGCTGCTGGCCTGCCAGGAGAATCCCAGTCCGAGGACGATGAACATCATCCCCGACCAGAAATCCTGTCGATTGCGTAGCTGCATGATTGGTTGGCTCCTGTTTTACAGCGTGTAGATATGGTGCAAAGCCTGCCCCGGTGTTGGTCACCGGCGACGGGCACAAAAAAGGCACTTGGATGTGCCATTTGTTCTTATTGAAAGCTTAGGTCGCCTTGTTGAAAGCGAAATTGATCTTTTTTGAAGGCCGAATGGTAATGGAGGGGATCACGCATGCAAACCCTGGGCTACACCAGATGCACTGGGGTTTTCCCTCGGTTTTGGGCCAAATAGGGGATGATCCGGGTCTATTCTGTAACCGCGGCGTCAGTTTGAAGGGCGTTTGAAAGCTGAATGAAAGTTTTAAGAAAGTTTAGCGAAAGCCTTGGCCTCATGCCGGGCCGGCTCTTGCTTTTTCCCGCCATGACAGGGGCCTGGCAAAAAGCTTTCATGTGGTACTGAATATTGCCGTGTTTCTCAGCTTGCGTGAAGAGGCCCGAATCGGTTCCGGATGGTTTACGATAGCGCCCATGCTGCAAGACCTCGATCAACTCGCCGCCCGCATCGGGCAATTGGTGCAACGCACCCGGCAACTGCACGCCGAGCGCGATGCGTTGCGTATTCGTCTGAACGACAGCGATGCCGAGGCGCGCGCGCTCAAGCAGCGCTGCGCCGACAGCGAAGCCGAACTCCAGGCCCTCAAGGACCAGATGCGCGACCATAGCGGCGCCCTGGATCTGTACAAGGCCGAAGCCCAGCAGGCCGAAGCGGCGCTGCGCGAACAGCTGGCGCGCGAATCCGCGGAACGCCTGGCGCTGGAGGCGCGGGCCTCGACGCGCGAAGGCGAGATGCAGCAGGCGCTTGCCGCGCGCGAGGCCGAATTGCAGCGGCTGCGCCTGGCCGCCTCCTCGGCCCGCGAACGCATCGACGCCGTGCTGGCGCGCCTGCCTGGCGCCGCGGCGGGAGAACAAGCCTGATGGAACGCCTAGATGTCTCTATCCTGGGCCGCGATTATTCGCTCGCGTGCTCGGCCGAAGAAAAACCCGTCCTGCTGGCCGCCGTGCGCCATGTGGACCACCTCATGCTGCGCATCCAGGGCACCGGCAAGGTCTCGAGCAACGAGCGGATCGCCGTGATGGCCGCCCTGCAGATCGCTGGCGAACTGCTCGCCATGAAGGCCCCCGACGGCCCGCTGGGCGGTTTGGCAGTTGGCGACTTCAAGCGTAGAATCGAAGAAATGAACCTGATGCTCGACGACGCCTTGTCGGGCCAGGAAAAACTCATTTAAGCGTAGTCAAACCTCTGGACACTGCGTTGTCAGTTTGTCCCTGCGGTGCTCGTGACTTGGCCATACATTCTCTGAACCGATGCTATCGGCATAATGGTTGCGGGAGTGTGGAGCTGGAGTGATCGTCACTTCGCTGACGAACCCGATGCTCTTCGGATCGCGACCACCTTGAACCTAAGGGTTCGAGATGCCGGCCTAGACGGCACACGCGGGGCATCTATCCCGGCAGGCCTGCTTCCCAAAGCGCGGGCCTGCCCCGGGGGCCGGGCCCGCCCGGATCTTCTCCTGTCATCCCTCTCACAGGTTCCCACATGCACCGACCCCTTGCGTTTTCGCTGACCCGAATCGCGGCTGCCTGCTGCGCCACCCTGGCCTTCGCCGCGGCCCAGCCCAGCTTCGCGCAAACCGCTGCTCCGGCTGCCGCCGAAGCGCAGCGCACCGCGCCCGAACTCAGCTTGCATGCTTCGGCGTCTTCCGAGGTCAAGCAGGACACGGTGCGCATCAGCCTGTCGGTCGAGATCGAAGCGAATGACCAGGCGACGGCCGGCAAGCGCCTGACCGCGGCGCTGGATGACGTCGTCAAGCGCGCCCGCGGCGCCAAGAATATCGACGTCCGCTCCGGCGGCTACAACGTCTGGCCCAATACCAATTCCAAGGGCAAGATCGTCAACTGGCGCGGCCAGGGCGAGGTGGTGCTGGAGTCCAAGGATTTCGAGGCCGCCTCGGCGCTGGCGGCCAAGCTGGGCGACAAGACCGCCATCTCCAATATTTCTTTCTTCCTGTCGCGCGAAGGCCGCGAAGCCGAGGAGCGCAAGTTGCTCAGCCAGGCGGCCCAGGCTTTCAAGGCGCGCGCCCTGGCCGCGGCCAATGCTTTCGGTTTTTCGGGCTATCGCCTGTCCAAGCTGGAGCTGGGCGGCGGCGGCGCGCCGGCGCCCATGCCGCGCATGATGGGAAGCCAGATGGCCAAGTCCGACGCGGCCTCGGCGCCAGCCCCGGGCGTGCCCCTGGAGGCTGGCGAAGTCACCGTCAGCGTTACGGTCGGCGGGACGATTGTCTTGCAGTAAAGACGAACAGCAACAGGCCGGCCAGGAACATGGGCAGTGACAGCCACTGGCCCATGCTCATGCCGCCGGCCAGCAAGCCCAGGAAGTTATCCGGTTCGCGCGTGAATTCCACCAGGAACCTGAAAGCGCCATAGCCCATCAGGAACATCGCGCTGACCTGGCCCGTCGGACGCGGCCTGCTCGAAAACCACCACAGCAGCACGAACAGCACCAGGCCTTCCAGGCCCAGCTCATAGAGCTGCGAGGGATGGCGCGGCAGGCTGTCGCCGGATTGCGGGAAAATCATGGCCCAGGGCACCGTGGTCGGTCGGCCCCAGAGCTCTCCGTTGATGAAATTGCCCAGGCGTCCCGCGCCCAGTCCCAGGGGGATGAGCGGCGCGATGAAGTCGCTGATGGTGAAAAAGCTCACGCCTTTCTTGCGCGCGAAGCCCAGCATCACCAGGATGACGCCGATCAGTCCGCCATGGAAGGACATGCCGCCTTCCCACAGATAGGCGATCTCCAGCGGATGGCTGAGGTAGTAGCCCGGCTTGTAGAACAGGACATAGCCCAGCCGGCCGCCCAGCACCACGCCCAGCACGCTATAGAAAATCAGGTCTTCGAGATCCTTGGGCGTCAGGTTGCCGCCTTGCCCGCGCTTGATGCGATAGCGGCCCAGCAAATACACCAGGGCGAAAGCCAGCAGATACATCAGGCCGTACCAATGAACGGCCAGCGGACCCAGGCGCAGGGCGACGGGATCGAATTGAGGTGCTTGAAACATGGGCGGTCTATGAAAGAATTTATTCGATGATAACCGGCGCGGATGCCATCGGTATCCGTGGCAAGCGCAGGTGCACAGACAGGCCGGGGGAGGGATTCGTTCCCCGCCGCATTCTCGGTTACCATCCATGCGGTCGGGGCTGTTCCGGCCGGTGTCCTCTGTCGTGGAATTCCGTCTTTATGTATTTGAATCTCAAACTGGCCCTGGGCAGCGCGGCCCTGCTGCTGGCCGCGCCAGTCCAGGCGCAGACCACGGGCCTGGACCTGGCCAAGAGCAAGGCCTGTATGGCCTGCCACCAGGTGGACAGCAAGCGGGTCGGGCCGCCGTTGAGCAGCGTGGCCGAGCGCTATGCCGGACAGCCCGAGGCGGCCGACTATCTGGCCAACAAGATACGCAACGGCGGGCGGGGCGCCTGGGGCGCCGTGCCCATGCCCGCGCAGTCGCAGGTTTCGCCCGATGAGGCCAGGGAGCTGGCGCAATGGGTACTGACGCTGGCGCCGGCCAAGAAACCCTGATTTCAAGGAATCATCATGTCTGAATCCCCAAATCGTCCCGGCCTGGAGGTCGCGGTGCTGGGCGGCGGCTGCTTCTGGTGCGTCGAGGCGGTGTTCAAGGACTTGCGCGGCGTCGAGAGCGTCTTGCCCGGATATGCCGGCGGCCACGTCGATCATCCCAGCTATCAACAGGTGTGCAACAAGGACACCGGCCATATCGAAGTGGCGCGCGTGGAATTCGATCCGGCGGAACTGAGCTATGCGGATCTATTGCGTGTGTTCTTCGCCACCCACGATCCGACCACGCCGGGCCGTCAGGGCAATGACGTCGGTCCGCAATATGAGTCGGCCATTTTCTGGCAGGACCAGGCGCAGCGGGAACAGGCCCAGACCGTGATCGCCGAAGTCGATGCGGCGCATATTTATGATGCGCCCATCGTCACCAAGCTGCTTGCGCCCGCGACCTTCTGGCCGGCCGAGGACTATCATCGCGATTATTTCGCGCTGCATCCCGAGCAAGGCTATTGCCAGTTCGTGATCGCGCCGAAAGTCGCCAAGTTCCGCAAGCAATTCCACGACCGCCTGAAGCGCTGAGGCGCGGGCCTGGAATGACGCAGCCCCCTTTCGGGGGCTGTGTCGTTTTTGGCGCTCAGTCCACGGACTTGACCACGCCGCGGCGCATCTGGTCCAGTTCGATCGATTCGAACAATGCCTTGAAGTTGCCTTCGCCGAAACCATCATTGCCCTTGCGCTGGATGATCTCGAAGAAGATGGGGCCGATCTGGTTCTCGGTGAAGATCTGCAGCAGCAGGCCGCCGCCCGGCGCGCCGTCCAGCAGGATGCGGTTCTTCTGCAGGCGGTCGACGTCCTCGCCATGTTGCGGCAGGCGGCGGTCCAGCAGCTCGTAATACGTGTCGGGCGTGTCCAGGAACACGACGCCGTTCTTGCGCAGTTTCTCGATGGTCTCGTAAATATTGTCCGTCGCCATCGCGATGTGCTGGATGCCTTCGCCGCGGTAGAGGTCCAGGTACTCCTGGATCTGGCCTTTTTCCTCGGTGCCTTCTTCATTGATGGGGATGCGGATATTGCCGCAGGGCGAGGTCATGGCCTTGGACTTCACGCCCGTCACCTTGCCTTCGATGTCGAAGTAACGCACTTCGCGGAAATTGAACAGGCGCTCATAGAACTCGGCCCACTCCGCCATGCGGCCCTTGTGCACATTGTGCGTCAGGTGATCGACCAGCGTCAGGCCGGCGCCGGCATGGGTCAGGTCTTCTTGCGCGTGGGCCGGGTCCAGCGGTTCGAAGTCGACGTCATAAATACTGATGTCGCCAATGCCGCCATGGCCGGTCTTGCCGCGCCAGCGGTCCACCAGGTAGATGAGCGAGTCGCCGATGCCCTTGATGGCGGGGATGTTCAGTTCCATCGGGCCGCTATGCGAGTCGAAACCCCAGGCGCCCAGTTCCAGCGCGCGCTTGTAAGCGCGTGCCGCATCCTCCACGCGAAAGCCGATGGCGCAGATCGACGGGCCGTGCAGGCGGGCGAAGCGTTGCGCGAAAGAATCGGGTTCGGCGTTGATCAGGAAATTGATGCCGCCCTGGCGGTACAGGGTCACGTCCTTGTGGCGATGCTTGGCGATGGCCTTGAAGCCGAGCAGTTCGAACACCTTGCGCAGGGCAATGGGATCGGGGGCGGTGTATTCGATGAATTCGAAGCCGGCGGTGCCCATGGGGTTGTCCCAGGGCTGGAATTGCGTGCTCATGGCTGCGCTCCCTTGTCTCTTTGTCGGGGTTATGCAAAAGCCAAATTCTAGGCATTTGGCATGGCAGCCGATTGCGAAAATGGCCGGGCAAGCCCTATCATCGGCAATTCAATTGCGCAAAATAGAATATTGAGGGTGGAATATGACCGAAAATGGATTGGACAGGACAGATCGCAGAATCCTGGCCGAATTGCAGCGCGATGGACGGCTGAGCAACCAGGAGCTGGCCGACCGTGTCTCCCTATCGCCCAGTCCCTGCCTGCGCCGGGTGCGGCGGCTTGAAGAGCAGGGCTATATCAAACGTTACGCGGCCCTGGTCGATGCCGACAAGGTCGGCCTGGGCCTGCTGGCCTATGTGACGATACGCCTGAACAAGCATGTCGGCGGCAGCCATGCCTCCATGGCCGACTTCCACCGGGACGTCCAGCTCTGGCCCGAAGTGGTGGAGTGTTATGCCATGTCCGGCGATATGGACTATCTGCTGCGCATCCAGGTGCGGGACCTGGCCCACTTCTCCCGCTTCGCCATGGACACTCTGATGCTGCACCCGGCCGTGGTCGACATGAAATCCTTCTTTGCCTTGCAGCAGATCAAGGAAACCACCGAGTTGCACGTGTAATCTATGCCTTGTGCCCTGGAGACAGCCCCCTATATATAGGGGAGGGTCGCTAAACCGGGGACAAACGGGTGGCGCGGCGGGCGAAATTTTGCCGTTTTATTAAAAATAGGTGTCATAGCCGTGACACGCGATTTTTTTCTGTGCTATAGTTCGCCCCCTCGCAACACAGACAGCAACGCAGACGCGGCGCGGT
>NZ_JHEP02000007.1 GCF_000657795.2 Bordetella pseudohinzii
CGCCGCGGCGGCACGCCCCTGGCGGTGGCCGAAAACGGCCGCGCCCTGGGCGTCATCGAACTCAAGGACATCGTCAAGCCCGACATCCAGCCGCGCTTCGCCGAACTGCGCCGCATGGGCATCAAGACCGTGATGATCACCGGCGACAACAAGCTGACCGCGGCCTCCATCGCGGCCGAGGCGGGCGTGGACGACTATCTGGCCGAGGCCACGCCCGAAGCCAAGCTCAAGCTCATCCGCGCCTACCAGGCCGAAGGGCGGCTGGTCGCCATGACGGGCGACGGCACCAACGATGCGCCCGCGCTGGCCCAGGCCGATGTCGCCGTGGCCATGAATTCCGGCACCCAGGCCGCCAAGGAAGCCGGCAACATGGTGGACCTGGACTCCAATCCCACCAAGCTGATCGAGATCGTGGAAATCGGCAAACAGATGCTGATGACGCGCGGCGCGCTGACCACGTTCAGCGTGTCCAACGATGTCGCCAAATACTTCGCCATCATCCCGGCGGCCTTCACCAGCGTCTATCCGCAGCTGGGCGCCCTGAACCTGATGGCGCTGACCACGCCGGCCTCGGCCATCCTGTCGGCGGTCATTTTCAACGCGCTCATCATCGTGATGCTGATCCCGCTGGCCTTGCGCGGCGTGCGCTACCGCCCCCTGGGCGCGGCCGGCCTGCTGCGCCGCAATCTCCTCATCTACGGCCTGGGCGGCCTCATCGTCCCGTTCGCGGGCATCAAGCTCATCGACATGGTGCTGGCCGCGCTCGGCTGGGCCTGAACGGAGATCATCATGCAAACCAAGACCACCGCTCTCATCCGTCCGGCGCTCACGCTGTTCGTGGCGCTGTCCCTGGCCACCGGCCTGCTCTACCCCTTCGCGGCCACGGGCCTGGCGCGCGTCTTCTTCCCCGAGCAGGCCGCCGGCTCCCTGGTCGAGCGCCACGGCCAGGCCGTCGGCTCCAGGCTGATCGGCCAGTACTTCAGCGAACCGCGTTACTTCTGGGGACGGCCGTCGGCCACCGCGCCCATGGCCTATAACGGAGCATCCAGCGGCGGCTCCAATCTGGGCCCGACCAATCCGGCGCTGGCCGAGGCGGCCCGCGCGCGCGCCGAGGCCCTGCGCCAGGCCGATCCCGGCAACCCGGCGCCCATCCCGGTGGACTTGCTCACGGCCTCGGGCAGCGGACTGGATCCGCACATCAGCCCCGAGGCGGCGCGCTACCAGGCCGCTCGCGTGGCGCGCGAACGCGGCCTGCCGCTGGCCCGGGTGCAGGCCCTGATCGACCGTCATGTCGAACGCCCCTGGCCGACCATCCTGGGCCAGCCTGTCGTCAATGTGCTGGCCCTGAATCTGGCGCTGGATGCCGGCGTATAGTAGGCGCGTTGCCTCTGAACAATCTCCCGACCCCATGGCCGAACCCGGCGCCGAGCGCCCCGATCCCGACCGCCTGCTGCAATCGCTGCGGCAAGCGGAACAGGCAGCGCGCCGTGGCCGCCTGCGCATCTATTTCGGCGCCTCGGCCGGCGTGGGCAAGACCTACGCCATGCTGGCCGGCGCGCATGCCCAGATGGCCCAGGGCGCCGATGTGCTGGCCGGCGTCGTCGAGACTCACGGCCGCAAGGAAACCCGGCAGCTGCTCGAAGGCCTGCCGCAGCTGCCGCCGCGGCAACTGCCCCACCGCGGCCGCATGCTGGCCGAGTTCGACCTGGAAGGCGCCCTGCGCCGCCGCCCCGGCCTGGTGCTGCTCGACGAGCTTGCCCACAGCAATGCGCCGGGGGCCCAGCACGCCAAGCGCTGGCAGGACGTGCAGGACCTGCTGCACGCCGGCATCGACGTCTGGACCACGCTCAATGTCCAGCATCTCGAAAGCCTGAACGAAGCCGTGGGCGGCATCACCGGCGTGCGGGTCTGGGAAACCGTGCCCGACGACATCTTCGACCAGGCCGACGAAATCATCCTGGTCGACCTCTCGGCCGATGAATTGCTGCGCCGGCTCAAGGACGGCAAGGTCTACGTGCCCGAACAGGCGCGCCACGCCACGCGCAACTTCTTCCGCAAGGGCAATCTCATCGCCCTGCGCGAGCTGGCCCTGCGCCGCACCGCCGAGCACGTGGACGAGGACGTCCAGGCCTATCGGCGCGACGCGGCCATCCAGCCGGTGTGGCGCACGCGCGAAGCCCTGGCCGCCTGCATCGGGCCAGACAACGACGCCGAACACCTGGTGCGCAGCGCGCACCGCCTGGCCCAGCAGCTCGATTGCGAATGGCATGCCATCACCATCGAGGGACTGCGGGTGCAGCCGGCGCCCGACGGCCAGGCCCGGCGGCTGGAACAGGCGCTGGCCTTGGCCGAAAGCCTGGGCGCGCATTGCGAAACCCTCGCCGGCGCCGACATGGTGGAGGCCACGGCGCGCTATGCGCGGCGCCACAACATCACCAAGATCGTGGTCGGCCGCGCGCGGGGCGGCTGGGCGCGCGCGCCCTGGCTGGACCGCCTGCTCACCCCCGGCCGCCTGTGGCACGGCCGCGGTTTTGCCGAGCAGCTGGCGCGCGCCTGCCCCGATATCGACATCCTGCGCGTGGCCGCGCCCGCCCATGCGCCGGCGCCGCCGACCGGGCGCGAAGCGCCGGCGCGCACCGCGCCTCGCCGCGGGTCAGGCTATGGCTGGGCCCTGGCCTATTGCGCGCTGGCCACCGCCGCGTCGCAGGCCGCCTTTCCGCTGCTGCACCAGACCAATATCGTCATGTTCTACCTGCTGGCCGTGGTCGGCGTGGCGCTGCGCCACGGACGCGGCCCGGCCGCGCTGGCCTCGGTGGTGAGCGTGGCTTTGTTCGACTATTTCTTCGTCCAGCCCATCTCCTCCTTTGCGGTCTCCGATGTGCAGTATGTGCTGACCTTCGCCGTGCTGCTGGGCGTCGGCCTGCTCATCGGCCAGCTCACCGCGGGGCTGCGCGCGCAGGCCGAGACCTCGGTCAAGCGCGAGGCCGATGCGCGGGCGCTCTATGAGTTCGCCCGCGAGCTGTCCTCGGCCCTGCAATCCGAGCAGATCGTCCAGGCGGCCGACACCTTTCTGAAGGCGGCCTTCGACGCCGACAGCGCGCTCTACATCCTGGGCCTGGACGACCGGCTGCACCTGGCCGCCGCCTCCGGCGCGGCCGTCCCCGAGCCCGCGCTGGCGCAATGGGTCCAGGACCACGGCCAAGCCGCCGGCGCGGGCACCAGCACGCTGGCCAACAGCCCCCTGCTCTATCTGCCACTGACCGCGCCCATGCGCGTGCGCGGCGTGCTGGTGCTGCGCACCGCGCGGCCGGTGGCCGCCTCGCCCACGGCCTGGCGCCAGGCGCAGGCCTATGCCACCCTGATCGCCATCGCCGTCGAACGCCTGCACTATGTGGAAGTCGCCCAGCAGGCCCTGCTCAATGTCGAATCCGAGAAGCTGCGCAACTCCCTGCTGGCCGCCGTCTCGCACGACCTGCGCACGCCGCTTACCGGCCTCATCGGCATGACCGAAACCCTGGCCCGAGGCTCGCCGGACGCGGCCACGCAGGAGCAGGCGCTGGCCATCCGCGACCAGGCCCGGCGCATGCACCTGATGGTGGTCAACCTGCTGGACATGGCGCGCCTGCAAAGCCATGGCGCGCCGCTCAAGCGGGAGTGGCAATCCATCGAGGAGCTGGCCGGCGCCGCGCTGGCCGCCATGCGCGAGACCCTGCGCGCGCATCGCTTGCGGGTGCTCCCGCTGTCGGACCTGCCGCTGGTCGAATGCGACGGTATCCTCATCGAGCGCGTCCTGTGCAATCTGCTGGAAAATGCCGCCAAGTACAGCCCGCCCGGCGGCACCATTACGCTGGAAGCCCAGGTGCGCGGCGAGGCCCTGCAAGTCAGCGTCACCGACCAGGGCCCGGGCATCGCGCCCGGCCGCGAAACGCTCATATTCCAGAAGTTCACGCGCGGCGAGCGCGAGTCGCCGCTGCCGGGAGTCGGCCTGGGCCTGTCCGTCTGCCGCGCCATCATCCAGGCGCACCACGGCCGCATCTGGGTCGAACCCGCGCCCGGCGGCCAGGGCGCGCGTTTTGCCTTCGAGCTGCCGCTGGGCCAGCCGCCCGCCATCGAGATCGAGGTCCCTTAAGACCATGTTCGACTACCAACCCACCGTATTGATCGTCGAGGACGATCCCCATATCCGGCGCTTCGTCCGTCAGGCCCTGGAGTCCGAAGGCTGCGCCGTCTTTGAAACCGAGACCGTGCAGCGCGGCCTGGTCGAGGCCGGCACGCGCCAGCCCGACGCCATCGTGCTCGACCTGGGCCTGCCCGACGAAGACGGCATGACGCTCTTGCGCGAGCTGCGCGGCTGGACCGAAGTGCCCGTGCTGGTGCTGTCGGCCCGCGCGGAAGAAAGCGACAAGATCGCCGCCCTGGATGCCGGAGCCGACGACTACCTGAGCAAGCCTTTCGGGGTAGGCGAGCTGTTGGCGCGCCTGCGCGTGCTGCTGCGCCGCCACGCGCGCGGCGGCGCCGGCCAGGCCGCCGAGGCGCGGTTTGGCGACGTCCACGTCGATCTGGCGCGCCGCCTGGTCACGCGCGGCGGCCAGCCCGTCCATCTGACACCGATGGAGTACCGCTTGCTGGCCGCCCTGCTTTCGCGGCGCGGCAAGGTCGTCACCCACCGCGAGCTATTGCGCGAAGTCTGGGGCCCCTCGCATGTCGAGAGCAACCACTATCTGCGCATCTACATGGGCCATCTGCGCCAGAAGCTGGAGGCCGACCCGGCCCAGCCAGCCTATCTGCTGACCGAGGTCGGCGTGGGCTATCGCTACGCGGGATAGCAGGCCGGCCTTTTGCGCGTTCTTTGCGCGCCACGGTCATCCATGCGGTCAATCGCGGCTTCTGATGTTGACGGCATTTTTACGCGCATCGCGGCGCTTTATGCGCGCCGTTTACGCGGAGATTCCTATAGTGCGGCCATGTCCCACTCTTTCCTGAACACCATGGCGACCCCCTGCTTGCTGATCCGCGTGGAAACCCCGCAACTGCCCTTGCTGCGCCGCGCGCTGCGCCTGTGCGGCGCGCCCAGGGGCGATTACCGCCTGGTCGAACATGGCCCGCGCATCGGCATCGCCCTGGCCGCGCGCGACCGCGCGCGCATGGAGACCCTGATGACGGGTCTGATGCGCCAGCTGCCTCGCGCCGAATTCGGCCCCCTGTGCTGAGCGCCGCCTCATGGACAAGACATTGCAAGGCATCTGGCTGCCCCTGGTCACGCCCATGCGCGCCGGGCGCGTCGACCTGCGGGCCCTGCAGCGGCTGGCGGCCTACTACCAGGATGCGGGCCTGGACGGTCTGGTGCTCTTCGGCTCGACCGGCGAGGGCAATCTATTGAGCGTGTCCGAGAAAGTGGACATGATCAGCGCGCTGCGCGCCGACCCCGGAGGGCTGCCCCTGGCCTTCGGCGTGGGCGGCGTGGACACCCGTGGCGTGGCGGCGCTCATGCAGCGTCTGGAGAAATATGCGCCGACGGCCTGGCTGGTCGCGCCGCCCTACTACCTCTGCCCCGGCCAGCAGGGCATGCTCTGGCACTACCGCGAACTGGCCTGGGCCACGCGGCATCCCATCATTGCCTACAACGTGCCCAAGCGCACCGGCAGCGCGCTGACCGTGGCCACGCTGGAGCGGCTGCACGCGGAGCTGCCCGCCGTGATCGGCGTCAAGGAGTGCGATCCCGTGGCTCTGGCGGCGCTGCGCGGCCGCGGCAGCATGCCGGCCATCTGCGGCGAGGACATGGCGCTGCTGGAACACTGGACTGCCGGCGGCCAGGCGGCGATCCCGGCCAGCGCGCATCTGTTCCCGGAACTGCACGTCGCCCTGCGCCGGCAGGCGCGGCAGGGCGACGGCCAGGCGGCCGGCGCGACCTTCGCCACGCTGCGGCACCTGATCCGCCTGCTGTTTGCCGAGCCCAATCCCGCGCCCCTGAAGAAAGCGCTGGCCTTGCAGGGCTGGATCGAGGACGAGCTGCGTCCGCCCATGATGCCGGCCAGCGAGGCGCTGGCCGCCCGCCTGCGCAAGGCCTTGTGCGGCCTCACATATTCCGGATCATCTGCTGGCCGAAGCCCGAGCACGACACCTGCACGGCGCCCGGCAGCAGACGCGCAAAATCATAGGTGACATGCTTGGACCGGATGGTCTTCTCCATGCTGGAGATGATGAGGTCGGCGGCCTCGGTCCAGCCCATATGGCGCAGCATCATTTCAGCGGACAGGATTTCCGAACCCGGGTTGACGTAGTCCTTGCCCGCATACTTGGGCGCCGAACCATGCGTGGCCTCGAACATCGCCACGGAATCGGAGAGATTGCCGCCCGGCGCGATGCCAATGCCGCCGACCTGGGCGGCCACCGCGTCGGAGATATAGTCGCCATTGAGGTTGAGCGTGGCGATGACATCGCACTCTTTCGGGCGCATCAGCACTTGCTGCAGGAAGGCGTCGGCGATGCTGTCCTTGATGAGGATGTCGCGCCCGGTCTTGGGGTTCTTGAACTTGCACCACGGCCCGTTGTCCACCAGCTGGGCGCCGAATTCGCGGCGCGCCAGGGCATAGCCCCAGTCGCGGAAACCGCCTTCGGTGAACTTCATGATGTTGCCCTTGTGCACCAGAGTGACCGAGCCGCGGTCATGATCGATGGCGTACTGGATGGCTTTGCGCACCAGGCGCTCGGTACCCTCGCGCGAGACCGGCTTGATGCCGATGGACGCGCTGTCGGGAAAGCGGATCTGGGTCACGCCCAGCTCGTCCTGCAGGAAGTCGATGAGCTTCTTGGCCTCGGGCGTGCCGGCCATGTATTCGATGCCGGCGTAGATGTCTTCGGAGTTTTCGCGAAACAGCACCACATCGGTGTTCTGCGGCTCGCGCACCGGCGACGGCACGCCCTCGAAATAGCGCACCGGACGCACGCAGGCATAGAGGTCCAGCTGCTGGCGCAAGGCCACGTTCAGCGAGCGCATGCCGCCGCCCACCGGCGTGGTGATGGGGCCCTTGATGGACACGAGGTATTCGCGCACCACCTCCAGCGTCTCTTCGGGCAGCCAGGTGTCGCCACCATAGACGCGCGTGGCCTTCTCGCCGGCATAGACTTCCATCCAGTGGATGCGGCGCTTGCCCTGGTAGGCTTTGTCGATGGCGGCGTCCACCACCTTGAGCATGACGGGCGTGATGTCGGCGCCCGTGCCATCGCCTTCGATATAGGGGATGATGACCTGGTCCGGCACGTTCAGGCTGAGGTCGGGGTTGACCGTGATCTTCTGTCCCCCCTGGGGGATCTTGATATGTTGATACGACATCGTGCTTGCTCCACTCTCCATTGACGCGCGTGCCCGCGGGCGCTGCGGCGCCGCCGGCGAACATGGAGTCATTCTATAGTGCAAACCGGGGGCCGGTCCGGCACGGCCCGCGCCAGGGGTAAAATATGGGCCTGCAAGCACTTTTCCCTGGCGTAACGATGTTCAATCCCTCGCGCGACCAAGTTCGCGAATTCTTTATCGAAACCTGGCGCAAGCATCGGGCGAGCGAGGTCCTCACGCCGCTGGAGTCGATGGCGCTGGATTGGATGCTCGAACACCCCGAGTACCACGGCGATCTCGAGAGCCCGGAGGCCATGACGGCCGAATACCCGGTCGAGAAGGGGCGCACCAATCCCTTTCTGCACCTGTCCATGCATTTGGCCATCGCCGAGCAGCTGTCCATCGACCACCCGCGTGGCATCCGCGACGCCTACCAGAGGCTGGTGCGCCGCATGGATGCGCACCAGGCCGCCCATGAAATCATGGAGTGCCTGGGCCAGGTGGTCTGGGAAGCGCAGCGCCTGGGCGCGGCGCTGGACAGCGATGTCTACATCGACCTCATCCGCCAGCGCGCCGAGCGCTGAACCGCCTTATTTGTGCACGCTCAAGGGGCCGGGCAGCGAAGCCAGCCAGACCGTGACATTGGCGATGTCCTGATCCGATAGCTGGGCCGCGAACGCCCCCATGATGGGGTTCTTGCGCACATTGGCGGTGGCCGCGCTGCCCGCCGCGCCGCGCTTGTAGGCCTTGAGCGCGTGAGCAAGATAATCCGCATGCTGGCCGGCCAGCACCGGATACTCCGGCTGCACCGAGTTGCGCGCATCCGCGCCATGGCAGGACGCGCAATTGAACTTCTCGAACACCGCGCGCCCGGCGGCCAGGTCCTGGGCCTGCGCGGAGGCGGCCAACAAGGAAGCGCCCGCAAGGGCAAGCATCAAGCGTTTCATGGTTTGCCCCGTTTATTTGAGTTGGGAGTAGTACGCGGCCAGATCAGCGATATCCTGATCCGACAGGCTGCCCGCGATGGCGTCCATCGTCGGGTGGCTGCGCGCGCCTTTCTTGTACTCATTGAGGGCCGCCTCGATGTACTTGGCGTTCTGGCCCGCAATCATGGGGACGTGGTACAGCTCGGGGAAAGAGGCCTTGTATCCGGGGATGCCGTGGCACCCTATGCACATCGAGATCTTGTCCCGGGCATTCTGGACATTGCCGGCCGACGGCGCATCGGCGGCCCACGCGGGGCCTGAGATCGCACAGGAGGCTACTACGGACAGCACATACAACTTGCACTTCATCGAGGTTCGCGACTTCATTGGAGTGACTCTTGGAATGGCTGAAACGGGGCTGTGAAAGGCTTCGGGCCAAGCCCGGCCGCAAATCCAGGCGATTGTACGATAATTGTTGCGAAACCAAGCCTTTCGTCTTTCCGCCGCACAGGCGGGCTAACCCGCATAGCCTAAACCGAGTTTCGTCTCCATGCCCCAATCCTCCACCGCCGCAAGCCCCGAACGCTTCGAAGGCACCGACCGCTACGTTGCCACCGATGACCTCAAACTTGCCGTCAACGCGGCGCTGACGCTGCAGCGCCCGCTGCTCATCAAGGGCGAGCCGGGCACCGGCAAGACCATGCTGGCCGAAGAAGTCGCCCGCGCGCTGGGCCGGCCCCTGCTGCAATGGCACATCAAGTCCACCACCAAGGCTCACCAGGGGCTTTACGAATATGACGCGGTCTCGCGCCTGCGCGACTCGCAGCTGGGCGACGAGAAAGTCCGCGACATCCGCAACTACATCGTGCAAGGCACTTTGTGGCAGGCCTTTGAAGCCGAGGAGCCGGTCGTGCTGCTCATCGACGAGATCGATAAGGCCGACATCGAGTTTCCCAACGACCTGCTGCGCGAACTGGACCGCATGGAATTCCATGTGTACGAGACGCGCCAGACCATCGCCGCGCGCCACCGTCCCCTGGTCATCATCACCTCCAACAACGAGAAAGACCTGCCCGACGCCTTCCTGCGCCGCTGCTTCTTCCACTACATCCGCTTCCCCGAGCGCGAGACCATGCGCGACATCGTCGCCGTGCATTTCCCGCAATTGCGCGAGGATGTGCTGCGCGCGGCGCTAGACACTTTTTTCGCGCTGCGCGAAGCGCCCGGCCTGAAGAAAAAACCGTCCACCTCCGAGCTGCTGGACTGGCTGCGGCTGCTGCTGGCCGAAGGCATTGAGGCCGAGCGCATCGACGCCCACGCCGCCGTCCCCATCCTGGCCGGCGCGCTGCTCAAGAACGAGCAGGATGTCCAGCTGCTGGACCGCCTCGCCAGCATGGCCCGCAACGCGCAACGCCGCTGACCGACATGCTGACCGACTTCTTCTATCACCTGCGCGCGCACCGGCTGCCGGTCTCGGTCAACGAATACCTGACCTTGCTCGAAGCGCTGCGCGCCCAGGTGATGCCGCCGACGCTGGACGATTTCTACTTTCTCGCCCGCACCACCCTGGTCAAGGACGAAAGCCTGTTCGACCGCTATGACCAGGCCTTCGGCAGCTATTACAAGAAGATCGAGGCCGTTCTACCAGCCGACCGCGAGATCCCGCTGGACTGGCTGATCAAGCAGTTCGAAAAAAGCCTGACCGACGAAGAAAGGGCCGCCATCCAGCGCCATGGCTGGGACAAGCTCATGGCGCTTTTCAAGCAGCGGCTGGCCGAACAGCAAGAGCGCCATGCCGGCGGCAACAAATGGATAGGCACCGGCGGCAGCTCGGCCTTCGGCAATGGCGGCTACCACCCCGAGGGCATCCGGGTGGGAGGGGAGTCGGCGGGCCATCGCACCGGCGTCAAGGTCTGGGACATGCGGCAGTTCCGTGACTACGATGACCAGGTCGAGCTGGGGACGCGCAACTTCAAGGTCGCCCTGCGGCGCCTGCGCCGCTTCGCGCGCGAAGGCGCCGACCTGGAGCTGGACCTGGACGACACCATCGCCAGCACCGCGCGCAATGCCGGCTATCTGGACCTGCGCCTGGTGCCCGAGCGGCGCAACAACGTCAAGGTGCTGATGCTGCTGGACGTGGGCGGCAGCATGGACGACCACATCGCGCGCGTCGAAGAACTATTCTCGGCCGCGCGCAGCGAATTCCACAACCTGGACGTCTATTACTTCCACAACTGCCCCTACGAGTCCTTGTGGCAGAGCAACGCCCGCCGCAAGAACGAGCGCTTCGACACCTGGGACGTGCTGCGCAAGTACAACCCCGACTGGCGTCTCATCATCGTCGGAGACGCCACCATGAGCCCATACGAGATCCTGCAGCCCGGCGGCTCGGTCGAACACTACAACAAGGAGCCGGGCGCGGTGTGGATGCGCCGCCTGCTCGATGCCTGGCCCAAGGCCGTCTGGCTCAATCCCGAGCCTTCGGCCTATTGGCAGTACCGGCAGTCCATCGCCCTCATGCGCGACATCATGCAGGAGAGGATGTTCCCGGTGACGGTGGCCGGCCTGGAGCAGGCCATGCGGCTGCTGGCGAAATAGGCCGGCGCCTCAGGCCACCCGGCCGCTCGCCCGAGAGGCTGGGCAGCCCCGCCAGGCGATTTCCTCGGCATCCATGTCCAGGTCGAACAGATCATTGGCCGCGATGCCGCGCGCGATCTCGACCTCAAGCACATGTCCCGAGAAGCCGCAAGGCTGCACGCCGGGCTCAAGGTGGTAACGCTCGCCGTTGACATCGACCACATAGGTGGTGGCATCGTGCGTGAATATGGCGACATAGCGGCCGTCCTCACTGGCATAGGCATAGCGGAACTGGCCGCGGATATGGTCTTGCGTCAGGGAACGGCCAAACAGGAAAGAAAGGGCTCGCGTGACGGTATCGGTCAACATGGGAAACATCCTCCGGAGGGGCGTGGCGGCAGCGGCCGGCCACGGCAGGGAGCGCGATCTGGCAAGCGCACGCGCCGGCAAGGCAGCGGCGTGGAGGCGATGGACGGGTAGCCGGGGAGCTGTCGCACAACCCGTCGGGGGTGGGCGGCGATGCGCCCACCGTGCCCAGCGTACTGCGGCGGCTGCGTCCCCTACAAGCGTCTCCTTCTGGCGAGGGGGACGGGCTGAACCCTTTCCAGCGTATACACTCAAAGCACTTCGCCGTTGCAAAGGATCCTCAATATGCGTCTCACGCTGACCGGTTTCGCCAGCCGCCTGAGTGCCGTGCTGGTCGCCTCCTTCCTGGGCCTGCAGGCCGGGGCGGCTCCGTCCCCCAAGGCCACCGAGGTCGCCTCCATCGAAGGCATCACCGAATACAGGCTGGACAACGGCTTGCGCGTGCTGCTGGTGCCGGACGCCTCCAAGCCCACAACGACCGTCAACATGACCTATCTGGTCGGTTCTCGCAACGAAAACTACGGCCAGACCGGCATGGCCCACCTGCTGGAACACATGCTCTTCAAGGGCACGCCCACCACGCGCAATGCGCTGGGCGAATTCTCGCGCCGCGGGCTGCAGGCCAATGGCTCGACCTCCACCGACCGCACCAACTACTTCGCCAGCTTCGCCGCCAATCCGGAAACGCTGCGCTGGTACCTGGGCTGGCAGGCCGACGCCATGGTCAACTCCCTGATCGCCAAGGAGGACCTGGACTCCGAAATGACGGTGGTGCGCAATGAGATGGAAAGCGGCGAAAACAATCCTTTCCGCATTCTCATGCAGAAGATGCAGGCCGCCGCCTACCAGTGGCACAGCTACGGCAAGAACACCATCGGCGCGCGCTCGGATGTCGAAAACGTCGATGTCGGCCAGCTGCGCGCCTTCTATCATGAGTATTACCAGCCGGACAACGCCGTGCTCATCGTCGCCGGCAAGTTCGACCCCAAGACCGTGCTGACCGACATCGAGGCCACCCTGGGCAAGCTGCCCAAGCCCAAGCGCCAGCTGCGGCGCGAGTACACCGTCGAGCCGGCCCAGGATGGCGAGCGCTCGGTGACGCTGCGGCGGGCCGGCGGCACGCCGCTGGTGGCGGCCATGTACCACATCCCGGCCGCCGGCAGCCCTGATTTCATTCCCATGGACCTGGCCACCGTCATGCTCTCGGACACGCCGTCCGGACGCCTGTATCACGCCCTGGTGCCCACCAAGCTGGCCTCCGACGTATTCGGCTTCACGATGGACCAGCGCGATCCCGGCGTGGCCATGTTCGGCGCTCAATTGCAGCCCGGCATGGACCAGGACGCGGCGCTCGCCGCCCTGACCAAGACGCTGGAGACCGTCTCCAGCCAGCCCTTCACCGGCGAGGAGCTGGAGCGCGCCCGCAACAAATGGCTGACCGCCTGGCAGCAGACCTATAGCGACCCGGAAAAAGTCGGCGTGGCCCTCTCCGAGGCCATCGCCACGGGCGACTGGCGCCTGTTCTTCCTGCAGCGCGACCGTGTCCGCGAAGCCAAGCTGGCCGACGTCCAGCGCGTGGCCGATACCTATCTGCGCCAGAGCAACCGCGTCGCCGGCCGCTACATCCCCACCGACAAGCCGCAGCGCGCGCCCCAGGAGACCCGCCCCGACCTCAGCGCTGTTTTCAAGGACTACAAGGGCGACCCGGATTTCAAGGCCGCGGACGCCTTCGACCCCACCCCCGCCAATATCGACAAGCTGACCCAGCGCCGCCGCCTGGACCTGCCCAACGGCCCCGTCGAGCTGGCCCTGCTGCCCAAGGCCACGCGCGGCAACCGCGTGCAGGCCGACCTGCTGGTGCAGTTCGGCGACGCCGACAGCCTGCGCGGGCAGCGCACCGCCATCGGCGCCGTGGCCGACCTGCTCGCCCGAGGCACGCCCGCCCTGACGCGCCAGCAGATCAGCGACCGCATCGACCAGCTGCAGGCCGATGTCTCCATCAACGGCGCCGGCACCGACCTGTCCATCAGCATGTCGACCACCGGCCAGAACCTGCCGGCGCTGGTCGAACTGATGCTGGACATCACCCGCAACGCCAGCTTCCCCCAGGAGCAGCTTGACGAATACAAGCGCCAATCGGCCACGGCCATCCAGAGCGCGATGACCGAGCCCACGGCCCTGGCCTCGCGCGCGCTGGCCCGCCACAACAACCCCTGGAAGCCCGACGACATCCGCTACGTGCCGACCTTCGACGAAGCGCTGTCCAATATCCGCGGGCTGACCCGCGAGGCCGTGGTCCAGGCCCATGAGCGTTTCTACGGCGCGGGCCAGGTCAAGTTGTCGGCCGTGGGCGATTTCGACCCGGCCGCCGTCGAGGCCGCGCTCAAGAAAGGCCTGGATGGCTGGAAGCGCGCCCCGGCCTATACCCGCATCCCCGACCCCTTCCGCCAGGTCAAGGCCGAGCGTTTCACCATCGAAACGCCGGACAAGGCCAATGCCTTCTATATCTCGCGCATGCCCCTGCAACTGCAGGACACCAACCCGGATTACGTCCCGCTCTACCTGGCCAACTTCCTGCTGGGCACCTCCGAGACCTCGCGCCTGTGGCATCGGGTGCGCGAAACCGATGGGCTGTCCTATAACGTCCGCAGCAACCTCTCGATCTCTTCCTATGAGCCCAGCTCCAGCTGGACGGTCTACGCCATCTACGCCCCCGAGAACCGGACGCGCCTGGAAACGGCCATTTCCGAAGAGCTGGCGCGCGTGCTGAAAGAAGGCTTCAGCGACAAGGAAGTGCGCGACGGCATCGCCGCCCTGCTCAACTATCGCAGCCTGGCGCGCGCCCAGGATGACGTCCTGGCCTCCAACTGGATGACCTATATGCGCACCCAGCGCAGCTTCGCCTGGTCGGCCGAGGTCGATAAAAAGCTCGCCGCGCTCACGCCGGCCGCGGTCAATGCCGCCCTGAAGAAATACCTCAAGCCCGAGGGTTTCAGCACCGCGGTGGCGGGCGACTTCGCCAAGCAGAAAGCCGCGCCCTGAGCAATCCAAACAAAAACCCCGCAGGCTGGACTCGCGTCCAGCTTGCGGGGTTTTTCACATCGGGACCGCGGCCGGGCGCCGCGATCAGCTGAAGAATTCCTTCACGCGATCGGTCCAGGACTTGCTTTGCGGCGAGTGGCGATCACCCCCGTCATTGAGCGAAGCCTCGAACTGACGCAGGATGTTCTTTTGCTCGTCGCTCAGGCGCACCGGCGTCTCGACCACCACATGGCAATACAGATCGCCCGGGTAGGAGGAGCGCACGCCGCGTATGCCCTTGCCGCGCAGACGGAAAGTCTTGCCCGACTGCGTGCCCTCCGGGATGGAGATCTCGGCCTTGCCGCCCAGCGTCGGCACCTGCAGCTCGCCGCCCAGGGCCGCCGTGGTGAAGGGGATGGTCAGCTCGCAATGCAGATCATCGTTGTCGCGCTGGAAGATGCGGTGCTGCTTGATATGGATCTCGACGTAGAGATCGCCCGCCGGGCCGCCATTGACGCCCGGCTCGCCGTTGCCGGCGGAGCGGATGCGCATGCCGTCATCGATGCCGGCCGGAATCTTGACCTGCAGCGTCTTGTTGCGGCGCGTGCGGCCCACCCCGTCGCAGCTCGGGCAGGGATCGGTGATCTCCTTGCCGCTGCCATGGCAGGTCGGGCAGGTCTGCTGCACGCTGAAAAAGCCTTGCTGCATGCGCACGGCCCCCGAGCCGCCGCAAGTGCGGCAGGTCTTGGGCGTGGTGCCGGGCTTGGCGCCCGAGCCGTGGCAGGTATCACAGTTTTCCCAGCTGGGAACGCGGATTTCGGTTTCGAAACCGCTGGCGGCCTGCTCCAGCGTGATCTCCAGCGCGTACTTCAGGTCCGCGCCCCGGTAGACCTGGGGCCCGCCGCCGGCGCGGCGCCCGCCGCCGAAAATCTCGCCGAAGATATCGCCAAAGGCGTCGGCAAAACCGCCGCCCATGCCGGCCCCGCCGGCGGCATTCGGGTCCACGCCCGCATGGCCATAGCGATCATAAGCGGCGCGCTTTTGCTCGTCGCCCAGGACTTCGTAGGCCTCCTTGGCTTCCTTGAATTTTTCCTCGGCTTCTTTGTTGCCCGGATTGCGGTCCGGGTGGTACTTCATGGCCAGCTTCCGGTAGGCCTTCTTCAGTTCGTCGTCCGAGGCGTTCTTGGCCACACCCAGGACTTCGTAAAAATCGCGTTTTGCCATGATCAATCAGGGCTCCGGAAAGAGCCAATTTTCGGGGGACGGATGAAAAACATCCGCCCGATAACCAGAGTCCAGTTACCGGGCGAAGCCTTGCATCATAGAACGAACATCAGTTGTCGCGCTTGACTTCCTTGAAGTCGGCGTCGACGACATTGTCATCCACCGGCTTGGCGTTGTCGGCCGCCTGCTGGTGAGCCGCCTGTTGCGCGGCCTGCTGGGCCTGGGCATCGGCGTACATCTTCTCGCCCAGCTTCTGCGAAGCCTGCGTCAGCGCCTCGACCTTGGCGTCGATTTCGGCCTTGTCGCCCGACTTGAGCACGTCTTCGACGTCCTTCAGGGCCTTTTCGATGCTTTCCTTCTCGGCCACTTCCAGCTTGTCGCCGTACTCGGTGAGCGACTTGCGCGTCGCATGCACCAGGCCGTCAGCCTGGTTGCGCGCCAGGGCCAGCTCGGCGATGCGGTGATCTTCCTCGGCATTGGCCTCGGCATCCTTGACCATGCGCTGGATCTCGTCTTCCGACAGACCGGAGTTGGCCTTGATGGTGATCTTGTTTTCCTTGCCCGTGCCCTTGTCCTTGGCCGAGACGTGCAGGATGCCGTTGGCGTCGATGTCGAACGTGACTTCGATCTGCGGCATGCCGCGCGGCGCCGGCGGGATCCCTTCGAGGTTGAACTCGCCCAGGCCCTTGTTGCCCGCGGCGATTTCGCGCTCGCCCTGGAAGACCTTGATGGTCACGGCCGGCTGGTTGTCATCGGCGGTCGAGAAGGTCTGCGAGAAGCGGGTCGGGATGGTCGTGTTCTTCTGGATCATCTTGGTCATCACGCCGCCCAGGGTTTCGATACCCAGGGAGAGCGGGGTGACGTCCAGCAGCAGCACGTCCTTGCGGTCGCCCGACAGCACGGAACCCTGGATGGCGGCGCCGGCGGCGACGGCCTCGTCGGGGTTGACGTCCTTGCGCGGCTCGCGGCCGAAGAACTCCTTGACCTTCTCTTGCACCTTGGGCATGCGGGTCATGCCGCCGACCAGGATGACATCATCGATGTCCGAGACCTTGACGCCGGCATCCTTGATGGCGACGCGGCAGGGTTCGATGGTGCGCTCGATGAGCTCTTCGACCAGGGCTTCCAGCTTGGCGCGCGTGATCTTCAGGTTCAGGTGCTTGGGACCCGAGGCATCGGCCGTGATGTACGGCAGGTTGATCTCGGTCTGCTGGCTGGAGGACAGCTCGATCTTGGCCTTTTCGGCGGCTTCCTTCAGGCGCTGCAGGGCCAGCACGTCCTTGGACAGGTCCACGCCCTGTTCTTTCTTGAACTCACCGATGATGTAGTCGATGATGCGCTGGTCGAAGTCTTCGCCGCCCAGGAAGGTGTCGCCGTTGGTCGACAGCACTTCGAATTGCTTTTCGCCATCGACATCGGCGATTTCGATGATGGAGATATCGAAGGTGCCGCCGCCCAGGTCATAGACGGCGATCTTGCGGTCGCCCTTCTCGGCCTTGTCCAGGCCGAAGGCCAGCGCGGCCGCGGTCGGCTCGTTGATGATGCGCTTGACTTCGAGACCGGCGATGCGGCCGGCGTCCTTGGTGGCCTGGCGCTGGCTGTCGTTGAAGTAGGCGGGCACCGTGATGACGGCCTCGGTGACCGGCTCGCCCAGGTAGTCCTCGGCGGTCTTCTTCATCTTGCGCAGCACTTCGGCCGACACTTGGGGAGGCGCTTGCTTCTTGCCGCGCACTTCGACCCAGGCGTCGCCGTTGTCGGCCTTGACGATGCTGTAGGGCATCAGGTGGATGTCCTTCTGCACCGCTTTTTCGTCGAACTTGCGTCCGATCAGGCGCTTGACCGCGTACAGGGTGTTCTTGGGATTGGTGACCGCCTGGCGCTTGGCCGGGGCGCCGACCAGGATTTCGCCGTCTTCCATGTAGGCGACGATGGAGGGCGTCGTGCGGGCGCCCTCGGCGTTTTCAATGATCTTGACCTGGCCGCCGTCCATGACTGCCACGCAGCTGTTGGTCGTACCCAGGTCGATGCCGATGATTTTGCTCATGGTAGGAGTACCTTGAAGAATCAGTTATTGATCGAATTAGTCGAAAAAATCACAGTCCCAGCCTAACTGGGGATGACCGCAGGGTTTTTCAAGATCCGATTTGCAGCCGCCGGATGGCCCCGCTGAATTGCGGCAGGCCGGGCCAGCCGGTGATCCGGCCCAGGCGCTTGCCGCCACGGAACAGCACAAAAGTCGGCACACCATGCAGACCGAAACGCTGGCCAAGCCCGGGATCCGCGTAGACGTCCGCCTGAAACCAGGACAGGCCCAGCTCCAGCAGGGCGTCGCGGTGCAACAGCGCCGTCTGCTTGAAAATATTGCAGTTGTAGCAGTCCTCGCCCCAGAGAAAGACGCAGCGCAGATCATCACCCGCCGAATTAACGACGATTTCGTCGAAATTAGCGCTCGATACCGGCGACATGCCGAAGGTTTCGAACACCTGGCTGGGATCAAAGCCGCTCATGGCCGCGTCTTCAACAGGGAGGGTCAACCCGCCGACACCACCACCAGCGCGGGGCGCAGGGTCCGGTCGGCAATGACATAGCCCTTTTGCAGCAGCTGCACCACGGTATTGGCCGGCTGCTCGGCAGGCACCGAGGAGATCGCCTGGTGCAGATGCGGATCGAATTTGTCTCCCGGAGCCGGCGCGACCTCTTTCAGGAGATTGCGCTCGAAGGCGGATGTCAGCTGCCTGAGGGTGACTTCCACGCCTTCGCGCAGGGCGGCGACGGTCTGGTCGGGCTGGGCCAAGGCGGCCTCCAGGCTGTCCTTGACCGGCACGAGGCTCTCGGCGAAGGATTCGATTCCGAATTTGCGCGCCTTGGAGACATCCTCCTGGGCGCGGCGGCGAACATTCTCGGCTTCGGCCATGGCGCGCAGCGCCTGTTCTTGCTGGGCCTGGGCCTGGGCCTGGGCGGCGGCCAGTTCGGCGCGAACGGCGGCCAGTTCGGCCTGCAGGTCATCAGCGGGCAGATCGGCGCCGGCGTCTTGGTCGACAGGCTCTTGGGGTGCCGTCATGAGAATCCTCCAGAATAGGGAAAGTGCGGTATCAGCCCCTAAATGAGGGCCGCTTCCCTGGTTTCAAGGGGGGTACGGGTCAAAAAGGACCAAGGCCCGCCGCATCGCGAACGGGCCCGGGGTTTACTTCTTGCGGGGCTGGGCCGGCGCCGGAGGGTCGCTGGCCGGGAAAGACTCCTCCAGGGCTTCGTCGATCAGGTCCGGACGGTCTTCCTCGGGCGTGATGGCGATGGGGTCGCTGGCCGGAAAGGTCTCCATCAGCGCCTCGTCGAGATCCCGTTCGACCTCGTCTTCCTTGAGATCGCCGTGACCGGGCGCGCCGGAGGTGCCCACGCTGGGGCGGGTGGGGGGTGTCATCTTGCCGTCTCCTTGAAAAGGCTTTCGCGGAATAGACAATGCCTGGGCACGCAGGCGTGCCAGCCGACTTCAGTTTACGCGATTGGCCGGCGCGTGGCCGGCCAACCTTGCAACTGGTTCTGGACCAGGTCGGCCAGGCCCGCCACCCACAGCGGGCTGTCATTGAGCGCCGGGATGTAACGGAAGCGCTTGCCGCCGGCCTCCATGAATGCGTGGCGGCACTCCTGGTCGATTTCTTCCAGGGTTTCCAGGCAGTCGGCCACGAAACCGGGGCAGACCACATCGACCTCGGTCACGCCCTGGCGGGCCAGCTCCCTGAGGGTGGGCTCGGTATAGGGTTCCATCCAGCGCGCCGAGCCAAAGCGGCTCTGGAAAGCCACCTCGACCTGCTCGGGCGCCAGGCCCAGACGTTCGCGCAGCAGCCGGGCGGTCTCCAGGCAATCGCGGTAATAAGGATCGCCCAGTTCGATGGAGTAGCGGGGCAGCCCATGAAAACTCATCAGCAGCTTCTGCGGCCTGCCCTGCGCGTCCCAGAAAGCGCGGATGCGCTCGGCCTGCGCGTCGAGATAGGCGGGGTCGTCGTAGAAGCGCTTGACGAAGCGCAGGGCCGGCTGGTCGCGCAGGCGCGCGGCATGGCGCGTGACGGCGTCCACCGCGGTCGCGGTCGTGCTGGCCGCATACTGAGGATAAAGGGGCAGCGCCAGGATGTGGTCGCAGCCCTGCTCGCGCAGGCGCGTGATGCCCTCGGCCACCGAAGGCTGGCCATAGCGCATGGCCAGGGCCACCGGCACGTCCAGGCCGCGCTCGGCAAGCGCGGCGGCCAGGCCCTCGGCCTGCTGGCGGCTGTACACCATGAGCGGCGAGCCGCCTTCCAGCCAGATGCCCGCATAGCGCGGCGCCAGTTTCTTGGGCCGCAGCGTCAGCACCAGCCCGTGCAGGATGGGTTTCCAGAGGTAGCCGGGGATCTCGATGACGCGCGGATCGGACAGGAATTCGCCCAGGTATTTGCGGATATCGGCCTTGGACGGCGTCTCCGGGGTGCCCAGGTTGACCAGCAGCACGCCGGCGCGGCCCGGGCCGCGGGGCGGCGGATGGTCATCGAACGGGTCTTCGCCGCGCGCCGGCTCCGCCAGAAAGCGCTCGGGCCACAAGTACTTGAACAGCCGAAGAAACACAGACCTCTCCCGGGGGCACCCCCCGCGGGATGCCGTTGTTGTTGGAATTATTGATTGTGGCTGAGCGCGTTGGACAGCAGCCGGGCGGTGATATCGACGATGGGTATCACGCGCTCATAGGACATCCGGGTCGGGCCGATCACGCCCAGCGTGCCGACGATCTGGCCGTCCACGCCATAAGGCGCCGTCACCACGGTGACTTCGTCCATGGGCACCAGCTGGGAATCCCCGCCGATATAGATCTGCACGCCTTGGGCACGGCTGGAGACGTCCAGCAGCTGCAGCAGATCGGTTTTCTTTTCGAACAGCGCGAACATCTTGCGCAGCCGGTCCATGTCGGAGGCGATGTCGGTCACATCCAGCAGCTTGCGCTCGCCCGAAATGACCACGGAATCTCCCTCGTCGGCGGCCTCGGCGCCGGCCTCCACCGCCGCCTGCATCAGGCGCGAGATATCCTCGCGCAGCTGGGTCAGCTCGGTCGACAGCGTGCGGCGCACCGCGTCGAAGGACTTGCCGGAGAAGTGCTGGTTGAAGAAATTGGCCGCTTCGACGAGTTCGCTCTCGGCGTAGTCGCGCTGCACCTGCATGATGCGGTTCTGCACGTCGCCATCGGGCGTGACGATGATGAGCAGCACCCGCTTGTCGGTCAGGCGCACGAATTCGATCTGGCGAAACACCTGCGCCCGCTTGGGCGTGAGCACCACGCCGGCGAACTGTGTCAGGTTGGACAGCAGGGCCGCGGCCGCGTTGACGGCCCGGCTGGGCTCGACCATGGGCAGCAGCTCGCCCATATTGGCCGGCTCGAACTGATAGGGATGGACGGCCAGCAGGGAATCCACGAACATGCGGTAGCCCCGCGGAGTGGGCACGCGGCCGGCCGAGGTGTGGGGGCTGTGGATCAGACCCAGCTCCTCCAGGTCGGCCATCACGTTGCGGATGGTGGCCGGAGAAAGGTCGAATACCTTTGAAAGCGTGCGCGAACCTACCGGTTGCCCGTCGGCGATATAGCGTTCAATCAACGCTTTCAACAAAGCTCGTGCGCGGTCGTCCATATGTGTATTTTATGGAAAGTTTTGCCAGGAGGCGATTTTTGTCCTCCGACATGATATGCGGCCCCATATAATCGCCTGATACGCCTCACGAATCCACTGAAACCCGCTCATGCACTTTCCTATCGTCGCCCTGATCGGACGCTACCAGGACACCGGCCTGGACGCTCCCCTGCGCGCCCTGGCCGACATGCTCACGCAGGCAGGCCGGCGCGTCCTGGTCGACGCCGATACGGCGCGCAACACCGGGGTCCATGAGTTCCCCGAAGCCACGCTGCAGGAAATCGGCGAATCCGCCTCCCTGGCCGTGGTCATGGGCGGCGACGGCACGGTGCTGGGCGCGGCCCGCCACCTGGCGCCGTATGGAGTGCCGCTGGTGGGCATCAACCACGGGCGCCTGGGCTTCATCACCGATATCCCGCTGCAGGACGCCCGCCAAGCGCTGGCGCGCGTGCTGGACGGCAACTTCCAGATCGAAGAGCGCATGCTGCTGCAAGGCAGCGTGTGGCGCGGCGACGCGCAGATGTATTCCGCCTCGGCGCTGAACGACGTGGTGCTCAACCGCGCCGGGCGCGGCGGCATGATCGAGATGCGCGTCGAGCTGGACGGCGTCTATATGTATACCCAGCGCGCCGACGGCCTCATCATCGCCACGCCCACGGGGTCGACGGCCTATGCGCTGTCGGCCGCCGGCCCCCTGCTGCATCCGGGCCTGAACGCCATGGTCCTGGTGCCGGTGGCGCCGCAAAGCCTGTCCAACCGGCCCATCGTGATTCCCGACACCGGCGTGCTCAATATGACGCTGACGGCCATCGGCCGCGTCGAGACCGGCGCCTCGGTGCACTTCGACATGCAGACCTGGTCGGATCTGCAACTGGGCGACCGCATCACCGTGCAGCGCGCCCCGCATACCGCCCGCCTGGTTCATCCCCAGGGCTACAGCTTTTTCTCCACCCTGCGCCGCAAGCTGCATTGGAATCTGATGCCGCAGGCCACCGACAACATCGAGTAATCCCGGCAGCGCCCGCCATGTTGCGAACCCTGCATATCCGCGACTTCGTCATCGTCGAACAGACGGAAATCCATTTCGGCGCCGGTTTCACCGTATTCACGGGCGAAACCGGCGCGGGCAAATCCATATTGATCGACGCGCTGGCCCTGGCACTGGGCGAGCGCGGCGACGCCAGCGTGCTGCGCGAAGGCGCGGCCAGGGCCGATATCACGGCCATCTTCGACACGCCCGCGCACCTGTCGGCCTGGCTGGCCGAGCGCGAACTCGAGCCCGCCGAAGAGCTGTCGCTGCGCCGCGTCATCGATGCCCAGGGGCGCAGCCGCGCCTATATCAACGGCATGCCCGCCACCGTCACACAGCTGCGCGAACTGGGCGACACCCTGGTCGACATCCATGGCCAACATGCTCACCAAAGCCTGATGCGCCCCGACGCGCAGCGCGAGCTGCTGGACGCGCATGGCGGGCATGGCGAGCTGCGCCAGGTCGTGGCGCAGGCCTGGAAGCACTGGCGCGGCCTGGCTCGCCAGCTCGAAACCGCCGAGCAAGACGCCGAAGCGCTGGCCGCCGAGCGCGAACGCCTGCAATGGCAGACCGAAGACCTGGACCGCCTCAACCTGGCCGAAGGCGAATGGGACGCGCTGCAGGCCGAACACAGCCGTCTGTCGCATGCCCAATCGCTGCTCGATGGCGCCAGCCAGATTCTCGAAGCCCTGGATGGCGAACAGGACTCGGCGCTGTCGCGCCTGAACGCGGCCAGCCATCGCCTGCAACAGATGCAGCGCCACGACAGCGGCCTGGGCGGCATCGCCGAAGAGCTGGAATCGGCGCGCATCGCCATGAGCGAAGCCGTCTCCGACCTGAACAACTACCTGAGCCGCGTCGACCTGGATCCGGACCGCCTGAATGCGGCCGAGGCGCGCCTGAGCGCCGTCTTCGAAACCGCGCGCAAGTTCAAGACCGAGCCCGAGCACCTGGCCGCCCTGCACGGCTCGCTGCGCGAGCAGCTGGCCCAGCTGCAGGCCGCCGGCGATGTCGACGCCCTGCGCGCCCAGGCCGAGGCCGCGCGGGCGCAATATGACAGCGCCGCGGCGCTGCTGACCGAGGCGCGCCGCAAGGTCGCCCGCGACCTGGGCAAGCAGGTCACCCAGGCCATGCAGACCCTATCCATGAGCGGCGGCCGCTTCGAGGCGGCCCTCGCGGCCGGTCCGGCCAGCGCCCAGGGCAATGAAACCGTCGAATTCCTGGTCGCCGGCCATGCCGGCACCACCCCCCGGCCGCTGGCCAAAGTGGCCTCTGGCGGCGAACTCTCGCGCATCTCGCTGGCGCTGTCGGTGATCGCCAGCCGCGCGGCGCGCGTGCCCACCCTGATCTTCGACGAAGTCGACAGCGGCGTGGGCGGCGCAGTGGCCGAGGTCGTGGGCAAGCTGTTGCACGAGCTGGGCGGGCGCCATCAGGTGCTGTGCGTCACCCACCTGCCCCAGGTGGCGGCCTGCGGCAACCACCAATTCCGCGTCAGCAAGACCGAAAAAGGCGGCGTCACGCGCTCGCGCATCGTCGAACTCGACGCCGACGAGCGCATCGAAGAAGTGGCCCGCATGCTGGGCGGCATCACCATCACGTCCACCACGCGCGACCACGCGCGCGAGATGCTGCAGAACACCCGCGCGGCCTGATCGTCCGGCGCGCGGACAAAAAAAGCCCCGGCCTGGGCCGGGGCTTGAGTGCTGCGCTGGGCGCGATCAACGGGCGCGCTGGCAGTCCGAGCAAATACCATACAGCACCATGGCATGGCTTTCGAGCACAAAGCCATTGTCCTTGGCGACCTTGTGCTGGCGCTTTTCGATGTCGACATCGGAAAACTCCACCACCTTGCCACAGTTGGTGCAGATGAGGTGATCGTGGTGATCACCGTCGTTGAGTTCAAACACCGCCTTGCCCGTGTCGAACTGGCTGCGGCTCAGGATGCCTGCCTGCTCGAACTGGGTGAGGACGCGATACACGGTAGCCAGGCCGATTTCGACGCTCTCGCCGATGAGGGCGCGATAGACGTCTTCGGCGCTGAGGTGGCGCTGGTCCGACTTGCGGAAAATGTCGAGAATCTTGAGGCGGGGAAACGTCGCCTTCAAGCCCATGTTCTTCAATTCGCTTTGGTCGCTCATGTAGTCGCTCTCCGTCCACTGAGGCGCGGCGCCGGAGCCCGGCCCAACCTGGGTCTAGTAATGCGGCCCCATTTCCGCACCGCCGCCTCGCATGATGAAACGGCCTACAAGACATTGGCTGGCAGAGCCCCAATTCCCGCTGCCTTGCGGAACTATCCGTTATTTAAACCTTTATGATAACGGTTTTGTCCGTTTCCAATAATAGGGGCGCGTAGTGTCCATGATTGCTCGTAATCCCTCCCGGCCCATCAAGGCAGTGCTGGGAACCCTGGTACTGGCCGCGGCCCTGGCCGGCTGCTCTTCCGGCAAATGGGGCTTCCCCTATCGCGCGGACATGCAGCAAGGCAACTGGATCACCCGCGAACAGGTCGCGCTGCTGCAGCCCGGCATGTCGCGCGAACAGGTGCGCTTCGCCCTGGGCAGCCCGACGCTGACCAGCGTGCTCCACGCCGACCGCTGGGACTACCCCTATTACTTCAAGCCCGGCTATGGCAAGGCCGAAGAACGCCACTTCACGGTCTTCTTCGAGAACGACCGCCTGGTGCGCTGGAGCGGCGACGAGCAGCCCGAGCTGCAGCCTTTCCAGATCAACAAGGTCGACGCCGAGCGCGCCGAGAAAGCCGCAAACACCGAAGACACCGCCGAGAAGCGCGAAGAGCAGGCCGAGAAGGCCGAGAAGGCCGAGCAGGCCCGGCCCCACATCCAGGTGAACTCGCCGGTCTCGCCGACCAATGCCTACCCTGGCCTGCCCGGCAATGCGCCCGAACCCCTCAAGTAAGCTCCAAGGAAAGACAATGCGTATTGCAATCGCCGGCGCCAGCGGCCGCATGGGCCACATGCTGATCGAGGCCGTCCTCAACACCGAGGGCGTCGAACTCGCCGTGGCGCTGGACCGCAAGGGCTCGCCGTCGCTGGGCCAGGATGCCGGAGCCTTCCTGGGCCGTGATACCGGCGTGCGGATCACCGACGACCTGGACAGCCTGTCCGGCGCCGACTGCCTGATCGACTTCACCCGCCCCGAAGGCACGCTGGAGCACCTGCAGGCCTGCCTGCGCCATGGCACCCGCATGGTCATCGGCACCACCGGCTTTGACGATGCCGGCCGCGCCGCCATCGAAGTGGCCGCGCAAAAAATCGCCGTGGTGTTCGCGCCCAATATGAGCGTGGGCGTCAACGCCACGCTCAAGCTGCTGGACATGGCCGCCCGGATCCTGAACAGCGGCTATGACGTCGAGGTCTTCGAAGCGCACCACCGCAATAAGGTCGATGCGCCCTCGGGCACCGCGCTGGCCATGGGCGAAGCCGTGGCCTCGGCCTGGAATGTCGCCCTGCCCGACGTGGCCACCTGGACGCGCCACGGCGACACCGGGCCGCGCAAACCCGGCACCATCGGCTTTTCGGTGGTGCGCGGCGGCGACATCGTCGGCGACCACACGGTCTACTTCTGCGGCACGGGCGAGCGCATCGAAATCACCCACCGCTCCAGCAGCCGCGCCACCTATGCCGAGGGCGCGGTGCGCGCCGCCAAATTCCTCGACGGCAAGCACAACGGCCTGTACGACATGCAGGCGGTGCTCGGGCTCTGAGCCGCGCCGCCACCCTGCATGAAAAAGCCGGCTCGCGCCGGCTTTTTCATGCAGGGTCCCTTAACGCACCACGATGGGCTCGGGCTCCAGCCGCACGCCATAGCGCGCCATGACATCATCCTGGATGGCGGCCGCCAGCGCCAGGATATCGGCCGCCCGCGCCCCGCCCCGGTTGACCAGCACCAAGGCCTGACGGTCGTGCACGGCGGCGGGCCCCAGGCCGCGCCCCTTCCAGCCGCACTGGTCGATCAGCCAGCCGGCGGCCAGCTTATAGCGCCCGTCGGGCTGCGGATATGACACCAGGCCGGGAAAGCGGGCCTGCAGACGCTCGCGCGTGGCGGCGTCGACCAGGGGATTCTTGAAGAAGCTGCCGGCATTGCCGACCACGGCCGGATCGGGCAGCTTGGCGCGGCGGATATCGCAGACCGCCTGGAAGATGGCGCGCGCATCGGCCGGCCCTTGCTGCAAGGCCGGCCAGCGCTGCAGGTCCGGATACTCCAGCACGGCGCGCCAGGGGCGCGGCAAGGCAAAGCGCACCCGGGTGATCAGCCAGCGGCCGGGCTCGCGCTTGAAGACGCTGTCGCGATAGGCAAAACGGCAATCCGCGGCCGAAAAGCGCACGGCGCGCGCCTCGCGCAAGTCCCAGGCGGTGAGGCTGTCGAAACGATCCGCCAGCTCCACCCCGTAGGCGCCGATATTCTGGACCGGCGCGGCGCCCACCGTGCCCGGGATGAGCGCGAGGTTTTCCAGCCCATCCCAGCCCTGCTCGACGCAATGCGCCACAAAATCATGCCAGCGCTCGCCGGCGGCCGCCTCGACGATCCATGCATCGGGACGCGCCTCGACCAGACGTATGCCGCGCAAGGCCACCCGCGCCACCAGGCCGTCCACGGTCTCGCCCAGCACCAGATTGCTGCCGCCGCCCAGCACGAAACAGGCGGGATAGGCCGCCGCCAGCGCCGACAAGGCAGGCAGCTGGGCCTCGTCCTCCAGGGTGACGAAAGCGTCGGCGCGCGACGCCAGGCCAAAGGTGTTCAAACCGCGCAGATCCTGGGCCGCGGGCGCGAGGGATATTGACATGGGCACGAAAAGCTATGCTATAGTTTCTGTCTTCGCTCATATTACTTGAACGATTGATGGGTCTGGCGCCAGCCTGCGACTCGCGGATTCGAGACCGCGGCGCGGCACGGCAAAAAAAGCCGCAGCCAGCACAAATCAAAATTTTCATGTATAATGCGCGTCTTTCGTGAATACAGCGGTGCGTCAAACCACTGCCAAAAACGAAACCCAAGCGGGAATAGCTCAGTTGGTAGAGCGCAACCTTGCCAAGGTTGAGGTCGCGAGTTCGAGACTCGTTTCCCGCTCCAAATTTTGAATTCATGGCTGATAAACATTCACCCATGAAGCCCCATACAGAAAGGCCGAAACCTTGAGTTTCGGCCTTTTTCTTTTTCTCCCACGCAACAAACACGCGCGCCCCGTCCGCAGGGTCTCCGAAGAAATGACGAAGGCCCCGCATGCGGGGCCTTCCATTTGGTGCATCTTTCTGCTTGTTAGCGTCCAGAGCGCAATTCCCAGTGAACTGTTCACAACGTTAGCATACTTTGCTACAAATTAAAATTAATTCGAACAGGCACAAATAAATAAGGGACATCATGGCAAAGCAAGTCAGATACCGCTTATCCCTCGACCTGGGCTCCACGTCCCTGGGCTGGGCAATATTCCGCCTTGATGCCGACGCCCACCCCACGGCCATTATCAAAGCGGGCGTGCGCATCTTCAGCGACGGCCGCAATGCCAAGGATGGCTCATCCCTTGCGGTGACGCGCCGCGCGGCGCGCAGCATGAGACGGCGGCGGGATCGATTGCTGCGCAGAAAAACCCGCATGCTGGATGCGCTGCTCGAGTACGGCTTTTTCCCGCAAGATGCGGCCCAGCGTAAAGCGCTGGAGCGGCTCAATCCCTATGCCTTACGCGCTGAAGGTTTAGCGCGCCCACTGACGCCCGGTGAATTCGCTCGTGCGATATTTCACCTCAATCAACGCCGAGGCTTCAAGAGCAACCGCAAGACAGACAAAAATGACAATGACAGTGGCGCGCTAAAGACTGCCACCAGCCAACTGCGACAAGACATACAGGCCAGCGGCTGTAGAACCGTCGGAGAATGGCTGTGGACACAGCGCCTGCAGAAGAAACCGGAGGGTGTTCCTCATCAGGGCGTAAGAGCCCGATACCGGGAAACACCCCACATCAACAGCGAGGGCAAAAAACGCATAGAAAAAAAGTACGACCTCTATATCGATCGAAGCATGATCGAGGCAGAGTTCGACGCACTCTGGAGCGCACAGGCAACCTTCAATCCCGTGGTCTTCCATGCCACGGCACACGAAAAACTGAAGGACATCTTGCTTTACCAGCGGCCATTGCGGCCCGTAAAGCCTGGTCGTTGCACGCTCTTGCCCGAAGAGGAACGCGCGCCATTGGCGTTGCCCAGCACCCAGCGATTCCGGATCTACCAAGAACTAAACAATCTGCGCCTTCTTGTCGATCAGCTCAATGAACAGCCCCTGACACTTGCACAACGCGACACGATTGCCACCCTGATGGAAGGTCGGGCAAAGATATCATTCGACCAAATCCGCAAGGCGCTCAAACTCGGGAGCATGACCAAGTTTAATCTGGAAGACGACAAACGAAACGAACTCAAAGGAAACGCCACGGGCAGCCAGCTGGCAAAGAAAGAGTTTTTCGGCCCGGCCTGGCATCAGTTCGACGAAGCGCTGCAGGATGACATCGTCTGGCACCTCTTGTCCGAGGAGAACGAGAGCGCGCTTATCTCCTGGCTACAAGACCGGACAGGTATCGACGCCGCCACCGCGCAGGCCGTTTCCAACGCATCCCTGCCGGAAGGATATGGAAGCCTCAGCCGAAAAGCGCTGGAGGTCATATTGCCCAGGCTTCGGAGTGAAGTCATCACCTATGACAAGGCCGTGCAGGCAGCCGGCTTTTCTCATCACAGCCAGCTTGGCTTCGAATATGATCCGGACGACGTTGAGGATTGGATCGACCACGCGACAGGCGAAGTAAAACCCATATTCAAGCGACTGCCTTACTATGGCAAGGCCTTGCAGCGACACGTCGCTTTTGGCAGCGGCAAACCCGAAGACTCCCAAGAGAAACGTTACGGAAAAATCGCCAACCCGACAGTGCATATTGGCCTGAACCAGGTACGAGTCGTCGCCAATGCCTTGATCGCCCGTTACGGTCGTCCGACGGAAATCATCATCGAATTGGCGCGCGACCTGAAACAAAGCCGGGAGCAACGGCAACAGGACCAAAGGCGACAAGCCGACAACCAGAAGCGCAATGCCCGGATCCGAAATTCCATCGCGCAAGCCCTGGGTATCGCCGAAGCGCGCGTACGCCGAGAAGACATCCAGAAATGGATCCTCTGGGAGGAGCTCGACCCCGGAGACGCCATGCACCGTTGCTGTCCATACAGCGGCGTGCCCATCAGCGCCTCCATGTTATTGAGCGAACAGGTGGAAATCGAACATATCCTCCCGTTCTCAATGACTTTGGACGACAGTCTGAACAACCGAACCGTATCCCTGCGCCAGGCGAACCGCATCAAACGCAACCGTTCCCCGTGGGACGCCAGGGAGGACTTCGAAGCACAGGGCTGGCACTACGATGGCATCTTGCAGCGCGCCGGGCTCATGCCCGTCCAGAAGCGCTATCGTTTCGCCGCCGACGGGTATCAACGCTGGCTGCGGGACGACCAGGACTTTCTCGCTCGGGCGCTCAATGACACCCGGTATCTTTCGCGCATCGCGGCGGAATACTTGCGGCTGGTATGCCCACAGGGTACGCGGGTCATCCCTGGCCAATTGACCGCGCTTCTGCGCAGACGATTCGGCCTGAACGATATCCTCGGCTTGGAGGGTGAAAAAAACCGCAACGACCATCGTCATCACGCCGTCGATGCCTGCGTCATCGGCATCACCGATCACGGTCTGATGCAACGCTTTGCGCGGGCCAGCGCACAGGCCCGCGAGCAAGGTTTGACACGGCTGGCCGAAGAAATGCCGCTGCCCTGGCCGACCTACCGTGATCATGTAGACCGTGCGGTATCTCTTATATGGGTCAGCCATAAACCCGATCATGGCCACGAGGGCGCCATGATGGAAGAAACCGCCTATGGACTCATGAAAGACGGGACCATTCGTCAACGCCACAAGGCGGACGGAACCAAGGGACGCGAGGTCGCCAATGTGATTCGCATAGCGGAGCCCGCGCAACCCACCCGGCACGGCGTCGATGATCAAGGCCGCCCCCTCCCCTACAAAGGCTACATTGGCGGCAGCAATTATTGCATCGAGATCACCCGCGGCGCTCAAGGCAAATGGGAAGGCACGGTTATCTCCACTTCTGACGCCTATGGCATCGTGCGCGCTCGCGGCATAGCCGGATTGCGGAACACATCGCAGGGCCAAAATGGTCATCCACTTGTCATGCGGCTTGTCATTGGAGATAGCCTACGGCTCCGAATCAACGATGCGCTGCAAACCATGCGGGTAACCAAGATCTCCGGCAATGGGCAAGTTTTCATGGCTGGCGTACACGAGGCAAACGTGGACGCCCGCAACCGGGATAAATCCCAGGCATTTGCCCTGGTGTCGAAAATGGCGGGTTCCTTGCAGGCCGCCCAAGCCCGGCAAGCGACGATATCGCCGATAGGCGAAATCCGCGATCCTGGATTTCCGGGCTAGGACGCCATGATCGGCCGCATCGTCGAAATTGCGGATGACCGGCGCCATTTGTACGTCAACCGTGGATTCCTCGTCGTCAAGGATACGGAGGGCGAACGCAAGGAGCTTGGGCAGATCCCGCTGGACGACATCGCGGCCGTTGTCGCAAATGCGCACGGCCTGAGCTACACCAACAACCTTTTGGTCGCGCTGGCGGAACGAGGCGCTCCCTTCGTGCTTTGCGGATCAAACCACAATGTAATCGGCATGCTGCTATCCGTGGATAGCCATCATATCCAGGCCAAGCGTATCGAAGCGCAGATCGCCGCCGCCCTTCCCACGCACAAACGCCTGTGGGCCACCGTCATCAGAGCCAAGCTCGCTCAACAGGCAGCAACCCTAATAGCAACCGGAGCGCCTAGCGCTCCTTTGCTCGCACTTGTACGCAAAGTCAAAAGCGGCGATCCTGAAAACATCGAAGGCCAAGGCGCGAGACGCTACTGGACTTTGCTATTCGGGCCGGATTTCCGGCGAGACATCGATGGCGGCAGCCTCAACGGCCTTCTCAATTACGGCTACACCATTCTGCGGTCCGCTACCGCGCGGGCCATCATCGCCGCCGGTCTACATCCCAGCATCGGGCTGCATCACAGCAACGATGCCAACGCCATGCGTCTAGTTGACGATCTCATGGAACCGTTCCGCCCCATCCTGGACTTAAAGGTATGGCAACTACGCAAGGCGGGCGAGACTCACGTCACACCAGAGACCAAACGCAGCTTGGTGCACGTCCTGCATGACGACATGCAGACAAAAACTGGAGTGACGCCGGTCATGGTATGCATGCAAAGGCTGGCAGTATCGTTGGCCCAGGTCTACCTGGGAGAACGAAAAGACCTCGAACTGCCTCTGCCCGGCCTGCCAATTTCTCTGGCCAATAGCCTGAACGGCGACTGATTTTCGACATGCTTTCGGGATATCGACTAATGTGGATGCTGGTGATGTTCGACCTGCCCGTCCTTGAAAAAGCCGAACGCAAAGCCGCCTCGGCTTTTCGCAATACCCTGCTGGATCTAGGGTTCGAGATGAGCCAGTTCAGTGTTTACCTGCGGTTCTGCACCAGCCAGGCCCAGCTTGACACTTTGTGCAAATCGGTCGAACAATGCCTTCCGGAAGGCGGCAAGGTCCACGTACTCCAATTCACGGATAAACAGTACGAGCGCACGATCACCTATCAAGGAAAATCGCGCCAACCCTCGAAAAAAGCCCCGGATCAGTTCGATCTTTTCTGACAATGAGCACTCTTTTTTTACTCAGAGAATTGAATAACCCCCTGATAAATCAGGGGGTTATGGGAACAACATTCTAGATCACTGGGAATTGCGCTCTAGCCGGAACATGTTTATCGTGATCACGATTTTGTCGTGGATTCTAGATCACTGGGAATTGCGCTCTAGCCGGAACGCGGTGGTTCTGCGCCGATTAACATTAATATTCTAGATCACTGGGAATTGCGCTCTAGCCGGAACAGTGATCTTCTTCGTAACATAACGCGCTACATTCTAGATCACTGGGAATTGCGCTCTAGCCGGAACACTAGCGTTGTAGTTATGTTGCGTGATTGCATTCTAGATCACTGGGAATTGCGCTCTAGCCGGAACCGCATCGACGGACCGCAGATCAGATCATCGATTCTAGATCACTGGGAATTGCGCTCTAGCCGGAACAAGTCGAAGTACAGCATGTTGAGGGACTAGATTCTAGATCACTGGGAATTGCGCTCTAGCCGGAACGTATGCCGTATTCGATGCGCCCCCAGCAGATTCTAGATCACTGGGAATTGCGCTCTAGCCGGAACTCTTTCACGTCCTTTCCTTGAGAGAGTCCAATTCTAGATCACTGGGAATTGCGCTCTAGCCGGAACGGTCGTCACGCCTTCCCGACCGCCGCTGTCATTCTAGATCACTGGGAATTGCGCTCTAGCCGGAACAGTGGCGTTTCAGCTGTCATTCCCGTACCTATTCTAGATCACTGGGAATTGCGCTCTAGCCGGAACATCAGTCGCATGAAGCTGCCGCCGTACTGAATTCTAGATCACTGGGAATTGCGCTCTAGCCGGAACGGGTGAGGGCGTAGAGGGGAATGTTCATGGATTCTAGATCACTGGGAATTGCGCTCTAGCCGGAACACGTGTTACGACGCGATTTCGCTTCCAATAATTCTAGATCACTGGGAATTGCGCTCTAGCCGGAACTGGAACAAGAAGTGATCGCACCGCCGGAAGATTCTAGATCACTGGGAATTGCGCTCTAGCCGGAACTATTTGGATTGGTGCAAGTTCTATCTGGAAATTCTAGATCACTGGGAATTGCGCTCTAGCCGGAACTTGCCCGTCATGGACGTGACGGCGCCGTCGATTCTAGATCACTGGGAATTGCGCTCTAGCCGGAACATCCATCCGAATTCACTACGGGCCAAGCTGATTCTAGATCACTGGGAATTGCGCTCTAGCCGGAACATAGCGATGCAGGGACGGCGCGCGTTGACTATTCTAGATCACTGGGAATTGCACTCTAGCCGGAACGGCCGCTCCAGTACCACTCGTGACGAAACTATTCTAGATCACTGGGAATTGCGCTCTAGCCGGAACTCAGATGCACTGCTACATCCGCCAGTCCGAATTCTAGATCACTGGGAATTGCGCTCTAGCCGGAACCCTACGCGGGTTCGACTCCCGCAGCCCGCTATTCTAGATCACTGGGAATTGCGCTCTAGCTGAAAAAAATTGGCAGACTACCCCACACGGCAGAACGTGAACCTCTTAACGCTCCATTAATCCAAGTCCTGGATCCTTGATTGTCATTGTGAGCGCAGGCGGAGTGGATGGGGTTGGATTACCGGTGTTTGTCAGTGTTTCCGGGCGTGTGTCCGTCCTGGGCGGCAAGCCATGCATAGCGTCGGCCCATTTTCCGTCCAGGTGATCGCCGTGGCGCTTGCCGCCGTCCTGGCCTGGCTGGCCGCGCGGCTGCTGTGGCGCAAGGACGGCACGGGCAAGCGCGCCGCCGCCGTGCTGCTCGACGCCCTGCTCATCGGCCTGCTGGCCGCCCGTGCGCTCTATGTGCTGCGCTGGTGGCCGGATTACAGCGCCGCGCCGCGGGCCATCGTGTCCGTCGGCGATGGCGGTTTTTATTGGTGGGCCGGTCTGCCGGCCGGCCTGGCTTATCTGGCCTGGCGCACGCGCGGGCTGCCGCCGCTGCGGCAAGCCGCGCTGGGCAGCGCGGCCATCGGCATCGCAGTGTGGACTTTCGCCCAGGGCTATATCGTCCAGGCGCGGCGGGCGTCCCTGCCCGCCCTGGCGCTGGAGACGCTGGATGCGCGCCCGGTCTCGCTGGATCAATACGCCGGGCAGCCGCTGGTCATCAATCTGTGGGCGTCGTGGTGCCCGCCCTGCCGGCGCGAAATGCCGGTGCTGGCGCAGGCCCAGGCGGACTATCCCGGCGTGCGCTTTCTCTTGATCAACCAGGGCGAAGACGCGGCGACCGTGCGCGATTTCCTGGCGCGGCAGGGCCTGGCGTTCAAGGATGTGCTGCTGGACCCGGCTTCGCGCGCCATGCCGGCGCTGCGCACCCGCGGCCTGCCCACGACGCTGTTCTTCGATGCGCAAGGACGGCTGGCCCAGGCGCATATGGGCGAACTGACCGCCGCGCGCCTGCGCCAGACGCTGCAAGATCCTCTCATGTCACCGCCGGACGCAATCAGGCTCCAGGAGTAGCGCCATGTTCTCAACAAAATCCCTTGTCTCCGCCCTGTTGGGCATCGCCGCCCTGGGCGCCGCCGCGAACGGCTTTGCCGGCGAGCCGGAGCGTCCCGCCGTGATCCGCGCGCTGGAGCGCCAGGGCCTAAGCCACGTCCAGGAACTGGGCAAGGTCAGCGGGCTGCGCGGCTACGCCGGCATGGCGGGCCAGCAGCCCATCACCATCTATGTGGCCGACGATGGCAATGCCATCGTCGGCAGCCGCATCAGTCCCGAGGGCGAGAACCTGGACGAGGCTCGCGTGCAGGAACTGGTCGCCAAGCCCATGGGCGAGGCCATCTGGAAGCAGCTGGACGAGTCGACGTGGGTGGCCGATGGCAAGGCGCGGGCGCCGCGCGTGGTTTATGCCTTCAGCGATCCCAATTGCCCCTACTGCAATCGCTTCTGGGAAGCCGCCCGCCCCTGGGTGGACGCGGGCAAGGTGCAGCTGCGCCACATCATCGTGGGTGTCATCCGTGCCGACAGCAGCACCAAGGCCGCCGCCATTCTCGGCGCGCCCGACCGGAGCGCCGCGCTGCTCGAGAACGAACGCCATTTCCGCCAAGGCGGCATCAAGCCCGCGGCCAGCGTGCCGGCGGCCATCCGCGACAGCCTGGATAACAATCAGATCCTGATGGCGGAGCTGGGTTTTCGCGGCACGCCCGGCATCCTCTACAAGGACGAGCAGGGACGGGTGCAGCGCGTCAATGGCATGCCGCGCCCGGAGGCCCTGGAGCGCGTGCTCGGCCCACGCTAGGCGCGCCCCGCGCCGCTATGTCTTGAGCGCATCCAGCAAGGCGGCTTCGAGGCGGTCCACATCGACCTTGCGGTTGTGGCCATGAAAGCTGATGCGCAGCCGCTGGCGGCGCGGACATGGTTCGGCAAGGGGATGTCCGGCGATGGGAGCCTGGGCATGACCGTGAGCGCGCGGACTCAGGCCCAGTTTAGGGCTTGGGCATGGCCCGGTTCCGGGGGGATCCGCTACTATCAGCCATGCATTATCTGCATAGCTTGATGCGTATTATTTCCGTGGCTGACGCCGCGGCCAGACGATGAATACCCAGCAGCTCGACTACCTCAAGCAGGCCGTCAAGGCCGGCAGTTTTTCCCGCGCGGCCGATATCCTGGGCCTTAGCCAATCCCGCTTGAGCCGGCAGGTGGCGGCCCTGGAGCAGGAAATGGGCTGCCCGCTGCTGAGGCGCCATGGCCGGGGCGTCGCCGCCACCGCCGCCGGCGAACGTCTGCTGGCGCTGGCCGAGACCTTTCTGCAGGAAGTCGCCCGCCTGAAGTCGGCGGGCGCCGGGCGCGGCTTGCAGGGCGAGTTCAAGCTGGGCGTGCCCATGTTCTTTTCGCAGTCCCTGGCGCCAGACCTGATGGCGGCCGTGCGCAGCCGTTATCCCGGCTTGAGTTTCACGGTGCGCGAAGGGCCTAGCGGCGATCTGCACGATTGGCTGCTGGCCGGCGAGCTGTCGGCGGCGGTGATCCACGAGTCCAAGCGCCCGCGCCAGCTGGAAGGCGATGCGCTTTTCCTGGAGCCGGTTTTCGTGGTCGGCACGCGCGAACTGGCGCGGCGCCACGGCCTGCCCCTGGACCGGGGCCTGAGCCTGCGCGAACTGGCCCGACTGCCCATCCTGGTGCCGACCCGCCGCCATGGCACCCGCCTGGATTTCGATGCGCTCATGCGCCGGCACCGGCTGACGCCCGACATCGTCCATGAAGTAGACGCGCTGGGCGCGCGCATGCTGCTGGCGCGCAGCGGCGCCGGCGTGACGATATTCGAGTCGGCGGGCCTGCTGGCCGAAAGAAAAGACCCTTCGCTTTTTGTGCTGCCCCTGGCCGACCCGGCATTCTTTCACCGGCTGGTGTGGGTGGATGCGCGCGAACCGGAGCGCGGCGCCCAATGGCGCGGCCTGCTGCGCTTCCTGAAGCGCGGCATTGTGCGGCTGCGCCAGGATCTGGGTGATGGCGGCCCGGCCAAGCTCTTGCAGTCCTAGGCATTCGGGGCTACATTGTCGACAATCAGCTCACCAAAGGCGAATAAATCGGGCAAACACCGACCAAACGTCTCAGGATTGTCAACACGATGGACCAACCCATCCTGCCCTCAGATCTCCCCGGAGACAGCGAGACCCTATCCGACCAGCTGTTCCGCAAGCTGCAGTCCGCCATCATCAAGGGCGAGATCGCGCCGGGCAGCAAGATGTCGGAACCGGAACTGGCCCGCGCCCATGGCGTGAGCCGGGGCCCCTTGCGCGAGGCGCTGCACCGCCTGGAAGGCCAGCGCCTGCTGGTGCGCGTGCCGCACGCCGGCGCGCGCGTCGTGTCCCTGAGCCCCAAGGAGCTCAGCGAGCTCTACGAAATCCGCGAGTCCCTGGAAGGCATGGCCTGCCGCCTGGCGGCGGCCCGCATGCCGGCCGCCGAAGTCCAGCAGCTGCGCGATGTGCTGCATGCGCATGAAAAAGACGCCGCCTTCCAGGCCGGGCTGGGCTATTACCAGCAAGAGGGCGATTACGACTTCCACTACCGCATCGTCAAGGGCAGCGGCAATGAGATGCTGTTCCGCATGCTGTGCGACGAGCTCTACCAGCTCGCCCGCATGTACCGCATCCAGTACTCCAACACCCCCAACCGGCCGCGCCAGTCGTATGCCGAGCATCACCGCATCCTGGACGCCATCGCCGAGGGCGACGGCGAACTGGCCGAACTCCTGATGCGGCGGCATATCCGTGCCTCCCGTCTCAATATCGAACAGCAAATCACCCAAGGCAATCAGCCCGAGAGCGAAGCATGAACCATTCCTACCGCAAGCCCCTGCCGGGCACCCGCCTGGACTATTTCGACGCCCGCGCCGCCGTGGAAGCCATTGCTCCCGGCGCCTACGATGAACTGCCCTATACCTCGCGCGTGCTGGCCGAGAACCTGGTGCGGCGCTGCGACCCCGCGCTGCTCAACGATGCGCTCAAGCAGCTGATCGAACGCCGCCGCGACCTGGACTTCCCCTGGTATCCGGCGCGCGTGGTCTGCCATGACATCCTGGGCCAGACGGCTCTGGTGGACCTGGCCGGCCTGCGCGATGCCATCGCCGACAAGGGCGGCGATCCGGCCAAGGTCAATCCGGTGGTGCCGGTGCAATTGATCGTCGACCACTCGCTGGCGGTGGAATATGGCGGCGACGATCCGGATGCCTTCGCCAAGAACCGCGCGGTCGAAGACCGCCGCAACGAGGACCGCTTCCATTTCATTGACTGGACCAAGCAGGCCTTCCGCAATATCGATATCGTGCCGCCGGGCAATGGCATCATGCACCAGATCAATCTGGAGCGCATGTCGCCCGTCATCTATACCCAGGACGGCGTGGCCTATCCGGATACGCTGGTGGGCACCGACAGCCATACGCCCCATGTGGACGCGCTGGGCGTGATCGCCATCGGCGTGGGCGGGCTGGAAGCCGAAAACGTCATGCTGGGCCGTGCCTCCTGGATGCGCCTGCCCGACATCATCGGCGTGGAACTCACCGGCCGCCCCCAGGCCGGCATCACCGCCACCGACATCGTGCTGACCCTCACCGAATTCCTGCGCAAGGAGAAAGTGGTCGGCGCCTACCTGGAGTTCCATGGCGAAGGCGCCGCCGCGCTCACGCTGGGCGACCGCGCGACCATCTCCAACATGGCGCCCGAGTACGGCGCCACGGCGGCCATGTTCGCCATCGATCAACAGACCATCGCCTATCTTCGCCTGACCGGCCGCGAAGAAAGCCAGGTCGCGCTGGTGGAAACCTATGCCAAGACCGCCGGTCTCTGGGCCGACAGCCTGACAACCGCGCGCTATGAGCGCGTGCTGCGCTTTGATCTCGGCAGCGTGGTGCGCACGCTGGCCGGCCCGTCCAACCCGCATCGCCGCCTGCCCGTGTCGGCGCTGGCCGAGCGCGGCATCGCCGGCAAGGTTGAAAACACCCCGGGGCAGATGCCCGATGGCGCGGTCATCATCGCCGCCATCACCAGCTGCACCAACACCAGCAATCCGCGCAATGTGATCGCCGCCGGCCTGCTGGCGCGCAATGCCAACCGCGCCGGCCTGAAGCGCCAGCCCTGGGTCAAGAGTTCGCTGGCGCCCGGCTCCAAGACGGTCGCGCTCTACCTCGAAGAAGCCGGCCTGCTGCCCGAACTCGAAAAACTCGGCTTCGGCGTGGTGGCCTTTGCCTGTACCACGTGCAACGGCATGTCCGGCGCGCTCGACCCGGCCATCCAGCAGGAAATCATCGACCGCGATCTCTATGCCACCGCCGTGCTGTCAGGCAACCGCAATTTCGACGGCCGCATCCACCCCTACGCCAAGCAGGCCTTCCTGGCCTCGCCGCCCCTGGTCGTGGCCTACGCCATCGCCGGCACCATCCGCTTTGACATCGAGCGCGACGTCCTGGGCGTGGACGCCCAGGGACGCGAGATCCGCCTGGCCGACATCTGGCCCAGCGACGAAGAGATCGACGCCGTGGTGAGCTCGGCCGTCAAGCCCGAGCAGTTCCGCAAGGTCTACGCGCCCATGTTCGGCATCCAGGACGACCGCAAATCGGCCGTGGACCCGCTGTATCCCTGGCGCCCGATGAGCACCTATATCCGCCGTCCGCCCTACTGGGAAGGCGCGCTGGCCGGCGAGCGCACGCTGCGCGGCATGCGGCCGCTGGCGGTGCTGGGCGACAACATCACCACCGACCATCTCTCGCCGTCCAACGCCATCATGCTCGACAGCGCGGCGGGCGAATACCTCGCCAAGATGGGCCTGCCCGAAGAGGATTTCAATTCCTACGCCACGCACCGGGGCGACCACCTCACCGCGCAACGCGCCACCTTCGCCAATCCCAAGCTCTTCAACGAAATGGTGAAGAACGAAGACGGCAGCGTGCGCCAGGGCTCGCTGGCCCGCGTGGAGCCCGAAGGCAAGGTGATGCGCATGTGGGAAGCCATCGAAACCTATATGGAACGCAAGCAGCCGCTCATCATCGTGGCCGGCGCCGATTACGGCCAGGGCTCTTCGCGGGACTGGGCGGCCAAGGGCGTGCGCCTGGCGGGCGTGGAGACCATCGTCGCCGAAGGCTTCGAGCGCATCCACCGCACCAACCTGATCGGCATGGGCGTGCTGCCGCTGGAATTCAAGCCGGGCGTCAATCGCAAGACGCTGGGGCTGGACGGCACCGAGACCTATGATGTGGTGGGCCAGCGCAAACCCCGCGCCGACCTGACCCTGGTCATTCACCGCCGCGACGGCCGGCGCGAAGAGGTGGCGGTCACCTGCCGCCTGGACACGGCCGAGGAAGTCTCCATCTACGAGGCGGGCGGCGTGCTGCAACGCTTCGCCCAGGACTTCCTGGAGGCCGCCTCGGCCGCCGACGCCCGGCAAGCCGGCTGATTCATCGGGCGGGCATCCCGCCCCAACCTTTACTCTCCCTACCAGGACTGCGACATGGCACATGCCCCCCAGATCCGCATCCCCGCCACCTATATGCGCGGCGGCACCAGCAAAGGCGTGTTCTTCAAACTGGACGATCTGCCGGCGTCCGCCCGGGTGCCCGGCCCCGCGCGCGATGCGCTCCTGATGCGCGTGATCGGCAGCCCCGACCCCTATGGCAAGCAGATCGACGGCATGGGCGCGGCCACCTCCAGCACCAGCAAGACCGTCATCCTGTCCAAGAGCAGCCGGCCCGGCCATGATGTCGATTATCTGTTCGGCCAAGTCGCCATCGACCAGCCCTTCGTGGACTGGAGCGGCAATTGCGGCAATCTGTCGGCCGCGGTGGGCCCCTTCGCCATCACCAATGGGCTGGTGGACGCCGACCGCGTGCCGGCCAACGGCATTGCCGTGGTGCGCATCTGGCAGGCCAATATCGGCAAGACCATCGTGGCCCATGTGCCCATGACCGATGGCGCGGTCCAGGAAACCGGCGACTTCGAGCTCGACGGCGTGACTTTCCCCGCCGCCGAGATCCAGCTGGAATTCATGAATCCCGCCGAAGAGGGCGACGGCGGCTCGATGTTCCCGACCGGCAACGTGGTCGATGAGCTTGATGTGCCAGGCGTGGGGCGCTTCAAGGCCACCATGATCAACTCCGGCATCCCGACCATCTTTCTTGATGCCGAAGCGCTGGGCTACAAGGGCACGGAGCTGCAGGACGACATCAATGGCGACCCGGCCGCGCTGGCCCGTTTCGAGACCATACGCGCCCACGGCGCGCTGCGCATGGGCCTGATCGGCAAGCTTGAAGAAGCCGCCTCGCGCCAGCACACGCCCAAGGTCGCCTTCGTGGCGCCGCCGCGCGAATACCTGGCGTCCAGCGGCAAGCGTATCGCCCAATCCGATGTCGACGTGCTGGTGCGCGCGCTTTCCATGGGCAAGCTGCATCACGCCATGATGGGCACGGCCTCGGTCGCCATCGCCACGGCCGCCGCCGTGCCGGGCACCCTGGTCAATCTGGCCGCCGGCGGCGGGCAGCGCGACACGGTGTGCTTTGGCCACCCTTCGGGTACGCTGCGCGTGGGCGCCAAGGCCGAGCTTGTCGACGGCGAATGGACCGTCACCAAGGCCATCATGAGCCGCAGCGCGCGCATCCTCATGGAAGGCCGCGTGCACCTGCCCCGCGACGGCTTCTGACCTCGGCGCGGGCGGGCGCGGCTTGCGCCCGCCCACCCGCCGGCTCTAGACTGGCCGCTTTCCTTCTCCGGCTTTTATCGTCATGGCGCTGCACAGCTGGCTGATCTATCTGGTCGCCGTCACCGGCCTGTCCCTCACCCCCGGCCCCAACACCCTGCTGGCGCTCACGCATGGCGCCCTGCATGGCCACCGCCGCGCTCTGTGCACCATCGCCGGCGGCGCCGTGGGCTTCATCGCCCTTATCGCGCTGTCCATGCTGGGCATCAGCGCGCTGCTCAAAGCCTGGGCGCCGGCGTTGACGCTGCTCAAGTGGGCGGGCGGCGCCTACCTGGTGTGGCTGGGTTTGCAGCTCTGGCGCGCGCCGGGCGTGCAGCTGCAGCCCACCCCCGGCATGCCCGGCCTGCGCGCCACGCGCATGTTCAGCCAAGGCTTTCTATCGGCCATCTCCAACCCCAAGGCCCTGCTCTTCTACGGCGCCTTTCTGCCGCAATTCATCGATCCCGCGCGCAGCCTGCTGACCCAGTTCGTCGTGATGGCGGCCACTTTCGCCGGCATCGAGTTCGTCGTCGAATACCTGCTGGCCCGCCTGGCGCACCGCGTGCGCCCCTGGCTGGAGCGCAGCGGCCGCCGCTTCAACAAGCTGTGCGGCGGCCTGTTCGCCGCCATGGGCATCGCCCTGCCCACGACATAGCGGCCCCCAGGCCCGCGCCGGCACAAAAAAAAACCAGGCCCGCCAAGGCCTGGCTTGAAAGCAGCGCGGCGCTGCCGGCGACCGGCGAGACGCCAGCCACGCCGCGCCGTTGCTACCGGTACTCAGTCGACGCTGGCGCCCGAGATCTTGACGGCCTCGGCCCACTTGGCGATTTCCTTTTCCACGAAGACGCCGAATTGCTCGGGCGTGGATGGCGTGAACTCGCTGCCGGCGGCGATCATCTTCTGCTTGGCCGCCGGGTCGGCCATGACTTCGCGCATATCGGCCGAGATCTTTTCAACCAACGCCTTGGGCGTGCCCTTGGGCGCGAAAAAACCCGACCACGGCGGGGCGGCAAAGCCCGGGAAGCCCTGCTCGGCCACCGTGGGGTAATCCGGCGCGCTGGCAAAGCGCTCGCCGGTCGTGAGCGCGATGATCCGCAGCTTGCCGCTCTTGGCATAGGCCTGCACGGCCGGCAGGCCGGTGATGCCCACCTGGATCTGGCCGCCCAGCAGGTCGGTGACCATGGGCGCGCTGCCCCGGTAGGGGATATGGGTCAGGGCGAACTGCCCCCGGTTCTTCAGCAGCTCCATGCCCAGATGCGAGGCCGTGCCGTTGCCGTCCGAACCATAGGAGTACTGCACCACGCCTTTTTTCAGCAGCGCGATCAGCTCGGTCAGGTTCTTGGCCGGCACGTCGTTGTTGACCACGATGGCATTGGGATAGAGCGTGGCCTGGGTGATGGGCTCGAAGTCCTTGCGCGGGTCATAGCGCATGTTCTTGTACAGCGAGGTGTTGATGCTGTGCGAACCGGTCACGCCCAGCACCAGCGTATAGCCGTCCGGCGCGGCGCGGGCCACGTACTCGGAGCCGAGGTTGCCGCCGGCGCCAGGACGGTTCTCGACGACAACGCCCTGGCCCCACTTCTTGGACAGGCCCTCGGCCACCAGGCGGGCCGTGATGTCGGTCGCGCCGCCCGCCGGGAAGGGCACGATGATCGTGACCGGACGCGACGGATAGGCGTCGCTGGCCATTGCGCCGGCCATGGCCGACATGCCCAGCACCCCGGCCAGCAGAGGCAGGGCGGCGCGCTTGAGCAGGCTGCGGCGCAGGCTGGCGCCGGCAGTGGAGAAAATCCCCGTATTCATATGTCTATCCTTCTGTGCTCGAATCAATGCAAACATCAACTACAAACCACAAACCGGCCACCGCTATATTGCGGTGTACCCCCCGTCCACGCGCACATCCGTGCCCGTGATGAACGCAGCGTCCTTGCCCATGAGGAACAAGGCCGTGCGCGCAACTTCTTCGACTTCGCCCAGACGCCCTAGCGGATAGCGCGGGGCCAGCGCCTGGCGCGCCGCCTCGGCATTGCCATAGCGGCGCAGCACGCGGCCGGTCAATACCGCGCCGGGCGACAGACTCAGCGCCCGGATGCCTTCATCGGCATGATCGACCGCGATGGCGCGCGCCAGGGCGATCATCCCCGCCTTGCTCGCGCCGTAGGCGCCACGCCCCGCCGCGGCCACGCTGCCCAGCTGCGAAGCCACATTGATCACCACGCCGCGGCGGGCCCGCCGCATGGGCGCCAGCGCCCACTTGCTCATCAGCCAGGCGCCGGTCAGATTGATGGACAGCGCCTGGTGCCAGTTCGCGGCCGACAGATCGCCGATCTTGTCGCCGGGCGTCACCACCGCCGCGTTGTTGACCAGCACATCGATGCGGTCCCAGCGCGCCAGCACCGTGTCGACCACGCCGCGCGTCTGGATGGGGTCCGCGACATCGCATTGCAGCCGCAGAAGGCGCTCATCGCCCGCTTCGCCCAGCCGGGCCAACGCATCGGCGTCAAGGTCGATCAGCGCGACGCGGGCGCCAGCGTCCAGGCAGGCGCGGGCCATGCCCCAGCCCAGATCGCCGGCCGCGCCGGTGATCACCACGACCTGTCCGGAAAGATCTGTCGTCATACCGCCATGGCCCCCAGCGAAGCGCCACCGCAGACATAAAGCGTCTGCCCGGTGACGGCGCCGGCTTGCGGCGCCAGAAAGAAATCAATCGCCGCGACGACTTCATCGGGGCGTATTAGGCGGCCCAGCGGCAGATCCACCTTGGGCGGCGCGCCGCGCCGGGGATCATTCAGCATGGGCGTATCGACCGCGCCGGGCGCCACCACATTCACCGTGATGCCGCGCCCGATCAGTTCGGCGGCCAGACTGCGCGCCATGCCGATCTGGGCCGCCTTGGTGGCGGCGTAGGCCGCGCGCTGCGCGCGGCCCAGCACGGCGCGGCTGGACAGCAGGACGATGCGGCCCAGCGCCGGCGTCAGCCGCGGTCCGAGCAGGCCCACCAGCGCCAGGGGCGCCGCGCCGTGCAGGCGCCACAGCAACTCCGTATCCTCGGCGCGGGAATCCCCGACGCCGCCACTGCGCATGACGCCGGCGCAGTGCACGAACGCCCGCAGCCGCGCCGGCAGCGCATCGGCCAGCCCGCTGATGCCCGGGATGTCCGTCAGATCGCGCAGATGATGGGTATAGCCCGCGTGCGCGCCGGCCGGCCAGGGCTGCCGGTCGATGCCGTGCACGCGCCAGCCCGCATCCAGCAGATGCCGGGTCAGGGCCAGGCCGATGCCCGACGCGGAACCCGTGATGACGGCGGCGCGGTCAACGGACATCGGCCTGCCTCACTCGTCCAGCGTGGTCAGGCGCTTTTCAAGCGCGCGCATCTGCTCATAGCCCATGAGCTGCATGATGTCCTCGATGCCCACCAGGAGGTCGGGCCGGTCGGCCGGTTCGCCCGTGGCGATCACCTCCTGCATGACGCCCAGGGCCTGGCGCATGCCGTGGATGGCAGCGGCCGGCAGCATGCGGGGCAGGCTGATGCGCTTGACGCCGATCTCCTTCAGGCGCGCCAGCGGAATCAGCGGCGTGGTGGGACGATTGCGGATGCCGAAGCCCATGTTGATGGTCAACGGCACGCCGGCGGCGTCCACCAGGCGCTTGATGTCGTCCTCGGTGCGCACCGCGTCGGGGAAGATCATGTCGGCGCCGGCCGCCGCATAGGCGCGCGCGCGCCGCACCGCGCCCTCGATGCCTTCGACGGCGATCGCGTCGGTGCGGGCGATGATCACAAAGTCATCGTCGCGGCGCGCCAGGCAGGCCGCCTCGATCTTCTTGACCATCTCGGCCTGGCTGATCACGTCCTTGCCCGGCATATGGCCGCAGCGCTTGGGGCTGACCTGGTCCTCCAGATTGACGCCCGCCACGCCCGCCTCTTCGAACATCTGCACGGTATGGAACACATTGACCGGATTGCCGTAACCGGTATCGGCGTCGGCGGTCAGCGGAATGGACACCGAGCGCGCCAGATTGCGGCAATGCGCGACGTTCTCGGCCAGGCCCATCACGCCGATATCGGCGATGCCCAGCAGGGCATTGGATACTGCCGCCCCGCTGGTGCAGGCGGTCTTGAATCCGGCCGCCTCGACCAGGCGGATGCTGTAACCATCGTAGACGCCCGGCGACACGATGAAGGGCTCGTTCTTCAGCAGTTGCCGGAATTTATTGCGCGGATTCATATCTTGCTGCTCCAGGACTTTCAGGCGGCCGTGACCGGATACCCCGAAAGATGGGGTGTCTCTTCGGCCAGATGATCAAAAAGGTGCTGCGCCGCCCGCTCGATGTGTGAACGCATGAGCGATTCGGCCAGTTCGGGGTCGCGCGCGCGGATGGCGCGCAGGATTTGCCAGTGCTCCGCGTAGGCATCGTCCTTGCGTTCGAGCACGGTGCCCGAATGCCGGCGATAGACGCGCAGCAGGTGATAGAGGTCGCCGCACAGGCTGTTGATGATGCGCTGGTTGCCGCTGGCGAGAACGATGCGCTCATGAAAATCGAAGACCCGGGGATTGGGAGCCTGGCCTTGGGCGGCCTGTTGGCGCCGCAGGCGATCCTCGTCGAGCTCGGCAAGCAATTGTTCGATGTCCGCGTCGCTCATGCGGCGCGTGGCCAGGTTGCAGGCCACGCCTTCGAGCGCCATGCGCATCTGAAACAGCTCCAGCGCGGACGCCGCCGACAGGGTGACGACGCGCGCCTTCATATAGGGTTCGCGCGTGATCAGCTGGATGCCTTGCAGGCGGCGCACCGCCTCGCGCACCGGACCGCGGCTCACCCCGAACTCCTGCGCCAACGCCACCTCGTTGATGACGCTGCCAGGCGCCAGGCGGCCCTGATAGATGGCATCGAGCACCTGGTCGAACACCACATCGGCCAGCGGGCCGGCGGCGTCTTCCTTGATGGCGAGGACGGACGAAGAATGGCTCATAGTGTTGACAGACTAGCAAACCCAAGAGAAAAGTGTCAACTCTTTTGCCGTCAAAAGGACGCGCACGGAATATCGATAACCCCAGCCACCGCCAAAGCGTGTCACAACAAATCGGGTCAAAATACCAGGGAAAACCCCAGGACGGTTTCCGATCGTGCGCTTAGACACTTCGCTGTAAACCGCGGAAAACTGTCTGGATCCATACCCCTGAATCTGTGCACTCTCAGCCATAGTGTTGACACTATACTAAGATCAGTCTTAAGATGGCCTCAGCCTGGAATTTCTTCTTTCGCCACCATGATTCATGTTTTATCCAGCGCCGGCCGGTCGCTGCACTATATGGACCTGGCCGGCGCGGCCCGAGCACAGGGCCGCGACCTGCAAGCGCAGCCTTACGTCATTCGCATCCTGCTGGAGAATCTTTACCGTCATCAGCACTGGGGCGACGCCGTTTCCGCCGAGGAGATCCAGCGGCTGTGGCATTGGCGCGACCACGTGGGCGCCGACCTCGCCCTGCACGTGGCGCGCGTCATCCTGCCGGACTCCAGCGGCCTGCCCGTGCTGCAGGACCTGGCGGCCCTGCGCGACGCCGTCGCCCGCCATGGCGGCGACGCGGCCCGCGTCGACACCCGCATCCCGGTCGATCTCATCGTCGACCATTCGCTGCAGGTGGACCACTGGGGCGACGCGCAGGCGGTCTCGCGCAACCTGAGGCGGGAGTTCGAGCGCAACGACGAGCGCTACCGCTTCCTCAAATGGGCGCAACAGGCCTTCAAGGGTCTGCGCGTGATTCCGCCCGGCATGGGCATCATTCACCAGATCAACCTGGAGTATCTCGCGCCCGTGGTGGCCACGCGCGAGCGCGGCGATGGCAGCTGGGCCTATCCCGATTTCGTGATCGGCGGCGACTCGCATACGCCCATGGTCAACGCCCTGGGCGTGCTGGGCTGGGGCGTGGGCGGCATCGATGCCGAGGCCGCCCTGCTGGGCCAGGCCTATACCTTCCCCATCCCCGATGTGGTGGGCGTGCGCCTGAGCGGCCGCATCCGCCCGCCCGCCTTGACCACGGACGCGGCGCTACTCATCACCCAGCGCCTGCGGCAAGCCGGCGTGACCGGCCGGATGGTGGAGTTCTTCGGCCCCGCGGCGGCCGAACTCAGCATCCCAGAACGCGCCACCATCGCCAATATGGCGCCCGAGTATGGCGCCACCTGCGGTTTCTTTCCGATCGATGCCCAAAGCCTGGCCTACGCCCGAATGACGGGACGGCCCGAGACTCAGGTGCAGCTGATCGAAGACTACGCCAAGGCCAATCATCTCTGGCGCGATGCCGGCACGCCCGCGCCGCAATACAGCCGCGTCATCGATATCGACCTGTCCGAAGCGCTGCCCAGCATGGCGGGCCCGCGCCGGCCGCAGGACCGCATGCCCTGGCAGGACGTGCCGGCGGATTTTCGCGGCCGACTGACCCGGCCGCTGAACGAAGGCGGCTTCGGCCTGCCCGCGGCGCCGGCGCCGGCCACGCGCGACACGCCGACGCACGGTTCGATCACGCTGGCGGCCATCACCTCCTGCACCAATACCTCCAATCCGGCCGTCATGCTGGCCGCGGGCCTGGTGGCCAAGAAGGCGCTGGCCTTGGGGCTGACGCCGCCGGCCTGGCTCAAGCGCTCACTGGCGCCCGGTTCGCGCGCGGTCACCCGCTATCTGCAGGATGCCGGCCTGCTCGAAGCCTTGCAGGGCCAGGGGTTCGAGGTCATCGGCTATGGCTGCACCACCTGCGGCGGCAAGTCCGGCCCGCTGACGCCCGCAGCCACCGAGGCCATCGGCGAGCAGGGCCTGGTCACCGCCGCCGTGCTGTCGGGCAACCGCAATTTCGAAGGCCGCATCCACAAGCTGGTGCGCGCCAACTACATCGGCTCGCCCGCCATGGTCGTCCTCTACGCCCTGGCCGGCCGCATCGACATCGATCTCGAACGCGAAGCCCTGGGCCGGGGCCATGACGGCCGCCCCGTCTACCTGGCCGATGTCTGGCCCACGCCGCAGGAAATCCAGGCCCTGCTGCCCTACGCCGCCAACCCGCGCATCTTCGCCGAGGTGTACGCCGCCGAAAGCCTGGACAGCGCCATCTGGCGCGAGCTGCAGGCCCCCGCCGGGCTGCGCTTTCCCTGGGACCCGTCGTCGGACTACCTGGTCGAGCCGCCCTTTTTCCAGGACGGCCCGCGCCAGCCGCTGCAAGATCTGGCAAGCAGCCTGCGGCAGGCCCGCGTGCTGGCCGCTTTCGGCGATTCGCTCACCACGGACCATATTTCGCCCAGCGGCGAAATCCCCGCGGACACGCCGGCCGGCCGCTACCTCGCCCAGGCCGGCCTGGCGCCGCGTGATTTCAATACCTATGTGGCGCGGCGCTGCAACCACCATGTGATGACGCGCGCCACCTTCGGCAATATCCGCATCAAGAACGAACTCGTGCCCGGCACCGAGGGCGGTTTCACGCGGCACTTCCCGGATGGCGCCCAGACCACCATCTTCGAGGCCGCGGCCGCCTACCGCCAGGAAGGCGCCGCCGCCATTGTGCTGGGCGGCAAGGACTATGGCATGGGCAGCAGCCGCGACTGGGCCGCCAAGGGGTCGGCGCTGCTGGGCGTGCGCGCGGTGATCGCCGAATCCTTCGAGCGCATCCACCGCGCCAACCTCGTCGGCATGGGCGTGCTGCCGCTGGCCTTCGAGGACGGCCAGGGCTGGCGCCAGCTGGGCCTGGACGGCAGCGAACAACTGGCGCTGCGCAATGTCGAGGCCGGCATCATGGCCGCCGAACCCATCGAAGTCACCGCCCGGGCCGCCGACGGCAGGACAACCCGCTTTACCGTGCGCGCCCAGGTGCTGACCGAAGCCGAGCGCCACCTCATGGCCGCCGGCGGCATCCCCGCCAGCGTGCTGCACAGTTTCTTGAATGAACCGGCCGCCAACCCCGCTTGAGCAGGAAATGACAACCATGCTGGACCTCGTACTTATCAATGCAAGACTGATGCTGCCCGGCCAGGGCCTGACCGAAGGCGTCCTGGGCGTGCGCGACGGGCGCATCGTGCTGATCGCCGAACCGGGCGATGCCCCCGCGGCGCGCGAAACCATTGACTGCCAGGGCTTGTGGGTGCTGCCCGGCCTGATCGATCCGCATGTGCATTTTGGTTTCGGCTCGCCCGAGACGGACTTCGAGACCGAATCGCGCTTCGCCGCGCTGGGCGGCACGACCTCGGTGCTGTCCTTCCACCGTTCGGCCGATATCCGCGAGTCTTTCGATGCCGTGCGCGAACGCGCGCTGGCCCAGAGCTGCGTGGACTTCGGCTTTCATTTCGGCATCACCAGCCACCTGCATGTGGAAACGCTGGAGGACATCTCGCGCCGCTTCGGCGTGTCTTCCTACAAGCTCTATATGATGTACAAGGGCGCGGCGGGGCTGTCCAAGGGCTTTACCGACATCGACGACGGGCTGCTGTACTCGGCGCTCAAGACCACGGCGGCCATTCCCGGCGCCATCATGGGCGTACACTGCGAGAACGTCGAAGTGATCCCCGTGCTGCGCGATCCGCTGCGCGCGGCCGGACGCGACGACCTCAAGGCCTGGAACGAGCAAAGCCCCGATTTCCTCGAGGCCGAGAACGTGCACCGCGTGTGCTACTTCGCCAACAAGGTGGGCGCGGCCGTCAACATCGTGCACCTGAGCAGCCGCGAAGCCCTGGACGAGGCGCGCCGCCACCGCCGCACGCCCGGCGCGCCCCCCATCTATGTCGAGACCTGCCCGCACTATCTCTTCCTGAATGACGAATCGCCGGCCGGCGCCTATGCCAAGGTCAATCCGCCGGTGCGCGGCCAGGATGACGTCGAAGCCATGTGGGAAGGCGTGCTCGACGGCTCCATCACCACCATAGGCACCGACCATGTCCCGCGCAAGCGCGCCACCAAGGACAAGGACATCTGGGCGGCCAGCAACGGTTTCCCGGGCACCGGCCTGATGCTGCCCATCCTGCTGCATGAGGGCTATCACCGCCGCGGCGTGCCGCTGGAGACCCTGATGAAGGTCGCCGCCGGGAACAGCGCGAGCCTCTATCGCATGCCTGGCAAGGGCAGCATCGAGATCGGCAAGGACGCCGACCTGGTCGTGGTCGATCCCGACCTGGAGCGCGTGGTCGATCCGGCCACGCTGGAGTCGAACTCCGACTACTCGCCCTATGAAGGCATGACCCTCAAGGGCTGGCCGGTGCGCACCCTGGTGCGCGGCCGCACCATCGCCCTGGACGGCCGCATCACCGACCAGGCGCGCGCCGAGCCCGGCGGCCGCTATCTCAACCGATTTTGATTCTTCCGCAGGAACCGACATGAGCGAAACCAAGAAACGCATCTGGGACGACTTTCTGACCGAGCGCGACAAGCAGGTGCTGGCCCAGGCCGGCTATGGCAAGCGCGGCGGCTTCGGCAAGCGCCCCGCCCTGTTCATCATCGATGTGCAATACAACTTCTGCGGCGACACGCCCCAGGACATACTCGAAGGCCTGAAGCAGTACCGCACCCATTGCGGCCGCGAAGCCTGGGAAGCCGTCGAACATATCGTGCCCCTGCTGGAACTGGCGCGCGACAAGAACATTCCGGTGTTCTATACCGAAAGCGGCCGCCGCGCCGACCTGCTCGACAGCGGCGTGCAAGTGGGCAAGAACCACCGTGGCGGGGAAAAAACCGTGCTGGCCGACACCCATGCCACGCAAACCGTCGAGCCCCTGGCGCCGCGCCCGCAGGACATCCGCATCACCAAGCAGAAGCCCTCGTGCTTTTTCGGCACGATCTTCATGAGCCACCTGAACTTCCTGGACGTGGACACGCTGATCCTGGTGGGCTGCACCTCCTCGGGCTGCCTGCGCGCCACCACGGTCGATGCCTATTCCTATAATTTCAAGGTCATCATCCCCGAGGAATGCGCGTTCGACCGCTTCCAGTCCAGCCACGCCATGAGCCTGTTCGACCTGAACTGCAAGTACGCCGACGTCATTCCCAGCGTCGAAGTGCAGGACTATCTGCGAGCCCTGCCCGCCCCCAAGGCCGATTGATGCCATGAACACGGCGACCGCCCTGCCGGTCTATCTGTTGACCGGCTTTCTGGGCAGCGGCAAGACCACCCTGCTCTCGCGCCTGGTGCACAGCCTGGCCTTCCAGGACACCGCCGTCATCATCAATGAGTTCGGCGAAGTCGGCCTGGACCATCTGCTGCTGGGCCAGGCCGATGACAGCGACGTGGTGCTGCTGGATTCGGGCTGCCTGTGCTGCGCCTCCAGCAGCTCGCTGGCCGACACGCTGGAGTCCTTGTACTACCGCCGCCAGCGCGGCGAATTGCCGCCGTTCGCGCGTGTCGTGGTCGAGACTTCCGGCCTGGCCGACCCGGGGCCGGTGATCAACACCCTGGCCTCGGACACGCTGATCGCGCGCCACTACCGCTTTGCCGGCGCGGTCGCCACGCTGGACGCCGTGCATGGCGCGCAAACCGTGCAGGACTACCGCGAGGCGGCCACCCAGATCGCCATCGCCGACCGCATCGCGCTCACCAAGACCGATATCGCCGCGCCCCAGGCGGCGGCCGCCGCCCGGCAGCTGCTGGCCGAGCGCAACCCCACCGCGGGCGTACTGGCCACGACGCCGGACAATATCGACCGCAGCGCGCCGGCCCTGTTCGAGGACCTGCAGGCCGGGCACCTCGACGCCGTGCCCGCGCAGGCCGGCGGCCCGGCCACTCCCATCGCGCACGTGCTGCGCTACGGCATCGCCTCCTATGTGTGGCGGCAGACCGGCCCCATAAGCTGGGAGGCCTATGCGCGCTGGGTGCGCTATCTGCAACAGCACATGGGCGAACGCCTGCTGCGCGTCAAAGGCCTGCTGCGCTGGAGCGACGGTTCGCTGCGGGCCGTCCATGGCGTGCATCACCTGTTCAACACCCCCGAACCCCTGGCCGGCCAGGCCGCGGCGCCGCAGGCCGGCGCCCTGGTCGTCATCGCCCGTGAGCTGTCCGCTGAAGAACTGGCCCAGGCCATGCGCCACCTGGAGACGCCCGCTTGAACATGCGCGAAAAAAATGTGTATAATCCTTTTCTTCGTTGAACACGAAGCCCTGCGGGAATAGCTCAGTTGGTAGAGCGCAACCTTGCCAAGGTTGAGGTCGCGAGTTCGAGACTCGTTTCCCGCTCCAAATTCAAAAAGGGAAGCTTAAGGCATCTAGCCCTTGCTTCCTTTTTTCTTGCAGCAGCGTTTTGCACTGCCGGCGCAATGGCAGAGTGGTTATGCAGCGGATTGCAAATCCGTGTACGTCGGTTCGATTCCGGCTTGCGCCTCCAAATTCAAAACCCCGTTCCGGTCTTTTCCGAACGGGGTTTTTTCATGTGGGCCCGGCAAGCGGCGGGACTTGCGCCGCCGCCCTGTGGGCCCAGGCCAGCCCCGGGCCCCATCCTCGGCCCCGCGATCCCACGGCTTTAACCGGCGTTCAAGCAACCAGGCGTAACAGCCGGGCACGCCAGGGCCGGTTTGTCCGCATTTGCTTACGGTTGCCTACCGCTGGCAGTGAGAAATTGCCTTCCGCCTTGCTATGGTGGGCGCATTACTGACAATAACTTGAACCCTATGAAAATCACCAAGCCGACCTGGCGCCGTGCCCTGCCCGGCGCGCTGCTGGCCATGCTGGTCTCGCTTTCGGCCGCGCCCGCGCTGGCCGACGGCCATCGCCACCATCGCGGCGGCGAGTACAAAGAAAAATACTGGGATGGCGCCTGCAAGGTGGAGCGCAAATGGAAGCGCAACGGCGAGTACAAAGAAAAGCGCAAGTGCCAGCCGGCCTATGCGCAGCCGGTCTACCCCCAGGCCGTCTATCCGCAGCCGGCCTATATGGCGCCGTCCATCGTCATCCAGCCCCCGCCCATCGTCATCCGCCCCTGAGCGCTTGCCTATAATGACCCGGCGCGGCCTGTTGCCGCCTGGCCGCTCATCATGGATCAAGCTGTATTAGACGCCCTGCAACGCTGGCCGGATGTCCCCGCCGTCTATGGATGGCTGTCGCTGGACAAGCGCGGGCGCTGGCGCCTGCATCCCGACCAGGGAGCGGCGCAAGCCATCACCAATCCGCAGATTCTGGCCTTCATGGACCGCAACTATGCGGCCGATGCGGCCGGCTGCTGGTTTTTCCAGAATGGCCCGCAACGGGTCTATGTCGACCTGCTGGGCGCGCCCTACATCCTGCGGCTGGACGACAGCGCCCAGGGCCTGGTCAGCCACAACCGCCTCGCGGTCCGTGCCATCCGGCATTGGTGGCTGGATGACAGCGGCCAGCTCTGGGCCGAGACCGATCTGGGGCCGGGGCTGCTCGATGACCGGGATCTGCAAGCCGTGCTGGATCGCCTGGTCCTGGACGACGGCCGCGCCTTGCTGGATGCACCCGAGGCGCTGCAAGCCCCGCAGTCCCTGCGGGGCTTGGGCAGCCGGGCGCCGCTAGGCCAGGCCGAGGCGGCCGGCCTGCCCGGCCGGCTGGGCTTCGTGGCCCGGCCTAGGCCCGACGGCAGCTCCTGACCAGGGCGAACTTGCCATCGCCCAGCAGCGCCAGCACCACGGCCGACAGGGCCAGGAACACCGGGTACTCCCAGCCGCCGCCCGGGTTGCCAAAGCCCCAGCCATTGCCGAAATGCACCGTGGCGGCCACCAGCAGCTGGACGGCGCCAGCCGCGGCGACCCAGCGCGGCACAATGCCCAGGATCAGGAAGATGCCGCCCACGATTTCAAAAAACGTCACCGGGTAGGCCAGCCAGCCCGCAAAGCCGATCTTGGCGAAGAACTGCGCGGTGCCGGGCAGGGTGAACACCAGCAATTTGGTCAGGCCATGGGCCAGATACATCACGCCCAGCATCAGGCGCAGAAGAAACGCCGCATACGGCGCGCTGCGGTTATCGATCATTGTTATCTCCAGGAAACCATCGAATCGCCGTCAAAGGCGATGCAGGCATTTTGTCCATTCCAAAACCGGAGATAAACCGCGAAAATCGCAAATGGTTATTGCCGATTCAGGAACAATATGGACACTTACGGCGCCATGCAGACCTTCGCCAAGGTCGTGGAATTGGGCTCGTTTGCCGCGGCGGCCGACCGCGCCGGCCTCGCGCGATCCGTCGTCACCCGCCAGATCGCCTTCCTGGAAGAAAAATATGGCGTGCGTCTGCTCAACCGCAGCACCCGCAAACTCAGCCTGACGGACGCGGGCCGCGCCTTCTATGAGCGCGTGCGTCCCCTGCTCAATGAACTGGCCGAGCTGGACCTGGCCTTGCAGGCGCAGGGCAGCCAGCCCACCGGCAGGCTGCGCATCGCCGCGCCGGTCTCGTTCGGCACCCTGCATCTGGGGCCGGCCATCGCCGATTACCTGCTGACCTATCCCCAGGTGGTCATCGACCTCGACCTCAACGACCGGGTCGTGGACCTCGTGGAGGACGGCTATGACGTCGCGGTCCGCATCGGCCCGCTGACGGACTCCTCGCTGGTGGCCCGCCCGCTGGCTCCCCAGCCGCTGCACGTCTGCGCCGCGCCGGCCTATCTGGCCCGCCACGGCACGCCGGCCCACCCGGAAGACTTGCGCCAGCATCGCTGCCTGCACTACAGCTATGCCAGCGGCGGCAATGACTGGACCTTCGAGAAAGACGGGCAGACCACGCTGGTGCGCATCAATCCCGCGATGCGGGCCAACAACGGCGACGTCCTGCGCACCGCCGCGCTGGCCGGGCATGGCGTCATCCAGCAACCCGAGTTCCTGGTGGGCGAGGATTTGCGCGCCGGCCGGCTGGTGCCGGTGTTGCCGGAGTATGGCCGCCCGCCCATCACCATGATGGCCGTCTACCCGCATCGCCGCCTGCTCTCGCCCAAGGTGCGCTCCTTTGTCGAGCACCTGGAAACGCATTTCGGCAAGCAAACTTCCCCTGCCGGCGGCGGACGCAACCGGTAGAATCAAACCCATGACCGCGCCCACCCATTACTTTCCGGCCCCGCGCCGCGCCAATTTCTGCAGCCAATGCGGCTCGCCCATCCGCCACCGCGTGCCAGAAGGCGACAACCGGGAACGGGACGTCTGTGACCACTGCGGCGCCATCCATTACCAGAACCCGCGCATGGTGGTCGGCACGGTCCCGGTATGGGAGGGCCGCATCCTGCTGTGCCGCCGCGCCATCGAGCCGCGCTACAACACCTGGACGCTGCCGGCCGGCTTCATGGAGCTGGGCGAAAGCACCGCCCAGGGCGCCGGCCGCGAAACCCTGGAGGAATCCGGCGCGCGGATCCGCCTGGGCCAGCTCTACACCATCATCGACGTGCCCCAGATCGAGCAGGTGCATATCTTCTATCTGGCCGAGGTGCTGGGCCCCGAGCTGGATCCCGGCCCCGAAAGCCTGGAAGCCCGTTTTTTCGACGAAGCCGAGATACCCTGGGATGACCTGGCCTTCCGCACCGTGGCCACCACGCTGGAACGCTATCTGCAGGACCGCCGCGCAGGCAGCTTTCCGACGCATCACTACACGCTAGAGTCCCACCGCCCATCTTGAAGCTGCCCTGGCTGCACGCCGACACCCCGTTTCCGCCGGCCGACACGGCGCTGGCCGAACCCAACGGATTGCTGGCCGCTGGAGGGGAGCTGACGGTCGCCCGGCTGCGCGAGGCCTATTCCCAGGGCATCTTCCCCTGGTATTCGCAAGGCGAGCCTATTCTCTGGTGGAGCCCCGACCCGCGCATGGTGCTGGCCTGCGCGGATTTTTCCCCCTCGCATTCCCTGCGCAAGAAGCTGCGCGGCCTGGCCCGCGCCGAACAGGCGGCCTCGCCCCGGATCACGGTGCGGGTGGACACGGCCTTCGGCGAGGTGATCGCCGCCTGCGCCGGCACGCGCCAGGGCCAACCGGGCACCTGGATCACGGCCGAGGTGCAGGCCGCCTACCGGGCCTGGCACGCGGCCGGCCAGGCGCACAGCATCGAAACCTGGATGGACGGCCGATTGGCCGGCGGCCTTTATGGCGTCAGCCTGGGCGGCATGTTCTTCGGCGAATCCATGTTCGCCCATGCCACCGATGCCTCCAAGATCGCGCTGGCCTATCTGGTCGGCCTGCTCAAGCGCCACGGCGTGGCCTGGATAGACTGCCAGCAGCAGACACGGCATCTCGCCAGCCTGGGCGCGCGTCCGGTGCCCCGCCCCCGCTTCCTCGGACACGTGGCGCAAGCCATCACCCTGCCCGCGCCGCCCTGGCGCCCGGGCATTCTGCTTCAGACGGGCGAGATCATCGACGCGGCCGATCAGCGTTAATATGGGGACTCGGCCGCGCCTCTATGCGCCGGCTGCCGACCCGGATGAGCCAGCTTAAAGAACTCCCTTTTTCAACGCTGCAGTTCTATGCCACCGCGCCCTACCCGTGCAGCTATCTGCCGGGCCGCCAGGCGCGGTCGCAGGTCGCGGCGCCCGGCCATCTGATCAACGCCGGCACCTATTCCCAACTGGTGCAGCAGGGCTTCCGGCGCAGCGGCCTGTTTACCTACCGCCCGCATTGCGACAACTGCCGGGCCTGCACGCCGGTGCGGGTGGATGCCGCCCGCTACACGCCCAACCGCAGCCAGCGCCGCGCCTGGAAGGCCCACCAGGACCTGCGCGCCTTCGTGGCCGAGCTGGCCTGGTCGCCCGAGCACTACGAGCTTTACACGCGCTACCAGCAGGGCCGGCATCCGGGCGGCGGCATGGACGACGACAGCCGCAGCCAGTATGCGCAATTCCTGCTGACCTCGCGGGTCAACACCCGGCTGGTCGAGTTCCGCCGGCCGGACGGCGCGCTCGTGATGGTGTCCATCATCGACGTCCTGGAGGACGGCCTGTCCTCGGTCTACACCTTTTACGACCCCGAGGCGGCCGGCAGCCTGGGCACCTACAGCATCCTCTGGCAGATCGAACAATGCCGCATGCTGGAGCTGCCCTGGCTTTACCTGGGGTATTGGATCAAGGACAGCCGCAAAATGGCCTACAAGGCCGGCTTCCAGCCCCAGGAAATCCACGTCGACGGCCAGTGGCGCGCGCCCTGAGGGCGCTTGGCGCGAGCGCCGTCTCGCTTACAATTCCGCCTCATGTCTATCCTCTTCAATGCCTACCCCCTGGCCCGCCCGGCGCTGTTCGCCATGGACGCGGAAACCGCCCACGAAGTCACCCTCGCGGGCTTGCAGCGCGCCTATGACTGCGGCGCGACGCGGCGCTGGCTGCATGATCAGCCCCGCCTGCCGACCACGCTGATGGGCATGTCGCTGCGCAATCCCGTGGGATTGGCCGCGGGGCTGGACAAAAACGGCGCCCATATCGACGCCCTGGGCAATATGGGTTTCGGTTTCGTGGAAGTGGGCACGGTCACGCCGCGCGCCCAGCCGGGCAACCCCAAGCCGCGCATGTTCCGGCTGCCCAGGGCCAACGCGCTCATCAACCGCCTGGGTTTCAACAACCAGGGCCTGGATGCCTTCCTGGCCAATGTCGCGCGCAGCCGCTTTCGCAGCGAAGGCGGCATCCTGGGCCTGAACATCGGCAAGAACGCCGACACGCCCATCGAGCGCGCGGCCGATGACTATCTCATCGGCCTGGCCGGCGTATATCCGCATGCCGATTACGTCACCGTAAATATCTCTTCGCCCAACACCAAGAATCTGCGCGCCCTGCAAGGCGGCGACGAACTCTCCCAGCTGCTGGCCGCCCTGCGCGACAAGCGCGCCGAGCTCGCGCAGCAGCACCAGCGGCAGGTGCCCCTGGTGGTCAAGATCGCCCCCGACCTCACGCAAGAACAGATCGACGTCATCGCCGACACCCTGCTGGCCAATGGCGTGGACGGCGTCATCGCCACCAACACCACCCTGTCGCGCGAGGCCGTGCAGGGCATGCCCCATGCCAATGAAGCCGGCGGGCTGTCGGGCGCGCCGGTGCATGAATTGTCCCTGGCCGTCATCGAGCGCCTGCGCCAGCGGGTCGGCACGGCGCTGGCCATCATCGGCGTGGGCGGCATCGTCTCGGGCCAGCAGGCGCGCGAGAAAATCGCCGCCGGCGCCGACGCCGTGCAGCTCTACACCGGTTTGATCTACCGCGGCCCCGGCCTGGTCGGCGAGTGCGTGGGCACGCTCAAAAATACGGCCCCTGCCCGTTAAAGCGCGGCGGCCGCAAGCGGCCGCGCATAAAAAAAGGCCACCCCGTTACGGGTGGCCCTAATTCCAGCTCTGCTCTGTCACTCAACAGTACTACAGACACGGCCACAACAACAAGCCCGCCGCGCGAAAAACCGGCGGCAAAAGCGCCAGCGGGCCCTGGACCGTCAATCAGCCACTGACATCAGGCGGCGCGGCGCGTGCGACCGGCGGCCTTCGTGGCGACTTCAGCGGCGTCCGAGGCCGCCTTGAACGTGGCGTTGGCCGCGGCGTTCAGGTTGGACTCGGCGACTTCGGCGGCCTGCTTGGCGGCCTTGGTCAGCGAATCGTAGGCGCTGTTGGCGGTCGCCAGCGAGGACTTGATCAGGGCAACAGCGCTTTCGGAGCCGCTCGGCGCGTTCTTGGAGAACTGCTCGACGGCTTCCTGGATCTGCTGTTGGCCTTCGGCGATCTGTTCTTCAGCCAGCTTGGCCAGGTCGGCCTGCACCGTGTTGATGATGTCGTAGACATGCTTGCCGTAGGCCAGGGCTTTTTCGGCGCTGGGCTGCACCAGGCCGGAGGTGAAGGAAGCCGCATCCTGCGCATCCTTCAGATCGACCGCTTGCTTGGACTTCTGGGCAACCTCATCCAGCGTGGCCTTGACCACCTTCAGGTTCAGGTCGACCAGCTTCTCGAAACCGCCGAAAAGGGCGGTCTGGGCGGCGACCAGGGACTGGATGGCGGATTTCTGGCGAGCCAGGACGTGTTGGGGGATGGCGCTCATAGGGGTTCTCCTTCACAGTAATTAGGATGGGCCGGCCTCATGGGCCGGTGACCTACCACCAAACGGGCGCGGACCTGGTGCAACGACCGCCGGCTCGTTTGCTGCAATGCACAATTGGTATTGTAGGTCGGGAAAAAAGGCTGTCAAGCTTTTTTTGTGCATTGCAACAACCCGGACAAATCCTTGTCCGGCAAGCATTTTTTGACGGTTGTCAGGAATTTCCCCAGGGTGACGCATGGACCAGAGTTTTCTACACTTGCCCCCTCACCCGACGGATAACAATCCATTACAAGTCAGGCGAAGACCAATCCATAACAAGTCATTCGCAGCGTTTTTCCCTGCATTGGAGACCCCATGACCCGCCTTTCCCGCACGCTTACGGCAGCCCTCGCCGCCGGCACGATGCTCGCCGCCGGCAGCGCCCTGGCCGCCTACCCGGATCACCCCGTCAACATGGTGGTGCCCTTCGCCGCTGGCGGCCCGACGGATAACGTCGCGCGCTCCCTGGCGGAAGCGATGCGTCCCGCGCTGGGCGAAACCATCGTCGTCGAAAACAAGGGCGGCGCAGGCGGCACCATCGGCACCAACCAGGTGGCCCGCGCCCCGGCCGATGGCTACCAGGTGCTGCTGATGCACGCAGGCTTCTCGACCGCGCCGTCGCTGTACAAGAACCCCGGCTACGATCCCTACACCAGCTTCGCGCCGATCGGCCTGGTCGTGGACGTGCCCATGACCATCATCGCCCGCTCGGACTTCCCGGCCAACAACATCAAGGAACTGGCCGAGTACGTGAAGAAGAACCACGACAAGATCTCGCTGGCCAATGCCGGCATCGGCGCGGCCAGCCATCTGTGCGGCGTGATGCTGGCCGAAGCCTTCGGCGTGAATCTGCTGACCATCCCGTACAAGGGCACGGCGCCGGCCATGAACGACCTGCTGGGCAAGCAGGTGGACCTGCTGTGCGACCAGACCACCAACACGACCCAGCAGATCACCTCGGGCAAGGTCAAGGCCTATGCCGTCACCAGCCTCAAGCGCGTGCCGACGCTGCCCGACCTGCCCACGATGGACGAATCCGGCTTCAAGGGCTTTGAAGTCGGTATCTGGCATGGCATGTGGGTGCCGAAGGCCACGCCCCAGCCCGTGCAGGACAAGCTCATCAAGGCCCTGCAGGCCGGCCTGGCCGATCCCAAGTTCCAGGAACGCATGAAGCAGCTGGGCGCCACCGTGCTGGGTTCGGAAGCCAACCCCCAGGCGCTGGACGCCAAGGTCAAGCAGCAAGTCCCGCAATGGGAGAAGCTGTTCTCGAAGGCGGGCGTCGAAAAGCAATAAGCCCGGCCAAGCGCCTGTCCTGATGGACGGGCGCTTTCAAGACAAATGCCCCCGGCTGGGGGCATTTGTCTTTGCGCCTGGCCGGATTCAGGCCGCGGCCACGCTGCTGGGATGGCCGTCGGGCTCGAATCCCAGGGCTTCGGAGATGGTCGCCGCGGCATCGATGAGCAGGCGCACCCATTCGTCCTGCAGGCGTTCGGCCGGCGCGGAAATGGACAGGCCCGCCACCAGGCGGCCGGTGTCGTCGCGGATGCCCGCGGCGATACAGCGCACGCCCAGCTCCAGCTCCTCGTTGTCGCGCGCGTAACCATGGCGGCGCACCAGGGCCAGTTCGCGCTCGAGGCGGTCAGGCTCGGTCAGGCTGTTGCGGGTATGGCCGGCCAGGCCGGTGCGCAAGGCGTACGCGCGCACCTGGCGCTGGTCCCAGGTCGACAGGAACAGCTTGCCGGTGGACGTCAGGTGCAGCGGCGCGCGGCCGCCGATGGCCCGCACGACCTGCATGCCGGAGCGCTCGCTCCAGGCGCGGTCGATGTAGACGATCTCGTCGCCCTGCTGCACGGAGAGGTTGATGGTCTGCCCGGTGGAACGGTGCAGATTGCGCATGATGCCGATGGCGGCTTCGCGCACGTTGAGGCGGCCCTTGACCAGCGAACCCAGTTCGAGCAGGCGCATGCCCAGCTGGTACAGGCCGTTGTCCACCCGCTCGACATAGCGGCCGATGACCAGGTCGTTCAGGATGCGATGGGCCGTGGAGGCATGCAGGCCCGTCGTGGCCGACAGTTCTTTCAGGGTGACCGGCTCCGGCTGCGCGGCCAGGGCGTCAAGCAGACTCATGGCGCGCTCGATCACCTGGATGGCGATTTGCGGCTGACCGGCATCGGAGTCCGGCGTGGTGACAGAGGCGGAAGGCAGACGGGACATGGTCTCAGGCGCGCGCCCAAATGCGGCAACGCAGCATCATTTATTTATCGTATTGTGAAATTCAGCCGGCGATTTGGCAACCGTTATTTGTAACCCAGCCTGGCTGACATCAGCCTTTGACGGGCGGCACGAACTGTCCCCCTAAGCGCAGGACCTCGGCACGCAGGAACTCCAGCGCTTCGGCCGCCGGCTCGGGCTCGCCCTTGACGCCCAGCTCGATATGGCCCGGCGCCCCCGCCTCGCCCACACTGGGCAGGCTGAAGGCCTTGACGGCCGGCCACCGGGCTTCCAGGGCCTGCAGGGACAGCGTGATGCGCGACTCCGGCATGTTGAACGCCAGGAAAGAATGCTCGCTGTGCCGCTGGGTGTGCTGCAAGTCGCGGTAGCGGGTGTCCAGCGTCCATTCGAGCATGGGCCAGGCCATGACCGGGAAGCCGGGCACGAAGCTGTGTTCGCGGATATAGAAGCCCGGGATGCGGTTATACGGATTGGGAATAATCTCGCAGCCGGCCGGAAAAACACCCATCTGCAGGCGCTGCTGGTTCTCCGGCGTGCTCATGTCCACCGTGCCCTGCCCCTTGGCGGCCAGATCGTGGGTGCGCTGCACGATGGCTTCTTCGGCGGCCGGGTGCAGCGCAAGCGGAACACCCAGCGCCTCGGCGGCCGCCTGGCGGGTATGGTCGTCGGGCGTGGCGCCGATGCCCCCGCAGGAAAACACGATGTCGCCGCTGGCAAAGCTGCGCCGGTAGGCCGCCACCAGCGTGTCGCGCTCGTCCGGCAGGAACTCGGCCCAGGACAGCTTCATGCCGCGGGCGGCCAGCATCTCGATCACTTTCGAAAAATGCTTGTCCTGGCGGCGTCCGGAAAGGATTTCGTCGCCCACGATGACAAGACCGATGCGGCGGGAAGCAGTATCTGCGGCCATGGGGATTCCTGAAGGGGGATTAGTTGTCGATCACGAGCGGCTGGCGCGCGCGCAGGCGCTGCAGGCTGTCCAGGCCGTAGTGGGCATACACCAGGCTGGAATAGACCGGCAGGATGATCCAGGCCGGCGGCAGCAGGTTGAGCAGCGCGCAGATCAGGCCGATGATCCAGAAGCCGATGTTGTTGCGGGCCAGCAGCCAGCGGCGTTCTTCGGGGCTGGCGTGTTCGACGATGGCGTCGACCCGCAGCATGCGCGAGAAGGCGAAGGCCCACCAGAACACCGACAACAGCAGCGCCATCGGCGGCACCAGCCAGAAAGGCAGGGTCAGCAGCCATCCGAGCGCGAAGATCACACTGACCCAGATGGCATTCCAGACGCTCACGACCGTCGCATTGCGGCCCAGCCGCGAAAGACCGGCATACTCGCGCTTGCTCACATGGCGCAGCACCAGCGGCATGACGAAGACCGCGGCGATGGCCAGGCCCAGAATGCCCGAGACAGGCAGCAGGATGGCGGCGGCCAGCAGCGGGACAAGATAGAGCTTGAGCGAGAACAGGCCGACAGTCACCAGCCAGTCGTCGACGCGATTGACCATCTCCCATTGCGAGGCTTCGACGCGCAGCCAATCGGTCAGCGGCGTCCAGAACAGCCACAGCAGCAGGATGGCGCCGACCAGGGCGATCAGAAAGGGCAGCAGCACCGCGAACAGCATGTTCGGATGCATCTGGGAGACCAGGGCGCGCTTGAAGGCGCGCGCGACATCGGCCCCGGTGCTGGCGGCGGAAGCGGGCGGTTGGGAGGGGAAGGTCATGGGCGCTGCCGGAAGAAATGCATGCCGGGTATGATAGTCAAACACGCTGCGATTTGCCCACATGCCTCTACTACTGCCCGGAACCGACTCCGAAAGCCTGCGCCAGGCCCTGGCGCGGCCCGACAGCTGGCTGGTCGCCTGTTTCTGCGCCGCCTGGTGCGACACCTGCCAGCAATACCGTCCCAAGCTCGAAGCCCTGGCGCAAGCGCGCCCGGAGCATGTCTTTGCCTGGATCGATATCGAGGACCACCCCGATCTGCTGGGCGACGAGGATGTCGAGAATTTCCCCACCCTGCTGGTGCAGGCGGGAGGACGCACGCTTTTCTACGGCACCATGCTGCCGCACATCGGCCACCTCGAACGCCTGCTCGACAGCCTCGCGGCCGACGCGCCGGGGGTCAAGACCGCGCTGCCGGATGTCCCTGCCCTGTTGAGCCGGGCCTGATCCGCGCGCCATGCGCGGTCATGCCCGATGGGATGCGGCCGCGCCAGAAGAGGCGCCCGGTCAGTTGGGCTTGCGGCTGCCGCCCAGCAGCACGGCCAGCTGGCGCTTGCCCGTGGCGGGCGCGCGCGGCGCCTCGGCCTCGGCTTCGGCGCTCGACGCGGCGGGCACATAGGGCTTGTAGAAAAAATCATCGACCGGCTGGCGCGGCGCGCGGCGGTTGCTGTCGCGTCCGCCTTCACGGCTTTCGCGATGGCCGCCCTCGCGGCCTTCGCGGCTGCTGCCGCGTTCGCCGCCCCGGCCATGGCTGTGCGCCAGCAATTCGGCCGGAATCTCCAGCTTGCCGCGCGGCACCTGCCGCTTGATCAGCTTCTCGATATCCAGCAGATAGCGTTCTTCTTCGGGCGTGAACAGCGCGATGGCCTCGCCGCTGGCCCCGGCGCGGCCCGTGCGGCCGATACGATGCACATAGTCTTCGGCGTTGTACGGCAGGTCATAGTTGATGACGCAGGGCACGCCCGCGACATCCAGACCGCGCGCGGCCACATCGGTGGCCACCAGGACTTCCAGCTCGCCGGCCTTGAAGGCTTCGAGCGCCTTCATGCGGTCGGCCTGCGACTTGTCGCCGTGGATGGACTCGGCCTTCACGCCGTCGCGCTCCAGCTGGCGCGCCAGGCGGGCCGTGCCGATCTTGGTATTGGAGAACACGATGACCTGCTTCAGGCCACGCGACTTCACCAGATGCACGACGGCGGCGCGCTTGGCTTCGCCCGACATCTGGTAGGCGATCTGCGTGACCGTGTCGGCGGTGGCATTGCGCGCCGCCACCTCGATCTCGATCGGCTGGTTGAGATAGGAGCGGCCGAGCTTGCGGATCTCGTTGCTGAAGGTGGCGGAAAACAGCAGGCCCTGGCGTTGCGGCGGCAGCAGACGGATGATGCGTTCCAGGTCGGGCAGAAAACCCATGTCCAGCATGCGGTCGGCCTCGTCCAGCACGAGGATGCCGACCTGGCCCAGATTGACGTTTTTCTGCTCGACGTGGTCGAGCAAGCGGCCAGGCGTGGCCACCAGCACTTCACAGCCGCGGCGCAAGGCCTCTTTCTGCGGACCGATATCCACCCCGCCAAAGACCACCGCCGAACGCAGCGGCGTATGCAGGCTGTAGCGCTTGACGTTTTCGTAGACCTGGTCGGCGAGCTCGCGGGTGGGCGTCAGGATCAGGGCGCGCACCGGATGGCGGGCGGGCGATGCGCTGCTATTGGCCAGCGGCATCAGGCGATGCAGAATGGGCAGCGTGAACGCGGCCGTCTTGCCGGTGCCGGTCTGCGCGGCTCCCATGACGTCGCGTCCTTCCGCGACGACCGGAATCGCCTGCGCCTGGATAGGCGTGGGGCTGGTGTAGCCCGTCTCGGCAATGGACTTGAGCAGTAACGGATGAAGTCCGAATTCGGCGAAAGTGCGCACCTCTGATGAGGGCGCGGCGGAGGAGGTAGATTCAGTCATCGGGATAGGCAGATACCGGGGCCACGGGAAAAGAACAAAACGGATTGCGGCTCGCCCGGATTGCTGTGGATAACTTTATTTTAGCGCAGCCGCGCGACAGCCCCCCGGAGGGGGTCCCAAGGGGGCCTGGATGGGCCCGGCCGGCGCCGCTCAGGCCGCCAGCCAACGCAGGCCCCAGAGGGCCAGCATACCGGCCACGATGACCAGCACGGCGCTGCGGGTGCGCAGGAAAACAATGACGCCCAGCAGGCCGGCGACCAGTTTGTAGTCGAAAACCGGCCCCAGGCCCGCTTTCCAGGGCAGGAAGTCCGGCACCACGATGGCCGTCAGGGCGGCCACCGGCGCATAGCGCAAGGCGCGGCGCACCGAGTCCGGCAGCGGCAGGTAGTCGCCAAACAGCATATAGCCGGCGCGCGTGATCACGCTGCACAGGGTCAGCAGCAGAATGGCGCTGTAGATATAGGTTTCGTGGTCGTTCATCAGCGTGCCGGCCGTTTGAAATACCGCTCGGCCCAGATGCCGGCGACGATGCCGGCGATCACGGCGGCGGCCAGCCCCAGGCGCAGCGGCAGCATCTGCCCGACCCAGGCCACCAGGCCGGCGGCCAGCACCGACACCACCATGGGCCGGGAATTGACCAGCGGCACGGTAATCGCCATCAGCGCCAGCACGGCGGCGAAATCCAGCGACCAGGCCGAGGGCACCATGCTGCCCAGGAAAATGCCGACAATGGAGGACGTCTGCCAGACCACCCAGCCCGGGCTGATGGTGCCCAGGAAGTACCAGAGCTGCTCGCGCGTGCCGCGCACGCTGGCCTCGCCATAACGCGGCATGAACAGCACGAACCCCATGTCGGTCGTGAAATATCCCAGCCCCAGCCGCTTGGGCCAGCTGAGATGGCGGAAATAGGGCTGCAGGGCCGCGCCGAAAATAATAAAGCGCAGATTGACCACGAAGCCGGCCGCGAAGACCAGCCAGAGCGGCGCGCCGGAGGCGATCAGGGGCAGCGAGGTCAGCTGGGCCGAGCCGGCATACAGCAGCAGCGTCATGGCCAGGGCCATGGACTCGGTCAGGCCGGACTTGACCATGGCCACGCCGGTCACCAGGCCCCAGGTGCCGGTGGCGATCAGGGCCGGGATGATCGCATGCACCCCTTGGCGGAATGCCTCGATCCGCTCGCGGCGGGCCTGCTGGGTCTCTTCAAGCGTACAGTCGGAAGAATCAGAAGCCACGGCCTGGCCTCTGGCGGAACGACGACATGGGGCTCACGGGAATAGGATGAAAGCGGGGCTTGCGCCCCGGCACAGGACCAAGGCACGATTAGACCCTTATTGTAACCTTCCTGCTTGATACAATACGGCGCACTGGAAGGAGGAAGGCATGCCGATGGCTCATCGCAATGGATTCATCCGGACGGCCCATGCCGCCGGGCGGGCCGTTTTCGCCGGCCGCACCGTCGCTGGCCGCCCCTTCCGCGCCCCCTCCCGTGCCATGCCGCCGGCCACGTCCCGGCGGCGATGAACCTTTCCCACGATTGATCGTCTTACGTTTTTTTAGGAACGTCCCATGACCGCAGCTGCCCAAGCCGCGCAAAACGCCATCGAAGTCGGCGCCGAAGATCTCCCGGTGTACTGCCCCGGCCCCAAGGCCCCCCTGTGGAGCATGCATCCGCGCGTCTTCCTCGACGTCGCCCACACCGGCAGCGCCCGCTGCCCCTACTGTGGCACCGAGTACCGGCTCAAACCCGGCACGGTCGTCCACGGCCACTAACCCCCGCGCCACGCGCGCTAGCCCCGCAGCCATGTTCGCCACCCCCGACGAAGCCGAGCACGCTTTCTACGAAGCCCTTGAGCAGGCCGATGCAGACCGGCTCATGCAGATCTGGGCCGACGACGAAGAAGTCGTCTGCATCCATCCGGGCGGCCTGCGCATCGTGGGTCATACCGCCGTGCGCGACTCCTGGCAGCAGGTCCTGGCCAATGGGCCGCTGCACATCCGCCCCCTGCGCCCGGTCGTGGTGCAGAGCATGATGTGCGCGGTCCACATCCTGGTCGAACAAATCACCGTCCTCACGCGGGAAGGCACCCAGTTCGCCAACTGCTACGCCACCAATATCTATCACAAAGGGCCGACGGGCTGGCGCATGGTCATGCACCATGCCTCCCAGGCGCCGGCTGAAGCGGGCGTGCTGGATCTGCATGACGTCCCCGACCGGTTGCACTAGGTACTCTCCTTGGCTGCAACACGGATAGACCTCACCGCCTGCCCCGTCCCGTCCTGGCTGCCCGATGGCCATAGCCAGACGCTGTACGCGGCCTCGCTGGCCCAATATCACCGCATCGCCTTCGTGCGCGAGCGGGTGGATACGCCGGACACCGATTTCGTCGACTTCGACTGGACCGGGCCGGGCCTGTTCCCGCACAAGGCGGCCGACGGCCGCGCCGTCACGGGCGATGCGCCAGTCAACGGCAAGACCGCCGCGGCGCGCTGGATGCAGCCCGAAGACTGGAACTCCCTGCCCCGCGGCGCCGAGACCCAGGCGCTGGTGCTGTTCCATGGGCTGGAAGGCGGCAGCGACAGCCGCTATGCCCAGTCCATCGCCCATCACTTCCGCGCGCGGGGCTGGATCGTGGCGATCGCGCACTTCCGCGGCTGCTCCGGCGTGCCCAACCGCCTGGCGCGCGCCTATTACTCCGGCGATTCCGAAGAAGTCGGCTTCATGCTGGAGACGGTGCGCGCGCGCATTCCGCAGGCGCGCTGGCACGCCGTGGGGGTGTCATTGGGCGGCAATGCCCTGCTCAAATACCTGGGCGAACACGCCGACCGCACGCAATGGCTGGCGGGCGCGGCCGGCGTGTCCGTGCCGCTGGACCTGGTGGCCGGCGGCAAGGCGCTATGCCAGGGTTTTTTCGGCCGGCGCATTTACACGCCCTATTTCCTGCGCACCATGAAACACAAGGTGCTCGAAAAGGCCAAGCGCTTCCCGGGCGCCATCGATGTCATGCGCATCGCGCACGCGCGCGACCTGCGCGACTTCGACGACGCCTATACCGCGCCCATGCATGGCTTTCGCAACGCGCTCGATTACTGGACACGCGCCTCGAGCAAGCCCTGGCTGGCCAAGATCGCCGTGCCCACGCTGGTGCTCAATGCGCGCAACGATCCTTTCCTGCCGGAAAGCGCGCTGCCGGTGCCCGCCGAGTGCGCCGACGCCGTGCTGCTGCACCAGCCGGCCGCGGGCGGCCACGCGGGTTTCCCGACCGGCCCCTTCCCGGCCCACCTGAACTGGCTGCCGCAGCGGCTGGGCCGCTTCTTCGAGACCGGCAAATAGGCCGCCGCGCCGCCTAGCCAGAGCGGAAACGCTCCAGCAGCGCGCGCTCGTCGGCCAGCTTCTGCTTGACCTCCCGGATCTGCACGTCGATCTGGGACTGCTCATAGAAATCCGTGGACATATTGCGCGCCTGCTGCAGCTGCGACTCGGCCGCGGCATAGGCGCCCGTGGCCACATAGAAGCGGGCCATGTCGCGGCGCGCCTCGACCGGCCGGCCGGTGCGCTCCAGGCTTTGCGCCAACAATTGATAGAGTTCGGGCTCGTCGCTGCCCCATTGCTGGATGCGCTGGCGCAGATAGGCCTGGGCCTCGGGATTGCGGCCGTTGTCCTGCAAAGCCTGGGCATAGGCCATGCCCAGGGCGCGGCGGTCGGGCCACTGCTTGATGGCGGCCTGCGCCAACGCCAGCTGGCGCGCACTGTCCTTGCGCGCGGCGGCGATATCGATGGCGAGCTTGGCCATCTGCGGCGAGGTCCGCCCCTCGGCCGAGGCCTGATCCAGAAAACTCTGCGCCTGAGCCAGGTCATTGCGCTGGAAGTTGTAATAGGCCAGGCCGTACTGCGCCGCCGCGCGGCGCACACCCGACAGCGCCCGGCTCTCGTCCTGCAACTGCTGCTGGGCCGTGCGCAGGCCGGCGGTGTCGCGTCCCTGGACCACGCGCATCTTGGCCCGTATGAACCAGAAATCATCGCTGTCGATATAGCGTGAGGCGCGCTGCTCCCGGATGCGGTTCTGCACATCCGACATCCGCTCGATGGACAGGGGGTGGGTGCTGGCCCAGGCCCCGCCGCCCATGCCCTCGTTCAGGCGCGAGGCGTTCATGAGGCGCTCGAACATCCGCGCCATGCCGGAGGGGTCATAGCCCGCGCGGGAGAGCATTTGCAGCCCGGTCCGGTCGGCTTCGCGCTCGGCATCGCGCGAGAACCCCAGCTGCCGGTTGATGGCGGCCGCCTGGCCGAAGGCGGCCACGCCCATGGCCAGGTTGCCGCCCCCGCCGGCCAGCGCGGCCAGCAAGGCCGCCGCCAGGCTGGCCATCATGACCACGCTGTTCTGGTTTTGCTGCGTCATGCCGCGCGCGATATGGCGCTGCACGACGTGGCCGATTTCGTGGGCCAGCACCGCGGCGAGCTCGGACTCGCTGGCCGAGGAGACGATCAGCCCGGTATTGACGCCGATGAAGCCGCCCGGCATGGCGAAGGCGTTGATCTCGGGATCGCGCACCCCGAACATCTCGACCTCGGGCACGCCCCCGGGCGAAAACGAGGCCAGCTTGCGCCCCATGGCGGTGAGATATTGCGCCAGCTCCGGGTCATTGACGTAGGTGGGATCGCGCCGCCCCTGCGCCATGATGGCTTCGCCCAGCTGCCTTTCCAGGGCGGGAGACAGGTCCGCCGACGAGGCCGCGCCCATGGAGGGCAGCCCCATGGGCTGGGCCATGGCCGGCGCCACGGGCAAGCCCAGCGCCAGGCAAAGAAGCGCGGCCAATGAACGATTTCCAGCCTTGAGCGAAAATAAGCGGATATGGCGGTTCATGGTTCTATGATAGCCAGAGCCGGAAAAAGTTTTTGCCATCAACCTATCTATCGATCAATTTTGTTGGAGTCTCGATGAAAACCGTGCGAAAGGCCGTCTTTCCCGTTGCTGGCATGGGGACGAGGTTTTTGCCCGCCACCAAGGCCATGCCCAAGGAAATGCTGCCCGTGGTCGACAAGCCCCTGATCCAGTACGCCGTGGAAGAAGCCGTGGCCGCGGGCATCACCGACCTGATCTTCGTCACCGGCCGCAATAAGCGCGCCATCGAGGATCATTTCGACGCGGCGCCCGAGCTTGAAACCGACCTCGAGAAAAAAGGCAAGAACGAACTGCTCGCCCTGGTGCGCGATATCCTGCCTCCCCATGTCAACTGTATCTATATCCGCCAGTCCGCCCCGCTAGGCCTGGGCCACGCCGTGCTCACCGCCGCGCCGGCCGTGGGCGATGAGCCGTTTGCCGTCTTGCTGGCCGACGACCTTATCGACGCCGACACGCCGGTGCTGTCGCAACTGATCGCCTGCGCCGCGGAACACGAGGGCAGCGTCCTGGGCGTGCAGGAAGTCCCGCGCGAGGACACCCGCAAGTACGGCATCGTGGCCGCCACCGAAGTCGCGCCGCGCACCGAACGTGTCTCCCACATGGTGGAAAAGCCCGCCCCCGAGCAGGCGCCGTCCACGCTGGCCGTGGTGGGACGCTATGTGCTGGAGCCGGAGATCTTCGATCATCTACGCGCCACCCAGATGGACAAGAGCAATGAAATCCAGCTCACCGACGGCATCGCGGCGATGATGCGCGACCGCCCGGTATTCGCCTATCGCTACGAGGGGCGCCGCTTCGATTGCGGCAGCAAGGCCGGGATGTTCCAGGCCACGGTCGCCTTCGGCCGCAAGTACCACGGCCTGATCCCCGACTAAAGGAAGGCGGGCCTCAGGCCCCGCCCTGGGCCGGGCCCGGCGCCTGCCGGGCCATGCGATCGACGCGCCGCAGGCGCCCCTTGGCGGATAGCCGCATCAGCGTGCCCAGGGCCACCAGCAAACCCACCACCTCGACCAGCGCCGCGGGAATCCACATCGTGAGCCCGCCTATGGTCTGGTCGGTCTGGGCCGACATGGCGATCGCGCGCCCGCACAACTCAAACAGCGGATAGATATCGCTCTCGGTAAAGGCGATGACCGCGCCCGCCACCATCTGCGGCGCCATGGTCAGGATGGGAGACAGCACCCGCCCTCCCGGTGACATGGCGGCCGGCGGGCTGGGACGGCGGTCCAGGATGAGGTTCCAGTACATGAAGCCGCTGATGACCACGGACCAGTTCATCAGCCGGTACAGCCGCCAGTCCAGCATGGAATAGAACTGGACGGCGGGCAGCAGCCAGACCAGCACCAGGAAGACAAACAGCACGGGCACCAGGATACGGTGCGTGAGCAGGCCCACGAGCGCCCTGCCCCAGGCCGTGGCCAAGGCGTCGCGCAGGCGGCGGCGCCAGGCCAGGGGCAGGCCGGCGCGCATCACCGAACCCGGAAACGCGGCCATGACCAGCAAGGGCCCGAGATGATGCAGAACCAGGTGTTGGGCGCGATGGATGAAGAACATGCGCTCGGCGTAATAGTCCAGCCGAGTATGCAGGGACAGATAGAGCAGCGCCATGCCGCTCCAGAAACATAATTGGCGCGCCAGCGTGACGCGATGCACGCGCTGGCCGCGCACGAAGAGCACGATGGCCGCGGCAAAGGCCAGCACCAGCGTAGGAGAGAACTCCCAGGGAATGAGCCAAGCGAGAACATCCATGCCGCGACCGGACCTCCAGGAAACCTGAACGCTGCGCCAGGCCGCAGGGCGGCCGCCTGGATCCGATTGTAGCTAGAACCGCTGAGTCAGTCCCACGGCGACGCGCGTGGTGCTGCTGGCCTCCGGCGTGAAGCTGTCATCCAATGTGCCGTTGAGCAGGCGGCCGACAAAGGCGTAGACACTGGTGCGCGCCGACAGATCCTGGCGCCACCCCAGGGTGTAGAGCTGCACGGTGCGCGCGCGCTGGCCGTTGTCCCAGTGCCAGTTCGGGCGCGCCAGCGATGCCTGCAGGAGGACGGCCGAGGCGGCACCAACCGGCAGCTCGGCTCCCAGCAGCCAGGCATCGGCCCGGCCGCCCTGGACAAAAGCCAGCGGCCCCAATCCCTCGACCCCGCCGCCATCCTGCCCGACAAAGCCGTCGCGCTGGCGCGACCAGGCCAGAGAGACCTTCCAGTCCTCGGCCTGATAGGCCAGGCCGGCCTGCCAGGCCGTGGGCGCGCGCCCGGCCGCCGCGCTGCCGGCGCCCGGATGCAGGCGATCCCAGGTCAGCACGGCCAGCCAGGGCTCGGCCTCGTACTTGAGGCCGGCGCTCCAGGCATGGCCTCGTCCCCGCGGCGAGGGGCCGTCAGGCCCGGCCGCATCGAAGGCATAGCCCAGGCCGGCCTGCCAGCCGCCCCATTGCGGCGTGTAGACATTGAGCAGGTTGTCGCGGCGATAGTTGTCGGATGCCTTGAACAAGGCCCCCATGCCCATCTCGCGCCAGGAGGCGACCTCCAGGGCGCTGCCATAGTCCATGCCGATGGTGGACTGCCGCCCCAGGCGGAGCTCGCCCAGGCTGTCGCTGGCCAGCCCCACCCAGCTGCCATAGTTGAACAGCTGGCCAGGGTTGTCGGACTGCCCGTTGCCGGCGTCAAAGCCGCTTTCGAGGCCGGCATTGACCTGCCAGCCATTGCCCAGCGGCTCGGTCAGGCGCAGGCCCCAGAGGCTGTCGGTCTGCCCGCCCGAGAGGACGCCGCCGCGCGTGCCGGCCGACTCGCCGCCGCCGCTGACATGGGTGCTGGAGACGGCGGCGTCCACCACGCCATAGAGTTGCAAGACGGTTTCATCGGCGTGGACGCCGCCCGCCCAGGCCGAGGCGGCCAGGAGCAGGCCCAGGGCCCGGCGCGGGCCGCAAGCTCTCTTATTGCCAGCCATGGCGCCGCACCCATACGTTTTTGAGAAGCTGGGTCAGGCCGGCATAACCCAGCAGGATGACCGCGAGCAAGGGGAAATACATCCAGGATAGAGGCTGCATGTCGAAATAGGCCGCGAGGGGCGTAAAGGGCAACAACAGGCCGGCAAGCATCACCAGTGCTGTCATGACAAGCAGGGCGGGCGCCGCGCGGCTTTGCACGAAAGGAATACGGCGCGTGCGGATCAGATGCACAACCAGGGCTTGTGACAGCAGGCCTTCGACGAACCAGCCGGACTGGAACAAGGACTGATGCGCCGGAGCATTCGCGCCGAAAACGTACCACATCAATGCAAAGGTCAGTATGTCGAAGATCGAGCTGATGGGGCCGAAGAACACCATAAAGCGGCCGAGTCCGGCGGGATCCCAGCGCTGCGGGGCTTGCAGCTGCTCGGCGTCCACCCGGTCGAAGGGAATGGCGGTCTGCGAAAAATCGTAGAGCAGGTTCTGCAGCAGCAACTGGATGGGCAGCATGGGCAGAAAGGGCAGGAAGGCGCTGGCCACCAGCACGGAGAAGACGTTGCCGAAGTTGGAGCTGGCCGTCATCTTCAGGTATTTAAGCATGTTGCAGAAAATGCGGCGGCCCTCCACCACCCCGTCCTCCAGCACGGTGAGGCTTTTCTCGAGCAGGATGATGTCGGCGGCTTCCTTGGAAATATCCACGGCCGAATCCACCGAAATACCGACATCGGCCGCGCGCAGCGCCGGCGCATCATTGATGCCGTCGCCCATGAAGCCGACCGTGGCGCCCTGCGCGCGCAACGCGCGCACCAGACGCTCCTTGTGGGCGGGCGTGAGGCGCGCGAACACGCTGCCGCGGCGGGCGGCCTCGGCCAGCTCCGCGTCGTCCATGGCGTCCAGATCGGCGCCCAGGTAGCCGCGCTCGACGTCCAGGCCCACTTCGCGGCAGACCTTCCGCGCCACGGCCAGCACGTCGCCGGTCAGCACCTTGACCGCGATGCCCGAGGCCATGAGCGCGCGCAGCGCGGGCGCGGCCGACTCCTTGGGCGGATCCAGGAAGGCGATATAGCCCGCCAGCGTCAGCCCGTTTTCGTCGGCGACCCCGTAGGGGCCATGATCGGCGGCCAGGCGCTTGATGGCCACGGCGATGACGCGCAGGCCTTCGGCGTTGAGCTCGTTCGTGCCGCGCCGGATCGCCTCGCGGGCCGCCTCGTCCAGCCAGGCCTCGCCATCGGCGGTGCTCACGCGCGCGCATACCGACAGGATTTCCTCCAGGGCGCCCTTGCAGATCAACTCATGGCTGCCGTCGCCGTCGCGCGCGCTCACCACCACCGACATGCGCCGGCGCGAAAAATCAAAGGGTATCTCGTCGATCTTCTGGTAGTTGGCCGCCGGGTCGAGCTGGCGGCCGATCTCGGCATGCTCCAGCACGGCGACGTCCAGCAAGTTCTTCAAGCCCGTCTGGTAGTGACTGTTGAGATAGGCATAGCCCAGCACGGCGTCGCTGGGCGCGCCATCGACGTCGATATGGCGCTCGAGCACGATGCGGTCCTGGGTCAGCGTGCCGGTCTTGTCGGTGCACAGCACCGTCATGGCGCCCAGGTTCTGGATGGCGTCCAGACGCTTGACCACCACCTTTTTGCGCGACATGGCCACCGCCCCCTTGGCCAGGGTCGAGGTCACGATCATGGGCAGCATTTCAGGGGTGAGGCCCACGGCCACCGCCAGCGCGAACAGCAGCGCCTCAAGCCAGTCGCCCTTGGTCAGGCCATTGATCAGAAAGACCAGCGGCGCCATGACAAGCATGAAGCGGATCAGCACCCAGCTCACGCGATTGATGCCGCGCTGGAATTGCGTGGGCGCGCGCGTGGTGGCGGTGACCGTGCCGGCCAGCCGACCGAAACTGCTTTGCCCGCCGGTGGCAAGCGCCAGGGCCAGGGCCGAGCCGCTGACGACATTGGTGCCCATGAAGACGATGTTCTCCAGCTCCAGCGCATTGCGCAGGCCGGGGCGCGGCTGCGCGGATTTTTCCACGGGCAGCGATTCACCGGTCAGCGCGGCCTGGGCCACGAACAGGTCCTTGGCCGTCAGGATGCGGCAATCGGCGGGCACCATGTCGCCGGCCGACAAGGCCACCACATCGCCCGGCACGAGGTCGCGCAGGGGCAGCTCCAGGCCGCGGGCCACGCCGGGACGCAGGACCGTCGCGGTGTTCTGCACCATGGCCCGCAGGGCGTCGGCCGCGCGGTTGGAGCGTCGCTCCTGGGCAAAGCGCAGCACGGTGGCGATCAGCACCATGCCGCCGATGATGACGACCGAGGCCCAGCTGCGCTCATCGGGCTGCGCCAGATACACATCGGTGAGCCAGGACAGCGCCGCCAGGGCGGCGAGCAGCAGATTGAAGGGGTTGCGGAAAGACAGCCACAGGTGCATGGGCCAGGACAGCGGCCGCTCGTGGTCGACCTGGTTGGGCCCATGCCTCAGGCGCGCGGCCTCGGCCTGGGCCTCGGTCAGGCCCAGGGGGCTGCTGCCCAGATCGGCATAAAGCGCATCCAGCGGCGCATAGGCCAGCGCCAGCGTGCGCCCGCCTTCGCGGCGGGCCATGTCGGCGGCCGCGCCGGGGTCGGCGCCGATCTGTTCGAGAATGGGATCGCGGCGGAAATAGCGGCCAATATGGCGCACTTGCGCCGCCGAGGAAAACAAGGCTTTGAGTACGTGCAGCATCGGAATTCTCCGAGGGCGGGCGCTGACGACGGACGTGCGTCAGCCCCGGGGTTCGACCGGAAGAAAATCGGCGATGCGCCGGGAAAACGAAGCGTCGACGAGCGGCCGGCCAGGCGGCCGGCTTATCCAGGAGACGTCAGATCCGCCCCCTCCGGCGGCGGAGGGAACGGATATCGCGTCGCGCGGGGTGGCGTCGCGCCTTGCGCGCCCGGCGCCATCGAGGCTCGGGATCGGCGGTAGCGGGCATGGACGGACGCTCCAGGGAAAAGGTGGAAGAGATGAAGACGCGGGGCCTCAGGCGCCCGCGGGATGCGCGCCGAAACGCACTTGGCGCACGACCGGGTTGGCGCTCAGGCGCTTGGCCTGCGACATCAATTCGCCGCGCAGTTCGGGCGGACACTTGACGGTGACGCAGGCCGAGGCCAGATCGGCATGCTGGGAGCTGTCCACCTGGAAATGCGCCACGCTCAGGCCGGCGGCGGAGAAGTCCAGGCAGATCTGTTTGCGCACATCGCCCAGCGCATCGCGCGGGCATACCACGGTCAGCCGCGACGTCCCTTGGCGGCGGTTCTGGGCGCCGGCACGGTCCACACCGGCGCGACGCAGGAACAAGTCGAAAAAGCGCATGACGACCTCCGTACAGCAAGGCGGAGACGCGCTGCGAGCACACACACCGGCTCTCGCGGCACGCGCTTGCGCAAACAGACGGCGCAAGACGGGCACGCGCGATAAAACGGCGGTTCTGGCGTGAGTGTTGAGGAGACTGCCCAGTCCGATCAGCTTGCTGCTGAAAAGCTCGCCAGCACATCGGCCGTGTTACGTCGGGGACGCATGGGCCGTTTTACCGGAGCGTTTGGGCGGGACGCCGCAACCTGCATGGCTTAACAGGCGCGGCAGAGAGGTTCTGCGTGATCCTGTTAAGCAGCGATGTCGATGCAAGATCGACTACTACTGTCGCCGGAATCGGTGTTCACAGAACAACTCCTGAGATTGAAAACAGCAAGATTTTACGCGGGTTTGTACTGATGGACAAGGTTTTGGGCAAAAAAACCCGGCGCGCCTGCGCCGGGGTGCTCACGCCGCGGGTCAGGCGTAGAAATACCAGCCCAGATAGGCGGCGAAAACGCCATACAGGCCGCCCACGGCGGCCAGGGCCGGCACGCTCATGCGCGCCTGGCGGAAGCGCAGCCACAGCAGCATGATGGCCACCAGCGTCATCAGGCCGGCGACCAGCAGCGGGCCGTCGAGCAGCCAGGGCGTCATGAAGATCCCCAGCGCGCTGGGGATGGTGGCCTGGATCATCATGGCGCCGGAGATATTGGCCAGGGCCAGGCGTTCCTTGCCCTGCCGCACCCAGATCAGGGCATTCATGATTTCGGGCAGCTCGGTGGCCACGGGGGCCAGCAGCAAGGCGGCCAGATGCGGCGATGCCCCCATGGCAACGCCCAGGAACTCGATCTGGCGGACAAACACATGAGAGGCGACGCCGATCACCACCAAGGCGAGCAGCGTCTGCGTACAGGACCAGAACAGCGAGGGGTTGGCATCGCGCGGACGCAGCTTGAGCGGTTCGAGGTCTTCGCAGTCCAGGCACTCCTCGTCGTTGGAGAGTTCGCGCTTGACGTAGAGCGCGTAGGTGCCCAGAAAGAGGATGCCCAGCCAGGGCTTCCAGGCAAAGGCCAGCAGGCCCAGGCCCACCTTGAACACAAAGATGCCCATGAACCAGGCCTGGTCGCGCGCCAGGCGCGGCTGGTCGGCCTGGATGATCAAGGCGCGACCCGTGCCGTGGGCGCGCAGCAGCGCCAGGCCGACCACGGCATAGGCCAGGGTCGCCAGCACCAGGGGCCCGCCCATGGCGGCGCCCACGCCGATGTCTTTCTGCTCCGGGGTCTGGCCGAACACCACGGCCATGAAAGTCACCGCGCTTTCCGGCAGGGCCGTGCCGAATGCGGCCAGGACGGTGCCGGTGGCGGTGGCGCCGAGGCGGAAATGGTGTCCGACCCATTCGACGCCATTGACGAAGAACTCACAGGCGAAATAGATGATCGCCGCGGCCAGCAGAAACAGGAATATCGAGAGAAACATGATGGGCAGCCGAGCGAGCAGATAACTTTGGCGCGACAACGCGGCTCGCCCGGCTGGGGTGAACGCGATGTGGCCAAAGGTCTCGCCGGGCGCTTGCGGTGGCCGCCAAACGGCGCCGCAAGGCTATCAGCGCCATGGGGATGAACCACCAAGTTTGTTGACGCTGACTCCTTTGGGGATACAAAGGATGGCTACTCCCCAATGACAGTGGCGCGATTGTAGCAGCGCCGCGGCAAAAGGCCAGCGATGCCCTGGGCGCCTTACGGTACAGTAGGCGGGTTTCCCGTCTGTCTGTTACGAGCCCGCCCCATGAGCCTGCCCGCCGACGATATTTCTCCCTTCGCGGCACGCCGCCGCCGCGTCCTGGACTGGATGCAGGCCCAGGGCGGCGGCGTGGCCGTCATCGCCACCGCGCCGCAAGCCATGCGCAACCGCGACGCCGACTATCCCTATCGCCACGACAGCGATTTTTACTATCTGACGGGTTTCATCGAACCCGAGGCCTGGCTGGTGCTGATCGCGGGGGCCGACCCGCGCGCCGTGCTCTTTTGCCGCGCCCGCAATGAAGCGCATGAGATCTGGGAGGGCTTGCGCGTCGGCCCCGAAGCGGCCGCCGGGCGGTTCGGCATGGACGATGCCCATCCGGTGGACAGCCTGGACGAGCTCTTGCCCGAATGGCTGCTGGACCAGCCTTCGCTCTGGCTCTCGCAGACCGCCAACGAGGCCACGTGCAAGCGCGTGCAGGCCTGGATGCAGACCGCGCGCGGCCTGGGACGCAGCGGCGCCCGCCCGCCTTCGGCGCTGCGGGACATCAATCCGCTGCTGGCCGATATGCGCCTGGTCAAGGATGCCGCCGAGATCGCCTCGATGCGGCGGGCCGCGCGCATTTCGGCCGGCGCGCATGCGCGCGCCATGCGCCATGTGCGGCCCGGCATGCGCGAATACGAGATCGAGGCCGAACTGCTGCATGAGTTCCGCCGCCATGGCGCGCAGGGCGTGGCCTACAACAGCATCGTGGCCTCGGGCGCCAATGCCTGCATCCTGCACTACCAGGCCGGCGATGCCGAACTGCGCGACGGCGAGCTGGTCCTGATCGATGCCGGCTGCGAGTACGACAGCTATGCCTCGGACATCACCCGCACCTTTCCGGTCAACGGCCGCTACAGCGGCGCGCAGCGCGCCCTCTACGACCTGACGGCGGCGGCGCAGGAGGCGGCGGCCGCCGCCACCGCGCCGGGACGCAGCTGGGATGACGGCCACCAGGCGGCGGTGCGCGTGCTGGCCCAGGGCATGCTGGACGAAAAACTGCTGCGCGGCAGCCTGGACGGCGTGCTGGAGTCAGGGGCCTACACCCGCTTTTACATGCACCGCACCGGCCACTGGCTGGGGCTGGACGTCCATGATGTCGGCGACTACCGCGCCGCGGCGCCCGCCCCCGGCGCGGCCCGTCCCTGGCGCACCCTGGAGCCCGGCATGATGCTGACCATCGAGCCCGGCATCTATGTGCGCCGCGCCGATGACGTGCCGGCCCGGTTCTGGGATATCGGCATCCGCATCGAAGACGATGCCCTGGTCACGGAGACAGGCTGCGAGCTCATCACCCGTGGCGTGCCGGTCGACGCGCGCGAAATCGAAGCCCTGATGCGGGAATGACCCGCCCCGCGGGCTAGAACACGTAGCCGTCGAGCCAGCCCATGGCCGTCCACACATAGACCACCACCATGGCGACGGCGAGCATGGAGACAATGCCGCCGGCCAGGCAGGACAGGAGCGCGACCAGGACGGCGGGCCAGCCGGTGCGCGACACCGGGCCCAGGCCGGGGTTGTAGCGCCGGTCGAATTTCTGGTCGGCCATGAGACTGTAGACGGCGGCTTCGATGAAGCCGGCGATCATGGGGATGAAGAGCAAAAAGAAAGCCGGGTTGTCCCACCACGACTCGAAGGCCAGCGTGCCGGCCAGGCACAGGGCGGCATACAGCGTCACGACCCAGGCATGGCGGCGCCCCAGATACCAGCCCTGGGCGCCGATCACGCCCAGCAGACAGGCCAGCAGCCCCGCGACCACCTTGCTGCGCGGGGCGCGCGGCGGCGTTGCCAAGGTCTGGGCCTGCGTCATCATGAGCCTCCGGAGCGGGCGGGCGCGGCCCGCGGGTCGAGCCACATTCTAGGGCCGGCGCGCGGCAAGTTGAACCCCCGGTAAAATCCCGGCTATGAATCTATCGGTGTATGACGTCGCGATCCTGGGAGCGGGGCCGGTGGGCCAGGCGCTGGCGCTGCTGCTGGCGCGCGTCTGGCCGCGGCCCGAACGCATTGCGCTGCTGGCCGGCCAGCCCGTCCAGGCCCGGGCGCTGCCGGCGGCCGACCCGCGCGTGCTGGCGATGAACCATGGCAGCCGCGTCCTGCTCCAAAGCCTGGACGCCTGGCCCGCGCAACATGCCGACATCCGCCACATCCATGTGTCGCAGCGCGGCCGCCTGGGCCGCACCGTCATCGATAGCGAGGATTTCGGCGTGGCCCAGCTCGGCAGCGTCGTGCCCTACGCCGGGCTGCACAGCCGCCTGGCCGAGCGCGTGGCGCACAGCGGGGTGACCGTCCTGAACGGCCCGGCGGCCAGCGTCCGCGCCCAGGGCCCGGAGGGCGTGCTGCTGGCCCAGGGCGAGGCCGACCTGTCCTGCCGGATCGCCGTGCAATGCGATGGCGCCGGCGGCACGGACCTGCGGCGCGACTATGACCAGCATGCCGTCATCACCAGCGCCCGCGCCAGCCTGCCCCGCGCCGGCTGGGCCTGGGAACGCTTCACCGCCGAAGGCCCCCTGGCGCTCCTGCCGCATCCGCAGCTGGCCGATACCTATTCCGTGGTCTGGTGCGTGGCGCCGGCGCGCGCGCAGGCGCTGGCCGCCCTGGACGACAGGCAGTTTTCCGCCGCCTTGAGCGCCGCGTTCGGCCAGCGCCTGGGCCGGCTGCACAGCCAGGCCCCGCGCCATATTTTTCCCTTGGAGCTGAAGGCGCGCCACGCCCTGGCGCAGGGGCGGGTCGCCACCATAGGCAACGCCGCCCAGACCCTGCATCCCGTGGCCGGCCAGGGGCTGAACCTGGGCCTGCGCGATGCCGCGCAATTGGCCCAATCCCTGCAGGGCTGGCGCGCCGGCGATGATCCGCGCGCGCGCCTGGCCAATTTCGCGCGCGCCCGCCGCGCGGACCGCTGGATCACGGCCGGCCTGACCGACCTCATGCCGCGCATCTTCGCCACCGGCCTGGCGCCGGTCGAGCATGCCTGCGGCCTGGCCCTGCTCGCCCTGGACCTGGCCGCGCCCCTGCGCGCGCCGCTGGCGCGCCATCTCTTGCAGGGGTTGCGCGTCTAGGCTGTCCCCAAGGGGCGCGGCTTCCGAAACGCCCCTCGCAATCGGCCTCTTCAGAGGGGTCTGGCGCCGCCGTTGCCTCCGGATTCATATTCCGCGAGGCAAGGCAAAATGGGGCCAGGCCCAAGACGGTTAAAATGTGAGCATGCGCATCGGCCCCTGGTCTCTTTCCAACAACGTTTTCGTCGCCCCCATGGCCGGGGTGACGGATCGTCCTTTCCGCCAGCTCTGCAAGCGGCTGGGCGCGGGCTACGCCGTCTCCGAGATGGCCGCGAGCAACCCGCGCCTGTGGGACAGCGTCAAGACCTCGCGCCGCCTGAACCACGACGGCGAGATGGCGCCGATTTCGGTGCAGATCGCCGGCGCTGACCCCGAAATGATGGCCGAAGCCGCCGTATTCAACGTGAATAAAGGCGCGCGCATCATCGACATCAATATGGGCTGCCCGGTCAAAAAGGTCTGCAACCTGGCCTCCGGCTCGGCGCTGCTGCGCCATGAGGATCTCATCGCCCGCATCCTGGATGCGGTGGTGGGCGCCTGCGCGCCGCTGGGCGTGCCGGTCACGCTCAAGACCCGCACCGGCTGGGACCGCGAAAGCCGCAATGCCCTGCGCGTGGCCAGGCTGGCCGAGCAAAGCGGCATCGCCGCCCTGACCCTGCATGGCCGCACCCGTTGCGACCTGTATACCGGGCAGGCCGAATACGACACCATTCGCGCGGTCAAGGCCGAGATCGGCATTCCGGTCGTGGCCAACGGCGATATCGACAGCCCCGAAAAAGCCCGCCAGGTGCTGGACTACACCGGCGCGGACGCCGTGATGATAGGGCGCGCCGCCCAGGGCCGCCCCTGGATCTTCCGCGAAATCGATCATTTCCTGCGCACCGGCCAGACGCTCGCCCCGCCCACCTACGCGGAGATGCGCGATCTGCTGCTCGAGCACCTGGACGATCACTATCGCTTCTATGGCGAACACACCGGCGTGCGCACGGCGCGCAAGCACATCGGCTGGTATATCGACGCCCTGCCCGGCGCGCATGCCTTCCGCGCCCGCATGAATCTCATTGACAACACCGCCGAGCAATTCCGTGCGGTGGCCGAGTGGTTCGATCACTCGCTTATGGGTGGCGGCAATCCAAGCCCTGCCGTCACCTCGAACTTGCTGGCGGCATAAGCGCCAGCCCCACCATAAAAATATCTGTACTCAAAACCAAAATGAGCAAAAAAGATGTCCTGGAAGAATGCGTGCGCGCCAGCCTGGAGCGCTATTTCGAAGACTTGGGTGATTCCGAGCCCCACGATATGTGGGACATGGTGATGCGCTGCGTCGAGCGCCCCGTCCTCGAAGTCGCCCTGGAACGAGCTGGCGGCAATCAATCGCGCGCTTCCGAAATGCTGGGCATCACCCGCAATACCCTGCGCAAGAAGCTGCTGGCGCACAACATCCAGCCCTGAACGGCGGATCGATAGATTTCCCTGTATCCGCGTCCCTGACCGGACGCCCCTGACCCACCACCATCATGAAAATCGAAACTGCCCTGCTTTCGGTGTCCGACAAGACCGGCATCGTGGAATTCGCCCGCGCGCTGGCCGCGCGCGGCGTGCGCCTGCTCTCTACCGGGGGCACCGCCCGCCTGCTGTCCGAATCCGGCCTGACCGTCACCGAGGTGGCCCAGCACACCGGCTCGCCGGAAATCCTCGACGGCCGCGTCAAGACGCTGCACCCGAAGATCCACGGCGGCCTGCTGGCGCGCCGCGACAGCCAGGAGCACATGGACACGATCGCCGCCTCGGGCATCGACCGCATCGACATGCTGGTGGTCAACCTCTATCCCTTCCGCGAAACCGTGGCCAAGCCCGGCTGCACCTTCGCCGACGCGGTCGAGAACATCGATATCGGCGGCCCGGCCATGCTGCGCGCCGCGGCCAAGAACCACGGCACCGAGGCCGGCGGCGTGACCGTCGTCATCGACCCGGCCGACTACAGCCGCGTGCTGTCCGAAATCGACCAGGGCGGCGGCACTTCCTACGCCCTGCGCCTGGAGCTGGCCACCAAGGTCTACGCCCACACCGCCTCTTATGACGGCGCCATCGCCGCCTACCTCAGCAGCCTGGCCGAGCCCGCGCCGGCCCAGGACGCCGTGCCGGCCCGCAATGAGTGGCCGCGCACCCTGACCATCCAGGTGCAGCAGGAACAGGCCCTGCGCTATGGCGAGAACCCGCACCAGACCGCGGCCTTCTACGTGGATCCGCAGCGCCCCTCCGGCCTGCTGGGCAATTACCGCCAGCTGCAGGGCAAGGAGCTTTCGTACAACAACATCGCCGACGCCGACGCTGCCTGGGAATGCGTGCGCAGCTTCGACACCCCGGCCTGCGTCATCGTCAAGCATGCCAACCCTTGCGGCGTGGCCGTGGCCAGCGGCAACCTGGAGGCCTACCAGAAGGCCTTCAAGACCGACCCGACCTCGGCTTTCGGCGGCATCATCGCCTTTAACCGCCCGGTCGACGCGGCCACCGCCGAAGCCGTGAGCGGACAATTCCTGGAAGTGCTGCTGGCGCCGGCCTATGACGGCGCCGCGCTGGCCATCCTGGCCGCCAAGAAGAATGTGCGCGTGCTCGAGGTGCCGGCCGGCGCGGGTCAGAACGCCTTCGACGTCAAGCGCGTGGGCGGCGGCTGGCTGGTGCAGACCCCGGATGCCTTCCAGGTGCCGCGCGACGCCCTGAAGGTCGTGAGCAAGCGCCAGCCGACCGAAGCCGAGATGAATGACCTCGCCTTTGCCTGGAAGGTCGCCAAGTACGTCAAGTCCAATGCCATCGTCTTCGTCGGCGGCGGCATGACCCTGGGCGTGGGCGCCGGCCAGATGAGCCGCATCGATTCGGCCCGCATCGCCTCGATCAAGGCCGAGAACGCCGGCCTGACGCTGCAAGGCTCGGCCGTGGCCTCGGATGCCTTCTTCCCCTTCCGCGACGGCCTGGACGTGGTCGTGGCCGCGGGCGCGACCTGCGTGATCCAGCCCGGCGGCAGCGTGCGCGATGATGAAGTCATCGCCGCGGCCGACGAGCATGGCATCGCCATGGTCCTGACCGGCACCCGTCACTTCCGCCACTGATGCGCGTCCTCGGCATCGACCCCGGCCTGCGCCGCACCGGCTTCGGTGTGATCGATGCCGAAGGCATGCGCCTGCGCTATGTGGCCAGCGGCACCATCGTGGTGCCGCCCGAGCTGGCGCTGGCGCAGCGCCTGAAGGTCATCCTCGACAATCTGCGCGAGGTGGCCCGCGAGACGCGGCCCGATGTGGCCGCGCTCGAAATCGTCTTCCTGAACGCCAATCCGTCCTCCACCCTGCTGCTGGGCCATGCCCGCGGCGCGGCGCTGTGCGCGCTGGCCGAAAGCGCGCTGGACGTGCACGAATACACGGCGCTGCAGATCAAGAAATCCGTGGTCGGCACCGGCCGCGCGGCCAAGGAGCAGGTGCAGATGATGGTCCAGCACCTGCTGTCGCTGGACGGCACGCCGGCCCCCGACTCCGCCGATGCGCTGGCCTGCGCCATCTGCCACGCCCATACCGGCCCGCTGCAAAGCCGCCTGGCTCCCCTGTCCACCGTCTCGCGCACGGGCAAGACGCGGGTGCGCAACGGGCGCCTGCTCGGCTGAACGTATAGAATCGCGCCATCGGGGCCGCTCCACCGGCGCCCCCTCTTCAGGCAAGATTCTCCCCATGATAGGTCGCATCACCGGAACCCTGATCGAAAAAGCGCCGCCCGTGGTCTGCGTGGACGTCAACGGCGTGGGCTATGAGATCGACGTGCCCATGAGCACGCTGTACGCGCTGCCGGACAACGGCGCGCGCGTCACGCTCTTCACGCACCTGGTGGTGCGCGAGGACGCGCATCTGCTCTATGGTTTCGGCACCGCCAGCGAGCGGGCCGCCTTCCGCGAATTGATCAAGGTCAGCGGCATCGGCGCGCGCACCGCGCTGGCCGTGCTGTCCGGCATGTCGGTGGCCGAACTCTCGCAGGCCATCACCCTGCAGGAAAGCGGCCGGCTGACCCGCGTGCCCGGCATCGGCAAGAAGACGGCCGAACGCCTGCTGCTGGAGATGCGCGGCAAGCTGGGCGCCGACATCGGCGCCACCCCGCATGCCGTGCCCGACAGCCAGAGCGACATCCTCAACGCCCTGGTCGCGCTGGGCTACTCGGAGAAAGAATCGCTGGCCGCGCTCAAGACGCTGCCCGAAGGGGTCAGCGTCTCGGATGGCATCCGTCAGGCGCTCAAGGCCCTGGCGCGCTAGGCGCGCCGCTACTGGAACTGCGCGCTCTCGTATTCGGTGGCATAGACGCCGTTGGGCGTCTTGCTGCTCACGCTCAGCGCCAGCTTGTAATCCACCAGCCAGCCATAGACGACTTCGCGCTGCGTGACGGCATTCTCGTTGGCGTCGACGCAGGTCATCTCGATGGCCCGGCCGGCCAAGGCGGGCAGCAGCTTGCTGGCCGGATAGGCCGCGCCGGTTTTGCAGGCGCGCGTCCAGGGCCGTCCCGTATCCAGCGGATCCTTGGTGCTCTCGCGCAGCTCGAAGCGGTATTCGCTGTTTTCCTTGATGTCGGCCAGGCTGCTCCAGGCATTGGCCGCGCGCGAATAGCGCGGCGGCGCGGTCCATGTCCGGCTCGGGCTGGCGCTCTGGCTGCCCAGGGCCACGGCGCCGTGATAGACAGCGGCAAAAAACCGGTTGACCAGCAGGCCGTTGGCCTCGCTCTTGCCGATCTGGCGCAGCATGCCGTCATCCCGGTCATTGATGAAGAGGGTTTCGAACGCCAGCTTGTCCTCGGGTTTTCTCTTGTCGAAGCTCCATCCCTTGATCACGGCGCGCTTGAAGGGATAGGGTTCGGATCCCGGCGGCTTGAGCAGCGCCTGGGTGGCGACGGGCAAGGCGGCGTAGGAAAACGCATTGGCGGAATAGCCTTCCGGGTCGGCCGTCATGGGCTGGACTTTCATATTGCCCGCGCAACCGGTCAACGCAATACTGGCCGCGACAGCGGCCAGGCGCAGCTTGTCATGCATCACCAAGCACCTCTGGATTCGACGAAAGTGCAGGCCCGGCGCGAGAACCGCCCCAGGCAAGGCTCAAAGGGAAAAAATACGGCAGGCGATGATACTACTGCCGCGCCAGATAGGCGGGCGCGACGGCCTCCAGCGCCGTGGGCACCAAATGCAGCGCCGCATCGAGCGGGCCGCTGGCGATGTTGTCGCGCGAGAGCGAATCCAGGTTGTCGCGTGAAATCAGGGGCTCGCCCGGCAGGCATTCCAGCATGGCCGCCTGCAGGCGGGCCAGCGCGCCCGGCAAGGCCATGACCGGCCGGGGATGGCCGCTCCACAGGGCGCAGCGGCCGGCCAGTTCGGCCAGGGTATAGATCTCGGGCCCGGCCAGCTCATAGCAGGCGCCGGCGGCCCCGGGATCGCGCAAGACGGTGACGATGGCCTGGGCGACATCGCCGACAAACACAGGCTGCACCCGGCTGCGGGCGCCCGGCACCAAGAGCACCGGCAGCCAGCGCGCCAGCCGCGCGAACAGATTGGTGAAGTTGTCTTCCGGCCCGAACACCACCGAAGGACGCAGCAGCGTCCAGCCCGGCTGCGCGGCCCGGGCGTAGGCCTCGCGGATGGCGGCCTCGCCATCGCCCTTGGATCGCGCGTACATGCTGGGGCCGTTGCTGTCGGCGCCCAGGGCGCTCACGTGGACCAGCCGCGACACCCCATGGCGCAGGCAGGCCTGAGCCAGCCGCCGCGGCAGTTCGACATGCGCGCGCGCGAAGCCCGCGCCATAGGGCCGGCCGCGGCCGCCATGCAGCACGCCCACCAGGTTGATCGCGGCATCGCAATCCCGCAGCAAGGCGTCCAGGACGGCGTCGTCGTAGACGTCACCCTCCTGCACGGTAACGGTGGGCAACACCAGCAGCTCACGGCCATGGGCCAGCCGGCGCGTGGGCACACGGACGCGATGCCCGGCGCGCGCCAGGCGCGCCGCCACCCGCCGACCGATAAAGCCCGTGCCGCCCATGACCAGGATACGCATCACCGCCCCTCCCCGCTGTCTTCCCGGCATTCTGCCCCGCCCGGCGGGGCCACCGCAAGCCGCTGGAGCCCGGCGGCCGGACATGGGACAATGCTGTACAAGCAACCAGTTCCGGCGCTTTCACTTATGGCAATCCAGTCCGATTCGCTCTCCTCCCGCCCCGATGCCCACCGCCTGGTGACACCGGCGCCTGTCTCGCCCAACGAAGAATCCATCGAGCGCGCCCTGCGGCCCAAGGCCCTGCAGGAGTACGTGGGGCAGCAGCGCGCGCGCGAGCAGCTGGAGATCTTCATCGCGGCGGCGCGCAAGCGCGGCGAATCGCTGGACCACGTCCTGCTCTTCGGCCCGCCGGGCCTGGGCAAGACCACGCTGGCCCACATCATCGCCCACGAGATGGGCGTGCAGCTGCGCCAGACCTCCGGCCCCGTGCTGGAGCGCCCCGGCGACCTGGCCGCGCTGCTGACCAATCTTGAACGCAACGATGTGCTGTTCATCGACGAAATCCACCGCCTCTCGCCGGTCGTCGAAGAAATCCTCTACCCCGCGCTCGAAGACTTCCAGATCGATATCCTGATCGGCGAAGGTCCGGCCGCGCGCAGCGTCAAGCTGGACCTGCAGCCGTTCACGCTGGTGGGCGCGACCACGCGCGCCGGCATGCTCACCAACCCGCTGCGCGACCGCTTCGGCATCGTGTCGCGCCTGGAGTTCTACAACACGGACGACCTGGCCAGCATCGTCACGCGCAGCGCCGGCCTACTCAATGCCGATATCACCGCCGACGGCGCGCGCGAAGTCGCCCGCCGCGCGCGCGGCACGCCGCGCATCGCCAACCGGCTGCTGCGCCGGGTGCGCGACTACGCGGAGGTCAAGGCCAACGGGCGCATCGATACCGACGCCGCCAGCCAGGCCCTGGCCATGCTCGAAGTCGACCCCCAGGGCCTGGACCTGATGGACCGCAAGCTGCTGGAAGCCATCGTGCATAAATTCGATGGCGGCCCGGTGGGCGTGGACAGCCTGGCCGCGGCCATCGGCGAAGAACGCGACACTATCGAAGACGTGATCGAGCCCTATCTGATCCAGCACGGCTATCTGCAGCGCACGCCGCGCGGCCGCATGGCGACCCAGACCACCTGGCGCCACCTGGGCCTGCAGCCCCCGGCCGGCAGCCAGACCGCCTCGGGCGATCTGTTCTAGCGCCGGCCGACCCTAGCGGGGCCGCGCCACGCAGCGCAGGATTTCCTCGCCATAGGCTTCGAGCTTGCGCGCGCCCACGCCGCTGATGTGGCCCAGGGCCTCTTGGGTTTCGGGCAAGGCCAGCGCGATCTCGCGCAGCGTCGCATCATGGAAGATCACATAGGCCGGCACGCCATGATTGCGCGCCACCTCGGCGCGCCAGCCGCGCAAGGCCTCGAAGACCGGCATGCGGTCGGCCGGCAGGTCGATGACCGGCGCCTTGGCGCGCGTGCCGCCGCGGCTGCGGGGTTTTTTCTCGGATTCGCGGCGCAGCATCAGCTGCACCTCGCCGCGCAGCACCGCCCGGCTGTCCTCGGTGAGCGCCAGCGTGCCGTAGCCCTCGTGGTCCACCATGAGCAAGCCCTTGGCGAGCAACTGGCGCAAGACCCCGCGCCAGGCGCTTTCCGACAGATCCGCCCCGACGCCGAAGACGCTGAGCGACTCATGATCGTGCTGCCGCGTGCGGTCGCTGCTCTTGCCGCGCAGGATATCGATGATGTGGCCCGCGCCGTAGCGCTGGCCGCGCTCCTTGCCCAGGCGGTAGATGGCCGAAAGCGCCTTCTGGGCGGCCACCGTGCCGTCCCAGGCCTCGGGCGGCTCCAGACAGACATCGCAGTTGCCGCAAGCCGTGATGGTCTGGCCAAAATAGGCCAGCAGGCGCACCCGGCGGCACTCCACCGTCTCGCACAGGCCCAGCATGGCGTCGAGCTGCTGGCCCAGGCGGCGCCGATAGCTCTCATCGCCGGGCGACTCGTCGATCATGCGGCGCTGCTGCACCACATCCTGCAAACCGTAGGCCAGCCAGGCCGTGGCGGGCAGGCCGTCGCGGCCGGCGCGGCCGGTCTCCTGGTAATAGCCCTCCACCGACTTGGGCAGGTCGATATGCGCGACGAAACGGACGTCGGGCTTGTCTATCCCCATGCCAAAGGCGATGGTCGCCACCATGACCACGCCGTCCTCGCGCAGAAAGCGCGCCTGGTTGCGGGCCCGGACCTGGGCGCTCAGGCCCGCGTGATAAGGCAAGGCATTGATGCCCTGGCTGCACAGAAACTCGGCGGTTTCTTCGACCCGGGCGCGCGACAGGCAATAGACCACGCCCGAGTCGCCCTCGTGCTCGCTGCGGATCAGATCCAGCAGCTGCCGGCGCACCTCGCTCTTTTCGACGATGCGGTAGCGGATATTGGGGCGGTCGAAACTCGCCACGAAGTGGCGCGCCTGGTCCAGCGCCAGGCGCTGGGCGATCTCGCTGCGCGTGGCCGCCGTGGCCGTGGCCGTCAGCGCGATGCGCGGCACATCGGGCCAGCGCTCATGCAGCATGGACAGGCCCAGGTATTCCGGCCGGAAATCATGTCCCCATTGCGATACGCAATGCGCCTCGTCGATGGCGAACAGGGCAATGCGGCCGCGCTCCAGCAGTTGCAGGCAGCGGTCGGTCAACAGCCTTTCGGGCGCCACATAGAGCAGGTCCAGCTCGCCGGCCACGAAGGCGCGCTCGACCTCGCGCACCTGCTGCCACTCCTGGGTCGAATTCAAGAAGGCGGCGCGCACGCCCAGCTCGGTCAGGGCATCGACCTGATCCTGCATGAGGGCGATAAGCGGCGAGACGACGATGCCGGTCCCCTCGCGCACCAGCGCAGGCACTTGATAACACAGCGATTTTCCGCCGCCGGTCGGCATCAGCACCAGCGCGTCGCCGCCGCCGATCACATGCTCGACAATGGCCTGCTGGTCGCCACGAAAGGATTCGTATCCGAAGACGCGCTGCAACACGCCAAGCGCGCGGGGATCAGACATGAGAGACGGGAAGGAAGACTTGAATCATGGAGGGGCATTTTAAGGCGCATCGGGGAAACCGTGCGCGGCCTTGCGGAACCGGCGTGGTGACGGGCGCTAGAACCCTAGCCAATGCCCGCGCATAAAAGTATCCACCGGCATCGACAGCCTCGCCTTCCATTCGTAATCGCCCGAGAGCAGGTCACGGTCGGCGCCCAGCGCGAACCGGACGGTGGGCGCCAGTTCCATACTGTGCTCCAGCCCCACCCGCCTGTCGTTCGGGTCGCCCCGCCCCATGACATCGGAGGAATAGGTGCCGCTCAACGTGCCCATGCCGCGCAGCGGCACGCCGGCCGACAGCGTGCTGCGCATCTGGCGCGTGGCCGCGGCCCCGGCGCTGTAGGAACTCAGATCGCCGAAACCGGCGCCGATGTCCTCGCCCGTCACGCCCAGCTGGACGGCGTCGGCCATGGTGACGTTGTAGCCGAAGCGATAGCGCCAGGCGTTGACCGAATCGAAGCTGCTTTGCGTGACGCCCGCCTCGAAGGTGCCGATCTCCCCGGCGTTGTAGCGCGTGCCCAGGCCGCGCGCGGTCAGACCGCGCGTGGTCTGCACCTGGCCCTCCAGGGTCATGGCGCTGGTCAGGCCGTAGCGCAGCGTGCCGCTGCCGGCGGCGGCGCCGTAATCCATCGCGCCCTCGGTCGCCGCGGGGTCCATGAGATTGAGCCGCCCGACCGAGGAGGAATAGCCAAGCTTGCCCGCGCCGATATTGCTCGCGCTGTCGAACTGGTCGGAGACCTGGACGCCGCCCAGCGGGGCGCTAGCGCCCCAGGCCGGCGCCTTGGCCGTCAGATTGCCGATCCCGACCGATGGCCCTTCGGCGCTGCGATAGAGCCAGTTGCGGTCGCCGTAACTCAGGCTGGGCCGGGCGTTGATGGCGGAGAACAAGCGCGGCCGGGGCAGGATCACGCTCTGGTTCAGGACCGGGCGCGTGCGGGCCAGCTCGTTGCGCTCCAGGTCCAGGGCATAGGAGGGGCTGACCTGGGGCACCTCGTAGTCCGGGAAAGGCCGTTGGCACCCCCCGGGCGCCTCCTGCCCCGGCGCGGCCTCCAGGCCCGGGGGCGCGGGCGGCCCGGCCCATTGCGCGCAAGGATCGGGTTCGGGAGACAGAGCATAGCCGTCGATGGGGCCGGACAGCTGCACCGCCTGCGGCATGGCCGGCGCGAGCACGCCGATGCCGTAGCGCGCCGCCTCCTGGGGAGCGCTCGCCACGGTGGGCGAGGCGGCCCGGGGCGCGGCAGGCTGGGCGGCGGAATTATCAGGGACGGATTGATCATCGCCAGGCATGGCGCAGGCCCCGAGGACCATATTGCCCGCCAGCGCGGCGGCCAGCACCGTGCGCGATATCCGTTTACGCTCGCGTTCGCGGTTCACCATAACGCGAATCAGTGTAGGAATTCCCGGGCGCGGCATCTGTAAACGAAGTTAATAAAACGGCACGGGATCCCCCCGTGCCGCCAAGCAGCCCGCTATTCTAGGACCAAATTTGCCAGGGCCTATTTCAGATCGTTTCTTTCCCCTTGTCGGAACCGGCCCAGCCCGGGCACTATCTGGTCATGGACAGCCCTCACACCAAGCTGCTGGTCGTCGACGACGATCCGGCATTGCGGCAATTGCTGGCCGATTATCTCAATCGGCACGGCTACGACACCTTGCTCGCCCCCGATGCCAATGATCTGCCGGCGCGCATCACCCGCTACGCCCCCGATCTGCTGGTGCTGGATCGCATGCTGCCGGGCGGCGACGGCGCCGACGCTTGCCGCCGCCTGCGCGAGCAAGGCGAAGATATCCCCGTCATCCTGCTGACCGCGCGCGACGAGGCGGTCGACCGCATCATCGGCCTGGAAGCCGGCGCCGACGACTATCTGGGCAAACCCTTCGACCCGCGCGAACTGCTGGCCCGCATCGAGGCGGTCCTGCGCCGCAAGCGCGGCCCCTCGGCCCTGGTCAAGGACCAGCCGGTCAGTTTCGGCCCCTTTGTGTTCGACCCGACCACCCGCCAGCTGCTGCGCGAGGGCGCCGCGGTCAAGCTGACCGGCGGCGAAATCAATCTGCTCGAAGCCCTGGTGCGCAATGCCGGCAAGCCCCTGTCGCGCGAACGCCTGCTCGCGCTGGCGCGCGACGACGACAGCGGCGAGCGCAATGACCGCGCCATCGACATCGCCATCCTGCGCCTGCGCCGCGCCATCGAGGACGATCCCAAGCAGCCGCGCTGGATACAGACCGTCTGGGGTATCGGCTATCGGTTCGCGCCCTGAGCCGCGCCACGATGAAAATCCCGCTGTCCCTGGCCCTGCCGCGCTCGCTGCGCGCCAGGCTTATCCTGCTCGTGCTGGGCGCGGTGCTGCTGGCCCAGGCGGCCACCTTGGCCACCGTCTCCTATTACCGGCATAAATTCATCGAGGACGTGGCGATCGGCTATATCGCCACCACCATCCGCACGCTGCGCGCCGCGCTGGCGCAAGTGCCCAGCGAAGACCGGGCGGAGTTCGTGCGCGTCGCCTCGCAGAATCAATGGCGCTGGTGGGCGCGCGGCCTGCCGGCCGAGGCCCGGCTGCAGCGCCTGAATCATCCGCCGCCCGAGCGCATGGGACCCAGCGGCATGCCGCCGCCTGACAGCAGCCCCGGCCCGCACCGGCGCTTCGATGAGGCTGAAGGCCGCCGCCGTCCGCCGGCGCCGCCCAGCGACGACGTGCGCCGCGACCTGCGCCGCCTGGTCCAGGAACTCAACCTGCGCCTGAACGACGGCACCCGCGTAGCCCTGTCGCGCGGCCCGCGCCCGGAAATCTTCATCTCGCTGGCGCCCAATACCGCCAGCGAGGATGTCCCCGCCCTGCGCGAATGGCTGGTCATCCCGCTGGACCGGCTGGATCCGCCCGTGGCCACGCCCATGATCGTCTTCTGGCTGGGCGGATTGGGGCTGGTGCTCTTGCTTGCGGCCGGATTCTCCTGGCACATCACGCGGCCGTTGACGCGGCTGGCCGATGCCGCCGACCGGCTGGCCGCCGGCCAGCCGCAGCGCGTGGAACCCTCCGGGCCGCACGAAACCCGCGTGCTGGGCGAGCGCTTCAATGCCATGCTCGACGCCCTGGCCGAATCCGACTCCGTGCGCCGCACCCTGCTCTCGGGCCTGCCTCATGACCTGAAGGGCCCGCTGTCGCGCATGTGGCTGCGCATCGAGCTGGCCGACGACTCCGCGCTCAAGGAAGGGCTGCGCAAGGACCTGCAGGACATGCAGCACATGGTGGACCAGTTCATCGGTTTCGTGCGCGGCACCGACCCGGCGGCCTACCGCTATGCCCCGCTGAACCTGAACGAATGGATCAGCGAACGGGTGCAGAGCTGGAAAGGCGCGGGCACGGCGATTTCGCTGGCCGCCGCCGACGACGACGGCCTGAGCATCCAGGGCGACGCCGTGGCCCTGGGCCGGCTGCTGGACAACCTGATCGGCAACGCCCTGCACCATGGCGCGCCGCCCATCGAGGTGCGGCTGCGCGGCGACGCGGGCCACGCCATCATCGAAGTGGCCGATCACGGCAGCGGTATCGCGCCCCAGCGGCGCGCCGAGGCCCTGCGGCCTTTCGCCCGGCTGGACGACGCCCGCACCCGCACCGGCAATGTCGGCCTGGGCCTGGCCCTGGCCGACGCCATCGCGCGCGCGCATGGCGGCTCGCTCGAACTGGACGCCGATAGCGGCGGCGGCCTGCTGGTCAGGATACGCCTGCCGCGCGCCTGAAGCGGCCGGGCGTTCAGCCCGGCGGCGGGAGCAAGGCCGCGGGACGGCGCTCCCGGCCAAAGACCGAGCGATAGGCCAGGATATTGAAGACCAGCACCACCGGCACGCCGATGACCACGCCGGCCAGCACCAGTCGCATCGAGCCCAGCGCCCCGCTGCCGTCCCAGATCGTCATGTCGTCCAGGATGAGATAGGGAAAGAAGCTGTAGGCCAGGCCGGCCAGCATCAGCAGGTAGAGCGCCACGCACAGCACGAAGGGCAGCCAGGCGAAGCGGTCGGCCTTGCCCGGCAGGCGCGTCAGCAGCATCTCGGCCGCCACAAAACCCAGCAGCATCACGGCCCAGACGCCCGCCGCCGCGCCCAGGTGGGCGGCATTGCTCCATTTGTAGAAGATGCCGGCGTTGGCCAGCCCCAGCGTCACGGCGATGGCCACCATGCCGGCCGCCGTCCAGCGTATGCCGTGGCGCGCCCATGAGGCGGCGCGGCGCTGCAGCTCGCCGTCGATGCGCATGACCAGCCAGCAGGCCCCCAGCAGCGCATAGGCGGCCACGGCGCACAGCCCCACGAACAGAGAGAACCAGCCATAGCCGGCATCGCTCTGGTAATCGGTGGCGATCCGCCCCAGCACCATGCCCTGGCCGATGGCGGCCAAGAGCGAACCCACCCAGAAACCGACGATCCAGGCCGGCTTGTGCTCGGTGCGGGCGCGGATGCGGAACTCGAAGGCCACGCTGCGCAGGACGATGCCCAAGGTCATGACGACCAGGGGGCCGTAGAGCTTGCCCAGGATGATGCCCCAGGCAAAGGGAAAGGCCGAGCCGAACAGCCCTATGCCCAGCAGGGGCCAGAATTCATTGGCATCGCGCCACGGACTCAGAAGCCCCATCATGCGGCCGCGCTCCTCGGCCGGCGCGAATTGCAGCAGGATGCCCACGCCGATATCAAAACCGTCGAGCACGATGCCCGCGGCAATGAGCAGCAGCAGCAGGCCCATGAAGACCATGGGCATCCAGAAGGTCGGATCTTCGGGGCTCAGGCCCAGCGAAGCGGCCAGGGTGGCGATCATGACGAGCCTCCGATCTTGCGCACGGGCACGACGCCATAGCGCGCGGCGTGGAACAACATGCCGATGAAGGCGCTCAACAGCAAGGCATAGAGCGCGCCGTAGCCGGCCAGCCCCCACCACAGGGTCGAGGCCGGCACGGCGCCGAGCACTTCGGACTGGGTGATCGTGCGGTTGACGATATAAGGCTGCAGCCCCACCTGGGCGACCCAGATGCCCAGCACGACCGACAGGCCGCCGCTGAACATCATCGCGGTGAGCGTGCGCAGCCACCAGCGAGGCATGGCCGCCGGGTCGTAGCCGCGCCGGCAGCTCAGGCAGAAAGACAGCACCGCGGCGATGAACATCAGGCCGCCCAGCAGCCACATGGCGCGCAGCGACAGAAAGACGAAGGCCACCGGCGGCTGCATCCCCGAATACTTGTCCAGGCCGATATAGCCCGCGTCGGTGTCCCGGGCCAGCCAGCGGCCGCCAGCATCATGCCAGGTCCAGGCGCCGAGATTGCGCTGCGAGGCCGGATCGGGCAGGCCGAGGATGACCACCGAGGGCGTCGTCCCGCTATGCCAATACCCCGCCAGCGCGGCCGCCTTGGCCGGCTGCAGGCGGGCCGTCACCTCGCCCAGGCCCCAGGCGGCCGGCGCCTGCAGCAGGCTGGCGGCCAGGGCCAGCACCAAGGCGGTCTTGTAGGCGTGGCGCTCGCCGTCGTCCAGGGGGCGCCTGAGCGCCTGCAGGGCGGTCACCCCCAGGATGAGAAAGGCCGCGGCCAGGAGGGCGCCCAGGACCGTCAGGCCCATGCGCCAGCCGAAAGAGGGGTTGAAAATCACGCTTACCCAGTCATAGATCTGGTAGCGCCCGTCGATGATGGCCGCGCCGTCCGGTGTCTGCAGCCAGGATTGCAGCGAAACGACCCAGCCGACGGCGACGACCTGGCCGATGGCCACCATCAGCACCGCCAGGGTATGGGCCAGGTCGGAAACCCGGCGCTGCCCAAAGAGCATCACGCCCAGGAAGCAGGATTTGAGGACAAAGACGGACAGCACGCCGAAACCGACCAGGGGCCCGGCCACATTGCCGATCTTGTCCATCAGCCCGGGCCACAGGCTGGCCAGCTGCACGAGCACCGGCATGGCGCTGGCCAGCGCGAGCACGAAGGACAGCGCGAAAATGCGCACCCAGAACCGGTAGGCGGCGACCCACCCGGCCTGGGTGCCGCGGGCGCGCAGCTTGAAAAACAGCAATATCCAGGCCAGCGCCATGGAAAACGCCAGGAACAAGGCCAGGAAGCTCAGGCTTGCCGTGAACTGGGTCCGGGCCAGCTGGAGAGGGGCGATATTCATGATGGGCGGTAGTGTAGAGCCAGTTTCCTGGGCGTGGGGGTCGGGTTTGCAACGGAAGTCTCTCCCGATCGTGGCAAAATGGGTCTTTTGTGGCCGCATTTTTCGACTTCGCCCCAGAATGACCCAAACCCCCACGCCTCACGCAGCCAGCAATTACCTGCGCAACATCATCGAAGAAGACCTGGCGGCCAACCGCTTCCAGGGTAAGCGGTGGGCCGGCAAGCCCGGCCCGGCTTCCGTGCAGGCGGCGGGCGCGCCCGACCCCGCGCGCATCCGCACCCGCTTTCCGCCCGAGCCCAACGGCTACCTGCACATCGGCCACGCCAAGAGCATCTGCGTCAATTTCGGCCTGGCCAAGGAGTTCGGCGGCGTCTGCCATCTGCGCTTTGACGACACCAACCCCGAGAAAGAAGACCAGGAATACGTCGACGCCATCATCGAGGCGGTCCATTGGCTGGGTTTCGACTGGACGGCGGACGGCAATGACAACCTGTTCTTTGCCAGCGACTACTTCGAGTTCATGTATGAGTTCGCCGAAGCGCTGGTCGAGGCCGGCCATGCTTTTGTCGACGAACAAAGCGCCGACGAGATCCGCGCCCAGCGCGGCACGCTGACCGAGCCCGGCGCCAACTCGCCCTTCCGCGACCGTCCGGCGGCCGAATCCCTGACCCGGCTGCGCGAGATGCGCGATGGCCTGCATCCGGACGGCAGCCTGGTGCTGCGCGCCAAGATCGACATGGCCTCGCCCAATATCAATCTGCGCGACCCGGTGATGTACCGCGTGCGCCACGCCACCCATCACCGCACCGGCAACAAGTGGTGCATCTACCCGATGTACAGCTGGGCGCACCCGGTCGAGGATGCGCTCGAAGGCATCACGCACAGCATCTGCACGCTGGAGTTCGAAGACCAGCGCCCCTTCTACGACTGGATCCTGGCGCGCCTGGCCGAACTGGGCAAGCTGGCCCGGCCCCTGCCCCACCAGTACGAGTTCGCGCGCCTGAACCTCACCTATATCGTCACCAGCAAGCGCAAGCTGCTGCAGCTGGTGCGCGAAGGCTATGTGGACGGCTGGGACGACCCCCGCATGCCCACGCTGTTCGGCATGCGCCGCCGCGGCTATACCGCCTCCGCCATCCGCCTGTTCTGCGACCGCACGGCCGTCTCCAAATCCGATTCGCGCATCGACTACAGCCTGCTGGAGCAGGCGGTGCGCGACGACCTGGACCCGGGCACGCCCCGCTCGGTGGCCGTGCTCGACCCGATCAAGCTGGTCATCACCAACTATCCCGAAGGGCAGACCGAGACCTGCACGGCGCCGAGCAATCCGCACGACCCCGCCGCCGGCCATCGCGAGTTCCCCTTCTCGCGCGAGCTCTGGATCGAGCGCGACGACTTCCGCGAAGAGCCGCCGAAGAAGTATTTCCGCCTCTTCCCCGGCAACCAGGTGCGCCTGAAATACGGCTATGTGGTGCGCTGCACGGGCTACACCAAAGACGAAGCCGGCAATGTGACCGAAGTCCAGGCCGAGTACCTGCCCGACACCAAGAGCGGCACGCCGGGCGCCGACAGCGTCAAGGTCAAGGGCAACATCACCTGGGTGAGCGCCGCGCACGCGGTCCCCGCCGAAGTGCGCCTGTATGACCGCCTCTTCGCCGATCCGCACCCGGACGGCGGCGACAAGGACTTCCTGACCTGCCTGAATCCCAACTCCATCCAGACCGTGCGCGCCTGGCTGGAGCCGGGCACCCGGATCGAGCCGGGCGCGACCTGGCAGTTCGAGCGCCTGGGCTATTTCACGGTCGATAGCCAGGACTCGCGGCCCGAGGCGCCGGTGCTCAACCGCATCGTCACGCTCAAGGACTCCTGGGGCGCCTGAGCCCCTGCCGCCGGTCCGGACAACGCCCCCGCCCTGGGGGCGTTGTCGCATCCGGACGCCGGAGGTCACAAAGGCGCGGCAAACCCCATTTCGGAGGCGACCGAAGCGGGTCAGCCGGGTTATCATGCCCGACATTCCCGACCGGTCCGCGCCCGAGCCCGGACCGACCGCAAGAAAGCCCTGATGAACACCGAACCCCTCGCCCTGGATTTCAAAAGCGCCACGCTCTATGCCATCCGCGTGGTGCTGCATAGCGCCGATCTCGAACAATTGCGGCAGGCCCTGGCCAGACGCATGGCCGACGCCGGCAGCTTTTTCGAGAACGAGCCCGTGGTGATCGACGCCAGCCGTCTCGACGAAGCGATGGATTGGCCGGCCCTGGTCGACGCGCTGGTCTCCCACAACCTGCCGCCCATCGGGGTGGTGGCCGAAGGCGCCAACCTGCAGGCCGCGCGCGACGCCGGTCTGACGCCGGTGGAGCTCTCGGCCACCGCACCGCGCGCGCCCCAGGTGGTTGACCCCGCTCCGCCCAATCATGTGTCCACGCCCGTGCCGGCGGCCCCCGAGGCCAGCCCGGCGGCCAAGGAGCGCACCAAGTCCAACGGCGATGCCGAGGCCGTGCCCACCCGGGCCGCGCGCGAGACCACCGAGGCGGCCAACCACACGGCGGCCGCGCCGCAATCGTCGACCGCGCTGGTCATCACCAAGCCGTTGCGTTCAGGGCAGCGCGTCTACGCGCGCCACACCGACCTGGTGGTGATCGGCATGGTGAGCCAGGGCGCGGAGGTCATCGCCGACGGCAATATCCATGTGTACGGCCCCTTGCGCGGCAAGGCCATGGCCGGCGCGCGGGGCGATACCTCGGCGCGCATTTTCACCACGCACCTGGACGCCGAACTGCTCGCCGTGGCGGGCGTCTACCGCGTGGTGGAAGACCGCCTGGACCGCAATCTGCATAATCAACCAGCGCTGGTCCGGCTCAACGGCGACACGCTGCACATCGAAGCGCTAAAAGGCTGACGCGAGGCGCGGCGGCCATACAGTTGTAAGAAGCCATTAAGGGCTTTTTGCTTTACGATAACGCGATTTATACGAACATAAGGGTTTGATCGTCATGACACGTATTGTTGTGGTGACTTCCGGCAAAGGCGGGGTGGGCAAGACCACCACCAGCGCCAGCTTCTCCTCGGGCCTCGCCATGCGCGGCTTCAAGACCGCGGTCATCGACTTCGACGTCGGCCTGCGCAATCTCGACCTCATCATGGGCTGCGAGCGCCGCGTCGTATACGACTTCGTCAACGTGATTCAAGGCGAGGCAAGCCTCAAGCAAGCCCTCATCAAAGACAAGCAGCTGGACAATCTCTTCATCCTGCCGGCCTCGCAGACGCGCGACAAGGACGCGCTGACGCAGGAGGGCGTGGGCAAGGTGATCGAAGACCTCAAAGAGATGGGCTTCGACTACATCGTCTGCGACTCGCCGGCCGGCATCGAGACCGGCGCGCTCCTGGCCGCCTATTTCGCCGACGACGCCCTGGTGGTCACCAACCCCGAGGTGTCCTCGGTGCGCGACTCCGACCGCATCCTCGGCATCCTGGCCGCCAAATCGCGCCGCGCCGTCGAAGGCGACGAGCCGGTCAAGGAATACCTGCTGCTCACCCGCTACAACCCCAAGCGCGTCATCGACGGCGAAATGCTGTCGCTGGGCGATATCGAAGACATTCTGCGCATCAAGATGATCGGCGTCGTGCCCGAGTCGGAAGCGGTGCTGCAGGCGTCCAACCAGGGCCTGCCCGCCATCCACCTCAAGGACAGCGATGTCTCCGAGGCCTATAAGGACGTGGTGGCCCGTTATCTGGGCGAAGAACGCTCGCTGCGCTTTACCGAATACGAAAAGCCCGGCTTCCTGAAGCGCCTGTTCGGAGGAAAGTAAGCAATGTCCTTCCTGTCGTTTCTGCTCGGCCAAAAGAAGTCCTCGGCCAGCGTCGCCAAAGAACGGCTCCAGATCATCCTGGCGCATGAGCGCTCGGGCCGGGGCGACTCCCCCGATTACCTGCCGCAATTGCAGCAGGAGCTGGTTGCCGTGATTTCCAAGTACGTCAAGATCAATCCCGACGATATCAAGGTCAACCTTGAGCGCCAGGACACCCTGGAAGTGCTCGAAGTCAAGATCGAAATGCCGCAGAGCGAAACGCAGGCGTCGGCCTGATCCCACAAAGGCCGGCCGCGTCCGGCCACAAAAGCAAAAAGCCCTGCTTGCGCAGGGCTTTTGTTTTACGGCTGGCGGTTTACTTGCCGATCTGGTCGCCGATCACGCCGCCGATGGCCGCGCCGCCGACCGTGCCGAGGATGCCGCCATTGGTGATCACGGCGCCGGCCACGCCGCCCAGGGCCGCGCCGCCGACCGTGCTCTTCTGGCGACGGCTCATGCTGTCCCAGGAGGAGCAGCCCGCCATCGAGGCGGCCAATAGCACCGCCAGGCACATCTTAGAAATCGTCTTTACCTTCATGATAGTTCTCCTGTTGTCGTGCCTGGGACCGCGCACCAGCAGCAGGTCTTCCTTGCCACGCGCGACATGCGCGTCCCTTCCTGGGTCTACATGCCCAGGATGACAAAAATCGTCGCCATATGCTGTGAGGTTTGCCCAATTTTTGTGTCAAGGGATTGGAAAACCCTTACACCTCGGGCGAGATGTTGCTTGCCAGCGCCTTTACTTGACCAAACGTAACACGTCGCGGAAACGCGGATGTTCGCAGGTCTCCATCCACTCGAAAATCGCCATTTCGCTGGTGACGATGTCCGCGCCGGCGGCGCGCGCGCGACGCAGCGCCGCATGGTGGTCGGACGGCTTGCGCGAGCCGGCGGCATCGGCCACCAGCACGGCATGCCAGCCCTGTTCGCGCAGGCCCAGCACGGTCTGCAGCACGCAGATATGCGCCTCGCAGCCCGTCACCAGCACCGTTTTGCGCGCCGGCGGCAGCCAGGCCTCAAACCCCGGCTCGCGCATGGCCGAGAAATGCATCTTCTGGAAAGTCGCCTGCACCTGCTCGCGCAAGGGCGCCACGGTGGCGCCCAGCATGCGGCTGTGGTGCTCGGTGGCCACCACGGGCACATCGAGCAGGCGCGCCGCGCGCGCCAGCTTATCGGCCGTGGCCAGCACCTGCTCGCCGCGATCTATCACCGGCATGAGGCGCTCCTGCATGTCGATCACAAGCACAATGGAATGGTCAGCGCGCAGCAGCATGGCGGATCTCCGGAGGACGGAAGGCCTCGCGGCCTTCCGTTCGGGCGGGTTTACTTGAGGGCCTTGTAGCGCAGGCGCTTGGGCTTGGCGCCCTCCTCGCCCAGGCGGCGCTTCTTGTCGGCCTCGTACTCCTGGTAGTTGCCGTCAAAGAAGACGACCTGCGACTCGCCTTCGAAGGCGAGGATGTGCGTGGCGATACGGTCCAGGAACCAGCGGTCGTGGCTGATGACCATCACGCTGCCGGGGAATTCCAGCAAGGCGTCTTCGAGCGCGCGCAGGGTTTCGACGTCGAGATCGTTGGACGGTTCGTCCAGCAGCAGCACGTTGCCGCCGGCGATCAGCGTCTTGGCCAGGTGCAGGCGGCCGCGTTCGCCGCCCGAGAGCTGGCCGACGATCTTGTTCTGGTCGCCGCCCTTGAAATTGAAGCGGCCCAGATAGGCGCGCGAGGGCATTTCGAACTTGCCCACCGTCAGCAGGTCGGCGCCGTCGGCCACGGCATCGAAGACCGATTTGTCCGCGTCCAGCGAATCGCGCGACTGGTCCACATAGGCCAGCTTGACCGTCTGGCCCATCTTGACCTCGCCCGAATCCGGCTGCTCGCGTCCGGCGATCATGCGGAACAGCGTCGACTTACCGGCGCCGTTGGGGCCGATGATGCCGACGATGGCGCCCGGCGGCACCTTGAAGCTGAGGTCATCGATCAGCAGACGGTCGCCATAGGCCTTGCTGACATGGTCGAACTCGATGACTTCATTGCCCAGGCGGTCGCCCACCGGGATGAAGATTTCCTGGGTTTCGTTGCGCTTCTGGTATTCGTAGGAAGACAGTTCCTCGAAGCGGGCGATACGCGCCTTGGCCTTGGCCTGGCGGCCCTTGGGGTTCTGGCGCACCCATTCCAGTTCTTTCTTGATGGTCTTCTGGCGGGCCGATTCGCTGGCCTCTTCCTGTTTGAGGCGCGCCTCTTTCTGTTCGAGCCAGGAGCTGTAATTGCCCTTCCAGGGAATGCCGTGGCCGCGGTCGAGTTCGAGAATCCACTCGGCCGCGTTGTCCAGGAAGTAGCGGTCGTGGGTCACGGCCACGACCGTGCCCGGGAATTTATGCAGGAACTGCTCCAGCCACTCGACGCTTTCGGCATCCAGGTGGTTGGTCGGCTCGTCCAGCAGCAGCATGTCGGGCTTGGACAGCAGCAGGCGGCACAGCGCCACGCGGCGCTTTTCGCCGCCCGACAGATTCCCCACCGTGGCGTCCCAGGGCGGCAGGCGCAGCGCATCGGCGGCGATTTCCATCTGGTGATCGATATCGTCGGCGCCGCTGGAAGCGGCGGCGGCGATGATGGCTTCCAGCTCGGCTTGTTCGGCGGCCAGCGCATCGAAATCGGCGTCCGGCTCGGCATAGGCCGCATACACCTCGTCCAGACGCTTCTTGGCGTTGAACACGGCGCCCAGGCCCTCTTCCACGGATTGGCGCACGGTGTGCTCGGGGTTGAGCTGCGGTTCCTGCGGCAGGTAGCCGATATTCAGGCCCGGCATGGGGATGGCTTCGCCTTCAATCTCCTTGTCCACGCCGGCCATGATCTTGAGCAGCGTCGACTTGCCCGAACCGTTCAGGCCCAGCACGCCAATCTTGGCGCCGGGGAAAAAAGACAGGGAAATGTCGCGCAGGATCTGCCGCTTGGGCGGCACGATCTTGCCGACGCGATTCATGGTGTAGACGTATTGGGCCATGGGCTCGAGTCAGAATAATGCGGATGAACCCTGGATTGTAGGCCGTAACCGTCCTGCCCGGGGGCGAGACGCCCCCGGGCCCGTTCAAGCGCCTTTCCCCTTATCGCCGCCCGCCGCCGGTTCCCAGCTGAAGGGCGCGAAATCGCTGTCGGGGCTGCGCCAGCCGTCTTTTTTGAGCGCGTAGATCACAAAGGGGCAGATCACGAAAAACACCGCCAGCGCGACCAGGATGCCGACATAGGCCACGGGGCTGCCGACGGCGATCTGGGCCGGCGGGATGAAGCTGAACAGGAAAGCCAGCAAGGCCGCCAGAAAACCCACGCCGCCCAGCAGCCACATGCCCGCCTTGCCGCCCGGAATGCGGTAGGGCCGCGGCCGCGCGGGCTGGCTGTAGCGCAGACGGATGGCCGCGGCGAACATCAACAAATACATGATGAGATAGAGGATGACGGTGAGCTGGCTCATGATCTGATAGGCCGCCTGCACCGAAGGCAGCACCACGAACAGGATCGCCAGCAGGGAGACGATGCCGGCCTGGACCAGCAGGATGTGCGTGGCCATGCCGTGCGGATTCTGATGCTGCCACCAGCGCGGCAGATAGCCGGCCTTGGCCACCGACAGCAGGCCGGTGGACGGACCGGCCACCCAGGTCACCACGCCAGCCAGCACGCCGACGGCCAGCGCGATGGCAAGCAGCGGCCCCAGCCAGGCCAGGCCCGCCCAGCGCAGCATGTCGCCATAGGCCACCAACAGGCCTTGCGTCAGGCTGATGCCCTGCTGGGGCACGACGATGGCGATCGCCAGCGTACCCAGCACGAAGATCAGCACCGTGCCCAGCGCGGCCAGCATGATGGCGACCGGATAGTTGCGCGCGGGATTGTCGATCTCCTGCACATGGATGGCGTTCATTTCCATGCCCGCATAGAACAAGAAAATGCTGGCCGCCAGGACGATGTTGCCGAAGTGGCTGAAGTCGGGCACCAGCGTGTCCCATGCCATGGAGATCTGCGGCCTGCCCCCGGCAAAGAGGTAGGCGAAGCCCAGCACGATCAGGATGACGGCGGGGATGATGGTGCCGATGATGCCGCCCCACTTGGCCACGCGGGCAAAAGCGTCCACCCCCTTGAAGGCGATGAAGGTCGCCAGCCAGTAAACCGCCAGCACGACTATGAGCACGAACTCCTTGTTGGCCGATAGCGCCTCGTCCCAGCGCTGATCCGGCCCGACAAAGGCCAGCGACACCGCCGCGAACGTCAATGCCGTGGGAAACCACACGGTGACCTGTATCCAGAGCATGAACATGGCCAGGAAGGCCGCCTTCGGGCCGAATGCCTCGCCGACCCAGCGAAACACGCCGCCCTTCTCGGGCCAGCCCGTCGCCAGCTCCGCGGCGACCAGCGAGACCGGCACCAGGAAAGCCAGGGCGGCAAACACGTAATAGAAGATCGCGCTCAGGCCGTATTCGGCCTCGGCCGGCAGACCGCGCAGACTGACCACGGCCACGATATTCATGATCGCCAGCGTGCCTATCGTCAGTTTCTTTGCCGCGGGCCTTGGGGGATTCGATGCAGATGTCGACATGGTTTTCCTCAGAGGAAGCCGAGTACGAAGAAGCCGCCCGGCGAGAGCGGCCTGGACGGACCTATCATCAACGCCGTGCCTAGCCTACACCCTGCCAGCGACCCAGGCGGCAGTGATCGCCAATCAGCAATTTCCGCCAAGCATGCGGGAAATCCCAACCGCCACGGCAACAGCGAGATGCCGCCCTGCCGCTTGTCCGGGAATACCGGGCCCGCGGCCGCGCCGGCCGGCGCAGCGCCGATGATGATCCGGAGATGTGACACCACATTTCAGTAGCCCGCCGGCGACCGCTCCGCGCCTGCCGGCTGCCCTCTCTCCGGAGCTTGACCATCAAAAGGAAATCCGCAATGAGAAAAGCCGTCATTGTCCTGGCCATGGCTTGCGCCGCCAGCACCAGCGCATATGCCAAGGAGGCGTCCATGCAAGCCCCCGCGGCAGGCGCCAAGAAGGCCCTGCCCTTGTGGCTGTGCAGCGATTATGTCGGGCTCGACGAATCCTACCGCCCGATCGCCCTGGGCTTTGCCGAAGCGCTTGGGCGCGGCGGCAAACCCGAAAGCGAGGTGCTCGATGTCGAAGGCATCGCCAAACTCACGCCGACCTTGCTCACCTATTGCCAGGAGAATCCGAAGGTCGCCCTGCGGGACGCGCTGACCCAAGTCAAGCAATAAGCCGCCAGGCCGCGCCCTGCCCGGCGCCGGGCAGGGCGGCTTGCCGCGCTAGGACGCCGCGGCCGCGCGCGGCCGGCCCGGACGCAGCTGCGCCAGGCTGACCCCGGCCAGGGCCAGCAGGCCGCCGACGACGTGATAGGCATGCGGATGCTCGCCCAGTGTCAAGGCGGCGATGGCCACCGTCGCCACCGGCATGAGGTTCAGGAAAATACTGGCGCGGTTGGGGCCCAGGTGGCGCACGCCCTGCATCCACAAAAAGGGCGCGAAAAGCGATGGAAAAATCGCCGCGTAGAGCACCAGGGGCAGATTCTGCGCGTTCAGCGGCGAGGGCGCGGCCAGCCAGAAAAAGGGCAGTTGAAACAGGACCACGAAGGCCGCCTGCATGAACAGCGATTGCCAGACGCCAATGGGCAGCCGCCATCTGCGCAGCAGCACGCCATACAGGGCGTAGGACAGCGAGGCCAGCGCCATCAGGCCGTCGCCCAGGCTGCCGCCGATGGCCAGCAGGCGGGACGGATCGCCCTCGCCCATCAGGATCCCCAGCCCGAAAAGCGCCACCAGCGCCCCCAGCACGGCCATGATCGTTGGCCGCTCGCGCAGCAGCAGCGAACCGACGGCGATGGTCATCAGCGGCACGGTGGAGGTGATGATGCCCATATTGGTGGCCGTGGTCGTGGCCGCCGCGACATAGGACAGCCCCTGGAAAACCGCCATGCCCAGGGCGCCCAGCGCCGCCAGGCGCCACAATAGGGGCCGGATCTGCCCCCATTGCCGCAGCACGCCCGGCAAGGCAAAGGGCGCCAGTAACGCCAGCGCAATCAACCAGCGGTAAAAACCGATGGCCGCGGGCGAAATCACGCTGGCGGCCATCTTGGTCACCACCATATTGACGGACCAGATAAGCGCGGCCAGCGCGGGAAAGGCCATGTAGCGGGCAGAGGCGGGGGGCATAGCGACTTCGGATTGGGGGAAACCCCAGGATATTAGCGCGTGCCTCCCCCGGCGCCGCTTCCGCCCCTGCCGCCGTCGCGGGAAAGCGCGACAATAGGGTTTTCGCAATCCGACTTCCAGGTTTCCTATGTCCGCTTCCGCCAAACCGCCCGCCGCGCTCGCCCGTTTCAGCGAACCCGAACTCGAGATGCTGGCCAAGACGGCCGACGCCCTGAGCGCTTATCTGGGCCAGCCGGTGCTGGCCGAAGTCGCCGAAGGCGAAGAAGGCACGGAGTGGGTGGCTTTCGGCGTGGCGCTGGACGAGAGCGACGCGGATGAGGACGAGCGGCCCCATATGCAGATGGGCGGCGCGGGCGCCCGCATCCTGGGCGGCCGCGGCGGCCTGCCCGATACCGCCACCCAGGCCTATGACTGCCTCTATCTCTGGGCCATCCAGATCTCGCTGGCCGAGGGCGAACGCTTCATCAAGATCGACCAGGAAGGCGAGGAATGCGCCTGGTCGGACGTGCTGTCAGACGTCCTGCCCTTCGATCTCAATGAAAACGCCGAAGACGTGCTGGACGACGACGAGGATGAAGACGAAGACGAGGACGAGGACGACGGCGGCGGCCACGAGGATCATCACGACCACGGGCATCGCGGCCACCGACACTGACAGGCCCCGGGGCCTGCCTCAGTCCAGCCTGCCCTCCTGCACGGCGTGGCAGGCCACCGACACCCCATCGCCGGCCGGCAAGGCCAGCGGCGCTTCGCGCTTGCAGCGCGCATTGGCTTGCGGACAACGCGGATGGAAGGCGCAACCCGAGGGCGGATTCAGCGGGTTGGGCACCTCGCCGGCGACGGCCGTGCGCGGCTTGCCCGTGCCATTGAGGTCGGGGATGGCCTCCAGCAGCATGCGGGTGTAGGGATGCCGGGGCCGCTGGAACAGCGCATCGCGCCCCGCCACCTCGACGATACGGCCCAGGTACATGACGCCGACCCGGTCGGCCACGTGATGGACCACGGCCAGGTTGTGCGAAATGAAGAGATACGTCAGGCCCAGCTCCCGCTGCAGGTCCTTCATCAGATTGAGCACCTGGGCCTGGACCGACACGTCCAGGGCCGAGGTGGGCTCGTCGCACACCAGGAATTCCGGCCGCACCGCCAGGGCCCGCGCGATGGAGATACGCTGGCGTTGCCCGCCCGAGAACTGATGCGGATAGCGGTTCTGGTCGGCGGGATCCAGGCCGACCTGGGCCAGCAGCTCGGCCACGCGCTGTCCGCGTTCGGCCGGCGTCATGCGGGTGTGGGTGAGCATGGGCTCGGCGATGATGCGCCCCACGCGCCAGCGCGGGTTCAAGCTGGCATAGGGGTCCTGGAAGATCATCTGCAGCCGGCTGCGCAGCGCCCGGCCCGCCCTGCCCTCCATCCGCGACAGCGGCTGGCCGTCGAAGGTGATGCTGCCGCGGGTCAGGCCGTACAGGCCCACCAGCATGCGCGCCACGGTGGACTTGCCGCAGCCCGACTCGCCCACCAGCGCCAGCGTCTCGCCCCGCGCGATCTCGAAGGACACGCCATCGACAGCCCGCAGCATGACACGGGGCTTGCGCGCCAGCGCGCGCTCCAGCCAGGGCGGCGAGACGTCGAACCAGCGCGCCGCGTCATTGACTTTCACGAGTGCGCCGCTCATGCCGCCACCTCCTGCTCCAGCAGCCAACAGGCCGCGCGGGACGCGCCGGCCGGCATCAATTCGGGGCGCTCCTGGCCGCAGCGCGCCATGCGCCGCCCGCAGCGCGGATTGAACGCGCAACCCGGAGGAATGGCGTTCAGGCGCGGCATGCTGCCGTCGATCTGGACCAGGCGCTCGGCGCCGCCGTCCAGCGTGGGGATGGAGCCCATCAGCCCCGTGGTGTAGGGATGGCGGGGACGATGGATGACATCGGCCACCGGGCCGATCTCGGCCAACCGCCCGGCATACATGACGGCCACGCGGTCGGCGGTCTCGGCGATCACGCCCATATCGTGGGTGATCAGCATGACGGCCGCGCCCTGTTCGCGGCAGAGTTTTTTCAGCAGCTCGATGATCTGGGCCTGGATGGAGACATCCAGCGCGGTCGTCGGCTCATCGGCCACCACCAGCTTGGGCTCGGCCGCCAGGGCCAGCGCGATCACCACGCGCTGGCGCATGCCGCCCGAGAACTGATGCGGATAGTGGTCGATGCGCTCGCGGGCGGCCGGGATGCCGGTGGAGGCCAGCAATTCGATGGCGCGCTCGCGCGCCTGCCTGGCCGAAAGCGGCAGGTGGGTGAGGATGGTCTCGACCAGCTGGCGGCCCACGGTATAGAGCGGGTTGAGGGAAGTCAGCGGGTCCTGGAAGACCGCGCCGATTTCGCGGCCCCGCACACGCCGCATCTGCTCTTCGGGCAGCGTGTCGATGCGCCGGCCCTGCAGCAGGATCTCGCCGCCGCTGATACGGCCGGGCGGTTCAAGCAGACCGATGATGGCCGCGCCGGTCAGGGACTTGCCCGCGCCGGACTCGCCGACCACGCCGAGCACTTCGCCCGGCGCGATGGAGAAGGACACATCGTCCAGGGCCTTGAGGACGCCCCGGCGGGTGGGGAATTCCACCGAGAGATGATTCACTTGCAGCAATGCGCTCATGGTTGCCTCAATTCAGCCGCGGGTTGAGCGCGTCGCGCAGCCAGTCGCCCACCAGGTTGACCGACAGCACCAGCAACACCAGCGCGGCGCCGGGGAAGATGGTGATCCACCATTCGCCGGAAAACAGGAAATCGTTGCCGATACGGATCAGGGTGCCCAGCGAGGGCGCCGTGGGCGGCACGCCCACGCCCAGGAAGGACAGCGTGGCTTCGGTGATGATGGCCGTGGCCAGATGCACCGTCGCCAGCACCAGCACGGGGCCGGTGACGTTGGGCAGCACATGGCGGAACATGATGACCGGCGAGGCCACGCCGATCACGCGGGCCGCCTGCACATACTCGCGGTTTTTCTCGACCAGGGTGGAGCCGCGCACGGTGCGCGCATATTGCGGCCAGCCGGCCAGCGCGATGGCGCCCACCAGCACCGGGAAGGCGATGACCTCGTGCATCTCGCGCGGCACCACCGCGCGGGCCACGCCATCGATCAACAGGGCGATCAGGATGGCGGGGAAGGACAGCTGCACATCGGCCACGCGCATGATGAGCGCGTCGATCCGGCCGCCGGCATAGCCGGAGACCAGCCCGAGCACCACGCCGATCAGCATGGACAGGGCGACCGAGGCCAGGCCGATCAGCAGCGACACCCGCGTGCCGTAGAGGATGGCCGAATACAGGTCGCGCCCCTGGCTGTCGGTGCCCAGCAGATACTTGGCCAGCCCGTTGCTCTCCCATGCGGGCGGCAGCAGGGCGTCGAGCAGCTCCACCGAGGTCAGGTCGAAAGGATTATGCGGCGCCACCCAGCCGGCCCCGAAGGCGCCCACCAGCATGAGCGCCAGCAGGATGCTGGCGACGATGGCCACCGGCGTATGGCGCCAGGACCAGCACAGGTCGCTGTCCCACCAACGTTTGAGCATGGCTGTCATCAGTGGCCTCCTCCTTGGCGCGACTGTCCGGTGCGCAGGCGCGGATCCACCACGAAATACAACAGATCGACCGCCAGGTTGATGATCACGAAGATCAGGGCGATCAGGCAGAGATAGGCCGCCATCACGGGGATATCGGCGAACTGCACGGCCTGGATGAAGAGCAGCCCCATGCCCGGCCACTGGAACACCGTCTCGGTGACGATGGCGAAGGCGATGATGCCGCCCAGCTGCAGGCCGGTGATGGTGATGACCGGCACCATGGTGTTCTTCAGCGCATGGCCGAAGTGAATCGCGCGGCGCTTCAGGCCCCGGGCGCGCGCGAACTTGATGTAGTCGGCGCGCAGCACTTCCAGCATCTCGGAGCGCACCAGGCGCAGCACCAGGGTCATCTGGAACAGCGACAGCGTGATCGAGGGCAGGATGAGATGCTTCCAGCCGGTGGCCGTCAAGAGCCCGGTGCTCCACCAGCCCAGGCTGACCGTGTCGCCGCGGCCATAGCTGGGCAGCCAGCCCAGGTGCACGGAGAACACCAGGATGAGCAGGATGCCGATGAGAAAGGTGGGCAGGGACACGCCGAGGAGGGATCCGGCCAGCACCATCTGCGCCAGGAAACCCTTGCGGCGCAAGGCGGTGTAGACACCCAGGGGCAGGCCGACCACCAGGGCCAGACAGGCGGCGATCAGGGAGAGCTCAAGCGTGGCGGGCAGGCGGCTTTTGATCAGGCTGGAGACCGGCTCGCTCTGGCGCAGCGAAATGCCGAAATCGCCCTGGACCGCATTGCCGATGAAGCGGGCGAACTGCACGGGCGCGGGATCGTCCAGGCCCAGCTTGTGCCGCAGCTCGGTGCGCTCGGCATCTGTGGCATCCTGGCCCAGCATGATGGTGACGGGATCGCCCACGTACTGGAACAGCACGAAAGCCAGCAAGGCAACGGCGACCATCACCGCGGCGGCCTGCAATAGCCGTCGAAGAATGAATGCAAACATAAAGGCTCACTGCAAGGCGCGGCGGCCCGTGGGCCGGCCGCCGCGCGTGAAACAGGACAGGTCAGTCGACCTTGACCCAGTCGGCCACCAGGCGATTGTCGGCGCGGTGGATCACGCTGACATTCTTGCGCATCGCCCACGGAATGACCTGATCATGCAGCGGAATATGACCGAACTCCTTGGCGTGGATTTCCAGCGCCTTGTGGATGTCGGCGTCGCGCTTGGCGACATCGGTTTCGGTCTTGACGCGGTCGATGATGACATCGACCTCCTTGTTGCTGTAATTGCCGAGGTTGTACATGCCGTCGGCGCCCTCGCCCTTGCTGCGGATGAGGTTTTGCAGCGTGTACATGGCGTCGAAGGTCGGCACGCCCCAGCCGAAGAGATAGACGCTGGTGTCGTGGTTCTGCACCTTGGGGAAGTAGGTGGCGCGCGGCATGGCGTTGAGCGAGGCCTTCACGCCGACCTTGGCCCACATGCCCACGACGGCCTGGCAGATGGCCTCGTCGTTGATGTAGCGGTTGTTCGGACAGTCGAGGGTGAAATTGAGCGTGCCGTCATAGCCGGCTTCCTTGAGCAGGGCGCGGGCCTTGTCGGCATCGTAGGGAACGCGCTTGTGCAGCTCGGCCGTCCAGCCATGCACCTGGGGCGCGATCATGGTGCCGGTGGGCGCGGACAGGCCGCGCATCACGGCGCGCTTGATGGCCTCGACGTCGATGGCGCGGTACAGCGCCTCGCGCACGCGCACGTCCTGGAAAGGGTTCTTGCCCTTGATGCTGGAGTACAGCAGCTCGGGGCGCTTCTGGTCGTAGCCGATATAGATGGTGCGGTACTCGTTGCCCTCGACGACCTTGGCCTGCTGGCGCAGGCGGTCCAGGTCCTGGGCGGCCGGATCGAGCACGAAGTCGATCTCGCCGGAGAGCAGCGCGGCCGTGCGCGTGGCGTTCTGCTTGATGGGGGTGAAGACGACTTCGGTCACGTTGCCGACCTTGTTCTTCTTGTTCCACCAGTCGGGGTTTTCTTCGAAGGTCGTGCGCACGTCGACTTCGCGCGACTTCAGCTTGTAGGGGCCGGTGCCATTGGTGTTGCGCGCCGCGAAGGTTTCTTCTTTGTTGACGAAGTCCTGCGGCTTGGCGACGTTGTGCTTTTCGGACCAGGCGCGGCTCATGATGAAGACGTTGGGCAACTGGCGCAGCAGCACGGGGTTGGGCGCCGTGGTCTCGATCTCGATGGTGTGATCGTCGATCTTGCGGGCTTCTTTGATGCCGGTGGTGTAGGCCTTGTAGTTCGAGGTCGGGGCCATGGCGCGATGCACCGAGAACACCGCGTCGTCGGCGGTGAAGGCCGAGCCGTCATGGAACTTCACGCCTTCGCGCAGCTTGAAGCGGTATAGCGTGGGCGAGACCTGCTCCCAGGACGTCGCCAGGCGCGGCACCACCTTGAAATCCTTGTCGTAATCGACCAGGGGCTCATAGATATAGCTGTTGGCCGCGATGGTCATGCCTTCGTTCTGGGAGTGCGGATCGAAGGTGAGGATGTCGCCCTGGGCGGCCCAACGGAAGGTCTTGGCGTGGGCGGCGGCGGGCAATGCGACAGCGGAGGCGATAGCCAGCGCGATCAGGGTGCGGCGCATAGGAACTCCTGACATTAGTCTGAATGACGGGCGGATATTGCCGTAGCGCGGAATGCCGCGTCAATTAAGGGTTTGCGCGCATGGCCGCGAGTATCGAGCATTCCGCCAACATTAGGGGACATATAGATATCGGGCAGAGAAATATGGCGCCGCCGCCCGCCTATGCTTCCGTCGGGTCGTCTCCGGCGGCCTGGGTCACCAGGACACGCAGCATGTCCATCAGCTCGGCCGCCCGGGCCTGGCCGAAAGGCTCCAGGACGGCGGCCTGGTGCTCCAGCGCGCGCCGGCAAAAATCGGCCACCAGGCCATGCCCTTTGGCGGTGATGCGCACGCGGGTCTGGCGCCGGTCGGCGCGCACGCCGGCGCGCGCCACCAGGCCCTGGGCCTCCATGCGTTGCACCACCTTGCTCAGGGTCGGCTGCTTGGTCAGCGCCAGGGCCGCCAGCGAACCGATGGTCTCGCCGTCGCTGCCCTCCAGGCTGGCCAACACCCGCCACTCCGTCACGGACAGGCCGGCCGCGCTCACCTGCCGGTGGAACTCGGCCGAGATCCGGTGGCTGGCTTGCGCCAGCAGATAGGCCAGATAGCCATCGACGAAACGCGGCGTGGACGGAGACGCGGGCTGACCATGCTTCATGAACACCTTCCTGTACGTATCTGGCCGCGGCCGCGGCACCCGTATGGTGCCAGCCGCGGGCCGCTGGCACCAGAACGCATCCATCTGCTGTGATGCAGCATGGGGTTAGCCCTTATGCCCGCAGGTTTTCGCACCATGACAAGGCCTGCGAGACGCCCGCCTTGTCCGTGGCAACGAGTATATACATCCTTGTTTTTGAGTGATATTTTTTTGCTTCCATGAAAATTCATCTTTTTTATTGACAGCTAAAAAGTTGACTTCTAAAGTATTTCGCAGGACTTAAAAAAAGCAGGGTGCTCGTGTTGCCACGCAGCATCCGCGGGCGGGTCAAAGACCCGCGCTCAAGGGGTTTCTCGATGGCGGAAAGGTCTTTCAAGAAAGAAGTCCAGCAGTTGCGCATCGGCGCGGGCGAAGAGTTCCGCGGCGAAGGCATACTCGCCGTGACCAAGGCGCTGCTGCAGTCCGGCGTGGGCTATGTGGCCGGCTATCAAGGCTCGCCCATTTCGCACCTCATGGATGTATTGGCCGACGCCAAGGACATCCTCGAGGAACTGGACGTGCACTTCGAGGCCAGCGCCTCGGAGGCCACCGCCGCCGCGACCCTCGCCGCCTCGGTCATGTACCCCATACGCGGCGCCGTCACCTGGAAATCCACCGTGGGCACCAATGTCGCCTCGGACGCCCTGGCCAATCTGGCCTCCGGCGGCGTGACTGGCGGGGCGCTCATCATCGTGGGCGAAGACTACGGCGAAGGCTCCTCCATCATGCAGGAGCGCTCGCATGCCTTCGCCATGAAGTCGCAGATATGGCTGCTCGATCCGCGCCCCAACCTCGAAAGCATGGTCAAGGCGGTGGAAGACGGGTTTGCCCTGTCGGAGGCCAGCAAGACGCCGGTGATGCTGCAATTGCGCATCCGCGGCTGCCATGTCCATGGCCGCTTCATCGCCAGCGATAACCGCCGCCCGGCGTTCACGCTGGCGCAGGCGCTGGAGGCGCCGCGGCGCGACACCAGCCGCATCGTGCTGCCGCCCGCGTCCTTTCTGCACGAACAGGAAAAAATCCGCGACCGCTGGCCCGCCGCCATCGAATTCATCAAGTCCCGCAAGCTCAACGAGCACTTCCCCGGCGAACTCGGCGATGTGGGCATCATCCTGCAGGGCGGCCTGTACAACGGCGTCATCCGCGCCCTGCAATTGCTTGGCCTGGCCGATCATTTCGGCAACAGCCGCATCCCGCTCTACGTGATGAACGTCACCTATCCTGTCATCGAGGACGAGGTGATCGCCTTCTGCCAGGGCAAGCGCGCGGTGCTCATGATGGAAGAAGGCCAGCCCGATTACCTGGAGCAGAACCTGCATGCCATCCTGCGCCGCGCGGGCGTGCAGACCCGGCTGGCGGGCAAGGATGTGCTGCCCATGGCGGGCGAGTACACCACCCAGGTCATGCGCGAAGGCCTGCGCGCTTTTCTCGCGTCGCATCGCCCGGACGCGCTGCCCGCCGAACCGGCGGCGGCCCAGCCCGACATCACTGAAATCAAGCGGCCCAAGCCGCAACCCATCGTCTTTCACAAGACGGCCGCCGACCTGGCGCAGGTCGTGCCGGCCCGCCCGGCCGGCTTCTGCACCGGCTGTCCGGAACGCCCCATCTTCTCGGCCCTGACCCTGGCCCAGGAAAAGCTGGGCCAGCATCATATTTCCTGTGATATCGGCTGCCATCTGTTTTCCATCCTGCCGCCCTTCAACCTGGGCGCGACCACCATGGGCTACGGCCTGGGGGCCTCCAGCGCTGCGGCCTTCAATGTGCCGGCCGCCAAGCGGCCGATCTCCATCATGGGCGACGGCGGCTTCTGGCATAACGGCCTGGCCTCGGGCATCGGCAACGCGGTCTTCAACAAATACGACGGCGTCATCGTCATCGTCGATAACTACTACTCCTCGGCCACGGGCGGCCAGGACATCCTGTCTTCGCGCGCGGACAATCCCGACCGCTCGACCAACAACCCCATCGAGGCCGCCGTGCGCGGCGTGGGCGTACGCTGGCTGCGCGTCATCGACCGCACCTATGACGTGGCCCGGGTGCGCGCGGTGATCGAAGACGCGCTGACCACCGATGAAAAAGGCCCCAAGGTCATCATCGCGCAATCCGAATGCATGCTGAACAAACAGCGCCGGATCAAACCCTTGTTCAACCAGGCGGTCAAGGCCGGCCGGCGCGCCATCAAGGAACGCTTTGGCGTGGACCCCGACGTCTGCACGGGCGACCACGCCTGTATCCGCCTGTCGGGCTGTCCCTCGCTCAGCATCAAGGATAGCGGCGACCCGCTCAAGGAAGACCCGGTCGCGCATGTCGAGAGCAGCTGCGTGGGCTGCGGCAATTGCGGCGAGGTCGCCCATGCCGCCGTGCTCTGCCCTTCGTTCTACCGCGCCGACATCGTCCACAATCCCGGCCGCGCCGAACGCCTGATGGCGCGGCTGCGCGGCGCCGTCATCGGCTATCTGCAACGCCGCCGCGCCACGCGCCTGACCCGCTATGCACTCTGACATGACACATCCCCTGAAGATCGCCATCCTGGCCATGGGCGGCCAGGGCGGCGGCGTATTGGCCGATTGGCTGGTCGACATGGCCGAGCACGCCGGCTGGTGGGCCCAGACCACCTCGGTGCCGGGCGTGGCGCAGCGCACGGGCGCGACGATCTACTACGTGGAGCTGCTGCCGGAGGCGGAAGTCCAGCGCGCCGGCCGCGCGCCGGCCCTGGCCCTCATGCCGACTCCCGGCGACGTGGACCTGGTGGTGGCGGCCGAACTGATGGAAGGCGGCCGCGCCATCCAGCGTGGCCTGGTCACGCCGGAGCGCACCGTGCTGATCAGTTCCTCGCACCGCAGCTACGCGGTCAGCGAAAAATCGGCCCCGGGCAATGGCATCGCCGATCCCAACAAAGTCCTGGCGGCGGGACGCGAGGCGGCCCGGCGTTTTCTATGCTTTGATCTCCAGGCCCTGGCCGACCAGGCCGGCAGCGTCATCAGCGCCAGCCTGTTCGGCGCCATGGCGGGCAGCGGCGTGCTGCCTTTCTCACGCGAGGCCTTCGAGGCCACCATCGGCCGGGCCGGGGTCGGCGTGCAAGCCAGCCTGCGCGCCTTCGGCCTGGGTTTTGACGCGGCCGCGCAAGCGCCGGCCCAGCCCGCCGCCATCGACACCGCCCGCCCCCTGCCCGAGGTGCCGGCACAGGCAGCCCACCCCGAATCTCAGGCCTTGCTGGACCGCGCGCGCCGGGACTTCCCGGCCCCGGCGCTGCCCCTGGTGGTGGCCGGCCTGCGCCGCCTGATCGACTACCAGGATCCGGCATACGCGGCCGAATACCTGGACCGCCTGGACGCGCTGCGCGCCCTGGACGACGCCGCGCGCGGCTGGGCCTTGACGCAGGCCGCCGCCCGCTATGTGGCGCTGGCCATGAGCTATGACGACGTCATCCGCGTGGCCGATCTCAAGACGCGCGGCAGCCGCTTTGGCCGCGTGCGCGGCGAAGTCGGGGCCACCGCCGGCCAACTGGTCCACACCACCGAGTTCATGCATCCCCGCCTGGAGGAAATCTGCGGCACCCTGCCGGCGCGCCTGGGCCGATGGCTGGAGCAGTCGCCCGCCTTCGGCAGCTTCGTGAGCCGCCGCCTGGCGCGTGGCCGCCGCCTGCGCAGCAGCACGCTGGGCGGCTTCCTGGCGCTGTATGGCCTGGCCGGCATGCGCCGCTTCCGCCGCGCCACCCTGCGCCACCGCCATGAGCGGGCCGACCTGGAGCAATGGCTGGACCTGGTGGCCGAGCTGGCGCGCGCCGACTACGCGCTTGCCGTCGAGGCCGTGCTCTGCCGCCGGCTGGTCAAGGGCTATAGCGACACCCATGTCCGCGGCGGCGGCAAATACCGCAGCCTGCTGGCCGCCGCGCGCGCGCTGGCCGGCCGGCCCGATGCCGCCAGCCGCCTGAAGCAGCTGCGCGAAACGGCCCTGGCCGACGCCTCCTGCGCTCCCCTGGAACGACAAATGGCCGAGCTGGCCGCCTGATCCGAAAAGCCCCATGCTGAAACTCATTGTGCGCCAGACGCGCCAGGCTTCTCCGCTGATACGCTCCCTGCGGCTGGCGCCTGCCGAAGGCGCGCCGCTGCCCTCCTTCGGCCCTGGCGCGCATCTGAAGATACACGTGCCCGGCCTGGCCGAGCCGCGCTGCTATTCCTTGATGGGCTTCGCGGCGGCGGACTTCGAGCAGCCCGGCCACTACCAATTGGGCGTGCGCCTGGAAGACAACAGCCAGGGCGGCTCGCGCCATATGCATGCGCTGGCCGAGGGCGATGTCATCGAGGCCGAGCCGCCGCGCAATGACTTCCCCCTGCACGCCGCCGAAGCTGGCGAGGCGCCGGTGGTGCTGATCGCCGGCGGCATCGGCATCACGCCCATCGCGGCCATGGCCGCCACGCTGGCGCATGCCGCGCGCCCCTACCGCCTGCACTACTGCGGCCGCTCGCGCGCTCAACTGGCCTTTCTGGACGAACTGCGCGCCCTGGCGGGCGACGCCCTCGCCGTCCACGCCGATGATGAAAACCCGCTGGACCTGGCCGGCCTGCTGGCCCAGGCCGGGCCGGCCTCGCACGTCTATGTCTGCGGCCCCAAGGGCCTGATCGACGCGGTCATCGCCGCCACCGGCGACTGGCCCGAGGGACGGGTGCATTTCGAGCTTTTCACGCCGGCCGCCGCCCAGGAGGGCGACCAGGCTTTCGAGGTCGAGCTGCGGCAATCCGGCAAGGTGCTGACCGTGCCGGCCGACAAGACCATCCTCGACGTGCTCGAGGCCGCCGGCTGCGATCCCCTCTATGACTGCAAGCGCGGCGAATGCGGGGTCTGCCAGGCCACCGTGCTCGAAGGCCTGCCGGATCACCGCGACTACTACCTGTCCGAAGCCGAAAAGGCCGGCGGCCAGGTCATACAAGTGTGCATCTCGCGCAGCAAGACGCCGCGCCTGGTGCTGGACCTGTAACGAGAGAAGCCATGGCGCGTTACCGAGACAATCCCCAAGCCGTGCGCGCCTTGATGCGCGAGACCGAAGTCCACAAGGACATGTTCATCGATCCGGAGATCTTCGAGCTGGAGATGGAACATCTGTTCGCCAATACCTGGGTCTATGTCGGCCACGACAGCCAGGTGCCCAGGCCGGGCGACTACATCACCACGACGGTGGGCAATCAGCCCGTGGTCATGGTGCGGCATAGCGACCAGAGCGTGCGCGTGCTCTACAACCGCTGCCCTCACAAGGGCACCATGGTGGCCGGTGATGCCTGCGGCAACACCGGCAAGTTCTTCCGCTGCCCCTATCACGCCTGGACCTTCAAGACCGATGGCGCGCTGCTGTCCATACCCTTGAAGAAAGGCTATGACCCGGCCGTGCTGTCGCAGTGCGAGGCCAACCAGGGCATGAAGCCGGTGGCCGCCGTGCGCAACCACCGCGGCTTTGTGTTCTGCCGCCTGAATGAGCAAGGGGAAAGCTTCGAGGACTTCTTCGGCGACGCGCTCACGACCCTGGACAATATGGTCGACCGCTCGCCGGAAGGCCGCCTGGAAGTCGCCGGCGGCGTGTTCCGCTATATGCATCGCTGCAACTGGAAGATGCTGGTCGACAACCAGACCGACACCTGCCACCCCATGGTGGCGCACGAATCCTCGGCCGGCACGGCGGTCAAGGTCTGGGAGCAGGCGCCCGAAGGCACGCCCAAGCCCATGGCGGTGGAATTGTTCGCGCCGTTCATCTCGCCCTATGAGTTCTTCGAGAACATGGGCATCCGCGTCTGGCAGAACGGCCACGGCCATACCGGCGTATCCGACTCCATCCACGCGGCCTATTCCGGCATCCCTGGCTACTGGGACGCCATGGTGGCCGCCTATGGCGAGGATCGCGCCCACGCCATCCTGGGCGATGTGCGCCACAACACGGTCTATTTCCCCAACATCATGGTCAAGGGGCCGATCCAGACGCTGCGCATCTTCAAGCCGCTGGCGGCCGACCGCACCCTGGTCGAATCCTGGACCTTCCGCCTGGTCGGCGCGCCCGACCTGCTGCTGGAGCGCACCCTCATGTACAACCGCCTCATCAATGCGCCCACGTCGGTGGTCGGCCACGACGATCTCGAAATGTATGAACGCGCGCAGCAAGGCCTGGCCTCGCGCGGCCATGACTGGGTCAATGTGGCGCGCCTGTACGCGGACGGCGAAGACGGGCAGCGCAATGTCGTGACCAATGGCACCAATGAATGGCAGATGCGCAATCAGTACCGCGCCTGGGCGCGCTATATGACCGACAGCATGGAGGCACGCCCGTGAGCGCCGATATCCGCCAGGCCCTGTGCGATTTCGTCTATGCCGAGGCGCGCCTGCTCGACGAGGGCCGCTATGAAGAGTGGCTGGAGCTGTTCACCGAGGACGGCCGCTACTGGATGCCGCTGGCTCCCGGCCAGGACGACCCCCGCCTGCATGCTTCGCTGATGTACGAGGACCGCTTGCTGCTGCGCGTGCGCGTCGAACGCCTGGCCGGCCAGCGCACATTTTCGCAGCAGCCCAAGAGCCGCTGCCACCACCTGCTGCAAGCGCCCTATGTCGACCTGGACCACCCCGAGGCCGATGCGGCGGCGGGCCGCCATGTCGTGCGCACGGCTTTTCATTATGTCGAGACCCGCCAGGACGAAAAAACGCTGTACGCGGGCTGGGCCACCCATCATCTGCTGGCCGGCCCCGATGGCCTGCGGCTGCGCCTGAAACGGGTCGACCTGGTCAACAGCGATGCCGCCTTCGGCAACATTCAACTTTTCATGTGAGGACCGCGGCGTGACCGTCCATCAGGCATTCCAGGCGTCGGCCCGCCGTTGGCCCGGCCAACCTTTTCTCTGCGTGTTGCCCGAAACCGCGGCGATCTACGGCATCGACGCGGGCGAACTGCGCTATGAGCAGGCCGCGCAGGCCGTCGACACCCTGCGCGCGGCCTATGCGCGCGCCGGCTACGGCCACGGCCACCGGGCCGGCCTGCTGCTGGAAAACCGGCCCGCCTTCTTCCTGCATTGGTTCGCGCTCAATGCGCTGGGCGTATCGGTCGTGCCCATCAACCCCGACCTGCGCGCCGCCGAGCTGGAATACCTGGCCGGGCATTCCGAGATCGCGCTGGCGGTGGCCTTGCCAGGCCGCCATGCCGATCTGCTGGCCGCGGCCGAGCGCGCCGGGCGCACCCTGCGCGTGATGGGTCCGGACGAAGCGCCGCCTCCCGCCCCGTTCGCGCCGCCGCTGGCCGGCGAACCGGATGAGCACAGCGAATGCGCCCTGCTCTACACCTCCGGCACCACCGGACGGCCCAAGGGCTGCATCCTGCCCAACCGGTATTTCCTGCATGCCGGCAACTGGTATGCCCGCATCGGCGGGATGGCGGCGCTGGCCCCGGGACGCGAACGCATGCTCACGCCCCTGCCCCTGGTCCACATGAACGCCATGGCGTACTCGGCCATGGCCATGATGCTGACCGGCGGCTGCCTGATCGTGCTGGACCGCTTCCATCCCCGTTCCTGGTGGGACAGCGTGCGCGCCTCGCGCGCCACCGTCCTGCATTATCTGGGCGTGATGCCGGCCATGCTGATGAAGGCCGAGGCCGGCCCCGCCGACCTGGATCACGAAGTGCGCTTTGGCTTCGGCGCGGGCGTCGAGCGCGACCTGCACGCGCCCTTCGAGGCGCGCTTCGGCTTTCCGCTGCTGGAAGCCTGGGCCATGACCGAGACAGGGGCTGGCGCGGTCATCATCGCCAACCGCGAGCCGCGCCATATCGGCTCGAACTGCTTCGGCCGCGAAGAATCGGATGTCGAGGTGCGCCTGGTCGGCGACGACGGCCAGCCGGCGGCCGCCGGCCAGCCCGGCGAACTCCAGGTCCGCCACGCCGGGCCCGATCCGCGCTATGGCTTTTTTGCCGGCTATCTCAAGGACGAAGCCGCCACCTCGGCCGCCTGGGAGGGCGGCTGGTTCCACACCGGCGATATTGTGCGCCGCGACGCCGACGGCGCGCTGCGCTTTGTCGATCGCAAGAAAAACGTCATCCGACGCAGCGGCGAGAATATCTCGGCCGTGGAAGTGGAAAGCGTGCTGCTGCACCACCCGGCCGTGAAATCGGCCGCCGTGGCGGCCGTGCCGGACGCGGTGCGCGGCGACGAGGTGCTGGCCTGCATCGTCTCCGAGGCCGCCGGCGAGGACGCCGCGCGCGACATCGTGCAGTGGTGCCTGGAACAGCTGGCCTATTACAAGGCGCCCGGCTATGTCGCCTTTGTCGACAGCCTGCCGCTGACCACCACCAACAAGATCCAGCGCGGCGAGATGAAGACCTGGGCGCCGACCCTGCCGGGCACGCCCCGCTGCTTCGACACCCGCGCCCTGAAAAAACGCCCGGAGAGCCACGCATGAAGCGGCGAGCCTATGACGGCGTGGCCGTGGCGGTGCCGGTCTCGCTGCCCTATGTGCGTTACAGCACGCACGCCGCCCATTATTGGCTTGGACGGGCGCTGGCCGAACTGCTGCGCCGCTCGGGCCTGGCCAAGCACGATATCGACGGCCTGTGCGTCTCCAGCTTCACCCTGGCGCCCGACACCGCCGTGGGCCTGACCCAACACCTGGGCATGCAGCCGCGCTGGCTGGACCACATCCCCATGGGCGGCGCCAGCGGCGTGGTGGCCCTGCGCCGGGCCGCGCGCGCGGTCCAGGCGGGCGATGCCGGCATCGTGGCCTGCCTGGCGGGCGACACCAACCATGTCGACTCCTTCCGCCATACCGTCAGCCAGTTCTCGCGCTTCGCGCAGGATGCCGTCTACCCCTATGGCGCCGGCGGCCCCAATGCCAGCTTCGCGCTGCTCACGCGGCACTATATGCAGACCACCGGCGCCACGCGGGAGGATTTCGGCAAGCTTTGCGTGGCCCAGCGCGACAATGCGCTGCGCTTTCCGCAGGCGCTCATGAAAAAGCCGCTGACCCTGCGGCAGTACCTCGACGCCCGCGTCATCACCGACCCCATCCATCTGTTCGATTGCGTCATGCCTTGCGCGGGCGCCGATGCCTTCCTGGTCATGGACGAGGACCGCGCGCGCCGCCTGCAACTGCCCCACGCCCGCGTGCTTTCCACTATTGAACGCCACAACGCCTGGGCCGATGATGCCATCCAGACGCGCGGCGGCTGGACGCTGGACCTGGACGAGTTCTATGGCCTGGCGGGCCGGGGCCCCGAAGACGTGGACCTGATGCAGGCCTATGACGACTATCCCGTCATCAATATGATGCAGATCGAGAACCTGGGTTTCTGCGCGCCCGGCGCCGCGCCCGAATTCGTGCGCCGCCACGGCTTCACGGTGGACGGCAGCTTCCCCTTCAATACCAACGGCGGCCAGTTGTCGGTGGGCCAGGCCGGCGCGGCCGGCGGCTACCTGGGCCTGGTCGAGGCGCTGCGCCAGCTGACCGGCCAGGCCGGCGCCACCGCGGTGGCCGGGGCGCGCACCGCCCTGGTCAGCGGCTTTGGCATGATCAACTATGACCGCGGCCTGTGCACCGGCGCGGCCCTGCTCGCCCGGAGCGAAGCATGACCGACGCCCTGACGCCGCCGCCGCGCAAGAACCCCATCGCGCGCACCCGCCGCCCGACCCTGCCGCCGGGGGCCCGCAGCCGCGGCGCGCTGGGCCTGACGGCCGCCGCCGCCCTGGGCCGCTTCCGCCTGCAGGCCTGCGCGGCCTGCGGCGCCGTGCAATATCCGCCGCGCGAGGTCTGCGGCAGCTGCCTGCATCACGAGCTGCCCTGGCGCGACACCGACCCGGCCGGCGTGCTGCTGGCCACCACGGTCCTGCATCACAGCAATGACCTCTACTTCCGCGAGCGCCTGCCCTGGCGCGTGGGCACGGTGCGCATGCAGGCCGGCCCCGTGGTGGTGGCCCATCTGCACCAGGATTGCGCCGAAGGCCAGCCGGTGCGCCTGGCGCTCAAACTGGACCGCGCCGGCCAGGCGGTCATGATCGCTCTGCCCGCCAAGGACACCCCCAACATGCAAGATGACAAGACGCTGCGCGAAACCGCCTGCGATCCCAAGTTCCGCCGCGCCCTGGTCACCGATGGCAAGTCGGCCGCCGGCCAAGCCATCGCCCGCGCCCTGCTGGAAGCCGGCTCGCCCCTGGTATTCATCGGCGACCCGCAAGTCTGGCGGCGCGACGCCGCCTTCGACGCGCTGGCCGCCGACCCCCGGGTGCAGACGCTGGAACTCAATGTCAGCGACACCGATTCGGTGGACCGCGCCGCCGCCTCGATCGGCGGCAAGGTCGAGATCCTGGTCAATTGCGCCGATCATGAACGCGAGGGCGGCTTGCTGCACAGCCGCGACGTCAACCTGGCGCGCGATACGCTGGACGTCAACTGCCTGGGCCTGATGCGCCTGGCGCGGGCCTTCGGGCCGGCGCTGTGCGGGCGCGCCGCCGACGGCGTGAACAACGCCAGCGCCTGGGTCAACGTGCTGAGCATCTACGCGCAGATGAATCTGCCCTCGCGCGGCATCTGGGCGGCCTCCAAGGCGGCCGCGCTGTCCATGGCCCAATGCCTGCGCGCCGAGATGCGGCCGGCCGGGGTGCGTGTAATCAATGTCTTCCCCGGGCCGCTGGACCACGAATGGGAGCAGCTGACGCCCCCGCCGCGCGTGGCGCCGGCCGCCCTGGCCTCGGCCATCGTCCGAGCCTTGCGCGATGGCGTGGAGGATGTCTATGTGGGCGACGTCGCCCTGGAATTCCAGGAACGCCTCACCGAAAACCCCAAGGGCCTGGAACGGGAACTGGGCGCCTGAGCCGGCAACAAGGAGATCAAATTGAGCACCGATACGCTGACCCGCTTCATGGCCGACCTGGCCACGGGCGCCCTACGCATCATCGACCTGACCGAGACGCTGACGCCGGAGTTTCCGACCATCGTGCTGCCGCCGGAATTCGGCCAGGCCTGGCCCTTCCGGATCGAGGAGATCTCGCGCTATGACGAGCGCGGCCCGGCCTGGTACTGGAACAACTTTTCCTGCTCCGAGCATACCGGCACGCACTTCGATGCGCCGGCGCACTGGATCAGCGGCCGCGACCAGCCCGACAACACGGTGGACACCATTCCGGTCGAGGCCTTCGTGGCCGGCGCCTGCGTCATCGATTGTTCGGCCGAATCGCGCGATAACGCGGATTTCCTGCTGACCATCGACCATGTCCTGGCCTGGGAAGAACGCCATGGCCGCATCTCGGCCGGCCACTGGGTGCTGATGCGCACCGACTGGTCCAAGCGCGGCAAACCCACCGACTACCTCAACCTGCGCGAAGACGGCGCGCACTCGCCCGGTCCCGATGCCGAGGTCGTGCCCTGGCTGATCCGCGAGCGCGACGTGCATGGTTTTGGCACCGAATCGGTCGGCACCGACGCCGGCCAGGCCCAGCACCTGGATCCCCCCTACCCCTGCCATTACTACATGCATGGCAATAATCGCTATGGCCTGCAATGCCTGACCAATCTCGATCAGCTGCCGCCCACGGGCGCCGTCATCTTTTCGGCACCCCTGAAGATACGCAATGGCTCGGGCAGCCCCTTGCGCGTGCTCGCCATGGCTCCGGGACGCTGACGCCATGACGCCCATCGCCATTGTCACCGGCGGCAGCGCCGGCATCGGCGCCGAGATCTGCCGCGACATGCTGGCCGCCGGCTACGAAGTGATTTCGCTGGCGCGCCGCGCCGGGACGCTGACGCATCCGCGCCTGTCGCATGTGCAGGTCGACCTGCTGGACGAGGCCGCCACCCGGCAGGCCGCCCAGGAAATCGCCGCCCGCCACGCGGTAAGCCATGTGATCCACAATGCCGGCGTGATCTGGCCCAACCTGCTGCCCGATGTCCGCTCCGAGGAGCTGCACGGGCTGACCCAGATCCACCTGGGCGCGGCCCTGGCCCTGGTGCAGGCGGTCCTGCCCGGGATGCAGGCCCGCCGCCACGGCCGCATCGTGCTGATGTCTTCGCGCGGCGCCCTGGGCCTGCCCACCCGCACCGCCTACTCGGCCACCAAGGCCGGCATGATAGGCATGGCCCGCACCTGGGCCCTGGAGCTGGCCCCGCATGGCATCACGGTCAACGTCGTGGCGCCCGGCCCCATCAAGACGGATATGTTCCATGATGTCATCGAACCCGGCAGCGAGCGGGAAAAACAGATCGCCAACGGCATCCCGGTCAAGCGGCTGGGACAGGCCGACGATGTCTCGCGCGCCGTCATGTTTTTCTGCGACCCCGCCAATAGCTTCATCACCGGCCAGACTCTGTATGTCTGCGGCGGCGCGAGCGTAAGCTCCATCACCATCTGAAGCAGGCAAGGCCCTTATCACCCCAGCACGGCGGCCAGCGCGAGCGCCGAATTTTCACAGCATTACCGTCTCCCGCCCTATACGGAGGAATTGCCATGTTGTCGAACAAACTCTCTCTCGCGGCCGCGGCGCTCGCCACGCTGCTCGCCATGCCGGCCCTGGCCCAGGTCAAGGTCGGCGTGGTCACCTCCTCGACCGGGCCGACGGCCTTGGTCGGCATCCCCCAGAAGAACTCCATCCCGCTGCTGCCCAAGGAGATCGGCGGCCTGAGCGTGGAATACATCTCGCTGGACGACGCCAGCGACACCACCGCATCGGTCACGGCCTTCAAGCGCCTGATCACGGAACAGAAAGTGGACGCGCTCATCGGCCCCTCGGGCTCGCCCAATGCCATGGGCGTGCTGCAGTTCGCCGCCGAGGCCGGGGTGCCCATGCTGGCGCCGGTCGGCACGGCCGCCGTGGTGCTGCCCATGAACGACCAGAAGAAATGGGTGTTCAAGACCACGCAGAACGATGACATCATCGCCCGCGCCCTGGTCGACCACATGGCCAAGAGCGGCATCAAGACCGTGGGCTTCATCGGCCTGAACGATCCCTATGGCGAGAACTGGTACAAGGTCTTCTCGGCCATGGCCGCCGAAAAAGGCATCAAGATCACGGCCAACGAGCGCTATGTGCGCTTTGACACCTCGGTCACCGGCCAGGCGCTGAAGATCCTGGCGGCCAAGCCGGAAGCCGTGCTGATCGCCGCCCCGGGCGCGGCCAGCGTGCTGCCGCAGGCCACGCTCTTCGACCAGGGCTACAAGGGCAAGTTCTACCAGACGCACGGCGCGGCCCTGCCCGACTTCCTGAAACTGGGCGGCAAAAAGGTCGAGGGCACCATCCTGGCCGCCAGCCTGATGCTGGTGCTGCCCGAAATCGCGGACAGCAATCCGTCCAAGAAAGTCGCCAGCGACTATATCGCCGCCTACGAAAAGCTCAACGGCTCCAAGCCCGCCACTTTCGGCGCCAATGTGTTTGACGCCGGATTGCTGCTGCAACAGGCCATCCCTGAAGCCGCCAAGGCGGGCAAGCCGGGCACGCCGGAGTTCCGCTCGGCGCTGCGCGACGCGCTGGAACGCACCAAGGAGCTGGTCGGCACCCAGGGCGTCTACAACATGAGCCCGGCCGACCACAGCGGCTTTGACGAGCGCGGCCGCGAACTCATCACCGTCAAGGACGGCACCTGGACGCTGGTGAAGTAAACGCATGAACGCACAGATCGCCCTGATCCTCGGGCAGGATGGCATCACCAACGGCGCGATCTACGCGCTGCTGGCCCTGGCCATCCTGCTGGTCTTCGCCGTCACGCGGGTGCTTTTCATTCCTCAAGGCGAGTTCGTGGCCTTCGGCGCCCTGACGATGGCCGCCATCCAGGACGGCAAGCCCGTCGCCCTGGTATGGCTGGTCGTGGCCTTCGCCCTGATCGAAGCCGCGGTCGATCTGCGCGCGCAATACCGGCGCCGGGGCCGCCTGTTCTGGCAGTGGCGGCTGGCCGCCAAGGCGGTCTATCCGCTGGCCGTGGCGGCGCTGTTCTATACCCTGCCGCTGGCGGCCCTGCCGGCCGGCGCGCAGGCGCTGTTGACGCTGGCCCTGCTCGTGCCGCTGGGCCCGCAGCTCTACCGTCTGTTCTACCAGCCCATCGCCTCGGCGTCGACGCTGGTGCTGCTCATCGTCTCCATCGCGGTGCACCTGGCCCTGGTCGGCCTGGGACTGCTGGCTTTCGGCGCCGAGGGCGCGCGCACCCGGCCCTTCATCGACGCCAGCTTCGCGCTGGGGCCGGTCAATATCAACGGCCAGGCGATCTGGGTGGTGGCCGCCTCCGCCGTGCTGATCGTGGCGCTGTATCTGTTCTTCGAGCGCAGCATGTACGGCAAGGCCTTGCGGGCGGCGGCCTTCAACCGCCTCGGCGCCCGCTTGATGGGGATCTCGCCGGTGTTCGCGGGCAAGATCACCTTCTTTGTCGCCGCCCTGATCGGCACGGTATCGGGCATCCTGATCGCTCCCATCACCACGCTGTACTTCGATTCAGGCTTCCTGGTCAGCCTCAAGGGCTTCGTCGGCGCCATCATCGGCGGCCTGGTGAGCTACCCGCTGGCCGCCGCCGGCGCGCTGCTGGTCGGCCTGATCGAAGCCTTCTCCGCCTTCTGGGCCAGCGCCTACAAAGAAATCATCGTCTTCACCCTGATCATCCCGGTGCTGCTATGGCGCTCGCTCAAGAGCCACACGGTCGAAGAAGAGGAGGACGAGGCATGACGCCGCGCCATCTCCTCATCGCCTTCCTGGCGCTGCTGGCCATCGGGCCGCTGGTGCTGCCTCCCTTCTACATCACGCTGCTGAACTATATCGGCCTGTATGCCCTGGTCGCGCTGGGTCTGGTGCTGCTGACCGGCGTGGGCGGGCTCACCAGCTTCGGCCAGGCCGCCTTCGTCGGGCTGGGCGCCTATACGACAGCCATCCTGACCACGCGCGCCGACGTGCTGCCGGCCTGGCTGGCCTGGCTGGGCAGCTCGCCCTGGCTGACGCTGCCCGCCGGGCTGGCCCTCACCCTGGTGGTGGCCTATCTGCTGGGCGCGCTGACCCTCAGGCTCTCGGGGCACTTCCTGCCGCTGGGCACCATTGCCTGGGGCCTGAGCCTGTACTTTGTCTTCGGCTCGGTGGAGGGGCTGGGCGGTCATAGCGGCATCACGGAGGTGCCGCCGATCTCGCTGTTCGGCAAGGCGCTGACCCAGGGCGACACCATCTACTACCTGATATGGTGCTTCACCCTGCTGGGCTTGTGGTCGACCCGCAACCTGCTGGACTCGCGCGAAGGGCGCGCCATCCGCGCGCTCAAGGGCGGTCGCGTGATGGCCGAATCCATGGGCGTGGACACGGCCCGCTCGCGCATGGTGATTTTCGTCATCGCGGCGCTGCAGGCCTGCGCCTCGGGCTGGCTTTATGCGCATATGCAGCGCTTCGTCAATCCGCATCCCTTCGGGCTGCAGATGGGCATCGAATACCTCTTCATGACGGTGATCGGCGGCGCGGGGCAGGTCTGGGGCGCGCTGGTGGGCGCAGGGGTCTTCACCGTGCTCAAGCAATGGCTGCAGGACCTGCTGCCCCGGCTGCTGGACCAGACCGGCAATTTCGAGGTCATCGTGTTCGGCTTCGGCATGGTGCTGTTGCTGCACCGCTGGCGCGGCGGAATCTGGCCGGCGCTGGCGCGGCGGGTGCCGCTGCGCAAGACCGAGCGCCAGATCGACCCGCGCGCCGAAGCCCTGCCGCGCCGGTCCATGCCGCCGCGCGGCGAGGTGGTGCTCAAGGCCACTGGCATCACGCGCAAATTCGGCGGCCTGGTCGCCAACAACAACATGGACCTGGAGATCCGCGCCGGAGAGATTCTCGCCCTCATCGGTCCGAACGGGGCGGGCAAGAGCACCATGTTCAACCAGATTTCCGGCGTGGACACGCCCACCTCGGGCAGCGTGGTGTTCCGGGGCCGCGAGGTGGCCGGCGCCGGCGCGCGGGCCATCGCCCGGCTGGGCCTGTCGCGCACCTTCCAGCATGTGCGCCTGCAAAAACGCATGAGCGCGCTGGAGAACGTGGCCATCGGCGCGCACTTGCGCGGCCATGCCGGCGTGCTGCGCTCGGCCTGGCGCCTGGACCGCGCCGAAGAGGCCCGTCTGCTGGCCGAGGCCGCCCGCCAGCTTGACCGGGTGGGGCTGGGCGCGCACGGCTGGGATGAGGCCGGCTCGCTCGCCCTGGGCCAGCAGCGCATCCTGGAGATCGCCCGCGCCCTGGCCGCCGACCCTTGCCTGCTGCTGCTGGACGAACCGGCCGCCGGCCTGCGCTACCAGGAAAAGCGGGTGCTTGCCGACCTGCTCGAACGCCTGCGCGCCGAGGGCATGGCCATCCTGCTGGTGGAGCACGACATGGAATTCGTAATGGGCCTGGTGGACCGGGTCGTGGTCATGGACTTCGGCCAGAAGATCGCCGAAGGCCTGCCGGCCGAGGTGCAGCAGCACCCGGCCGTGCTGGAAGCCTATCTGGGCGGGGTGGACGAAGCATGAGCCAGATGCTGCTGGAAGTCGACGGGCTGCGCGTGGCCTACGACAAGATCGAGGCCGTATGCGGCGTGGACCTCGCCGTCGGCCAAGGACAGATCGTGACCGTGATCGGGCCCAATGGCGCGGGCAAGACCACCCTGCTGTCGGCCATCATGGGGGTCCTGCCTTCCCAGGGCGGCATCCGCTTTGCCGGCCAGCCCTGCGTGCACGCCGAAGTCGAGGAAATGGTCGCCGCCGGCCTGAACCTCGTGCCCGAGAAGCGCGAGCTTTTCGCCGAGATGAGCGTCGAGGACAACCTGATGCTTGGCGCCTTTCATCGCTACCGGCTGGGCCTGCGCGACCATGGCCAGACCATGGACGAAGTGTATGAACTCTTCCCCAGGCTGCGCGAACGCCGCGCCCAGCTGGCCGGCACGCTGTCGGGCGGCGAGCGCCAGATGCTGGCGGTGGGCCGCGCCCTGATGGCCAAGCCCAGACTGCTGATGCTCGACGAGCCCAGCCTGGGCCTGGCGCCGCGCATCGTGCGCGAAGTCTTCCGCATCGTGTCGGAACTGCGCCGCCGGGGCGTGTCCATCCTGCTTATCGAGCAGAACGCGCGCGCCGCGCTGCAGGTGGCCGACTATGCCTATGTCCTGGAAATGGGCCGCGTGACGGTCCAGGGGCCGGCCGCCGAGATTGCGCGGGACCCGCGCGTCATCGAGGTCTACCTGGGCCTGGGCCAGGCCGCTACAACAGGCCGCGGCGCCGGTCCCGCAGATACAGCAGATAGCCCAGCGGCCACATGAGCCAGGTCAGCAGGCGGCCCAGGGGCTGGGTCAGGCGGTGGCTGCCGACCGCCGTTTCCCGGCCCGAATGGGCCAGCAGCAGCCGGAAACGTGTGTAACGCGCCGCCGCCATCAAGAAACCCTTGGGCCGGAAGCGGAACATCCCCGTGTGATGCTGCAGCATGTCCCAGGCCAGCAGGTACAGGCCCTGGGCATTGCCGCGCAGCGATACCGCGCTCTGGCTCAAGCCATCGGACGAATCATGGTAGATGCGGACCACGCGGTTGATGAAGCGGCTGCGGTAGCCCCGCCGCGCGATCTCCCACCACACCAAGCTTTCGGGCACGAAACCCGGCACGTCTTCCGGGAACGGGAAGCGCCTGAGCACATCGCCGCGCATGCAGCCGAATTTCTCGCCCCGGACTTTTTCGCGGAAATACATGTCCACGGCATTGCTGTCGAAGACGTCCGCGGGGAAACGGTCGCCCACGATGCTGCCGTCGGGACGCGCGCATAGGCCGGTCACGGCGACAAAGCCGTCGCGCTCGGCCTCGGGAATGCCGCGCCAGGCCTCGTCGAGTATCGCCAGGGCGTCCGGGGTCATTTCGTCGTCGCTGTCCAGGGCCACGATGAGTTCGCCGCGCGCCTCGCGCACGCCGCGATTGAAAGCGGTTTTCTTGTGCTGGTTTTTCTGCCAGACGTAGCGGATGGGAAAGGCGGCGCGCGCCTGCCATTCGCCGATGATCTGGTGGGTGTTGTCGGTCGAGCCGTCGTCGACGACCAGCCATTCGAAATCGCGGAAGGTCTGCCCCGCCAGGGACTGGTAAACACGATGCAGCGTGGCCGCCCTGTTATAGGTCGGCGTGAGCACCGTAAATCGGTAATTAGGTTTATTCATGCGTTCTGGCCTGTCGCCAAACTATGCCGCGCTCCGCCTGCAATAGTCATCAACGCCGCAGTTTAGGAGAGAAAAACCCTAAATTCGTGCCAAAAAACCCATAATTGAAATCGAATATATCAGCGTGCAACGGCTGCGCGCGGCCTCCGCGGGGTACACTTTGCCGTCGCGGACCTCTGCAAGCGCCCACTCCATGGAACCGAACACCGTCCAGCTCAACGACATCGCCCTGTTCGTCGAGGTCGCCAAGCGCAAGAGCTTCAGCCTGGCGGCCAGGGCCCTGCACATGCCGACCTCGACCCTGTCGCGGCGCATCGGCCAGCTGGAGCGCGCCATCGGGCTGCGCCTGATCAACCGCAATACCCGGCGGCTGGAGCTCACCGACGCGGGCTCTATCTATCTGCGCCGCTGCCAGGGCCTGATCGACGAAGCCCGCCTGGCGCAGGAGCAGCTGCTGTCGCTGTCCAGCAAACCCAAGGGGCGCTTGAGCATCTCCATGCCCTACAGTCTCGCGATCTGGCTGCTGCCGACCTCGCTGCGCGCCTTCATGGACGCCTATCCCGACCTGGAATGCGAGTTCGACCTCAACATGAAATCGACCGCTGATTCGCAGGGCGAGCCCTTCGACATCATGCTGCGCTTCGGACGCCTGGGCAGCGATTTCCATGACGACAACGCCGCCGTGGTCGATGAGATCATCCGGCTGGAGAATTATCTCTACGCCTCGGACGAATATCTGGCCCAGCATGGCGAGCCGCGCACGCCGGCCGACCTGGTCGATCACCAGTGCCTGCGCACCGCCATCGACGAAGCGCATTCTTTCTGGATCCTCACCAACGGCAAGCACACCGAGCGGGTCGAGATCAGCGGCCATCTCGCCGGCAACAACATCAGCGTCATGGGCACGCTGTCCGGCCTAGGCCTGGGCATCGCCCGCCTGCCCTTCTGCCAGGCGCTCGACCCCATCATCGAGCGGCATTCGCTCAGGCGCGTGCTGCCGAACTGGCAGGTGCAGCCGATCTCGATCTACGGGCATTTCCCGCAGCAGATCCTGCCGGCCAAGACCCGCGCCTTCATGGATTTCATCCGGCCGCAGCTGGGCCCCGCCGGCAGCCTGCCGCCGGCCAGCCCGCCGACCGCGGCCGATGATGAAAGCGACGCGGCCGACGCCGACATGCTGCTGGCCGAAGGCCTGCAAGCCGCGCTGCCGGCGCCGAAACGCCGCGGCCGCCCGCCCGCGCCGGATTCTTCGGCGCACTGAAACAACGGCGCGTTCAGCGCTTTTTGCGCAGATGCGGCAGGGTGTAGGCCTGGTCGCGGTAGACCCGCTGCGGCCACAAGGCATGGGCCAGGGTCTTGCGGACCGCCTCCGGGTCCGGCGGGGTGATGGGCTGGTAGTCGTCGCCGCCCTGGTAGAGATACTGGGAGCCGGCCTTGCCGGGCTCCAAGATGGTCAGGGTGCGTTCCTGCAGCAGGCCGTAGACATCGCCATACTGCATCAAGGCGCGGCCGCCGGCGCGCTCGTCGGTGAGGTCAAAGCCGATCATGGGATGCTCGCCCTCGATGCCCAGCAATGACAGCAGCGTCACCGGGAAGTCGATCTGGCTGACCACGCGCTCATCGAGGCGCGGACGCACCGGGCCGCCCAGGATGAGGGCCGGGATATGGAAATGGCGCAGCGGGATGCGCTGCTTGCCGCCCACGCGCACGTCGTGGTCGGCCGTCACCAGGAATACCGTGTCGTCCCAATAGGCGGATTGGCGCGCGCGGTCGAAGAACTGCCCGATGGCCCAATCGGCGTAGCGCACCGTATTGCCCACCGTGGCCGGATCGCCCACGGGCGTGATGCGGCCTTGCGGATACTCCCAGGGCGAATGGTTGCTGACGCTGAAGGCCAGGATGAAGCAGGGTTCATCGCCCGCCTGGTCGAGCACGGCATGGACGCGGTTGAACATGTCCTCGTCGCTGGCGCCCCAGGTGCCGACAAAGGCCGGCTTGTCGAAGGTTTTCAGGTCGTAGAGCTCGGTAAAGCCATTGCCCAGGAAGAAGGCCTTCATGTTGTCGAAATGGGCCTCGCCGCCATAGACGAAGCAATTGCGGTAGCCCTGCGTGCCCAGCAGCTGCGCCAGGGTGAAGAAGCGCGATTGCGCCCCCGGCAGCCGCAATGCCGCCTGCGACAGCGAGGGCGGGAAGCCGGCCGACAGCGCTTCCAGGCCGCGGACCGATCGGGTGCCCGTGGCATAGGCCTGCCGGAAGGTCCAGGCCAGCGGCGCCAGGCGGTCCAGCTCGGGCGTGCAGCCGCTGCCGCCCAGATGGCCGACGAATTGCGCGCCCAGGCTTTCTTCGACGATGAGCACGAGATGGCGTTTTTTCTTGGGGCGCTCGGGCGGCTGATGCCTGTGCAGCGTGGGGATGGCGGGATCCGAGGGCGTGTCCGCGATGCACGAGGCCTCGCGCACCAGCGCCTGGATCTGCGCGTCGTCCATGTCGCCATAGGCGCGGCTGGCGGAGGCTTCGTTCTTGAGCGAATACACCGAGAACATCACGTTGTAGAGCGAGTTCAGGGCCAGCGCGTTGACCAGGCCGTCGCCGCAGAAGGCGACCGTCGAGGGATTGATGGGGCGATGCTTGAGCGTGCCGCGTATGGCCAGCACGCAGGCCGCGATGCCGGCCAGCGTGAGGATGGGACGCAGCCACCATGCGATGGCCGGCTCGGGAAAGAGCCAGGCCTGGCCCAGCAGCCGCCAGCCCAGGGCCACCATGGCCAGCAGGGCCGCCACCCCCAGGAACAGCGCCAGCCGGTACTCCTTGAAGAGCATCGAGAAGACTTCCCTGGGGTATTTCAGATAGATGACGTAGAGCTGGTTGGGGCGGGTGTCGTATTCGATGACGTATTGCGGCGTGGAGAACTCCAGCAGGCAGATGACCGACCACGCGAAGACCAGCCAGACCCCGTTGACGGCGATGGCGCCCGGCCAGCCGCCCAGCCAGGGCGCCAGGGCCAGCGGCAGGGCCACCATGATGCCGATGAGATGGGCATCGATGCGCAGGCCGCCCACCAGGATGCGCAGCGGATGCCCCGCCTCGGCCACGCGCTTGCGCTGCCACAACATCAGGGCGAGACGGCACACCGTCAGGAAAACCAAGGTCGAGACGATGAAGACCAATATCTGTGAATACATGACCTACCTGAACCCCGGAACGCGGGCTTGCGCAAAACACAAGACCATAGAGGAAAAGCCGTCAAATTTTCATGAGCGGCGGACAATCAGCTAGGCGGCAAGCCCCCTGCGGGGCGCTCTTGCGATCCCCGGGCATGGATCTGTCGCCGATATTCAATAGCGGGCGATTGTTCCATGGGCATGCGGGCCGGGCAAGCGGCATATCCACGCCGTCCGGGAGGTGGCCATGGCCTCGGGACCAGACGCCGGACGTGCCGTCCAGGAGAAAAGACCGCTCAAGGTCGAGCCCGGCATCAGGGCGCGATGCGCTTGAGCGCCAGCAGGCCCGCGCCAAAGGAAACGAAAATGCCGCCCATGACGCGATCCACCCAGCGCACCACGCGCGGCCGGGTCAAGGCGGCGCGCGCCTGGCGCGCCATCAGCGCATAGGCATGCAGCGAACACAGCGACATCAGCATGAAGATCCCGGTGAGCACCAGAAATTGCGGCATGAGCGGTTCGCCGGCCGACACGAACTGGGGAAACAGCGCCGCGAAGAACAGGATGGGCTTGGGATTGGTCAGCGCCAGGCCGACGGCCTCGCGGAAATACGAAGCGTTGGCGCGGCGCGGCAGCGGACCGCTGTCGGCGATCACCAGGGACGCGCGGCCGCGCAGCTGCTTGAACCCCAGATAGAACAAGTAGCAGGCGCCGAGCACCTTGACCGCCAGGAACAGCGCGGCCGAGGTGCGCAGCAGCACGCCCAGGCCCAGCATGGAAGCGGCCGACAGGCAGAACAGCCCGGCCGCATTGCCCAGGGCGCCGAAGAAGACCCCGCGCATGCCGCCGCCCAGCGCATTGCGGATCGCCAGCACCGTGGCCGGGCCAGGACTGACAACCGATACGGCGGCAATGGCGCAATAGGCCAATAGGACTTGGGTCTGCATGAGGCGCTCCGGGGGTTCCGCGCCAGATCTTAGCCCAGACTGCTCTACACTCGGCGCGGAGATAGGGAGCACGAGTTTGTCTGGATCACCCGCCGCTGGATGGAAGCGCTATGCCTGGGCCTGCCTTGGATGGGTCATGGTGGCGCTGGGCTTTATCGGCGCCTTCTTGCCCGTGATGCCCACGACCATCTTCCTGATCCTGGCAGCCGGCTGCTTCGCGCGCTCCTCGCCCAGTCTGGAAGCCTGGCTATTGCATCATCCGAGATTCGGCACGCCGCTGCGGCAGTGGCGCGAGCAAGGCGCCATCAGCCGCAAGGGCAAGGCCTATGCCGCCGCGGGCATGGCGGCCGGCTATGCCCTCTTTCTGTGGGGCGCCCGGCCCGGCTGGCCGCTGGCCTGCGGCGTGGCCGCCGGCATGGCCGCCTGCGCGGCCTGGGTGCTGAGCCGTCCGGCGCCCCGGGACTGAGCGCGCGGCGGCGGCGCTAGACTGCGCCGGCCGTCTCCCTGGCCATGCGCGCCTGCTGCGCCGCTCCCGCCGCCAAAAAGGCCAGATCCGTTCCGGTAGACAGGAAACGCACGCCCATCCCCACCAACCGGCGCATCAGCGCCGGGCGCTGGGCCAGGCCGCCCGCCCCCACCGTCTTGCCATGCCGGCGCGCGGCGGCCAGCGCCTGGGCAAAGGCGGCCGCTACGGCCTCATCATCTTCCGGGCCCCAGCCCAGTTCCGCGCCAAGATCGCCCGCGCCGACGAACAGCATGTCCACGCCGTCCACGCCGGCCAGCGCCTCGGCCTGGGCCAGGCCCGCGGCGCTTTCGACCATGACGGCGACAAAGAGCGAACGGTTCAGGGCCGCGCAGGCCTGGCCGGCCGGAAAGGCGCGATAGTGCAGCAGCGGCTGGCCGGCGCCCATCGAACGCCGTCCCCGCGGCGGATAGCAGGCCGCGGCCACGGCCCGGCGGGCGGAGGCCGCATCCTCCAGATGCGGCAGGATCAGGCCCATGGCGCCGCCATCCAGCACGCGCCCGATCAAGGCCGCGTCGGCGGCCGGCAGGCGCACCAGCGGCACCACGCCAGCCTCGCGCGCCGCGTGGCAGACCAGAGCCGCGGTTTCCAGCGACAGGACACTGTGCTCCAGATCCACATACAACGTATCGAAACCGGCGGCGGCCGCGATGCGGCCGATTTCGTGGCTGCGCATGATACGCACGCTCATCGAGACCGCCACGCCGCCCGCCGCCAGGAGCGCCTTGAGCGGATTGCGGGTCAGGCGGTCCAGATCCTGCGTCATGCCGGCCATCATAGGTAAATGGGGCAGAACGGGGCCGGCGTCAGGATCTTGACCTCCTGCGCCACGAAAGTGCCCCGGTTGCCGAGCTTGAAAGTCTGCCACGCCGGGTCGGCGTCCATGGCCTGGCGCCGGGCCTCGCGGTCCGCCAGGCTGTCATAGACCCAGATATGCACGACCTGGTTGAGGGGCCCGATCTCGCTGACAAAAAAACCCAGCAGCCGGCCCAGGTGCTTGCGCTGCAGCGGCAGCGCATCGCGTTCGTAGCGCGCCAGATAATCCTCCATGCGGCCATGGGCGACGGTATAGGTGCGTTGTTCGAAAATCATCCGGACTGGCCTCAAACCGGCGGCGTGACGACGCGCCCGGTCTCGAAGAAAGATTGCAGATTGCGCATCACCAAGGCCTCCATGGCCGCGCGCGTTTCGCGCGTGGACGCGGCGATATGCGGCAGCAGCACGACGCGCTCGCTGGCGATCAGGGCTTGCGGCACCTGGGGCTCCTGCGCGTAAACGTCCAGCCCGACGCCCGCGATCGCGCCCTCCTGCAAGGCCTGGACCAGGGCCGGCTCGTCGACAACGCTGCCGCGCGCGATATTGATGAGAAAGCCGTCCGGACCCAGGGCCCGCAACACCGGCCCATCCACCAGATGGCGCGTGGTTTCGCCGCCCTGGCAGGCGACCACCAGGAAATCCGAATCGCGCGCCAGCGCGCGCAGATCGGGCTCGAAACCATAGGGCGCGCCGGCGCGCGGCTTGCGGCCGTGATAGCGCACGGACATGTCAAAACCCTCGGCGCGGCGCGCGATCGCCATGCCGATGCGGCCCAGGCCCAGAATGCCCAGGCGCTTGCCGCTGACGCGGGCGCCCAAACCGAAGGCGCCCGACAGCCAGCGGCCCTCGCGCACATGGCGGTCGGCGGCCACGATGCGCCGGGCCACCGACAGCATCAACGCCAGCGCCGTATCGGCAACGCAGGCATTGAGCACATCGGGCGTGGTGCTCACCGCCACGCCGTGACGGCGGGCGGCGGCCAGGTCGATGCCGTCATGGCCCACACCGAAACAGGCCGCCACACCGCCGGCCACGGCTTGCATGACGTCCGCCGCACAGCCATGACGCGACATGGTGACCGCCCCCGCATAGCGGCCGGCGTTGGCGCGCAGAAACGCCGCCCGGTCGGGCTCCTGCCAATAAGGGTGCAAGACATAGCGCTCGCGCAACAACTGCTCCAGCCCGGGCGGCAGAGGCCCGATCTGCAAAAGCACCCTCCGAATGCCTATCGTCATGGCGTCCGCGCCTTATTCAGTGCGGATGCCGGCGGCCTTGAGCCACGGCACCCAGCGGTCGAAATCGCTTGCCAGCCTGGCCTGGAAAGCCGCCGTGTCCTGCGGATGGCTGAAACCGGCGTCGGCCAGCCGGGCCTGCACATCGGGCAGCCTGACGGTCTGGGCCAGGGCCCGCGCCAGAGCCTGCTTGCGCTCGGGCGCCATGCCGCGCGGCACCATCACGCCATACCAATTGCTCATCTGCAGCTCGGGCATGCCGGCCTCTTGCGCGGTGGGAATGTCGGGCAAAAGCGGCGAGCGCCTGGTATCGAAGATCACCAGTCCCTTGATGCGGCCTTCCTGGATATAGGGCTTGAGCACCGGCACATCGGCATTGACCAGGTCCACATTGCCGGCGATGAGGTCCATCAGCGCGGGCGCCGCGCCCCGGTAGGGAATATGCACCAGAGGGACATGGGCCGTGCGCGCGAATAATTCCGCGCCCACATGCATGGTGCCTCCCACCCCGGTCGAGCCATAGTTGAGCTTGTGCGCCCCCTTGGCCTTGGCGACCAGGTCCTGCAACGAATTCACGCCCAGGCCGGGACGCACCGCCAGCATGGTCTGAACCTCGCCCAGCAGATAGACCGGCTCCAGGTCCTTGCGTGGGTCATACGGCAGCCTGGGCGTGGTCCCGGCGCTCAACACCAGGCTGGAGGTCGTCAACAACAGGGTCGCGCCATCGGGCGCGGCCTTGGCGGCATAGGCGGTGCCCACGGTGCCGCCCGCCCCGCCCCGATTCTCCACCACGGCGGTCTTGCCCAAGGCCTTGCCCAGCCCGGGCGCCACGATGCGCGCGATCTGGTCGGCCGGGCCGCCGGGCGCAAAGGGCACGATGATCTTGACCACATCGGCGGCCAGGGCGGGCGCGGCGCAGGCGGCCACGGCCAGGCCCGCGCATAGCGCGGCTTGCTTGAAGGTCAGTCGCACGGCTTGTCTCCTCGGGCTCGCCGGCCCGCTATTGCTCTGTTGACGCCCGTTATCAGCCGCCGAAACGCGGTTCGGGCAGGCCGCGCACTCCCACATCCAGGGCCAGCAAAGCGCCGGCCAGCGGCTCGGCGGCCTGCTGTTCGGGCGTAAAACGCTGCGAATGGCTGGTGATGTAGAGGGTGTCGAGCCGCTCGCCGCCGAAGGCCGGGCAGGTCGGATTGGTGACAGGCAGCTGGATGACGCGGTCCACCCGGCCATCGGGCGCCAGGCGCACCAACTGGCCGGTGGCCACCATGCAGTTCCATACAAAACCCTCGGCGTCCACGGTGGCGCCGTCAGGGCGGCCTTGCTGCTGCGTCCAATCCTTGAACACGCGCCGGTTGGAGATCTCGCCCGCGTCGATGTCGTAATCGAACACCCAGATCATCTGCTTGTGCGTGTCAGCGAAATACATATTGCGGTCGTCCGGGCTGAAGCTGATCGCATTGGGCAGCACGAAGCCGTCCAGCCTGGCAGTGCAGCGCCCATCCGGGTCCACGCGATAGAGCGTGCCCAACGGCTCGCGCCGGGTGTCGTGCATGCTGCCCACCCAGAAGCGGCCGCGCCGATCGCACTTGCCGTCATTCAGGCGCATGCCAGGCGCGCCCTGCAAAGGATCGGCGATGCGCCGCGCGGGCTGGCCGCCGGCCGGATCGAAGATATGCAAGCCGGTTGGCGCGGCCAGCAGAAAGCCGCCCTGCTCGCGCAAGGCGATGGAGCCGGTGATGAGCTCGGGATGCAGGCGCTGCGCGGCGTGGCGGCCGGTGGCCGGGTCATACCATTGCAGCGCCGGGCGGCGCACGTCGATCCACCACAGGCGCTGGGTGCGCGCGCACCACAAGGGGACTTCGCCGAGGATATCGGCCGTCTGCGCGGCCACCCGAACGGGGCTTTCCATCATGCTGCACTCCCTGGTTTCAAATCATTTGTATTTGGCGACGGCCAGCGCGGCCAGGCTGATGCCGGCGGCAATATCGGCTTTCTGCCGCTTGTCGCCGGCGTCGATCTTCTCGGCCTGCTCCAAGACCGGCCCCGCCTGCGCGAAAGGCACGAAGACCACGCCGGCCTCATCGGCCACCACGAGATCGCCGGCATCCACCGCCACGCCGGCGATCCGTACCCGACCGTTGATCTCCACGGTCTGCAACCGCCATTTGCCGGTGATCGGCGTCACGCCGCGCGACCAGATCGGAAAATCCCGCTCGCGGCTGCTGTCCGGATCGCGGAAAGATCCATCGATGACCGCGCCCGCGCAGCCGGCGCGATGGGCCACGGCCGCCGACTGGCCGCCCATGTTGGACACGCCGGCCAGCCCCTCGATCACCACCACATCGCCCGGCCCGGCCTGGTTGTAGGCCTCGTGTTCACCCATCAGCCCGCGGCCGCCGGCCGCGGCCGCGCCGGGATCATCGGCGCGCTCGACATTGCGCACGGTCACGGCCTGGCCGACCATGCGGCGCGGCCCCAGCGTGGGAGCCAACACCGACGCGGGGATCGCGCCGCGCAGCCCCAGCGCATCCATGGCGTCGGATACCGCGCCGCTAAGATCCTGCAGCGCGGCATAACGCGCGAGCCATTCAGGCGCCAGCCTGGGCAGGTCGGCGCGGCGTATCGCTTCGGGCGGCACGCGCCCGGTCAGGGGTTTTGGAGTCATTTCCGCTCAGGACAGATGGGCTGTCGCGGAAATTAACTCGCCATTTCAGAAACAGCATAGATTCCAAATCCTGGGATTTTTTCTTTTTTGCCACAGGACGGCATTCCTGCGCGCTATGCTGATGCGGTGAAACACGCTCCCGCTCCTGTCCAGGACAGCGGCACCAGCCTGGGCCGCGCCTTCGCCGTGCTCGATCTGTTCACCCTGGCCCACCCCATCGTGACGGTCGAATACGTCACCCAAGCGCTGGCATACACGCGCTCGACCGCCTACCGCTATCTGCGCGAGTTGGCCGGCGCCGGCCTGATCACCCAGGCCGCGCCCGGCGTCTACAGCCTGGGGCCGCGCATCATCGAACTGGAGCGCTTGATGGCCCTGACCGACCCGCTCTATCGGGCCGGCCTGAACGTGCTGCCGCAGGAGCGGCAAAGCAACACCGCGCTGCTGCTGCACAACCTCTACGAAGACAAGGTCCTGTGCATTCTGAAGGCCGGCCCCGACGCGCTCGAATGCAGCGGACAGCGCATCACCATCCGGCGCGCGCGCGGCCTGCCCTTTCCCTTGTTCCAGGGCGCGGCTTCTCTGGCCATGCTGCCATGGCTATCGGCGCACCGGATACGCCAGACCTATCTGCAAAATCCCAAACCCATCGCGCGCGCCGGCCTGGGCGAAAACTGGGAGCAGTTCCGGCGCAGCATGGTCGCCGTGCGCCGCACCGGCTACGCCACCAGCCACGGCACTATCACGCCCTTGATCAGCGGCGTGGCCGTGCCCATCCTCGCGCCCAGCGGCCGCCTGCTGGGCAGCCTGGCCCGCACGCTGCCCACCGAGGCCCTGGACGAAGCCGCCGAAGCCCGCCACGCCGAGGTCCTGCAGGGCCTGGCCCGGCGCATCGCCGAAGGCTGCGTCCAGGCCTCGGCGCGCTGAGGTCAGCCCGCGTCCACGGCCTGGAGGATCTTGCCGAACAGCTCGTTGGCATGGGCCGAATCGAGCCAGCGCACAATCACCACCATGCGCCGCTCGGGCTCGACCCAGGTGAAGGAACTGCCCGCGCCGACGCCGAAGAAGCTGGATTCCGGCAGGCTGGGGAACATCTTGCGCTGGTGGTTCAGCCAGATCAGGTAGCCATAGTAGGGCGCGATATCGACCGGCTGGCGCATGGCCTGTATCCATTCGCGAGAAAGCACCTGGCGGCCCTGGGCCCGGCCTTCTTCCAGCAGCATCTGCCCGATCAAGGCCTGGTCGCGCGCGCTGACGGACATGCCGCCGCCCCAGTGCGAGCCGCCCGGCACGGAGGGCATGCGCTTGCCGTCGATCTCGACCCAGGCGTTGTCGTAGCCCACCCACTGCCAGTCTTCGCTCGCGCCGATGGGGCGCATCACCGCTTCGCGGAAGACCTCGGGCAAGGGCTGGCGGAACAGGTGCAGCAAGGCATAGGAGAGCTGGTTGATGCGCACATCGTTGTATTCCCAGTAGGTGCCGGGGCGCTGCAAGGGCCGCGCATCGCCCTTCTTGCCATTGGGCGGCACGCCGAAGGTCACGGCGCGATAGCGGTCGACCTGGTCCGGAACGCCGAAGCGCTCGCCCTCCCATTCGCTGGTCTGCTGCAGCAGCTGGCGCCAGGTGATCTCGGCGTTCTGGCCGGCGTCGAAGCCGATGCCCGGCACGCGCTTGCGCACGGGTTCTTCGACATCGGGCAGCAGGCCCCGGTCATGCGCCACGCCCGCCAGGATGGCGAGATAGAGCTTGGCCACGCTGAAAGTCAGGTCGGCGCGCTCCGGTTCGCCCCATTCGATCAGGGTCTTGCCGTCCACGCGCACGACGCCGCTGTTGGGGCCGCGATCATGCACCGGTCCCAACAAACGGTTATAGGGCGCGGGGTCCTGCTGGTGTACGCCCCAATTGCCCTTGACGCTGCGGTCCCAGGTGGATTCGTGGTCGCGGGCGAACTGTATCGCCTCCTGCATCAGTGCATTCATGTGATGTCCTCGGAAAAAAATCAGATACGGGCCAGGCGCTGCATGACGGCGGCCATGCCGCCCTCGCGATGCGGCACGCCCAGCAGCGACAGCCCCATCTCCACGCCGGCCAGGGTGCCGCACAGCGTCAAATCGTTGAAATGGCCCAGGTGGCCGATGCGGAAGACCTTGTCCGCCAGCTTGCCCAGGCCCTGGCCCAGCGACATGTCGAAGCGTTCCAGCACCACGGCGCGCAGGCGATCGGCGCTATAGCCCTCGGGCATCATCACCGTGGTCAGCACCGGGCTATGGCCGTTGGCCTCCTGGCACAGGATCTCCAGGCCCCAGGCGCGCACCGCCGCGCGCGTGGCTTCGGCATGGCGCTGGTGGCGCGCGAACACGGCCGGCAGGCCCTCGGCCTTGAGCATGGCGATGGCCTCGTGCAGGCCGTAGAGCAGATTGGTGGCCGGGGTGTAGGGGAAATAGCCCTTCTCGTTGACCGCCAGCATGTCGCGCCAGTCCCAGTAGGCGCGCGGCAGTCGAGCCTGCTCGGCGCGCGCCAACGCGCGCGCGCTGATGGCATTGAAAGACAGCCCGGGCGGCAGCATCAGGCCTTTCTGCGATCCGGACACGCTGACGTCCACGCGCCACTCTTCGTGGCGGTAATCGATGGAGCCCAGCGAAGAAATCGTGTCGACCATCAGCAGCGCGCCATGGCCGGCGCGGTCGATGGCCGCGCGCACGGCGGGGATGTCGCTGGTCACGCCGGTGGACGTCTCGTTGTGCACCACGCAAACCGCGGCGATCCCCGGGTCGGCGCGCAAGGCCGCCTCGATGCGGGCCGGGTCCACGCCATGGCGCCAATCGCCCTCCAGGAACTGCACCTCCAGGCCCAGGCGCGCGGCCAGCCGGCGCCACAGCGTGGCGAAATGCCCGGTCTCGGCCATGAGCACCCGGTCGCCCGGCGACAGCGTATTGACCAAGGCGGCTTCCCAGGCGCCCGTGCCCGAGGCGGGATAGATGATGACCGGCCCCGATGTCTGGAAGATGTCCTGCATCCCGGCCAGCACCGCCCGGCCCAGCTCGCCGAATTCCGGGCCGCGGTGATCGATGGTGGGATGGTCGATGGCGCGCAAGACCCGGTCTGGGACATTGCTCGGGCCAGGAATCTGCAGAAAGTGGCGGCCGGAAGGATGGCGGTTCAGGACGAGCATGCGTGGCCTCGGTCAGAGAGTGGTATACCAAAAAGCACGACATGGACAGCAGGACGACAGACGGCCTGCCGCGCAAGGCGGCCGATCTTCTGTCGAAAAACCTCCGCGCAAACTCTACGCTATGTTTTTTACGGCGTGATCTAGGGTATCCACGCATGCAGCAATGCCGCCCCGCGGGTCTATAGTGGCCGCTATTCACAGCCAGATTTTGGTATACCAATGAGCAGTGAAGCCTACACGGAAGACAGCGGCGAGCTTCTGGCCAGCTCCGAGCGCGGCGGCGGCACGCTGCCCGCGGCGGTGGCCGCGTCCTTGCGCGAACGCATCATCCAGGGCCTGCTCGCCCCCGGCGCCCGCCTGAGCGAGCGCTATCTCTGCGAGCTGACGGGCGTCTCGCGCACCCCCTTGCGCGAGGCCCTGCGCCTGCTGGCCGCCGAGGGGCTGGTGCATCTGCAGCCCAACCGGGGCGCGCAGGTGGTGGCGCTTTCCGAGCAGGACATGCGCGAGGCTTTCGAAGTGATAGGCGGCCTGGAGGCCATGGCCAGCCGGCTCGCCTGCGAACGCGCCAGCCAGGCGGAAATCGCCGAGATCCAGGCCCTGACCTACGAAATGATGGCCAGCCACGCGCGGCGCGACCTGCCCAGCTACTACCGCCTGAACCACGCCATCCACGAAAAAATGAGCCATGCGGCGCACAACCGCCTGCTCAACCAGGTGTACGAGGCGCAGAACGCGCGCATCCAGCACTTGCGCTTTGCCTCGAACGAAGACCGCGCCAAATGGGACCAGGCCATGGCCGAGCATGTCGCCATGGCCGAGGCCCTGGCCGCGCGCGACGCCGACCGCCTGGCCGCCATCATGCGCCAGCATCTGCAGCGCAAATGCGATGCGGTGCTGCGCGCCCTGTGGCCGCCGCCGGCCTAGCGCCGCCCGGTCATACAGGACTGGCTCGTCAAGAGGCCAGCCACGGAGAAGACAGATAGTAAGCAGTGCGCAGCACCCGGCAGCATCTTGTCCAACCACCACGGCCATGCAATGGCCGGCACAAGGGGAATCCGATCATGGCTTTTTCGCTTGCCTTACTCTCCGCCGGGCGATCCGGCCTGCGCCTGGGCGCCTGCGCGCTCGCGCTGGGCCTGGCGTTCAATGCCCACGCGGCCAAGAAGGACGACACCCTGCGCATGGCGTATGACCAGGCGCCCGAGAGCGTGGACCCTTACTACAACAATGTGCGCATCGGCGTGATCATCGCCGCCAACGTCTGGGACACGCTGCTCTACCGCGATCCCATGACCAATGAGTACAAGGGCCAGCTGGCCAAGAGCTGGAAGCAGGTCGATGACAAAACCCTGGAGTTCGAGCTGCGCCAGGGCGTGAAGTTTCATAATGGCGAGGAGTTCGACGCCGACTCGGTCGTCTACACGCTCAACTTCGTGGCCGATCCCAAGAACAAGGCCGTCACACAGCAGAACGTGGCCTGGATCGACAAGGTCGAGAAGATAGACAAATACCATGTTCGCCTGACCACCAAGGAGCCCTTCCCCGGCGCCAAGGAGTATCTGTCCACCACGGTCGCCATCCATCCGGCCAAGTACTACCAGGAAGTCGGACCCAAGGGCATGAACGCCAAGCCGGTGGGCTCGGGCCCCTACAAGGTGGCGGACTACCAGCCCGGCAAGTCCATCACGCTGGAGCGCAATACCGATTACTTCAAGGACTCGCCCAAGGCCCAGCCCAAGATAGGCAAGGTGGTCATCCGCTTCATCCCCGACCGCCAGACGCAGATGGCCGAAGTCATCTCCGGCGGCGAAGACCTCATCATGAGCGTGCCCAAGGACCAGGCCGACCAGCTGCGCACGGTGCCCACGCTGCAGGTGGTCAACGGCGAAACCATGCGCATCGTCTTCATGCAGATGAACATCCTGGAGAACTCGCCCGCGCCCCAGCTCAAGGATGAGCGCGTGCGCCGCGCCATCATCCACGCCATCGACCGCCAGGCCATCCTCAAGAACATCGTGGGCGAAGGCGGCGCCATCCTGAACGCCATCTGCACGCCGTCGCAGGTCGGCTGCACCCAGGACGTGCCCACCTATAAATACGACCCCGCCCAGGCCAAGAAGCTGCTGGCCGAGGCAGGCTATCCCAATGGTTTTGACATCGACATCCTGGCCTATCGCGAGCGCAACCAGACCGAGGCCATCATCAACTACCTACAGGCCGTGGGCATACGCGCCAAGCTCAACTTCCTGCAGTACGCCGCCATGCGCGACATGATACGCGCGGGCAAGGCCTCCATCACCCACCAGACCTGGGCCTCCAACCTGGTCAATGACGTCTCGGCCTCCACGCCGGTGTACTTCGGCTTCGGCAACGACGACATCACGCGCGACGCCAAGGTCAAGGCGCTGCTGGACAAGGGCGACCACACCATCGAGGCCGCGCCGCGCGCGGCGGCCTACAAAGAGGCCTTGTCCATGATCGCCGAGAAGGCCTACGCCGTGCCGCTCTGGACGCTGCCGGTCTATTACGTCGCCAACAAGGATCTGGCCTTCAAGCCCTATCCGGACGAGCTCACCCGCTTCTGGGACATGAGCTGGAAGTAGGCGGCAAAGACATAAGGGGAAAACATGTTGGGATTCGCGCTCAGACGCCTGGGGCTGGCCTTGCTGGTGGCCCTGACCGTATCGGTGCTGGCGTTTCTGCTGCTGCATCTGTCGGGCGACCCGGCGCTGGCCCTGGCCGGCGAAGGGGCGCGCCAGGCGGATATCGACGCGGTGCGCCGCGCCTACGGCCTGGACCGGCCCATGCTGGTGCAGTATGCCGACTGGCTCTGGCATATCCTGCAGGGCGACTTCGGCACCTCGGTATATTTCAAGACCGAGGTGGGACCGCTGATCTGGTCCAAGCTGAAGACCACGCTGCTGCTGGGCCTGGGATCGCTGGCGGTCGCCTTGCTGATCTCCATCCCGCTGGGCGTGCTGGCCGCTCTCTACAAGGGCAGCCTCATCGACCGGCTGTGCCTGGCGGTGGCGGTGCTGGGCCAGGCGCTGCCCAACTTTTTCTTCGCCCTCGTCCTCATCATGCTGTTCTCGATCACGCTGCGCGTGCTGCCCGTCTCGGGCAGCGGCAGCTGGGAGCACTTCGTGATGCCCTCCATCGCGCTGGGCTATTACGTGGCGCCGGCCTTCATGCGGCTGATACGCGCCGGCATGATCGAAGTCCTGGGCGCCGACTACATCCGCACCGCGCGCGCCAAAGGGCTGCCCGCCGGCAAGGTGGTCTTCAAGCATGCGCTACGCAACGCCATTGTTCCGGTGGTGGCCCTGGCCGCCGTGCAGCTGGGCTATCTGCTGGGCGGATCGGTCGTGGTTGAAACCATTTTCGCGCTCGACGGCCTGGGCTACCTGGCCTACCAGAGCATCACCTTCAAGGATTTTCCAGTGATGCAGCTCATCGTGCTCCTGCTGTCGGTGCTCTATGTGCTGCTGACCCTGGCGGCCGACCTGGCCAATGCCTGGCTGGACCCGCGCATCCGCGTCACTTGAGGAAAACGCATGCAGACACCCGCGATTCCCTCCCCCGCGCCCGCCCTGCCCAAAAGCAGCCGAGGCTGGCTGCGCCACTTGCGCCGCAACAAGGCCCTGTCCGTCGGCGGCGGCCTCTTGCTGTTCATCGTGCTCGTGGCCGTGTTCGCGCCCTGGCTGGCGCCGCACGACCCCTACTTCCAGGACCTGGCCTATCGCACCGCTGTGCCGGTCTGGTACGAAAAAGGCAGCTGGCTGCATCCCCTGGGCACCGACCAGCTGGGCCGCGACTATCTCTCGCGCCTGATCTACGGCGCGCGCATCTCGCTATTGATCGGCGCCAGCGTGGCCCTGATTTCCGGCCTCATCGGCACCGCCATGGGCATGGCCGCCGGCTACTTCGGCGGCAAGGTCGACATGGTGGTCTCCTTCCTGATCACCACGCGCCTGTCCCTGCCCGTCATCCTGGTGGCGCTGGCGACCGTCGCCCTGGTGGGCGGCTCGCTCTGGGTGGTCATCCTGGTGCTGGGCCTGCTGAAATGGGACCGCTTCGCCGTGGTCATGCGCAGCGCCACCCAACAGGTGCGCTCGCTGGAGTACGTCGCGGCCGCCCAGGCCGCCGGCGCCTCGACCTGGCGCATCATCCGCGGCGAGGTGCTGCCCAATGTCGTGCCCCAGCTGATCGTGATCGCCACGCTAGAGGCCGCCAGCGCCATCCTGCTCGAAGCCGCGCTGTCCTTCCTGGGCCTGGGCGTGCAGCCGCCCCTGCCGTCCTGGGGGCTGATGATCTCCGAAGCCAAGGCCTATATGTTCTTCTCCTTCTGGCTCATCGCCATCCCGGGCAGCGCGCTGGCCGTGCTGATCTTCGCCATCAACCTGGCCGGCGACGGCCTGCACCAGTTGCTCACCCCGCAGGAAAGGAGCTGACATGGCCGACTATGCTCTCGATGTGCAAGGCCTGTGCGTGGACATCGACACCCCGGCCGGCGCCTTGCACGCCGTGCGCGACGTGTCTTTCCAGGTCAAGCCGGGCGAGACCCTGTGCCTGGTGGGAGAATCGGGTTGCGGCAAGTCCATGACCTCCCTGGCCGTCATGGGCCTGCTGCCGCGCGCGGCCCGGCGCAGCGTGCGGCGGCTGGCCCTCATGGACGAGGACATCGGCCAGGCCGGCCGGCGGCGCGTGAACGCGCTGCGCGGCGCGCGCATGGCCATGGTCTTCCAGGAGCCCATGACGGCGCTCAACCCGGCCTACACCATAGGCTCGCAGCTGACCGAACACTATCTGTACCACCGCCGGGCCAGCTCGGCCCAGGCGCGCGAACGCGCCGCCGAACTGCTGCACAAGGTGGGCATCGCCTCGGCCGGCGAACGGCTGGCCCAATATCCCCACCAGCTCTCCGGCGGCCTGCGCCAGCGCGTCATGATCGCCATGGCACTGATGTGCGGGCCCGAAGTGCTGATCGCCGACGAGCCCAGCACCGCGCTGGACGTCACCATCCAGGCGCAGATCCTGCGGCTGCTGGCCGATCTGCAGGCCGAGCTGGGCATCGCCATGGTGCTGATCACCCATGATCTCGGCGTGGTGGCGCGCATTGCCCACCAGGTGGCGGTGATGTATGCCGGCCAGATCGTCGAACAAGGCCGCGCGGCCGATCTGTTCGCCGCGCCGCGCCATCCCTACACCCGGGGGCTGCTGGGCTGTATTCCCGTGCCCGGCCGCAGCGTGCCGGGCTCGCAGCTGGGCACCATCCCCGGCGTGGTGCCGGCCCTGGTGGGCGAACTGGCCGGCTGCGCCTTCGCCGACCGCTGCCGCCATGCCGGCGCGGACTGCCGCGGCGCCATTCCCGTCCATGCCAACCCCGCAGGCCAGTCCTGGCGCTGCGTCCATACCGACTTCGAGGTGGCAGCATGAGCACGCCCCTGCTTCGCGCCAGCCAGGTGAGCCGGCGCTTTGACATCAGCGCCGGCATGTTCCGCGCGCGCCGCACCCTGCACGCCGTCAACGGCGTGGACCTCCAGGTCGAACGCGGCTCGGTGCTGGGAATCGTGGGCGAATCGGGCTGCGGCAAGTCCACGCTGGCCCGCCTGCTGCTGGGACTGACCTCGCCCAGCGGCGGCAGCATCGAACTGGACGGCCAGGACATCCGCGGCATGGACCGCCGCGCCATGGCGCGGCGCGTGCAGCCGGTTTTCCAGGACCCCTATTCCTCGCTCAACCCCCGCCGCAGCATCGCCTCCATCGTCTCGCTGCCGCTGGAAGTGCACGGCATCGACAACCCCCGCCAGCACAAAGCCATCGAAATGCTGGAGCGCGTCGGCCTGCCCCCGCGCCTGGCGCAGAACACGCCAGGCCAGCTGTCGGGCGGACAGCGCCAGCGCGTGGCCATCGCGCGCGCCTTGGTCATGAAGCCGGACCTGGTCATCTGCGACGAGCCGACCTCGGCGCTGGACGTCTCCGTCCAGGCGCAGATCATGAATCTGCTGATGGCCCTGCGGCGCGACTTCAACCTGACCTATGTCTTCATCAGCCACAACCTGGCCGTGGTCGAACACATCGCCACCCACGTAGCGGTGATGTATCTCGGGCGGGTGGTCGAGTCCGCGCCCACGGCCGAACTCTATGCCCGCCCGCGCCATCCTTATACCCAGGCGCTGCTGGCCTCGGTGCTCACGCCCGAACCCGGCCTGGGCATCCCCGACATGGGGCTGGGCCTGTCCTTTCCCGACCCGCTCAACCCGCCGGCCGGCTGTCCCTTCCATCCCCGCTGCCAGCACGCCACGGCCGAGTGCGCCCGCAGCCGCCCCGAGCTGCGCGCCCATGAGGGCGCGCGCGTGGCCTGCCATCTCTATTCCGGAGCCCAGAACTCATGAGTCGCGAACAGGCTTTGCAACACGCCGGACAGTGCTTTGATTCCGGCGAATTCCAGCAGCTTCTGGCCCGCCGCATCGCCATCCCCACCGAAAGCCAGAACCCCGAACGCGCCGGCGAACTGGCGCGCTATCTGGACGACGAAATGGCGCCGGCCTTCCAGGCCATGGGCTTCGACTGCCAGCTGCTCACTCATCCCAAGGCGCGCGCGCCCTTTCTCTTTGCCCAGCGCATCGAGGATCCGGCCCGGCCCACCGTGCTCGGCTATGGCCACGGCGACGTGATCCGAGGCCTGGAGCCGGAGTGGCAGGCGGGCCTGTCGCCCTGGACGCTCACCCCGCGCGACGGCCGCTGGTATGGCCGCGGCATCGCCGACAACAAAGGCCAGCACAGCGTCAACATGGAAGCCATGCGCGCCGTGCTGGACACGCGCGGCAAGCTGGGTTTCAACGCCAAATACCTGATCGAAATGGGCGAAGAAACCGGCTCGCCGGGCCTGCGCGAACTCTGCGAAACCCATCGCGAGCGCCTGGCCGCCGACCTGCTGATCGCCTCGGACGGCCCCCGGCTGGCCCCGGCGCGCCCCACCGTCTTTCTCGGCGCGCGCGGCAGCCTGAACTTCGACCTGAGCATCGAGGCGCGCGCCGGCGGCCACCATTCCGGCAACTGGGGCGGCCTGATCTCCAACCCCGGCATCCAGCTCGCCCACGCCATCGCCAGCCTGGTCTCGGCCACCGGCCAGATCCGCATCCCCGAATGGGTGCCGGCCAGCCTGCCGGACTCGGTGCGGCGCGCCCTGGCCGATTGCGAAGTCGATGGCGGCGCCGATGGCCCGCGGATCGAACCCTGGTGGGGCGAACCCGGCCTGAGCCCGGCCGAGCGGGTCTTCGGCTGGTGTTCCTTCGAGGTGCTGGCCTACAAGACCGGCAACCCCGAGACCCCGGTCAACGCCATCCCGCCGCGCGCCTGGGCGCGCTGCCAGCTGCGTTTCGTGGTCGGCGTGGACGCCGATGAACTCCTGCCCGCGCTGCGGCGACACCTGGACCGCCAGGGCTTTCCGATGGTGCAGATCGCCACCACGCGCGAGACGATGTTCAAGGCCACGCGCATCGATCCGGACGACGAATGGGTGCGCTTCGCCGTGGACTCGCTGGCGCGCACCAGCGGCAAGAAGACGGCCGTGCTGCCCAATCTGGGCGGCTCGCTGCCCAACGACATCTTCACCGATGTGCTGGGCCTGAAAACCATCTGGGTGCCGCACTCCTACCCGGGCTGCTCGCAGCATGCGCCCAACGAGCACCTGCCGCCCGAATTGCTGCGCGAAGGCCTGCTGGGCATGACGGGCCTGTACTGGGATCTGGGCGCGGCCGCTACCTGAAGCGGCCGGTGGCGCGCTTCAGGCGCGCGCCGGCAAGGCGGGGTCAGCCGTAGACCCCGGCCGTCTGCGAGATTTCGGCGGCGTGCGCCTTGAGCAGCGCCAGCGTCTGGGCCTCGGAGGCCTCGTGCAGCAGATGGTTGGGCCCCATCACCGTCAGGCCCGCGATGATGGCGCCCGACAGATCAAAAATGGGCGCCGACAAGGAAGTAAAGTTGGGCAGCAGGGTGTTGCGGCAGCGGCTATAGCCTTGCTCGCGAATGCGGGCGGCCATCTCGCGGAAGGCCTCGGCATTGCGCGGCACGCCGGCGTCCTGGGGCTCGGCCACCAGGCTTTGCATGGACAGTTCTTCCTGCAGCAGCGCGGCCGTCACGCTCTCGGGCAGATGGGCCGCGAAGTTGCGGCCCAGCGCCGAGGACAAAAGCGGCAGCACGCTGCCCACGCGCAGCTCCAGCAGCGGCTGGCCGCGCCGGCCTTCGATGCGATTGACGATGGTCGGCCCTTTGTTGCCCCAGACTCCCAGAAAAACGGTATGCCCCGATTGCGCGCTGATGTCTATCATGGCCGGCCGGGCCAGCTTGTAGACGTCGAACTGCTCCAGCGCGGCCACGCCCAGCTTCAGCGCATAGCTGCCCAGGCCGTAATGGCCGGTATCGGCATCCTGCTGCACCACCCCCACCCGCTGGAAACTCACCAGGTAGTAATGGGCATTGGCCACGGTCAGGCCGGTCTCTTCGGCCACGCGGCTCAGCGGCAGCGGGCTGCCGGCCCGCACCATGGTGTCCAGAATGGAAAATCCGATTTCCACCGACTGGATCCCGCGTTGCCTGGCCTTGGGCTTGGCGTCGGCGGGCTGCGCGGCGTCGGTCGTGGGTCGTTTGGGCATTGCTCGGCGTCTTGGAGTGGTCTTGTGCAGGGGCTAATTTACTATCAAACCGCCCCTGCGCAGGCCCGCGGCGCGCCTCAGTAGCGGCCCGACAGCAGCGAGCCGTAGCCGGGCACGCGGGTGGACAGGCCGAGCTTCTTGAGCATCTGATAGGTGGTCGCCACCGACGAAGACACCACCGGCAGGCCGACGCGGTCCTCGATGGGCTGGATGGAGTCCAGCGACGGCATCTGCACGCAAGCCGAAGCCACCACGGCATCCACGCCCGAGGTCTTGAGTTTCTTGGTGATCTCGATGGGCGCGCGCGGATCCTGCAGGCCGACTTCCAGGTTGTCGGGAATCTCCAGCGAAATGCTGTCCACGACCTCGATGCCTTCGTTCTCGATGTAGTCGATGACCAGCTGCGTCAAGGGCTTCATGTAGGGCGCCAGCAGCGACACCTTCTTGGCGCCCAGCGCGTGCAGGCTGTCGACCAGGGCGCCGGCGCTGGTGACCACCGGCGCCGCGCCGCCGTTCTCGGCCGTGCGGCGGCCCAGCCGCTCCTCGGAGACACGGTGATAGCCCAGGCCCATGCTCATGATGGCCACCAGGCAGGCATAGCCCAGGACATCGACCCGGGCGTCGGACAGCTCAAGCGCGCAGCGGTCGCTGTCCGCGTCCATCGCCGCCAGTTCTTCCTTGGTCACTTTCTTCATCCGCATGCGGCTGGAATGGAAGGTGAAGCGTTCGGCCTCGATGGCCTCGCGCGCCCGCAGGATGGCGGGGATCTCGGTCTCCATCGTCGTGTTCGACGACGGCACGATCTGGCCGATACGATAGCGCCGGGGCGTGGCGTTCATGCTTGCATCTCCTGACTGGTTTCGGTCATGTTCAGGTCTCGGTTGAGGTCTTCCTGCGACCCGTTGTCATCGAACTGGGCCGGCTGCAGAAAGCGCCGGTTCACGCGCAGGTCGAAGACGTCGAAACGGTTGTAGTGGCCAACGATGTCGTGCATCTGCCGGGGCTGTATGCAGCGCGCGAGATCGAGTTCGGCGTAGGCAATGCCCTCGTCGTCGATGAGGGGTTCGCCAATGACCCGGCCATCCGGGCCGATGAATCCCGAGAACGCGCTGTTGCGGCGGCTGAGCAGGGCGCGGGCATTGGGGAAATCGGGTTCCAGCGCGCCGATGATCTCCTCGGATACCGTCGAGCAGGACACGACGGTAAACAGCTTGCCCTCGAAGCTGTGCGCGGCCGCGCGCAGCTTGATCGCCTCGGCCATATCGTAGTCGGGCGGCGCCACGGGCAGCGAAATATAGTTGGCCACATGTACCAGCTCGCCCTGGGACAACAAGGCGAAGCGCGCCAGCGTGTTGGTGTTCTCGCCGCAGGCTAGCGCCCCCAGCGGGCCGACCGAAGTCTGGTGCACGCGCAGCGCCGAGGCATCGCCCGGCGTCCAGGTCAGCTTCTCGGCCCAGGTCGGCACCAGTTTGCGATGACGGCCGAGAATGCGGCCTTCGTCGCTGATGGTGACCACCGTGTTGTAGATGGTGCCCACGCCATGGCGGCTGCGCTCGTTCACGCCGATCACGACATTGATCTTGTGGCGCGCCGCCGCGGCGGCGATCTTGGCGATCTCGGGGCCGGGGATCTCGATGGCCGAACGCGCCAGTTTCTCGAACCAGGGGCTGCCTTCGACAGGATTGCCGATCCAGCTCCAATAGGGATAGGCCGAGACGAAAACCTCGGGGAAGGCCACCAGGCGCGCGCCGTTGCCGGCGGCTTCGGCGATCAAGCCGATGGTCTTGTCGACGGTGGCGTCGGTGTTCAGGAACACGGGCGCGGTCTGTACCGCGGCGGCCTTGAAACAAGGAAGGTCAAGCATGGCAGCTCTGCTTCTAAAGAAAAAATAAAAGAAAAAAACCCGGCGGCGCCGGGCCGCGCGGCGGGCGCGAACCCGCCGCGCGTGTCAGTGCCGGATGTCTTCGTCGATGGCCACGGCCCGCGTGTTGGGCAGCAGGATGCAACCCAGGATGCCGACCACGGCGGTCACCGCGACCGGATACATCAGGCCGCCGAATACATTGCCGCTGGCCTGGGCCAGATAGGTGGCGGTAAAGGGCACGATGCCGCCGAAGATGCCGGCCCCGATGTGATACGGGAAGGACAGCGCCGTATAGCGGATGCGCGGCGGGAAGAGTTCCACCAGATAGGAGGCCACCGGGCCGTAGACCATGGCCACGACCGCGGTCATCAGGACCAGGATGGCGACGATGGCCAGGCGGTTGACGCGCGCCGGGTCGGCGGCCTTGGGATAGCCCGCCTCGGCCAGGGCCTTGTCATAGGCCGCCGCATCAAAGCCCGGCACCGTCGCGCCGCCCACCGACATGGCGATGGCCTGGCCCGGCAAGGCCGGCACGTATTCGAAATTGATGCCGCGCGACACGAGGAATTTCTTGGCCTGGACGCAGGCTTTTTTATGGTCGGCGTGCGAGCTGACAAGCGCGGCCTGCAGGCCAAAGTCGCAGGCGCCGTCCTGGGTGTCGGCATGGATGCGCACCGGCGTGCTGCGCACGGCCTCGGCCAGCGCCGGATTGCCGGCCTGCAGCAGGGCCGAAAACATGGGGTTGTAGCCCACGGCCGCCGCGAACAGGCCCGCCATCATCAGCCATTTGCGGCCGATGCGGTCGGACAGCCAGCCAAAGAAGATAAAGGCGGGCGCACCGATGGCGAAGCCAGTGATCAAGAGCAGATTGACCTGCTGCTGGCTCATCTGCACAGCCTGCTGCAGGAAGATCATCACGTAGAACTGGCCCGTGAAATAGGTCGCGCCCTGCCCGGCGGTCACTCCCACCAGCGCGATCAGCACCAGGCGCAGATTGGCCCATTGCCCGAAGGTTTCCTTGACCGGATTACGCGACAGGCGGTTCTGCTGCTTCATGCGGGCGAAGACGGGCGACTCGTGCAGCTTGGCGCGCACATAGACCGAGACGACCAGCATCACGATGGACAGCAGGAAGGGCACGCGCCAGCCCCACTGGCGGAAGTCATCCGCGCCCATGCTGGCCTGGGTGGCGACGATGACCAGCAGCGACAGGATGAGGCCGGCCGAAGACGTGATCTGGATCCAGCCGGTCAGCAGGCCGCGGCGCTTGGGCTCGCAATGCTCGGCGACATAGATCACCGCGCCGCCATACTCGCCGCCCACGGCCAGGCCCTGGACGACGCGCAGCGTCAGCAGCAGGATCCACGACAGATGGCCGGCGCTTTCATAGCTGGGCAGGCAGCCGATCAGGACGGTCGAGCCGCCCATCATGACCACGGTGACCAGAAAGGTGTACTTGCGGCCCAGGCGGTCGCCGAGATAGCCGAACAGCACCGCCCCCAGCGGCCGGATGATGAAACCCACCGCCAGCGCGCCCAGCGCCGCCAACAGGGAGACGGTGGGATTGTCCTGCGGAAACAGCACCTGGCTCATGAAGACGGCCAACGCGCCATAGATGAAAAAGTCGTACCACTCGAACAACGTCCCGACCGTGGACGCCACGACCACCTGGCGCTCTTCCTTGCGGCTGAGCGTCGAAGACGGCATGGCGGCGCCGGCCGCGGTATTTAACGTACCCATCACGTAACCCCGATGATTTGCATTTTGGTCTTATCAAAAGACATGTACATTATCAAATCAATTGCCGGACGTAAAAAATCGGGGAAAACCATTAGTCATGGTCGTCCCCGAGAGTTGGGCGTCTGATGTGATGGCGCCAAGGGTCGCGGTGGATGACTCCGCGATCAGCCGCGGCGCCAGGCCGCTCTCAGGCCGCCTGGTCGTTGCGGCCCTGCATGGGGAAGCGCTTGCGGAACATGGGCGAAGCCAGGCTGGCCAGGGCCAGCTCCTCGGCCGCGGCCAGCAGCTCCGGGCCCAGCGCCAGCATGCGCGCCTCGGTCAAACGCATGGCCGGCCCGGCGATGCTCAGCACGCCGATGGCCGGCTCCGGCTGGCGCTGCACCGGCGCGGCCATGGCCGTCATGCCCGGCGCGAAGACCTCGTTGATCATGGCGTAGCCGCGCTGGCGGCCGGCATGCAGGATATCGATCAGCTGGGCGATGGTGGTGGGCGCATTGGGCCCGTAGTCCTCGGGCGCGCCAAAGCCCTGGCGCGCGACCAGATCCAGCGCCTGTTCGTCCGTCATGGTCAGCATCCAGGCATGGCCGGAGGCGCTGCAGGATAGGCGCGCCTCGGCGCCGATGTCCGGGTCATAGCGCAGGCCGTGGCGCGCGCCCTGCACCTTGGCGACCCAGGTCAGCCGCCCATCGTCGACGATGGCCAGGCGCACCAGCTCGCCCGAAATCTCGGCCAGCCGCTCGATCAGCGGTTGCGCGATATCGACGATGCCGGTGGCCGCGAGATAGCTCAGGCCGATGGACGCCACGCGCGCGGTCAAGGCATAGGCGCCGTGCTCGCGCACCTGGCGCACATAGCCGCAGCGGCAAAGCTCGGTGACCACGCGGTGCGCCGCGCTTTGGGGCAGATCCAGGCGCTCGGCGATGGCGCCCAGGGGTTCGCCCTCCGGTTTGTCGGAAAGGTATTCCATCACGGCGAGGGCGCGTTCAAGGACTCCAGCCATGTTGTTCCTGGTCGGTTGAGGTGGGATGGATGATAACCCTAACTGGAATTTCATTCCAGGTGGAATTACATTCCACTCCACAACACCAACAGGAGAGAGACAAATGAACTACCGCATGATGGCGCTGGCCCTGGCCGCCGCGCTGGGTCTGGCCGGCGGCGCGTCCGCGCAGCAGATCCAGGAGCGCACCATACGCTTCGGACACCTCAACAACACCGATCACCCCGTCAGCGCGGGGGTGCGGAAGTTCACCGAACTGGTGGCGGCCAAAAGCGGCGGCAAGCTCAAGGTCAAGGAATTCCCCGCTTCGCAGCTGGGCAATGAAATGCAGCAGCAATCCGCCCTGCAGGGCGGCGTCCAGGAAATGACCGCCCCGGCGACCACCTCGCTGGTGGGCATCGTCAAGGAGTTCGGGCTGGTGGACCTGCCCTTCTCGGTCACCGACTTCGGCCAAGCCGACGCCCTGCTCGACGGCCCGCTGGGCACGGCCCTGATCAACAAGCTGCCCGAGAAAGGCCTGGTCGCGCTGGGCTTCTGGGACCTGGGTTTCCGCAATGTCACCAACTCCAAGCATCCCATCCGCAAGCCCGAGGACCTGGCCGGCCTGAAGATCCGCGTGATCCCCAATCCGGTCTTCCTGGAGACCTTCAAGGAATTCAAGGCCAATCCCGTGCCCATGCCCTTTGCCGAGCTCTATGGCGCGCTGGAGTCGCGCGCGGTGGACGGCCAGGAGAATCCCTATTCGGTGATCCTGTCGAACAAGTTCTACGAAGTGCAGAAGTACGTGAGCTCGACCAACCACGTCTACGCCGCCAATATCGTGCTGGTGAGCAAGAAATTCTGGGACAAGCTCTCGCCCGACGAGCAACGCATCCTCTCGGAATCCGCCATCGAGGCCCGCGCCTACCAGCGCCAGGCCAGCCGGGCCGCCGCGCAGAAGGCGGTGGCCGAACTGCAGGCCAAGGGTATCGCCTTCAATACCATCGAGCCGGCCGAGAAGGCGCGCATGCAGCAGATCGTCAAACCCGTCGTGGCCAAGCTGACCAGCGACTACGATCCCGCCATCCTCAAGCTGTACAACGACGAACTCGCCCGCATCCGCAAGTAAACCGGCTGGCCGACAACCATGAAAATCCTCGTATTGCATGGCCCGAACCTGAACCTGTTCGGCCGCCGCGAACCGCATATCTACGGCAGCACCACGCTGGCCGAGATCAACCAGCGCCTGGCGGCGCTGGCCGCCGAACTCGGCGTCGAACTGGACACCCTGCAGTCCAACCATGAGGGCGACCTGATCGACTTCCTGCACCGCAATATCGACCAGGCGCAGGGCGCGCTGGTCAATCCGGCCGGGCTGACCCAGCATGGCGTGCCGCTGCATGACGCCATCAAGGCCATGCCCTTCCCGACGCTGGAAGTGCATATGTCGAACATCGCGGCGCGCGAGTCCTGGCGAGCGCATTCCATTATTTCGCCCGCGGTCAGGGGAACGATACAGGGCTTGGGCCCGGTGTCCTACCTGATGGCCCTCAGAGGATTGGTCGAGCTGCTTCGGGCGGCCTGAGCCCCACACACAAGGACAAGGCAATGCAGACCGTGGACCGATGCATCGATTCCGTCTGCCGCATGCTGAACTTCGCCATCGCCGCCCTGCTGGCGGTGATGGTGATACTCGTCTTCGGCAATGTGGTGGCGCGCTACGGCTTTAACTCCGGGATCACCATCTCGGAAGAACTCTCGCGCTGGATGTTCATCTGGATGACCTTTCTGGGCGCCGTGGTCGCGCTGCGCGAGCGCGGCCATCTCGGCATGGACATGCTGGTCTCCAGGCTGTCGCGCACGGGCAAAACGTGCTGCCTCGCCCTGGGGCAGCTGCTGATGCTTTACATCGTCGGCCTGATATTCAAAGGCAGTTGGGAGCAGGCCGTCATCAATGCCGATGTCAAGGCGCCGGTCAGCGGCGCGCCCATGGCCATCGTGTATGCCTCGGGAGTCGTGTTCGCGGTCCTGTCCGGGCTGATTCTGCTGGTCGATCTGTACCGGACCCTCACCGGCAGGCTGCGGGAAAGCGACCTCATCATGATCCAGGAATCCGAAGACGCCGGGCAGCTCAAGCAGCTGCTGCAGGAACATGGGCAGGCCAGCGAAGGAGGCAAGCCATGACCATTTCCGTCTTTGTCTTCTCGCTGCTGGGCGTCATGGCGCTCGGCGTGCCGATCGCCTTCGCCCTGCTGGCCAGCGGCGTGGCGCTGATGTGGCATCTGGACGTCTTCGACGCCCAGATCCTGGCGCAAAACGTCATCGGCGGCGCCGACAGCTTCCCCTTGCTGGCCGTGCCGTTTTTCATGCTGGCCGGCGAAATCATGAACGAGGGCGGACTGTCGCGGCGCATCGTCAATCTCGCCCTGGCCCTGGTCGGCCATGTGCGCGGCGGCCTGGGCTATGTCGCCATCATGGCCGGCTGCCTGCTGTCGGCGCTGTCCGGATCGGCGGTCGCCGATGCGGCGGCCTTGACCGCGCTGGTGCTGCCCATGATGGTGGCCGCGGGCCACAAGAAGGAAACCGCCGGCGGCCTGATCGCGGCCACCGGCGTCATCGCCCCCGTGATCCCGCCCAGCATAGGCCTGGTGATCTTCGGCGTCGCGGCCAATGTCTCGATCTCCAAGCTATTCATGGCGGCCATCGTCCCAGGCCTGCTCATCGGCGGCGCGCTGTGGCTGACCTGGTATTGGCTGGCGCGCAACGAGAAGGTCGCCCCGCCGCCGCGCCGCCCGCGCGCCGAGGTGCTGCGCGCCCTGCGCGAGTCGCTCTGGGCCCTGATGCTGCCGGTCATCATCCTGGTCGGCCTGCGCATGGGGGTCTTCACGCCGACCGAGGCGGCCGTGGTCGCGGCGGTCTATGCCTTCCTGATCTCGACGCTGGTGTACCGGGAGCTGCCGCCCAGCCGGCTCTACGGCCTGTTCGTGTCGGCGGCCAAGACCAGCGCCATCGTGATGTTCCTCATCGCCGCGGCCATGGTCGCGGCCTGGCTGATCACGGTGGCCGACCTGCCGTCCAAGGTCGTGGACATGCTGGCGCCCTTCATGGAGAACAAGATCCTGCTCATGGCCGCGATCATGGTGCTGGTCATGATCGTGGGCACGGCGCTGGACATGACGCCCACCATCCTCATCCTGACGCCCGTGCTCATGCCCATCGTGCGCGCCGCCGGCATCGATCCGGTCTACTTCGGGGTGCTCTTCATCATCAACAATTCCATCGGCCTGATCACGCCGCCCGTGGGCGTGGTGCTCAATGTGGTGGCCGGCGTGGGCAAGATGAAGATGGACGAGGTCACGCGGGGCGTGATTCCCTTCATGGCCGCGGAGTTCGCCATCATGTTCATGATGGTGCTCTTCCCGCCGCTGGTGACGGTGCCGGCGCGCTGGTTCGGCGGCTAGGCCTCAGCCGCGCGCCAGCCGCAGGCGCTCGCGCTCCAGGCCGCTGGCGCGCACGGCCTCGAACAGGCGGCCGGCCGCCGCGCCCAGCGCCACATCCGTACGCCGCAGCAGCCCCACCGGCTCGTCGGTGCCCGGGCCGGCGAAGGGCAGCGCCACCACGCGGCGCTGCGCCAGCAAGTCCTCGACCAGGCTGAAGGGCACGAACCAGACCGCGTCATTGCCCAGCGTCAGCGCGAGATTGAGCGACACAGACAGGCTTTCCACCCGGCCCGGCTGGGCCATGACGCCCCAGCTGGCGATCAGGCTGTCGGCCGACTGCCGGATCAGGGTGCCGGCCGGCGGCATCAGCAGAGGATGGCCGGCCAGGGCCTGGGGCCCGGCCAGCGCCGGATGGCCGGGCCGCACCACCACGGTCAGCGGCTCGCGGAACAGATGCTCGAACACCATGCCCGCCATGGCCTTGGGCTCGGCCATGCGGCCGATGACGAAATCCAGCTCTGCGGCCTTGAGCGCGTCCAGCAGCTCGCTGTTGCGCCCCGTGCTCACGGCCAGCGTGGCCGTGGGCCATTCCTGGGCGAACACGCGCAGGGCCGGCGGCAACAGCACGCTGGCCACCGTGGGCAAGGCGCCGACGCGCACGACCGTGGGCGGATTGGCGTTCAGGCCGCCCAGGTCGGCCAGGCCTTCATGCAGGCTGCCCAGGCAGCCGCGCGCATAGGGCGCAAAGCGCCGCCCGGCGGCCGTGAGCGCCGCGCCCTGGCGGCCGCGCTCGAACAACTCGCTGCCCACCACCTCCTCCAGCTCCGACAGCGTCTTGGAGACAGCCGGCTGGGTGATGGACAGCGACTCCGCGGCGCGCTGCAGGCTGCCCAGCTGGGCAACCGCCAGAAAACACTCGATATGCCGCAACTTGACTCGACGCTTATCCATAACTTTTTCGGCGATTTAATGGCCATTAATGTCACTTATCATAACCAGAATGCGCAGGTAGAGTGGGCCACTACACGCTACGGAGACAACCTCATGGACCACCCCGAACCTGGCCCCATCCTGCTTGCCGACCGTGATTGGCCGCAGCACCCGCCTTATAAGTACCCCGACTACAAATCGTCCATCCTGCGCAGCCCGACCCGCGCGCTGATGCCGGCGCCCGCGGCCCTGAAAGACCTGCGCGCGCCGGTCTACGGCGCGGACGCGCTGGGCGCGCATGACCATGACCTCACCGTCAATGCCGCAAAGAACGGCGCGCCGCTGGGCGAGCGCATCATCGTGACAGGGCGCGTGCTGGATGAATCGGGGCGTCCGCTGCCCCATACCCTCGTCGAGATCTGGCAAGCCAATGCGGCCGGCCGCTATGTGCACAAAGGCGACCAGCACGACGCGCCGCTGGACCCGAATTTCCTGGGCGCGGGCCGCTGCCTGACTGACAAAGACGGGCGCTATCATTTCCTCACCATCAAGCCGGGCGCCTATCCCTGGGGCAACCACAGCAATGCCTGGCGCCCCAACCACATCCATTTCTCGCTCTTCGGGCAGTACTTCGGCTCGCGCCTGGTGACGCAGATGTATTTCCCGGGCGATCCGCTGCTGGCGCTGGACCCGATCTTCCAGGGCACGCCGGCGTATGCCCGCGACCGCCTGGTGTCGCGCTTCGCCCTGGAGCACACGCGCGAGGGCTATGCCCTGGCCTATGAGTTCGACATCGTCCTGCGCGGCGCCCGCCAGACCCCCATGGAGTAAGCGCATGAGCTCACTGAAACAAACGCCTTCGCAGACCGTCGGCCCCTATTTCGCCTACGGCCTGTGCCCGCAACAGTACGACTTCGACTTCAAGAGCCTGTTCACCGAAACGCTGGCCGACCCTTCGGCGCCGGGCCAGCACATCATCGTGATGGGCAATGTCTATGACGGCAGCGGCGCGCCGGTCGTCGACGCCATGCTGGAATTCCTGCAGCCCGACGCCGATGGCCGCTATGCCACCGAAGCCGGCGGCGACTTCCGGGGCTTTGCGCGCGTGGGCACGGGCACCGATCCGGCCCAGCGCTTCGTGCTGCGCACCGTCAAGCCCGGAGCGCCCGGCCCGGGCCGGGCGCCGGCCATCGACGTCATCGTCCATATGCGCGGCATGCTGCTGCATGCCTACACCCGCATCTATTTCGATGACGAAGAAACAGCCAACCAGGGCGACGCCATCCTGGCCGCCGTCGAACCGCAACGGCGCCGGACGCTGATCGCGCGGCGCCAGCCCGGCAGCGCCCCCGTCTATCTCTTCGACATCCATCTGCAAGGGCCGGCCGAGACCGTCTTCTTCGATCTCTGAGGACGTAAGCATGAACGACCTCACCGACAGATTGCGCGGCGCGCCCGCCATGCTGGCCATCTGGGACGGCGCGGCGACGCTGCGCGCCATGCTGCGCGTGGAGGCGGGCCTGGCGCGCGCCTGCGCGGCGCAGGGCGTCATCCCGGCCAGCGCCGTGCCCGCCATCGAACGGGCTTGCCAGACGGCCGCGCTGGACGCCGAAGCCCTCAAGGAAGCAGCGGCCCTGGCCGGCAATCTGGCCATTCCCCTGGTCAAGCAGCTGACCGCCGCCGTCGCCCGCGAAGACGCCGAAGCCGCGCGCTACGTCCATTGGGGCGCGACCAGCCAGGACATCATCGACAGCGCCACGCTGCTGCAGCTGCGCGCCGCCTTCGAGCAGATCGACGCGGGCCTGCAGACGCTGGCCTCGGCCCTGGCCCGGCAGGCACGCCTGCATCGCGACACCGTCATGGCCGGCCGCAGCTGGATGCAACAGGCCCTGCCGGTCACGCTGGGCCTGAAGCTGGCCCAGGCGCTGGACGCCGTCGAACGCCATCGCCAGCGCCTGGCCGAGACACGCGCCCGTGTGCTGCGCCTGCAGTTCGGCGGCGCGGCCGGCACGCTGGCCAGCCTGGGCGCGCAGGCGCCGGCCGTGGCGGCCGCCCTGGCCGACGACCTGGGGCTGCCCCTGCCCGCCCTGCCCTGGCATACCCAGCGCGACCGCGTCGCCGAGGCCGGCGCCCTCATGGGACTGATCATCGGCACCCTGGGCAAACTCGCGCGCGATATCGCGCTGCAAGCCCAGACCGAGGTGGGCGAGCTGCGCGAGCCAGCCGCGCCCGGCAAGGGCGGCTCCTCGACCATGCCGCACAAGCGCAATCCGGTCGGCTGCGCCGCCATCCTGAGCGCGGCCCTACGCGCGCCGCAACTGGTGGCCACGCTGCTGTCGGCCATGGTGCAAGAGCATGAACGCGCCCTGGGCGGCTGGCAGGCCGAGTGGGATACCCTGCCCGAACTCGCCATCCTGGCCTCGGGCTGCCTGTCCAATGCCGCCCAGATCATCGCCGGCCTGGAGGTCGATGCGGCGCGCATGCGGCGAAACCTGGAGTCCGGCGGCGGCCAGATGATGGCCGAGGCCGTCATGCTGGCCCTGGGCGCGCAGGCCGGCAGGCTGCAGGCCCATGGCTGGGTCGAGGAGGCCGTCCAGCAGGCCGAGGCGCGAGGGCTGCCCCTGCTGGACGTGCTGGCGGCCGATGCCCGCATCGCCCGGTATCTTTCGCGTCCGCGCCTGGCCGAGCTGCTTTCCCCCGATCACTACACCGGCCAGTCGCAGGCTTACGTGGACGCCGTGCTGGCCTCATCATCAAACGGAAAAACACATGGATGAGAAACAACGCTATGAGCAAGGCCTGTCCGTGCGGCGCGAGGTGCTGGGCAACGCCCATGTGGACCGCTCCCTGGAAAAACGCAGCGAGCTGACCACCGAGTTCCAGGATCTCATCACCCGCTATGCCTGGGGCGAAATCTGGACCCGGCCCGGTCTGCCCCGCCACACGCGCAGCCTGATCACCATCGGCCTGATGGTGGCGCTCAACCGGCAGGAGGAACTGGCGCTGCACCTGCGCGCGGCCAAGAACAACGGCGTGTCCCAGGACGAGATCAAGGAAGTGCTGATGCAGACCGCCATCTACTGCGGCGTGCCGGCCGCCAACGCCGCCTTCCACCTGGCGCAGACCATCTTCGACGACGCGGCGGAATAAGCCGCGCGCCGGCCATGGCGCCTGTCTATTCTGCCGCCGCGCGCCCGACGCGCCGCGCCTGCGCCCAGGCCAGGTCCGCCACGCGCCCATAGCGCTCGCCCATGGCGACCGCGTCGGCGCTGGCCGCGGTGCCGCGCAGGGCGCGGCCGCGGATGCCATGCAGGATGGCCGCGAAACGGAACATATTGAAAGCGATGTAGAAATCGAGATCGGCAATGGCCGCGCGCCCGGTGCGCTCGCAATAGGCGCGCACATAATCGGCCTCGGCGGGCATGCCCTCGGCCGCGCGGCCGGCGATGCCGCCCAGGATATCCGGCGGCATGCGGTACATCATGGCGTGATAGGCGAAGTCGGCCAACGGATTGCCCAGGGTGGAAAGCTCCCAGTCGAGCACGGCGATCACGCGCGGCTCGGTGGGATGGAAAATCATGTTGTCGACGCGGAAATCGCCGTGGATGATGGTCACCTCTTCCGTCGCGGGCAGATGCCGGGGCAGCCATTCGATCAGGCGGTCCATGGCGGGATGGCGGCCGGCGCGCTCATCATCGAGATACTGGCGCGACCAGCGCGCCACCTGCCGCGCCACGTAGGGCTCGCGCTTGCCGTAATCGTCCAGCCCGGCCTGCTCGGGCGCAATGCCATGCAGGGCCGCCAACGTGGCGTTCATGGCGTCCGCGTAGGCGCCCCGCTCCGCGGCGGCCTGGTCCGGAAAGCCGGCGTCCCAGAAGATACGGCCTTGGACCATCTCCATGACGAAAAACCAGCTGCCGATCACCGTCTCATCGGTGCACAGGCCATACACGCGCGGCACTGGAAAGCCCGCCTGGCCCAGCGCCGCCATGACGCGCGCCTCCCGCTCCACGGCGTGGGCGCCCTTGATCTGCACGCCAGGCGGCTTGCGGCGCAGCACATAGCTGCGCGCGGGCGTTCGCAGGCAATAGGTCGGATTGGATTGCCCGCCCTTGAACTGCTCGATGGTCAGCGGGCCGGCATAATCCGGCACATGCCCCTTCATCCAGCGCTCGACCGCCTCGGTGTCGATACGGTGCGCCTCGCGCACCGGCATCGTGCCGTCAAAGGTGCTGGCCATGGCGCGCCTCCCCGGCCTCGTGCTTGATCTTCTTGGCCAGCGACCACTTGTGGACTTCGGTCGGGCCATCATAGATGCGGAAGGCCCTCACCTCGCGAAACACCTGCTCGACGATGCTGTCGCGCAGCACGCCGGATCCGCCCATCACCTGCACGCAACGGTCCGCCACCCGGAACAGGGCATCGGAAACGGCAACCTTGGCCATGGAGCTTTCGGCCGTGCCCAGCGAGCCGCCGTCGAGCACATCGGCGCACCAGTCGATCATGAGCGCCGCCTGCTGCAGGTCGATGAGATTGTCGGCCAACATAAAACCCACCCCCTCATGATCGATCAGCGGCTTGCCGAAGGCGCGCCGCTTGACCGCATAGGCGGTGGCGATCTCGTTGGCTCGCGCGGCCGAGCCCAGCCAGCGCATGCAATGCGACAGGCGCGCCGGCGACAGCCGGACCTGGGCGTAATGAAAGCCCTTGTGCGGCTCGCCCAGTATCTGGCTGGCGGGCACCCGCAGGTTCTCGATCAGCACATGGGCGTGGCCGCCCGGCATGGAACTGTCCAGGGTGTCCAGCACGCGCGCGATGCGTATGGCCGGATGCGGCAGATCCACCAGGAACATGGTGGCCTGCACCTTGTTGTCCGGCGTGGTGCCCGAGCGCGCCATGATGATGCCCGCGGCCGCGTCCTGCGCGCCCGTGATGAACATTTTCTGGCCGTTGATGACCCAATCCTCTCCGTCCGGCACCGCCTGAGTCAGCAGCATGGAAGGATCGGAGCCCGCGCCGCCCAATTCGGCCGGCTCGGTCATGAAAAACGCCGACCGCGCCTGGCCGCGCAGCAGCTTGTCCAGAAAGCGCTCGCGCTGCGCCGGCGTGGCGATCTTGCCCAGCAAATACATATTGCCTTCGTCCGGCGCCATGGTGTTGACGGCCACCGGCCCCAAGGGCGACAGGCCCGAGCGTTTGAGCACGGCGGCTGTCTCGCGCTGTGTCAGGTGCTGGCCGTCGGCGAGAATGTGCGGCGTGAGCACGCCGGCCTCGCGGGCCAGCGCGCGCAATTCGCGCACGAGCGCTTCGGACGGGCCGTGAGCGCCATTGCGCGGATCGCGCTCAAAGGGCACGACCTTCTCGCGCACAAAGGCCTCGACGCGCTCGGCGATGAGGCGGCTGCGCTCCGTAGGGGCTTGCGTGAACATGGCTGACTTCCTTCAGAGTGTGTTGACCAGATGGCCGCCGTCGACCGCCAGCACCGAGCCGGTCATGTAGCGCGAGGCATCCGAAGCCAGCAGCAGCAGCGGCCCATCCAGGTCGCCCAGCTGGCCCAGCCGCCGCTGAGGGATACGCCGGATCAGGGCCTGGCCGCCCTCGCTTTGCCAAAAGCCCTGGTTCAGCGGAGTATCGATATAGCCCGGAGCCAGGGCGTTGACCCGGATGCCGTGGCGGGCCCATTCCAGCGCCAGCGTCTTGGTGAGCTGGATCGCGCCGGCCTTGGACACGGCATAGGAAACCACCCCGCTAGCCTGCCTGAGCCCCAAGACGGAAGCGATATTGATGATGCTGCCGCCGCCGCGCTCGCGCATGCCGCCGGCCAGCGCCTGGGCCACGAGGAACATGCCCTTCAGATTGGTGTCCATCACGCAATCCCAATCCGCTTCGGCATGGGCTATCGCCGGGCTTTCCCTGACCAGCCCGGCGTTGTTGACCAGGATGTCGATCGGACCGGCGCGGCCGGCCGCTTCCTGACAGGAGGCGCCGTCGGTCACGTCCAGTTCCAGGCATTGCGCCGCGGACCCCAGGCGCTCGGCCAGCGCCTGCAACAGCGGCAGGCGGCGCGCCGCGATGACGACCTCGGCCCCGTGCGCCAGGAGGACCGCGGCGAAATGCGCGCCCAGGCCGCTGGACGCCCCCGTGACCAGGGCCCGCTTGCCCCGCAGATCCGCTTGCAATGCCATACCCTCTCCCGGTGATGTGCCGCAATCGTTCACGGCTTGGACAGCACGGGCGCGCCGGCCTGCTCCAGCCGGGCGCGCATGGTGGCGTAGCCCTCGCGCAGCATCTTGTCGTAATCCTGACCCGATGCCCAGACCGGATCGATGCCCATTTTGTTCAAGCCCTCGCGCAGCGCGGGATCCTGCATGGCCTCCTGCAGCGCGGTCTCCAGCCTGGCACGCACCGCCGGCGGCGTGCCGCGCGGCACGGCGATCCCCATCCAGGAATCGATGGCGACATCCACGCCCTGCTCTGTCATGGTCGGCATATCGGGCAGGTTGTCCCAGCGCGCCGGGCTGACCGAGGCCAGCAGACGCAGTCGGCCGCCCTCGACCTGGGGCAGGATTTCCGACGGCGTCTGGATGACGGCCTGCACCTGGCCGCCAACCAAGGCCGAGACCGATTCCGTACCCGACTTGTATAACACCTGCTCGAATTTCGCGCCGTATTTCTTACCCATGTCGAAAAAGGCCAGGTTGTTGGGCGCGCCGGGCGTAGCAAAGAACAGGGGTTTATCGCGCGCCGCGGCAAGAAAGTCCTGCACATTGCGGTAAGGCGAGTCGGTCTGCACGGCCAGGCCATAGCGGAAGCGCCCGAAACCGCCGATGAAGCTGAAATCATCGGCCGTATAGGGGGTGCGGACCATGTGCGGCGTGATGGCCACCGCCGAGAACGTCACCACGCCCAGGGTGTAGCCGTCCGCCGGCTGGCGCGCCACATAGGCCGGCCCCAGCGTCGCCTGCCCGCCCGGCTTGTTCTCGACCACCACAGGCTGGCCCAGGCGCGCCTCCAGCGCCTTGACCATCACGCGCGTGGCGACATCGGTCACGCCGCCCGCGCCGTAATTGACCACCATCCGAATCTCCCGCTCCGGATAGGCGGCCTGCGCGCCGACCGAGCCCGCCAGGCAGAGCGCCGCCACCACATGCTTGAACCCTTGCATCGTTGTCTCCTCCGGCCTCTTGGGCCTGTTATCCGGCGCCGTGCGCCGTGCTTGCCGCCGCGTCCGGACGCGCGCGGTCAGGGCATATAGCCTCCCCCGTTCACATCGATAATCGCGCCGCTCACGAAACCCGCCTCCTCCGAGGCCAAGTAGGCCACCGCGCCGGCGACATCGCCGGGCGTGCCCAGCCGCCCGACCGGAATGCGCTGCAGATACTGGGCGTTGGCCGCCGCGCCGGCTTCGGCAGCCATGGGCGTCATGATGCGTCCGGGCGCCACGCAATTGGCCGTGATCCCATCCGGGCCGCCCTCCAGCGCCAGCGTGCGCGCCAAGCTCAGCAGGCCGGACTTGGACGCCGCATAATGCCCGCCCGCGATGGCCGACACCATGCGCGCGGCCTGCGACGCGATGTTGACGATGCGGCCATAGCGCTGGCGCCGCATATGCGGCAGGCAGGCCTGGGCACAGAGCAAGGCGCCGGTCAGGTTGATCTCCAGCACCCGCCGCCACTCGTCCGGATCGACCGTGGCGGTGGGCGCGCGCACGCCCCCATGCTTGGGCGAAATGCCGGCGTTGTTGACCAGGATGTCGATGCGGCCGTAGCGCTGGACGGCCGCATCGGCCAGACGCGCCGTATCGGCCGCGCTGGCCACGCTGCCGCCGACCGCCATGGCCCGCGCGCCGCTTGCGTCCAGGCTGGCAACGGCCGCCTCCAGCTGCGGCTCGTCGAGATCGAAGAGCACCACGCTGGCGCCCTCCTCGCACAGGCGGGCGGCCACGGCCAGCCCGATGCCGCGCTGCCCTCCCGTCACGACCGCCACACGGCTGTCAAAGCGTCCCATGGGTGCGCTCCTAGACCGTGGCCACCGGCGTGACAGGCGAGCCGAATGAACCGGGCAGGCGCAAGGGCGGGCAGGTCAGCATGAAACGATGGCGTTTGTGTTCGCGCAGCCAGGCGGCCAGCGGGGTCAGATACCAGAGTTCGCCCAGGTGGATGCCCAAACGGAACAGGCAGGCCTGGTGCAGCGGCAATCCTTCGCAATGCGAACAATCGCCGTGATCATAGGGATAGCCCTCGACCGCGAAGTTATCGGCGATCAGCACCGATATCCCGCTTTCGTCTATCCAGCGCAGAAGCTCGGGATCGCGCCCATCCAGCACGGCGCAGCTATGGTGCAGCACACGGGGATCGGGATCGCCGCCCATGTCGATCAAGCGCTGGGCAAAGCCGGTATGCAGGCAAAGCATGTCGCCGCGCTCGACCTCCACACCATCGGCGCGCATGATGGCGCGCAGCTGCTCATAACCCACATAGACGCGCTCATTGCCCAGATGGGCATGCAGATCGACCAGCACGCCCCGGCCCTGCACGCCGGTCTCGGCCATCTTTTCTATGCCCAGCCGGCGCGCCACCGGCCCGCCATCCTGCGGCGCCAAAACATCCTCGCCACCGCGGAAACCGTTGTAATAGAGCGGTTCGGCCACGCCGTCGCCATCGGCATCGAAATGCTGGCCCACATGGGACAGCGCATCCCATTGGGTGGAGTACTGCGTGAACAGCGTCACGGAATCGTCGCTGGAGCAATCGATATAGCGCTCATCCTCCAGCCGCAGCGGATAGTTGACACTGGGCCGGCCCTCCTTGCGCTGGGCCACGTGCCGCACCGGCGGATGCCGGTTAGGATTGAGCGCCGTGCCGCCAGGCAGATCCAGGGGCAGACTCAGGCAGAACACCTCTCCAGTACGCACCTCGCGCGCCGCCCGCAGCCGCCCTTCGGGCGTGAGCAGGTTCAAGCGTCCCAATTCATCGTCCGGCCCGAAGTCGCCCCAATTGGACCCGGGGGGCCGCTGTTTCCATCTCCCTGCCATCGCTATCTCCTTTGAGCGCGCGCCGGTCTAGTCGCCGGGACGCAGAATGATCTTGGACACCGCGCGTGCGCGGCACTGCGCAAATCCCTGCAGGCCCTCGGCCAGCGGCAGCTCGGCCGACACCATGGGCAGCACGTCCTCGGGCTGTTCGGCGATGCGCCGCGCGATGCTCAACCACGATGCCCGCCGCGAGGCGTGCGCGCCGCGTATCTGCTGACGGTTGCGCACCAGCGCCGTCATGTCCAGGCTGGCGGGCCGGGCATGTATGCCGGCGCTCACCAGGACGCCGTCCTTGCGCAGGATGGACAGCCCGTCGGCAATGCTGGACGGATGCCCCGTCGCCTCCACCACCACGTCAGCCTGTCCGGCGCCCAGAGCCTGCTCCAACGCCTGGGGCAGCGTCAGCCCCTGTTCCAGGTCGATGGCATGCGTGGCGCCCACGGCCAGCGCCGTGCGCAGGCGCGGGCCGTCGCCCTTGCCCACCACCACGACGCGCTCGGCGCCGCGCCAGCGGGCCGCGCGCGCGATCGCCTGCCCTATCGTGCCCGGGCCCAGCACAACCACCGTATCGCCAAAACCGATCTCGCCTACCAGCGCGGCGTTGTCGCCCACGGCCAACGGTTCCAGCATGGCGGCCAGGGCAGGCAGCGTATGCCCGGCCAGGCGGATGCAGCTCAGGGCCGGCACCCTCACCTGCCGGGCGAAAGCGCCATCGCGCGTCAGACCCAGCGTGGAGCGCGACAGACAGCGCTGCGGCTGGCCGGCCGCGCACAGCTGGCACTTCATGCAGCTGGCCGTCGGCACCACAGCCACCAGGTCACCTTCGGCCAGCCCGGCGGCCTGGCTGCCCAGCGCCACGACGCGACCGCAGAACTCATGCCCTATCGTCACCGGCAGACGGGCGCGCATGAACGCATAGCTCGCATCCCAGTCGTAGACGTGCAGGTCGGAACCGCAGATGCCTGCGGCCTCCACCTGTATCAAGGCCTCATCCGGGCCAGGCGCCCCCGGGGCCGCGACTTCTTCGAAATTCAGGCCCGGCTGCGGGCCCGTTTTGCGCAAGGCAAGCATGCGATCTCCTTGTGAAATGGCCGCGCCTATTTGCCGACGTTGGCGCGCTGCCTCCAGGCCGGCAGCGGCGTGGTAATGCGGTCGGTGACGCCGAATTCGGTGGGATAGATGGTGCGGATCTGCTGTTCCTGCCACTGGTCTATCATCGGAAAGGCGCGGGTGTTGTTGCCTGTCTGCGGATCGAACTTCAGGCCCCAGCCGACCATGGTCGAGCCCACCGGCTTGTCCAAGGCCAGGAAAGCTTCGCGCACTTTCTTCGGGTCGGTGCCGCCGGCAGCCGGCAGCACATCGCTCAGGAGCACCCACATCGCGTTAAAGCCCATGGCCGAATGCGCCGAGGGCTTGCGGCCGAACTTCTTCTCGTACTCGCGGTGGAAATCGCGGAACAGCTGCGCCGCCTCGGGCTTGAGGCCTTCCGGATTGAAATACGCCGAGGTTCCGGCATTGAAAATGCCATTGACGTCATCGCCCAGGGCCTGCGCGAAATCCGGAATGTTGTGTGCCCCGCCATTGCCTATCATGGCCTTGAGTTCCAGGTTCGCTTCGCGCGCCTGGCGCCAGAACAGAATGCCGTCGGGCGTATACGAGCAGGCGATCACGATGTCGGGGCGGCTGGCCTTGAAGCGCTGCACCACCGAGGACAGGTCGGTGGTCCGATAGCTATAGCTGGCCGAATCCACCACCTGCACGCCTTTTTCCTTGAGCCACTTGCGCGCGCCCTCGGCCACGGCCTCGCCATACGAGCTGTCCTCGTTCATGATGGCGACCCGCGTCTTGCCGGGCTCCAGGCCGAGGCGGGGCAGGAGCTCATCGGTGGCGTACTGCGCCCCGCCGCGCCCCAACTCGGACGCGGGATAAATAAAGCGGAACAGATTCTTGAAGCCACGCTTGGTGATGTCGTCCGCCACCGCGCCCTGCTCGACATAGATCACGCCATTGCGCTCGGCCACCTGGCTGGCGGCAAAAGAAATCGAACTGGCGTAAGAGCCCACGATCACCTTCACGCCGTCGCGCGTGATCAGGCGCGTGGCCTGCGAGGCCGCTTCATTGGAGCCCGGCACGTCCACGGTGACGAAGCGCACGCTCTCGCCCTTGACCCCTCCCTTGGCGTTGACCATCTCTCGGGCCAGCTCGAAGCCCCGGTTGACGTCATTGCCCAGGGAGGCCAGCGGCCCGGTCAGCGGCAACACCACGCCGATCTTGATCTCGGCCCGCGCCGCCGTCGCGGCGCCCAATGAAACCGCCGCGAACAGGGCGCCCAGCGCCGCCGCCCAACTTTGCTTGAACATCATTGTCTCCTCCGCCCGTTCATGCGGGCATGTGTTTTCGGGTTAAATCCCCAGATAGGCCCGTCGCACCTCGGGGTTGTCGTTCAACTCATCACGGTCGCCGGCCAGCACCACTCGGCCCTGCTTGATCACATAGCCACGGTCGCAAGCCTTGATGGCCTGGCGCACGTTCTGCTCCACCAACAGCACCGAGGTGCCCAGCGCGCGGATGCGGGCTATGGCCTCGTAGACCTTGGAAACCACCACGGGCGCCAGGCCAAGCGAGACCTCGTCTATCATCAGCACACGCGGCTGGGCCATCAGGCCGCGGCCGATGGCGCACATCTGCTGCTCACCGCCGGACATCGTCCCCGCCAACTGCGAGGCGCGCGCCTTGAGCACCGGAAACAACTCGTAGACGGTCTGCAGCGTCTGCTCGCGCCCGGCCCGGGCGTGCGGCGTAAAAGCCCCCAGTTCAAGATTGGTCTTCACGCTCAAGCGCGGGAACAGACGCCGGCCTTCAGGCACATAGACCAGCCCACGCGCCACGGCGTCATGCGTGGCCGTGCCGGTCAGGTCGCGGCCATCGAGGCGGACACTGCCGCTGTCGGCCGGCTGCAACATGGCGATGGCGCGCATCAGCGTGGTCTTGCCTGCCCCGTTGGCGCCAACGATGGCCACCACCTCGCCCTGTTCCAGCGTGATGTCCACGCCGAACAGCACCCGGGTATCGCCGTACGAGACGTGCAGCGCGTCGATTTCAAGCAATGACACAATCGTCTCCCAGATAGGCCCGCACCACGTCGGGATGGTCCAGCACCGCCCTGGGCGCGCCATCGGCGATCTTGCGGCCCTGGTCCAGCACCACCACCCGGTCGGCCACGCTCAATACCGCTTCGATGTTGTGTTCGACCAGCAAGACCGTCATGCCGCCGTCCCGCAGCGCGCGTATCAGGTCGAGAATGCCCGCGACTTCGGCCATCACCAGTCCCGCCATGACTTCATCCAGCAGGATCATGCGCGGCCCCGTGGCCAGGGCGCGCGCGACCTCCAGGCGCTTCTTGCCGCTGATGGTCAGCGTCGCGCTCGGCTGCTCCTCGCGCCCGCCCAGGCCGACCCGGTGCACGACTTCCCGGGCAAGCTCTCGCGCGCGTCCGATGTCGGCATGGCGGCGCAAGGCCCCCACCATGACGGTATCCAACACCGACATTGAGCTGAACAGCTGGGGAATCTGGAAAGTGCGCGCCAGTCCGCGGCGGCAGGTGCCGGCGGCATCGCCCGCGGGCAGCGCCTCGCCCTGAAAGCGGATAGCCCCCGCGTCCGGCGCGAGCGCGCCGGCAATCAGGTTGAATAGCGTCGTCTTGCCAGCCCCGTTGGGACCGATCAGGGCGAGGATTTCGCGCTCGGCCACCGAGAGGCTGACCTTGTCGACGGCGCACAGGCCGCCGAAACGTTTTTCCACGGCATCGACATCAAGCATGGCGCGCCGCCTCCCGGGTTCGATTTACCTGTTTGCGCCGGCGCTGCGACCAAGCGCCGACCACGCCTTGGGGCATGATCATCACGATGACCACCAGCAAAGCGCCATAGACCGCCAGATGCGCGCCGGCGCCGGCCGAACCCAGCCAGTCGCGCAGGAATTCCTGCAAGGGCACCGCCACGGCCGCCCCCAGCAACGGGCCGGCCAGCGTGCCCAGCCCGCCCAGGATGGACATCAGCGCCAAGTCGACCGATATCGCCAGACTGAACACCGTGCCCGGTTCGATATAGAGCACGTACTGCGCCATCAACGTGCCGCCCAGCGAGGTGAAGGCCGCGCTCAGCAGCAGGGCCAGCAGCTTGTAGCGGCGCAGATCGATGCCGCTGGCGCGGGCCGCCTCCTCGTTGTCGCGCAGGGCGTTGAGGTAATAGCCCGGCCGGCTGCGCGACAGCACGTAGGCCACGGCGCAGACCATCAGCATGAACAGACCGCCCAACAGCGCATAGCTGCGCGGCTCGGCGAACATCATGCGCGCCAGGCCCGGCTCATAATTGATGCTGATGCCATAGGGGATCTCGGCATAGCGCCGCAACCACAACAGCACGATGCGCGCCGTCTCGCCGACCGCGATGGTGGCCATGGAGAAGAACACGCCGCGCAGGCGGAAGGTCGGATACGAGATCAGAAAAGCCAGCAAGGCCGACAAGGCCACGCCGGCCAGCGCGCCTACCCAGGGCGACACGCCCGCCATGGTGTAAAGCAGCGTCGAGGTATACGCGCCTATTCCGAAGAAGGCCGTGTGGCCGAGCGAGAACTGGCCCGCGAAGCCGCCGAGCAGATTCCAGGCCGAGGCCAGCCCGCCGTAGAGCATCACCAGGAACAGCAGGTTCAGATAAAAGCGGTCCTCGACCACGAAGGGCAGGCCCAGGGCCAGCGCCAACAGCGCCAAGGCGCCGGCGCCATCTCCCCGCCGCCGGTCCAGCCAAGCAAGCGCTTTCATTTCAGCCCCTCCTTTTCCGCGCCCTTGACGCCGAACAAGCCATTGGGCAGGCAGGCGAGCAGCACGATGAGCAAGACAAAATGCGTGGCTTCCTTCAGGTCCGGCTCGAAAAAGCCGACCACGGTTTCGATCAGGCCCAGGATGAGCCCCCCGGCCACCGTGCCGGCCACATTGCCCAGGCCGCCCAGCACCACCACCACGAAGGAAATCAGCACAAAGCTCGAGCCCACGCTGGGAAAGGCATAAAAGCTGGGAATGAGCACGCCGCCGGCCAGCACCGTCAGCCCGATGCCCAACGCGAATGCCACGCTGAGCACCCGGTTGACATTGATACCGACCAGTCGGGCCGCCGAGAGATCCTGCGAGACGGCCTCGATGGCCTTGCCCAGGTAGGTGCGCTTGATGAAGAGCAGCGTGCCGCCCATCGCCGCCACGGCAAACAGAAACGACACCAGGCGCGTGGTGCTCACATAGGCGCCGAACAAAGGCAGGGACTCCCGCTGCGGCGGCAGGATCTTCACCGTGAGATAGTCGGCCGAGAAGGCCATCAGGGCCACGTTCTGCAACACGATGCCCACGCCCAGCGTGGCGAACACCTGGGTCATCTCAGTCTTGTAGATCGTGTAGCGGATCAGACCTTGATAGAACACCAGGCCCAGCACGGCCCCGCCGGCGAAGATCAGCGGCGAACCCCAATACGGATTGATGCCCGTCAGGGTCCACAGCCAATACGCCGCATACATCCCTATCATCAGGAATTCGCCATGGGCGAAGTTCACCACCTTGGCCACGCCGAAGATAAGGTTCAACCCCATCGCGCCCAAGGCATAGACGCCGCCCAGCAGGACGCCTGATATCAACAACTGCACAACGGTTTCCATCCTGGCCCTCCAGAAACCGGGTTGCGAGAAGCGCGGGCGTTCAGGCGCCCTCGTACCAAGTCACCGGCGGGTAGGCGTTCGGGTCGGTCACCACGTCCAGCAAGGTGACCGTGCCAGCCTTCAAGGCCTCCTGTAGCGCCGGCGCCAGATCGTGGGCCTGTTCGATGCGCTGGCCGCGCGCGCCCACCGCGCGCGCGATGGCGGCATGGTCGACCGGCGCGAACTCGCAAGCATCCGTGTAGGCGCCGAACTTGATGTTCTCGGCGTGCTTCTGATAGCCCAGGATGCCGTTGTTCAACACCACCAGCACCACCGGCAGCTTCATGCGCACAGCGGTCTCCAGCTCCGCCCAGGCGTGGGCGAAACCGCCGTCGCCGACCAGACAGATAACCGGCGCCTCGGGCCGCGCCACGCGCGCGCCCAGCGCCATCGGCAAGCCCCAACCCAGGCCGGCCAGGCCGCGTGGGGTAATGAAACGGCTGCCCACGCCACGGGCGCGCAGGCAGTTGGCCACCCAGATCGAGGAATAGCTGGCGTCGGCCACCACCAGGGTCTCGGGAGTCAGCAGACGATCGATCTCGCGCATCAGCCGCTCCGGACGGATGGGCGAGGCTGCGCTGCCGTTGACATCACCAGTCTGGCGCTCATAGGCCTGGCGGCCTTGCGCGATGGCCGCCTCGACGCCGGCGCGCGCGGCGCGTCGGCGGCCCAGGTCCTGCTGCTGCAATGCGCGCGCCAGGGCCTCCAGGCTCAGCCGCGCATCGCCCACCAGGCGCAGCGCCTCATAATTGCGGCCCACCTCCTGGGGATCGACGTCGATGTGGATGTAGCGCGCATCGCGCGGATACAGCTTCCAGGAATCCGTGCCGTTCTGATTGGTCCGGTTGCCCACCAGCAGCACCACATCGGCCTCGGCGATCAGGGGCTTCATCGGCCGCGCCGCGCCGTTCTCGCCCATGAAGTACGACGCCACCCCGATGGACAGCGGATGGGTCTCGTCCACCGCGCCCTTGCCCATCACGGTCGTGGCCACGGGCAGCGAGGCGGCCTCCTGCAAGGCGGCCAGCGCCTGGCTGGCGCCCGACAAGTGGACACCGCCGCCGGCGATCACCACCGGACGCTCGGCCTGCGCAAGCAGGCGCGCGGCCTCCTGCAGCGCCTCGCCGGCCGGCAGCCCTCGGTCCAGCGGAAAGTGGCCCAGGCTGGCGCGGCGCACGGCCAGGTCCGGCTCGGGCGCGGTCTCCAGCAGAAGATCGGCCGGCAAGAGCAGCACGGCGGGGCCGGGACGGCCGCCGCAGGCGGCGGTAAAGGCCATGTCCAGGTAATCGTCGATGCGGCCGGCGTCGATGACGCGGCGCACCCACTTGGCGCAAGAACGGAACATGGACTCGTGGTCCAGCTCCTGGAAGGCATTGCGGTCGGTCTGGTCGCGATTGACGTCCTGCACCAGCGCGATCACCGGCACCGAGGCCTTCAGCGCCTCGGACAGCGGCGCCACCAGCAGCGCGGCCGCCGGTCCGTTCTGCGCGGTCACGATCCCGGGCTTGCCGCTCACGCGCGCATAGGCGTCGGCCATATAGCCCCCCGTGTTTTCCTGGCGATACGCCACCTGGCGGATGCCGAACTCGCGGCCAGCCAGGTGCACCAGCGAAGGCAGGCTCTGCCCGAACAGAAATTCCACACCGTGGCGCTTCAGGCCGGCGGCGATGCGATGGGCGACCGTGCCGTGCTGCAACAGGCCGCGGGAATGCAATGCGTGCGTGACGCTCATTATGGTGTCTCCTCCTTGGTCTTTTTTAATATTCTATAAAATATAATTTGTGTCAACGTAACAACTGTATCTCCGCCGCCGCCCTGCGCGGCGCCGGTTGTGTGGTATGAAGCTAAAACTTTCCGCAACGCCCCTATCGATGCCGCCCGATTCCCTCTCTCTTGACGATGCCGTCCCCGGCGAGCGCATTGCCCACAGCAGCCTGTCGTCCAAGGTCTATCAGTCTTTGCGCGCCTCCCTGGCCAACGGTGAATTGCTGCCCGGCCAGAAGCTGACCGGCCGCATGGTGTCCGAACGCCTAGGCGTGAGCCAGACACCCGTGCGCGAGGCCATGCTGCAACTGGTCGCCGAGCGCGCGCTGACCATGAACCTGAACCGCTCCGTCACGGTGCCGGTCCTGAGCAAGGCCCAGTTCATTGAATTGCGCGATATCCGCGTGGCGCTTGAACGCCTGGCCAGCCGCTGCGCCGCGCCCCACGCCAGCCCGGCGGCTATCGAAGCGGTCGAGGTCCTGCACCAACGCATGATCGCGGCCAAGCGCGCCGGCGACTATCCCGCCACCATGCGGCTGAACCGAGAGGTGCACTTCGCCATCTACCAGCTGAGCGAACGCCCGGAGCTGGTAGCCCTGATCGAATCGCTCTGGATACGCACCGGGCCTTATCTCAACCTCATCTATCACCACGTGGACCCAGCCGCGATCGAGCCCCATCCGCACGAGGGGCTGTTGGAGGCCCTGCGGGCCGGCGACCCCGAAGCCTGCGCCGCCGCGATCGAGCGCGACATCATCGATGGCGGCCGCGCCATCCTGGTGGGGCTGGAGGAAACGGCGGGCTGACCGGGCCCCGGCGCCCTGACGGCTATCATGGCGCCATGAACCGTCTCGTCCCCACCGAAATACGGCCACAGCTTTCCCTGGCGCTCGATGTCATCCAGCGCCACCTCCCCACGAGCCTGATGGCAGTCCATCTCTACGGCTCGGCGCTGTACGGCGGCCTCAAACCTCTGAGCGACATCGACCTCCTGGTGACCGCGAGCGCCAAGCTGGACGAGGCGCAACGGCGATCGCTGGTCGCCGACCTGCTGCGCATCTCGGCGCCGCCCGGCGACGACCCGGCATTGCGGGCCCTTGAAGTCACCCTGGTGCTTCACACCGATATCGCGCCGTGGCGCTATCCGCCCTTGCGGCATCTGCAATTCGGCGAATGGCAGCGACAGGACATCCTGGCCGGGATCATCGAGGCCGACACCCTCGATCCGGATCTGGCGATACTGTTCGCCAAGGCTCGCCAGCACAGCATCGCCTTGGTCGGCCCTCCCGCGGATCGCTTGTTCGCCCCCGTTCCCAAGACGGACTTTTACGCCGCGCTCTCCACCACGCTGGACCTCTGGCGCACGCCCGACGACTGGTCGGGGGACGAGCGGCACGTGCTGCTCACACTGGCGCGCGTCTGGTATAGCGCGGCCACCGGCGCCATCGCTCCGAAGGACATGGCGGCCGACTGGGCCTTGGCACGCCTGCCCGAAACATACCGGCCCCTGCTTTGGCAGGCCCGGCAAGCCTATCTCGGACATGCCCAAGACAGATTCGCCGCACAGGGCCAGGCCCTGACCGCCGCCATCCTACACATGAAAAGTAAAGCCGCCGCAGCCCTGGCCGGCTGAGGCGCGGCCGGGCCGCCCTCGTAAAAACGTTGACAGGTGAAAGCCGTCCTTCTACCTTTACGCCCCATGAAGGACAGGCCTATTACGACCATCGACAAAGACGGCATCGACGCACCGCTTACCGACGTGGTGTATCAGCGCATGCTGGACAGCATCTATGCTGGCGCGCTCGCCCCGGGCAGCGTGATCAACGAGGTCGAGCTCGCGCGCGAGTTCGGCGTCAGCCGCGGCCCGGTGCGCGAGGCCGTGCGCCGCCTGCAGGGCATCCAGATCGTCACGCGCGAGCCCTACACCAAGGCGCGCGTGGTCAGCATGACGGCCGCGTCCGCCCTGGAGCTGTTCCAGATGCGCATGGGCCTGGAGGGCGTGGCCTGTTTCCTGGCCACGCAACGCATGAGCGACGCCGATATCGAACAGTTGCAGCGCGACCTCGAAGCCCACCAGCGCGCCAGGCAAGACGGCGCCGAGCGCCACTTCGATCTGCACGAGCGCATCGTGCGGGCCAGCGGCAACAAGCGCATCATCACGGCGCTATGCGACGACCTCTACCATCTGCTGCGCATCTACCGCCGCCATTCGGGCTCCGTGCTCGAGCGCAAGGACGATGCCTTCGAAGAGCACTGGCAGATCGTGCGGGCCATCTCCCGGCGCGATGCGCGGCTCGCCGAGTCCCTCATGCGGTCGCACATCGAGCGCGCGGCCGACCACGTCGCCGCCCAACTCGGCGCCCTTCCGTAAGCCGCCCCCTCGCGTCTCTCCTCGTGCCGCTGACCAGGCGGGAGTCTGCCGGTCGCCGGAGCATCATTCCGGCGTCCGTGCGCCAGCGCCGCCGCGGACTTTGGCTTAAAACGATTGCCTATTGCTGCGCATCGTCGGCTCGTGTTCACGAATCGCCGCGTCGCGCTTCAATCGAGCGAAATACCGCCGGCCTTGACCTCGGCCGCCCAACGCCTGATCTCTTCGAGATGAAAGGTCTTCATCTCGTCGTAGGGCTTGAACCAGACTTCGAAGCCCGCCGCCTTGAGCGTATTGATCACCTCGGGTTCTTTCAGCACGCTGGCCACGGCATCGCTCCAGGCGCGCGCAATATTCTCTGGCAGTTTGGCCGGACCGTAGAGGCCAACCCAGGAATCGAGCGACAGCGTTGTCAAGCCGAGCTCGGTAAACGTGGGCACTTCCGGCAACTCGGCATCTCGTTGTTCACCGGTGATGGCCAGCGCGCGCAGCTTGCCGTCGCGGATATAGCCCGCGACGCTGCCGTAGGTGGCAGTACTGAAATCGATCTGGCCTCCCAGCAAGTCCACCATCAGAGGCGCGGAGCCTCTATAGGGAATGTGGTTGGCCTGCATGCCCGCGGCCCGCTGCAAGGCATCGCTGATGATGTGCGAAGAGGATCCCACGCTCGGCGAACCATAGTTCAGGTTCTGGCGCTTGCCCGCGGCCACCAAGTCCTGATAGGTCTTGATGGGTGAGTCCTTGCGCACCACCAGCAGATGCTTGGTCCGAGTAAGCATGGCCACGGGCGTGACGCCGCGGGCGATGTCGAAGGACGGCTTGGCGAACAGCGACGCATTGGTCGAATAGGTCTGGTTATTCCCCATCACCAGGGTGTAGCCATCGGGCGCGGCGCGCGCGCCTTCGGCCGTACCTATCATGCCGCCCGCCCCACCCTTGTTCTCGATGACGACCGTCTGGCCCCAACGGGTAGTGACGCCCTTGGCGGCGAGGCGGGCCACGATATCAGTAGTGCCGCCTGCCGGAAACGGCACGATCATCCTGATAGGTCTGTCGGGATAGTCCGGCAACGGCCGTTCGGCGTGCGCGCCAGCGCCCAGGCCAAGCATCGCGGCCAGGGCCAGCATGAGATGGCGGACGCCGCGTTTCGGATGGTTTTTCATTATGTTCCCCTTGAGTATTCGCGTCAGAGCAAGGCGCTGGGCAGGGCGGCTGCCATCCATGGCGCAATGTTGCCGCCGGGGATACGCCGTGCCAGGCTCCACACGCTGCAAAGATTGGAAGACAGCAATGGCGTGATGCCCTGGGCCTGATGCAGCGCTTCAAGGGTGCGCATCCCGGTACCGCTCATCACGACCGCGCCGCCCGCTTCGGTTCGGGTCTCGAGCAGAGCCCGCGCCACCTCCTCCGGCGTCACCGAGTAAGCCACCAACTTGTCGTCGAAGGCCTGGATGTGATCGACTTTGAAACCCGCGCTCTCCCAATAGGCCACGGCCAAATTGGTCAACCAGTTCGGATAGGGCGACAACAGGCTCAGCCGCTCGATACCGAGGGCCTTCAGGGCATGATAGAGCGCCATGCTGGCCGTCTCGACCGGCACCTCGGCCGCCTCCGACAGACGCTGGCACAGCGCCACGTCACCCTCAAACAACAGGCGATACTGCGGGCCGGTCATCGCCACGGCGATGGCATCGAGCTTGAGCGAGCCGAAACCTTTGATGCATTCGGCATAGGCTTGCACATAGCCACGATTGCGTGCGTCCAGGTCGCCAGGAATGACAGGCAGACGCATGGCGTGCAGGGCCACGCCAGCGGGCAGCAATGCGGGGTACTCGATCTCCACGGTGGGATTGGCTGGCGGAACCAGCACGCCCAGTCGGAACTCGGGATGGGGAAGAGAAGGTAGCGTCATGGAAACGGTCTATTGCAATGGGCGGTTCGGATGGCGAGGACTCAGGCGGAGAAATCCACCATGTCGAGCATGGCGGACTTGTAAAGATAATCGCGCGCATGGGCGGCATCACCAAGCAGCTGGCTGACACGCTCCATCCAGCTACCTTCTTGCGTCACCATGGCATCGGTGCGCGGCAAAAGGATCTCTCGGGCCACTTCCAGACGCCTGGCCGCAGCGAGAGCCAGGCCAGTCCGGTCGCCATCGCGCAGCGCGGTGACCATGGCGCGAGCCACGGCATCGCTATCGTGGATGCCGCAGTTCATGTTCATGCCGCCGCGCGTATTGGTCAGATGAGCCGCGTCGCCACACAAGAACACGCTGCCCTTGTGATTCTCGACGGCAACGGCCTTGCTCGCGCCGTAGACATCGCGGCCGACCAGGTCAGGCAAGCCGCCCATGGTCGGCACCAGCGCCTGCATGCGATCGAGGATCCACGCATCTTCCATGGCCTGCTCATCGCTGACCCCGGCCGGAACACGCAGGATGATGCGCCAGCAATCCGGCATCCGCAGGAAGCTGGCCGAATGCGTTTCGCTCACCAGATAGGTGATAGCCTGCATGCCCGGCAGAATGCGCTCCAGGCTGTCCGGCTCGGCTCGCGCGCGCAGCACGCGGCCCGGATAAGGCGTGGCGTCAAAAGCGATGCCCGCGGCCTCGCGCACACGGCTATGCGCGCCATCGGTGCCGATAAGATAGCGCGCCTGCAGTTTCCCCTGCCCTTGAGCGTGACTCAGGCTGACTGTCACCCCGTACTCGTCATTGGCCTCGATATCATCGAGCGCCGCGCCGAACAGCACGCGCGCGTTGGGCAGGCCGCGCAGCTTTTCCAGCAGCAGCGGCGTCAAACGCGATTGCTCCAGGTGCTTGCGGAAAGGATGGCTGGTCAGGCCCTTGAGTTCATCATAGGCAAGATTGCCTATCACGCCCCGCTCGGTACTGCGGTATTGCTGCGAGCCGACATGCTGGGCCTGGGTTTCCATGATGCCGAACACCCCCAGGCGGTCGAGAATGGCCAGCGTTGGGGGATGAAATGTCGAGGCCTTGGACGCTTGATTGAGCTGATCGCGCTTCTCCAGCAACAAGACCTGCACGCCGGCCTGTGCCAGCGTCAAGGCTGCCACCAGACCCACGGGTCCGGCGCCTGCCACGATAACTTCCGTCTTTTCCATCTTTGCGGTTCCCGCGCCTAACGGCGCACGAAGGGGTTGGGAATATTCGTTTCAGTGGAGATCCATACACTCTTGATCTCCATGTACTCGCGCATCCCGGCAATCCCGCATTCGCGGCCCACGCCGCTCATCTTGAAGCCGCCGAAGGGTGAGGTCACGCTGGTGGATCGATAGTTGTTGACCCATACGGTGCCGGCGCGGACGCGATTGGCCATGGCGAAGGCGCGCGTGATCGATTGCGTCCAGATGCCCGCGGCCAATCCGAACTGGATGTCATTGGCTATGCGCACCGCGTCGTCTTCGTCCTTGAAGCGGATGATGGACAACACCGGGCCGAAGACTTCTTCCTGCGCGATACGCATGCTGTTGTCCACGTCCACGAAAATGGTCGGCTGGAAGAACAGGCCCTTGGGACACTCGGGCACCGATGCCGGGCGGCCACCCAAGACCAGGCGCGCGCCGTCTTTCAAGGCAATATCCACATATGCCTTGACCTTTTCCAGCTGCGGCGCCGTCGAGATCGGCGCGATCTGCGTGCGGGGATCGGCCGGATGGCCAAAGCGCGCCCCGCCGACGATGTCCAGCAGCTTCTCGACGAAGGCATCATGGATGCTGTCCTGCACCAGCAGGCGCGAACCGGCCACGCAGGTCTGTCCGGAAGCCGCGAAAATACCGGCGATCGCCCCCTTGACGGCTTGGTCCAGGTCGGCGTCCTCGAACACGATATTGGGAGACTTGCCGCCCAGCTCCAGCGTCACGCGCTTCATGAGGCGGGCGGCCTTTTCGTTGATGATACGTCCGGCCTCAGGCCCGCCTGTGAACGCGATACGCTCGACATAGGGGTGGCTGATCAGCGCATCACCGACCTCGGCGCCCAGTCCGGTCACCACATTGAAAATGCCTTTCGGCGCGCCCGCCAGATCAAACAGCTTGGCCAGCTCAAGCAGCGAGGCGGAGGTGAACTCCGATGGTTTGCACACCACGGTATTGCCCGCGGCCAGGGCCGGGGCGATTTTCATGCTGGCCAGCGGCAATGGCGAATTCCAGGGCGTGATGCACGCCACCACGCCCAGGGGTTCGTACTTGGTGTAGTTGAAGACCCCAGACTTGTCGGTTGGAATGACCGACCCTTCCATCTTGTCGGCTAGGCCGCCATAGTAGTAATAGTAGTTGGCCATGTAGCGCATCTGCATCGACAGCTCGGCGATCAGCTTGCCGTTGTCGCGCTGCTCGACATAGGCGAGCCAATCCGCGTGCTCGGCCACCAGATCGCCGATGCGGCGCAACAGGGCGCCACGCGCGCTTGGCGTGTAGGCTGGCCATTCGCCTTGCGTGAATGCCCGATGCGCCGCCTCGACGGCGCGCGACACATCCCCGGCCGTGCCATGCGGAATGCGCGCCCAGACCTCCCCGCTGACCGGATCGACCGAATCCAGCATCGCTCCGTTCTCCCCATGCGTGAACTCGCCATCGATATACATCCCATAGTGCGCGATGCCGCTAGGATCGCTGGGCGTGGCCGCCAGCGTGGTGGCAGGAGGCGTGGCGTGAGTGACCGGGAGATGCATGACTAACGTCCTCAGGAATGTGCCGGCATCGACAACCGCGATGCCCGGAAAATAGCGCCGAACGCATGCGATCCCGGCGATTCGCCCGGCGGCATATCCGGAAAGGACGCGCTCATTAGTGTTGACAGGCTATCAAGCAACCCAAAAAAGTGTCAACTCTTTTGCGACTTAAGGATAAACCCTGGCATTACAAAAAAATGCCTTGTTTATAGGAAGATACGGCGAGAAGGAAGAAGGCGAATCGGGAAAACCCTAGGAAATAAGGCGTGACGGCACGCATCATCGCGCGCCGAAGATCCACATTCGCCTGAGCATAAGTGGCACCAAAGCTTCACCAGCATCCATTTACTGTTAACAGTAAGCATCGGCGCGCAAGCACCCTCCTGCGGCGCGAAGGGGCGGCCAAACTGAGGGAGGGAACATCCCCACGGGCCCGCGGGGAGAGGGAGAAACGCTGCCGGGCCGCGGCGCGGGGCTCAGAACGCTTCCAGAAAGCGCATGCGGAAGCGACGGCCCTTGATGTTGCTATTGGAGATGCGCGAGAAAGCCTGCTTGGCGATCTGGCGGTCCAGGGCGACATAGGCGGTGAACTCGGTGATATTGATCTTGCCCACCTGCTCGAATGTCAGGCCGCCGTCGCCGGTCAGGGCGCCGAGCAGGTCGCCAGGCCGCAGCTTGTCTTTCTTGCCGCCCTGGATGCACAAGGTGACCATGGGCGCGCGCAAGGGGCGGTCCGACTTGGGACGCAGCGTCTTGATATCGGCCCATTTGAGCGGCGCGCCCTGGTACTGCTCGATCAGATTGGCCCAGCGCATTTCCTCGGCCGAGCACAGGCTCAAGGCCAGCCCTTTCTGCTCGCCCCGGCCGCTGCGGCCGATGCGATGCACATGGACTTCGGTGTCCTTGGTCACGTCCACATTGATCACCGCGCCCAGGTTCTGGATGTCCAGCCCCCGCGCGGCCACATCGGTGGCCACCAGCACGGCGCAGCTCTGGTTGGCGAACTGGATCAGGATCTCGTCGCGCTCGCGCTGCTCCAGGTCGCCGTTGAGCGCCTGGGCGCTGATGCCCGCGGCCTGCAGGCGCTCGACCAGGTCGTGGCTGCGGATCTTGGTATTGCAGAACGCCAGCGTGGACAGGGGCCGGAAGTGCGCCAGCAGGGCGACCACGGCGTCCAGCCGCTCGTCCTCGCCGATTTCGTAGAAGATCTGCTCGATCTGGCTGGCGTCATGCTGGGCCTCGACCTTGACCTCGGCCGGGTTGCGCAGGAAGCGGGCGCTGAGCTTGCGGATATTGTCCGGATAGGTGGCCGAGAACAGCAGGGTCTGGCGCTTGAGCGGGCAATGCGAGGCAATGGCGGCGATATCGTCGTAGAACCCCATATCCACCATGCGGTCGGCTTCGTCGAGCACCAGGGTTTTCAGGCCAGACAGATCCAGGCTGCCGCGCGCCAGATGGTCCTGGATGCGGCCGGGCGTGCCCACCACCAGATGGGCGCCCCGGGCCAGCGACTCGGCCTGCGGACGCGCCGCGGCGCCGCCGCACAGGGTCAGGATCTTGACGTTGGGGATGAGCCGGGCCAGGCGGCGCAATTCCTGCGCGACCTGGTCGGCCAGTTCGCGGGTCGGGCACAGCACCAGCCCTTGCGGCACGAGGCGGCCGACATCCAGCGTCTGCAATACACCCAGGCCGAAGGCGGCAGTCTTGCCGCTGCCGGTCTTGGCCTGCGCGATCAGGTCGCGGCCCTCCAGGATGAGGGGCAGGCTCTGCGCCTGGATGGGCGTCATCTGCTCAAAGCCCAGGCTCTGCAGATTTTCCAGCAGCGCCGGCAGAAGCGGCAGGGAAGAAAAAGACGTATCGGTCACGATAGGAACGGATGGCGACATCCGCAAAAAAACAGGGTAGACCGACAGTGTATGCGCTGCGGCCCTTTGCTTGCCGCCGACGCGGCGACTAGCGCGCCACGAGCCGGGGTTCCGGGAAGCGCCAGCTGCCGTTCAGGATTTCCTCGCCCGGCTGATATAGCCTGACGGTGTAGTTCCAGCCGGGTGTCGTGGGCAGGCAATTGGGGATCTTGCCGTCGCAGCCCCCGAATTGGATGATGATCTTGCCATCGGCGTTTCGGCGCGAGGTCAGGTTATTCAAGGAGTAGGCGTCGTAGGGGTTTTTCTCGAAATATCCCTGCGCGTTATAGACGCTCACGGACCAGAAACCCTTGACCGGCACCGGGCCGACCTCCAGCCGGTAAATGGACTTGCCGTCATTGGTCGGCACCGCCCCGCCAAGATAGGTGGCATCCTTGGCCGGGTTACCGCCCCAGCCGACCGCGGCTCCGATCAAGTGGTCGATGGGGTCGACCGCGCCACGGGCGCCAAACGCCCGGTCGTAGTTGGGAAGCGTGGCGCCAAGGACCAGCAAGGCGTCGCGCACGGTCTTCTGGCTTTTCTGATCCCAATTCGGCACCTCGAATGTTCCGGCGCGCGCCTGGCTCACCTGGATCGCATCCTGCAAGGCATGCACTTGCTGCAGATCCTTGGGGTCGGCCGGGTCCGCGAGGATGCGGATCGCGACAAAGGCGTAGCGCGTGCCCACGGATTGCCGGGTCAGCGTATGCCGCCCGGCGCCATAGTAGACGGCCGGCACATAATGGTCTTGGCTGACCACCTGCATGGAAACGAAACGCTTGCCGGCCCGGGGCACGGTAATGGTGACCGGGGCGGCATCGAGATCGAACACCGCGCCGGAATACAGCGTATCGCGGTTCATCCGGATGATTTTCTGCGCCTCGATGGCGACCGGCTGCCGGTCATGGACGAACTTGCCAAAACTCCCGTCGGCGGCCATTTTCGCCATGTACAGGTCGGACTCCGCGCGGACAAAGTTGCCCACGCCCACCGTGGCCGCGCCGTCCGGGACAGGCTGCGCGGCCGCGCTCCCGAAGACCGCCGATACCAGGACAATGCCGCGCAAAATCGTGGAATATGACATCCGCATCCTCCGAGAGGTCTGATCCGCTGCCCGCGCCGCGGCCCAGGCATCCGGCGCCGGGCCGCCGCGGGCGGCACGATTGCACTGTACCGGATGCGATGGCGGCCCGCTGGCCGTTTTCAGCCCCCCGCGGCACCGCCATCAAGCCGGGACGATGCGCCGGCCGGTCAGTAATCCCAGATGACAGGCACCCAGCGATAGGCCTGGCCCTCGACCGCGACCCGCCCCAAGGACGGAAATGGCAGATGCGCGGCAACCAGCAGGCCGCGATTCTCGGCCAGCTCATTGAAAAGCGCGATCCGCACGCGCGCCGACTCTTGCGGATCGTGCTCAAAACCGTTGTGCCACTCCGGGTGATCGAACCCCACCGGAAATATCGCATCTCCGGCGAAGGTAAGCCGTTGGCCGCCGGATATCAGGTCGACCACGCTATGGCCTGGCGTATGGCCGCCCGTGAGGCGGGCCACCACGCCGGGAGCGACTTCGCGCGTGCGCTCGAACAGGCGCAGCCGGTCGCGATAGCTGTCGTAGAAGCTCTTGGCCGTGGAGCGCAGGACCGCGGGGACCGGCTTGGGCATGACCGTATGGCTGAAATCGGGCGAAGTCCAGAACGCCACCTCGGCCGCCGACACATGAATGCGGACGTCCGGGCGCAGGCCCTGCCTGACCTCATCCACGAGCAAGCCTCCCACGTGGTCCATATGCATGTGGGTGACGATCACATCGGTGATCGAGTCCAGGGCGATCCCGGCGGCCCGCAGACGCTGCGGCAGCTGCCCGGCCCGCGGAAAACCGGCGAACTGGCCGCCCAGGCCGGCGTCGATCAAGATGGTTTGTTCTCCACTGCGCGCCACCATGACGTTCAGCGGCCAATCGAAGGCGTCCGGCGGCATGAACATATGATCCAGCCAGCTGGCCAGGTCGGCCGGTGCGGCGTTGATCGCCATCGTGGCCGTGGGCAGCGGCAATACACCGTCGCTGATCACCAGCGCTTCGATCTCCCCGATGCGCAGCGCGTAGCGCGATGGCACCAGGTCCGTGGGTGTCTGGCTGGCGCTGGCGGCCGGCTTGCTTGCGGTAAGCATGTCAGTTTCTCCCTATGGGTTGGGCCCTGCCCGGGTGTCGGGCGGCGGCCCGGAATGAACAAGAATCAGGCGCGCAGAAAGGCCAGCAGATCCGCGTTGACGCGATCCTGCAGCGTGGCGGTAAGTCCGTGGGCGGCGCCGGGGTAATAGATTTCGGTTGCGTGCTTGACCAGCCGCGCGGCCTTCCTGGCCGAATCGTGCACCGGCACGATCTGGTCGTCCTCGCCATGCATGAACAAGGTCGGCACCTCGATCTTCTTCAGGTCTTCCGTGAAATCCGTCTCCGAAAAAGCCTTGATGCAGTCATAGGCGTTTTTCTGCCCGCTTTGCATGCTCCACAGCCAAAACTGGTCCAGCAGGCCTTGCGAGACCTGGGCGCCGGGCCGGTTGGCCCCATAGAAGGGGATGGCAAGATTCTTGTAGTACTGCGAGCGATCGCCCGCCACGCCCTTGCGTATCTCATCGAAAACCTCGATGGGCAGACCTTCCGGATTGGCGGCCGACTTGAGCATGACGGGAGGAACGGCTCCGATGAGCACCGCGCGCGCCACGCGCCTGTTGCCATGGCGGCCGATATAGCGCGCCACCTCGCCGCCGCCGGTGGAATGGCCGACCATGCTGATCTGCTTCAGATCCAGCGCCTCGATCAGCTGCGCCAGATCATCGGCGTAGCCATTCATGTCGTTGCCCGAGGACGCTTGCGAGGAGCGGCCGTGGCCGCGTCTGTCATGGGCGATCACGCGAAAGCCGTGGCGCGCCAGGAAGTGCATTTGCCCGTCCCAGGCATCCGCGTTGAGCGGCCAGCCGTGAGAAAAGGTGACAACGGGGCCCTCGCCCCAGTCCTTGTAGTAGATCTGTGTTCCATCCGAGGTGGTAATGATATTGCCGGTCATGGTCGATCTCCGGTTCGATTGAGGGAGGTGTCGCGCGATCCAGCCGTGGACCTTCGCGTCCTCGCTGGATGGAAGTCATGGTAGGCAGGCGCTCAGATGCCCGGTAGACATGCGCCGGGAAGCATGTTGTTGTGCGGCGCGCACCAATGCGGCCCGCGCCATGCGGCGCGATCATGTTCCGGCCGCGCTTGTCCTGCCCGTCGCGCTACGGCAAAATCCCCTGTCCGACGCTCTCATCCACGGGCGCCGACCCTTTCCATGACCGACTCCACCCTGTTATTCGACCGCCATCGCCCGCGCCTGTTCGGCATCGCCTATCGCATGCTGGGAGCCGTCGCCGAAGCCGAGGACGTCGTGCAGGACGCCTGGTTGCGCTGGCACGGCGCCGATCGTTCAGCGATCGACAACGCGGAAGCCTGGCTGGTGAGCGTCACCACGCGCCTGGCCATCGATCGCCTGCGCGCCGCCAAGGCCGAGCGCGAACACTATGTGGGCGTCTGGCTGCCCGAGCCCATGCTCATGGCCGCGCCCGCCACGCCGGAAGAGATCCATGAGCTGGCCGACGACGTCTCGGTGGCGTTTCTGTACATGCTCGAACAGCTCTCGCCCGACGCGCGCGCGGCCTTCGTGATGCGCGAGGTTCTCGACGCGGGCTACGGAGACATCGCCCGCACCCTCGACAAGACCGAGGCCGCGGCGCGGCAGCTCGTACACCGCGCCCGGCAGCAACTGCGCCGGGGCGCGCCGCGCCAGTCCGTGCCCCGCGCGACCCTGCAGCGCCTGCTGCTGGCCTTCTCCGAGGCCATGCAACGCAGCGATTTCCATGGCCTGCACGCCTTGCTGAGCGAGGACGCCGAACTCATCGGCGACGGTGGCGGCAAAGTCTCCAGCTTTGCCAGCCTGGTGGGCGGCAAGCGCCTCGCGCAACTCTTCTATGCCGGCAAGCGCCGCTACCGGGAGGCGTTGCATACCCGCGTGGTGCAGGTCAATGGCCAATGGACTTTGCTGCGCTTCGTCGACGGCGCGCTGGAGTCCGTGCAATCCTATGACACGGACGGGGAGCGCCTCACCCGCGTGCTGGTCCAACGCAATCCGGACAAGCTGGCGCGCATCGCCGCCGCGCTGGCGCGGCCCTGACGCGCCTGTTGCGCATCAGGCAACACCGTGCTCCCTTGTTTGTCTCTACCGCGGCGGCGCCCGCGTTCCTACCATGCTTCTGTCACGCCACCACCCAGGACAGATCATGACCAAACTCCCGCACTTTTACGCGCCGCTGTTGGCCGCCGGCGTCCTCTTGGGCTCCCTTGCCCACGCCGCCCCGGATCAGCATGCCGCGCCCGCCCGTCCCGCCGACCCCATCGTCACCGAGCTGATGACCCGCGCCCTGCCGCAGGCGGCCGGCAAGGAGGCCATGATGATCCTTGTCGACTATCCTCCCGGCGCGGCCGACCCCATTCACCGCCATGACGCCTCCGCCTTCGTCTACGTGCTTGAAGGCAGCATCGTCATGCAGGTCCAGGGAGGCCAGGAGGTCACCTTGACGCCGGGCCAGACTTTCTATGAAGGCCCCGAGGACGTGCACACGGTAGGCCGCAATGCCAGCAAGACCCAGCCGGCCCGGTTCCTCGCCGTGCTGATCAAAAAACAGGGCGCGCCCGCCCTCATCCCAACAAACTAGGGACGCATTAAATACCTTCTGGCGCATCCCATTCCAGGCTCGTCCGGACAGACTCCCCGCGTGGGAGTCACTTTTTTTGGGGCGTCCCCGTCACAAAACGCCCCACGCAACCGTCTTAGGAGATAGGATCAACCCAAGCCGCGGCGCCGCCACCACCATGTCGACTCCCCAACCCGACCCATCAATCCCCACACCCCCGGCCTCGCTGGCCGACACCTTCGCCGCCAGCTACGCCGGCGTCATGGCCTTTATCGCCGTGGCCACGGAAGGCAATTTCGCCAAGGCCGCGGACCGCCTGGGCATCGGCCGCTCCGCCGTCAGCCGCAGCGTGCAGAAGCTCGAAGACCAGTTGGGCGTCCGGCTGTTCGTGCGCACGACGCGCAACACCTCGCTGACGGCAGAAGGCAAGCGGTTCTATGAGCAATGCCAGCCCGGCGTCGAACGCATCATCCGGGCCCTGGATGACATGCGCGAATTGCGCGACGGCCCGCCCACGGGCCAGCTGCGCGTCTGCTCCACGGTCGGGTTCGGCCGCAAGATCGTCGCGCCGCTGCTCAAGGGGTTCCGGGAGGCCTATCCGGCCATTTCGGTGGAACTGCTGCTCGATGACGCCCCCACCGACTTCGCCGCCGACCGCGTCGACCTGTCATTCCGCAACGGCCGCATGGACGACAGCCAGGTCATCGCCAAGAAGATCATCCCCATGCAGATGATGCTCTGCGCCTCGCCCGACTACCTCGCCCGGCACGGCACGCCGGCCAGCGTGGACGAACTGTCCCGCCACCGCTGCGTGAATTTCCTGTTCGCCTCGGGCCGCGTCTATGAGTGGGAGTTCAAGATTGACGGCCAGATACGCAAGTTCGCGCCGCCCGCCATGCTGACTTTCAATGATGCCGACCTCGTGCTCCAGGCAGTGCTCGACGGGCACGGCATCGCCCAGATGGCCGGCTACCAGGTCTGCGAGCATCTGCGCGCCGGCAGGCTGGCCTCCTTCCTGCCGCAATATGCGCCCGACGACCGGGGCCACTACCTGTGCTTTCTGAGCCGCCAGCACCTGCCGGCCCGCATGCGCCTGTTCATCGACTACATGACCGAACACATCCGCGCGCTCGATTTGCTGAGCATGGACAGCCTGCTCGCCCGGCCGGCCTAGCCGCTATTGCGTCAGGACAAGCACGCTCTCTATCCCGTCCTGGGTCATCTTGACGTAGGGGCAAAGGCGCTCGGTATTGCGCAGCAATTCCTCGGCCACCGGCCTGGCCACGCCCGGCAAATGAAGATTGACCTCCGCCCTCAAGGCGAACAGGCCGTCGACCGGATCGCGGCCAAACGCCACGCTGGCCGTGACGGAAGCCTCGCCCAGCGCCACGCCGGCGCGTTCGGCCAGCATGGCCAGCGCCCCATGAAAACAGGCGGCATAGCCCGCGGCGAACAACTGCTCGGGATTGGTCCCCCCGCCCGAGCCTCCCAGCTCCACCGGCAGCCGCAATTCCACGAGCAGCTCGCCATCATCGGAGATGGCGATGCCGCTGGCGCGGCCGTGCCCGGCCTGCCCGCCGCGCACGGTCACGCTGGTCGTATAGAGCGGCTGAAAGTCTCTGCCCCGGTACTTATCCAGGAGAGACTGCGCGGGCGGGCGCGGTCCGCTCATCGCTAACCCTGGGCCTGGCCTCGGGTCGGCGCGCCCGATCGCTCGAACCAGGTCTCGAAGTCGATCGATCCCAGACGCGGGCCGGGAAGCAGCGTGTCTTCGTCGAGCAAGGCGCCGAAATAGCGCGCGCCCGGGTCGGCGTGCAAGGCGCGCGTATCGCCCATCTTGTCCATATAGCGCCGCGCCAGCTCCGCCAGCGGCACCCGGTCCGGACCGGCGATTTCCACCGTGTCGTTCAAGGGCGGCGCCAAGGCCACGTCGGCCATGGCCTGCGCCACGTCGTCCGAGGCGATGGGCTGCACGAAGGCGCGGGCCAGGCGCACCTCATCGCCCACCGTCCCGGACTGCACGATTCCGCCCAGAAACTCGAAGAACTGCGTGCTTTGAACGATGGTGTAGGGGATATTTCCCGCCTTGATCAGGTTTTCCTGGGCGATCTTGCCGCGGAAATACCCGCTGTCGGCCAGCCGGTGCGTGCCCACCACGGACAGGGCCACATGATGGCGCACGCCCGCGCGCGCCTCGGCCGCCAGCAGATTGCGGCCCGAGGTCTGGAAAAACGCCAGCACCGCCTGGTCTTCGAAAGAGGGCGAGTTGGCCACATCCACCACCGTCTCCACCCCCGCCAGGGCCGCATCCAGCCCCTCTCCGGTGAGGGTATTGACGCCGGTCGCGGGCGAGGCGGCGATCGCCTCGTGGCCGCGCGCGATCAGCCGTTTCACGAGTTTCGAGCCAATCAGGCCCGTGCCGCCAATGACGAGGATCTTCATGGCGGCTCCTTAGTTGAACTTGGCCTTGTCCAGGCCATAGGCCTTGTCGGCCGATCCCGGCACGGTCCGGAACCCCACGTTCAACCGGTTCCAGCCATTGATCGCCATCACCGCGAAGCTCAAATCGGAGATTTCTTTCTCCGACAGCTGCTCGCGCACGCGCTCATACACCTCGTCGGGCACGCCATGCGCCCCCAGCGTGGTCAGCGCCTCGGTCCAGGCCAGGCAGGCCCGCTCGCGCGGCGAGAACTCGGCCGACTCCCGCCAGATGGCGACATGATGCAGGCGCAGCTCGTGTTCGCCATGGATCTTGGCCTGTTTGACGTGCATATCCAGGCAGAAGCCGCAGCCATTGATCTGCGAGGCGCGGATTTCGATCAGATCCAGGATGGACTGCTCGATCGCGCCGGACTTCAGCAGCATGCCGAATTCGACAAACTTCTTGAACAGTTCGGGAGACTGCGCGAACGCATTGACACGTTGACTCATGATGATTCCTCCGAGGGCCGCCGGCGGGTGCCGGCCGATGATGAACACACGGCCTCATCGTAGGTTTGGGGAGTCAAGGGCGGAAGACCTGGAGAGGGGATCACGATGTTGCCCCGGCGGCAACAATCGCCGGGCCGGCCCCGACGGTCTCAGTTCCGGTTGATCCAGTCCTGGGTGTCCTGGATGAACCAGGGCAGGATCAGGCGCTCGCCCTCGCCCGACTGTATGGTCAGGCGGCGGCCCGACAAATCCCCGCCGCCGTTTGCCTGCGTGGCGGAGGACGGCTGGCTGCGGTAGTCCATGGAACTCGGCCGGGGCGGATGGTCCGCGCCGCAGCCGGCGAGCGATGCGCATGCCGCCATGGCGAGAATGGCCAGCCATGACCGCGCGGCGAAGTGGGTGGTCTTCATAGGCGTCTGCTTCCTGCTGGGACGGGCCCGGGAGGGCTGACACCACTATAACGCGGACGTCTGCCCTGCCTTGCCTTGCGTCCCTCGGATGGGCCCGACGCCTGCGCCGATGTGCGCAACAAGTTCCGCTCCCGTCTCCTCCCCGGCGCCAGGGGCCCGCGTGTGGCGCTCAGAGCACGCCAGGCAGGGCCATCTCGAAACCCGCCTTGGCCAGCTCGAACTGGCATTGCTCGAACCCGGTGGACGGCACGAGTTCGCCATCGCGGTCCCGGATCTCGGCCAGGCGCTCCCGGATCTGCCCGGCGGCATCATCGGATTCGCCGATAAAGATGCCGCGCGTCATGGTGATGTGGGCGGCCTCGACGCTGCCGCCGCCGGCCAGCAGGATGCAGCGGCTGGGCGCATCCTGGTCGACAAGCGCCACCAGCGCCGGGCTGACCTCGGCCGGCGCCAGCCGCGCCATGGCCTCGGGCGTGAGCACGCCCTCGGTCATGCCGGTGGCCGCCGTGGGCGCCAGGCAATTGACGCGGATACCGTACCTCTCGCCTTCCAGCGCAAGCGTCTGCATCAGTCCGACCAGCGCCATTTTCGCGGCGCTATAGTTGGCCTGGCCGAAATTGCCGTAGAGGCCGGAGGACGAGGTCGTCAGGACGACCCGGCCATAACGCTGGGCGCGCATGGTTTCCCAGGCGGCCTTGACGCAATGGACACTGCCCATCAGATGCACGTCCATCACTACCCGAAAATCGTCCAGCGACATCTTGGAAAAGCTCTTGTCGCGCAAGATGCCGGCATTATTCACCAGGATATCCAACGTGCCCCAGCGCGCGACCGCGCCGGCCACCATCTCCTGCACGGCGTCATAGTCCCTGACGTCCGCGCCGGCGGCCACGGCCTCGCCCCCCTGGCGGCGGATTTCCTCCACTACGGCGCTGGCCGGCGACCCGGCATGCGCGCCGGCCACATCATTGACCACCACGCGCGCGCCCTGCCGCGCCAGTTCCAGGGCGTGGGCGCGGCCCAGTCCGCTGCCGGCTCCCGTGACAAGGGCAACGCGGCCCTGTAGTACTTTCTTCATCAATGCTCCAGTGAGTGTCCGCGCGGTCAGAAACCGACCGCGTCCCTGCCCTTGAGGCCCAGCATGGCGCGCGCCTCGTCCGGCGTAGCGATCTCCAATGACAAGGCTTCCAGGATAAGCCGGATGCGGGCGACTTGCTCGGCGCAGGATTTGGCCAATTGGCCCTTGGCCAGGTAGAGGCTGTCCTCCAGGCCCACGCGCACATTGCCGCCCATGATGGCGCCCATGGTCACCAGGGGCATTTGGTGGCGGCCCGCGCCCAGCACCGAGAACCGGTAGCCGTCGCGCCCGAACAGTCGGTCGGCGGTGGTCTTCATCGTGGCGAGGTTCTCCGGATCTGGCCCCATGCCGCCCAGGATGCCGTAGATGCTCTGTATGAAAAGCGGCCCCTGCACCAGCCCCTCGTCGACGAAGTGCGCCAGGTTGTACAGATGCCCCAGGTCATAGCACTCGAATTCAAAGCGCGTGCCGCAATCCTCGCCCAGCACTTTGAGAATGTGGCGGATGTCGCGAAAGGTATTGCGGAAGATCAAGTCCTCCATGCCCTCGACATAGGGGCGCTCCCAGTCATGGCGCCATTGCGAGATGCGCCGGGCGGCGGGATGGATGGAGAAGTTCATCGACCCCATGTTCAGCGAACACATCTCGGGCTTGGCGCGCAAGGGATAGGCCAGGCGTTCTTCCAGGGTCATGCGCGTGCTGCCGCCAGTGGTGATGTTGATCACCGCATCGGTGGCGTCGCGGATGCGCGGCACGAACTGGTCGAAGATGGCGGGATCGGCGCTGGGCCGGCCGTCGCGCGGGTCGCGGGCATGCAGATGCAGGATGGCCGCGCCGGCGCGCGCCGCCTCGATCGCCTGTTCGGCGATCTGCTCGGGCGTGAGCGGAAGATGCTCGGACATGGTCGGCGTATGCACCGATCCGGTTACCGCGCAGGAGATGATCACCTTGTCTTGGCTATTCTTCATGTCGATATCAGCTTCGCTAGGATGAGAAATCGGAAAAGCCGGCGGCGCTCATACCGCCAGCCATTGGGAAACCAGCGCCTCATTCGTGCCCAGTTCCTGCGGGCTGCCCTCGAAGACGATGCGGCCGTGGCCCATGACGCATATCCGCGTGGAGACCTTGAGCGCGATCGTCAGTTTCTGCTCGACCAGCACCACGGAGACGCCCTTGCGATGCATATCCCGGATGCATTCGCCGACCTGGGCGACGATCTTGGGCGCCAGCCCCTCGGTGGGCTCGTCGATCAGCATCACCAGCGGATTGCCCAGCAGGGAACGGCAGATGGTCAGCATCTGCTGTTCGCCGCCCGACATGCTGCCGGCCTTGGTGTTGCGGCGCTCTTTCAGGCGCGGGAAATAGTCGAACATCTGCTCCACCGTCCAGCGGTGGGCACCGGGCACGGGCGGCTGCTCTCCCATGCGCAGGTTCTCGTCCACCGTCAGGTTGGCGAAGACTTCGCGCTCTTCGGGCACATAGGCCAGGCCCGCGCGGCAGATCGCATAAGGACGCGCGCCCGCCAGCTCGCGCCCGCGCAGACGGACCTGCCCCGCGCTCGGCCTCACCAGGCCCATGATGGCCTTCATGGTGGTCGAGCGGCCCGAGCCGTTGCGGCCCACCAGGCTGACGACCTCGCCGCGTCCGACCTGCAAGTCCACGCCATGCAGGACATGGCTTTTGCCGTAATGCGCGTGCAGGTTTTCGACGCTCAGCAGCGTCGTGCTCTCGGCCTTCATGCTGTCACCTCATCGCCCAGGTAGGCCTCGCGCACCGCCGCGTTGGAGCGGATCTCGCTCGGCGCGCCGGTGGCCACCACCTGCCCATACACCAGCACGCTGATGCGATCGCTCAGGGAAAAGACCACATCCATGTCATGCTCGACAATCATGAGCGTGCGTCCCGCCGTGGCCTCGCGTATGAGTTCGGAGGTATAGGCGGTCTCTTCTTGCGACATCCCCGCCATGGGCTCATCCAGCAGGATGACCCTGGGGTCGGAGGCCAGCGTCATGGCGATCTCCAGCGAGCGCTGCTCGGAGTAGGCCAGCTCGCCGGCAATCGCATGGGCCTTGGCCGTCAGGCGCACCAGATCGAGCAGGCGTTCGGTCTCGGCGCGAATGCGGCGGTCCCGGTCGATGAACTTCCAGAACACATATTGCAGGCCATGGGCGCGCATGACGGCCAGGCGCAGGTTTTCATAGGTGCTCAGGCGAGGAAAGAGATTGGTGATCTGGAAAGAGCGCGCCAGGCCATGGCGATTGATCGCCTGGGGCGCGTCGCCGGCGATCTCGCGGCCTTGCAGGCGGATCGAGCCCGAGGTGGGCGCCAGATGGCCCGACACCAGATGAAACAGCGTCGATTTGCCGGCGCCATTGGGGCCGATGAGCGCATGCCGCTCGCCCTCGCGCACCTCCAGGTCCACGCCGCGGATGATCTCGGTCTGCCCGAAGGACTTGCAGAGATTCCGGATACTCAGAATGGCTGTGCTCATGCCGCCTCCCTGCGACCCTGCGCGCCCGCCCTCGGGCAAGGGGTATCGGCGGCGTCCCGGGCCGCCAGGCGTGCGCGGCAACGCCAGGCCAACAGGCCGGCGGCCAGGAACAGCCCGGCCGGCAGCGCCCAGGTCGCGGCCGACGCGACCGGCCAGGCATGGCCATACAGGCTGACATCCGGCCAGGCGCCATCGGAGCCAAGCCGCAGCATCCCGCGGTATTCCTGCGAAAACAGGCGTTGCAGCAACTCGACCAGAAAGACCGTGCCCGCCGTGGCGGCCGCCGCCGCGGCCAGCGCCAGCAGGAATACCGGGATCATCCGGGCCAGGCCATGGCGCCGGCACAAGCCGGCGGCCAGCCCGGCCAGGCCGCTCAAGCCGGTCGGCATGAACATCATCACGAGCACGAACAAAATGCCTTGGTAGAGCAACCAGGAGCGTGTCATGTCGGATACGGCATAGCCGAAGAAGGTCATCAGCGCCGCGCCCAGGGCCGGCCCCAGGAAAACCTGGACGCCGCCGATATAGGTATTGAGGACAGCGGCGGCCGATAGCGCCGGGTCGAAGACGACGTAGTTCGCCGACTCGTTCGAGATAACCTGCAGGCTGCCGGCCACGCCGGAGAACATGGCCGACAAGGCAAAGACCAGCGTGGCCAGGCCATGCACGTTGTAGCCCAGGAAGCGCAGCCTATGGCTGTTCTCGCGCAAACCCAGCGTCAGTCTGCCCAAGGGCGTGCGCGTCAGGAAGTACAGCGCCGCCAGGGATAGCAATACCCAGGCCAGGGTCAGGTAATACACCTGTGTGGTGGACCCGAAGTCCAGGCCCCAGGCCGGCATGCGCATGGTCGAAAGCCCCGCCTCGCCGCCGAAAACGCCTTTCAGGTGCGGGGCCAGGGAATGCACAAGCTCGGCGATGGCCAGCGTGATCATGGCGAAATAGGTGCCGCTGCGCTGCGTGGCGAACCATCCCGCCACCCCGCCGAAGACCAGGCCGGCGGCGGCGCCGGCCAGGGGCATCAAGGGCGTGGGCAACAGCCCGGCGCCGCCGATGGCGTTCATGGCATGCACGGTGGCGAAGGCGCCCACGCCGAAATAGGCCGCATGGCCAAAGGACAGCATGCCGGCCTGGCCGCAGAGCAGGTTGTAGGCGCTGGCGAACAGGGCGGCGATCAGCATCTGGATGGCGGCATTGAGCAGCCCCTGCGACAACAGAAAGGGCAGCGCGGCCATCAGGACAAGCGCGGCCAGGACAGAAATCAAACGGGTTTTCATCACGTCAGCTCTTCTCGCCCAGCAGGCCGCCGGGCCGCAGCAGCAGGATCAACAACATCAACGCGAAAGGCAGGGTCGCCGCCAGGCTGGACAGCTTGAGGGTCATCAGCCCCCCCAGGCTGCGCGCCCATTCGCCCGCGCCCACCAGGGCCAGCGCGTCGGCCAGGCTGCTGTCCACGGTCACGGCCAGCGAGGTGATGACGCCGATCAAGAGCGAGGCCAGCATGGCCCCGGCCAGGGAGCCCAGGCCGCCCACCACGACCACCACGAACACCATCACGCCCAACTCCAGCGCCATATTGGGATTGGTGGTGTAGAAGGCGCCGGCGACCGCGCCCGCCAGTCCAGCCAGGGCCGCGCCCGCGCCGAACACCCCCATGAATACCCGCGGCACGTTGTGCCCCAGGGCTTCGGCCATTTGGGGTTTGTAGATGGCCGATCGCACCACGATGCCGACCCGCGTGCGCGTCAAAACCAGATAGATCGCCGCGAACATCGCGATCGCCACGCCTCCCATCAACAGGCGATAGAAGGGATATTGCGTCGCGCCGATGCTGAATGCCGAAAAATCCAGCGAGGGCGGTATCCGGTAATCGACGGGATAGTTGCCGTAGAAGAGCTTGACGGACTCGGCGATGATGAAGGACAGGCCGAAAGTCAGCAGCAGCTCATGCGCATGGCCATGGCGATGCACCCGGCGCAGGAAGTAACGCTCGACCACCACGCCGATCACGCCGACCAGAAGCGGCGAAACGACCACGGCCGCCCAGAAGCCGATGACCCCCTGCAGGGTATAGGCAAAGTAGGCGCCCAGCATGTAGAAGGAGGCGTGCGCGAAGTTGAGCACGCCCATCATGCCGAAAATGAGCGTCAAGCCGGCCGACACCATGAACAGCACCAGCCCGTAGACGATGCCGTTCATCAAGGAGAACAGAATCTGTTCCATGGCGCGTTCAGCCCGGACGCTTCATCTGGCAGCTGGCCTGCGGCGGGGTGGCGGCCTGTTCGGCCGACAGGCGCAATGCCGGCGTAAAACCCATATCGGTCCCATCCACCTTCAGCGTCGCCGCGCGCGAGACGACCGAGACCACCATGGGCATCTGCGCTTGGTGATCCTGGGCACGCATGCTCATCTCACCCATGGGGGTCTGTATGCGGGCCGACTCCAGCGCCTTGGCGAAGGCGTTGACATTCAGTTTGCCATCCTGCGCCGGCGTGCGCTTGAGCGCATCGGCCGCCATCAGCATGCCGAACACCGTCTGCGGCTCGATAAACACCGGCGCCGCGCCGGTCTTGGCCCGGTAGTCGTCAACGAACTGGCGCGCATCGGCTTCGCCGGCCTCGGCATTGAAGGTATGGACCACGAAATTGCCTTCGGCCAGCTCGCCGGCGTTGGCGAGATTGCCCGGCTGGTCCAGGTAGACCGTGCCGTAGCGCACTTTCAGGCCCGCCGCCTTGGAGGCCTTCATCAGCAGCAGCAGATCGTTGGACCAATTCCCGGTGATGACCGTATCGGCGCCCGAGGCGGCTATCCGGGCGACATAGGGAGCGAAGTCCTGGATGCGGTTGACGTCATGCAGGGTCTTGGCCACCACGGTATAGCCGCCCGCTTTCTGGTTGTCGACCGTGGCCTGCTCCATGTCCTGGCCCCAGGAATAGTTCTGGTTGATCGCATAGACCTTGGTGCCCAGCGCATTGGCCTTTTTCATGCCTTCCACCAGCGCCTTGGTGCGGACCTGGGCATTGCTCGCGAAACGGAAGTGATAGAAGCTGCACTTGTCGCCGGTCAGCTCCAGCGCCTCGGCGCCCATATTGAGATAGACCATCTCCTTGCCCGGATTGCGCAGATTGTGCTTGCGCACATCCTCGGTGATCTGGCCGCCGATGGCCGAGGACGCCCCCTGCACGATGAGATGCACACCGTCGGCCGCGGCCGCCTTGAGCTTGTCCGCCGCGCCGGCCGGCCCCCCCTGGTTGTCATACTCCAGCAACTGCACCGGCTCGCCATTCCAGCCGCCGGCCTGGTTGATCTTGTCCACCGCGTAGCGCACCGCCGCGCGATAGGCCTGCCCCGACGAAGCCTGCGGCCCCGACAGCGTCTCCACCAGACCGATCTTGACGGGAGCCGCCCCCGCGGGAAACGCGCAGGCCGCGGTCAGCGCGCAGGCGCCGGCGAGATGGGATAGATCCAGCTTGCTCATGGTTTGTCTCCTTTGTTGTAGTGAAAATGCCAGGGGCGAGCCCGGCCGTACCCTAGAGGTATTCCACGTTGCCGTCCACGCTGATCGCCTGGCCCGTGATATTGCGCGCCGCCGGCGAGCACAGAAACAGCGCCGTGGCCGCGACGTCCTCGGCCGTGACCATGCGGCGCAGCGAGATCTTGCGCAGATACTCCTCGCGCATGGTCTGCGCGGGCACGCCCGCCGCGGCCGCGCGCGCGCCAATCACGCCGTTCATGCGCTCACCCTCCACCGTGCCGGGCAGGATGGCGTTGACCCGCACGCCATGCGGGCCCAGCTCGATGGCGAGCGACTTCATGAAGCCGACCAGCGCCCATTTCGTCGAGGCATAAGGCGTGCGCAAGGCATAGCCCAGGCGGCCCGCGACCGAACTCATGGCGATCAGGCAGGGGTTGTTGGCCGACGCCTTCAGCAGCGGCACGGCCCGGCCGGCGAAATAGAAGTGGCTGTTCAGATTGACATCGATGGTGCGCTCCCAATCGCCGCGGCCCAGGGCTTCCACCGGGCCCGTCGGGCCGGCGATGCCGACGTTGTTGACCAGCACGTCCAGGCCGCCCAAGGCATTCTTGACGTCGTCGAAGACCGCGTCCACATCGCGCGGCACCGAGGCATCGGCGACGCTTGCGGTAATGCCGGGCGCCTCGGCCGCCAGGCGTTCCAGCGCCGAGCGGTCAATGTCGCAGACATGCACCCGCGCGCCCATCTCGCGAAAAGCCCCGGCCACGGCGGCGCCTATGCCCGAGGCCCCCGCAGACACCAGCACGCGCAGGCCGGGCGGCGGCCGCAGCGCATCCATGAAACTGATTTGCACGAAGAGCTCCTCCTCTCTGATGGGGGCAGTGTCCGATAGATTTGAGCGAGGATCTATGTGCATACTGAACATAAATAACCGGTAACTCATATACACTTAGAACATATTCCTCCGGTTTACGCCCATGCCATCGTCCGAGCCGCCTGCGAGCCGCCCCTCCCCCAGCCAGCCCGAGGCCATCGCGGCCGACCTGGTCGGCCTGCTGCACGAAAACGCGCCGGCCGACGCCTTCGCGGCGCGCCTGGCCAGCATCGAAGCCCTGCCCGATGGCCTGCGCAACAAACACGGCCTGATCGAACTCGCGCGCATGGCCATGTCCCTGCGCCATCGTCTCGAACAACACGAGGAGCGCGAACGCGGCATGCTCGCCGTCATCGAGTCGGCGCAGGACCTGGCCGGCCGCCTGGACCTGCCCGAACTGCTCAGGGCCATCGTCGTGCGCGCGCGCCGGCTGTTGCGCGCCCATGTCTGCTGGCTGACCATCTACGATGAGCAGGCAGACGAATTCAAGGTCGTCGTGGCCGACGGCGCGATTTCCGAACCCATCGGCCGCATGACCGCGCAGCGCAACCGGGGCGTGGCCGGCGTGGTCATGACCACGCGCATGCCCTTCTCGACCCCGCACTACCTGCAAGACGCGCGCTTCGAGCACGACCCGGTCCTCGACGACATCTTTCGCGCCGAAGGCGTCTCGGCCATGGTGGGCGCGCCCCTGATACGCGACGACCAGGTGATCGGCCTGTTGTTCGTGGCCGACCGCTACCATCGCACCCATACCGCGCTCAACATCTCCATCCTGTCGACCCTGGCCACCCATGCGGCCGTGGCGATCACCAATGCCAAGGCCTTCGCCGATACCCAGTCCGCGCTCGATACCGCCAACCAGGCCCGCGCCGAGCTGGAACGCCATGCTCACGATGTGCAAGGCGCCATCGAGGCCCATGAACGCCTCACCTCCTTGCTGGCCCGGGGAGCGACGCTGAGCGAACTCTGCCAGTCCATCGCCGGATTGCTGCAAGGCAGCGTTCTGGTGCTCGACGAAACCCACCACGTCACCGCGCGCGCCGACCCCGACGGACACCGCAGCCCGGCGGCCGACGCCTACGCGCCGCACGGCCCGCACAATGCGGCCTTCACACAGGCCCTGCGGGAGAGCCGGCGCGCCGGCCGCTCGACGATCGCCTATGAAAGTCACGGCGAACAATGCCGGGTCATCGCGGTGATAGGCGGCGGCGGGGTGCTGGGCTCGGTCCTGCTTTTCCGCCAGAAAGCCCTGAGCGACACCTCCATCCGCACCTTCGAGCGCAGCAGCAGCGTCATCGGCATCGTGCTGCTCTCTCAAGAACGCATGGAAGAAAGCCGCCATCGCGACGTCTCGGCGCTGCTGCAAACCCTGATATCACCGCGCCAGGGCGAACCGGCGCTGGCGCGGCATCGCGCCGAACGTCATGGCCTGGACATCTCGCAGCCCATGGTGCTCATCCTGCTTGACCCCGGCCAGCCGGAAGCCGGTTTCCTGGCGCGGCGCGCGCGCGCCGCCCTGGCCATGCCCGGCGTGGTGCTGGATGAAGTCGACGGGATGCTGGCCGCGGCCTGCGGCGCGGCGCGGGCGCCAGCCCTGCGGGACGCCCTGGGCGAGTTCGCGCGCCGCGAACTGGGCGGCGGGCACTTCGGCGTCCTGTCCCGCGCGGTATACAGCGCCGCGGAGATGCCCCTGATCTACGCCTCCCTGAGGCGGGCGCTGCCGGTCGCCGCGCGCCTGGGCATGCGCGGCCGCATCGTCGAACAAAACGAAATGGCGCTGTATTCGGTCCTGTTCGAGACACAGGACCGCAGCGGCCTGGACCGCTTCATGGCGTCGACCATCGGCCCGCTCGCCGCGCAGGACGCGCGGCGAGGCTCGGAACTGACGGCAACGCTGCTGGCCTATCTCGACAACAAGCAGAACGCCACGCTGACCGCGGCCGCCATCGGCATACACGTCAATACCGTCAGGCAGCGGCTGGCCAGCATCGAGGGGCTGATAGGCAAGTGGCAGGATCCGGCGCGCGCCCTGGAGATCCACATGGCCCTGAGGCTATGGCGGATCGACGCCTAGCGCCCGCCCAAAGCGGCGGGTCCCGCCTCCCGGCGCCGCTCAGGGGATGCCGCGCCTAGTCCGCCAGCACGTAAGCCTGATCATGCGGCCAGCTCATTGCCAGGCGCGCCCCCGTGTGCACAAGGCCAGGGTCCAGATTGACCGCCATGGCCTTGACGTCCTGCCTGCCGACTTTACCGTGCACCAGGGCCCTGTCGCCGTAGTTGAGCACGCTCTCCACCGTGAACACCCCTCTTTCCTGGCCGGGCTCCCTCAAGGGCGCGAATGTCATCGCCTCCGGCCGGACCATGAGCTGGGCCCGCGCGCCTGCCGGCAGCGTGCTCGGCAGGGCCCGCACGGCCCCCAAGAGTTCGCTGTGCACGCGGCCTTCGGCCGGATCGTCGATCACGATGTCGAAGAGATTGCTGTCGCCGATGAAGGTCGCGACAAAGCGCGTGGCCGGCCGCTCATAAACCGTCAGCGGGGCATCGAACTGCTCGATCTTGCCGCTGTTGAACACGGCGATGCGATCCGACATGGCCATCGCCTCGCTCTGGTCGTGCGTGACGAACAGGGTGGTCATGCGCAACTCGGTATGCAGACGCTTGATTTCCAGCTGCATCTGCTCGCGCAGGTTTTTATCGAGCGCGCTGAGCGGTTCATCCAGCAGCAGGACGTCGGGCTCGAAGACCAGCGCGCGCGCCAGGGCGACCCGCTGCTGCTGCCCGCCCGACATCTGGGTGGGCAATTTCTCCAGATGCCCGGACAAGCCGACGCTGGCCAGCGCCCGCTTGGCGCGGCCCATCGCATCCTGGGTATTGACCTTGCGCATCCGCAGCGGAAACGCGACATTCTCCTGCGCCGTCATATGCGGGAACAGGGCATAGTTCTGGAACACCACGCCGATATTGCGCTGATGCACGGGCACGCTGACCAGCGAACGGCCATTGATGCTGATATCGCCGTCGCTGGGCTGTTCGAATCCCGCGATCATCGACAGCGTTGTCGTCTTGCCCGATCCGCTGGGCCCCAGCAGGGTGACAAACTCGCCCTTGCGTATCTGCAAGTCCACGCCGTCCACCGCGCGGCCCAGACCATCGTAGCTTTTGCACAGGCGGGACACAGAAAGATAGCTGGCCTGCGTTGACATGCATGAGGCCTGCGCTCCCTGTACGTTCCGCGCCGCCATGGTAATTGCGGACATGATTCCCCCTTGTATTAGCGATATGAATGCGAAACGCGCGCGGCCCGCCGCGCTGGGCGCTGGCGTTGCCGGACGGAACGGTAGTGCCTGGATGCCACATGAAGCAGGGTCAACAAGAGCACCGCCGCCAGCAGCAGCGTCGAGACGACCGACATCACCGGATCCGACTCCATGCGCAGGCTTTCGAACATCTTTCTGGGCAGCGTGGGAACGTCCCGCCCGGAGATGAAAAGCGCCACCACCGCCTCGTCGAAAGAATGCGCGAAGGCAAACAGGCCGGCCGCCAGGAAGCCCGGGCGCAGGACGGGAAATGTCACCAGCCAGAACGTCTTCATGGGCGAGGCGCCCAGGCTGCGCGCCGCGCGCTCGAGATTGACGTCGAAGTTCTTGACGTTGGCCTCCAGGATGAGATAGGCGATCGGCACGCTCAAACAGGCATGGGCCAGGATCACTCCCAGATAGGTCTGGGTCAGTTTCAAATTGCCCAGGTAAAGGTAGTAGCCCAAGGCCATGACGATATTCGGCACGATGAGGGGCAGAATCACCAGGGCGCGTCCCAGGGCGCGTCCCTTGAAGGGGTGGCGCACCAGCGCGAAGGTGGCCGGCACGACCAATAACAGGGTCAGCAGCGCCGTCGCCAGGCCGATCAAGAGGCTGTTGGCGGTGGGCAACAGCCATGCATAGTCTGAAAAATAGGCCGCGTAGTGCTGCCAGCCGTAGCCCGGCGGCGGGAAAACCAGCGAGGCCGAGGTGCTGAAAGACATCGGCACCACGATCAGCAAGGGCGCCCCCACAAGCACGACCAGGGGGATGGCCAGCCAGTACATCCATCTCATTGCTTTGCTCCCCGGCTCTCGCGAGCGTCGAACCACCAGCTGTAAACGCCATAGAGCAGCAGCGTGACCAGCGTCAACACGACCGCCATTGTCGAGGCCTCGCCGAAATTCCCCATCTCGTCCATCTGCTGTCCGATCACGCCGGCGATCATCTGTTCGCGCGGCGACCCCAGCAAGACGGGAATGACGTAAAACCCCAGGCAGATGATGAAGATCATGGTGCAGCCGTTGATCACGCCAGGCAGCGTCTGCGGGAAAAACACCCTGCAGAATGCCGTCCAGGGGCGGGCTCCCAGGCTGCGGGCGGCGCGGACATAGACCGGGTCGATCTTCTTCATCACCGAGTACAGCGTGATGGCCATGAGCGGAACCAGCACATGCACCATCGCAAGCGTGGAGCTCAAGCGCGTAAACAGCAGCTCCGGCGGCGAAGACCAGCCCAGCGCCCGAAGCGCGTCCAGCACGGGCCCGTTATTGCCCAGCAGGATCATCCATGCGTAGGTGCGCACCAGAAAGCTGGTCCAATAGCTCAGCGCGACCACCAGGAGCGCGATGCCGCCGGCGCGGCGCCCGGCGTTGGCCATGAAATAGGCCAGCGGATAGCCCGCCAGCAGACAGAAAAGCGTCACGATGCCGGCCGTCGAGAACGTGGTCCCCAACACTCGCCAATAGAAGGGGTCGGAGAAGAAATTGCGGTAGTTGTCCAGGCCGGTCTCGGGATCCGTGAAACTGAGCGCAAAAACCTCCAACAGCGGAAACAGAAAGAAAGCCATCAGAAAAACCAGCAGCGGCGCCAGGAGCAGATAGGGCAGCGGCCGGTTGGCGGAGTGAGGATTCATGCTCCATGGCCTCCTTCAGCGCATGACCCAGCGGTCAAAACGTTGATTCAATTCCTGCAACTGCGGTGTGAGCTTGGCGAAATCCTGCTGCACTGTCTTGGCGTAGTTGTCGGGATAGGTCGGCATATAGCGCGCGGCGTCTTCCGGAATGTGGGCGAACACCCGCTGGTCGATCGGGCTGTAGTCCGCGTCCATGCAGAACCCGGCCAGCCGCTCGGGGCGCAAGGCCGAGGCGATGAAGCGCCAACCGGCCTTGGCGCGGGGCGAACCCTTGGAGACGACCCAATAGGCCTGGTCGATCTGCGCCTGGTTCCACACGATCTCGATGGGCACGCCCTCCTTGGCCATATGCACGGCCCGTCCATGCCAAATGCCCATGGCGGTCACCTCGCCGTCGCGCAGCAATTGATAGGACTGCTGCCCTTGGGTCCACCAGACCCGGATCTCGGGCTTGATGCGGTCCATGGCGGCAAAAGCGCGGTCCAGGTCCAGGGGATACAGCCCGGCGGGCGCGACGCCATCGGCCATGAGGCCCAGGGGCAGCACCCTGGCGGCGTAACGCTGCAGGCTGCGCGAACCGGGATAGGTCTTGACATCCCAGAACTGCGCCCAGTTCTGCGGCCCCTCTTTCAGTTTGTCTTTCCGATAGGCGATCAAGGTGGCAAAGACATGCGAACCGATGCCGCTGCCCAGACGCTGGCCCGGCGCCAGCGACGCCACATCCACGATGCTCTCGTCTATGGGCTCGATCAGGCCGGCGCGCTCGGCGCGAATAAGCTCCGAGCCGCTGATGGCTGTCACATCGAAGTCGTAGACGCCCGTCTTCGCCTGGGCGGCCAGCCGCGAATAGGAAACGGGCGAGACGGTGCGTATCGGGATACCCGTTTCCTTGGTGAAGGGATCGAACAAGTGGGCCTGCGCGGCCCGGTCCCAGATCCCCCCCCAGGTATTGACGAACAAGGGCTCCTGCGCGCGCGCCGTGGATACATAAGGCGACAAGGCCATGCCCAGCGCCGCGGCCCCCAGACGCTTGACCGCGGAGCGGCGCGCCGGATCGGCCAATGTGCTTTGTGTCATGATGGAACCCCCTCGAATTGGCTTGTGTTTTCTTTGTGGTCTAGCGCATGACCCAGCGGTCGAACCGGCTTGTCAGCGCGTTGAGCTGCGGCGCCAGCGCGGCGAAGTCCTGCTCGATGGCCTGGCGATAGTTGGCCGGATAGGTCGGCATGGCGACCGCGCGCGCCTCCGGGATGTGCTCGAACACCCTTGGGTCCACCGGGCTGTAGCCGCCCAGCATGCAGAACTTCGCGGCCCGTTCGGCGCGCAGGATGGACGCGATGAACTGCCAGCCCGCCCGGGCCCGGGGCGACCCCTTGGACACCACCCAGAATCCACGGTCTATCTGCTGCTGGTTCCAGGTGAAGTCCACCGGGGCGCCATCGGCCATGAGCTGTTGCACCCGGCTGTGCCACATCCCGATGGCGCTCACCTCGCCACCGCCGAGCAATTGATATGACTGCTGCCCTTGCGACCACCATGTCCGTATGCTGTTCTTGATGCGGTCCAGCGCAGCGAAACCCCGGTCCAAATCCAGGGGATAGAGATGCCGGGTGTCCGCCCCGTCGGCGACCAGCGCCAGGGGCAGGACCCGGGCGGCGTAGCGCTGCAGACTACGGGCGCCGGGAAACCGTTGCGTGTCCCAGAACTCCGGCCAGGACCCGGGCGGCTGCGAGAACTTGTCCTTGCGCCAGGCGATGACGGTCGAAAAAGCCATGACCGCGATGCCATTGCCGATGAGCTGCCCCGGCGCCAGCGACTTCACATCGATGATGCTGGTGTCTATCGGCTCCAGCAGATCGGCATCCATCGCCCGCATCAGCTCGCTGCCGCCGATCTCGGTCACATCGAACTCGTACACGCCGGTGCGCACCTGAGACGCCAGGCGGGAAAAAGACACCGGGGAAACCGTGCGGATGGGAATGCCGGTATCGCGGGAAAACGGCTCGAACAGGCTTTGCTGCGCGGCCTTGTCCCATGGACCGCCCCAGGTGTTGATGTACAGCGGATCGGCGGCCCGCGCGGGCCCGACCCAGGGCGCCGCCAGCGCGGCCGCCGTGCCCTTCAAGAGGCCGCGCCGGATCTGGAAACGGGACTGCGGGGTCTTGCTCATGCCGGTACTCCATTCTGAAGCGCCTGCCCGGCTCGGGCGGACAAGCGCGGAAACAGGGATTGCGCGTTGCCATGCGATATCGCCTCGCGCTGGGCCGCATCCAGCGGGCAAGCGTCCAGCAGCCGAGTGAAGTGATCCACCCGGCTCGCCGAGGCATGTGGAAAATCGCTGCCGAAAGTGATCTTGTCCGGATCCGCGAAGGCCAGGAGACAGGCAAGCGCATAGGGACTGGAAGACAAAGCCGTGTCGAAATAAAAGCGGCGCAGATTCGCCAGGCCGGCCTCGTGGTCCCCATCGGCGGAACACTGGCGCGCCACCCGTTCGGCGGCATAGGGAAGAAATCCGCCCGCGTGCGACAGGATGATCTTGAGATCCGGGAAACGCTGCATATACCCGGCTCTCGCCATATTCATCGCCGCGCGCGTGGTATTGAGCAGGAAGTCCGCCGCGTGGCCCGGTATGCCGGGCAGTTCCGGCGCCGCGAGTTCGTTAGGGTGCACCAGCACCACCGCCTTGCGGCGGTTCAGCTCCGCCATCAAGGGATCCCATGCCGCCTGGCCCAGATAGGCGTCGCCGACATTGCTCATCAGCACCACGCCATCCGCCCCCAGCACATCCAACGCATAGACCGCCTCTGCGATGGCGCCGTCCACGTCCGGCAGGGTCAAGGTGGCGAAAAAACCGAAACGGTCCGGCCGCGCGGCGACGACTTCGGCCGTGTAGTCGTTGACCTCCCGCGCCTTGATCCGGGCCTGGCGGCCGTCGCCCAGATGCACCCCGGGCGTGGATACGGAGAGCACGGCCGAGGCGATTGCCTGGCGATCCATCATCTCCAGCGCGATGGCGGGCGACCAGCGCGGATGCGGCATGCCGGGTATGCCGTTATCGGTCAGCCAGGCCGCGTAGGCGGCCGGCACAATATGCTGATGCGTATCGATACGGGCAAGCGTCACGATGGGTTTCCTTCAGTTTGCTGCGGCCAGGCCCGGCCTTCAGAGCACGGCCTCGATGGTCTGCAGCGCATCCCGCGTCGCGTCGGCCACACGGTTACGGGTGCGCCAAAGCTCGGTTTCCTGGCGCCAGCGCGAGGGCCCCGGCGCCAATGCCTGCCACGCCGGCAGGTCATACAGGCCGGGCAGCAGCGTGCTCTGGGCGGTCAGCCCATAGGGGTCATGGCCATAGCGGCCGCAGGCACTGGACTCCAGGTGGATCAGCTGGCGGCTAAGCCGCTTTTGCGCCTCGTCCAGCCGCTCGATGCGGCCGTCCCTGGGATTGCGATTGCAGGCCTGGACCGCCCGCGCCAAACCGCCGGCCTTGTCGGCCAGGCGGTCCAGCCTGGCGGCCAGCGGCGACAGCGCCAGGGGGTCGCCCTCGCCCGCCAGCATCCGCAGCCGTTCGGCCAGGCCGGCGGCCACCTCCGAAAAATCGAAGGGCATCAGCGGCAGCGTGCACAAATCCCAGAGATAGGATGCATAGGCATGCATATGCCGCTCCAAACTGGCGAAATCGACCTTGTCCAGCGTGTTGCGGGCCGTGTGGTGCCACCAGCCGAAAGGCGCATTGGCATTGGCGCTCAAGACCTGCGGCGAATACGAGGCCAGCCCGGCCAGCATGGGGATGCCCAGCCCGAAGAAAGAGGCATCGCCGATCTTGGTTGAGCGGCGCCAGCTGCGCTCGGTATCCGGGAACAGCCGGGCATCGCAATCCTGGACATAACGGCGCAGCTGCGTATTCGAGTGGCTGCTCCAGCGTGTCGCCCCGCGGCAGCCCGGCTGGTCTATCTGAAGATAGGCCACGGCGTGATCGCCCAAGCGTTCCCAATTGCGATCCGCATAGTGCGCCGAACTCAGCATCCCGCCCGTCTCATGCCCTTCCCAGAAGGCGAAGACCAGTCCACGGCGCAACTCGGCGCGCCGCGGGCCGAACAAGCGCGCCAAGGCCAGCAGACAGGCGCTGCCCGTGGCATTGTCCGTCGCCGACGGCCCCTGCCAGGAATCCTGGTGGCCGCCCGCGATGACGAAATCCTGGCCCTGCCCGGCAAGTTCGCCCACCGTGTAATGCACGGTGCGCCAGCCATTCTCGGGCTGCACATGCAAGCGCAGCGCCAGCGGCCTGCCCTTGAGCCTGGCCCGCAGGTCCAGGCCATCGCGGCGCGAGATCCCCGCCGCGGGCAGGGCGGCCTCCAGGTCCTGCAGCTCATGCTGGCTGGCGGGGTTACCCCAGACGCTCTTGACGGACCCATAAGGCAGGGCATCGCCAGCGTCGCTGCCCCAGTTGATGGTAATGAGGCCGACGGCGCCGGCCGCCCGGGCCAGCCGGTGCTTCTCGGGACGCGAGGGCGGCAGACCCAGATCGACCAGGACGATCTTGCCGGCCGCGGACGCCTTTTCCAGCTCGCCGGCCGTGCCGCCGCCGGCATAGACGACCTCCGCCAGCAGGCCGCTCAGAGGAGTCGGGCCGCAATGCGCGCAGGTCTGCAATGCATAGCCCAGGCCCTCTCCCTCCAGGCGGGCCGGCCCCGGCACGCTGACCAGGCCCGGCGTGGCCACCACGCGCGCATCGACGCCCGCCTGCACCAGGCGGCCGGCGCTATAGCGGGCCATCTCGTCGCCCGCGGGCGTGCCGGCCAGGCGGGTCGGGATATGCTGGCTGATGTGCTCGACATCGCGGCGCAATGCCGTCATGTCGATCTGCTGAAGCAGGCGATCCATGGCTCAGAACGCGAGCAGGCGCTTGGGATTGTCCACCAGCATGGTGTCGAGGTCCGCGCTGCGGAAGCCCTTCTTCTCCAGGCGCGGCAGGAAATCGGTGTAGAGGTAGCCCATCTCCACCTTTTCATTCAGCAGCTGCGGATTGAGCTCCGTGGCGCCGCCGCGCGGATTGAAGAACCAGCGGTCATAGGTGATGACCATCCGGTCCAGATAGCCGCCGCTGGCCAGTTCGCACATCAAGTTCGCCAACTTCTCGTCCAGCTCGTCCGTATTGCCGTGACGCCAGGGGATGCCCATGTGGTCGATCTGCACCGTCGCGCCCCGGTCGCAGATATCCTTGATCTGTTGCAGCGAGCCATTGACGAAGGCGTGGCCGATGATGATTTTTCCGGGATCCGCGCCCTCCTCCGCCATCAGTTCGATCTGGTCGATGCCGGGGTTGCCCACCGTGTAATCGGTGGGGTCGGTATGCGTGTTCACACAGCAGCCCAATGCCTTCTGCGCGCGCCCCGCGCCGCGGATGGCGCGCTCCTCGAACTTGCCCACGCGGCGGCCGCTGGGGCCGACAGGGCTGGGCCGGGGATTGACGCTGTCCATGCCGGTGGCCACTTTGATGATGCCGGCCTTGATGCCGGTCTTGGTGCCGGCGAACACCATGCCCTCGGTGATGTCGCGGATGAAGAATTCGGCGAACTCCTCGATGGATTGGGTGCGCCACCAGTAGGGCAGGCCCAGGTGTTCCGGGAAGAAGCCGGTGGTGCCGATGATGTTGCAGCCTGACTTGACCGCGACGTCGTGCATCAGCTGCGGATGGCGGCCCACCTCGCAGGGCGTCAGATCGACCATGGACGTGAAACCGTAATCGCGCACCGCCGCGCCCAGCTCGGCCGCGATGCGCTCGGTGGTCTCGGCCAGATCGAAGGCGCAGCGATGGTCGACCTCGGAACCCGGCGTGCTGTAGAGCAGGTGTTCGTGAGTCAGCGTTCTGCCGAGGGAGGACGGGTCGATGTCACCCGTGACGGTACGGACAATGGCCATGCTATCTCCTGCGAGTTTTATCGGAAGACGAAACCGGTAGTCGCCCTGGCGCCACCGGAAAGGGAAGATGCCGGGCTTGCTCCTAGCGTGGCGCGGAGCCGCCGGGCGGCAACAAGGAAAATGAGTTATCCGCCGCATTGACGTGCGCGGCCATGGCGCGGGCGGCCGCCTCGCCGTCGCGCTGCAGAATCGCCTCATAGACGGCGCGGTGCTCCTGCACCGCGGCCGAGCGCCGGCCGGGCACGGTGGCCGCGGCGCGCGAATGCTCTTCGAGCACCGTGCGCAATTCTTCGATGAGCTTGACGTACAGCGGATTGCCGGTGGCATGGGCGATGGCCACATGGAACGCCACATCCAGCTGATTGCGCTTGTAGGCGTCCTCTTCGGTTTCCATCGCGTTGATGATCTCGGCCAGGGTGCCCAGGTCGGCCTGCGACCGGCGTTCCGCCGCGGCGCGGGCCGAGGGCACCTCCAGGCAGCGGCGCACCTCGTTGAGCTGCTCCGGCGTGTACTGCCCCATGAGCATGGGCGTGGCGACCGTGCGCGAAGCGACGTAGCAACCGCGGCCGTTGATAGTCTTGGTCAGCCCCAGGGCCTGCAAACCCACCAGGGCCTCGCGAATGACGGGCCGGCTCACGCCAAAGCTGCGCGCCAGGTCGTTCTCGGAAGGCCGCTTGGAATCTACCGCCAGCTTGCCCGTTTCGATCAGCGTGATCAGCCGGGCGCGGACATCCTGGGCGGCGCTGCGCTTGAGGACGGGGGCAAGTTCCAGATTATCGGTCAGGTGCATGTCTGTATAGCTGTATGACAGTTGATGAGGGGATTCTAAATATCGAATTCAATAAAAACAATAGAACCTAGTGTTTTCACTAGGTTATGCCAAAAAAGCGCATTCAAAGATTGCCAATCTTTCGGACGATCCCTACCATGCTGTATTACAGCCTTACACTCAATAAAGAGGAAACCATGCATCAATCCAGCAAAAAGGTAGAGGTGTTGCTGCTTCCCGGCTTCCAGGAACTGGAATTCTGGTATCCGGTGCTGCGCCTGCGCGAGGCCGGAGTGGCCGTGACCGTCATCGGCCGCGATGACACGCAGACCGTGTTCAGCCGCCTAGGGTATCCGGTCGTCGCCGAGCAGGCCGAGGGCGGAGCCGGCGACCTGCTGATCGTGCCGGGCGTCGTCGGGCAAGCCGACGCGGCCACGCGCGAGCAGGCCCTGGCATCGATGCGCGCGGCCCATGCCCGCGGCGCGCTCATCGCGGCCAGCGGCAGTTCGGCGGCGCTGCTGCAGGAAGCCGGCGTGGATCCCGCCAAAGCCATCACGGCCGCCAGCGTGGACGATATGCCCGCGTTCATGCAAACCGTGCTGTCCCGGATCCGCTGACCCCTGACCGATAGATATAGGATCGCCATGAATCTCGCTCAAGCACAAATTGCCGTCCTCGCCGAACACCACTATCAGGAACTCGAACTCTGGTACCCGCTCATGCGGTTGCGCGAGGCCGGCTGCAACGTCCTGGTCGTCGCCCCTTCCGATACCCAGATCTACGGCAGCAAGCTCGGCTACCCCATCGTTGCCGATCTGGCCGCCGAACAGGCCGACGCGGCGGATTTCGATGCCGTGATCATCCCCGGCGGCTTTGCCCCCGAGGGCTTGCGGCGCAATCCTGCCATCGTCAACCTGGTCAAGGGCGTCCATGACCGGGGCGGGCTGGTCGCCGCCATCTGCCACGCCGGCTGGGTGCTCGCGACGGCCGGCATCGCCCGAGGCCGCGACCTGACCTGCGTCTCCCTCATCAAGGATGATGTCATCAACGCGGGGGCCAACTACATCGATCAGCCTGTGGTGCAAGACGGCAACCTCATCACCTCCCGCCTGCCTGGTGACCTGCCCGAATTCGGCCGGGCCATCGTGGATTACCTCGCCACCCACCCGTCCACCCGCGACAACAACCGCCAACGGCTGCCCAGCCGCTCGCGCGGCTACGCCAGCGCGGCCTATGAAGCGCCCGCCAAGGTTGTCATGACCGCTCGCGGCAAGGCGTCCGCCAACTACATCATGACGGTCGTCTCGGAGGGGGATGGCAAATGAATGCCCGCGAAGAAACCGGCTTGCCGCGCATCGTCTTGCGGGGGTCTCCCTACGAGCGCGGCGTGCGCTACGGCCAGCTGGCGCGCGACCGGATACGGCGCTCGATGGCGTTCTACCGTGAGGTCTTCCAGTACCAGGCTGGCTTGTCCTGGGACGACGCCCTGCGCCTGGCCGGACGCTATCGGCCTTATATCGCCGACTTTTCCCCCGACAGCCTGCTGGAAATGCAGGGCATCGCCGAGGGCGCTGGCCTGACCGCCGACGACATCCTCGTGCTGAACGCGCGCAGCGAACTGATGTTTTCCGCCGCCACCCGCCCCGCCGCCGCGGCGGCCGGAGAATGCACGTCTTTTGCGATCCTGCCCGATATGACGGCCAATGGACACACCTACGCGGGACAGAACTGGGACTGGATCCCCACCGCGCTGGAAACCGCCGTCGTGCTGGAAGTGCACCGCGACGACAAACCCAGCTATGTCACGGTGGCGGAGGCGGGCCACCTGGCCAAGGCGGGCATGAATGACGCGGGCCTGGCCGTTTGCACCAATACCCTGGTGTCCAGCCTGGACGGCGATCGCCTCGGCGTGCCCTATCACATCATCCTGCGCTCCCTGCTCGACGCGCCGACCATCTCGGCGGCCACCCGCCTGATCTACGCGGCCCAACGCGCGTTCTCCGCCAACTATCTTCTGGCCCATCGCGACGGGCTCGCCGTCAATGTCGAAACCACGTCCGGCGACACGCGCGGCGTCAGCACGCGCCTGCCCAAGGACGGCATGCTGGTCCACACGAATCATTTTGCCGCCGATGACTTCAAGCAATACGACATCCGCGTCAACCTGTATCCCGGCAGCCTGTTCCGCCTGGATGACGCGCGGCGCAACCTGCGCCGCGAAGGCCAGGGCGTGACGATAGCGGGCATCCAGCACGCGCTGCGCAGCCATCACAATGCCCCGGACTCGGTCTGCTGGCACCCCGACACCGCCAAACCCGCGCTGGACCGCAGGGCGACGATTGCCTCCATCATCATGGACCTCGATGCCGGTGAATTCCTGTTTACCGCGGGCCCGCCCTGTCTTTCGGACTACACCTCAGTGCGCCTGGATGCTGAGCCTCGCGGTCAGGAAACCATGCGGCAAGGGCGGCGCCATCCGGGCCCCGTCTGCGCGCAATAGTGGCCAGGCTTGCCCGGGAGATTCTGGCGGCCTACCCGGCCATGACCACCCTTCCGGCAAGGTCGCCAAAGCCGATGCGGTAGCCGCTGCCTTGGCACCAGCCGCGGATCGACACTTCGTCGCCGTCGAGCAAGAAACGCCTGACACTGCCATCCGGCAGGGTCAGGCTGGTCTGGCCGTTCAGGGTGATCTCCAGCAGGCAGCCCAACGAGTCCGGCGTCGGGCCGCTAAGCGTTCCCGAACCCATGAGGTCGCCGACGCGCACGTTGCAGCCCGACAGTTCGAAATCGAGTTTTTCGGACGGGCCAAACACCGGCCTGGGCTCACCTGGCTGGACGCGCTGGCCCTGGGGCCTGCGCACCGGCGTGCGCCGGCTACCACCGTGCTGGCGTGGGCCGCAGGTGCACGCTCCCGACCAGAAGTAGTGCGTGGTCGTGGCGCTGCGATGGCCCTCGCGGGCCCCGCGTAGCGCCAACACCGCCCCGGCCCGGCCCGCTCAGAGGGACGATTGCCGCGTACGGGCGGACAGGGCGGCGGCCGTTTCCTTGCGCTCGCTGTAGCGGTCCACCAGATAGGGCGAGACATCCCGCGTCAGCAAGGTGAATTTCATCAATTCCTCGACGACATCGACGATGCGATCATAGTAAGGCGAAGGCTTCATGCGCCCCGCATCGTCGAACTCCTGGTAGGCCTTGGCCACCGATGACTGATTGGGTATGGTCAACATCCGCATCCAGCGGCCCAGCACCCGCATCTGGTTCACCGCGTTGAAGGATTGCGACCCGCCCGAAACCTGCATGACGGCCAGCGTCTTGCCCTGTGTGGGGCGCACGGCGCCCACGGACAGCGGGATCCAGTCAATCTGCGTCTTCATCAAGCCCGTCATCGCGCCATGACGTTCGGGCGAACACCAAACCATGCCTTCGGCCCACTGGACCAGTTCATGCAGTTCACGGACTTTGGGATGACTCTCGCTGGCATCGTCGACCAACGGCAGGCCGGAAGGGTGGAACATGCGGGTTTCTCCACCCAGCGCCCGCAAGAGCCGAGCCGCCTCCTCGGCGGCCAAACGGCTATAGGAGCGCTCGCGCAACGAGCCATACAGCAACAGAAAGCGCGGGGCGTGCGCCGCCCGCCGGGCCGGGAACAGGGCAGCGGTGTCCGGCGCGTCGAACAACGCTGGGTCGATGTTGGGCAAATCGGCAAGGACGTCAGACACGATTGCCCTCCGCATCGATGAGCGGCTCGCCATCTTCTTTGTTGAAAGCCCCGCGCTGGCGTTGGGGAAGGATATCCAGCACCGCTTCCGACGGGCGGCACAGGCGCACGCCCAAGGGCGTGACGACGATGGGGCGATTGATCAGGATAGGGTGCTCGACCATGAAGGCGATCAGTTGCTCATCCGTCCACTTCGGGTCCGACAGCCCCAAGTCATCGTAAGGCGTGCCCTTTTGCCGGAGCACCTCGCGCACGGGGATGCCCATGGCCGAGATGAGGGATGTCAGTGTCTGCGCGCCGGGAGGCGTTTGCAGATACTCAATGATGGCGGGCTCGTCGCCGCTATTGCGGATCAGCCCAAGCACATTGCGCGACGTCCCGCAGGCGGGGTTGTGATAGATGGTGATAGAACTCATGCAAAGCCTCTCTTGATGCAAGACTGAAATTTCAAGGCGCCAATGGCCGCGCGCGCAGCATCAGCAGCGCGGCGCAGGCCGCGAGACCGACGCCGCCCGAGAGCCAGAGCGCCTCGGCGCCCCAGGCATCCAGCGCCAGGCCAAACAGAAATGGCGCCAGGGCTTGCGCGAAACGCGCCGGCATCATCAGCCAGCCCTGGCGCGCGCCATAACCTTGGGGCCCGAAGAGCGCCAGCGGCAGCGTGCCCTTGGCGATGGTCAGGATGCCATTGCCCGCCCCATGCAGGATGGCGAACAGCGCAGCCATGCCGGGGCCGCCCGCAAGCAGCACGGCCACTCCGGCCGGATGCGCGAGGGCCGCCAGGCGCGCCGACAGCAAAGGATGGACGCGCCGCAAGAGTCCAAACTCCAGCAATCGTCCGGCCACCTGCGCGGGACCGATAAGCGCGCCGACGGCGACCGCCGCGGTCAGCGTGGCGCCCATTGTTTCCAGCATGCGCGGCAAATGCGTGGCCATCGCGGTGCTGATGAACCAGGTCGCCGCAAAGACAAAGGCCAGAAGGGCAGTGGCAAACCCTTGCCGGGCCGGTGCGGACGAAGCCGGAACATGCGCGCTTGGCTCCCCGGCGGGCGGCCGCGCCTCGGCCCTCGCCGTGGCCGGTGCCTTGGGCAACCAGGCATTCAGGGGCAAGCCGGCCAGCAGATGCAAGGCGGCCCAGCCAAAACAGGCGCCCCGCCAGCCGAACTGCGCCTCCATCCAGGCCGACAACGGCCAGCCTACCGTGCTGGCGAATCCCGCGATGAGCGTGATGCCTGTAATGGCGCCGCGCGCATGATGGCCGTACAGCCTGACCAGGCTGGAAAACGCGGCCTCATACAGCCCGGCGCCCATCGCCACGCCGATCACAAGCCAGGCGGCGGCCATGGTCGCGACACCCTGGGCGGCGCCCAGCATGATCAGGCCCAGCGCGAACAGCAGACTCGTTCCGGCCAGTACGGCGCGGCCGCCGCGATGGTCGATGGCCTGGCCCGCCCATGGGCCGACCAGCGCCGATACCGCCATGGCCGCGGAGAAGGCCGCATAGATCGCGGGCGCGCCCATCCCCAGCTCGCGGGCGATAGGATCGGCAAGCATGGCCGGCAAATAGTAGGAGGACGCCCAGGCGAGCGTCTGGGCCGCGCCCAGGGCGCCCACCACGCGAAGCGGTGTTTTGCTCATGAATCAAGTCCGCCTGGCGCCGCCGCACCGCTTTTGAGCGGCGGCCCGAGCTGTTTGCGGACCGGCAAGCTCGCAATCCGTGCCCTGGCAGCAATGTTCGGTGAGATAGCCGAGCAGCCCGTTCATGCGGGAGAAATCGGCGCGGTAGATCAGATTCCGGCCCTGCTGTTCAACGCTGACCAGGCCGGCATGGGCCAGCTCCTTCAGATGGAAGGACAGCGCATTCCTTGCGACACCGAGCTGGTCCGCCAGCACGCTGGGCGTGAGGCCCGGCGGGCCGGCGACAACCAGGGCGCGGAAAGCGCGCAGCCGCTGGGGGTGGGCAAGGCCGGCGAGCGCGGCGATGACTTGATCTTCTTTCATTAGACAATAATACAACGATTATTGAATTATTGCGCCATCATCCGGGCGCATCGATGCGCCCGGACTCGCCCGGTGCCGAAGGTGATGGAAGCGGGAAGACCGAGGGCTCAGCCGCGCGTGGCCTCCAGCGCCTCGTCGCGCGTCATCAGCGCCGCGTACTTCTGCTCCATGTCGAACAGATTGGCCTCGTGGGGACCGATGGCGCGGTCGCCCACGCAGTCGGTCACCACCAGCGGCCGAAAGCCATACTGCATGGCATCGACCACGCTGGCGCGCACGCAGCCGCTGGTGACGGCGCCCGCCACCAGCAGCGTCCGCACCCCGTGGAACGACAGCCAGGCCGAAAGGCCCGTGCCAAAGAAGGCCGACGGGACATTCTTGCGCACCACCAGTTCACCGTCCGCGGGCGTCAGCTCGGGGACGATGGCGCTGTCCCGCCCCGCCTCCTTCAGCCCCAGCATGCCCGGCACCTTCAGCGAAAATACGTTGGCGTCGGCATCGTCGTCGGCATAGACGATGCGGCTGTGCGCCACCGGCCACTTGCGCTGGCGCGCGGCTTGCAGCAGGCCCACGGTACGATCGATGGCCGGCCGGATATTGCCGCCGCCGAACACCGCCGGATCGGCGAAACCGTTGACGAAGTCCACGATCAGCAGCCCATAGGGCGCTTTCAGGGGCAAGGGCGTGCCGAAGCTTTGCCGGCGGTAGACCTCGGTCTCGGCATTGTGTGCGGTCTGAGTCATGACGGGTTTCCTGTCTGTTGCGGCGGGTACAGCACCTTGCCGTCCTTCACCATGGTGTCGCCGTCCAGCCGCACGGTGCAGCGGCGCAGCGGAATGTCGATGTGGCAAGCCGTGGTGCGGCTGCCGCCGGCCTCGTTGTTCGGGCCCAGCGAGAACAGGAAATTGCCCTCGAAGGCGCGCGCGTCCATGCCTATGGTGGCCTCGCGGTCATAGAGCGACAGCGTGGTCCAGCTGGCGCGCGGCTGCAGCCCCCAGCCGATGTGAGAGATCGCGTACCCCTCCGGGTCGTTGAACGAGGCCATGTATTCGCTTAACAGCGCGGCGTCGATGCCGCCCTCGATGCGCGTGGCGTAGCCGCCCTGCACCGTCAGCCGGATGGGCTCGTTTACATAGCATTTTTGCGGCAGCAGAATGTCGCCGCGGTCTATGACGATCACGCCCTCGGCGCTGCCCTCGTCCGGCCAGGTCAGCGAAAATCCGCTGGGCCAGTGGTCCCAGCGGCCCGGCTCGTCGACATAGCCGTACTCGCTGATGGCAGGGAACTCGCCCAGCCTGAAGCGCACGTCGGTGCCGCCTGGCGAGGTCACATGCATGGTCTTGGCGGCCGCGATGCGCGCGGAGGCGGCCTTGACGCGCTCACGGTCGGCGGCGGTAGGCACCATGCGCGCCAGGATCTCGGGCGGCTCCACCGCCAGCAGGATCTTGGTGCCGCCGGCCAGGATGTCGTGCTGCTCGGGCGAGAACAGCAGCGTCATCAGGTCCAGCACCAGGTCGCTGGCCTTCAGGGCCGCGATGGCGGCCCGGTTGCCGGTCAGCGGCGTGGTGCCCAGGTAGGCCAGCGTGTCGCGGCTCAGGGCCTTCTCGCCATTGACGGGCGGCAGGTCCAGGCGGTTGACGATGGCGCCCAGGGACTGCGCCGCGATCAGCGCGGTGGACAGGGTCTGGGGATGGGTGGTCGCCCCGGTCAGGATGGTGACGGTCTGTCCCGCTTGCAGGCGGGACAGCGTCAGCACCTCTTTCCAGGCTTCGATCATGGCATAGTCGCTGACTGGCATGTCGTGCTCCTGTATGGATGGATTTAGCGCGCCGGCAGCGCCGCGCCCAGGAATGCGCCGAAGGCCTGGTAGAAGCCCTCTTCGTTGTCCCATGGGATCATGTGCCCCGCCTCGGGCACGCGCACATGCTGCGTACCGGGCGCAAGCCGCTGGATTTCCGCCACATCCTCGTCGCGCACCACCTCGCCGCGCTCGGCGGTGATCAGCAGCCGCGCGGCCTCGATGGACGGCAGGTCGGCGTGGACATCGTCCAGGTGGAAACCGTCGAAGCTGGCCAGGATGGCGCGCTCATCGCAGGTGTGCAGCCATTGGGCGCGCAGCCGGCGCTGCTCCTCGGTCCAGGTCGGGCAGTAGGCCAGCATGTCCTCGGCCGTCATGCCGGCGCGCGCCTGGGCCATCGAACCCACATACCATGGGAGCTTGGCGGGATAGGGACGGCGGCCCGGGCCGGAGACCGGCGGGTCCACCATCACCAAGCGGGCCAGCGCCGCGGGCCGCGCGCGCGCGGCCCGAATGCCGATGCGCGCGCCCATGGAGTGGCCGACCAGGCTGTAGCGCGCCAGGCCCAGCGCCTGCGCGAAGGCGAGCACGTCGGCCGCCTGCGCGTCCAGGCCGTAGTCCAGCGAGGCGTCGGCCTGCGACAGCCCCCGGCCGCGCACGTCCAGCACATAGGTGTCGAACACCTGGCCGAAACGCTCGGCCACGAAGCCCCAGGTGACCGCCGGGCTGGTGATGCCCGGCACGATGATAACCGGATCGCGGTCCTTTTTGTCGCCGCCATAGCGCAGGTAGTGCTGGCGGATGCCGTTGGCGTGCACGTGCGCGCCGTATTGGAAGGTGCTCATGGGGATATCCTCAAGATCAATACGCGCCTGACAGCAGCGCGCCCGCGCCCGGAACCACCGGTTCCAGACCCAGCGACTTCAGCATGGCGTAGGTGGTGGCCACCGCGGCCGTCACCACGGGCTTGCCGGTCAGCGCCTCGACCTTCGCGATGGCCGGCAGCGAAGGCATCTGCACGCAGGCCGACAGCACGATCACGTCGGCGTCCTGGTACTTCAGGCCCTGCACGATCTCGGGCAGGCGCGCGGCATCGTGCCGCCCCACCTCCAGGTTGTCCGGGATCTCCAGCGCGCGGTAGTCCACGACCTCGTAGCCTTCGTTGGCGATGTAGCTCACCACCAGCTCGGTCAAGGGCTTCATATAGGGCGCGACCACGGCGATCTTCTTGGCCTTCATGATCTTCAGCGCATCGACCAGGGCGCCCGCGCTGGTGATGACGGGCGCGCTGGCGCCGTTGGCCGCCGTATGGCCCGTCAGGCGCTCCTGCGAGACACGGTGGTAGCCGTGGCCCATGGCCATGATGGCCACCAGGCAGGCGTAGCCCAGCACGTCCACGCGCGCATCCGACAGCTCGACGGCGCAGCGGTCGGACTCGGCATCCATCGCGGCCAGCTCCTCCTTCACCACCTTCTTCATGCGCATGCGGCTGGAATGAAAGGTGAAACGCTCCGGACGGATCAGTTCGCGCGCGCGCAGCATCGCCGGGATCTCCGTCTCCATCGTGGTGTTCGAGCTCGGCACGATCTGGCCGATGCGATAAGTCTTGGTCATGATTCTCCTCCGGGGAAAGACGGGATGAAGAAGGGTTCAGAGCTTGAAGATGCGCTCGGCGTTGCCATGGCACACCAGGGCGCGGGTCGCCTCGTCCAGCGGCGCCGTGTCGATGAACTCGGCGGCGATGGCGCTGGATTCGTAGGGATAATCGACCGAGAACATCACGGCCTCGGCGCCCATCTCGGCGATGGCGCCCACCAGCGTGGGATGCGAGCACACGCCCGAGGTGGTGATGAGGATGTTGGATCCCAGGTAGGCCGACGGCGCGCGGTCCAGCGTGACGCCGTGCGGATACACGGCGAAGCGGCTGTCGAAGCGCCAGCGCTGGAAAGGCAGCCCTTCGCCCATGTGGCCAAGGATGAGCTTGGCCCGCGGGAAGCGGTCGAACACACCGCCGAACAGCAGGCGCAGCGCGTGCGTGGCGGTCTCCACGCCCCAGCCCCAGGTGGCGCGCTCGATGACGGGATGGCCCGCGTAGGCCTGCGGCATCAGGTAGGCATCGGCCGGATGCAGGTAGATCGGCACGTCCAGCGCCTGCACGCGCTCCCAGAAGGCGTCGTACTCGCGGCCGTCGTAATACGTGCCGTTGGTGTGGCCGTTGATCAGCGCGCCCTTGAAGCCGTAGTCGCGCACGGTGCGCTCCAGCTCGTCGGCCGCCACCTTGGGATCGTGCATGGGCAGCACGGCGAAACCGCCGTAGCGCCTGCTATTGCGCGCCACGCGCTCGGCCAGGAAGTCGTTGTTCTCGCGCGCGCGGCGCAGCGCCACGGCGGGATCCGGTTCGGCCTGCACGCCCGGCCCCGTCTGCGACAGGATGACGTAGTCGATGCCATTCTCGTCCATATCCTGCAGACGCAGCTGGTCGAAGTCGTTCAGCCGACGGCCCAGCTCCGCCAGCGATGCGGCATCGATATACTGGGCGAAGACCTTGGAATAATCCTGAAAGCCCGGCGCGGTGTAGTGCTCCTCGAAAGCGATCTTGCGCATGATGTATCTACCTCTTTGCATCGTTTGATAGTCAGTACACTGACCATTTGGACCGGGCCGGCCCATCGATTGCCGACGGGCCGGTCCGGTGTGTCCTGGCGCATGGCCGCCCTCCCCTCCTGGAAGGACGGCCCGCGGTCAATTACTGAAGGGGTTGCTTATATCCCCGCCGCCATAGGTGCTATCGAAGCCCCCTCCCTGCATCTCGATCTTGACGTCCTTGGTGTCGACCTGCGCGGCGTCATCCTTGTAATGCGTCACCAGCGCGGGGAAGCACAGCACGACCAGCACCAGCAGCAGCTGGATACCGATGAACGGGATGGATCCCCAATAGATCTGCCCGGTGGTCACCTTCGGGATGGTGCGGCCCGTGACGCGGTCCCGATAATCATCGCGCGGAGCCACGGAACGAAGATAGAACAGCGCCAGCCCGAAAGGCGGATGCATGAACGATGTCTGCATATTCAGCGCCAGCAGCACCCCGAACCAGATCAGGTCTATGCCCAGCTTGTCGGCCACCGGGGCCAGCAGCGGCACCACGATGAAGGCCAGTTCGAAGAAATCCAGAAAGAAGGCCGCGATGAAGACAAAGACCATCACAAACAGCAGGAAGCCCGTCTCGCCGCCGGGCACCGACACCAGCAGATGCTCCACCCAGAGGTCGCCATTGACCGCGCGGAACGTCAGACCGAACACGGTGGAGCCGATCAGGATGAACAGCGCGAAGCAGGTCAGGCGCGTGCTGGAATCCATGGCCTGCTTCAGCAGCGGCAGCGTCAGCCGGCGCTTGATGATGGCCATGACCAGTGCGCCGACCGCGCCCATCGCCCCGCCCTCGGTGGGGGTGGCCAGGCCGATGAAGATGGTGCCCAGCACCAGGAAAATCAGCGCCAGCGGCGGAATCAGCGCGAAGGTGACGCGCTCGGCGATCTTGGACAGCAGGCCCAGGCGCAGCAGGCGGTTGACCGACGCCACCGCGAAGGCCACCGCGCCCCAGCAAATGATGGACACCACCACGGTCTCGTCCACCGGGGCGCCCGGATCCAGCACCTCGGCCGTCAGGAAGTAGCCTATGACGCTGGAGAGCAGCATCAGCACGATCAGCGAGCGCGTGCCGGACGCGCCGTTGGCCTCCTTGAATTCGCGCGCGCTGGCCGGCATGGCCGGACCCGCGGCGGGCCGAGCCCAGGTCAGAAACAACACGTAGACCAGGTACATGACGATCATCAGCAGGCCGGGCAGGATGGCGCCGCGGTAGATGTCGCCGACCGAGCGGCCCAGCTGGTCGGCCAGGATGATCAGCGTCAGCGAGGGCGGGATGATCTGCGACAGCGTGCCCGAGGCCGCGATGACGCCGGTAGCCAGCTTGCGGTCGTAGCCGTAGCGCAACATGATGGGCAGCGAAATCAGGCCCATGGAGATGATGGAGGCCGATACGACGCCCGTGGTCGCCGACAGGACGGCGCCCACGGCCACCACCGCCACGGCCAGCCCGCCGCGCACCGAGCCGAACAGCTGGCCGACCGTCTCCAGCAACTCCTCGGCCATTCCGGAACGCTCCAGGATCAGCCCCATGAACGTAAAGAAAGGCAGGGCCAGCAGCGTGTCATTGGAGACTACCCCGAAGACGCGCTGCGGCAGCGCCTGGAACAGCGCCGGCGACAGCAGGCCCAGCTCCATGCCGATCACGCCGAACAGGATGCCGTTGGCCATGAGCGCGAAGGCCACCGGAAACCCCGACAGCAGCAGCACGATCAGGGTGGCGAACATGATCGGCGCCATGTTGTTGATGAAGAATTCCATGTTCAGTCTGCCTTCTTGGCCTGTTTGCCGGCAGCCGGGGCGGCCGCGTCCGTGGTTTCCGCGGGTACGCCGCTTTCCTGCAGCCTGGCCGCGATTTCCTCGGCCAGCGCCTGTTCGTCGGCCGTGGCTTCGCGCTGGCGGGGGTCGCCGCACGCTCCCCGCAGAAAGCCGATGCACTTGATCAGATGGGACAGCGCCGCGGCGATCAGCAGCGTGAAGCCAACCGGCAGCAGCAGCTTGGCCGGCCAGCGGATCAGGCCGCCGGAGTTGGACGACATCTCGCCACTGACGTAGGACTCCCAAAACATGGGCCAGGACAGCCACATGATCAGGGTGCAGCCCGGCAAGAGGAAGAACAGGATGCCGAAGATCTCCAGGCGCACCTGCGCGCGCTGGGACAAGCGCTGGGCGAGAATGTCCACGCGCACATGGTCATTGCGCACCAGGCAATAACCCGACGCCAACAGGAACAGGGCGCCGAACATATACCACTGGATCTCCAGCCAGGCGTTGGAGCCCGAATGGAAAAACTTGCGCCCGAAGGCGTTCGCCGTGCTGATCAGCACCATGGCCAGGATCAACCAGGCCACCACACGTCCCACCAGGACGTTTAGTGCATCGATCATGCGAGATAACTGGAGCAGGAATCGCATTGCAGTCTCAGATCGTGGAAAGGGATGAGGAAACTCTGGCGTAAGACTTCAGTGGCCGGCGCGCCACGGCATGGAACGGCGTTCGATCCACACCAGCAGCCCATACAGCAGCAGGCCCAGCGCTGCCAGCACGAACAAGGCGGCGAATACGCGCACGGTGTCGAACGTGCCCTGCGCGCTCATGATCACGTAGCCCAGGCCGCGCTGCGACGAGACGAACTCGCCCACGATGGCGCCCACCAGCGCCAGCGAGATCGCGACTTTCATGCCGGCCACCAGCGACGGCAGCGCGGCGGGCAGACGGACTTTCAAGAAGAACTGCAGCCACGAGCCGCGCAGCACGCGGCCCAGGTCCTGCACATCCTGGGGGACCGAACGCAGGCCATGGACGGCGTCCACGATGATGGCGAACACGGCGATCAGAAAGGCGATGGCGATCTTGGGTTCGGCGCCCGTTCCCATCCAGATCACGAACAGCGGCGCCACCGCGACCTTGGGCACGCTGTTCAGCGCCACGATCAGCGGGTAGCCAAAGCGCGCGAATCCGCGCGAGCCGACCATCAGCAGGGCGATGGCCACGCCGCCCACCACCGACAGCACGAAACCGCAGAGCGTGGTGAACAGCGTGTACAGCGCGTGGTCCAGATACCAGTGCCAGTCCTTCGCCAGATCGGCCAGCACGACCGAGGGCAGCGGCAGCATGATGGGCCGCAGCTGCAGCAGACGCCCCGCCACTTCCCACAGCAGCAGCGCGGCCACGATGGACACGGCGCCCGCGCCGATGGCGCCGCCGGACGCACTGCGGCGGGCCGGCCGGTTGGAGGCCCCGCTCATCGCGCCACCTCCGGCTCCTGGAACAGGCCCATTTCCTGGAACAGACCCCGCAGGCGCGCCACATAGGCGCCGAAGGCCGGGGTTTCGCGGATCGACAGCGGCCGCGGGCGCGGCAGGTCGATCTCGATGACTTCCCGGACGGTGCCGGGCCGCGGCGAGAACACCATCACCACGTCGCCCAGGAAGACCGCCTCGGCGATGCCATGCGTGACGAACAGCACGGTGTTGCGAGTGCGTAGCCAGATGCGCTGCAGCTCGGCATTCATCTGGTCGCGCGTCATGGCGTCCAGCGCGCCGAAGGGCTCGTCCATCAGCAGCAGGCGCGGATCGTCCACGAGCGCGCGGCAGATCGCCGCGCGCTGCCGCATCCCGCCCGACAGCTCGCGCGGATAGCTGTCCGCGAAGGCGGACAAGCCCGTCATCTCCAGCAGGGCGTCGGTCTTGGCCTGGTAGTTCTGGCGCCGCTTGCCCGCGAACTCGATGGGCAGCAGGATGTTGTCGCGGATCGAGCGCCACTCCAGCAGCGCATCGCGCTGGAACACGAAGCCTATGCCCTCGGGCGCGCCGTCCACCGGCTTGCCATAGACGGACAGGCTGCCTTCGCTGACCTCCTCCAGCCCGGCCACGCAGCGCAGAAAGGTGCTTTTGCCGCAGCCGCTGGGACCCAGCAGGCTGACGAAGCGGCCCTCGGGCACCTGCACGTCCACGCCGGCCAGCGCCTGCACTTCGCGCTCGCCGCCGTAGCGCTTGCCCACGCCGCGCGCCGCGATGGTGATGCCGCTCGGCGGCTGGCCGTTGACGGGCTGGGCGCTCATTGGCCGGCCCCATATGGCGCGTGCAGCACGATGCGGCCTTCGGCGTAATAGTCGGCGGCGGGGCGCTGGGCGGACACCAGGCCGACCGATGACAGCGTCTGCACGGCCTGCGTCCAGTCCTGGGCCACAGGCGGTCCGATCCGCGCGCCGTCCAAGGGGCCGAAGTAGTCGCGCAGCGCATCGATCTGGCCGCGCAGCACGCGGGCATCCAGCCGGGCCTGCGGACGCGCCGCCAGGATCGCCGCCACGGCCTCGTCCTGGTGGCCGGCGTAGATGTATTCCCAGGCGGCCGCTACCACGCCGGCGAAGCGCCCCAGCACTTCGCCGCGCGAGGCCAGCTTGCTCTCGCTGGCGAACAGGCCGAAGCCGGGCATATGCAGGCCATAGTCCGCGAAACGCACGGCGCGCGAGGCGCGCGTCTGCGAGACCACGGGCAGGAAGAAGGGAATGGTCGAGAACGCCGCGTCGGCGCGGCCCACCGCGTAGGTGCTGGCCTTGCCCGCGGCGTCCACGTTGATCAGTTCCAGCGCGTCGCGCCGCAGCTTGCCGTGCGCCAGGAAGGCATCGATGAAGGGCGCTTCCAGCGACCCCGCGGTATAGGCGACCTTCTTGCCCTTCAGGCCCGCGGGCCCATCTATCCCCGAATCCGCCGGCACCAGCACGCCGATGTCGCCTTGCCGCGCGAACACCGCCAGCGCCTTGACCGGCAGGCCCTTGTCGCGCGCCACCATCATCGAAGCCAGCGCGGCATGGCCCACGTCGAAGGTGTCGCCGTTGCCGACGATCTGCACCGTGGTCACGGATCCGTTGCCGTCCTCGAGCCGGACGTCCAGCCCAGCCTGCTGGAACCAGCCTTTCTGGGCCGCCAGGTGGAACGGCGCGTGCACGCCCCAGGGTGTCCAATCGAGACGCACACGCACGGTGTCGGCGGCCTGGCTGGCGCCGGCCACGATCAGGCCGGCCAGGGTGGCCAGCAACAGGAAAGGCTTGCGTATAAGCGACATGATGCCTCCCAAGGGAAACGGGATACGGTGAAAATGAACAGGATGGCGCGGTACTGCGGTGGCCGGGCTACCGCCTGCGGCGCTGGAACAGTCGCATGATGCGATCCTTCAGCACCCCGAAGAACAGGGCGACGGGGTTGATGGCGGCCGCCGGCGCGTCGTCGGGCGCGCCGGGGTTCTGCATGCGCCGGACCACGTTGCGGCCGAACTCCGCGATCATGCGGCGCACGAAGTCCTGCACCAGGCCGGAGCGGGAGAACTGGGCCAGCGGCCCCTGCAGGGAATAGTCCATGTCGATGACCACGCGCGTCGTGCCCGGCCCCTCGGCCTGCAGCCGATAGCCGATGTCGCCCTGCGCGCGCGACTGGCTGACCGTGTCCTTGCCGGCGCCGCGCAAGATCGCGGCGCGCGCGGCGTCGTCGCGCTCAAGTTTCGCCGTGCCCTCGAAAGCGGCCTGCATCGGACCAAACTTGACGCCGATGCGGCCCTGCACCTCCTCGCCGTGCTGCGCGGTGATCTGCGCGCCCGGCAGGCAGCCCGCCACGCGCGGCAAGTCGACCATGAACGCCCAGACCTGCTCGGGCGGGAACGGCACGCTGAATTCGCCGTCGATGTGCTGTCCCTTGCCCTTGCCTTCCTTCGCGCCCGCGGCCGTCCGCGCCTGCGGGGCCGCCGCCTCGTCCTCGTCGGCGCGGGGCTCGAATGCCCGCAGCGGCGGCAGTTGCGGGGCGGCGCCCGCGCCGGTCAGCGCCAGCCCGTCCAGCGGCGCGGCCGCCGGCAGCGCGCGGCGCAAGGCCTCGACGGCCGGATCGGGCTGCTCCTGCAGGTCGCGCAACACCGCGCGCACCGCCGCCACGATGCCCATGTATCCCGTGCAGCGGCACAGGTTGCCGGACAACTCGATGCGCACGCGCTTTTCGTCAGCCTGCGGCAGGCGCAGCACGATGTCGCGCGCCGTGGCCAGCATGCCGGGTGTACAGAAGCCGCACTGCAGCGCATGGTGCGCCGTGAACGCGGCCCGCAGCCGGCGCATCACGGGATCCTCGTCGTAGCCTTCCACCGTGACCACCTCGCGCGACTCGCAGGCCACCGCGAAGGTGATGCAGGATCTCACTGGCCGGCCGTCGACCAGCACGGTGCACGCGCCGCAAACACCGTGCTCGCAGCCGAGGTGGGTGCCCGTCAGCCGCGCCTCGTCGCGCAGATAATCGCCCAGGTGCATGCGCGCGGGCACTTCATGGCACACCGCTTCGCCGTTGACCTTCATGGATACCAGACTCATTGCATTGCCTCGTCCGCCGCGCGCGGCGGCATGCGTTCCATCAGGGTGGCGGACGTGCCCAGCGCCTGGGCCAGGCAGCGCGCCACCGCGGTTTCATACAGGCGGCGCTCGACCGCGTCCTTCTCGGGCAGGGCCGCCTCGACCGCCGCGCGGATGGCCGCCGCGGTCACGGCGGCCGCGCCCTCGCGGGCGCAGGCTTGCGCCAGCGCCGTCAGCGCGCGCGGCGTGGCGTCGATGGCGCCCAGCACAATGCGGGCGCTGCGGCTGGCCGGATCGAACCAGGCCACGCAGCTGGCCTCGGCGAACTCGCCGGTCTTGCGGCAGAACTTGTAATAGCCGAAGCGGCTGTCGGCGCTGCCCGCCGGCACGTCCACGGCCACGATCAATTCGCCCTCCTGAAGGGAGGTGGTGTAGGCGCCGGCCATGAAGCGCTGCGCCGGCTCGTGCCGCACGGCGCCCCGCGGCCCCGCGATCTCCAGGCGCGCGCCCAGGCCCGCGCACACCACGACCCAATCGGCCGCCGGGTCGGCATGGGCCAGGCTGCCGCCCAGCGTGCCGCGATTGCGCACCGCGCGGTAGGCGATGCGGCCGGCCACGCCCTGCATGGGATGGCCGCGCAGCAGCTCGTGCACACCATCCTCGATCTCGGCATGCGTCACGGCCGCGCCCACCCGCAGGCGGTCGCCGCGGCGCTCGACCCCGCGCAGCTCCGTCAGGCCGGACACATCCACGACCGCGGGCGGACGCGCCAGGCGCAGGTTCAGCATGGGCCCCAGGGACTGGCTGCCGGACATGGGCTTGGCCGCGTTCTCGCCGGCCAGCAGGCCCTTCAAGGCCTCGGCCAGGCTGGAAGGGCGGGAATAATCGAAACGGGCGGCCTTCACTGATCCACCTCCACCAGTTCGCCGGCCGGCCTGGCCGGCGCAGGCGGCGCGGCGGCGCCCGCCTCGGCCAGCGCATGCATAAGGCGCCGCGGCGTGAGCGGCGTGCGCTGAACCAAGGGCGCGCGCAGGCGGCTCAGCACATCGTTGACCGCGTTGTAGATGACGGCCGGCGGCGCGATGGCCCCGCCCTCGCCCATGCCCTTGGCGCCGAACTCGGTGTGCGGCGAAGGCGTCTCGAAGTGATCGATACGGATGCTGGGCACCTCGGTGGCGCCCGGCATGACGTAGTCGGCGAAGGTCGAGGCCAGCGGCTGGCCGTTTTCGTCGTAGGGCGTCTCTTCGTACAGCGCCGTGCCCAGGCCCTGGGCGATGCCGCCAAAGGTCTGGCCTTCCACCACCATGGGGTTGATCATGGTGCCGCAGTCCTCGACCACGACATAGTCCAGGATCTCGACAGCGCCCGTGCCCGGATCCACCGCCACGACGGCAGCATGGCTGGCATAGGTGAACGCGCCGGTGTCCACCTTGGGCTTATAGCCCACCGTGGTCTCCAGGCCGCCGACGTCCGCGTCCCTGGGCAGCTTGTGCGGGTTGATATACCAGGCGTCGGCGATCTCGCGCACGCTGACCGAGCGCTCGTCCACCCAGACCGCGCCGTCGCGCAGCTCGGCCTGGCCGGCGTCCGCGCCCAGCATATGGGCGCCAATGTGCAGCAGCCGCGGCGCCAGGCGCTTGCAGGCCTGCGACACCGCGCCGCCGGACATCACCATGGCGCGCGAGGCGTAGGTGCCCGTGGAGAACGGCGTCTGCCCGGTGTCGCCATGCAACACCTTGATCCGCGAAGTATCGGTGCCCAGGATTTCGTGGGCGACTTGGGCGAAGGTGGTTTCCATGCCCTGGCCGTGCGAATGCACGCCCACGCGCACCTCCACGCCGCCATCGGGCGTGATCTTCACCGTGGCCTGGTCATAGCCCGGAATCACCGGCGTGCCCCAGGCCGCGAACACCGAAGTGCCGTGCGCGGATTGTTCGGTATAGGTGGCCACGCCCAGCCCGATCAAGCGTCCATCGGCCTCGCCCCGCGCCTGGCGGCGGCGCACCGCGGGCGCGTCTATCATCTCCAGCGCGCGCCGCAGGCTGGCCGGGTAGTCGCCGCTATCAAAGTGCTTGTTGGCCACATTCACATAAGGCATCTGCTCGGGCTTGACCAGGTTGAGCAGGCGAACCTCCCAGGGCTCCTTGCCGACCTGGTAGGCGATGCTGTCCATCAGCAGCTCGATGGCGAAGCACACGCCGGTGCGCGCCACGCCGCGGTAGGGCACGAAGCCGGGCTTGTTGGTGGCCACGCATTGGGTCCGGCAGCGGTAGCGCTGGAAATCGTAGGGACCGGGCAAGTTGCCGGTCGCCTGGCCGGGCTCCAGGCCGATGGTGAACGGCCAGACGGAATACGCGCCGCCATCGATGACGATGTGCGCGTCCAGCGCCAACAGGCGCCCGTCGCGGTCGGCATAGGCCGTCAGCTCGTAGTTGTGCTCGCGCGTGTTGGCGCCGGCGATCAAGTGCTCGCGGCGGTCCTCCAGGTAGCGGAAAGGCTTTTTGTAGGTCTTGGCCAGCCAGGCCACGCACAGCTCTTCCTGCTGCAGCACGCATTTGTAGCCGAAGGCGCCGCCCACGTCCGGCGAAATGACGCGCACCTTGGACTGGTCCAGTTCGAGGCACTGCGCCAGGATGGTGCGGATCATGTGCGGCACCTGGGTCGCGCTGACCACCACCAACTGGTCTTCGCGGTGGTCCCAGTAGGCCAGCACCGCCTTGCCCTCCATGGGCACCATGCACTGCCGCGCCAGTTCCACGCGGCGCCGCACGACCACCGGCGCGTCCAGCGTCTCGGGCGCGAAATCCTTCTCGGCCTTCAGGGTGACGAAGAGATTGTCCTTCCACTCCTCGTGCACCAGATCGCCCTGGGCGGCCAGCGCCGCCTCGGCGCTGGCATAGACCGGCAGCTCGTCGTAGTCGACGCCCACTTCCTCGACCAGATCCTCGGCCTCGGCGCGCGTGGACGCGATGGCCATGGCCACCGGCTCGCCGACGAAACGCACCTTGCCACGCGCCAGCGGCGGCTGGGCCGAACGCTGGTAGGTGGGCAGGGTCGAGTCGGCGACGATGTCCAGCACCTGCATGTGCTCGCGCGTGAACACCTTGCCGGCCAGCGCATCCGGGATGCGGATGCCGGCCAGGCGGGCGTGCGCCAGCGGGCTGCGCAGGAAGGCGACCTCGCGCAGGCCAGGCATGGACATGTCGCCCACGAACTGGCCCTTGCCCATCAGGTGGCGCATGTCCTCCTTGCGAGGAAGGCGCGCGCCTACGCCCTGGGGCTTGGCGCCGCGCGCGGCGTGCGGCTTGTCTTGCATGGAATACCTCTAAGGTGAACGGACGGCCCGCGGGCCGCGGCTCAACGGCGCGTGACGGCCTGGAAGGTGTAATTATCCAAGGCGCTCTCGGCCACGCGGAACCAGCTGGCCTGGTCGCGCTGGAACTCCGACCATTGGGGGAACAGCGCCGCGAAATCCGGATTGGCCGCGACCTGCTCCTTCCACAGTTCCTGCGAGGCCTTGTAGGCCGCGTCCATCACGTCGCGCGGGAAGAAGGACAGCTTGGCTCCGCCGGCCAGCAGCGACTTCATGGCGGCAGGATTGCTGGCATCGTACTTGGCCAGCATCTTCATGGTCTGCTCGGAGGCGGCGCACTCGAACGCGGCCTTGAAGATCGGCGGCAAGGCGTTCCACGCGGTGGCGTTGACCATGGTCGTGATGGAAGCGCTGCCCTCGAACCAGCCTGGCGAGTAGTAGTACGGCGCCACCTTGTTCAGGCCCAGCTTCAGGTCGTCGTGCGGGCCTATCCACTCGGCCGCGTCGATCGTGCCCTTTTCAAGCGAAGGATAGATGTCGCCCGGCGGAATCTGCTGCGGGATCGCGCCCAGCTTGGACAGGACCATGCCGCCGATGCCGCCGATGCGCATCTTCAGGCCCTTCAGGTCATCGACCGATTTGATCTCGCGGCGGAACCAGCCGCCCATTTGCACGCCGACGTTGCCACAGACGTGATTGACGATGTTGTATTTTTTGTAGAGCGCGCGCAGCTTCTCCAGCCCGCCGCCGTAATGGATCCACGCATTGTGCTGGCGCGCGCTGAGACCGAAGGACAGGCCGGTGTCAAAGGCCAGCGCGGTGTTCTTGCCCAGGTGGAAGGTGCTCAGCACGTGGTTGCATTCCACCGTGCCATTGCTGACGGCGTCCATGTTCTGCGCCGGCGGCACGATCTCGCCCGCGGGAAAGACGCGGATCTCGAACTTGCCGCCCGTCAGCTCCGAGACGCGCTTGGCCAGCTCCTCGGCCGAGCCATACATGGCGTCCAGGCTTTTGGGCCAGCTGGTGGACATGCGCCAGCGCACGGCGGCGCCTTCTTGGGCCATGGCCGGCACGGCCGCGATGGCCGCTCCCATACCTGCCGCATGGGTCAGGAAACGACGACGTTGCATAACTCACTTCCCCTTGTTCAAATGGCCGACCGGCCCTTGGCCGTCGGCGGTCACCGGTTCTTCACGCAAGGATCGTGCCACCTGGATTAAAACTCAGTGCACGGACTTTTTTTGTTGCTCTTTTAGTCAGTATGCTGATTAGTTTGTGCGTTCGTCAATAGGTTAAATCCTCAGCCTACGGACAAATTTCAAGGCCGTTGCGATGCACCACGATCGCCCCTCTCCGCCCCAGGAGAATGCATGCCCGCACCAGGGTTGTGAGCGGACCCCCGACCCCGTGTTTTCCCGTAGATCATCCGCGCCACAAATGCTGGAAGATTCGCCGCATCGCTGCTAGACTTTGCTCAGTGTACTGACTAATTAGCGGAATAAAACCATGAACTGGACACGCATCGCCTCCACGGATCAGGTCGATGATGACAGCGCCATCGCGGTCACCATCGGGCAGGCGCAACTGGCGCTTTACAAATGCGACGGCGAGTACTTCCTTTCGGACGGCGTCTGTACCCACGGCCATGCCATGCTGGCGGAAGGCTATGTAGAGGATGGCTGCGTCGAATGCCCCCTGCACCAGGCCCGCTTCAACCTGCGCACCGGCGAGCCGGAATGCGCGCCGGCCACCGCGCCCATCCGTGTTTACCCGGTGCGTGTCGAGGATGGCGCCGTGTTCGCCCAGCTGGAAGGCTGAGCGATGACGGCACCCGGCTCCATCGTGATCGTCGGCGCGGGCCAGACGGGCGCCGTGGCCGCGCGCACACTGCGCGAACTCGGCTATGCCGGCGCCCTCACCCTGGTGGGCGACGAAACCCACCTGCCCTATGAGCGCCCGCCGCTGTCCAAGGAGGCGCTGGGCGCGGGCGTGGACGGCAGCGTGGGCCGCATGCATCCCGCCGAGTATTACGCGGACCAGAAGATAGAACTGATCGCCGGCACCCCCGCCCGCGCGCTGGATCGCCAGCAGCGGCAGGTCGTGCTGTCCGACGGCCGCCGCCTGCCCTACGATGCCTGCCTGCTGGCCACCGGCGGGCGCGCGCGCCGCCTGCCGCGGAA
>NZ_JHEP02000008.1 GCF_000657795.2 Bordetella pseudohinzii
AGGTGGCTCAGATTTACTTTGCGCGAAGTGGCTCATTATTACTTTGCGCGCAACATAGTACTTCTCTATCACCTCTGCAACATGATGGTGGGCGCAGACCTGAATCATAAAATCGACGTCACCCGTGCGCATCAGCTCCAGGCCGGCAAAGAAGTCCTCGATGTAGATGATCTCTGTTTGGTTTAGGCCATGAAAAGCAATGTAGCGACGCGTGTTGAGGTCGTGGTTGCTGCCAGCCGGACCCAAGGTAGCAATTTTCATTTCCTTCCTCGCTTTCTGTGGTTAAGCGCGAAAAGTGTAGGCAGAATTGTGGATATTGCCCTGTATCTAGAGATTCAGCTGCACCACAAATCTTCGGGCCGTGCGACTGCTCTCTACCCGATGGAAATGCCATGAGCTCCGAGCCAACCTTTGCCTCTTGGGATGCGTGCCTTCCTCACACCGCCCGATGGCTTTCAAATTCTGATATCGGTCAACGGAAGGTGGTTCCTGGCGGAACCCGCCTGTATCAGCAGAGTGACATGCATCGGGATTTCTACTTGATTCGCAGCGGATTCGTCCAAACCGCGATGAACCACGAAAATGGTCGACGCTTGCTGCTAGAAGTAATGGGGCCAGGATCAATGTTTGGCGAAGGAGCGGCCTTCGAACAAACTCCGCGATTCGTCGATGCTTGGACCGTTACCGCCTGCGAATTGTCGATGTATGAACCTGCGGAAGTGACAAAAAGTCAGGATGCAGTCGAGTTGCTTGAAGATCTGATCAAGCTGATGGCGGCAAAGCAACGAATCTTGGCATTAAAGCTGCTCCAATTCAGCAATGACGAACCTGAGCTAAGGCTTCGACATCTCATTGCGCGAGTGGTGGCTGTACAAGCGCGGTCAAAGAACACTTCCAATACACAGGTCAGTCAGATCTGGATCAGTCAGGAAAAATTGGGAGAAATGTGCGGCATGAGCCGCGTGAGCGCGGCTCGGTCGCTGCGTCGTATGGCTAAGGCAGGGCTGGTCGTGACCCATCCCAAGTACGTAGAGGTACTGGACGTCGATGGTTTATTGAACAATCAATCGCATCATCTGTACTAACGAGAACTACCGATCCCACAGCAGCATACTGGGAAGAGTTGATGTTGAAGTCAGCAAAACGACGAACCAGCACCCCGGGCAGCAGATCAGTCCCGCAGAGAAAAAACGACCGAAAGGTACGAAACTGGCTTCTCCACAATGGACACGACGCCGTGTAGTGCTGTAGCGTCAAAAAGCAGAGTATCGCCAGGCCCCAGATCCATGCTTCGACGGCCGTATTGGTATTGAAGTCTGCCAGAGAGGATATAAATGAGCTTAATGCCGGGATGCTGAAACGTCGTATATGGCTCAGCTTCACTTTCCAAGACGACCTTGTACGGCTCAACAAACATGTTCCCTGACAGCTGATGACCTATCAATTCGTACGAATACCCGCGAATGACGCCTTCGCGTTCGATACGTAGGCCTTTCCCAGCAGGTACGTAAGAACAATCAGTCCGCTTCTCCTGATCCGTAAAAAAGCGCGACATTGGGACGTTCAACGCTTGCGATATGCGCTCCAGCGCTTCAATCGACGGAGACGCCAATCCATGTTCAATTCTTGAAAGCATCGACCGAGAAACGCCGGAGGTACGACCTAACGCCGCTGCGGAAATGCCGCTGGCCATCCGCAATGAGCGAATTTGAGGCCCAAGCTGGGCAGCTACGGAACTCCGTTTTTGAGCCGTTTCAGCGCGGAGGGGATTTAGAAGCTCTGTAAGTCGAGCGGGCGGCTTGAAAGGGCGAGCGGCCGGAAATGGAGAGTTCGTTTGCTTCGATTTCAACGTGCGCTACTCTTTCTTACTGGCTTAGACGGGTCTCCAAACGGGCAAACCCGATCCCGGCATTACATCTGTAGGGTGGCTACTTGTTCAGGCCCAGGGCATTCCGGAATGCAGCGTATTGCGCGGACTTGAGCTGAACAAACTCATCGGCTGTGCCGTATTTGGCCGGAACGACAGCCAAGCTTTCCATCCTAGCCATGAACTGCGGGTCCTTTTGCATGTCCCTCACCGCATTGCCAACCACCTCTGCGATCGAAGATGGCAGCCCGGGTGGGCCTTGGAGCGCATACCATACCTTAGTGTCGAACTTTTGAAAATCCGGATACTCACTTAGGCTAGGTAGATCAGGCGTGATGGACGTACGCTGCGCATCTGTGGTCGCCAGTGCGATCAGTTGGCCATTTTGGATGTACGTAAGGGCTGACGGCAAGGCAAGGACAGCTACATCGACGTTCTTGCCGATCAAGTCATTTATGATCTGGGGGGCGCTTTTATAGGGAACTCGCAGTGTCTCGATGCCTGCGGATTTCTCAAACATCAAGCCTGCCAAGAACAGGCTGGTGCCGGGACCAGATGTGGCGAGAGCCAGCTTGCCAGGGTTGGCCTTCGAGTATGCGATGAGGTCGCCGACCGATTTGAATCCCAAGTCTGGCCTTGCCACCAACACCATTGATTGCGTGCCAATAAGCGCTATGGGAGTTAGTGTGGAAGACTTCCCGGAGGGCATCGTTCCGCTGGCCATCTGTTGCATTTCAAATTCCAAACCATTGCTGACTGCTAGAACGTAGCCATCGGCTGGCGAATTCATGGCTTTGTTCACAGCTATCGTTCCTCCGGCTCCGGGAATGTTCTCGATAATGACGCTCTGTTTAAGCCTGCTGGACAAACCCTCGGCAATGTACCGTGCCATGGTGTCCGTGCCGCCGCCGGCGCCGTAGGGCACAATGATTGTGATAGCTTTCGCGGGATACGCTTGTGACCAGGCAGTTCCCGTCGCGACAAAGAAAGCAAGAAAAGCAGCGATTCTTCTGAGATGCGAAATCATGTGTTCCCCTTACGATTTATTGCCCGGTCCGGGCTATGGCTGATGCTCGACCCTACTTAGGGCCGGATGACGACTTTTTTGCGACGTATGAAGGTGAATCCGTTTTGAAACGTGGCTCCTGTAGCCGCACTGAATGATGTGGTGACCGGCGCCACTTGCCGGGCACAGTGCGTAGAGGGCGCGTGATCTGGACGCGTCTCTGGTCGCCTACCCGCGATTCCGAGCCGCTTCGCCCCTCAATATTTCAAGGTCCCGTGAAAACCCACTCTCCCTGGACCCTAAGATTTTTCCGTTGTAGGCTCGCGTTCTGCCATATACGATCCAGACATCATCAGGCGAACCGATGACTTCCTCGACTCGAACTTTGTCGGGATGCTTGTCCGCATAAGTGCGGTAAACGAGCCCAGAGTCGATCTCCCCAGCCAGGAGGCTCTCAAAAATCAGAGGCAATGATTTCATGGAAACTTTGGTTTCCCAACGCGTGAGGTCGCAGTAGCCCTCATTCGCCGGTAGCAGGGCTCCGATAGTTTTAGGGACCGTCACGTCAAGCCTGGTCAGGATCGCCAACTCTTGGCTATCTGAAATAAAACTGTCGATCGCAAAAACGTCGCGAAAGTTCTCACCTAGCGTTTGAGGAGTTTCCGGGTGTACGGCACACTGAAGGATGTAATCGATGGAGCGTGCGCGTAACATTGCGATCGCCTCGCGGAACGAAACGACGAAATTAATCTCATACGATTTGACGTCATGAAACTCCATGTATCGCTTGCAGACCATTTCGTGATTGGTACCGCGGGGACCGAGCGTGGCAATTCGTACTGTGGGTTGCTGATTCATCGATGGAACCGGTAGTTGGTGGGACTTCTTCAGCCACAGTATTTAGGCAGACTTCTCAAACGGCAACCGGTTCATCCCATGCAAATGGCGCGAGAGGTCGTCGCCACGAGCTCACACTCTGTCGTTGCATGACATGCAATTGAGTGATGTCCGCACTTGGATCATCGACGAGAACTCATTCACGCTGAGCGGGTCGCCATTGCGAGGGTGTATCGCTGTATACACACTCCTGGGAAGTCAGCCTGGATAAGTCACGCGGGAGACAACGAAGCGCACCCACCACTAGGCCCGGACTGCGGGCCTCTGCCACTGGGCTCACCGTCTACTCGGTACGGGCCCCCAGCGCAAACTGCCGATCGCCGAAATGGTCTCTCAAGGGGGGCGCCCGTCAACGGACCTTGAAAAGGGGACTCGGATTGGATGTCGAAACCACCAATGTGAGCGACTTTTTTGCCCTGCTCAAGGCTACATACATCTTGGATTTGGCGTACAGGGTCGATGTGAACCGCGCCTTGTCGCAGGCCATCAGCATCGCGTGGTCGCACTCCAGGCCCTTCGCCTTGTGAATGCTGCTTAGCACCTTTGGGGGTAATGAAGGACGGGAATGGGAGCGCATACGCGACACCTCCGCAAATCCTTCGTCCGGATCTGCAAACTGGCCGATGCGCACGGCATCCCGCAGTTCGGACCAGTGATCGATCTTCACGGTGTCAAAGCCCGCGGCGTTATCCTTCACCAGCGCAACGATTTTTGTGAGTGCGTTCGACACGCCCGTATGCGAGGGATTGTTCAGGAGGCATCGTGCGACCGCCTGGATGTTGGCCGGCTTGCCCGTGGTGGGGCGCGCCGCCCTGGTACGAACTTCTTGCAAAAGTCGGTCACCGTGGCTGGACGAGCTGAATCCCGCTGCGACGCTTCCCATGAAGGAAATGAGACCCTGCGCCACCGTTTCTGGATCGCCATGACTGGTGCGTAGTGTCTGTACGAGCGTCCCTAGCGCATCACGCGTATGCCCTTCCCAGATCGGCACTGTCCGAAACCAAAAGGCCCGAAGGGCCGACACCAAGTCGTTCTGCGATGCGAGAACCATAAGCTGCGAGCTGCTTTTCAGCATCTTGTCGATCGGTACTCGATGCTCCTTGGACAGTTGGTAGCCCGTACGCATCTGCGCCGTGTTGTTTCCGACAAGCACCCTAACTGATGGAGGTAGCGCTCCGGTCAGGTCTATTGGAGATCCGCGTTCCAAGCTCTCCCGCGCCTCGATTACCCAAGCCCCCAACAGAGGACAACCGGTATTCCAGCGGTGAGGGGTGATCAGCTTCTCGCCCGCTCCCTGCGCCTTCAAAGCGTCCCAGCGGGCACGATCCTCGCGCGCGGCTTTGTCGGTCTTGGCGCCGTAAATCCGCTGCATGGGATCACCAAAGATCCGGACAGTTGCGCCAGCGGACAGTAAAGACATGACAACACTGTGCTGATCGACACTAGTGTCCTGGTGTTCATCGCACACGATGACTGGGTAGCGCTGGGCTAGTGCACGAGCGACCATTGGCTGATGGCGCAGAAATCCCGCGACTTTGGTTGCCATGATCTCAAAGCCTTGCCCTCCATCCCGCCAAGCCCAGGAAGTTAGATCGCGCGGAAGACCAAGTGGCTTGTGATACGCCAGCGCGATCTGCGCAATCAAGGCATCGATGGTCTTGATTTCGACGCGTGACCCGGCTTTCTTCGTGCGTTCTGCGAAGACAGAGCAAGCGGCGTGGGTGTGCGTCAGGATCAACAAGCGGCCATCACCGATCGCACCTACCACCTCCTGCGCGTACGCAGCGGCCTGATATGTCTTGCCGCAGCCCGCCGCAGCTTCAATGATGACTAGCCGCTCGGGTGAGCGGAGAAGCTTGGCAACGGCGTGGTCGCTCATAGATCGAGCTCTTCCACCGTCTTGTGGCCCACGGCTGTCAGTACTGCGTTGATCAACGGAAGCAACTGCGGCTGCATTTCCGCCCAAGCGCCTAACGCCACCATTTTCTGGGCCAACTCCTGCCCACCAGCGTTGGACTTGAACCATTGCTGGGAATGCTTCTTCCAAGCCTTTTCTTGGCCTGTGGGCGCGCCATCCTTGCTTCCGCTGGCGGCTGCGATAATCAAAGTGCGCCACGTTTTTCCGGAGGCTTTCAGCGCCGCATCTATCGCCTCGATGCTCTTGTCCTGAAGTCCCAGGCGCTCCGCTAAAGTCCGAAGGCGATAGCCATCCAGTTCGCCTTCTGCATCTTTCAGCAATGCGAGAAGATTTTCTTCGGGAATGGCCCCGATCACATGATCCTCGGTGCAGCCCTTGGACCACTGGTGCAATCGTTCTTTGAGCTTGTCCTTCAGCTTCTTCCACCGCTCAGGAGCCGTACCTTCGTCGTCAGCCAGGCCGGCAAATAGCAAACCGGAAGACGCGAGCGTCTCCAACAGATCCAAGGTCGCATCGTTTCCCTGACCATCGCAGACTCGCACCCCGTGATCGAGCGGGTTGCCCTTAAAGGCCCTCTCTAATAGGTACTGTAAAAAGCCGACTTCGGTGGGCCCTTCTGCAATGACGGCCACACGCGCCAGAAATGTTTCAGGATCGCGTTTCTGCTGTGGCCCGATCTTGTCCCGAGGCAGCGCCCCGATGGCGCCCGCGCTGTCCAGATACCAGAGGTCCGCCTGCTCGGCACACGAAATGGCGATAGGGCTATGCGTCGTGAGGAAAATCTGTCCGTGTTGGTTGGCCAGGATATTGATGAGCTTGCGCAGACGGTATGGCTCCAGCCCGCGCTCAATCTCATCGATGAGGGTAACGCTTGCTCCCTTGTCCGTTGACGATGCGATTTCGAGTGCAGCCATACGTCTGGTGCCAGCACCCCAACTGTTCAGGGGCAACGCCACCCCATTCTCGGTCGCCACTAGCCCGATGAGCGCGCCGATGGACAACCCCTGGCTCGTCGTAAGACCGAGTTTCAAATTGCTGGGAAGCGCGGCACCTGCCATGCGCGCATCCAGCGATTCAATCGCCTCCTTACCCTTGTCATTGAGCGAATCGTGCAAATTGAGCCCTGCGACCTCCTTGCCGATACGTGCCCGCAATGCGCTATCGGCCAACAACCGATCCAGCGCCGAGCCATAGACAAGGCGCAGATCGCGATCATTGCGCTCATCCGCGCTCATTCGAACCAAGCCGATACGCCGGCGAACGGCTGACGAAAAATGGGCCGATTCGTCATCGGGTTGCACGACCTCCCATGCGAGTTCCAATTCCGCGGTACCCCGTACCCGCACGCGATATACCGGCTCGCTCGGCGCGGCAGGGCCTTCTTCGTCGGCTGACGGAGGTATCGCATCCTGCCCGTTCCACGCCCACGGCCACGCAAAAGTGCTCTGCGAGCCGATGCCGGTCGTATCGGGTAGGGTCATGACGGCTTCGATGACGAATTCCTGCGCGCTGTCGCGCGCCCAATAATCGGCCTCAGAGATGACCGCAGTGTTCGATGGCGAAAGCAGCAACGCAATCGCTTCGAGGATGGTCGTTTTTCCGGCGTCACCCCCACCCAGGATGACGTTCATTCCTTTCGCAGGCCGCCATGTTAGGGAGTGGATGCCCCTGAAGCGTTGAATAGTTATTTTATGAATTCGTGCTGTTTGGGCCATGTCATCCTCAATTGCATGGAATAGGGGCATACCCAGAAACCCGTTCTCTTACGTCATTCAGGAGCGCGGGCTTCGGATACCGTCACCGGTTCACAATCGCGCGCATTTCTTAATTGCAACAAAATGCTAAGAACATAGCTTAGCAGTACTCAATCCAGTGAGCATTCTTGGTATCAACTGTCTCTGCGAAAAAATGCAGACGACCGCTTTCGCGCTTCACTAGACATTGGCGCGCTACAAGTGATTTTCTGCTTCTTGGGCGCGGGCAGCCGTTGATGACGGGCCTTTTCCGTCCGGCGCGCGCACGGGCACGCTCCCTGGCGCAAAGGGGGGCAACGGTAGGCACTTTTGCGCGGGTCCCCAGTCGGACCGATGGAAGGTGAGATGGTCGAGAAGCAGCCGACATTCCCGGACAAGCGCGAAGTTGGCGAGGCTTTTCTCATCGTCAAGCAGTGGGATGCGCATGCGTGAGGTCAGTCCGGCAAGGGCACTGGCTTCTTTTGGTGGGCTCCAGATAATGACCATTGACCACTGACCACAGCCAACAGCGCATGGTGACGCCAGTTTCGACACCTTCCTTTGTTGACGACCGATCGCCAATGGTTGGTTGGCGACCCTCGCTTTTGGAGAGAGCAATGCAACTAAGTTTCAGTAGTGCGTGGGCAGGAGAAAGGCGGGTGCAGGAAGATGTCCAAGACGCACCAGTGGTACGCGAGGCGGGCGGCCTCTATCGAGCCGCAACCGCGGAAGAGCTGCTACGTGCGGCTGCGCAGCAATTGGAGGGGGCGCTGGGTAGTCGCTTGCCAGTGGCCAAGCCATCCGCCGCCATCGACTATATCGTGACGCGGCTGGCGCTGTCGGACGTTGAGGTGTTCGGCGTAATGTTCCTTGATGCGCAATTGAGAATGATCGCCTTCGAGGAAATGTTCAGAGGCACGCTGTCTGAGACGAGCGTGTATCCGCGCGAGGTCGTCAAGGCGGCTATTCGGCACAACGCGCATTCCATCTTGATTGCCCACAACCATCCCTCGGGTTCGTCGCAGCCAAGCAGGGCGGACGTTGAGGTTACGCGGCGCTTGAAGGAAGCAGTGGCTCTGGTGAATGTGACATTGGTCGACCACGTGATCGTGGCGGCAGGTAGCGGCCATTCCATGGCCAAGATGGGCTTGATCTAGGCTTGCCCGCCTGCGTCCAACAGCCGAAGACCGAACGGTCTTCGGCTTTTTTTACGCCGCGAGTAGCTGCTTGGCGGTGAGCCGCTTTTGAAGCTCGGCTGGCGCCACGGTTCCCGACAGCAGTCTTTCCAAATATTCGCCGAGCTTCGCCCATGCTGCTTGCTTCTCGTCGGCGTAGTCGTAGAGTTGGTAGTGCCGCCTGACACGGTTCTTGCCCGTGTGAATGACGTGATTTTGGCAGCGGTCGATGATGTTTGGATCGATTCCCAGTGACTCCATGATGGTCGACCCCGTTCGCCGCAAATCATGAGGCGTCCAATTGCCGTTTTGGCCTTTGCCGAGCACCAGGGAGTTGTCCGAAGCGCGACGTGCTTTGGCCTTTCCGTTGAACATGGCTTGCCGATCTTTGATTTGCTTAGTAAAGGCCTGCTTGTACATCGGTTGGTCTACCCCCGCGTCATCATTGTCGCGCGAAGGTAGGAGCCAGCGGGATGATCCTGCCAGGCTGACCAGGGTCTCGAAATGCTTGACTGCGAAGGGTGACAGAAAGACCAGGTGGTCGCGCTTCTGTGATTTTCTGCCCTTGACGTTCGCCTTGGGAATGAACCACGTACCTTCTCGGAGATCGAGATGCGAAATTTCGGTTAGGTGCAGTTCCCCTATCCGGCATAGCGTGCTCAAACAGATCCAGGAAACTGCCTGCAACGCCTTGGATGGAGGCTTCCTCTTTCGCTTGTCATCCGAAGCGAGATACTGCTCCTCCAACTCGCGGTATCGAGTCTGGAGTTCGACAATCTCAATAGGCGGGAGAACCCGTTCGCGCGCGTTATCCGGGTCGTAATCGTCCGCCAGGAGCACCCCGAGCTCAACCAGCTCAACCGGATTCCCTTCCGAAAGCAGCTTTCGCCATGGTTGGCGCTTTTCTGCCCAATGGAACATCTGGCCCAGTATTTGGTAGGTCACCTCGGCAAGCCGATTGCAACCGCGGCCGACAATCGAGCGGATCACTCGCTCAATATCCTTCTCGCGAATTGATCGCACGGGAGTATCACCGATCAAGGGAAGCACGTCTTTTTCAACGATGCGCTTCACTTCGGTGTTGCCATCTGCTCGCTTCACTCCCGATTCCAGCCAACTTTTATACATCTCTTGGAACGAAAGGGCGTCGGTCGTGGCCTCTTCTTCAGCGGCGGTTACAGCGGCAGATTCAGCTGCCATAGCTTCCCGCACCTGGGCTTTTTCCAAGTCGCGGACGGCTGACGGATTGCGGCCCGCCTTAATGTCCGCCCGCGCTTTGTTCCTGGCGGAGCGGATCTCGTCGAGTGTGCGCTCCGGCCATGAGCCGCAGTAGAATCTCTTTACCTTGTCGCCCATGCGATAGGCGTATCGCCACACCACGGCCATCGTGCCGCGCTGAATGCGGATCTCCCCACTCAGGCCGTCTCCATCGGCCAGGTGATCACCGACCCATTCCGCCGGTACCGCTTCCAGTTCTTTGACGGTCCACCGCGCACCTTTTCCGCGTTTTGGGTATCTCGTCATATTTCTTCGAATCTCTCCGTTCTTCTGCCTCAAGCGCCATATGGGACAACATATGGGACAACATTTTTGCGGCTGTCAGCGTACATTAGCGAACGTCGACGAACAAGGAAATTTGGATAAAGCCTTACGAATCAGCTGGTTATTCGTTCGCTGACGTTCGCTGACGTTCGCGCGTTTCTAATTTGGGAGCAGAGGGTCGCGAGTTCGAATCCCGCCGCCCCGACCAAACAAATCAAAGGATAGGCTTGCTTCTGGCAAGCCTATCTTTTTTTTTCGGGTCCGGTCAGTAATAAAGCGTCGCAACAATGGTGTCGCTATAGCTGCCGACGGCAAGATCCGGCTGCGCGGGCACTTCGCCATACACGGTGATGGCAACGGTGTTGCCGGCGACATCGGTGGTGCCCGCGGCCCTGTCTGTCTCGTCATCGTCGCCCCAGACGCGGGTATGCGCTTCGTCCAGATACAGCTGATAGCGCGCGGTGCCCGCGGGGCCGGCCATTCTGCGCATGGCGCCGTCAAAGTGCTGGCCATTGTTCAAACCGACTTTCCATGGCGTGCCGGGCGCGCACTGGACCCGGATGGATCCGTGTTCGTGAATGGCTTGCTGGGGCGGGGGCGTGGCGCCGAAATTGATGTCCGTCGCCACGATCCAGCAGGCATTGTCATAGGTGGCCAGGACGCCGGAGGAGTGGAATGCGAGCGAGCCGCCGCCGCTGCCCCCGCTTGTGCAGTCCGCCGAGACGGGATAGTCCGTGTTGCTGTAGCGGTACCGCAGCGTGCCCTGGATGCCTTGTTCCTGGAAGTTCCGCGATGCGGACACGGCCTGCCCGGGATAGACCCAGCCGTAGATAGGCGCATGTGTCGATACGGGTGAGCCGGGCGTCACGGCGAGTTGCGTCTGGTAGACCGGGATCGAGCCAGGCGCGCCAATCAGCTGTGTGTGCGCGGGATCGGAGAACAGGTCGTACTTGAGGAATCCGCCGTTGTAGTTGGTCATGCGCCGCGTGGCCTGGCCCGCGCTCCAATCGCCCGGGCCGAGATAGAGGCATATCTGGTAGTACAGTGTCCGGCCGCCGGCGTAATCCGGCGCGCAGGTGTACTTCAGATTGCTGGTCGTGGCCCGGCCGGCCGCGGTGACCGTCCCGAAGTTCATCGAGAACGCGCCGTTGACATGGCAGGTCTGCGCCTGGGCGCTTGGGCTGGCGAGAAACAGCAGCCCCATGGCCATCAGTTGGCACAGGCCCAGGAGACGTCTTATCGGCATATCAGCTCTCCAAGATCAAACCGGCCATGCTGGGCGAGGCCCGTGGGAAGTTCGACCGCGCAACGCCCCCCCCGGTCGCGGACGGTGATCTTGGCGCCTTGCGGCGGGTCTTCGACATAGACCCGGCCGTCATAGCCGACCACGATCGTCCGGTCTCCCGGGCTCAGTTTCGCCACCGTGCCGGCGCGGACGAAGGCGCCGGAGGCATGGCGCAGCGCGAATTCAAGCGCCAGCGTCGTTTTCATGGGAAAGCGCGCGACCATCCCGCTGCCGGTGGCGGGCACCGCCTTCATGCGGACGCGCTCGACGCTCACGTCCGCGGGCAAGACCAAGGGGTCGACGGAAAGGTCGTTTTCCTGCCAGGAATTGAGCGGCGTGACCAGCAACAGGCCTTTGTCGTCGGTCGCGCCGACCAGGCGATTCTCCAGTTTGACGGGGACGTTCGCAATGCCATCGGTCGACACCAGGGCGAAGGAGTCATAGACGCGCCGCATGGGGAAGACGCTGCCCTTCATGAGCAAGATGCCTCCGGTCGCGCCGGCATAGCCGGTCGTGTTGCTTGGGGCATCCTGGTTGTGCCAATACTGGGTGCCGGCCCGCCATTCGCCGTAGCGGCTCAGTTGATTGATTTCGGCCTGTCCGCCGCCTTCCTGGCCCGCGCTGGCCTGCATCCGCCATCCCCAGCCGTCGGCGTCGCCGGGCAGGTTGCGGGCAAGCCCCGCGGTGGCGGTATTCCCATGGTTTTGATGTTCCATGCTGGTCCACGCCTGGAGCTTGTCGCCCAGCGGCAGGGTCCAGTAGGCGTACGCGCTGGTGCCGCCCTTGCCGTCCAGGTCGCGATTGGCGCCTATGCTCAGATGGCCGTATCGGCCCAGGGATTGCGACCAGCTGAGTCCGGCGTAGCTGGCGCGCGGGCTGTCGCGATAGTCTTGCCGGACATAGCTCGCGCCCAGCTGCCCGCCGCCTATGCTCCAACCCAGGAAGGCCTGGGAGGTGCGCAGCGGCAGCCGGGATCCCTGCAGCGTGCCGATGTCCCGGAATGAGGCGTCCCGGCGCACGGTGGAAAGATTTACGCTGATGTCATGGCCCTGCCACTGATAGCCGGCGCCGTACTGCTTGCCGCGCTGTGCATCCTGGTTGCTCGATGCGCCCGAGACGTTGACCACGCCGAGTTGGCCCAGTCTGAACAAGGCGCCCACGCCGCCCATGGTCAGGCCGCCGGCCGCCTCGCCATGCGCCTCCAGCGTGATGGTGTTGCTCAAACCGTAGCGGCCGCTGGCGCTGTACATGACCTCGTTCGCGTAGGAGAAAGAGCGCAGGCCATAGTCTTCGCGCAATTTCCCGACTTCGAACGACCAGTCTCCGAGACCCTGCTGCAGCAGCTGGGTGCTGTTGTAGATCGAAAAATTGACGACGCGGCGCTGCCCGGTAATGTCGGTGATGACCATCTGGGCCGTGCCCGCGCCGGTAATCACGGGAGTGCCGACGATCTGAAACTGGCCCGGCGGCACCTGGCTTTGCGCCTCCCGTATGCCGTTGACATAGAGATCCACCACGGAGGGCAGGGCGGTTTCGCCGACGAAGGACGCCAGTGGCACGGTCACGCGATAGGGCTGGAGATCGAAATTGCGCGAGATGCGCAATCCGCCAAAGCGCATGGTGCGGGTCCAGGACAGCGCGCTGTTGAAGGTGTCTCCCACGGTCGCCGTGATCATCGGGTCCGGGAAGTCCAGCTGCCAGGAGCTGTCCAGGCGCGTGCTGGTGAAGGTGTTTTCACCATGGTTGCCGCCCAACGATTGGACCAGGTTGCTCGTCTTCCATAGGCCCGGGCCCACCCCGAACATCCTGAACTCGGTCCAGCCGCTGACCATCCGGGCGCTCCGGTCTTTCTGGCCATAAAGATCGTAGTTGAGCAGCAATCCCGGCGCCTGGGCCGTGGGGTCCAGATGGGGCATCGCGGGCGTGCGATAGCCCAGTTCGGTTACCGGTCCGCTCAGCGAGCTGACGGGAGCGAGCAATATCAGCTGCTGGTCTGTCGCGTCATAGTCCTGCCGCAGGCCCGGCACGTCGTCCAGCTTGACCAGGCCGGAGGCCGATGCGGCGCCAGGCCAGGTCAGGCCCAGGTCCGTAAGCGTCGCCGCATCCGCCAGCAGCTGGCCGTCTCGCAATACGAAGTGCGCCACACGCCGCAAATGAACGCGGTTGAGCATGACCTCCAGATAGAGGTCTTCGTCCTGCCGGGAATCCGCGGCCTGGCCGGCCGGCGCTTCCTGGGGCTGGGGCCCCGGGTGTTCAACCGCCTGGGCGGCGCACCCGGGTTTCCCTATCCCGATTGCAAAGACAACGCTAGCGGCAAGTGCCTTCCAGGGGCACCGCTTGTGCGTCAGTGTCATCATTGAATCGAGCTTTAAGCGCAAGGCCGGCGGTCAGCGGCGCGGGAGATTTGATCGCCCATCCCATTTGTTTCCCAGGCAGCACGTAGCCGAGCAGGCCGTCTTCGATAAGCTGTTGTTTCCCATCGGTCGATACGGCGGTCACCGAACTGATCCGCAGGGCGCGCGGACTGTTATTGCTGAAGCGCAATTCCGTGCCGCCGCCTCTGCGCGGCGTGAACTGGGCGCACACCCGGCTGAGGTCGGTCTTGTGCGGCGCTTGCGCGTCATCCGCGGGATCGGCCGGCTTGGCCGAACTCGCCGCGATAAAGACGGGTATGGAGTAGCGCAGCAGGATTTTCAGCCCCACCCCCTTGGCGGGCGTTTCCTGGGGCAGCTCGTCAATCAATACCCGATAGGTCTGTTCATCCGCGGCCGGGGTGGGCTTCAGGCGGACGATACGCACGGTCTGCCGGTTGCCCGGCGCCACCCGCATGATCGCCGGGCTGGCGACCACGTCGGTCGCGGGGATCAGGCGATCCGCGCCGCCTTCCTGCGTCCAGCGCATGACGCGCACCTGCGCTTCCAGGGGATTCTGGCCGCTGTTGAAGACTTGCAGCGCCTGCGCTGACTGGGCGGACTCGAATTGCAGACGCACGGGCGACACCTGAAGCACCGCCGCCTGCGCTGGCTGCAGGCTTCCGAACGCAAGCCAGGTCGCCATGGCGCCGATGAGGCCGGCGGCGGCATACAGACGCGGGCGACGGTATGCCGGATACTTGATCAAGCTCATAGTGGCCTCCAGATTTTTCAGTAAGTAATAGTGGCCGTGATGGTGTCGAGATAGCTGCCGACAGGCTCGTTGCCGGCCAGCCTGGCTCTGGCGAATACCGTGAGCGCAATGTTGTAGGCCGGGCCTATGCCCTGCCCGATGCCCGAGTACCAGGAGGTGGAGTCATTGCCCCAGTTCTGCGTGCGCGCGGCGTCGTGCGTCAACTTGTAGCGGATGGAGGTGCCGGAGCTCGCATTGAGCATGGCCCGGTCGTCGGGATCCCGAGACGTCGTGCCGCCATCAAGGCCCAAGGTGAAGGGCAGGTCCTTGGTGCACTGGACCTGGATCGTGCCGGTCTCGTCGATGTCGAAATTCGCGGCGGCGGGATGAGAACCAAACTCAACATCGCTGGCGGAGACAATCAGGCAAGTGCCTTGAATCGAAATCCGCACCTGGAAGGTCGTGTCCGTCGTCTGGCTCTGGGCCAGGGCGGTGCTTGATGTTCCGGCAATGACGCTGGCGGCCAATACCCGGGATAAGCGGCGAAAACTGTGCATAAGATCATCCCAAAAATGTGAATGCATCCATTGCGCGAACGTCGTCATGGTTCGAGTCAACTCGCAGATGAGCGATCCGCCCACCTGTGTCCAGGTGAGACAGCGGAGCGACGACGGCATCATGCATGGATGAGTCAGGCCAAGCCTTTGGCAGGGTTATCAGGAAATGATGGCGGAGGGCGCCGATGTCGACGCATGTGCAGGAGACTGCGGGCTGCATGGTTCGATGCAGCGTCCCAGCAGAGACCGATAGGCACATGAAACGAGGAACCCATCACGCTCGGGAAAAGGCACGGATTTATTGATTCTGTAAGTGGGCGCCTTGAATGTGAGCGGTGACAGTGATATTGACGTTCGGGAGGCTAACCGGAAAGGCCGCGCCAGCCCATTAAGGCTTTCCCCTAGGGAATCCAGGCAGGCGCATCAGGCGGATTCTGTTACGAACGATGTTGGCTCGCGCCGCGGTTGTTCGGCGTGAATGGACGCCCCAGTGGGATCATCGCAAATACGCGATGTCCGCTTTCTGTGGAAAGAATTCCGTGGACATGGGCACTGTCGTGATGCGCTCGTTTCTTGCCGCCGCGCGGGCAGGGCGTGTTTCAGCAGGCGAGGGAGGCTTGCTGCCGCACCAGCAGCCGCACAAAGGTTTCGCATTCGGGGCGCAGGGGTTCGAAGGCCGAGTTGATGAGGTAGACGGCCACGGGAATGTCCAGGTCCACCGGGCGCACGGCCAGGCCGCTCCAGAGTTCTTCATCGACGCAGAATTGGTTGACGAGCGCGACTCCGATGCCCTCGTGGACCAGGGCGCAGGCCTGTTCGGAGCGGTTGATTTCCACCAGCGGGGTATCGTCGACGCCGGCGGCGCGCAGGCGTTCGCGGATGAGGGCGCCCATCGGCATCTCTTGTTGGTAGAGGATGAGCGGCACGCCGGCCAGGTCGCCGAGCTTGATGGTCTTGCGCCGCGCCATGGGGTGGCTGCGCGGCACGGCCAGGCCGATTTTGCCGTCGAACAGCGGGGCGCAGTTCAGGTTGGGATGATCGATGGGCCAGATGGACAGCGCAAAATCGATGACCTTGCCCAGCAGATCGGCGGGCATCTCCTTGATGAGGCTGGTCCGGTAGGAGAAGGCCGCGGGCGGCTCGGTGGCGAGATAGCGTTTGATAGCCTTGGGAACGACGCGCAGGCCGAGGGCGGGGCTGCTTGAGAAGCTGATGCGTTGCTGGCGCTGCTCCTTGAGGTTGTCGACCAAGCCATCGATGCGGGCCGCGGCGCCATAGAGTTCGTCCACTTCCCGGAAGATCACGCGCGCATTCTCGGTGGGGCGGAGCGCGCCGTTCTTGCGGTCAAACAGCATGAGCCCGAGGCTGCGCTCGATATGGGCGAGGGTGCGGCTGATGACGGGCTGCGATACGAACAGCATGCGCGCCGCGCCGCTGGCCGAACCGGTCAGCATGACGGCCCGAAAGACCTCCATATGTCGAAGCTTGAATTTCACCTTGTCTCCTGGCGCTATGTCTTATGGCTATACCCGCCGCAGCATTCGCATATCCGCGACCGGGGCGGCCTTCCTAGAATAACTGGCAGCAGGCCGAAGGGTTCGGCCGCGACCAGGAGCCATGATGATGAATGTGAAGGAGACCGGCCGGGCTGTCCTGCGCCGTGTGCTGGGGGAATCGTATTTCGAGAAGCGAGAAGCGGGCCGCAATGCGTTCAACAACGACGCCCGCGAGTTGGTCGAAGCCTATTGCTTCGGCGCGATCTGGGGGCGTCCTGGCCTGCCCGACCGCACCCGCAGCCTGTTGGTGCTGGCGATGCTGACCGCGCTGGGCAAGGGCGCCGAGCTGAAGATGCATGTGGTGGGCGCGCTGAACAACGGCTGCACGGTCGATGAGATCAAGGAGACCTTGCTGCAGGCGATGGTGTATTGCGGCGTGCCGGCCGGGGTCGAGGCTTTCCGCGCGGCCGAAGAGGTGCTGGCCGCCCAAGACCGGATCGGGAAGGCCTGACATGGCGCGCATTGGATTCATCGGTCTGGGCGCCATGGGCCTGCCCATGGCGTGCAATCTGGTCAAGCGCGGCCACGAGGTGCTGGGCTTCGATTCGGCCGCGCGGCCGACCTTCACCGCCTCGGGCGGGCGCATGGCCGGTTCGGTGCGCGAGGTCGTCGATCATGCCGACACCCTCTTCACCATGCTGCCCAACGGTCCCATTGTGCTGGATGTCGTGGCCAGCCAGATCCTGCCGCATAGCCGTCCCGGGCAGCTGCTGGTGGACTGCTCGACCATCGGCGTGCCCAGCGCGCGCCAACTGCATGCCCTGGCCGCCGAGCGCGGCCTGGGCGTGCTGGATGCGCCGGTGACCGGCGGCGTGGGCGGCGCGCAGGCGGCGACCCTGACCATCATGGTCGGCGGCGACGAGGCGGCCTTCGGCGCGGCGCGCGAACTGCTTTCGGCGATGGGATCCAAGCTGGTGTATGCCGGCGGGGCGGGCAATGGCCAGGCCGTGAAGATATGCAACAACATGGCCGCCGGCATCATCAAGATCGCCATCAGCGAGGCTTTTGTGCTGGCGCGTCAGCTTGGCGTGGATGAGCGCGTGTTCTTCGAGGTGGCCGCGGCCGGCAGCGCCCAGGCCTTCGCCTTGACCCGTACCTGCCCCGTGCCCGGGCTGGTGGAGAGTTCGCCCAGCAGCCGCGGCTACCAAAACGGTTTTGCCACGAGTTTGATGCTCAAGGACATGGTGTTGGCGCAGGAGGCGGCCATGGCCAGCGGGGCGGCGACCGTGCTGGGCGGCGCGGCCACGCATCTATACCAGCTGTGCGCCAATGCCGGCCTGGGTGAGCAAGACAACGGGATTGTTTATCAGTACTTGTCAGGACAGTCGGCTTGAGACCGGCGGAGGAGACATCATGAACTACATCAAGAATACGCTGGCCGCGGCATCGCTGGCTCTGGGGATGAGCCCGGCATGGGCCGCCGATACGTATCCTGCCCGGCCGGTTTCCATCGTCGTCGGATTCGCCGCGGGAGGCAGTACCGACTTGCTGGCCCGCACACTGGCCAAGGAACTGTCGGAACAGTTCAAGCAGACTTTTATTGTCGAGAACAAACCGGGCGCCAATAGCAATGTCGCCAATACCTTCGTGGCGCGCGCGGCTCCCGACGGCTATACGCTGTTGATGGTGCCCTTCGGGCTGGCGGTCAACCCTTATCTGTACAAGGGCTTGAAGGTCAGCGTGGACAACTTCGCGCCTATCGCCTTGGTGGCGCAGGTGCCCAATATGCTGGTGGCCAACAAAAACCTGCCGGTCGACAACCTGAAGGCCTTCGTCGATTATTCCAAGGCCCATCCCAAGGCGGTGTCGTATGGCTCGCCGGGCGTGGGATCTTCCTTGCATCTGGGCGGCGAGCTGTTCCGGCAGGCGACGGGCGCCGAGATGCTGCATGTGCCTTTCAACGGCAGCGGCCCGGCGCTGGTCGCGGTGCGCTCGGGCGAGGTGACATCGGCCTTCGACAATCTGTCGACGGTGGCGCCCTTGGTGCGCAGCGGCGATCTGAAAGCCCTGGCCGTTACGAGCGAGCGCCGTTCCGAGGCCTTTCCGGACGTGCCCACCGTGGCGGAATCCGGCTATCCGCAGTACGAGATATCCTCTTACTTCGGTCTGGCGGCGCCCGCCGGCACGCCGTCCGCGGTGGTCGAGGCGCTGAACCGGGCCGTCATGAAGGCCGTGGCCGGCCCGGCCGTCCAGGCCCAGTTCAAGACGCTGGGCGCTTACGCGACGCCGAACACGCCAGCCGATTTCTCGGCGTTTCTGCACAAGGAAAGCGAGAAGTGGCGCAAGGTCATCGCCACCTCGGGCATAGACTTGACGCCCTGAGGCGGGCAGGCTTTGCGCGCTCGGGGACTGAGGCAGGCCCTGAGCGCCGACGCGCTATTTGGTCCGGTCATGCGAACTTCAGGTTCACGTTCTTGGTGTAAGTGAACTCAAGCAGTTCGGCGAAGCATTCTTCGCGCCCGATGCCGGATTGTTTGACGCCGCCGAAGGGCGCGCCCAGGAAGTGCTGGCTGGCATTGTTGATCCAGACATAGCCTGTCTGCATGCGCTGGGCGGCCCGGTGCGCGGTGTCGAGATCCCGGGTCCAGATGGAGCCCGTCAGACCGAAGTCCACGCCGTTGACCGCCTGAAAGAGGCGGTCTTCGTCCGACCACTTGAAGACCGACATGATGGGGCCGAAGACTTCTTCTCGCGCCAGCCGCATCGACGGCCGCATATCGGCAAAGACCGTGGGTTCGTAGAAGAACCCTTCCCGCAGGGCGGGATCATCAGGGCGTTTGCCGCCGCAAACGAGTCTTGCGCCGTCTTCCAGGCCCATCGCCACGTAGCGCTCGACTTTTTCCAGCTGGGCCTGGCTGACGAGTGAGCCCATGGTCGTGGCGGGGTCTATCGGGATGCCGGGTTTATGGCGCTGGGGTAGTGTCCGCGCGACGCGCGCCAGGACTTCGTCATGGATGGATTCGTGCAGAAAGACCCGGCTGGTCGAACCGCAGCTCTGGCCCGACCAAGTGAAGTTCATGCCGCCGATGATGCCATCGACCAGGCGTTCGCGGTCGGCGTCGGGATAGGCGATCAGGGCGTTTTTTCCGCCGAGTTCGAGCAGCACGGGTTTGAGGCTGTCCGCCGCGGTTCTCATCACGGCGCGGCCGGTGGGCACGCCGCCTATCAAGGTGACTTTGCGCACCAGGGGGTGCCGGGCCAGGGCGTCGCCGCATTCGGCCGTGCCGCACAGGAAGTTGACCACGCCGGGCGGAAACAGCGGGCCGACCAGTTCCGCCAGCCTCAGGACGGACAGCGGCGCCTGGTCTGGCGCCTTGATGATGACGGTATTGCCCGCGGCCAGCGGCGCCGCCAGGCGCGCCGCCGCGAACATCAAGGGATGGTTGTAGGCGACGATGCGCGCGATCACGCCCAGCGGCTGCACGCTCGTGTAGTTGAGATTGCCCGGACCCATGGGGATGGTCTCGCCCTTGATCTCGCTGGCGAGGCCGGCGAAATAGTCGAGGCAATCGGCGGCGAAGGCGGCGTCGTGCGCCAGCGCCGATACCGGGTTGCCATTGTTGAGCGAGTCCAGCTGGGCCAGCGGCATGGCGTGTTCGCGCAGGACGGACGCTGCTTTGCGCAGATAGCCGGCGCGCTCCCTGGGCGGCAGGGCGGACCAGGCCGCAAAGGCCCCGTCCGCGGCCTGGACCGCGGCGTGCACGTCGGCCGCGTCGGCCAGCGGCGCGGCCATGATGACTTCGTTGTAGCAAGGATTGATCGTGTCGGCGTAGCCGCCGGCCAGCGGGGCATGCCATTGGCCGCCGTAAAAGAGTTGGGCGTGGCTGGGCAGAATGCCGTGGGGGATGTCTTGGGTGCGCATGGTGTTTCCTGTGTCGGGAAAGAGGGCCCGTCGGCTAGCTGTCAGAGCGGGTCAGGCCGGCGGTCATCGCGGGGCTGTAGCCGGTCTGTACGATGACGTCCAGCACGATGGCCTGGCCGTTCTTGACCGCGTCGATGGCCGCCGGCAAGGCGCGCGAGAGTTCATCCAGGCTGTCGATGGGGCCTATGCCCGTCAGTCCCTGGGCGCGCGCCATGGCGGCCAAGTCCGGTTCCGGGTTGGCGATGCGTTGGCCTATCCAACGGTTTTCGACCGGACGATTGCGCTGCCGCGCCATGCGCTCCTGGTGCACTTCGTCATTGAAGAAGGAGCGGTTGTTGCAGACGATCATCAGCAGCGGGATTCCGGCATTGGCCGCGGTCCACAGGGCGTTGACGCCCATCAGATAGTCGCCGTCGCCAATGACGGCCACGGGCAGCCGGTCGGATCCCTTGAGCGCGAGCGCCGAGCCGATCGCCATGCCGGGGCCCGATCCGATCCCGCCGCCGCCGTCGTAACCCAGAAAATCCAGCGGATGCCGGAAATCCCACATCTCGCCGCTCCAGCTCAGGGGCAGGCGCATGAGGCAGGTTTTCTGGCCGCCGATGGCATGGCGCAGCGCGGCGGCCACGGTGGCGACGGTCAGCGTCTCCTGGGCAAGGCCATTGGCGGCGGCCTGGGGCGCGCGGGCGGGGGGGCGGGCGGCGCGGGCACGCACGCGCGGGTTGAGCAGTTCAACCGCGGCTTCGGGTTCGCTCAGCAGGAATACATCCACCGGGGGCAGGCCCTGGTGATCCATGCTCCAGCCATTGTGGCTGTAGTGGTCGACGGATACCTGGATGATCTTGCTGGCTATCGCTTCGTCTTCCCAAGCCTGCTTGAGGGTGCCGGCCAGGTCCAGCCAGTCGAGGCTTAGCACCACGTCGGCGTCGCGCAGCACTTCCCTGGCGCGGGCGCTCAGAAAATGACCGGCGGGCGCGGCATGCAGACGGTGGTCGGTGGGAAAGGCGCAGCCGACTTTCAGATCGGTCAGGACTTCGGCATTCAGGGTTTCCGCCAGCTGGATGCGCTGTTGCCAGCCCCTCTCATCCCGGCTGACGCGCCCGGCGAGGATGACGGGTCGCCGCGCGCCGGACAGCAGCGCCGCCGCCTGCGCGATCACCTCATCCGAGGGCCGCGCCGGCGGCGGAGGCAAGTAGCGCGAAGGATCCAGCCGGGCGGGCTGCTGGGCGAGCCGGGACTCTTGCAGCGCGGCGTCGAAGCACACATAGACCGGGCCTTGCGGCGCGGTGGAGGCGATCTGCCGCGCGCGCAGAATGGCTTCCTGCGCCGCGCCGATGGATGCCGGCTGCGCATCCCATTTGATGAAGTGGCGCACCAGGGCCGCCTGGTCCTGCGCGGTATGAATCCAGTCTATCCAAGGACGGCGCTTGGCCGCGTCCACCGGCCCGGTGGCGCCGAAGACCAGCACGGGAACGCGATCCACCCAGGCGTCGAAGATCGCCATCGAGCCATGCATGAGTCCAACATTGCTGTGCAGGATGGCCGCCAGCGGCTTGCCATGGACTTTGGCATAGCCGTGCGCGATCGCCACGGCATGTTCTTCGTGCAGCACCACGATCATCTGCGGCCGCTCATTGCCCAGGTGATTGACGATGCTGTCGTGCAGCCCACGGAAGCTGGCCCCGGGATTGAGCAGGACATAGGGGATATCCAGTCCGCGCAGGATGTCGGCGATCGCATCGCTGCACCAGATGGTCGAGTCGGGCGAACTGGGTTGCGGGATGTCGCGGCGCACCGCGGCGTTGGAAAGTGCGGTCATGAAGGCTCCGGCAAGGGGGTATGGAAAACGGGGCCCGGCCGGCATGGCGGCGCGGGCCGGCGCCGATCAATCGGGGCGGATGTGAGCGGTCTTGATCACTTCGGCCCAGCGCTTTTGATCCTCGGCGATGAGTGTGTTGAAGGCGGCGGCGGTGCTGCTTTCGGGCAAGATGCCTTGCTCGGCCAGTTTTTCCCTGACATCGGGCAAGTCCAGGGCCCGCCGCAGTTCGGCGTTCAGCGCCGCGATGATCGGCGCGGGTGTCTGGGACGGGGCGATCATGCCTATCCAGATATCGCTTTCGAAGCCCGGCACGGTTTCGGCGATGGCCGGCAGTTCGGGCAGCAGCGCCAGGCGCGACGTGCCGGTCGATCCCAGGGCCCGCAGCTTGCCGCTGCGGATATGCGGCAGGGCGGAATTCAGGGGGCAGAAAAAGAGATCGACATTGCCCGAGAGCACATCGACCAGCGCCGGCGCACTCCCCTTGTAGGGCACGTGGACCAGCTTGACGCCGGTCATCGACTTGAAGACTTCGGCGGCCATGTGTTGCGGACTTCCGGCGCCCGCCGATGCGTAGGTGAGCGCATCGGGGTTGGCTTTTGCCAAGGCGATGAGTTCGGCGACCGAAGAGACCTGGATTTTCGGGGCGACCACCAGCACCATGGGCACCCGCCCCAGCAGCGTCACGCCTTGCACATCCTTGATGACGTCGAAGGGCAGCTTGGGGTAGAGCACGGGATTTACCGCCACGGTCTGGTTGGGGGCGATCGCGATGGTGTAGCCATCGGGCTCGGATCTCGCCAGATAGTCGGTGGCGATATTGCCCGCCGCGCCCGGTTTGTTCTCCACGATGACGGGCTGCCCGAAAGTTTCCGACATCTTCTGGGCGAGTATGCGCGCCAGCACATCGTTCGAGCCTCCGGGCGGCAGGGGGACGATGATGCGTATCGGCTTGGCCGGATAGGCCTGGGCGCGCGCCGGCGTGGACAGCGCCGAGGCCAGCGCGGCGGAAAGCAGGGTTGCAACGAAAGTGCGGCGGCCGTCTTGCATGCTTGTCTCCCTTGGATTGTCGTTGTCAGCGCATCCTAGGGAGATATGACGGGTGCTTCAATCTTGAACATTGAATCAACCTGAACCGGCGGCCTATCCTGCCGGCGGGCCCGCGGCGTCCCTCAGCGAGCCGGCCCGCCGGCGACGAATTTCGCGCGTGGACGCAAAAGCATGCTGGTCGCGCGCTGTTCCTGCACATGGGCGATCCAGCCGGCGATGCGCGCGAGCGCGAACAGGGCCGGGGCGGCCTGTGGCGCGAGCCGCAGCGCGCGCGTCACCACGACGACGGCGAGTTCCTGCCTGGGCCGCAGGCCGGTGATGCGCTGCACCTCGTCAAGAAAGCGAAAAATCGCCCGCAGCTCGCGCGTGAGCGTCGCGCGCCTGCGTATCATGTCCAGAAGCAGCGCCGCGCGGGGGTCGCCGGCCGGGTAGAGCGGATGGTGAAAGCCCGGGATGGCATGGCCTTGCTCCAGCAGCTGGCAGGCGCGCCGCACCAGGGTCAGGCGCCTGGCGCCCTTGCCGATGAGTTTCTCGACCCGACCATACATTCTGCCGAGCTCTACGCCCGAGGTCGCGCACAGCGCCGACGCCAGGCAGCTTTGCAAGGAGCCGCCCGCCGAGGCCACCACGCGGGCGCTCAGCGTCCCCGGGGGCAATTCGTGGTCGGCCAGGAGTATCAGTAGCGCGCGCAAGGTCTCGGTGTTTTCGGCCGTGGCGCTCATGCCCAAGGAGGCAGTCAGCGCCTGCAGCAGGGTTTCGCGCGCCTGCATGGGGCGGTAGGCGCGTCCAGGCCCGATAAAACCGCAGAAAGCCACCATGGCCTGCATGATTTCGCGTCCCGCGGCCAGCGTGCCGCCGCGGGCGAGCCGCTGTTCCGTCGAACCATGATCGATGCCCAGCAGGAGCGTCGCCATGGCGAAGACTTCCAGTATGTTGTCGGCCGGGGCGGAGGCCGCCAGCGAGCGCGCCAGGGTGAGGAGCCCTGGCGCGGGCTGGCGCACTCGCCAGCGCGGCGCTTGGGCGGGCAGCCTGCCGGTCCAGAGCAGTTCCGACACCGCTTCCACCGAGGTTCCGGCCCTGACCAGCTCGGCGGCCGGATGGCCCCGGTAGGCGGGGCCCCGCGCGGTGATCTCGGTGATGGAGGTGGGCAGGATGGGCTGTCCCCAATCCATGGCGGCGGCGGCCACGGCGCCATGCCCCGCCCGGGCCTCGGAGCGCTTCCTGAGGCGCTCCACATCCCCGCTGTGATAGCGCTTGGCCTTTTTCCCTGGCTGGGCGACGCTGCGTATCCAGCCGCGGCTGACATAGGCATAGAGCGTCTGCGCGCGCACCTTCAGCAGCTGCATGGCCGTGGCGGCGTCGATATAGTCGCTGTGCGAACCCGGGGGAGGGGCGTCGCGGGCGGTGTTTTCCGGTTCGGGTATCAGCACGCTCGATGGCGGTCCGGTGGGGCCCGCATGTCCGCGTCCACGGGCTAGTCAAGCGTGCATTATCGGAAGCCTGCCGCGGGTTTGCCAATAAAGAATGCGTATCGGATATATGGTTTTTCGTATGCCGTCCGGCATTGATGGACAGGCGGGCGCCCCCTGGGCGCCGCCGCCATCTCCTTGTCCCCGGCGCGTGGCGGCCATCGCATCCCGGGCCAGGCGGCCGGGATGAACAAGCAATTCAGACGCCACGGCTAGGCGGCGCGCAGCGCCTTCTTGTCGACTTTGTTGGCGCCGGTATAGGGCAAGGCGTCGAGGATGCAGATGACCGCGGGTACCTTGTAACGCGCCAAGTTGGACTGGCAGTGCGCGATCAGGCCGGCTTCGTCGACCGCCGCGCCCGGCCGCAGGACCACAAAGGCGCGGATGACTTCGCCGCGGTAACTGTCCGGCCACCCCACCGCCGCCGCTTCGGCCACGTCCGGGTGCAGGAATAGCACCTCATCGACCTCGCGCGGGTAGATGTTGTAGCCGCCCGAGATCACCAGGTCTTTCTTGCGGTCGCGGATGTATAAAAAACCGTCTTGCGCGAACTCGCCGATGTCGCCTGTGTATAGCCAGCCGTCCCGCAGCGCTTCGGCGGTGGCGTCCGGCCTCTCCAGGTAGCCCTGCATGATCTGCGGTCCGCGCGCGCGGATTTCACCGCGCTGGCCGGGCGGCAGCACCGTCGTGCCCGACGCCAGATCGACCACCTGCACCTCGGTCCCCGCGACCGGCATCCCCACGGAGCCGTGCCGGGTTCCCGCCGGGCCGTTGTAGGTGAGGATGGGGCCCGCTTCGGTCTGACCATAGCCTTCGTATATCGGCGCGCCCACCGCGGCCTCCCAGCGCCGATGCACTTCTTCGGCCAGGGGCGCGGAGCCGGAATAGCAGGCGCGCAGGCTGGACCAGTCGGTGTGCGCGAAGCGCGCATGGCCCAGCAGGCCGGTGTAGATGGTGGGGCTCCCGGGAAACAAGGTGATGCGTTCGCGTTCAATGGCATCGAAGACATCGTCGGGCCGGTAGCGCGGCAGCAGCACCAGCGTCGCGGCCGCGCTGACGGCCAGGAACAGACCCATGGCCATGCCATAGGAATGGAATAGCGGCATGGCGCAAAGCACGCTGTCGGCGCCATAGCGGGTGGGCAAGACCAGCTCCCTTTGCCGCACATTGGTGGCGATGGCGTCGCGCCCGAGGATGACGCCCTTGGGCTGTCCGGTCGTGCCGCCGGTGTACTGCAATAAGGCCGGCGCCTGGGCCTCGGCGTCGTCCATGGGGGTGTCCGGCCCGCCTGGCCCGGCTTCCATCCAGGAGCGCGCCTCCTGCTCCATGACCAGCCGTATGCCCAGCGCCGTCGCCAGTGGGGCGGCCACGGCGGCGGATGCATCATCGGCGACCAGCAGCGCGGGCCGCGCGTCACGCAGGATGAATTCCAGTTCGCGCGCGGTGTAGAGCGGATTGAGCGGAACATGCTGCTTGCCGGCGCATTGCAGCGCCAGCGTCATCACGCAAGCCAGGTCGGAGTTGCCCAGCAACGTGGCCACCCGGTCGTTCAGGCGCGTGGCCTCGCGCAGGCGGCTGGCCGTGGCCCGGATCTGCCGCGCATAACGCTGGTAGCCGATACGATGCGTGCCGCAGACCAGGGCAGCGCGTTCGGGATAGTCGCGGGCCGCGCGCGCCAGCAGCGCGGGAATGCGCGGCGGCTTGTCCAGGCTGGCGCCGCTCATCGCGAGCCTCCCGAGTCCACCCGCAACACCACCGCCATGGCGCTGTCGCCGGCCGCGCAGCCGGTGAACAGGCCCAGGCCGCCGCCGCGTTCGGCCAATTCCTCGATGAGTTCGATGACGGATCTCAGCCCGGTCGGGCTTTGAGGATGGCCCCACACCAGGGAGCAGCCATTGTTGTTCATGGCCATGACGTCGAACCCCGTGGCGCGCGCCAATGCGATGTCCGAAACTACGAAGGGATTGTGGGTCTTGACGGCATGCAGGTCGGCGACCGCCAGGCCCGCGCGCGCCAGCGCGCGGCTGGCGGCCTCGATGGGCGCTTGAGGCATGTAGCCCATTTCGGTGCGCGACTGGCCAAAGGCCAGGATCTGGATGCCGATCTCGGGACGGCGCGAGAGTGCGCGGGCGCGTTCGGCGGTCGCCAGGATCATGCCCGCGTTGCCGTCGGCCGGATGCGTCTGGCCGCCGTAGGTGATGGTGCCGCCAGTCAGCACCGGGGCCAGGCGCGCCAGACCGTCCGCCGTGGTGGCGTGGATGCCTTCGTCGCCCTCCATCACCGACGCGATCTTGGCGTAACGCGCATCGGGGACTTCGAAGGGCAGTGTCATGTAGCGCTTCTGGAAGCGGCGCCCATCGGCGCAGGCCTGCGCGTATTGCTCGTAGCGGCGCAATGTGACGGCATTCTGTTCGGCGGTGGAAATGCCATGGCGCTCCGCCACGCGCTCGCCGGTCTGCAGCATGGACAGGCCGCTCCAGGGGTCATGCGAGAAATTGTCCAGCACCCAGTTCTCATGCGCGCCGGACCCCCCGGGCCCGGCCGGGTCGGGATAGTAGAGTTGCGGGCCATTGGAGACGCGGTCGGCCATCAGGACCAGCGTAGTCTCGGCGTTGCCGAGCATGAGTTCGGCCGCGGCGGTCGCCAGGCCGCGCACGGAGGTGGCGCAGGCCTGCGCCACCACGGGGCCCGCCAAGTGGGGCGCGCCGAGCATGCCGGTCACCCAGGGCAGGCCGTAGAACCCTCCTTGCTGCGGCACCGAGCAGCCCAGCACCGCGCTCTGCAGCGCCGCGGGCGCGATGCCGCGGCGTTCCAGTTCGCGGCGCGCGGTCCAGGCCAGCAGACGCAGGCTGTGCAGGCGGGACAGGCTGCCCTGCCAACGGGAAAACGGGGTGCTCCAATACACGCCATAGGGAATGTGTACGCCGGTCATGCGGACTCCTGCTGGAAAAGGAAGGTCAGGGCAGGAACTGCCATGCGCCGGAACGGGCCTGCATCAACACGACGCCGCGCTCGTCCAGGCCGTTGTGGTTGGCGGGCGACATCACATAGATGCCCTGGGTGCCCACCGTGCCGTGCAGGCTTTCCAGCGCGTCGCGCAATGCCTGGCGAAAGGCCGGGGTGCCGGCCGGGGTGGCGGTGGGAATCTTGGCCACCGCGGCGTCCAGCAGCAGGTAGGCATCGTAGGTGTAGGGCGCGAAGGCGTTGCGTGCGTCGGCGCCATAGCTTGATTCGTACAGCTGGGCGTAGCGGCCGGCCACGGGCTTGATCGGGCTGTCATCAGGCAGCTGCTCCACCACTTGCACGGGACCGCTGGGCACGATCACGCCATCCACGCCTTTGCCGCCCAGCTTCAGGAAGTCCTTGTTGATGACGCCGTGGGTGTTGTATTGCACGCCTTTGTAGCCGCGCTCGCGCAGCGAAAGATGGGGCAGGGCGCCCGGCGTTCCCGACCCGCCGACCAGCACCGCATCCGGCGTGAGCGCGACCATCTTCAGCACCTGGGCCGTGACCGAGTTGTCGGTGCGCGCATAACGCTCGTTGCTGAGCACCCTGATGCCGCGCTTGGCGGCGGATGCCTGCAGCGCGCGGTACACCGCGTCGCCCCAGGCATCCGAAAAGCCGATGTATGCCACGGTTTTCACGCCGCGCTTGACCATGTCGGCGGTCAGCGAATCCACCATCAGATCGATGCTGTGCGCGATCACGAAAATCCATTCGGCGCGGTCGGGGCTGACCGCGATGGGCGCCAGCGACAACTGGGGGGTGCGCGCTTCGCGAGCGACTTCGGTGACCGCCAGCGAGGTCGGCACATTGCTCGGGCCGATGATGGCGTCGACCTTGTCTTCGGTGATGAGCTTGCGCGCGGTCTTGACCGCCGAAGATGGGTCGGTCGCATCGTCCAGGGCGATGTATTCCACGGCCCGGCCGCCCAGCGTCTTGGGCAGCAGCTGCACGGTGCTGCGATATAGCGAACCCATGGAAGCCCCGGGCCCCGTGCTGCTGGCGATCACGCCGATGCGGATATCGGCGAGGGCGGCGCTAGGCGCCAGGGCGCAGGCCAGCGCCAGGGCGGCAAGACGACGATACATGGCTATTCCCCTTTTTTGGATATGGCCCGGCGAGCGGGATGACCCTAGTATGGAGGTGTGGGCGATAACTGGATAATTGCGTTTCCTTATCAATCGATAACCAGATTTCGGGTGTCGCCCATGCCGGAATTCCCCACGCTGCAGCAATTGCGCTCACGCCTGCGTATCCGTCACCTGGTGCTGTTGGACGAGTTGGGGCGGGTAGGCAACCTGCATCGCGCGGCCGAGGCGATGCATCTGAGCCAACCGGCGGCAAGCAAGCTGCTGGGCGAGGCCGAGGGGCTGGCCGGGCAGGCTTTGTTCGAGCGCTCACATCATGGCGTCGCGCCGACGGCGCTGGGCCTGTTGATGATCGACCGCGCCCGCCTGCTGCTCAACGAATTGGATGCGACCCATGCCGAGCTCGCGGCCGCGGCCAAGGGCGCGACGGGCAAGGTGCGGGCGGGCATTTTCCCGGTGGTGGCTCATCTGCTGGTTCCCTTGGCGGTCGAGCGCCTGCAAGCGACTCACCCGGCTTTGCGCATCGAATTATCCGAGGGACTGGAGAAGCAGCTGCTGCCTGCCTTGCGCGCGGGCGAACTGGATTGCGTCGTGGGCCGACTGGGGGTGGAGGGCGCGGACGCGGATCTGCAATGCGAGATCCTGTATGACGAGGCGACCGCCGTCGTCTGCGGGCCGGCACATCCCTTGGCGTCGCGCAGCCGCTTGAGCGGCGCGGCCCTGGACCGTTATCGCTGGGTGCTGCCGTCGCGCAACGCCGCGCTCTACAGCATGGTCGCGGCCGCCGTTTCGGCGCGAGGCGCGGGTTTCCCGCAGGTCGCCATCGAATCCAGCGCCATGCTGACCATCGTCTCGCTGCTGCAGCGGACCTCGCTGCTATCGGCCATCCCCTTGCGCGTGGCGCGGGCCCTGGCGGACAACGGCCAGGTGGCGATCCTGCCGCTGGCATTGCAGGCGAGGCTGCATCCGGTGGGGATCATGACCCGGCGGGGGGCGCACCTGGCGGCCACCGTTTCCTTGCTCCTGGAGGCGCTGCGCGAGGCGGCTGCCGCGATCTGAAGGCCCGGAGCGTGGCCCTTGCGCGGCCGCGCCGCGTGGCGGCCTAGAGAAGCAGCTGTATGGCCGGCAGACTGGCATCGGCGTTCAGCAGATGGACTTTCTTCATTTGCAGCCGCAAGCGGCCTGGCCCGCCTTCGAGGGTGTGATAGGCCGTGGCAGCCAGGATTCTCTGGCTGTCGCCTTGGGTCTCGACATAAAGAAAGGGCGTGCGCATCTGGTGGAGTCCCGCCGCGGGGTCGCTCGACATTATCTGTGGGGCCTGCAGGATGCGCAGTCCGCGCACGGCCGGATGCAGGGAATGGGCCCGGGGATTGGCGTAGCGCTGGATACGAAGCCGCAATAGCAGGAGATCCTCGTACAGCAGGGATGGCGCTTCATCGCCGGGCGGCTGGTCCGGCGACAAGGGCATCCAGTACAGACCCGATTCGGCGTAGAGCGCAAGCCATTCGTCATAGCGCCTGGTGTCCAGGAGCATGGCCTCGTGGTACACGAAGGCCGCCAGTTCTGCCTCGAAGGATGCCGCGGTCTTGTCCATCGACACAGGGTTCACGCGCTTTCTCCCATCAGTTCGAGCCAGCCGCGGTGCTGATTGCGGATGACCCATTCATTGTTGCCGCTGTCCATGGAGGCCGAGGCCTGGCGGGTCTCCCCGTCCTTGTAGCCTCGATGCAGGCTGAGCCACTCATTGCCCGAGCACAGCAGCCCGCGCTGTTGGCTTTCGAAGAGGTGCACGTCGTCGTGCGCGACCACCGACATGGGCGAGAAGACCAGCCGCGCGTAGGAGGCCGCCCGCTGCCGCAGGCGAGCGGGGGCGTTGCTGGGCGCGAAGGCCCAGATCTCGACCAGGGTGCGATCCACCGCCAGGGGGCGCAGGACGCGCAGCACCATGGGCGATGCCTTGGCCGCCAGGCTGGGGTAGAGCACCGTATTCTGCGGGGAAAATCGCAGGATCTCCTGCGCGGCCTCCTGGCCGTGGCGCGCTTCGAGTTCGCGCTGGTAGTCCGGCAATGGCGCATAGCCCGTATGGATGCTGAACTTGGTGCCCAGCACGCTGTGTCCATGCGGCAGCACGCGCGCGCCCATTTCCGAATAGAAGCTGTAGCCGGCCCCGAAGGGCAGCAGTTGCTCCATGGCCAGTACGGTATCGCTATTCTCCGGCAGGGTTTGCGCGACTTCCTTTGCGGCGGCGGCGGCCGATTCGTGCGTGGAAATCGGATGCACCGTGTCGTTGACGTTCTCCAGGTAGAGCTTCCAATTGCAGTCGATGAGACTGCGCAAGGGCTGGCCCAGCACGGATAGCTGGCCATCCGGCGCCCTGGCGACCATATTGTCCAGCGTGCCCAGGGCTTCGCCGAAGTAGGTCATGAAGTCAGGGCCTTCCGCGTCGATCCGGGCAAACACAAACCCCTTGTAGTTCATGCTGGCGCCGGGCGATGACAGGCCTTTGCCCGAGGGGCAGGAAGACAGCCCGGTGCCTTCGTAATCGTTTTTCAAGGGGATGGACAGCAGGGAGCCGTCCAGGCGGTAAGTCCAGGCGTGATAGGGGCAGCGCAGCATCTTGCCGCAATTGCCCTCGCGTTCATGCAGGAGCTGGCTGCCCTTGTGGGCGCAGCGGTTCATCAGCACCGCCACTTCCGTCGGGCTCTTGCGCAGCATGATCAGCGATTGCCCGGCGATCTGGGTGGTGTAGTAGTCGCCCACGGCGGGCGTCTGGCTCTCGTGGCCGACGTAAACCCAGGCGCGCTTCCACAGCCTCGCCTGTTCGCTGGCGTAGACGCCGGGGTCGGTGTACAGGTCCCGATGCACGCGGTCCGGGCCCACCAGGTGCCGGAAGCCTTCCGGGGAAGTTTCGCCTGTCATATTGTCTCCAATGCGTTTCATGGGCCGCTTTACGCCGCGGCGGCGCAGGGCGGCCCCGGCGCCCAGGCCTGGCCGGCGGAATCGGGCGGAACGGCCGCGATCAGGGCACGGGTATAGGCATGCCGGGGCTGCTCGAACACCTGGTCGACCGGTCCTTGTTCGACGATGCATCCCTGGTGCAGGACGAGCACGCGCGAGCACAGATAGCGGACCACGGCCAGATCGTGCGATACGAAGACCAGCGCGATGCCTAGTTCCTGTTTGAGCCGCAGCAGCAGGTTCAGGATCAGCGCCTGCACCGACACGTCCAGGCCCGATACGATTTCGTCCGCGACGATCAGGCGGGGCGTGACGCACAGGGCGCGCGCAATGTTCACGCGCTGTTTCTGGCCTCCCGACAATTGCGAGGGCAGGCGGTCCACGGCTTCGGGCGGCAGGCCGACGGATGCCAGCAGCTGCCGGGCAATTTCCCGGCGCCGCGCCGGCGCCGAGCCCGCTTGGGCGGCGAAGGCGCCGGACTCCAGGATCTGGGTTACCAGCGCGCCCACGCGCCGCCGCGGATTCAAGGCCGAGTCGGGGTTCTGGAACACCAGCTGCACGTCTCGCGGGTCGGACGTGCGGGGCGCCGCCGCCTGGGAGCCGGGATAGACGATGCGTCCCGCGCTGGGCGCGACCATGCCGGCGATCAGGCGCGCCAGGCTGGTCTTGCCGCTGCCGCTTTCGCCGACAATGCCGAGGAATTCGCCGCGCTGGACCGATAGGGACAGCGGCTGGAGGATCTGCTTTCTGGGCCGGGCCCGGAACAGACGGGCCTGGCCGGGGTAGCTCAGCGCCACGTCCGTCAGCGTGACGACGGGCGGCTCGTCCGCCGCGGCGGGCGCGGCCCGCATGGCCTGGAACGCCGCGCGGTCACCGCCTTGCGGCGCGTCCAGCGCCGGAATGGACGGCAGGCAACGGGCGGCGCGCTCGCCGCCGCGCGGCAGCAAGGGGACTTCCTGTTCGTCGCAGGCCGCCTGGCGCGAAGGGCAGCGGGAGGCGAACCGGCAGCCGCGCAGCCTTGCGAAATCACCCAGGCCCGGCATGAAGTCGGGCAGGGTGCGCAGGGCCTGCACCGGCGCGTCCATCCCTGGGGCGGATTCTTTCAGGCTGCGCGTATAGGGATGCAGGGGGGTGTCCAGCACCTGCCGCGCGGGGCCGAATTCCACCACTTCGCCGGCATAGAGCACGGCGATCGCATCGCAGACATGGGCCGCCAGCCGGAGGTCGTGCGTGACCAGCGCCACGGCGGTCCGGTGGCGCCGCTGCTGGTCGGCCAGCACGCGCATGATCTGGGCCTGGGTGATCACGTCCAGTGCGGTGGTGGGTTCGTCGGCGAAGATCAGTGCCGGATCGCCGCAGAACGCCATGGCGATCAAGATGCGCTGGCATTGTCCGCCCGACATCTGGTGCGGATAGCGCGCCAGCATGCCCTGGGCATCCGTCAGGCCGACCTCCCGCAGGCGCGCGCAGGCGTAGGCTTCCCATTGCGCGGCGGGTATGCCGACGTGCCGCAGATGCTCGAACAACTGCTGGCGCACCGTCATCGCGGGGTTCAGGCCCGACAAAGGCTCCTGGGGAATGAAGGCGATCTGGCGGCCCAGCATCCCGCGGCGCCGCGCCGGGCTCATCTGGTTCAGATCCTCGCCGCGGAATTGGATGGCGCCGGCGGTGATGCGAAAGCCAGGCGGCAGGGTGCCCGATATCATGCGGCCCAGCATGCTTTTGCCGGCGCCCGACTCGCCCACCAGGCCCAGCATGCGGCCTTCGGGGATGTCCAGGTCGATGCCGCGAAGCACATCGGCGGGCAGGCGTTGGCCGCCGGCGGCCACGTCCGTGGTCAGGGTAAGCTTGCGCAAGCTCAGTAGCGACATGGGCTCAATTCCTTCCGCGTTTGCGCGGGTCCAGCAGCTGGCGCATGCCGTCGCTGAGAAGATTGAATCCGAAGACCGTCAGCACGATGCCCGTCACCGGCGCGACCATGGTCCAGATGGCTTCCTGCATGGTGCTGCGCGCGTCGGCGATCATCACCCCCCAGGCGACCACGTCGGCGGGAACGGACAGGCCGACAAAGCTGAGGATGGCCTCGACGATGATGGCAATCCCTATCTGCAGGCTGAACAGCGTCAGGATCAGCGGCAGCAGTCCCGGGAGCATCTCGCGCAGCATGACGCGCATGTGGCCGAAGCCCATCAGCCGGGCCGCCGTGACGTAGTCATTGCGGCGGATCTTGAGGGCCTCGGCGCGCACCACCCGGCAAAAGCGGGTCCAGTCCACCAGCACGATGGCCAGGATCACATTGCCTACGCCAGTGCCCAGGCCCACCATCAGGATCAGCGAGAGCACCACTGGCGGGAAGGACATCCACAGGTCGACCAGATAGCCGATGCCCTTGTCCACCGCCCCGCCGAAGTAGGCGGCGATCAAGGCGAGCGCGGTGCCCGCCAGCATGGCGCCCATCGCGGCGCATAGCCCCACCCATAAGGCCACCCGCGTGCCGAAGATCAGCCGGGACAGCACGCAGCGGCCCAGACTGTCCGTGCCTAGCGGATACTGGGCCAGCCCGTCGGCCGCCCAGGCGGGCGGCAGCAGCGGCGACAGCAGGTCCTGCGCCAGCGGGTCATTGGGCGCGATGGCGGGCGCGAAGACCGCCAGCGCCACCAGCGCCAGCACGATGGCGCTTCCCAGGGCGGCCTTGGGCGAGGCGCGCAAGGCCGCCCACCAGGCCGACACGCGCAAGGCGGCGGGTGCGGCGGGTGCGTTCAGCGTCGTCATCAGGAGTCTCTCAAGCGGGGGTCGATTACGGCGTACAGACAATCCACGCTCGCATTGATCAGCAGGATCACGGCGCAGAAGACCAGTGAAATTCCCTGGATCAAGGGCAGGTCGTGATTGCGCACGGCCTGGACCATCAGGTTGCCGAGCCCAGGGAAGGAAAAAATCATCTCGATCAGCAGGGTCCCGCCGAACAGAAAGCCGAATTGCACGCCGATCAGCGTCAAGGTCGGCAGGAAGGCGTTGCGCAGCATATGCCGCAGGATCACGCGGCGTTCAGGCTGTCCGCGCAGCCGCGCGACCGTTACATACTGTTCGTGGCTGGTCTCCAGCAGGCTGGCGCGCAGCACCCGCGCAATCAGGGGGCTGAAGCCCAGCGCCAGCGCGAGGGCGGGCAGCACCAGGTGCGAGGCGGCGTCTAGCCAGTCCCGCCAACGGCCCTGCAATAGGAAGTCCAGGAGGACGAAGCCGGTGTATCCGGACGCGGAGACATCCGAGCTGAAGCGGCCGGAAAAGGGCAGGACGGGCCAATGCACGCCAAAGCCCAGCATCAGGAAGATGCCCCATAGAAAGCCGGGGATGGAGATCAGCAGCACCAGGCCGATATCCGCGGCCAGTTCACCGCGGCGGTCGTGCAGCACGTAAAGCAGCAGGCCGCCCGGAATGCTGATCGCCAGCGCCATGACGAGGGCCACGAAGGACAATTCCAGCGTGGCGGGCAAGGTCGTCGCGATCAACTGGGTGACGGGCGCACCGGCGCTGACGGAACTGCCCAGGTCGCCCTGAAGCACATGGCCCAGCCAGATGCCGTACTGCGCGATCAGCGAGCGGTCGAGCCCCATGGCGTGGCGCAAGGCCTCGACTTCGGCTCGGGTCGCGCTGGGCGGCAGCATCATGCCCAGGGGATCCGCCGGCAGCAGCCTCAGCACCACGAAGACGACGACGGACAGCGCCAGCATGGTCGGCACGGCCACCGCCAGGCGGCGCATGAAATGCGAGGCCAGCGACGCCCACATCAGCGGCTCCAGCGATAGACCGCGGGCAGGATGTAGCCGGTCTGGTAGACCTGCATGTCCACCGCCTTCTTGGATGCCACCGTCGCGACCGACTGCAGCAGCGGCAGGCTCCATGCGTGCTCTGTCGCCTGGCGGGCCAGCTCGCGATAGCCGTCGTAGCGCTTGGCGGGGTCGCCTTGCGCGGCCAGGGCGTCTATCGTCTTGGCGAGTTCCGGTTCCTTCCAGGTCGAGAAGCGCAGGCGCGGATCCAGGATCTTGCCGGCGAAAATCTCCGGATCGCCGGTCGCGTTCGCCCAGCTGTAGAGCATGACGCCCGGCACCTTGGACGAATGGCTGAGGTCCAGATACTTGGCCAGCGTGATTTCCTGCAGATTGGCCTGGACGCCGATCTGCGACCACATCTGCACGATGGCGCGCGCCATTTCGTAGTCGCTGGGGAAGGTGTTGTTGGTCGACAGGAACTGGATCTTCAGCGGCTTGTCCGGCCCGTATCCCGCCTTGGCCAGCTCGGCCTGGGCGGCGGCCTTGTCATAGGCGTAGCTAAAGCCCGCCACGTCGCCGGGAGAACCGGGCGTGGCCAGCACGGAAATCGGCTTGGCCACGTTGGCGTAGAAAGCCTTGGAGATGGCCTGCTTGTTGATCGCCAGGTGCAGGGCGCGCCGCACATGCTCGTTCTGGAACTCCGGAACATAGCTGGGGAGCTGCAGAATGAAGATCTCGCTGTAGGGATAGACCTCGGCCTTCAGCGCGGGAATCTTGTTCAGCCGGTTGACTTCGCGCAGCGGGATCTGCACCGCCACGTCGGCCCGGGCCGATTCCAGCATCGCCACGCGCGCCGAGGCATCGGGAACGAATTCGAACACCACCCGCTTGATCGCGGGTTTGTCGCCCCAGTACTTGTCGAAGGCTTCCAGCACCACGCGCGAGCCGCGCTCGTAGCGCACGATCTTGTACGGACCGGCGCCGATGGGCGCCGCCTGGAATCCGTCCTCGCCCACTTTTTCCATATAGGCCTTGGGCAGGATGTAGGAGGTCAGGAAGCCCAGATAGTTGGGCGCGGTCGGCGTCGGGGTGGAGAACACCATGACGGCCTGGGTCGGGCTGGAGATTTCGATATCCTGCAGCCCGCCGAAAAAGCCGTTGATGGCAAGGCGCTTTTCCTTCTTCGGGCGGTCGAGGAAGCTGAACTTGAAGTCTTCAGTCGTCAGCTTGGAGCCGTCATGGAAGGTCAGGCCCTCGCGCAGCTCGATGGCCAGTCGCATATTCTTGTCGTCCAGCCAGCGCCAGCTCTTGACCAGCGCGGGCTGCAGCTTCAGGTCGCCGTCAATGAACAGCGGCGAATCGAACACGGCCTTGTACAGCGATTGCCCCGCGGGAAACGTGACAGCGGTGGGATCCCAGGAGGGCACGTCCACCGGATAGGCGATTTTCAGCTCGCCCGGCTCGGGCGCCGGCGTGTCTGCCTGGGCCAGCGCGGCCGCCCAGCCGCCGCATAGCAACAAAAGACAGGATGCCAGGACCCTGCCCAACCACCGTATCCACCATGCACTGATCATGAACGGCCTCCGATCGCGGAATCGTTGCGCACGCATGCGGCCTGGCAGCGTGCAAACAGTATACTGTTTATGATTTAAGCATTAAAACTTCAGGATTAAACTAATTAATAACCCTGATATCAGTGGCTTATGCTTGTATAGAACAATATATTGTTCAGGGATAACCCTAGCCGATTCTCCTCGGCCCGCCACCCCGCCTTCACAGGAGCGGATTGAATGGGACTGCTGCAACAACGCTTGAAATGGGATGCGCCCGCGGGCGCCATCCTGGATGCGGACCGCCGCTATGTCATGCTGCGCGCCGACGTCCTGATGGGGCTGTTCGCCGCCTTGCCGCCCGGGCAGCGCGCCCAGGCGCTGGACAGCCTGCAAGCCTCGGTGCGCACGTATGGCGGCGCCTCCGCCCGCGCCTACCAGGCCAGCGGCGCGGCCGATCTTGCCGCATTCTTGCGGGTAATGGCCGAATCGGCCGCCGACCTGGGGTGGGGCGCCTGGCGCTTCGAACCGGACCACGGGGCAGGGTTGAGGCTCTCGGTGCGGAACAGCCCCTTCGCGATGGCGGCCGGCCCCGGCGACCGGCCGGTCTGCCACGCGATAACAGGTATGCTGGAAGCCGTCAGCGCGCTGGTGACGGGGGCGTCCAGGACGTTTCGGGAAACCCGGTGCGCCAGCATGGGCGCGTCCTGTTGTGAATTCCAGGCGCAGAACGAATGAGGCCAGGCCGGTGGAGCAGACGGTTAATAAAAACAGAAGGACGAGCGTGGCGGCGCGCAAACCCAATTTGCGCGAACGGGTGTACAGCATCATCCGCGAACGCATACAGACGGGCCTGATCCGCCTGGAAGACCGCCTGGTGGATCACGATATCGCGCAGGAACTGCACGTCTCCCGCATGCCGGTGCGCGAAGCGCTCATGCAGCTCAAGAACGAAGGGGTGCTCGAAGGCACGGCGCGCGGTTTCGTGCTGCGCCGGTTCACGCTGGCCGAAATGAACGAGATCTTCGAGATCCGCACCCTGCTCGAACCCTCGGCCGCCGCCTCCGCATCCTTGCATGCCGATCCCAGGAGCCTGGCCGAGATGAAGGCGGCTCTTGAACAGGCCGAAAGCGCCAACCTGCGCACCGACCTGGACGATTTCATGCGCAGCAACGCGCGCTTCCGGCTGATCTGGCTTGCCATGGTCCCCAATCGTGAGCTGGCCGGCGCGATTGCGCGCTACATCGATCATGTGCAAGTCGTGCGCCTGGTGACCATGGACGACCAGCAGGTCCGCGACATCATCCTGGACGGCATGCGGGGCTTGTATGAAGCCTTCCTGTCCGGCGACACCGAGCTTGTCCGCATCCGCATGCTGGGCCATGCGCGGGCCGCGGCGGCCTGCTACTACGACGCCTACCAGAAGACCTTCGAGTCAGAGAATGCGCGGCGGCAAGCCTAGCCCTTGACGGCGCCCGCCGTCAGCCCGGTGATGATCTGCCGCGCCGCGACAAAGGTGAATATCAGCGGCGGGATGGCGATAAGGCTGCCCATGGCCATGACACGTCCCCAGTCCACCCCCAGGTCGGTGATGTAGAGCGAGGCGGCCACGGGCAGGGTGCGTGTTTCGCGGTCGGTGAGCACGAGGGCGAGGATGAACTCGTTCCAGGCGATCCGGAAGGTGAAGATGGCGGCCGCGGCCAGGCCGGGCGCCATCAGGGGGAGGAACACCTTGGTGAACACGCCGACCGGGCCGCAGCCGTCGATGGCGGCGGCTTCTTCCAGTTCGATGGGCACTTGCAGCACGAAGCCGTAGAGCAGCCAGATGGTAAAGGGCAGGTTGACGGCGACGTAGAGCAGGACGAGCCCCGCCAGGCTGTTGATCAACCCCCATTGGCTCCAGATCATGAAGACGGGGATCGCCAGCACCGCCAGGGGCACGGTGCGCAGCAGCAGCGTGGCATAGGCCACGGCGGCGCGCCCCTTGAAACGGAAGCGCGCGAGTCCATAGGCCGCCATGCAGCCCAGCACCAGGGTGATGAGGGTCGAGCACAGGCCTACGAGCAGGCTGTTGGCCAGGTAGCGGCCGAACTGGTCTTCCTCCAGGACGGCGCGGTAGTTCTCCAGGGTGGGGACGAACAGGAAGTTCAGCGGTTCGGCGAAGATGTCCACCTGCTGGCGCAGGCTGGTGGCGAAGATGATGGCGATGGGCGCCACGCACAGCAGGGCCAGCGCGATGAGCACGGCGTAGTGCAGGCCGCCCCGGATGAGGGAGGGTTTCATGGCGGGTTCAGTGATCCGTTTTCAAGGGGTTGGACAGGCGCAGGGCCCCCCAGGACAGCAGCGCCACGATCGCCAGCAGCAGGACCGAGATCGCCGCCGCGAGGCCCAGGTGCTGGCCGACGAAAGCGGTCTTGTAGATATGCAGGGAGAGGATCTCGGTGGCGTCGCCCGGCCCGCCGAAGGTCAGCACATAGATGACTTCCAGCACCCGGAAGGCGTCGATCAGGCGCATCATGAGCGTGATGGCGAGCACGTGCGCGATCATGGGCAGCTTGACGAGCAAGGTCATCTGCCACCAGCGCGCCCCGTCGATGCGCGAGGCTTCGATGACGGCGCTGTCCACATTGGCCAGCGCGGCGGCCACCATGATGAAGACGAAGGGCGTCCATTGCCAGATGTCGGCGATGACGATGGCGATGAAGGCCAGCGCGGGGTCCGCCAGCCAGGCCAGGGGCGCGATGTCCAGGCGGGCCAGCACTTCGTTGACCAGGCCGAATTGCGCGTCGAAGATGTAGCGCCAGACCAGGCCGACGGCAATCGGCGCAATCATCATGGGCAGGATGAACACGGTGCGGAAGAAGGCCGTGCCGCGCACGCGCCGCTCCAGGGCCAGCGCCAGGGCGATGCCGAGGAGCATTTCGGCGCCGACGCAGACGGCGGCAAACAGCAGCGTGGTCCAGAGCGATGACCAGACGCGCGGGTTGGCGAAGGCGGACAGGAAATTGTCCAGGCCGACCCAGCGCGCCTCGCTCCAGGGCGTGCCGGCGCTCCAGTCGAAGAGCCCCAGCTGGAAGGCCGAGATGACGGGATAGAGACAGGCGGCGGCCATGACGAGCACGGCCGGGCCGAGATAGAGGGCGGGGGCCCAGGCGGAGGTGCGCATGGTGGTGCCCTTCAGATGGCGTAGCCGGCCGCGCGCATGATCTGCGTCACGGGCGCGACCGTGTCGTTCAGGGCCGCTTCGGCGGTCTTCTTGCCGATCAGGGCCTCGGAGATGGCCACGCCCAGGGCCTGGACGTTGATCTTGTCCCAGACAGCGATGAGGGGGCGCCAATCGGGGTTGGCGTGCCTCAGCGCCTCCTTGAAGGTGGCGAATTCCGGGTAGCGGCGCAGCAGGTCGGGGTCGTCGAAGGTCGAGTTGCGGATGGGCGCGCCGCCGGCCGCCGCGACCGCCTGATCCTGCGTTTTGCACGTCAGCCATTGCATGAGCAAGAACGCTGCATCGGGGTGTTGCGCGTTCTTGGGGATGGCCAGCCCCAGCCCGCCCGACTGGGAGGCGTGGCGCGTGCCCATGGGGTGCGGGGCCCAGCCCACCTTGCCGGCGATGCGCGATCTGGCGGGGTTGTCGACCTGGCCGGACAGGGTGGTGGAGTCCAGGTACATGGCCGCCTTGCCTTGCAGGAAGGCCGTGATGCTTTCTCCCTGTCCATAACCCGGGATGCCGGCCGGGCCGGTGGCGACGACTTCTTGCAGGAATTGCAGGGCCCGCACGCCCGCCGCGTCGTTAAAGCGCGGGCGCCACTGCTCGTCGAAGACGCTGCCGCCCAGCGGATTCAGGTGCAGCAGCCAGGCGTGCACGGCCTGGTGGCCGGCCTGGCCGCGCGAGGTCAGCGCGCCCATGCCCGCCTTGTCCTTGATCTGGCGCAGCAGCGCGGCCAGCTCGGTGTAGTTGGCGGGCGGCTGGAAACCGTGCTTGGCGAAAATATCGCGGCGGTAGGCCAGCACCGAGGTCTCCGCGCCGTAGGGCAGGCCATAGAGCTTGGCGCCCGGGCCGGCGAGATAGCCCTTGGGGCCGCCGACCAGGCCGATGTTCTCCAGGTAGATCGGCACGATGTCATCGAGGTCATAGGCGGGGTCGGCCAGGGCGGCATTGAGCAGGAAGGGATCCAGCGGCCGGATGAGATCCTTGGCGACGTATTCTCCCTTCCAGGTCACCACATAGGACACCAGGTCGTAGTCGCCCTGGGGCTTGGCCATCTCCAGCAGCTGCTTGTCCTTCATGCGCCCGATGGCGAGCTTGTCGACTTCCACCCGTATGCCGGTTTCCCGCGTGAACTGCGGCAGGATCTTCAGCATGGCGTCGAAGTGCGGGTGCGCCGGGATGCTGAAGACGACTTTTTGCCCGGCATATTTGGCATGACGGTCCTGGGCCCTGGCGCCGCGCAGCGGCAGGCCGGCGCCAAAGATCGAAATGACGCCGGCTTTGAGGAAATCGCGTCTTTGCATGGGTTGTCTCCTTTGGGGGCGAGGCGGGTTGGGCTAGGGGCGCAGGCTTGCGCCGGTCGTGGCGTCGAAGACGTGCAGGTCCTCGCTGTCGAACTGCAGCGCCAGGGTCTGCCGCCGCAGGCCCTGCGCGTTGCCGGCCAGCATGGCCGACAGGCGCTGCCCGCCGGGCTGGCCCAATCGGCCAGTCACCTGGCTCTCGGTGCCCAGGTATTCGACGCTGTCGACCGTCATGTCCAGCGGCACCAGGGGCGTGTCGGCGGCCGGGCGCAGGTGTTGGGCGCGCAGGCCCAGGACCACGGCCTGGTCATCGGCGGCGGCCAGCCAGGACGGGGCCGGCCAGGCAAAGCCCTCGCCCACCAGCCGCGCGCGTCCGTGCCGGCTGTCGCAGCGCGCGTTGAAGAAATTCATGGTGGGGGTGCCGATGAAACCCGCCACGAAGAGATTGGCTGGCCGGTTGAAGATCTCCGAGGGCGTGGCGACCTGCTGGATGCGGCCTTTGTCGAAAACGACGATGCGCGAGGCCAGGGTCATCGCCTCGACCTGGTCGTGGGTGACGTAGACCGTGGTCTTGCCCAGCTGCGCGTGCAGGGCGGCCAGCTCGGCGCGCATATGCCCGCGCAGCTTGGCGTCCAGATTGGACAGCGGTTCGTCGAACAGGAAGACCTCGGGCTCCCGGACGATGGCCCGGCCTATCGCCACGCGCTGGCGTTGTCCCCCGGACAGGTCCCGCGGCTTGCGGTCCAGCAGATGCTGGATGTTGAGCACCTTGGCGGCGGCCCGCAGCTTGGCGTCGATCTCGTCGTGGGGCCGCCTGGCCAGGCGCAGCGAGAACGACATGTTCTCGGCCACGGACATATGCGGGTAGAGAGCGTAGTTCTGGAACACCATGGCGATGTCCCTGTCCATCGGCGGCAGGCGGGTCACGTCCTTGCCGCCGATGAAGATGCTGCCTTCGGTGACATCTTCCAGGCCGGCGATCATGCGCAGCGTGGTGCTCTTGCCGCAGCCTGATTCGCCCAGCAGCACCGTGAACTCGCCCTCGCGGATCGAGAGATTCATTTGCTGCACGACGGTGACGTCGCCGAAGCGCTTGACGACATTGCGCAATTCAAGTCCGGACATGCTGTCTCCAGATGGCTAAGTGTTTTTGTTGTCGAGCCCCGGCCCCTGGCGCCAGGATTCGGCGGTGTAGCGGCGCACGCCCCAGCCCACCGGCGCGATCCGGTTGCCGGGATGCCGCGGATCCGGGCCCCAGATGGCCTGGTAGGTATCCACGCAGCGGCCGCGCCTTTGCAGGCGGACAAAGCAGGCGGCCAGGCCGGCCCACCAGAGCGCCAGCGCCACGCCCATCCAGCGGGGGGCGTCGGCGGCCAACAGCCCAATGGCGATGGTCGGCACCGCCGCCACGATGCCCAGCCATCCCGCGGCCTTGTGGAAGCGTTCGAAGCACAGCCGCCTGCGCGTCATGTCGTAGTGATCGCCGCGCATCCGGCGGTCGCCCGGGCCGCCCTTGCTGCCGCGCAGCAGGCCGGATGCCGCCTGCAGCCATCCGGTCAGGCAGAGCAGCCAGCCGAACAGGGCATGAAGGGAGGCGGCCGCGCCGTCCGCCGAGACTGTCATGAGCGCCAGCGCCAGACCCGCCGTCATGCAGGCTACCGCGCTGCCCTGCAGCCAGAGATGCGCACGCCACCAGGCCTGGTTGTCCAGGGTCCGCGGCCATGCCTGGCGGGGCAGGATCTTGTAGTAGCGCGCGGCCAATGCGCCCAGCGGAGACAGCATGCCCCAGGACAGCACCATCAGCCTGGCATGCCAGGCCGTCGCCATCGCGATGTCGTGCGTGGCCGCGCCTGACAAGGGCGTCAGGAGCCAGGTGACGACGGCTTCGACCATGGGCGGCGCCGGGCTGGGCTATACCGGCCGGCCCGCGCGCGCCGTCAGCCATCGCGGGGCGTCCTGCAGGCAGACCGGGCGCAGGAAACGCTCCAGCGCGGCGTCGCCGACAGAAGTGCTTTCCGGGCGTGTGCTGCTCGGCCAGGGGCCGCCATGCTGCTGCGCCCGGGTCACGGCCACGCCCGTGGGCACGCCGCTGAACAGCACCCGGCCGGCGATGGCCATGGCCGCCGCGACCAGCTGCCTGCCGAGGTCGTCGTCCTCGTCGGCGCCCCATAAGGTGACGGTCAGGCTGCCGCCTATTGCCTCCAGGACGCGCAGGGCCTGCGCTGGATCGCTGGCGCGGACCACCATGCACGCCGGGCCGAAGACTTCTTCGCGCAGGATGCCGTGCTCGATGAATTGCGTGGCCGTCGCCTGGGCCAGCACCGGCCTGGGCGCGCGCGGCTCGGCGGCCGGATCGTGCAGCAGCATCTGGGCGCCGGCTTCCTGCCAGCGCGCGACCCCGGCGTCCAGGGCCTGGCGCATGGCGTCGTTCAGCATGGGGTGCGGCCGCTGTTCGCCCAGCGCCAGCGCCAGTTGCGCGACAAAGGCGTCGTTGCTGGCCTTGGCGCCGGTTCGCAGCTCGTCGATCAGGACCAGCACGCCCGGGCTGGTGCAGAACTGCCCGCAGCCCATGGTGATGGAGGCGGCCAGCGCGCCGGCCAATGCCTGGCCTTCGGCGGCCAGTTTCCAGGGCAGCGCGACGATGGGGTTGATGGAACCCAGCTCGCCGTAGAAGGGGATGGGCCGGGCGCGGCCGGCGGCCTCGGCGGCCAGCGCAGCGCCGCCCCTGACCGAACCCGTGAATGCGCCGGCCGCGATGGCCGGATGGCGTATCAGGCGCAACCCCGCTTCGTGGCCCTGCTCCTGTATCAGCCCCAGCAGGCCGGTGGGCAGTTCCAGGGCCGCGATGGCTTGGCTGGCCAGCTCGAAGACGCGCCGGCTGGTCAGCAGATGGCTGGGGTGGGCCTTGACCACGACCGGGCATCCCGCCGCCAGCGCCGCCGCGGTGTCGCCGCCCAGCACCGAAAAGGCAAAGGGGAAATTGCTTGCCGCGTACATGGCGACCGGGCCCAGGGGCAGGCGCCAGCGCTGCATGGCGGGATGGCCCGCGGGCGGCGCGCCGGGCGCTTGCGGATCATCGATGACGGCATAGGGTACGCCGCCCTCGGCGAGATCGGCAAAGCGGCGCAGCTGGAAGGCCGTGCGGTCCAGCTCGCCGTTGAGCCGGGCGCCGCCCAGCGCGGTTTCCGCGTCAGCCAGGCCGACGAGGGATTCGCGGTCCGCCTCCAGCGCGTCGGCCAGGGCGCGCAGCAGGGATGCGCGTTGCGCGCCGCTGCTGGCGCGCCACAGCGGGAAGGCGGACAGGGCGGCGTCGCAGGCGCTGTCGACCTCGGCGGGCGAGGTGGCCGCCAATGTTGCGAGAACGTGGCCCGTGCGGGCGTCCAAGGAAGGGATCATGTTCATGTCGGAATCTCAGCGGGCCCAGCGCAGTACCAGGGGATCCAGGCGCCGGGCCGCGTCCAGCAGGCCGGCGCGGACGGGGGCGGGCATGGCGGGGAAGGGGTGGCGCGGCGCGTCGCAGGCGATCACGCCGCCTTCTTTCATGAGCGCCTTGGCGGTGAGGATGCCGCCTTGGCGGTTTTCGTAGTTGATGAGCGGCAGCCAGCGCTCGTACTGCGCGGCCGCCGTCTCGCGGTCGCCGGCGGCGTAGGCGTCGAAGATGCGGCGGATGCCGTCCGGATAGCCGCCGCCGCACATGGCGCCGGTGGCGCCGGCGTCCAGGTCCGCCAGCAGGGTGATGGCTTCTTCGCCATCCCAGGGGCCCTCGATGGCCTTGCCGCCCAGCGCGATCAGCTCGCGCAGCTTGCTGGCCGCGCCGGCCGTTTCGATCTTGAAGTAGGCGACCTGCTCGATCTCCCGCGCCATGCGGGCCAGCAGCGCGGCCGGCAGGACGGTGCCGCTGGCCGGCGCGTCCTGGATCATGATGGGGATGTCGATGGCGTCGGAAACCTGGCGGTAGAAGGCCTCGATGCCGGCGGGTTCGACACGGAAAGTGGCGCCATGGTAGGGCGGCATCACCATGACCATGGCCGCGCCCATGGCCTGGGCCTGACGGCTGCGCGCCGCGCAGATGCGGGACGCATAATGACTCGTGGTGACGATGACCGGCACCCGGCCGGCCACGTGCTCCAGCGCGGTGCGCGTCAGATGCTCGCGTTCCGCGTCTGATAGGGAGAACTGCTCGGAGAAGTTGGCCAGGAGGCAGAGCCCGGTGGCGCCGGCATCGATCATGAAATCCAGACAGCGCTTCTGGCTGTCCAGGTCGAGTTCGCCGGTTTCGGTGAAGGTGGTGGGCACCACCGGAAAGACGCCTTGGTAGGGTCGCTTCATCGACGTCTCCTCACTCGATGACACGGAACTGGTCCAGGTAGTCGGTCTTCAGGGTCAGGCCCAGGCCGGGGACGTCGTCGCGCAGCTGCAGAAAGCCGTTTTCGGCCGCCGGCTCGCCATCGAAGAGGTAGTAGAAGAGTTCGTTGCCGATCTCCACGTCGTGGACGGGGAAGTACTCGCTCATGGGGCAGTTCAGGCTGCTCATGGTGAGGTGGTAGTTGTGCATCTGGCCGGCATGGGGAATGACGGGCACGCTATAGGCTTCGCACAGCGCGTTGATCTTGTGCGCCATGGTGATGCCGCCCACCCGGTTGGTGTCGTACTGCACGACGCTGACGGCCTTGCGGTCGAGCAGTTGCTTGAAGCCGTACAGGCTGAATTCATGCTCGCCGCCGGAGATGGGGATGGAGGTCAGCCGGTTGAGCTCGGCATAGCCGTCGATGTCGTCGGCGATGACCGGCTCTTCCAGCCATCGCGGCTGGAATTTCTCCAGCTTGGGCAGGATGCGTTTGGCGTACTCCAGGTTCCAGCCCATATAGCATTCCAGCATCAGGTCGTTGTCGTAGCCGATCACTTCCCGCACGGCCTCGACCGATCGGAGGTTTTCGGCCACGCCGTCCTGGCCGTGCTGCGGGCCGTAGCCGAAGCGCATCTTGAAGGCCCGGAAACCTTGGTCCAGGAAGCGCTGCGCCTCGGCCTGCATGGCTTTCAGGTCCGTGTGGTAGAGCTTGCTGTAGTAGCAGGGGATTTTTTCCTTGGTGCGTCCGCCCAGCAGCTTGAAGACAGGCTGGCCGGTGCTTTTGCCCAGAATGTCCCAGAGGGCGATGTCCAGCGCCGAGATCGCGGCCATGCCCACGCCCTTGCGGCCCCAGGCGTGCGTGGCGCGGTACATGCGTTGGTTCAGGTACTCGTAGTCCCAGGGGTCCTGGCCGATCAGCAGCGGGGCGAGGTAGTCGTCGATGATGGCCTTGGCGATGCGCGGCGCCAGCGCCGCGTTGCCCAGGCCCACGATGCCCTTGTCCGTCTCTACCTCGACTACGGTCCAGCCATGGAAGCGGAAGGTGCTCATGGTGTCGCGGCCGCAAGCATGCGCGCTGGCGCCGTTGTCATAGACCAGGTCCATGGCGTTGGCGCAGAAATTGCCTTGGGGGGGAACCGTCTTGCCCTGCCATTCGAATACGCGGGCGCGAACCGATTTGATTTTCATGTGCGGACCTCAGGAGGTGTGGGAAGCGGAGCCGAAGGGCGACAGGCCGGCGCGGTAGGCGCGGCCCATGCGGCAGGCGATCCGGAAGGCATTGGCCGTGGCGTTGACGTCGGCGCGGCCCAGCCCCGCGATGTCATAGGCCGTGCCGTGGGCGGGCGTGGTGATGGGGATGGGCAGGCCGCCTTGCACCGTGACGCCCTGGGAAAAACCCATCAGCTTGATGGCGATCTGCCCCTGGTCGTGGTACATGGTGACCACGGCGTCCAGGTCGCCGTCGCGCGCCTTCAGGAAAATCGTGTCGGCCGGGAAAGGCCCGGCCACCGGCAGCCCCGCCGCATTGAGTTCGCGCACCGCCGGTTCGATGATGTCGATCTCTTCGCGCCCGCAGATGCCGCCATCGCCGTTATGGGGATTGAGGCCCGCGACGGCGACCTTGGGGTGATCCACCCCGTTGGCCTGCAAGGAGCGGTAGATCAGCGTGGCGGCCTCGATGATGCGGGTTTTTTCGATGTAGCTGGGCGCGTCCCGGAGCGGCACATGGGACGACACACGGGAGGTCCACAGCCGGCCCAGGGTGTTGAACTCGCAGAAATAGCCCTGCACGCCCAGATACTGGGCAAAGTGGTGCAGCTCGTCTTCGTGCTTCAGGCCGCCTTGCTTCATGGCGTGCTTGTTCAGCGGCGCAAAGCAGATGGCATCGATGTCGCGCCTGAGCGCGGCGTCCATGCAATGGTCGAGCACGCGCAATACCGAGGCCCCGCCGGCCGCGTCGGCGCGCGCGCGGCGCACGTCCCGCGGCCGCACGGTATCCATGGCCAGGAAGGCTGGCGTGGCCGGGCTCGGCCGGCCACGGGCTTCGGCCAGCGAGCGCAGGGGCGCCAGGGGCACGGCCAGACCGGCCTCGCGCTGGCCTTGTTCCCATAGCCAGGGGTCGCCGACCAGCACGACATTGGCCTGCGCCATCAGGTCGGCGCGGGCCAGCAGCCGGGCCATCAATTCGGGGCCGATGCCGGCCGGGTCGCCCAGCGTCAGCGCGACGACGGGCAGATCCGCCGCGGAAGAGGTGGTGTCAGTCATGAGGGTGTCGTCGTGAGTGAGTGATCCTGGCCTCGGGCGCCGCCTATCTGCCCCAGATGGCCTTGTAGTGGTCCCGATAGCCGTTGTCCGGGTCGTAGCGGTTGTCCGCGCCGCCGTCGCGCGCCACGTTGTCGGGCGTGACCAGATGCACTTTCGGCGTGTAGCCGGACCACGGCGCTTGCGCGAACGCGCGGTTCAGTTCGTCCACGATCTGCCAGCCTTGCAGGTTCAGCGGCTCCGACACCGTCCCGGCCTGATGGCGCTTGCGGCGTATCCGCTGGTAGGCGGCTTCGGAGCCGTCGCCGGCGGACACGCCCTTGGGGCGGTCGCCGCCTTTTTTGCCCGCCGCCGACAGCGAGGGCGCCATGAAATCGAAATACGAGTCGTTGATGGCCAGCGTATGTGTCCACTTGTCGCCATGGCGCTGCAGCAGCGCGGTGGTGAGCTGGGGCATGCGGGTGGCGGTTTCGGCGATGGGGCTGTCCTCGATGCCCAGCACGGTGCAGCCGCCGCACTGGCGGATGACGGCCTCCATGGCGCGCGCCTTGTAGATGGCGATGGCGTACTGCGAATCGGTGAGGATGACGACGCCGGCCTTGCCGTCGGCGTCCGCCACCGCCCAGAGGGCGGCCGTTTCCGCGACATCGTCGGCCGGGGTGGTGACATTGGCGAAAAGCCCGGCCTCTGGGTTGGGTCCGGGTTTTTCGCCGGCGTGCCATCCCACCAGGGGCAGGCCCAGGCTGGCCGCGTTCGACAGGGCGGCTTTTTGTTCGGTGGTGTCGAAGCCGCCCACGACGATGCCATCGGGTTGTTGCGCCAGCGCCTGGTTCAAGGCGGCGGTGCGGCCGCTCACGCTGCCCTGGCCGTCGATGACGCGGACTTGCCAGCCTATGGCCCGTGCGGCTTCTTCCACCCCCTTGGCCACGCCCAGGATGCCGCCATTTTTGAGGTCGGCCGCCACGAAGACGATGCGCTTGCCCGCGGCGGCGCGCGGGCCGGAGCGGGGGCCATCCCAGTGGCCGGCCGGCGTCGTGGCCTGCGCCACGCGGCGCCTGGCCTGGTCCAGGAAATCATCCGCCTGGGCGGGGCTGGCGATGAGCAGCGCCGCGCCGAGCAGGCAGGGGCTGACAAGAAAGCGCATCATGGGTTTGCTCCCTGGGTAATGCATGGGGTGTAAGGACAGCCGGGGGTCAGGGCCGGGGCGCGGGTTGCGCCGGCGACAGCTGCCGCTCGGCAATACGGCGTTTGATGGACAGGTTGCGCCGCTGCTGGGCCCAGCCCGCGATGCCGATGGACACCAGGAGGGTCAGCCCGTTGAACAGGGGCTCGACGTAGAAGGCGCCGCCGAGCTGCTGTATGCCCGATATGCCGATGGCGAGAATGGCCACGCCGATCAGCGTGCCCCAGACGTTGACGCGGCCGGGACGCAGGGTGGTCGAGCCGAGGAAGGCCCCGACCAGCGCGGGCAGCAGGAACTCCAGGCCGACGCTGGCCTGCCCGATCTGCAGCCGCGAGGCCAGCAGCACGCCGGCCAGGCCGGACAAGACGCCCGATGCCACGAAGGCCGCCATGACATGGCCGCGCACATTGATGCCGTTGAGCTCGGCCGCCTTGGGATTGGCGCCGATGACGTACAGGGCCCTGCCCAGCGGCGTGTACTCCGTGATCAGCCACAAGACGAGGCCGATCGCCAGCACATAGAAGGCGCCGATGGGCAGGCCAAGGAGCTGGGCGCCGGCGATATCGACAAAGCCGTCGGGCAGTTCTCCCACCACCTGGCGGCCGCCGCTATGCCATAGGGCCAGGGCGTAGATCACCGTGCCGGTGCCCAGGGTGGCGATGAAGGAGTCGATCTGGGCCACCTCGACCAGCCATCCGTTGATCGCGCCGAACAGGGCGGCGCAGAGAATGACAAGGGCCACGGCCGCGGGCCAGGGCAGGCCCATCTGGGTTTGGAGACTGATGGCCAGGATGTGCCACAGCACGATGCCATAGCCTACCGTCAGGTCGATCTTGCCCGTGATCATGGGAATCGTGGCGGCCAGCGCCAGCAGCGCGATCACGGACTTGTCCGCCAGGATGGCGCGCAGGTTGAACAGCGTCGGGAAGGTGTCCGGCAGCAGTATCGAGAACAAGGCCACCAGGACCAGGCAGAGCAGCGGCAGCCCATAGACGGGTAGGGCCCGGCCCAGGCGCTGCGCGAAGGTGATGGCTTGTCCGTCCAGCGAGGGCTCCGGTTCGAGGGCGGTCGACTTGATGGACGCGGTCATGCGCTTGTCTCCAGGACTTTGGTGGGGGATAGGGGCTGGGCGGGGCGGCCCGCGGCCTGTTCCAGCAGGGTTTCGATGGTGATGTCCGCGCCGCTCAGTTCGGCCGCGATCTGGCCATCGCGGAACACGAGCACGCGGTTGCAGACGGCGGCCACCTCTTCGAAGTCGGTGGAGACGACGATCAGGGCGGCGCCCGCTTCGGCCCGCTGGCGCAGGACGTCGTAGATTTGCCGCTTGGCGCCCACGTCCACGCCGGCGGTGGGTTCTTCGAGCACCACCAGGGGCTGGTCCAGGTGGAACCAGCGCGCCAGCACCACTTTTTGCTGATTGCCTCCGGACAGCTGCTGGACTTCGGCGGCGGCCGACGGCGGATTGATGTCGAACTGCCGGATCAGCGCAAGCGCCGCGTCTGCCTCGGCGCGGCGGCGCTTCAAGGAGATGCCGCGCGCGCCATGCAGGGCAGGGTGGGGGAAGAGGTTTTCCTGGACGCTCATCGAGCCGGCCAGGTTTTCTTCCAGCCTTTCGCTGGCGACATAGGCCACGCCGGCGCGGATGGCATCGGCGCAATGGCGCAAGTCCACGGCCTGGCCTTGCAGCTCCATGCGCCCCGCCGCCAGGGGTTCGCGCCCGAACAAGGCCCGGCTGATGGATTCGTGGCCGGCGCCGCGCAGGCCGACCAGCCCCAGGACCTCGCCCCGATGCGCGTCGAAACTGACCGGACCGGCGTTGCCGCTGGCGGCGCCCGCCAGGCGCAGCACGGCCGCCGGAGCATCCGGCTCGCGGGCCTTGGCGACGCCGCTGGACAAGGGCTTGCCCACGATCAGGCGCACCAGGTCTTCCTGGGTGGCCTGCGCGGTGCGCAGGGTCTGCACCAGCCGGCCATCGCGCATCACGACCGCGCGGTCGGAGATCGCCAGGATCTCGTCCAGCCGATGCGATACGTAGATCATCGCCATGCCCTGGTCGCGCAGACGCCGCAGCACCTCGAACAGGCTTTGCACATCGGCCATGGGCAGGCAGGCGGAGGGCTCGTCCAGCACCAGCACGCGGGCCTGCACCTCCAGCGCCCGGCCGATGGCGAGCAGCGATTTCTCGGCCCGGCTGAGCGAGAAGACGCGGCGGTCGGGGTCCAGCTCGCAACCCACGCGGGCCATGACGCGGCGAGCCGCTTGGCGCGCGGCCGCCCAATCGATCAGGCCGAAGCGGCGGCGATAGCCCATGCCCAGCGCAATGTTTTCGGCGACCGTCATCCATTCCACCAGCCCCAGGTCCTGGTGGATGAAGGCCACGGGCTGGCGCGAGCGTTGCTTGGGACGCCAGCTGGCCTCGGGCAGTCCGTCCAGGCGGATGTCGCCCGCATCGGCCTTGTGCACCCCGGCCAGCAGTTTGATCAGGGTGGATTTTCCCGCGCCGTTCTCGCCCAGCAGGGCGACGATTTCGCCCCGGTCGACATCGAAGCTGACGGCGTCCACGGCCTGGGTGCCGCCGAAGCGCTTGCTCACGCCGTCAAAGCGCAGCAGGGGTTCGCCGGAGGAGGGAGGCCGCGCGCTCACAGGATCACGACCTTGGAGACGTCGGGTTCGCGCTGCGTGGCGATATCGCGCTCGAACCGGCAGGTATCCACGTTGAACACGCTGACCCGGTCGTCATCGAGCGAGACATAGGCCAGGGGCTGGACGGGATGAAACGACAGGGCGATGGCGCGCGCGCCGGTCGGCACATGGGCCAGCTCGCGCAGGGTCAGCGGATCGACGATGGACAGGCTGCGCTCGCCGTAGTTGGTCACCAGCAGGCGGCCGTCGCGGTATCGGTACAGGCGCGTGGCGTCATCGCGCGACGGCGCTGTCCGGGTGACCGTCATGGTGGCCGTGTCGATGCTGGCCAGGGTATTGCTCCAGCGATTGGTGACATAAAGGGTTTTTTCGTCTTCGCTCAGGCAATAGCCCTCGGGCTTTTGGCCGGGATGACAGAGCACGGGCGCGGCCAGGGGATCCCAGGGGCGGACCTTGGCGACCGTATGGGACAGCAGGTTCATGCAGTAGGCGGTCTGCCCGTCGCGGGTCAGCGCAAAGAGGTGGCTTTTGACGCCGCCGCTGGACACGGCGCGACGGGGCGCCGTGTCCGAGCGCGGCGCGTCCAGGACCAGGAGCGTGGATTTTTCTTCGCTCAGTGCGTAGAGCCGGTCCTGGGCATCCATCTGCAGGCCATGGATGCGATTGAAGGGCAACAGGTCTATAGACCGTACCAGTTTGGACGCGCGTATATCGATCTGGAAGATGGAATGGCCCCCCGGATCGGTGATGCCGGAGTGCTCCACGCCGTAATGGCCCACGTAGGCGTACTGGCAGGCGCTGTCGGTCACGAATTCATGCGGGTAGTCGGGCAGGGGAACCGAGGCGATGCGCGCTCCGGAGGCCAGGTCGTAGGTGCTGAAACAGTGGCTGCATTTCTCGACCAGCAGCAGGACTTCGCGGTCTTGGGTGGGGGCGGTCATGGGCATCCCTCGGTATTGAGCGTGAGGCGGTACAGCGAGGTGCTGGCGCAGATGAAGAGCTGGTTTCGGCCCGGGCCGCCGAAGGTCAGGTTGCCGACTTTTTCAGGCACCGGGATCTTGGCCAGCCGCGCGCCGTCGGGGCCGTAGACCTGGACGCTGTCGGCGCTGCTGGTGTAGAGCCAGCCCTGCGCGTCGACGCGAAAGCCATCGGCCAGCCCGGGCTGGATTTGCGCGAACACCCGGGGATGGGCCAGCTGGCGGCCGCCGATGACGTCGAAGGCCACGATGTGGTGGTTGCCGCCGCCGTCTTGCCGCAGCGCCGCCGAGGTGTCGGAGACGTAAAGCAGGGATTCGTCAGGCGAGAAGGCCAGGCCGTTGGGCTCTTCGATGGCATCGCTGACGATGTCGAGGCGGCCGCTGGCCGGGTCGAAACGGAATACGAAGTTGTCGCCCAGTTCGGAGTCGGCCTTGTGCCCTTCGGCGTCGGAGAGGATGCCGTAGGGCGGATCCGTAAACCAGATCGTGCCATCTGATTTGACGACGATGTCGTTGGGCGAATTGAGCCGCTTGCCCTGGTAGCGATCGACGACGATCTCGTCGTCAAGGGGCTGGCCTTGCGGGCCGAAGCGCGTGCGCACGATGGCGCGCCGGCCGTGCGAGCAGTGCAGCAGGGAGCCATCGGCCTCCAGGGTATGGCCGTTGCTGAAGTCGGCGGGATGGCGCCAGACGCTGGCGCCTTCGTCGGCGCGCCAGCGCATCATGCGGTTGTTGGGGATGTCGCTCCACAGGAGGTAGCCGCCTTGCGGGATCCAGACAGGGCCTTCGTTCCAGCGGCAGCCGCCCGCGAGCTTCTCCAGTTTGGCGCCGGCGGGCAGCAGCGCCGCGGCGCGGCGGTCGTAGATTTCCAGGCCTTCCATCTCAGTAACCCATTTCGTCCTGGGTGGTCTTGCGGACCTGGTCGAGGTGACGCTGCATCGCCTGGACGGCCAGTTCCGGCTGGCGGGTCTTGAGCGCCTCGAGGATGGCGCGGTGTTCTTTGACGCTGCGCCCGATGGCGCCCTTGCGCAGCAGCACGCGGCGGCGGAACTCCAGCGCATAGCCGTAGAAGTCGGACACCACGTCGGCCAGGAGGTTGTTGCCACAGGCCCGGTAAAGCGTGCTGTGGAATTCCTGGTCGGAGATCTGGAAGCGGACCGGATCGTCGAGCATGGTCTCCTGCTCGCGGATGAGGGCTTCCAGGCGCTGCAGCTGCGCGGCGCTGATGCGCCGGGCGGCCAGGTGGATCACCTGCACTTCGACGGCGGCGCGGGCTTCGGCGACTTCCTGGAGGGAGCGGTGCCGGAGGTCTTTCAAGGCGCTGACGGACTCGTGCAGCCGGAAGGACCCCGTGCCCAGCACCCGCGTGCGCGCGCCCTGGCTGACCTCGATCATGCGCCGCTCTTGCAGCGTGCCGATGGCCGCCCTCACGGTTTCGCGCGACACGCCCAGGGTGCTGGCCAGCTGGCGCTCCGAGGGCAATTCGTCGCCCGGCCGCAGCAGGCCGGAATGGATCATGTAGGCAATCTTGTCGCTGATCTGGTCTTTGAGGGCCTGCTTGCCCAGCGGGGCTTTCTGCCCCGGGATGCGATCGATGAGTTCCATGCCGGATAGGGGGGTGATGAGACTGGTACGGAATATAGACCAGTGCTCCCGGCGCACGATTCCGGGTATTCCCTAGCGGGAGACAGGGCAGGGGGCGGCTGCGCGGGGCTTTTCCCGGCGAGGACGGCGCGCCGCGCCAGCCGGGCGCGGCGCGGAAAAATAAGACGGTTCTAATTGCGCATGGCGCATGCCTATCGAGAGGCCGCCGCCGCGCCCATCCTGGCCTGCTGGAAGCTGAGCGCATGCTGGATGACGTGCTCGATCAGGCGGCTGGTGGGGCCGGCGGCGCGGGCCAGCGCGATGCCGACCTGGAACCCGGGCGGATTGTCGGTCAGCCGCAGGCATTTGACGCCCCGGGGCTGCACCAGGCGGGAGACGCCGGCCACCAGGCCCACGCCCAGGCCAGAGGCCACGAGGCTCATGATGGTCTGCACTTGCATTGCTTCCTGGGCGACCTGGGGCGTGAAGCCTGAGAACTCGCAGCGCATGCGCGCCAGGGCCGAGAGGCTGGGCACTTTGTCGCGCGGATACATGATGAAGGGTTCGTCCGCGGCTTCGCTGAGCGCGATCGCGTCGCGCGCGGCCAGGGGGCTGCCGGCGTTGACCGCGAGCATGAAGTCGTCGCGGTCCATGGGCACGAGGACGCAGCCGCTGTCTTCCAGCACCGGGTAGCGCAGCAGGCCCATGTCGAGTTCGCGGCCGCGCAGGCCGGCCAGGATTTCCGAGGAGGTGGCTTCGTTGAACTCCAGCGCGACCTTGGGGTAGCGCTCGCGCAGCGAAGGGATGAGCCGCGGCATGAGGTCATAGGTGGCCGAGCCGATGAAGCCCAGCCGCAGCCGTCCGCCTTCGCCGTCGCGCACGTCGCGCACGGCCTGGCGGCATTTCTCCGCGTGCAGGAGGGCGGCGCGGGCATCGGCCAGCATGGCCTGGCCGGCCGGGGTGAGGAAGACGCCGGTGCTGGTGCGCTCGAACAGCGCGCTGCCGACTTCGGTCTCCAGCTTGCGGATGGAGATCGACAACGGCGGCTGCGCCATATGGAGCTGGGCCGCCGCCCGGTGGAAGTTGCCGGTTTCGGCCAGCGCGATGAATTGGCTAAGTTGTCGCAGGTTCATTTGATATCAAACCAATATCAAAATCTAAATTCTTAATATTAGACAGCATGATGCCATGCGCATAGAGTCTGGGACACACGGCAGGGCGCCGCCAGAGCGTCCGGACCCGTCCACCCAAGGAGACACTATGTTGCATCGCAGACAATTGCTGGCGGCCCTCCTGGCCGCCGCAAGCGTCGGCGCGGCCGGCCACCAGGCCGAGGCGCGCGCCGAGACTTTTCCCTCGCATCCGATCAAGTTCGTCGTGCCTTTCGGGCCGGGCAGCGGCACCGACACCTCGGCGCGCTATTTTGCCCGCCAGCTGCAGACGCTCACCGGCCAGCCGGTGGTGGTGGAGAACAAGCCGGGCGCCAATGGTTTCATCGCGGTCAAGAGCGTGCTGTCGGCGCCGGCCGATGGCTACACCGTCTTTATCGGCAGCAATTCCACGCTGGCGGTCAATGCGGCGCTGTTCAAGGCGCTGCCCTATGACCCGGTGAAGGATTTCGCGCCCCTGACGATGATGATGCGTTCGCCGGCGATGCTGGCCGTCAGCCCCAAGGCGCCGTACAGCACGCTGAAAGATCTCATCGCCTACGGGCGGGCCAATCCGGGCAAGGTGAATTTCGGCGCCGGCTCGGCGGGCTATCAGCTGATGGGCGAATTGCTCAATGACGCGGCCGGGCTGAAAGCCGTGCACGTGCCCTTCAAGGGCGCCAGCGACGCGATCACCGCGGTGGCGTCGGGCACGGTGGATTACACCTTCGCCGAGGTCACGGCGGTGCAGGAGCTGGCCAAGGACGGCCGCGTGAAGGTGGTGGCGGTGGCTTCGGACCAGCGGGTGGGCACCTCGCCCGATGTGCCCACGGCGACCGAGGCCGGCCTGCCGGGTTTCGAGGCCTACACCTGGGTCGGCGCCATGGTGAGCGCCAAGACGCCGCCGGCCGAGACCGCCCGGCTGGCCGAATTGTTCACCCAGATCTCCAAGATGCCCGACACCCGCGCCTTTTATGAGCGTCTTGGGGCCACGCCCATGACCGGCGGTCCATCGCAGATGCAGGAGTTCCAGAAGAACGAGATCGCGCTGTGGCAGCGCATCGTCAAGAAAGCCGGGGTCCCCCAGCAATGAAGGAAGAGGCCGTCATGACGGGGTGCGCCCTGCAGCATGTGAAGGTGCTGGATCTGTCGCGCGTGCTTGCCGGCCCCTGGGCCGCGCAGACGCTGGGCGATCTGGGCGCCGAGGTGATCAAGGTGGAGCGCCCGGGCACGGGCGACGATACCCGGGCCTGGGGGCCGCCCTATGTGACGGACCCGGCCGGCCAGCCCACGGGGGAGTCGGCCTATTACATGTGCGCCAACCGCAACAAGCTGTCGGTCACCATCGACTTCACCCAGCCCGAGGGGCAGGCGCTGGTGCGCCAGCTGGCCGGGCAATGCGATGTGCTGATCGAGAACTTCAAGACAGGCGGCCTGGCGCAGTACGGCCTGGACTATGCCAGCCTGAGCGCGCTCAATCCGCGCCTGGTGTACTGCTCGGTGACCGGCTTTGGCCAGGACGGCCCGTATGCGCATCGCGCGGGCTATGACTTCCTGATCCAGGGCATGGGCGGGCTGATGAGCATCACCGGCCAGCCCGACGGCGCGCCCGGCGCCGGGCCGATGAAGGTAGGCGTGGCGCTGACCGACATCCTCACCGGCCTGTACGCCAGCACGGCCATCCTGGCGGCCTTGCAGGCGCGCGAACATACCGGCCGCGGCCAGCATATCGACCTGGCCCTGCTCGATGTGGGCGTGGCCTGCCTGGGCAATCAGGCCATGAACTATCTCTACAGCCAGACGGCGCCGCGCCGCATGGGCAATGGGCATCCGAATACGGCGCCCTACCAGGATTTCCCGACCGCGGACGGTCACATGATTCTTGCCGTGGGCAATGACGGGCAGTTCGCCCGCCTGTGCGCGGCCATCGGCCGGCCGGAATGGGCCAGCGATCCGCGCTTTGCCGCCAATGCCGCGCGCCTGGCCAACCGCCAGGAGCTGATCGAGGGCCTGCTGGCCATCACCGTGACGCGCGGCACGCGCGAATGGATCAGCCTGCTGGAGCAGCACGGCGTGCCTTGCGGTCCCATCAACAATGTGGCCGAGGTGTTCGCCGACCCGCAGGTCCAGGCGCGCGGCATGCGCATCGCCATGACGCATCCGCAGGCCGGCGAAGTCCCCCTGGTCGCCAGCCCCATCCGGCTGTCGGACACGCCGGTGAGCTACCGCCACGCTCCGCCGCAGCTGGGCCAGCACACCGATGCCGTGCTGGCCGCCTATCTGGGCCTGAGCGCCGAGGCCCTGCACCACTATCGAAGCCATGGAGTCCTGGGATGACGGCCCTTAGCACGCTTTCGCTCGCGCCCACGCGCATTCCGCCCGAGGACGAGGCCTTGCGCGCCGACGTCCGGGCTTTCCTGCAGCAGGCCACACGCGAGATGCCGGCCCATGTGCGGGCACGCTCCTGGGGCGGCTACGACACGGACTTCAGCCGCCGCATCGGCGCCAAGGGCTGGATAGGCCTGACCTTGCCGCCCGAATACGGCGGGGGCGGGCGCAGCGCCTTCGCGCGCTATGTGCTGGTCGAGGAGTACCTGAATGCCGGCGCCCCGGTGGGGTCGCACTGGATCGCCGACCGCCAGAGCGCGCCGCTCATCCTGAAATACGGCACGGAGGCGCAAAAACGCTTTCACATCCCGCGCATCTGCCGCGGCGAGTCCTTTTTCTGCATCGGCATGAGCGAGCCGAACGCCGGCTCGGATCTTGCCAGCGTGCGCACCCGCGCCGTGCCCAATGAGCGGGGCTGGCTGCTCAACGGACAGAAAATCTGGACCACCAACGCCCATCATTGCCAGTACATGATCGCGCTGGTGCGCACTTCGGGCGAGGCGCAGGACAGGCATCAGGGCCTGTCGCAGCTCATCGTCGACCTGTCCTTGCCCGGCGTGACCGTGCGGCCGATCGAGGACCTCTCGGGCGACAGCCATTTCTGCGAGGTGTTTTTCGAGAATGTGCAATTGGCCGAGGATGCCCTGATCGGCCGCGAAGGCCAGGGCTGGGAACAGGTCACGGCGGAACTGGCCTTCGAGCGCAGCGGGCCGGAGCGCCTGTTCTCCAGCATTGTGCTGTTCGACCAGTGGCTGCAGTATGCGCGCCTGCCGGCCCACCGCACGGCCTCGGCCACGCGGCTGGCGGGCAAGGTGCTGACCCAGCTCGCGCCGCTGCGCGCCATGTCGGTGGCCGTGCAGGAAAAACTCACGCGCGGCGCAAGCCCCATCATCGAGGCGGCGCTGGTCAAGGAGCTGGGCACCACGCTGGAGCAGGCCATCCCCGCCGAGATCGCGCAGGATCTGTTCTCGCGTCCGGCCGAGGATGTCCCGGTGGAGCTGTTGATGACGCTGAAGTACGTGACCGAGGCCTCGCCCTCGTTTTCCCTGCGTGGCGGCACCCGCGACATCCTGCGCGGCATGATCGCGCGCGGCCTTGGCCTGCGGTGAGGTAAGAAGATGAACGACAACGATCTGTACGCTGACGCCGCGCGCGATGTGCTGGCCGACCACTGCACCCCGCGGGCGGTGCGCGATATCGAAGCGGGCGGCCCGTCGGCCGGCCCGCTGTGGGAGCAGCTGGAGGCCGCGGGCCTGGCCGATGCCCTGGTCAGCGAGGAAGCGGGCGGCTCCGGCCTGGGGCTGAGCCAGGTATACGGGGTGCTGGAGCAGTGCGGGGCGCACGCCTTGCCCCTGCCGCTGGGCGAGACCATGGTGGCGCGGGCCTTGTTGCCGGCGCGACCGGCGGGCAGCATCGCGCTGGCCCGGGGACAGCGTCTGGCCGACGGCGCCTGGCATTGCGCCCTGGTGCGCGGCGGCCGGGCGGCGGCCCACGTCCTGAGCCAGGCAGAGGGGGAGTGGCGTCTGCTCGCGGCGGCCGATGCGCGTTGCCAGCCCCATGCCCTGCCGCTGGATGCGGCGATGAGCTGGACGGCGGAGAAAGCCGGGTCGGCGATCGCCATCGCGGGCGCCGACAGCGGCCTGGACGTCTGGACCCTGCAGGCGGCCGTGGCCGCGGCCCAGATGGCCGGCGCCCTGGGCTGGGTGCTGGAGCGTACGCTGCAATACGCCAACGAGCGCCAGCAGTTCGGCCGGCCCATCGGCAAGTTCCAGGCCATCCAGCATCAGCTGGCGGTCATGAGCGAGCATGTGTGCGCGGCCCGCATGGCGGCGCAGCTGGGTTGCAGCGGCGAGGGCGCGCTGCCGGATCGCCTGCGGGTCGCCACGGCCAAGGCGCGCTGCAGCGAGGCGGCCCTGGCCGTGGCCGAGTTGGCGCATGCCATCCACGGCGCCATCGGCTTTACCGAGGAATACGACCTGCAGCTCTACACGCGCCGCCTGCACGCCTGGCGCCAGACGGCGGGCAGTGAAGCCTATTGGCAGGAGGTCGCCGGCCAGGCCCTGCTCGCGCATGAGGGGCTGACGCTCGATCTCGTGCGCCGTATCACCGATGTCCCGGCCTGAGCGGGACCTCAAGGAGAATCACACCATGGCATTCCTGCAAATCGAACGCGACGGCGGCATCGTGACCGCGACCATGAACCAGCCGGAAACGCGCAATGCGCTGACCGGCAACACCGCCGTCGAAGAATTCGTGGCGCTGTGCGCCGACATCCGCCGCGATGCGACGGTCAAGGTGCTCATCATCACCGCGGCCGGCCCGATCTTCAGCTCCGGCGGCAATGTGAAGGACATGCGGCGCTTTTTCGATGAGGCGCTGACGCCGGAAAGCATTTGCGAAGAGTATCGCCAGGGCATCCAGCGCATCCCGCTGGCCTTGCACGCGCTGGATGTGCCGGTCATCGCCGCCGTCAACGGGCCGGCCATCGGCGCCGGCCTGGACCTGGCGTGCATGTGCGATATCCGGATCGCCGCCGATAGCGCGACCTTCGCCGAAAGCTTCGTGCGCGTGGGCATCGTGCCCGGCGACGGCGGCGCCTGGCTGCTGCCGCGCGCGGTGGGCATGGCCCGCGCCTGCGAGATGGCCTTCACCGGCGAGGCCATCGACGCGGCCGAGGCGCTGGCTTGCGGGCTGATCAGCCGCGCCGTGCCGGCCGAGGCGCTCATGCCGACGGCCAGGACGCTGGCCGCGAAGATCGCCGCCAATCCCGGGCCGGTCATGCGCATGACCAAGCGTCTTCTGCGCGAGGGGCAGCAGGCCAGCCTGGCCTCCCTGCTGGAGCTGTCGGCCAGCTACCAGGCGCTGGCGCACAAGACGGCCGAGCATCGCGAGGCGGTGACGGCCTTCATCGAGAAGCGGGCGCCGAAGTTCTGAGGGGCCGGGCGCGGCCTGTGCGGGCGGGCTCGGGCTGCGGGCCATCCATGCGGATATCGCCGCCGCCCGGCCGCCCCGGATATTCAAACGGCGTGTTTCATGCGGCCGCCGTTATCGAGGATTTTTCGCGGCGGATATTTTCCGGCTTTTTAATGATTGAAATAAAAACGGATTATTTCCGTTTTAGAAAAAGCGCTGGCGGGATGCTCGTTTTTTTGCAAGCGCTTTTTTGACAAGCACGGTCAATTTTCATTTTCCGGCGGGGTTTTTTCATCTGCCCCGGACTCTCCGGTAAAATCGGCGGTCACGTCACGCTGAATTTAATATCCCGCCGTGAGCTCCGAATACAGTCTGCTATCGTTGAATCAGGTATGGGCGATGCTTGTGGCGCGCGCCCGGCTTGTGGCATGGGTGGCCCTGGGAACCCTGCTGCTGACCTGTCTGCTCATATTGGTGTTGCCGCGGGTGTGGACCGCCACCTCGGATGTCTTCATCGACTACCGGGAAAACGATCCCATCAACGGCCGCTCGTTCTCGCCGCTGCTGGACGAGAGCTATATGCAGACGCAGATCGACATGATCCGCAGCCAGACGGTGGCCGACCATGTGATCGCGAGCCTGGGCTTGCTGACGGGAGAGGATGCCGCCGCGGGGTCCAAGGCGCGCAATGAGCTGCTGGCCTATATCAAGCGCCACCTGGAGGTCGACAAGCAGCAGAACAGCCGCGTGCTGGCGATTGCTTTCTCCGCCGATACGCCCCAGAAGGCGCGCGAGTTCACCAATGCGGTGGTCAATTCCTATATTGCGGTCAGCCAGGGTGTCGCCTCGGCGGCCGCCCGGGCGCGCACCGAACAATACACCGCCCAGCTGGAGCAGCTGCGCGGCGAACTCGACGCCATCCAGGACAAGCTGACGCGCTATCAGCAGGAGACCGGCATTGTCGATACCCTGCAGGCGGGCGACGATATCGATGCCCGCCGGCTCAATGACATGGCCACCGCGATGCTGGCGCTGGAGTCCCAGCTGGAGGCCGCGCGGGCCCGCAAGGCCACCACGGCCAGTCTGCTGGCCGGCGGCATGCGGCCGGAGGATCTGCCCGAGGTGGGCCTGATCGCGCCCATCAACGACTTGCGCAATGGTTTGACGGTGGTCGAGCACCAGCTGGGCCAGCTGCGCGGCGCGCTGGGGCCCAAGCATCCCAGCGTGGCCGGCCTGCTGGCCCAGCGCGCGCAGATGCAGGCCGAGATCGCCCGCCAGGCCAAGGCGGCGGTGCAAGCGCAGGACAGCGAGGTGCAGCGCCTGGAGGCGCAGCGGGCAGCCCTGCAGCGCGATATGGAGGCGCAGCGCGCCAAGGTGCTGGACCAGATGGCCAAGCGCGACCGCATTGCCGCCTACCGGCGCCAGTTCGCCGGCGTTGAGCAGGTCTACCAGACCGCCCTGCAGAAATACGATGGCATCCTGATGGCCAGCAATATTTCCCTGCCCAGCCTGGCCGTGCTGCGCGCCGCCGAGTTGCCGGCCTCGCCCTCGCGGCCCAAGGTGCGCAGCAGCCTGGTGCTGGGCCTGTTGGTCGGCATCCTGGCCGGCCTGGCCCTGGCGCTGCTGCTGGAACTGAGCCGCCGCCGCATCCGCTGCCTGGATGACCTGGAGCGCAATACTGCCCTGCCTGTCCTGGGCCGCGTGGGCCGGATGGCCGCATCATGAGCGATTCCACCATGCGCCCCCTGTTCGACCGCCTGAACCAGCAAGCCGGCCAGGACGCCGCCGCGTCCGGCGACAAGATGGGCGAGCGTTTTGTGCGGCTGGGCCTGCTGACCGAGGAGCAGGTCGCGCGCGTGGTCCAGCTGCAGCAGGCCGAGCGCCTGCGCTTCGGGCAGGCGGCCGTCAAGCTGGGGTTTGTCTCCGAGGCGCGCGTGCAGTCGGTGCTGGCCGAACAATACCGCTACGACTATGCGTCGGCGCAGCACGCCGAGATCAAGCTGCCTATCGCGGCCATGCCATTTGGCCGCGAGGCCGAGGCCATCCGCCAGCTGCGGGCCGAGATCTCGATCCGCCTGGAGGATTTGCCGCGCATCGCCGTGGCGGTGGTGAGCCCGCAGGATGGCGAAGGGCGCAGCTATCTGGCGGCCAGCCTGGCGGTTGCCTTCGCCCAGACCGGGCGGCGCACGCTGCTGGTCAATGCCAATCTGCGTGCCAGCGGGCAGCAGGACCTCCTGGGCGGCGGCGGCGGAGCGGGCCTGTCGTCCATCCTGGCCGGCCGCGCGGCGTCGGGCGAGAGCCGCGCGGTGGCGGGCTTTCCGGCCCTGGGCGTGCTCGATGCCGGGCCGCAGCCTCCCAATCCGGCCGAGCTGTTGCGCGAGCCGGCGCTGCGCCGGGTGCTGGAGGCCTATGCCGGACAGTACGAGATCTTTATCGTCGATACGCCGGCGGCGGCGCAGTCGCCGGATGCGCAGAGCATTGCGCGCCAGGTGGACGCCTGCCTGCTGGTGGCGCGCAAGGATGTGACCGCGCTGGGCGAATTGACGCGCACGGCCGAGCAGCTGGAGACGGCTGGCGCGCGCGTGCTGGGCACGGTCTATAACGAATACGACCCCGAGCGGGGCCGCGGTTGGCGGGACTGGCTGCGCGCACTCGTGCCGGCGCGCCTGCGCCGCTGAGGGCCGGGGCCATGGGCGCGCAGACCGTCCTTCCGGTCGCCGACGGACAGAGCCGCGGCAGCCGTTGGGCCGTATGGCTGCTGGTGGGCCTGAGCCTGCTGTTCGCCATCGTGCCGGATACGCTGTCGGTCGGCGAGCTGGGCCCGCAGGCCACGCATACGGTGATGCAGGGTTCGATGTTGCGCCAGGTGCAGTACGCCTCGCTCTTTCTGGGCGCGGCCATCGTCGCCTGGAGACATCTGCCCGTCGTGCTCGGGAATCTGCGCGCCAGCAATCTTTTTCTGCTGCTGCTGGTGGGGTATTGCCTGGCCAGCACGGCCTGGTCTCCCTATCCCGACATCACGCTCAAGCGCACCGTCATCTTCGCCGGCCTGGTCCTGATCGGCCTGGCGGTGGCGCCGCCCTTGAGCGGCCCGCGCCAGTTCCTGCGCGTGGTGCTGGGGACTTACTCCCTTGTGCTGGTGCTGTCCTTCTTCGTAGCGCTGCTGATGCCCAGCGTGGGCGTGGACGCCTTGCTGGGCAATGCCTGGCGCGGCATCACCTGGCAGAAGAACATGCTGGGCTCCATCGCAGGCTTCGCCGTGCTGCTCTGGCTGCGCGAGTGGGCGATGACGCCGCGCCTGCGGCGCCTGGCCAGCCTGGGGCTGTTGTTCAGCGCTTTCATGCTGGTGATGAGCAAGAGCGCCACCGCCCTCCTGGTGACCGCGCTGGGCGCGGCGGTCTACCTGATTTCGCGCAAGCGTTTGTTTGGCGGGCGGCATACCGGCCAGATCCTGGTGTTGGGCGCCCTGCTGTTGCTGCTGTATTTCCTGCTGGTGTTCTTCGTGGCGGCGGGCCGCATGCCGCGGATCGACGACGCGGTCGCGATGGTCACGGCCCTGTTCAACAAGAGCAGCGACCTGACCGGCCGGGGCGAGATCTGGGCCCTGGTGGATATCGCCATCGAGCGGCACAAGCTCCTGGGCATAGGCTATAGCGCCTTCTGGGTGGGCGAGGGCGGGCCGGCGCAGTACATCGGCGACCGGCTGGGCTGGCTGCCGGGGCAGGCGCACAACGGCTATCTCGACATCCTGCTCGACCTGGGGCAGGTGGGCATGGGCTTGTTCCTCGCATGCCTGGCCTGGCATGTGGCGAGCATCCTGCGGCTTTACCGGATAGACCGCGAGGATGCGGCCATGCACCTGGGTCTGTGCGTGACGATCATGATCAGCAATTTTTCGGAAAGCCAGATCCTGCGCGACACCAATTTCCAGAACATCATGTTCATCTATTCGTCGCTGGCCATCAGCGGCCGCCTGGCGATGGCGCGCGCGCGCGGCGCGGCCGCCGGGCCGCGGGTCGGCCGGGAGCGCCAGGCATGAGGCGCTGGGCGGCGCTGTGCTGCCTGGCCTGGCTGCTGGCGGCGCGCATGGCCTCGGCCGCGCCGGCCGATTGGTTCGTTTTCGCGATGAAGCCGGAGAATCTGGCCGGCGCGCCCGATGTGGCTTTCCTGAACCGGCCGCTGGACGCTGCGGCGCGCATAGTCGCGCGCGACGGGCATTTCTTTCGCGCAGGCGCCGACGGCCAGGTCGACGAGCGGGTGCGTTTCTTCGGCGTCAACCTGTCGTTCGGCGCCAATTTTCCCGATGCCGGCGAGGCGGCCCGCCTGGCGCGGCAACTGCGCAGGCTGGGCTTTAACGCCGTACGCTTGCATCACCTCGATTCGCTGCCCTCCGATCATCCCGAAGCGCCCATCAGCATCCTGACGCCCGGACCGTTTCCGAGCTTCAGCCCGCCGGCGGTGGCCAGGTTGCGCGGCCTGATCCGGGCGCTGGCCGCCGAGGGCATCTACGTCAACCTGAATCTGCACGTAGGCTATCGCTTCCGCCCCAGCGTGGACGGCTTGCCCGCGCTGGATGGCGGGGCCGAGATGCCGGCCTTGACCGCGCCCATCCATCTCTACGATCCGCGTCTGATCGCCATGCAGGAGGAGTACGCCCGCCAGCTGATCACGCGGCTGGGCTTGCGGGACAATCCCGCGCTGGCCATGGTGGAGATCAATAATGAGTCTTCGCTGCTGGCGGCCTGGCTGGGTCCGGATTGGCAGGCGGCGATTCCCTCGGCCTATGCGCCGCAGCTGCGCAAGCAATGGCGGGCCTGGCTGCTGGCGCGCCATGGTTCGCTGGAGCAGGCCTGCGCGGCCTGGGGCGGTTGCCCGGGCGGCGATGCGACCGAGTTTCCGCAGCCGGACGGCCAGCAGCCGGTTTATGAGAATGGCCTGGCTCAGCTGCGCGCGGGGATCGCCCGCCGGGTCCATGCCTGGTTGGGGCCCGGCAGGCCGGCCGAGGCGGATCCGCGCGAGCAGGATTTCCGGCGCTTCCTGGCGGCGACCGACCAGGCGTATTTCGAGCGCCTGCGCCGCGTCGTGCGCGACAGCGCCGGCGCGCCGGTGCCGGTGACCGGCACGCAGATGGGTTTTGGCGGCCTGATGAATTTCGATTCCCAGGCCACCATGGACTATCTCGATGAGCATTTCTATGTGGCGCATCCGGATATCCGGTCGGCCGACGACTGGCGCATCCCGGACCTGAACGCCAGCGGCAATGAGTTTGCCCGCCTGCTAGCCCTGTCCTTGCGGCGCGATCGCGAGAGGCCCTTCGTGGTGAGCGAGTTCAACCAGCCTTTTCCCAATCCCCGCGGGGCGGAGATCCTGCCGCTGATGAGCGCCGTGGCCGCCCTGCAGGATTGGGACGGGCTGTTCTACTTCGATTACAGCGACGCGCAGCGTCTGCCGCAATCGCCCTCGCGCTTTGCCTTGAGCGGCGATTGGGGGCGCATGGCCCTGGCCGGCCAGAGCGCGCGCCTGTTCCGCCAGCCGCTCGTGGAGGCGCTGCCCGGGCGCATCGACATCCCGGTGGGGCCGCGGCAGCGCCTGCGCCTGGGCGCCGACCGGCGCTTTGACGCGATCACGGTGGCGCTGGCCGAGGGCCTGGGCGTGCAGCCGCAATGGGCCTTGCAGGGCAGGGTGGCGGTGGACCTGTCGCCGGCGCCCGACGCCGCGCCGCGCGCGCCGGACGCCGCGCCCACCGCCGTGCTGAAGCAGGCGGACGGCCATGTCCTGATCCAGACGCCCTGCCTGTGGGCGGTCTTCGGCGCCGCGGGCGGCGCGTCCGTGGGCGGCGGGCCGGCCTGGATGCGCTTTGATGCCCCAGGGCCGGTCAGCGCCATGCTGACCTGCCTGGACGGACAGCCGCTGACGCGCTCGCGTCATCTGCTCTTGAGCCTGGGCAATGACACCACCGGCACGCAGCCCGGCGCGATGCCGCGGCGGCCCAAGCTGCGCATGCCTTACCGCGGCGGGGCCTCCGGCTTTACCCTGGAGCCTGATCCGGGGTCGGCGGGCGCGGACTATGCCACCCGGCCGCCGGCCTGGCTGCGCCGCATGCCGGCCACGCTGGGCCTGGCGGCCCGCGCCGGCCGGTTGACGGTCTACCCGCTGGACGGCGCAGGCAGGCGCCAGGCGCCCTTGCCGGCCGCCGACGTGGTCCTGGGCGCCGACGGCGCGCGCGTGCGCGTGCAGGCCGGGGCCGCGCCCAGCCCCTGGTATGAACTGGTTTACGAGGACAAGCCATGAGCGCCGGCCCGATCAGCGTCTGCATCGCCACCTACCGGCGCGCGCCGCTGCTGGACGCCCTCTTGGGCGACCTGGCGGCGCAGACGCTGGCGCCGGCCCAGGTGGTGGTGGTGGATAACGATGCCGAAGGCAGCGCCCGGGCCGTGGTCCAGGCGCATGAGCCGGCGCTGCGGGCGCTGGGCGTGCGGGTGGATTACGCCATCCAGCCCGAGAAGAATATTTCGCTGACCCGTAATCGCGCGGTCGCGCTGGCCCGCGGGCAGTGGCTGGCGATGATCGATGATGACGAACGGGCGCCGCCGCAATGGCTGGCCCTGCTGGCCCAGACGGCCGCGCGCTTCGACGCCGACGCCGTCCAGGCGCCCGTGCTGGCGGAGTTGCCGGCCACGGCGCCGGCCTGGGTGCGCCGGGGGCGTTTTTATGACGGGCCGCGTTTCCGCACGGGCGAGGCCGTGCCGCGCAATGTCTTGCGCATCGGCAATTTCTTCATCCTGGCCGACTGGCTCAAGCGCCGTCCGCAGCCCTTCGATCCGGCCTATGGCCTGAGCGGCGGCGAAGATGGCGACACGCTGATGCGCCTGGCGGGCGAGGGCGCGCGCATCGTCTGGTGCGATGAGGCCCATGTGGCCGAGCCGGTGGCCGCGAGCCGGATGACGGCGGCCTGGATCTTGAAACGCGCCCTGCGCGGCGGCCAGGACTTCGCCCTCCATTTCGAGGCCGGCCGGCTGGGCGGCCGGCCGGGCGCGGCGCGCCGCCTGCGCTTTTATGCGCGCGCGGCGGCGCAGATGGCCGCCGCCGGCCTGCTGGCGCTCTTGAGCTGGCCGCTGGGCCGCCATCATGCCGTCCATTGGCTGGGCCGCGCCTGCGCCAACTACGGAAAACTGTCCGTCCTGTGGGGCGGGCGCTATCACGAGTACGCCTGAGCATCATGGCCCTGATCCTGCATCTGCTGCTGTTCATCATCGCCTTGCCAGTCACGGCGGCGACCCTCTATCTGGGCCTGCTGACGCTGCTGTCGGCGCGCCTGCCGCGGCCCCAGCCCCGGCGGCGCGACATGCGTTTCGACATCCTGGTGCCGGCGCACAACGAGACGGCCGTGATCGAGCGCACGGTGCGCAGCCTGGCGGCCATCGATTGGCCGCGCGAGCACTACCGCATTGTCGTCATCGCCGATAACTGCAGCGACGATACGGCGGCGCTGGCGCGAGCGGCCGGCGCCGAAGTGATCGAGCGCCACGATCCGGCGCAGCGCGGCAAGGGCTATGCGCTGGAGTTCGGCATCGCGCATAGCGCGGCCGACGGTTTTGCCCAAGCGGTGGCGGTGATCGACGCCGACACCGAGGTCACGCCCAATCTGCTGGCCACCTGCGCGGCGCGCATCGAGCAGGGGGCGGAGGTAATGCAGGTCCATTATGGCGTGCTCAACCCGGACGACTCCTGGCGCACGCGCATCATCACCATCGCCTATGGCGCCTTCCATGCGGTGCGGGGCAGGGCGCGCGAGCGCCTGCATGCCTCCAACGGCCTGCGCGGCAATGGCATGTGCATGACGCACGCCTTGCTGCGCGACGTGCCCTTCAATATCCATTCGATGACCGAGGATCTGGAGTACGGCATCGTGCTGGGCCTGGCCGGGCGCCGCGTTGTCTATATCGACGAGGCCAGCGCCGACGCCGAACTGGTGGCTTCCGAGCGGGGCTCGCGCACCCAGCGCCAGCGCTGGGAAGGCGGACGCCTGGCCGTGCTCAAGGCCTATGTGGGCCGTCTGCTGCGCCAGGGCCTGAGCCGGCCGAGCTGGCTCTGCCTGGAGCTGGCCATCGATCTGCTGACCCTGCCGCTGGGCTATATCGTGCTGCAGACCGGCGGCTTGCTCGCGCTGGGCGGCCTGGCGGCCCTGGCGCTGCCGGACGCCGGGCTGGCAATCTGGCCGCTGCTGGCGCTGGGCCTGCTGGCCGTGCTGGCCTTGCATGTGCTGCGCGGCTGGCAGCTCTCGCCGCTGGGGCCGCGCGCCCTGCTGGACCTGCTGCGCGCGCCCTTCTTCGTGCTGTGGAAGCTGGTGGTGCTGTTGCGCAACCGGCGCAACCGGCACTGGATCAAGACCGACAGGGATTCCCGATGAAGCGGCCCCCTGCATCGGCCTCGGGCCTGGCGCGCCTGTTCGGCAGCTCGATCGCCGACCAGGCCATGCTGTCGGCGGCCAATTTCGCCGTCGGCCTGATCCTGATCCGTTATGCGGCCGAAACCCAATACGGCTATTACATCCTGGCCTTCAACACCATGATGTTGCTCACGACCTTGCAGGGGACCTTCATCGGCACGCCGATGGTGATCCGCCTGCCCGGGCTGGACGCGCCGCAGCGGCGCCTATGGATGGGCAGCCTGTTGCGCGACCAGAAGCGGCTGGGCCTGTGGGGCGGGCTGCTGGCCCTGGCCGTGATATCGGGCGGCTGGGCGGCGGGCCTGTTCGACGGCGCATCGGCCGCCGTGGCGGCCGCGGCCCTGGGCCTGGTGCTGGCGGCGCTGTATCGCGAGTATCTGCGCGGCATTCTGCTGATGTATCACCGTCCGCAGCAGGTGCTGGGCGCCGATGCCGTCTATGTGGCGGTGCTGCTGGCCGGCTGCGCGCTGGCCGTGCACGCGCCGGCGGCGGCCGTGGGCGCGCTGCTGGCGGGCATGGCCGCGGCGCTGGTCGGCGCGCGCCTGCTGCGCCGCGCGCTGGGCGGCGATATCGATGCCCAGGCCGCGCCGGGCCGCTTGCGCGAGATCGCGCGCATGGGCTTGTGGGCCGCTTCGGGCGGCGTGATCTATTGGCTGTTCAATCAGGGCTATCACTTCCTGACCGCCGCGACGCTGGACCTGGCGGCCGTGGCGGCTCTGGCGGCTTCGCGCCTGACGCTCATGCCCATCAATCTCCTGCTGTCCGGCATGCAGAAGCAGCTCACGCCCATGGCTTCGGGCTGGATGCACGCCATGGGCGCGCGGCGCACCTTGCGGCGGCTGATGCTGTTCTCGCTGGCCCTGGCGCTGTTCACGCTGCTCTACGGCGCCGTCCTCTGGCTGCTGCGCGACTGGATCTTCCTGGATCTGATGCGCAAGGATTTCCCGCAGCGCGATGCCTTGCTCCTGCTGTGGACGGGGCTGTTCGTGCTGATGGTGATCCGCGAACCCATCATGATGGTGCCCTTGCTGCGCCAGCGCTTCCGCGCCCTGAGCGCCGGCACGCTGGTCTGCGCCCTGATCGCCCTGGCCATCAGCTATGCCGGCATGCTCAAGTTCGGGCCGGTCGGCGCGGCCATCGGCATCGTGGCGGGCGAAGCCTGCTATGGGCTGGCCGTGGCCGTCATGGCCTGGCGCGAAGTGCGCCGTGACGATGATATGACCGGAGCGCGGGCATGAGCCGGGCTTGCGTGCCTGCCGGCGCGCCGGCCCGCGGCCGCTTCTTCCCTGGACGATGATTCATGGACATTATTTCGATTCAGTATCTGCGCGGGATCGCGGCCATGATGGTGGTGGCGGTCCACCTGCATCCGCAGCTCGAGCGCATGGGATACCAGGGCTATTGGCCGCACTGGCTGGCCGCGGGCGTGGACATCTTCTTTGTCCTGAGCGGCTTTCTGATGTGGATCACCACGCGCGATCGAAAGGTCGGCGTGCTGGAGTTCTACCGCCGCCGCGCCGTGCGCATCATTCCGCTGTACTGGCTGCTGACCTCGGTGGCCGTGGCGGTGATGCTGATCGCGCCGCAGCTGCTGCAGACCACGCGCTTCGGCCTGTCCCATGTGATCGCCTCGTATTTCTTCGTGATGGCGCCCAATCCGGCGGGGCTGATCGAACCCGTGCTGACCGTGGGCTGGACGCTCAACTACGAGATGCTGTATTACCTCATCTTTGGCCTGACGCTGGTGCTGCCCACCGCCTGGCGCTTCGCCGTGACGGCCCTCGTGCTCATCGGCATCAGCATGCTGGGCTGGTTCGTGGTGGGCCAGGACAGGCCCATCCTCCAGGTCTATACCTCGGACATCGTGTTGGAGTTCCTGCTGGGCATGAGCATAGGCTGGTGGTTCTCGCGTCCGCATCAGGGCGGGTCGGCGGCCCTGGGCTGGCTGCTCGTTCTCGGCGGCTTTGCCGCCATCGCCCTGGCCTCGGTTTTCGCGCCGCAGGCCTCGCGTCCGCTGGCGCAAGGCCTGCCTTCGGCGGCCATCGTGATGGGGGCCATCCTGCTGGAGCGCTTCCAGGCCCTGCCGCGCTTCAAGCTGCTGCACACGCTGGGCGATGCCTCGTATTCGATTTATCTCTCGCATGCTTTTGTGCTGTCGGCCTTGAGCCAGGGCTGGCGCAAGCTGCACCTGGACAGCCTGCCGGGCGGCCGGGTGGGATTCTGCCTGCTGGGCGTCGTGGCCTGCGCGGTGGCGGGTCTGGCGGTCTACTACCTGATGGAAAAACCGCTGATCGGCCTGTTCAAAAAGCCGCGCGAGCAGGAGGCGTCCAAGGCCGCTACCCGCCGATCCGTAGCCGGTCTTTGAGCATGCGCAGCCAGCGCTTGTGGCGGCGCGTGGCCGCGCGCTGCGCGGACCAGTCGATCATGCTGTCGTGGACGTCATAGTGGCCGCGCTGGGCCTCGGGCAGTTCGCCCGACTCGACCGCGGCGATCAGTTCCGGCAGCCGGCGATAGAACTCCGCGCCGCGATAGGGCGGATGCAGCGACCACAGGCCGGGCGCGGAGCCCAGCAGGTCGACGCGGTACAGCCCGCGCTGGCGCAGCACCTCGCCCAGGATGACCTCGGCCTCGCGCACCTGCGGCGGGTTGCCCAGCAGATGCGATTTCAGGCGCTGCAGCGCGCCGGGCGGCAATAGCGGCAGATGGCCCAGCGTGGCGCGCAGCCGCTCCATGTCCAGCATGAAGATGCGCGTGCTGGCGCTCTGGAAACGATAGGCCGGGGCGCCGGCGATTTCCGTGCGCTGGGGCTCGGGCTGGCCATGGCCGTAGACCGCCCCGTCGGCGCGCGGCGGCCCCGGAAAGGGGCCGGTCAGCAGGACGTTGGGATCTTGTTCGGTGTAGGCGATGGCTTCCTCGACCCAGCGCCGGCTGCCGCCGCCGAACAGCATGTCGCCGTCGAAGTGCACGATGTGGCGCGCCTGGCTGTGGTGCATGCCATAGAAATAAGCATAAAAGGGCCCGCCGTCCCAGGCCTTGACCGGGATGTCGCCGGCGCCGAAAAAGGATCGCGCCACTTCGCGCCGCGCCTCGGGCGCATAGTCCACTTCGATCACGTCCAGCTTGGGCGTGTCGCGGCGCAGCTCGCGCGCCAGCGCCAGCAGCTTGGCGCGGTATTCATCGAAATGCGTGCCCCGGTAGCGTCCCGAACGGCTGCGATGGGTGTCGATGGTGACGAGGATGCGGTCCACCATGGGCGCCCAGGCGCGGATCTGGTGCGGCAGCAGCAGCGCCGCATGGGGATAGTCCATGGGGTACATGCTGATCTGGGCGGCGACGCGGTGGGGGTAGTGCACGGCGGGTTCTCCAGTGTGTGGCGTCATCATGCGCGCTCCGCCGCGACGGTTGCCGCCAAGCCCTCTGACAAGGGTGTCCAGCGCAGGCCAAGCTCGCGTTCGGCGCGCTCGGCGCGCAGGCGGATGGGCTGGCGCCACAGGCGGGCCAGCGAAGGCGGGATGGGCGGCGGCAGGCGCAGGCGGCCCAAGCCGATCTCGGCGATTTTCAGGACCGGCGCCAGCAGATGGGTTTCGATCTTCAGGCGGCGCTCGCCGATGCGCTTGATCGGGACCGCGCCCAGCGCCCGGGCATAGGCCAGGAAGTAGCCGTTCCAGTCCGGGGCCTGGGCCATGGCGAGGTTGTAGACGCCGGCCGGCGCGCGCAGGCCGGCCAGCACGGCGGCCGCGACATCGTCGATATAGACCAGATTGCTGCAGCCGTCGCCGGCCGCGCCCAGGTCGCCGATGCGGCGGGCGCGCAGCAGGCGGGCGATGCGCAAGCTCCATTGCGGGCTTTGCGGGCCGTAGATGCAGCCCGGACGCAGCGTGAGCACGGTCGGGCGCGAGGACAGCAGGCGCTCGGTCTCGACCTTGGCGCCGGCATAGCCGTCCAGGCCCTGGGCCAGCGGATGTTCTTCGCCGATGTCGCCCTGCGCCGGGCCATAGACGGTCATCGAACTGAAGTGCACCAGGGGCATGGGCCTGGCGTCCAGGGCGCCGGCAAGCGCCCGGGCGCCGGCCGTCATGGTCTCGGCCGGGCCGGCCACGCAGTTGACGGCGGCATCGGCCTCGCCCAGCGCGCGCGCCACCGAGGCGGCGTCGGTGGCGTCGAGCACGATCTCGCGGCCCAGTCCGCCGGCGCGGCGCACGCCGGCCACCGGTTCGGCCCAATCGCTGGCGGCCAGCCGCGCCATCACGCGGCGGCCGACATAGCCGTTGGCGCCCAATACCAGGATGCGTTGCTTCATGTCGGGGAGGTCTCCTTGCGGGCGGCCGCGGCGGGCAGGCGAAGCTCGCGGCGCAGATGATCGGCCAGGCGCAGGGCCAGCGCCACGATGGTCAGGGTAGGGTTGGCCTGGCCGGAGGTCGGGAAGACCGCCGAGCTGGCGATGTAGAGGTTGGCGGCCTCGTGCACGCGGCAATCGGCGTTGACCACGCTGTCGCGCGGATCCCGGCCCATGCGGGCCGTGCCGATGTGGTGGCCGCCATAGGCGCCGTAGCGCGTCATTTCGGCTTCGACTTGCGCCGGGTCGTAGTCGAAGCGTCCCGCGCCGCTGGCCGCCAGCGCCTCGGCCAGGGCGGCCAGGGCGCGCTGCACCGTCTCGACATCGCGCCGCGTATAGCGCCAATCGATATGCAGGCGGGGCATGTCCAGGGCGTCCCGGCCGCTGCCCAGCGTGACCCGGCTCTCGGGGTTGGGCTCCTGTTCGGCATGGAAATCCAGGCTATAGCGGCGGTTGCGCGGGTGGACGATGATGGACGGAAATTTGCGCGCGGCCAGCCTGCGCTGGGTGAGCATATGCCACAGGAATCCCGCCGTGGCCGGCGCGCCCAGCAGCACATTGCGCAGATGGCGCAGCCACAGGCCCGCCGAGCCCGGCGTGTCGCCATAGAGGCGCTTGGCGTATTCATAGGGCACGATGGGCCGGGCCAGGTAGAGCGCCGACAGGATGCCGCTGCCGTGCCCGGGATCCGGGATGCGCGGATGATGCAGGCGCGCGATGAAGTTGCCGGCATGCAGACGGCGCTGGGCTTCGGGCCGCAGGGCCAGGCGCCGGCGGCAATAGACGCCCTCGTCGCTGATGTCATAACCGTGCCAGACCGAGCTGGCGCCGGACAGGTCCACTTCGCCTATGGTGCCGGCGACATGGCACATATAGTAGCGGCCCACGACGTCATGGGCATTGCCCAGCCCGCGTCCGCTGGCCCCCGGGCTGGCCAGCAGCAGGCGCGCGGTCTCCAGGCCGCCTGTGGCCAGCACATAGTGGCGCGCCCGGACCGTGAAGGCCGAGCCGGCCAGGGTGCGCACCTGGGCCGGGCCCACGGGCGCGCCGGCCGGGCCGCTGTCGAGCCCGCATAGATTGGCGTGCTGGATGATGCGGATGGGCCCCTGGCGCAGCCGCTGCGCGTAGCGGCCGGCGAAATCGGTGGGCAGGCTGAAACGCTCCAGCGTATCGGTGGAGAAGGCCGCGCTCTCGAAGCCGCCTATCATGGGCCGCAGCGGATGGTGGAAGGCGGTCTGCACGGTATAGGCGAAGTCGCCGGCCTCGCACAGCTGGTTTGCCCGCGGATAATAGGGCAGCAGATCGTCCAGGCCGATGGGCCAGCCGCTGTGCGCGATGTAGTCGCGCGGCTCGAAGTCGATGGCGTCGAAGGGCATGCAGCGCCCGCCCCAGATGGTGCTCGAGCCGCCCATGCGGCGCTGCCGGTAGCGGTCCGGGCCGGGATGCATGCGCGCATCGGCGACGGTGCCGGCATAGAGGTCCTGCGTGGCGCGCTCCTCTCGCGGGCCGCCGCTTTCGAGCAGCACGATGTCCAGGCCGCTGTCCATCAGGGCCAGGGCCAGCGTGATGCCGGCGGGGCCGCCGCCGGCGATGCACAGGTCGGCCGTCAGGGTCGTGCCCTCAGGAATGGTGCTGGCGTCCAGGATCATGGTCGGGTTCCAGGCCCTTGCGGCAGCGCGCCGCGCGATTCATCAGTACTGCACGCCGCTGCTGGCCGGCAGTTTCAGGGTTGCGCGCACATAGCGCGCAAAGGCCGCGTAGCCCGTGGTGGAAGGGTGAACGCCGTCGGCGAACATGCCCGGCGCGAGCTTGCGGTAATCGTTGCTGCCGCCGCTGGACCAATGCAGATAGTCCACCACCCGCAGGCCGGAATATCGCGGCGCCAGGCCTTGCAGCAGCCAGTCGTTGAAGGCGCGCGCCTGCAGGATCATGGCGTCGCTCATGCCGAGGTAGGCGCCGATATTGTCCACGACCAGCGGGATGTTTTGCTCGGCGGCGGTCTGCGCGAAATACATGAAGTTGTCCTGCATGGTCTGCAAGGGCAGCATGCCCATGGCGATGTCGTTGATGCCGACATGCAGGTAGATCAGGCGCGGCCGCGTGCCGGCCGGCAGGGTGCGCGGGCCGCGTCCGTCGCCCGGATCGTCGTCTTCGGCCAGGGCGTCGCGGCGCCAGCGCGCCCGGACCTGGGTGGAGGTTTGCCCGCCGATGCCCTGGTTGAAATGAAATACGCCGGAATACTGCGCCAGCTCGTAGGAAAGCTGGCCCGGGCTGGAGGGGTAGTCGGGCACGAACTGGCCCTGGACGTTCAGGCGGCCCTTGCGCTGGATTTCGCCTTCGGCGATGGAGTCGCCGATCAGCACGGCATAATCGGGCTCGGCGCGCGCCCAGGCGGGCAGCGCGGCGTAGCCCGGGGCCAGGAGCAGGGCCGAGAGCAGGGCGCGGCGCTTCATCAGAAAAAGCGTTCGTTGACGTGGATGACGTCGCCGGGCTGAACGGCGTCGGTGAGCGTGACGCGCTTGCCAGTGACGGCCCCGGTCAGCGCATCGCTGCGGTTGAGGTCGATGCGGCTGTCGGAGGCGCGCGGGGTGAGGCCGCCGGCCAGCGCCAGGGCGCGCATCACGTTCAGGCCGGGTTCTATCGGATAGGCGCCGGGCTTGCCGACTTCGCCGTAGACATAGAAGCGCGGCGCCTCGGGCACGAAGACCACATCGCCGGGCCGCAGCTCGGTGTCCTGCACCGTTTGCGAGGGCGATTGCCGGTTGCCCACATAGAGGTTGATGCGGTCGTTGCCGCCGCCGGCGCGGCGCACCAGCGTGGCGACATCGGCGGCGCCGTTCGTGGCGCCGCCGGCCATGGCCAGCAATTCCAGCACCGACAGCCGGCCTTCGATGGGGTAGCGGCCGGGCCGGGCGACCTGGCCCAGCACGGAGACGATGCGGCTGCGCAGGGTCAGCACCTCAATAGCGACCTGCGGGTCGGTCATATAGCCTTTGCTGCGCAAGCCCTGTTCGATGCGCCGGGCCAGGGTCGAAGGATTGAGGCCCGAGGCCGGAACCTGGCCCAGCATGGGCACCACGACCCGTCCGTCGGCATCGACGGTGGCGCGCACTTGCCCGCCGCCCGTGCCCATGATGTTGATGCCCAGCGTGTCGCCAGGGCCGACGGCGCCTATCGCGCCGCCAATGGCCTGTTCCACGGCGCTGTCGGCCGGGGCGGCGACGGCCGGCGAAATGGGCAGGGTGTCGGGCAGGCGGTTGCCGGCCAGCTCGCCCTCGGTGCCCCGCCTGCCGCTGCCGATCTTGCCCGGCGGCGTGACGACCGGCGCGATGGGCGGCGCGGCATAGACGGCCGGCGCGGCCGAGGACGCCGGCGCGCCCATGGGCAGGGGAGCGGTATAGGCAGGGGATTCGACCGGCGCGTTGTAGCGCTGGAAATCCGCCGGGGCGCCGGCGGGCGCTGGAGAAACCGGGTCGGGGATGGGCAGGTCCTGCGCGCCCGCGGTTTGCGTGTAAATCACCAGCGCCGCCAGCATCGCTTTTCGCCACGTCATAATCCGACCCGCCACGTTATTCTCCGATCCCTTGATAAAAGCTTGCGCGCGCGTGTAATAGTATCCCAGGCCGGGCGCCACACCGCAGGTATTTTAAATACAATACGCGCGTGCCGGCTTGAATGACTGTGGTTTTCTCAAATGCGAATGTGAGACCATTATTTTTCAATTAACCGCCCTTCGTATCGAGATTACCCTTGCATAGTCCCCAGCAAGTATCCGACCCCGGATTGCGCGCGGTTGAAAACGGCGCCGGGCCCGCGCTGCCCAGCGTGCGCCTGTTCGATCTGGACATCGCCGCCGTCTCTTTCGGACAGGCGGTCGAAGCGCTGGCGCAGGCCGCCGTGCGCCGCGACGGCCGGGCCCGCATCGTGGTGACGCCCAATGTCGATCACGTGGTGCGCCTGGATGCCGCGCCCGACTTCCGGGCCCGCTACGCACGGGCCGATTTTATTTTTGCCGACGGCATGCCGGTGGTCTGGGCCAGCCGCCTGCTCGGCCGGCCGCTGCCCGAGCGCATCACCGGCTCCGATCTCTTTGTCGCGCTGTGCCGCCGGGCCCAGCGCGAAGGCTGGCGCGTGATGCTGCTGGGCGGCATGCCGGGGTCGGAGCCCGCGCTGCATGCGCGTTTCGCGCAGTATTTCCCGGGGCTGGACATCGAGGTGGTCAGCCCGTCCATGGGCTTCGATCCGGTCGGGCCCGAAGGCCAGGCCTTCGCCGACCGGGTGCGCGAACGCCAACCCGATGTCGTCTTTCTGTGCGTGGGCATGCCCAAGCAGGAGAACTGGGCGCTGCACCATGCCCTGGCCTTGCCCGGCGGCATCCTGCTGTGCGTGGGGGCGGCGATGGAATTCGCCATCGGCCTGCAGCGCCGGGCTCCCCAGTGGATGCAGCGCGCCGGCCTGGAGTGGCTGTGGCGCCTGGCCAGCAATCCGCGCCGCCTCTGGCGCCGCTACCTGGTCGACGACCCGCGCTTCGCGGTGCTGTGCTGGCGTCAGTGGCGCAAGCGGTCCGGTTCGGCGCCGTGACCGAGGGCGCGGCCATCCTGGCCCGCCGGCCCGGGGGCTGGACGGCGCGGCTGGCCGCGGCCGGCCTGGCCTGGCATGCCGTCTGCGCCGCGGCCGCGCCCGGTCCGGCGGAATATGCCGTGCAGCTGGGCAGCTCTTTCCAGTACCAGAGCAATCCGGCGCGGCTGCCCGAGTCCATGGCCGGCGATATCCGCAGCGCGGGAGTCATGGTCAACGCGGCCGGCCTGGGGCTGCGCCTGCCGCTGCTGTCCGATGACACCCGGCTGGAGGCCGGCGGCACGCTAGCCGACGCCCGCTACACCCATGACCGCCAGCTGGATCACCAGCCCGGCAACCTGCTCTCGACCCTGCATTGGCGCGCCGGACCGCTGTTTGCCGGACGCTTCGATTACGGCTACCAGAAGCAGCTCAATTCCAATCTGTCGCGCACCTGGCCCGACCGCGACATGCAGGCGCGGGACAACAAGGCGGCCGAAATCGGGCTGCGCGTGAGCGAACGCCTGACGCTGCCGGCGTTCAGCGTTTTTCGCAATGGCACGCGCTATGACCAGGACATCAACAAGACGCTGTACGACCGCAAGGAAGAGGGCTGGCAGCTGGCGGCGCGCTATGCGGGCTTTGGCCGATCCTATGCGCAGGCGGGGCTGCGCCGCGGCAACGTCGATTATTACGGCCGCACGCCGGACCTGGTGGCGACCATAGACGACCGCTACACGGACGACGAGATCTTCGCCGCCGCGCGCTGGGATTACAGCCCCAAGACGGTGCTGCAGGCCCGCGTCGGCCTGCTCAAGCGCAGCTATGAACATCTCGGCGACCGCGATACCCATCTGTTCACCTTCCAGGGGCGCGCCACCTGGGATTATTCGCCCAAGACGCGCTTGGACCTGCAGCTCTGGCGCCGGCCCTACGCCTATGACGACGACCCCACGGTGCTGTATTCGGTGCAGACGGGCGGCCTGGCCTCGGTGACCTGGCGGCCCACCGTCAAGACCGCTTTGCAGCTGGGCGCGGAACTCACGCGCCAGCGCAACACGGCCTTTACCGGCGGCAGCGACCAGGTCTTGCAGATCCGCCGTTATGGCGCCCGGCTGCAGTGGCAGCAGCAAGACACGCTGCGCTGGATCCTGGATGTCTATCGCGACCGGCAATCCGGCGACTCGCCCGCCGACGCCTACAAGCAGACTTTCGTGCGCATCGGGCTGGAATACACCTTCGGCACCCGGGGCAAGGAGGACTTGCGCCGCCTGATGCAACCTACCGACTGCCAATGGCGCAGGCCGGAACTGGCCATGTGCGATCCCATGGGCGAGGAACCCTGAGCGCTCAATAGGCGTTGCGGTCCCAGAAGATCACCAGCCCGGTGCGCGCCAGGATCTTCAGGTCCAGCATCAGCGACCAGTTGGCGATGTAATAGCGGTCGTAGCGCACGCGCTGGAGCATTTTTTCCGGTGTGTCGGTCTCGCCGCGCAGACCATGGATCTGCGCCCAGCCGGTGATGCCGGGCTTGACGCTGTGGCGCAGCATATAGCCCTGGATCATGCGGCGATAGAGTTCGTTGTGCTCGGCGGCGTGCGGGCGCGGACCCACCAGGCTCATGGAGCCGCCCATCACATTGAAAAGCTGGGGCAGTTCGTCCAGCGAGCTTTTGCGCAGGAAGCGGCCGACGCGGGTCACGCGCGGATCGTCCTGCCGGGCCTGGCGCAGCGTGCCGTCGGCCTCCTTGCCGGCATTGGCGCGCATGGAACGGAACTTATAGACCGTGATGGGCAGGCCGCGCTCGCCATAGCGCGACTGGCGGAAGATCACCGGGCCGGGCGAGTCCAGCTTGATGGCCAGCGCGATCAGCAGCATGAAGGGCGAGGCCGCCAGCAGCAGCAGCCCGCCGATCATGAGGTCCATGGCGCGCTTGAGGCTGCGCGACAGTCCTTGCATATGGCTTTCGTGCAGGGCCAGCAGCGCCACGCCGGCGATCTCGGCGCTGCTGGCGGTCAGCTCGCCCAGAAAGGGCGACTCGGGCATCAGGTAGATGGCGGCGGTGGAGTCGTACAGCCGGTTCATCAGGTCCATGAAGACGGGATCGTTCTTCCTCTCATCCAGGGTGACGAACGCGATGCCGTAGTCGCCGGCGTCGATACGGGCCTGCGCGTCGGGGTAGCGGCCCAGATAGGGCGGCGGCTCGGCTTGGCCCGGGTGTCCGCAGACCGGTTGCTCGGCGTAATAGCCGGCGGTATGGATGCCAAGGATGGGCGAGCGCCGCAGGCGCATGGCCAGCTTGCACGCCTCCGGGCCCATGCCGAAGAAGACGGCCGTGCGGCGGCTGGAGGGGGAGTTGTTCAGGCGATAGGCCACGCGGCGCAGAACATAGAGGCCGAGCACCTGCAGCGGCAGGGCGACGGCCGCCCATTTGAGCAGCAGCAGGCGCAGGGATTCGGTGTCGGTGGCGCTGCCAGGCAGGAAAAACAGCGCGATCAAGGCCAGAAACAGCACCTGCAGCCAGCGCAGCGCGCCCCGGCCCAGCATCCAGGGCATGCTGCGCGCGCTGAGCAGCAGCGTGAAACGAGCGAAGACCGCGAAGGCGCCGGCGGCCAGGATGGCCGGTATCCATCCCTGGAAGATGGGCGACATCATGTCCAGGGACCGGGTCAGGAAGAAAAAGACACCGGCGTTGATCAGCGCGCAGATCAGGCCGCTCAGGGCCATGAAGGAGCGCTGAGGGTGGCTGGGCGTTGCGTGGGTGAGCATGGGAACTGTGAGGGAAATCAGCGGCCGTAGGCGTCATCAAACCGGACGATATCGTCCTCGCCCAGATACGGGCCCGACTGTACTTCGATGAGTTCCAGGTCTATCGAACCCGGATTCTCCAGGCGATGCTTGACGCCCAGTGGGATATAGGCGGATTGGTTTTCCGAGAGCAGGAAGACTTCGTCGCCGCGCGTGACGCGGGCCGTGCCGGTCACGACAATCCAGTGTTCGGCGCGGTGATGGTGCATCTGCAGCGACAGGCGGGCGCCCGGGGCCACGCGGATGCGCTTGACCTGGAAGCGCTCGCCGCCGTCGATGGCGTCATAGCTGCCCCAGGGGCGGTAGACCAGGCGATGGGCCGAGGCCTCGGCGCGCTTGCCGGCGTTGAGGCGGGCCACGATGCGCCGCACGTCCTGGACCTTGTCGCGGGCGGCCACCAGCACGGCGTCGGCGGTTTCGACGACCACCACGTCCTCCAGGCCCAGCAGCGCGAGCAGGCGATGGCTGGAATAGGCGTAGACATTGCGGCAGTCTTCGGCGATGACGTCGCCGCGCAGGGCATTGCCCTGGCGGTCCTGCGGCGCCAGCTGCCATAGCGAGGCGAAGGAGCCGATATCGCTCCAGCCGGCGTCCAGCGGCACCATGGCCACGCCCGGGTCGCGCTCCATGACGGCATAGTCGATGGAATCGGCGGGGCAGGCGGCGAAGGCGGCCTCGTCCAGGCGGATGAAATCGCCGTCATGGCGCAGTCTGGCCATGGCCTGGCGGCAGGCTGCCAGGATGTCGGGGCGGTGCGTCTGCAGCGCCTGCAGGTAGCGCGAGGCGCGGAACAGGAACATGCCGCTATTCCAGAAATAGCGGCCGCTGGCCAGGTATTGCTCTGCCGTGGCGGCGTCGGGCTTTTCGACGAAGGCCTCGACATCGGCCACGCCCTGCCGGACCGCGCCGGCGCGGATATAGCCGTAGCCGGTCTCGGCGTAGGTGGGCTGGATGCCGAAAGTGACCAGGCGGCCATCCAGGGCGGCGGGCAGCGCCTGGCGCACGGCCTCCTGAAAACGCCCGGCGTCGGTCACGGCGTGGTCGGAGGGCAGCACCAGCAGGACGGGGTCGTCGCCCTCGGCCTGCGCCAGCAGGGCGGCCAGGGCGATGGCGGGGGCGGTATTGCGCCCGGCCGGCTCAAGCAGGATGGCCGGCTCGTGTTGGCCGATCTGGCGCAGCTGTTCGGCGACGATGAAGCGGTGCTCTTCATTGGCGACGAAGATCGGCGCCTGGGCGTCCAGCCCCTTGACGCGCTCGCAGGTCGCTTGCAAGGGGGAAAGATCGCCCAGCAGGGGAAGAAACTGTTTGGGATAGCTGCCGCGCGAAAGCGGCCATAGACGGGTGCCCGTGCCACCCACGAGCAATACGGGGCGCAGCTTCGGCGTGGTACTCGGCATCTGGGGTCCCTTGCAATTGGCCGCGCAGTCTCTCTGGTGCCCGGGTTCTTGGGTACAAATACTTGCACGGGTGCAAACTATATAGCGTGCAAGACAAAATGTGGCGTCGACTTTGCAAATCCTGAAGATCTATATGTTTTATTTTACTTCGTCGCTATACTAATATAATTGCTGCGGCAGAAAGCCATAATACGATTTATTTTGCGATTATCGGAAATATAAGTCGGGATATAACAAATTATGCATAACCGGTTTGCGCCGGTATTAATGCAATACGGTCCCGCCTTGTCACATCGTTCCGTGGCGCGGCTGCTGTTTAAGACGCAAGGTTATGCTCCAAGAATGCGGCCTAAAGTCCCGCAGCTCCGCCTTGCCAACTCGCGGATACAGGCTATGCAGAGCCTGGAAATCACAAAGTATTGGCCCTTGCCCCGGCGATGTCGCCTCGGGCCCTCGGTAGTGATTCGCCCTGATGCTTGCCGCCGGCGACACGGTTTTCCCGTGCTTGCCCGGTTTGACGCATCCGTTTCCCCCTTGTCCCTACAGGTTTGTTTCCGCCGCGCGGCGCGTCATGACGCTGCCGCCGCCCGGCCGAACCCGCTTGCCTGCCTGTAATGAAGGATCAATGTGCAAAGCGCCATCTTCTCCCATCTCGACGAACGACTCTGCGCCAGCCAATGGCGCGATGTGCTGTCCGCATTCGCGCAGGAACTGGTCCAGGACCTGACGGCGCAGCGCCTGCGCGCGCTGATGCGGCGCGCGGGCGAACAGTTCGCCGGCAGGCAGGCGCTGGCTCCGGCCGCGTCGGTCGCCGATATGCAGTCGGCCATCAACCAGGTCTGGCGTCCGCTGGATTGGGGCTGGGTGGAAATTTCAGAGGCCGAGGACCATCTGGCGCTGGCCCATTGCTGCGCGCCGCTGCGCGCGGCCTTCGGCGACAGCCATCTGGCCTGGAGCAGCGGATTTCTCGAGGGCGTCTATGAGTCATGGATGCGCCGCCTGGGCGCCGATGCGCAGTTGCGCATCACCGAGCAACAGGCGCCCGATGCGTTGGGGACGATTGTCTATCGATTGGGCCGTTGAGACAGGGAGAGGCCGCCGCGGGAGATGCGCCCGCGGCGCATTGGGGAGTCAGGGATGCGCGACATCAGCGACATAAGCAGCCTGTACCGGGAGTTCGGGGGAGACCCGCGCAACTACCGTGAGATCGGCCAGGAAGGCCGGGCGGCGGCGGCCCGCGGGCGCTGGCCGCTGCTGGGCCGGATACGGCCCGGGGTGGCGGCCGTGCCGCCGGCCGTGGGCGGACCGGCGGATCGCCCGGCGCGCGTGGCGCAGTGGCCACCGGCCGCGGTCGCCACGCTGGTCTTGCCGCCGGCGGCCGGCTATCCGCCTGTCCGCGCCGGCGCGGCCATCGATGGCGAGCGGGCGCTGGCCCTGGTCAGGAGCGCGCGCGTGCAGCGTATCGCGCTCGATGCGCTCGTCCTGCCCGCCGCCGCGCCCGAAGCCGAATGGTTGCCGCCCATCGTGGCCGCGCCTGCCGGCCTGGCGGGCAACGCCGCCGCGGCGCCGCGCGTCGAGCCCGGCCTGGCCCCGGCCGAGCCGCTCGTGGACGCGCCGCCGCTCGCGCGGACCGAGCCGCCCGCGGCCTTGCCGCCCGTCATGCCCGCGCCCGACGCCCGCTCCGCGACGCCGCTGCAAAGCGTTTTCGCGCGCCTGGCCAAGGCGCCGGTCCCGCCCACATCCAACACGGCAAAAGAATGAAAACCATAGCCATCGTCTCCGCCAAGGGCGGGGTAGGAAAGACCAGCATCGCGGCCGCCCTGGGGCTGGCGCTCAGCCGCGCGGGACATCCCGCGCTGGTGCTGGACCTTGACCCGCAGAATGCGCTGCGCTTTCACCTGGGCGCCGACGCCGAGGCGGCCGAGTCCGGACTGGCGCGCGCCAGCCTGGCCGGCATGCGCTGGCGCGACGCGGCCGTGCAGGGCGAGGCCGGCCTGCATCTGCTGCCCTTCGGGCAACTGAAGGAAAGCGACCGCCTGGCCCTGGAGCAGCAGATGCTGCGGGACCCCGACTGGCTGGCGCGCCATCTGCGCGAGCTGGACCTGGCGCCGGGCACGCTGGCGCTGATCGACACGCCGCCGGGGCCTACGGTCTATGCGAGCCAGACCTTGCGCTGCGCCGACCTGGCGCTGGTCGTGACGCTGTCCGATGCGGCTTCCTATGCCACCTTGCCCCAGGCCGAGAGCCTGATCGCCCAGTATGCGCAAGGGCGCGAGGGCTATCTGGGCCATGCCTTCATCGTCAACCAGGTCGACAGCGCGTCGGCGCTGGCCAAGGACACCCTGCGCGTCATGCGCGGCGTCCTGGGCGAGCGGCTGGGCGGCGTGGTCCACCGCGACGCCGCGGTCAGCGAGGCGCTGGCCTTCGGCAAGACCGTGATCGACCACGCGCCGCACAGCCAGGCGTGCAGCGATATCCTGGCCAGCGCGCAATGGCTGCGGCGGCAACTGAGCGATGCCAAGAGGGAGCATCCATGAAATCGTCGAGCCGAGAGACCGCGGCGCGCCATCCGCGTCTTGCGCGCCTGGGCAATGATCTGCTGTCCTGGCGCATCTGGAAGATGGCTTGGGCGCGCGCCCTGTCGCTGGCGCTGGCCGGCGCGCTGTCGGTGCTGGCGGTCGCCGTGGAGATGGGGCTGTTCCAGCAGATGGTGTTCGCGGCCGTCTGCGTGGCCGTGACCCTGCTGCTGCATCGCGTGGGCGGCCGGCTGGCCACGCTGACCATGGTGATGCTCTCGGTCATCACCTCGCTGCGCTATATGTATTGGCGCATCACCGACACCATCGGTTTCGACAACGTGCTGGACGCTTTTTTCGGCTACGGGCTGCTGCTGGCGGAAGTCTACGCGCTGACGGTCATGCTGTTGAGCTATTTCCAGTCGGCCTGGCCCCTGCGGCGCAAGCCCGCGCCCCTGCCGGCCGACCGCGGCAGCTGGCCGACGGTGGATGTCTATGTGCCGACTTATAACGAGCCGCTGGAGGTGGTTCGCCAGTCGGTGCTGGCCGCGCAATCGCTGGATTGGCCGGCCGACAAGCTGCGCGTCTATGTGCTGGATGACGGTCGGCGGGCGGAGTTCCGCGACTTTTGCGAGCAGGCGGGCGTGGGCTATCTGACCCGCCCGGACAACCGGCATGCCAAGGCCGGCAATATCAATGCCGCCCTGGCGCGGACACAGGGCGAATTCGTGGCCGTGTTCGATTGCGATCACGTGCCGGTGCGCTCCTTCCTGCAGATTTGCATGGGATGGTTCGTCAAGGACAAGCGGCTGGCGCTCTTGCAGACGCCGCACGTCTTTTTCTCGCCCGATCCTTTCGAGCGCAATCTGGGCACCTTCCGCAACGTGCCCAATGAGGGCGAGCTGTTCTATGGCGTGGTGCAGGATGGCAACGACCTGTGGAACGCGACTTTTTTCTGCGGTTCCTGCGCGGTGATACGGCGCAGCGCGCTGGACGCGGTGGGAGGCGTGGCGACCGAGAGCGTGACCGAGGACGCCCTGACCGCGCTGAAGATGAACCGCCAGGGCTTCAACACCGCCTATCTGGCGGTCCCGCAGGCCGCCGGCCTGGCGACGGAAAACCTGTCGCGCCACATCGGCCAGCGCACGCGCTGGGCGCGGGGCATGGCGCAGATCATCCGCATCAACAACCCGCTGCTGGGCAAGGGCCTGAAGCTGGGGCAGCGGCTGTGCTATCTGAGCGCGATGCTGCACTTCTTCTTCGGTCTGCCGCGCGTGGTCTTCCTGACCGCCCCGCTGGCCTATCTGTTCTTCCATGCCAATGTATTCCAGGCGTCGGCCATCATGGTGGCGGCCTATGCCTTGCCGCACATCATCCTGTCCAGCCTGACCGGCTCGCGCATCCAGGGGCGTTTCCGCCATTCGTTCTGGAACGAGGTCTACGAATCCGTGCTGGCCTGGTACATCATGCGCCCGGCGCTGCTGACGCTGATCAGCCCCAGGACCGCGCAGTTCAATGTGACCGCCAAGGGCGGCATCATCAGCGAGGCTTATTTCGACTGGACGCTGGCGCGCCCCTATGTGGTGCTGCTGGCGCTGAACCTGATCGGTTTCATTGTCGGCGCGGTCAGCCTGGCCGCCGGCTATGGGGGCGTGGACGCGCGCCTGACCATTGTCCTGAACCTGGCGTGGACGATCTACAACATCATCATGACCAGCGCCAGCGTGGCCGTGGCCGGCGAGGTCAGGCAGCTGCGCAGCACGCCGCGCGTGGCGATTTCGCTGCCGGCCATGCTGCTGCTGCCCGACGGGCGCACCGTGGCCTGCCGGACCAGCGATTATTCGCGGGGCGGCCTGGGGCTGGTGTTGCCGGCCGGCGTGGTGGTGCCCAATGGCATGCCGCTGAGTGTTTCCCTGTTCCTCAACGATGAAGAGGCCATGTTCCCGGCGCTGGTGACTTTCAGCCGGGGCGACCGGCTGGGCCTGAGTTTCCAGTCGCTGACGCTGGAGCAGGAGCGCGCGCTGGCGGAGATGACCTTCGGCCGCGCCGATACCTGGACCGCCCACTGGGGCAATAACACGCCGGACTCTCCGCTGGCCGCCCTGGGCCAGATCAGCACGATAGGGGTGCGGGGCTTCAGCTTGCTGCTGCGCCAGTTGCGCGACCGCAGCCTCGCGGCCGCGCGCCGGCCCATGCCTACAAAAAACTAGAGGACGATAGACCGATGACTTCCAGGCTTGATGCTTGGCCGCCCAGGCCTTGCCCGTCCCCCGGCTTGCCCGCCCCGCGGCGGGCCATGATGTTGGTCTTGCTGGCCCTGGCGCTGCCGGCCGCGGCCCAGCAGGAGGCCGCCGCGCCGCCCGCCGCCCAGACCCTGCCGCCCGGCGCTCAGGTGTATTCCCTGCCGCTGTCGCGCTTGAGCGGGCAGAGCGCGCTGCCGCTGCGCGGCGTGGACGGCATCAACGGGCTGGGCTTCTCGGCCCGCCGCGACCAGCGCATCATCGGCGCGCGCCTCAATCTCGATTACAGCTACTCGCCGTCGCTGCTGCCCGACCTGTCGCACTTGAAAGTGCTGCTCAATGGCGAGGTCGCCGGCAGCGTGGCGCTGCCCAAGGAAGCAGCCGCCACGCCCACGCGCAAGGCGGTCGAACTGCCCCTGCCGGCGCTGGCCGACTACAACCGCCTGGACGTGCAGCTGATCGGCCATTACACGCTGGGCTGCGAGGATCCGGTGCACTCCAGTCTGTGGGCCGATGTCGCGGGCAGGAGCACCTTGGACCTGACCGTCGTGCCGGTGGCGCTGCCCAATGACCTGGCGCTGCTGCCCGCGCCCTTCTTCGATAGCCGCGATATCCGTCCGCTGGCGCTGCCCGTCGTGCTGGGCCGCCAGCCCGATGCGGCGCGGCTGGAGAGCGCGGGCATCCTGACCTCGTGGTTCGGCGCCCTGGCCGGCTATCGCGGTGCGCGGTTCAGCGCCCGCCTCCAGGACCTGCCGGCTTCGGGCAATGCGGTGGTGCTGCTGCAGCCGGGCGATACCGTGGCCGGCGTGCAGGCGCCGGCCATCGATGGCCCCGCGGTGGCCATGATCACGCATCCCCAGGATCCTCACGGCAAGCTGCTGCTGGTCATGGGGCGCGACGCCAAGGAGCTGAAGCAGGCGGCCACCGCCGTGGCCCTGGGCAGCGAAACGCTGTCCGGCTCGCGGGCGCGCTTTACGCGCCTGACGCCGCCCCAGCCGCGCAAGCCTTTCGATGCGCCCAACTGGCTGCGCAGCGACCGTCCGGTGGCTTTCGGCGAACTGGTCGCCACGCGCGAGCTGAATGTGTCGGGCCACCGCCCGCCGCCCGTGCAGATCCCGCTGCGCCTGCCGCCGGGCCTGTTCGGCTGGCACAGCGACGGTGTGCCGGTCAACTTGATCTACCGCTATTCGCCGCGTCCTGGCGCCAAGCAGTCGGTCATGGAGATGACAGCCGGCGACCAGCTGCTGCGCAGCTTTTCGCTGCATGAAGGCACGGGCGTTTTCAGCCGCCTCAATGGCATGCCGGCCTCGGAAGGGCAGGCCAGGGTGAGGGTGCCGACCTATCTGCTGCCGCCGCTGAGCGCGCTGCAGTTCCGCTATGTGTACGAGTACGCCAAGCTGGGCGAATGCCAGAACAGCATCCTGGACAATGTGCGCAGCGCCATCGACCCGGGCTCGACCATCGATGTGTCGGGCCTGCCCAAGTACGCGCCCATGCCTGACCTGTCCTTGTTCGCCGACGCGGGCTTCCCCTTCACCCGCATGGCCGATCTTTCCGAGACGGCCGTGCTGATGCCGGAGGGCGCCGGCGCGGCCGTCTATGCCGCCTATCTGACGCTGCTGGGCGTGATGGGACAGGCCTCGGGCTATCCGGCCATCGGCGTGACCGTGGGCCAGGCCGCGCAGGCCGAAGCCCTGCGGGACAAGGACCTGCTGGTGCTGGCGTCGGGCGACAACCAGCCGCTGCTCAAACAATGGCAGGGCATGCTGCCCAGCGGTTTCGAGGGCAGGGAGCGGCGCTTCAGCCTGTCGGACTGGATAGACCAGCTGGCCGCGTGGCTGGGCCCGGATCCGCGCGACCGCAAGCGCCGCGCCGATCTCCAGCTCGATTACGCCGGCGGCGGCGTGCTGGCCACGCTGGCCGGCATGGAGTCGCCGCTGCGTTCGGGCCGCAGCGTGGTCGTGGTCTCGGGCGCCAGCGCCGAGGGCCTGGCCGCGGCCGTGCAGGCCCTGCAGGCCAATCGCGATAACGAAGGCCGGGCCGAGGATCCGCGCGACCGTATCGGCGGCAGCCTGACGGTGATCAACGAAAAGCAGGCCTACACCTTGCAGGACGAGCAAAGCTATTACGTGGGTTCGCTGCCCGCCTGGCTGGGCCTGCAATGGTTCTTCGCGCGCCATCCGCTCACGCTGGTGGGCGCCTTGCTGCTCAGCGCGCTCGTCATCGCCGTGTTGCTCTACCTGTCGCTGCGCGCCCGCGCGCAACGCCGCCTGGGATCGTGATCATGAAAAACAACCGCCTTTCGACCCAAATGCCGCAAGTCCGCTGGTCGGCGCGCGCGCTGTCGCGGCTGCCCATGCTGCTGCTGGCCAGTTGCTCGCTGCTGGCCCAGGCGGCCGAGACGCCGGCCCCGGCTCCCGAGCCGGCGTCTTTCAAGGCCGATCAGCGCTACACCTTCAAGCAGCTCGGCGCACAGTATCCGCTCAACCTGCGCGGCGTGGACGGCAGCAATACGCTGAACTTCAGCGTGCGCAACGACCGGGTCGTGACCGGCGCGCGGGTGGACCTGCGCTATGCCTATTCGCCCGCGCTGCTGGCCGAGCTGTCGCACATCAATGTGCTGGTCAACGACGAGGTCGCCGCCACCATTCCGGTGCCGCGCGAAACGGCCGGCGGCAATCTGCGCCAGACCGTCGAGATCCCGCCGTATCTGATCACTGCCTATAACGACCTGCGCCTGCAGCTGATCGGCCACTACACGCTGGACTGCGAAGATCCGCTGCATTCCAGTCTGTGGGCCAATATCAGCAATCTGAGCTCGCTGGACCTGGCGACCGCGGCCCTGCCGCTGCCCAATGACCTGGCCAACCTGCCGCTGCCCTTTTTTGACCGGCGCGATATGCGCAAGCTGGTTCTGCCTTTTGTGTTCCAGGCCGAACCCGACGCGGCCGTGCTGGAAGCCGCCGGCGCCCTGTCGTCGTGGTTCGGCGCGCTGGCCGGTTATCGCGGCGCCGAGTTTCCCGCCGCCGTCACGCAACTGCCCGGGCGCGGCAACGCGGTGGTGTTCGCCATGGGCAGCGCCGTCCCCGGCCTGGGCCAGCCGCCGGTCAAGGGCCCCGCCCTGGCGGTTGTCGGCAATCCCAACGACCCGGACGGCAAGCTGCTGCTGGTGATGGGCCGCGATGGCAAGGAGCTCAAGCAGGCCGCCGCCGCGCTGGCGCTGGGCAGCCAGACGCTGGCTGGCCCGTCGGCGGCCATCACCCGCCTGGCCGAGCTCAAGCCGCGCCAGCCCTACGACGCGCCGCGCTGGCTGCGCACCGACCGCCCGGTGCGTTTCGGCGACCTGATCGATCCCAAGCGCCTGAACGTCTCGGGCTTCAGCCCCGACGCCATTCGCATCGATGTGCGCGTGCCGCCCGATCTGTTCGGCTGGCAGGAAAAGAAAGTACCCATCGACCTGCGCTACCGCTATACCCCGCAGCCCACGTCGCTGAACTCCTCGCTGCTGTTCGGCGTGGGCGATGAGTTCGTCAAGTCCATGCCCTTGTTCGCCCTGGAGCGCATCGAGGGCGGCGACAAGCTGCGCGCCGAGGTGCTGCCCGACGAGAGCCTGCCCATGCGCGCCCAGCTGGATGTGCCGCTGGAACTGCTGAAGGCGCGCGGGCAGCTGCAGTTCCGCTATCTGTACGACTACATCAAGCAGGGCGAGTGCCGCGACATCATCGTCGACAATGTGCGCGGCATGATCGAGCCCGAGTCGACCATCGACCTGAGCGGCTATCCGCATTTCATCCTGATGCCGGACCTGCGCGCCTTCGGCACCTCGGGTTTTCCTTTCACGCGCCTGGCTGACCTGTCGGAGACGGCGGTGGTGCTGGATGAGCGCGCCGGCGCCGAAGTCTATTCGGCCTATCTGAATGTGCTGGGCCGCATGGGCGACGCCACGGGGTATCCGGCCACGGGCGTGACCGTGATCCGTCCGCAGCAGCTCGACGCTCAGGCCGGCAAGGACCTGCTGGTGATCGCCGCCGGGGCCTCGCATCCCTTGCTCAAGCGCTGGGCCGCCAGCATCCCGGGCAGCTATGAGGCGGGCGCGCACTTCAGCCTGTCGGATCTGGTCTATCGCGTGACGGACTGGTTTCATGCCGACCCGCGCCTGGACCGGCGCGTCCCGCGCGCGGCCCTGAGTTATGCCGGCGAAGGCGTCAGCGCCATCGTGGCCGGCTTCGAGTCGCCGCTGGCCGCGCGCCGCAGCGTGGTGCTGCTGGCCAGCAGCCAGCCCGAGGGCCTGGCCGCGGCCGTGGCCGCGTTGCGCGGCGGCGAAGGCTATGACAAGGCCGTGCAGGGCAGCCTGTCGGTGATCCGGGGCAAGCAAGTCGATGCGCTGGCCGGCGACCAGACTTACACGCTGGGCAGCCTGCCGCTGCTCAAGCGCATCGATTGGTCGATCTCCTCGCTGCTGCCCGGCTACACCTTGCTGCGCCTGGCGGTGATGGGACTGGTCTGGCTGGCCGGCATCGCCGTGGCGCTGGCGCTGCTGCGCGTCCTGGTGCGCCGCCTGCGCAGGAAGACGCCGTGATGCCCAGACCCGCCCGCGCACGCGCTTCGGCCTGGCGCCCGCGCGCCCTGCTGGCGGCGCTTGCGCTCGGGCTGGCCGGCCGCGCGGCCGCCGCGCCCGTGTGCACGGCGGTCAGTTGGCCGGAATGGTCGGCCTTCGTGACGCATTTCGTGCAGGCCGATGGGCGGGTCGTCGACGGCAGCACGCCGCGCCAGATGAGCACTTCGGAAGGACAGTCATATGCCATGTTCTTCGCCCTGGTGGCCAATGACCGCGAGACCTTCGGGCGCCTGTGGCGCTGGAGCGTGGCCAACCTCGCCCGCGGCGATGCGGGCCGGCATTTGCCGGCCTGGTCCTGGGGCAGGCGCGATGACGGCGCCTGGGGCGTGCTGGATGCCAACTCGGCGTCCGATGCCGACCTATGGTTTGTCTATGCCTTGCTGGAGGCGGGGCGGCTGTGGCGCCAGCCCGCCTACACCCGCGATGCGCTGGCGCTGTTGGCCCAGGTCGAGGCCGGCGAGATCGCCGATCTGCCGGGGCTGGGCAGCATGCTGTTGCCCGCGCCCCAGGGCTTTGTCCAGCCCGGCTTGTGGCGGCTGAATCCAAGTTATCTGCCGCCGCCGGTGCTGCGGCGGCTGGCGCAGGCATCGGCGCAAGGGCCCTGGAACGCCGTCGCCGCCAATACGCTGCGGCTGATCCAGGCCACCGCGCCCAAGGGCTATGCGGCCGACTGGGTCGCCTACCGCGGCCGGCCGGCGCAGCCCGGATCCGCGGCGAGGGTGGGGCATTACGAGAACGATCCCGTGCAGGGCGCCAAAGGCAGCTACGACGCGATCCGCATCTATCTGTGGGCGGGCATTACGCCGCCTGACGATCCTGTCGCCCGGCCCTTGCTGGCGGCCCTGTCGGGCATGGCGACCTCGGTCGCGGCCGATGGCGCGCCGCCCGAGTCGGTCGATGTGGACAGCGGCCAGACGCGGGGCAGGGGGCCGTTCGGTTTTTCAGCGGCCTTGCTGCCCTACTTCGAGGCCCGGGGGCAGGACGACCTGCTGCAGGGGCAGTTGCGCCGCGTGCGGACGGCGTGGGCCGCCAGCCTGCAAGCCGCGGCCTCGCGGCAGCCGCCTTATTACGATTTTGTGCTCAGTCTGTTCGGCACCGGCTGGTTCGATCAGCGCTACCGGTTCGGCAAGACGGGCCGTGTGTCATTGGAGTGGGAGAAGAAATGTCCTTGAACCGCCATACGCTGGCCATCGGCGTGCTGGCCGCTCTGGCGCACCAGAGCGGCTGGGCCCAGCCGGCCGCCACCGCCTCGCTGCTGGAGCAGGGCCGTTATTGGCAGAACCAGGGCGATGCCAGGCGCGCCGCCCAGGCATGGGAAAAACTCCTGCTGTCCGAACCGGCGCAGCAGGAGGCGCTGTATGGACTGGGGCTGTCGGCTGTGCGCGAGAAGCGCTTGAGCGATGCCCAGGGCTATCTGAACCGGCTTCGGCAGCTCGACGCCGCCGGCTCCTTCACCCAACGTCTGCAGCAGGACATCGCGCTGGCCGGCGGCCCGGGCGCGGCCGACCTGGAGCGCGCGCGCATGCTGGCGGCCTCGGGCGAGATCGGCCAGGCCATGCAGGCCTATGACCGGGCCTTGCAGGGCCGCGAGCCGCAGGGCGATATCGCCCTGGAGTACTACAGTTTCCTGGGCTATACGGACAAGGGGGTGGCGCCGGCCATCGGCGGCCTGCAGCGGCTGTCGCGCGAGATGCCGGGCAATCCCTATGTGCAGCTGGCCCTGGGCAAGCATCTGATCCGTGACGAGCGCCGCCGCGCCGAGGGCGTGCGCCTGCTGGGCCAGCTGGCGCAGCGCAAGGATGTCGGCGCCGACGCCACCGAGAGCTGGCGCGCCGGCCTGATATGGCTGGGCGCGCCCAGTGCCGCGGAAAAACCGCTGTTCGAGGCCTATCTGAAGGGCCATCCGGATGACAAGGAAGTGCGCGCCGTCTATGACAACCCGGCGGCCAGGCGCGGCGCGCCGGCCGTGGCCTGGCGCCAGGATCCCCGGCTGGCGCGCGGTTTCGCGGCCCTGAAGAACCAGGACCTGCCCGCCGCCGAGGCGGCCTTCCAGGAAAAACTGCGCGCCGCGCCCAATGATCCCGACGCCCTGGGCGGCCTGGGCCTGGTGCGCATGCAGCAGGATCGCGGCGCCGAAGCCCAGGAGCTGTTGTCGCGCGCCGCGGCGCGGCCCGGCGCCGGACGCAATTGGAGCCGCGCCCTGGCCGGGGCGCGCTATTGGAACTTGCTGGACCAGGCCGAGGCCGCGCGCCAGCGCGGCGACAGCGACGGCGCGCGCCGCCTGCTGGAGCAGGCCATCCGCCTGGATGGCGGCGCGGCCGGCGCCTACAACGCCATGGGCCGTCTCTATGCGGGCGCGGGCGACATGGCCAATGCGGAGAAGACCTATCGCGCCGTGCTGGCCCGCCACAAGAATGACCCCGAGGCCGTGCGCGGGCTGGCCGATGTGCTGGCCCGGACCCATCGCGCCGACGAAGCCCGGCGCCTGGTCGCCGCGCTGCCGCCCGGCCAGGCGGGCGATATCGGCCGGCTGCGGGCCTCCATCGCCGCCGGGCAGGCCCGCGAGGCCGACAAGCGCGGCGACACGGCCGGCGCCCGCCGCCTGCTGGAAGATGCGCGCGCCGCCGATTCGCGCAATCCCTGGGCCACGTATGAGCTGGCGCGGCTGATGCTGCGCCATGGCGAGGCGGCGCGCGGTCAACAGCTGATGGACGAGACTCTGCGCCTGCAGCCGGACGCCGCCGACGCACTCTACGCCAGCGCGCTGCTGGCTTCCGAGAGCGGCGATTGGGGCCGCGCCCATGACACGCTGGCGCGCATTCCGGAGAGCCGGCGCACGCCCGACATGCAGGCATTCCAGCGCAATGTCTGGGTGCGCGAACAGGCGGCGCAGGCGGCGCGCCTGGCCCAGGCGGGCGATACGGCCCAGGCGCGCCAGCGCCTGGAGGGACTGGAGACCGCGGCCGCGGGCGATCCTCAGCTGCTGGGCGCCATCGCCCAGGCCTATGTGGACGCCGGCGACACGCCGCGCGCGCTGGCCCTGATGCGGCCGCTGGCCGCGGGATCGCTTCCGGCCGGCCCCGATGTGCTCATTCCCTATGCCGGCGTGCTGCTCAAGAGCGGCGATGACCCGGGCACGGCCGCCGTGCTGCGCCAGGTGCAGAAGCTGCCCATGGATGCCGACCAATACCGCGGCTTCCAGGACCTGGTGAGTCTGTATACGGTGCGCCAGGCCGAGGCCATGCGCCAGCGCGGCGATCTGGTGGCCGCCTACGACATCCTGCAGCCGGTGCTCAAGCGCCGGCCCGACGACGCCTCGGCGCAGGGCGCGCTGGCGCGCATGTATGTCGCCGCCGGCGACCGCGACAAGGCGTTGGAGATCTATCGCGGCCTGCAGGCGCGCGATCCCGACAATGCCCAGCTGCAGATCGCGGTGGCCGGCATCGCCGCCGAAGCCGATGACTGGCGTTCGGCCGAGACGGCCATCGACCGCGCCTTGACGCTGGCGCCGCGCGATCCGGACGTGCTGGCCGGCGCGGCCCGTCTGTACCGCTCGCGAGGCAAGACGGCGCGCGCCGCCGATCTCTATCGCCAGGCCATCGCGGCGCAGGAGGCGCGCGGCGCCGCGCTGGCGCTGGCCGACAGCGGCGGCGCTCATGCCGACGGCAATCCCTTCGTGGGCCTGCCGGGCCAGCGGGCCCGGGCCACCGGCCAGTCCCAGGTGCTGGGCCAGGCGCTGGACGAGTCTTTGCCCGCGGCCTACCGTTCGGACGCCGATGCCGAGCCGGCTTCCGCGCGCGAAGAACCCTATGCCATCGCCGCCTCCGCGCCGCGGGATACGCGGGCGCTGGCGCCTTCCGCGGCGCCGCCGGGCGGCGCGGCGGCCGCCTATGCGGGCGGCATCGCCACGCGCACCGGGCCGGGCGCCGACAACCTGCCGCCGGCCGGCCATGCGGCCAAGGCCGATCCCGCGCCGCGCTCGCTCAGGCAGGAGCTTGACGAGGTCATGCAGGCGCGCAGCGCGGAAATCCGCGCCGGCGCTTTCGTGCGCTCCAACAATGGCGAATCCGGCATGAGCAAGCTGACCGAGGTCGATGCACCCGTCGAGGCGCTGATCCCGGCCGGCGACGGCAAGCTCTCGCTGCGCGCCACGCCGGTCAGCTTGACCGCCGGCAGCCTGGACAGCAGCTATTCGAGCAGCAGCCGCTTTGGCGGCGGGCCGGTGGCCGCCGCCGCCCAGGCGCAGGGCCGCGTGGGTTCGGCCGGCAGCCAGCGGGATCGCGGCGTGGGGCTGTCGGCCGGCTATGTGATGGACGGTCTGTCGGCCGACATCGGCGCCACGCCGCTGGGTTTCGAGTATTCCAATGTGGTGGGCGGCGTGCGGATCAACGGGCCCATCAGCCGCGCCGCCGGCACCTGGTACAGCCTGGACCTGTCGCGCCGCGCCGTGACCGATAGCCTGCTTTCCTTTGCCGGCACCCGCGACAATCGCAGCGGCCAGCGCTGGGGCGCGGTCACGGCCACCGGCCTGGAAGGCCAGATCGGTATGGACAACACGGATTATGGCGTCTATGCCTATGGCTCCTGGCGCGGCCTGGATGGCCACAATGTCGAGTCCAACTCGCGCACCGAAGTGGGCACGGGCATTTACTGGCATCTGATGCGCGAGTCCAACCGCATGCTGACGGCCGGCCTGAACCTGGGCGCCATCTTCTACGACAACAACCAGCGCTTTTTCACCTATGGCCACGGCGGCTACTTCAGCCCGCAGCAGTTCTACGCCCTGAGCGTGCCGGTCACCTGGGCGCAGCGCGATGGCCGCTTCACGTACAAGCTGCAAGGCGCGGTGGGTATCCGCCACTTCAAGGAAGACAGCGCGGATTACTTCCCGACCAACGGCGGCCTGCAGGCGGCGGCCAATGCCGTCAACCAGGGCTTGTTCGGCACCCCGGCCGTCTACGACGGACAGTCGCGCACGGGCGTGGGCTACAACCTCGCGGCGGCGGCCGAATACCAGCTCACGCCCAAACTGTTCCTGGGCGGCACGCTGGCCATGGACAACGCTTCCGACTATCGCCAGTACGCCGGCGGCCTGTATCTGCGCTATGCCTTCTATCCGCAGACACGCCCGCTGGAGCTGCCGGTCAATCCCTATCAGTCGCCCTATGCCCGCTAGCGCGTTCAATCAAGGAGTATCGCCATGCTGACTTCCGTTTTTGCCGGTTTGAGCATCCTGCTCATCGGCGACAGCCATCTGGCCGCGCCCGGCTATCTGATCACGACCCTGCAGGACGATCTGGTCCAGCAGGGCGCCGTCGTGCGCAGCATCGGCGTGTGCGGCAGCAATGCCGGCGACTGGCTCAAGGCCACGCCCAGCACCTGCGGCGGCGCCGAGCGCCTGAACAGCGGCAAGATCGAATTGAAAGGCAAGGCGGCCCGCACCACGCCGGTCACCGAGCTGATCGCGGCCACCAAACCCAACCTGGTGCTGATCGTGCTGGGCGACACCATGGCCGGCTACACCAACCCCGCCTTTCCCAAGACCTGGGCCTGGCAGCAGACGACGGCGTTGACCCAGGCCATCGCCGGCAGCGGCGCGGCCTGCGCCTGGATCGGTCCGGGCTGGGGCACCGAAGGCGGCAAGTACAACAAGAATTTTGCGCGGGTCAAGCAGGTGTCGGCCTTTCTGGGCAGCAATGTCGCGCCCTGCGCGTATATCGATTCGACGCAGTTCTCCACGCCGGGCCAATGGCCGACCACGGACGGCCAGCACTACACCAACACGGGCTACAAGGCCTGGGGCGATGCCATCGCCAAGCAGCTGGCCAGCCTGCCCCAGGTCAAGGCGCTGCGGAAACAATGACGCGCGGCCAACGCGCAGCACGGAAAGGACCAGGAATGACTGCTTTTCTTTGGCGTGGCCTGGCCGGTCTGTCGATCGCCCTGTCTGCCACGGGCGCCGGCGCGGCGCAGATCCAACTCTATGAAACCGGGCCGGCGGAGGATGCTTCCTTCGTGCGCTTCGTCAATGGCGGCGGCGAGCCGATGGACGTCGGCGCCAAGGGCTCGCAGGCGCGCATCAAGCTGGATGCCGCCCATCCGGCTTCGGACTTCATGCCCGTGAAGGCGGGCGCCAAGATGCAGGGCATGCTGCAGGGCGCGGGCAAGACGCGCGAGGTCGAGGTGACGGTGCGGCCGGGCGAGTTCGCCTCGGTGGTCGGCCTGCCGGACAAGGAGGGGCTGCGCGCCGTCATCGTGCGCGAGCAGCCCGAGGACTTCAATGCGCTCAAGGTATCCGTCGGCTTCTACAACCTGGACCCGGCTTGCGGGCAGGCCAGCCTGTTGGCCGTGCCGCGCAATCTGGCCTTGTTCGAGAACGTCGCCGAGGGCGGCGTGGCGCGCCGCCTGGTCAACCCGGTGGCGCTGCGCGTGCAGGCCCGTTGCGGCGGGCAGGCAGTGGGCCCGGAGCTGGACCTGGGGGCGCTGCAGGCGGGGCAGCGCCATACCGTCCTGCTGCTGCCTTCGGGGCCGCGCCTGTTGCACGCGGTAGACCAGACCGCGCGCTAGGCCGCGCAGCCGGCGGGGAAGCCTCCCCGCCCGATAACAATCCCTCCGGCCGACCCGGCCCTAGACCATGGTTTTCGCGTCCCTCGAATTCCTGACGCTGTTCCTGCCGCTGTTCCTGGCCATCTATGCCTTGACGCCGCGGCGGGCGCGCAACTTCGTGCTCCTGGCGGGCAGCTGGTTGTTCTACAGCTGGCTCAAGCCCATCTACCTGCTGCTGCTGGTGGGCGTGACCGTGGCGGCCTGGGCCGGCGGCCTGCTGCTGGAGCAAGTCCAGGCCGGCCATCGCCGCAAGGCGCTGCTGGTGCTGCTGTTGGCGGCCAATACGGCCACGCTGTGCTGGTACAAATACGCCAACATCCTGGTGGCGACCTTCAATGACATCGCCGGCATGGCCGGCGCCCTGCCTCTGTCATGGGAGCGGGTCGCCTTGCCGGCCGGCCTGTCCTTCTTCGTGCTGCAGGCCATCTCCTACCTGGTCGACGTCTATCGCCGGGACGTGCGCGCAGAGCGCAACTTCATTGATTTCGCGGCCTACAAAGCCATGTTCGGGCAGCTGATCGCCGGCCCCATCATCCGCTGGGCCTGGGTGGAAAAAGAGATCGCCCACCGCAGCATGGACTGGCAGAACTTCTGCCTGGGCGCGCGCCGTTTCATGGTGGGCATGAGCATGAAGGTGCTGGTGGCCGATACGCTGGCGCCGGTGGTCGACGCCGCCTTCGCCTTGCCCGCGCCGACGCTGGCCGATGCCTGGATAGGCTGCGGCGCCTACACCCTGCAGCTGTTCTTCGACTTCGCCGGCTATAGCGCCATGGCCATCGGCCTGGGCCTGATGATGGGCTTTCACCTGCCGGAGAACTTCAACCATCCTTATCTGGCGCGCAGCATCCAGGACTTTTGGCGGCGCTGGCATCTGTCCTTGTCCAGCTGGATACGCGACTATCTCTACATTCCCATGGGCGGCAGCCGCCTGGGCGTCTGGAAAACCTATCGCAACCTGCTGCTGACCATGGGCATCGCCGGGCTGTGGCATGGCGGCGAAAGCTGGAACTTCCTGCTCTGGGGGCTGGCCCACGGCCTGGCCCTGGCCTTGGCGCGCGCCTGGGGCGGCAGCGGCCTGCCCGCGCCGCCCGGCTGGCTGTCGCGGCTGGCGACGCTGCTGTTCGTGATGCTGGCCTGGACGATCTTCCGCGCCGCCGACTTCCATGCCGCCCTGGCCATGTATCGCGGCCAGTTCGGCCTGAACGGCATCGCCCTGGGCGACAGCCTGGCCTATGTGCTGCGGCCCACGCATGCGCTGGCCGCGGCGCTGGGCGTGGTCTGCGTCATTCTGCCCGCGCTGCGGCCCGGGTGGACGCGCCGGCCGGCGGGCCGGCTGCGCGCGGCCTGCAGCGCGCTCTGGCCGGTGGCCGGTTTCTTGTTGGCCTATGCCCTGATCGCCGCGCGCGGCGCGGTGCCTTTCCTCTATTTCCAGTTCTGAACCGATGAGCGCCCCTCACGATACGCCGGCCGCGCCTCCCGTCGTCCATGCCACGGCCGCCCATCGCCGCGCCAGCCGGCTCGCGGGCGTGGCGCTGATCCTGTTCATGGCCGGCGCGGCCCTGAGCAACGGCTGGTGGAGCCTGCGGCATGAGGTGCTGCCGCAAGACCGCTCGGTGGCGCGCCTGCTCGACGGCGGCGTGACGCATGATCTTTCGCTGCGCCTGGCCGACATGAGCTTCAGCACCGAAGCCGCCCGCCTGCAGCGCGGGTTGGGCTGGCTTACCCTGCGCGACCTGGGGCCGCGCGTGCGCCGCGGCTGCGCCGGTTGGCTTTTTTTGGGCGATGAGCTGCAGCCGCATCCCGGCGCCGACCAGAACCAGGCCGAGCGGGCCCGCATCGTGGCCGCCGTGCGCGGCGCGCTGGCCGCCCGCGGCATCGAACTGCTGGTGGCGGTGGTGCCGGACAAAAGCCGTATCGAAGCCCAAGGCCTGTGCGGCCTGCATCGCCCGGCGTCCTTTCAGGACCGGCAATCGCGCTGGGTCGGCATCCTGCGCGCCCAGGGCGTGCGCGCCGTGGACCTGAGCGCGGCGCTGGGCGCGGTCGGGCAGGGCGCTTTCTATCGCAATGACACGCATTGGAACGAAGCCGGGGCGGGCGCCGCGGCGCGCGCCATTGCCGAACAAGTGCGCGCCAGCGGCGTGCCCTTGCAAGCGCCGCAGCGCTGGCGCGTGACGGCCGAGCCGCCGGCGCCCCGGCCCGGCGACCTGGTCAGGCTGGCTGGCGTGGACTGGTTGCCGCTGGCGCTGCAGCCCAGTCCGGAAATCGTCGCCTTGCACCGCTACACGCCCGAGGCCGCCGCCCCGGCCCAGGACGCCGACGACCTGTTCGGCGACAGCGCCCTGCCCACCCTGGCCCTGGTGGGCACCTCCTTCGCGCGCACCTCGGAATTCCTGCCCCAGCTGTCGCAGCAACTGGGCGTGGCCATCGGCAACTTCGCCCGCGACGGCGGCAAATTCGGCGGCGCCTTGCAGGCTTATTTCAAGAGCCCGGCCTGGAAACAAAGCCCGCCGCGCCTGCTGATCTGGGAAGTGGACGAGCGCGACCTGGGCACGCCGCTGACCGACGAGGACAGGATAAAGCCCTAGGCACGGGTATCAGACACCTGATCGTGGCCATGCGGTCCCTCAGACCACCTTGACCATGAACACGCTGTGCGGGTCGGGCCGGTAGTCGCCGAAAGGCGGGCATTCGGTGTAGCCCTGGCGGCGGTAGAAGGCCAGGGCCTCGGCCTGGCGGGCGCCGGTTTCGAGGTGGATGCGGCGGATGCCGGCGTCGGCCGCGGCCGTTTGCAGGCGGGCCAGGAGCGCCTGGGCCACGCCCTGCCCGCGCGCGGCCGGGCGCACATACATGCGCTTGAGTTCGGCGTAGCCGCTGTTGAGCTGGATGCCGCCGCAACCCAGGGCCTGGCCGGCCTCGTCGCGCGCCACCAGAAAGACGACGCCGGGGCTGCACAAGGCGTCGAGGTCCACGCCATGATGGCTTTCGGGCGGCGACAGCGGGATCTGGTAGGCGTCGAGTTCTGCGATGAGCGCGGCGACGTCGGGCGTGCGCGCGTTTTCGGGCGAGATATTCATGTCGGAGCGTCGTGGACGGGCAAGCCGCCGATCCTCGCACGGCGGCATGGGCCGGTCAATCCGCGCGGCCGGCAGCATCTAGGCGCCGCGGTCCTGGTCCAGGCGCCAGCCCCGATGAGGCGCGCGAACTGCCGGCTTTACGCGGTTGGCGCCGGCGGCCGTCCTTGAGCGAGACGGTGGACGCCGCTAGCCCTTCGTCCTGGCGCCGGGACGGAGGGCCTGCGGTGTGGCGGGACCTCAGTCGGGCAGCTCCACCCAGACCTGGCCTTCGGCCATCTTGACCGGATAGACGGGCAGCGGCTCGCGCGCCGGCCCCTCGAGCACCTCGCCGGTCTTCACATCGAAGACCGCCTGGTGCAAGGGGCATTCGATACAGCCGTCTTCAAGGTAGCCGTCCGTCATATAGGCATGCTGGTGCGTACAGATGTTGCCGGTGGCGAAGACGGCGTCGCCCACTTTGCACAAGGCGATATCGCGTCCGGCGATTTCGACGCCCAGCATGGTTTTGCCGTTCAGGTCGGCCGATGCGGCGGGATGCCACGTCATGTTGCGGTTCTCCAGTGGTGTGTAGAAAAAAGTGTGGGAAATCAGCGGGGTTCGGAGAGTTCGACGGCATAGATGCGGGCCTCGATGGGCTTGGCCGCCGTCACTTCCTGCATCACCCGGGCGAAAGCCTGTTCGGCGCGCGAGAGCTGCGCCTTGGGATTGCTGACCAGATAGACGTCGATGGGCGTTGGATGCTCGAAAGGCGGCAGTCGCCACAGCTGGCCATCGCGCACATCGCGCGCGGCCACGTGCAGGGGCAGGGCGCCCACGCCCATGCCGGCCAGGACCATGCGGCGCACTTCTTCCAGATGGTCCGATATGCCGCGGAAAGGCATGGCGAGCCTGGCCTGGCGGTACATGCCGTTGATGGTCTGCAGCACCTCCGAGTTGGCCACCACCTTGAACGACACCGCATTGTGGCCGGCCAGATCGTCGAGCGTGAGGCCGCGCTTGCCGAACAGGGGATGGCGCGGGCCGCAGAACAGGCCGAAGTACTCCTGGTAGAGGTGGAAGTACTCAAGCTCGGCCACCTTGCTGCAGGCCAGCGACACGCCGACGTTGATGGACCGGTTGAGCAGCGATTCGATGAGCGCCGAACTGGGCTGCAGGCAGATATCCAGCGTGACCTGCGGATAGCGCTCATGAAAGGCCGCCAGCGTGTCGTCGATGATGTCGCTGACGATGTGGCTGGCCATGTGCAGCTGCAGCGTGCCGGCGATGGCCGAAGGGTCTTCGCCGATCAGGCCGGGGATGTTGCGGATGGTGTGGAAGATCTCGCGGCATTCGCGATGCAGCAGGGCGCCGGTTTCCGAGAGGCTGAAGCGGGTGGAGCTGCGCTGCACCAGCTGCGTGCCCATGGTCTCCTCCAGGCGCTTGAGCGCGGCGCTGACCGCGGGCTGGGTGCGCCCCAGGATGTCCGCCGCCGCCGAGATGCCCTGCGCCTCGGCGATCACCAGAAAAGTGCGCAACAGGTTCCAGTCCAGGCTGCGGGCCAGCGAGCTTTCGGTCAGGAGTTTGGAGACGGGTTGCATCGGCGTTCTAGCTCTATAAACTGTATTTATGATTGGATAATCAAAATCCATTTGATTTATACGACACGCTACCGGAACATGCGCATCGGGTCAACGATTCAATGGAAGCGCCGCGATGCATGTGGTTTACGCCGATCAACAGCAGCAACATCAGCCCGAGCATTTCATGGTGGCCGGCCGCGTGCGGCCCAATCCCGATGTCCCGGCGCGCCTGGCCGGCCTGCGCGAAGGCGTGGCGGCCATGGGCTATGCCATCCATGCGCCCGAGGACTTCGGCCTGCAATACCTGAGCCGCGTGCATACGGCTCGGTATCTGGATTTTCTTGAGCACGCGCATGCCTTGTGGTCGCGGCTGCCCAATGCCGGCCCCGAAGTCGTTCCCAATGCCCATCCCCGCCGGCCAGACGCGCCTTACCCGCAAGGCATCGTCGGGCGCGCGGGCTTTCATATGTACGACCTGGCCTGCGCGATCGGTCCGCACACCTGGCAGGCCATGCGGTGGGGCGCCAACAGCGCGGCCAGCGCCGCGCGCGGCGTGGCCCAGGGCCGGCTGGACGCGGCCTATGCCCTGTGCCGCTCGCCGGGCCATCACGCCGGTCCTGAATACGCCGGCGGCTTCTGCTATCTGAACGGGACGGCGGTGGCCGCCGAAGTGCTGCGCGAGCGCTATGACCGCGTGGCCATCATCGACGTCGATGTGCATCACGGCAATGGCACGCAGGATATTTTCTATGCGCGCGGCGACGTTCTCACCATTTCGCTGCATGGCGACACCGCCGAGTTCTACCCCTTCTATTGGGGCAGCGCCGGGGAGCGCGGCCAGGGCGAAGGCGAGGGCGCCAATCTCAATATTCCGCTGGCGCGCGGCACGGCCGACGCCGCCTATCTGGCGCAGCTGTCGGCGGCGCTGGAGCGGGCCTCGCAATGGGGCGCCCAGGCCCTGGTGGTGGCCCTGGGCTTTGACGGCTATGAGCGCGATCCGCTGGCCTGGCTGTCCATCAGCACCGAAGGCTTCGGGCGCATCGCTCAGGCGCTGGCCGGCCTGGGCCTGCCCACCGTGCTGGTTCAGGAGGGCGGCTATATGTGCGAAGACCTCGCCGCCAATCTGCGCAGTTTCATGACGAATTTTGAAGCCGCCCACCGTGTGGCGCGGGGTTGACATCAATCAAGGGGTGAACACCATGGCAGTCAAGGAAGTAGCGGTACGCATGTTCGACAAGACCTTCCGCGAGGTGACCCAGGCGTCGCATTCGCCGGGCTTCATCTACAACGACCCGGACGTGCTGGCGCGCGAAGAGGAGGAGATCTTCCGCCGCGACTGGCTCTGCCTGGCGCGCGAGGACGAGCTGGCCAAGCCGGGCGACTACATGGCCTTGCGCGTGCTGCGCGATCCGGTGCTGCTGTGCCGCGACGAGACCGGCACCGTGCGCGCCTACGCCAATATGTGCCTGCACCGGGGCGTGGAGATCGCCACCGGCAAGGGCAATGCCGAGGAGTTCACCTGTCCTTACCACGGCTGGCTCTACGGCCTGGATGGCGCGCTCAAGGGCGCTTCGTATATGCGCGACGCCGAGGATTTCGACCGCAAGAACTGCCGCCTGCCCGAACTGAGCGTGGGCCTGTGGGGCGGCTTCATCTTCGTGTCGCTGGCCAAGGAGCCCGTGCCCTTCGCCGACTTCATCCGCGACTTCGACGAGAAGTTCGGCTATATCCAGACTGGCCAGCTGAAGGTGGGCCTGCGCGTGGATGCCGAGCTCAAGTGCAACTGGAAGCTGATGGTGGAGAACTTCATCGACTTCTACCATGTGGGCGTGCTGCACAAGGATTCCATCGGCCGCTTCATGAAGACGGTGGACCTGCCCTATGACCTGCGCGCCAACGGCCAGGTCTTCATCGACGAGTACGACGCCGGCACGCTGTCCAAGTCCGGGGACCTGACTTCGCGGCGCATCCCGGCGCTGGAAGGCAAGTCCGACCGCTATTCGGCCACCGGGCTGTTGAGCCCCAACCTGAATTTCTTCGTGCGCCCTGACTACATTTCGGTCTATACGAGCTGGCCCACCGGACCGGAGACCATGCGCCTGTCGGGCATGGTGCTGTGGATGCCCGAGACGGTGGACGGTCCGCAGCGCGACCGCGTGGTGGGCGAGTTCAAGGAAATGCTGGACAAGGTGCTGGCCGAGGACTTCTCCATGGTCGAGTCGCTGCAGAACGTCACGCGCGCGGCCTCCTTCGTGCCGGGTCGCATGTCGCGCCTGGAGAAGGGCGTGCAGCACTATATCAAGCACAATCTGGAGCGCCTGTTCGGCGCCGCCGAGGCCTGATGATGAGCGGGCCCATCCAGTATTTCGCCGATGCCGGCGGCATCAATGTGCGCGTGCGCCAATGGGGCCAGGCCGGCCCCGCCGTGCTGTGCGTGCACGGCCTGGGCTCGCATGCCGAGATCTGGGACGAGCTGGGCGCGCGCCTGGCCGCCCAGGGCCGTGTCTGCCTGGCCATCGACCTGCCGGGCCATGGCCTGTCCTATAAGGGCCCGGATTTCGACTACCGCGCCGCCGGCCACGCCGCCATGCTGGCCCGTCTGCTCGACAGCCTGGAACTGCGGGCCGTGGACGTCGTGGGTTCCTCGCTGGGGGGCCTGCATGCCGCGGCCTTCGCCACCACGCATCCGGCGCGGGCGCGCAGCCTGGCGCTGATCGGCGCCGTGGGCCTGGCGCCGCTGGCGCCGCAGCGGCGCGAGTGGACCGCCGGCTATCTGTCGCGCATGGACCGCGACTCGGTGGCCGAACGGTTGCGCGTGGGGGTATACGACCCGGCCCTGGTCAGCGAAGCCTATATCGAGGAAACCTGGCGCATGAATAATTCGGCCGGCGCGGCCGAGTCCTTCGCCGCCATCGGCCGCTACTACCGGGGATCCATCAACGACGATATGCAGACGGACAGGCTGGCCGCCCTGGGCGAGCGCCTGCCGCTGATGCTGATCTGGGGCGAGGACGACGTCACGGTCTCCTACGCCGATGCCCGCGAGGCGGCGACCCGCCTGCCGCGCGCCCGTTTCGAAGCCCTGCCGCGCACGCGGCACATCCCCCATGTCGAGCGGCCCGATGAGGTGGCCCGCTTGCTGTCGCAGCATCTTTCCGCCGTGTCAACGACCGTTCTGGAGTCCGCATGAAGCAAGCCGATCTGTCTTCCTCGCTTACCCGCCGTGATCTCATCAAGGGCGCGGCCACCCTGGGCCTGGGCGCGGCCTGTGGCCTGATCCTGCCGTTCGGACAGGCCCAGGCGGCCGAAACGCCCGTCAAGGGCGGCCGCCTGAAGCTGGGCCTGGCCGGCGGGCAGACCACCAATACCCTGGATCCGGCGCGCGGCGGCTTTGGCTCGCCGGTCGAGCGCACCATCAACTACACCCTGTACAACACGCTGATCGAGATCACGGAAGACGGCCAGGCCATCCCCGAGATCGCCACGCGCTGGGACGTGGGCCCGGGCGCGCGCGAATGGATCTTCCATATCCGCGAGGGCGTGACTTTTCACAATGGCAAGCCGCTGACGGCCGACGACGTCGTGTTTTCCCTGCGCCGCCATACCGGCCCGGACACCAAGTCGGGCGCGGCCGGCCTGCTCAAGGAGATCACCTCGATCGAGAAGGCCGGGCCGATGCAGGTCAAGATCGTGCACGCGACCGGCAACGCCGACCTGCACTATCTGCTGTCCGACTACCACCTGAGCATCGTGCCGGACGGCCAGGCCACGATCGATGGCGTGGGCACCGGCCCCTACATCCTGCAGCAGTACGAGCCCGGCGTGCGCTTTCTGGCCAAGCGCAATCCCAACTACTGGAAGGAAGGCCGCGCCCACGTCGACGAGATCGCCATCAGCGTGGTCAACGACGATGCCGCGCGCCTGGCCGCGCTGCAGTCGGGCGAAGTGCAGGTCGTCAACCGCCTGGATCCCAAGACGGTCAAGCTGCTTGAGCGCCTGCCCAGCCTGCGGGTCATCAACGCCAGCGGCAATGCCTTCTATGCCCTCAATATGCGTTCGGACCGGGGGCCTTTCGCCAATCCGGACCTGCGCCTGGCCATGAAGCACGCCATCAACCGCAAGCAGATGCTGGACCGCCTGCTCATGGGCTACGGCTCGCTGGGCAATGACCACGCGGTCGGCCGCTATATGCCTTTCTTTGACGCCACGCTGGCGCAGCGCGAGCAGGACCTGGACCGCGCGCGCTTTCACTACAAGAAGTCCGGCCATAGCGGGGCGATCGACCTGCGCACCTCGACGGCCGCCTTCTCCAGCGCCATCGACATGGCGGTGCTGCTGAAGATGGACGCAGAGAAGGCGGGCATGACCATCAACGTGGTGCGCGAGCCGCAGGATGGCTATTGGGAGACGGTGTGGCGCTCCAAGGATTTCATGATCACTTATTGGGCCGGCCGCGCCGTGCCGGACCAGATTTTCACCACCGCCTATTTTTCCAAGGCCGCCTGGAACGACACGCACTGGTCCAATGCCCGCTTCGACACGCTGCTGCTGGCCGCGCGCACCGAGCTGGACCAGGCCAAGCGGGCGCAGATCTACGCGGAGATGCAGGCGCTGATGCGCGATGACGGCGGGCCCATCATCCCCTTGTTCAACAACTTCCTGGACGGCGCCAGCGCCAAGGTGCGCGGCAATCTGGGCGCGCCCAATATGGAGCTGGCCGGCTGCCGCATCGCCGAACGCTGCTGGCTGGCCTGACGGCCTGGGCGCGTCCGGCGCGCCCAGGCACGTAATAACAAAGGGGGAAATCCGCATGACCTTATTGCGATTGATCGGGCGCCGGCTGGTCTGGGCCCTGATCACTTTATGGCTGGTATCGGTGTTCATCTTCATGGCGGTCGAGCTCATGCCCGGCGACGCGGCCGAGGCGCTGCTGGGCAAGGACGCCACGCCGCAGGCCGTCGAGAACCTGCGCCGGGCCTTGCGCCTGGACGAGCCCGCCGCCACGCGCTATGTGGAGTGGCTGGGCGACATGGCGGCCGGCAATGCCGGCCAGTCGCTGGTGACGGGCATGCCCATCGCGCCCGTGTTGAGCGAGCGCCTGGGCAATACGCTTTTCCTGGCCGTCAGCGCGGCCGTGGTGGCCGTGCCGCTGGCGCTGGCCCTGGGCCTGTTGTCGGCGCTCAAGCAGGGCACGGCCGCCGACCGCGTCATCTCGGTGGTGTCGCTGGCCTCGATCTCCTTTCCGGAGTTCTTCATGGGCTATGTGCTGCTGCTGGTGTTCGGCCTGCAGCTGGGCTGGCTGCCGGTGCTGTCCACCGTCAACCCGGACATGGCCCTGGGCGAACGGGTGTTGCGCATTGTGCTGCCGGCCCTGACCCTGGTCTGCATGGTCATGGCCTACATGATGCGCATGACGCGCGCGGCCGTCATCAACGTGCTGTCCCATCCCTATATCGAGATGGCCCGGCTCAAGGGCTGCAGTCCAGGCCAGATCGTGCTGCGCCACGCTTTCATCAACGCGGTCGGGCCGATCATCAATGTGGTGGCCATCAGCCTGGCCTATCTGGTGGTGGGCGTGGTGGTGGTCGAGGTGATCTTCACCTATCCGGGCATGGGCCAATGGATGGTGGACGCCGTGTCCAAGCGCGACATCCAGGTGGTGCAGGTCTGCGGCCTGGTCTTCGGCGCCGCCTATATCGGCCTGAACCTGGTGGCCGATGTCACGGCCCTGGCTTTCAACCCCAAACTGAGGCACCCGCGATGACGGCGATGATGAATGTCCTGGCCGCCTGCCGGCGTTCGGAGGCGGTGACCCGCGTCGCCTTGCTGGTGCTGGCGCTGGTGGTGCTGGCCGTGGTCGCCGGACCCTGGCTCTGGCCGGTCGGCCCCGACGACATGGTGGGAGATCCCTGGAGCCCGATGAGCTGGGCGCATCCATTCGGCACTGACCAGCTGGGACGCGACATGCTGGCGCGCGTGATCGAGGGCGGGCGCAACAGCCTGGCCCTGGCCGCGGTGATCGCCGCCGGCGCCTTCGCGCTGGGCACGGGGCTGGGCCTGGCGGCCGCCTTCTGCTCGGGCGCCGTGGACGCCGTGCTCTCGCGCGCGGTCGATCTGCTGATGTCGTTTCCGCCGCTGATCTTTGCCTTGCTGGTGATCTCGTTGCTGGGCAATTCCATTCCGGTCCTGATCGCCGTGTTGGTGCTGTTCGAGTGCCTGCGCATCTTCCGGCTCACCCGCTCGCTGGCCATGGATATCGCGGTGCAGGACTATGTGGTGGCCGCCAGGCTGCGGGGCGAAGGCCTGGGCTGGCTGCTGGGCCGCGAACTGCTGCCCAACGCCATGGGGCCGCTGGCCGCCGAACTGGCCATCCGTTTCATGTTCAGCCTGTTGTTCATCAGCTCGCTCAGTTTCCTGGGCCTGGGCGTGCCGCCGCCGGCCGCCGACTGGGGCGGGATGGTGCGCGACAACGCGCCGGCCATCGGCTTTGGCCTGACCGCGCCGCTGTTTCCCGCGGGCATGATCGCCATCGTGGCGGTGTGTGTGAATTTGCTGGCGGACGCTTTGCTGCGCCGCAAGGATGTTTGAGATGACCTCGCCATTGATCGATATCCGGGATCTGCGCCTGGCCACCTCCGCCACGCCCTCGCGCGAACTGCTCAAGGGCCTGAGCCTGACCCTGCGCGCCGGAGAGGTGCTGGGCATTATCGGCGAGTCGGGCGCGGGCAAGTCCACCCTGGGCCTGGCGGCCCTGGGACATCTGCGCGCCGGCGTGCGCCACACGGGCGGCCAGGTGCTCTACCGTGGGCAGGACCTGCTGGCCATGCCCCTGGCCCGGCGCAATCAGCTGCTGGGCCGCAAGCTGACCTATGTCGCCCAGTCGGCATCGGCGGCCTTCAACCCCGCCTACACCCTGGGCCGGCAGATGACCGAAACCCTGGTGCGCGACGGCATGCCGCGCGAAGCGGCGCGCCAGCGCATGGTGGCCTTGCTGCGCAAGCTGGACCTGCCCGACCCGGAAAACTTCGGCGAACGCTATCCGCACCAGGTCTCGGGCGGACAGCTGCAGCGCGCCATGACCGTGATGGCCATGGTTTCCGAGCCGGAAATGGTGGTCTTCGACGAGCCCACGACCGCGCTGGACGTGACCACCCAGCTGGAGGTGCTGGCCGCCATCAAGAAAGCCATACATGGCCAGCAGAGCGCGGCGCTCTATATCAGCCACGACCTGGCCGTGGTGTCGCAGATCTGCGACCGCATCATGGTCCTGCGCCATGGCGAGCTGGTGGAGGCGGGCACGGCGCGCCAGGTGGTCGATGCGCCGGCGCGCGAATATACGCGCGAGCTGCTGGCCGTGAGCCGGCATCGCGGCGCGCCCGAGCCGGTGAGCCAGGAGGACACCATCCTGACGGTGGACAAGCTGTCGCTCAGCTATGGGCCGGTACAGGTGCTGCACGAGGTCTCGCTGCGGCTGCGGCGCGGCACCACGCTGGCCGTGGTGGGCGAGTCCGGCAGCGGCAAGTCCACCCTGGCCAAGACCATCGTGGGCCTGGTGCCCGGGCCGCGGCAGACGCTGCGCTTTGACGGCCAGGCGCTGCCGGCGGCCTTGCGCGACCGCTCGCGCGACACCCTGCGGCGCATCCAGCTGGTGTTCCAGACGCCTGACACGGCATTGAACCCCAGGTTGACCATAGGCGAATCGCTGGGCCGGCCGGTGGCTTTCTACCATGGCTTGCCGGCCTCGGCCGTGGCGCGCCGCGTCGAAGAGCTGCTGGCGGAGATCGAGCTGCCGGCCGAGGTGGCCCGCCGCTATCCGGGCGAGTTGTCCGGCGGGCAGAAGCAGCGCGTCTGCATCGCGCGCGCGCTGGCCGCGCAGCCCGACGTCATCATCTGCGACGAGGTCACTTCGGCCCTGGACCCGCTGGTGGCGCAAGGCATTATTGCCCTGCTGGCCCGTTTGCAGCGCCAGCGCGGGGTATCGTACATCTTCATCACCCACGATCTGGGCACGGTGCAGAGCATCGCGCACGACATCGCGGTCATGCGCGGCGGCAAGGTGGTCGACTGCGGCAGGCGCGACGAGGTGCTGCCGCCGCGCCATCCCTATACCAGGCTGTTGTTCGGCGCCGAGCCCCGCACCGAGGCGGGCTGGCTCGAACAGGCGCTGCGCGGGCGTTCGCGCAGCGAAGCCGGACCTTCCGGCGAGTTGCAAAAGGCGGTGCCCGACGCACCCATGAGTATCGGCTGACAAGGAAGCATAAATGACGGAAACCATCGTGATCGCGGGCGCGGGACATGCCGCGGGCAAGGCGGTGCGGATCCTGCGCGAAGAGGGCCATACCGGCCGCATCGTGCTGGTGGGCGAGGAAACCCATCTGCCCTATGAGCGTCCGCCGTTGTCCAAGGAGTATCTGAACGGCGCGCGCACGCTGGAGCAGTGCGCGGTCAATCCGGCCGCCGCCTATGACGGCGTCGAACTTCTGCTGGGCCAGCGGGCGCTGGCGCTGGACCCCGTGGGCCATGTGCTGTCCACCACGGCCGGCATGCTGCGCTACGACAAGCTGCTCATCGCCACCGGCGCGCGGGCGCGCGCCTTTCCGGGCCTGCCGTCTCATCCGCGCGTGCATGTGCTGCGCGGCGCCGATGACGCGCTGCGCTTGCGCCAGGCGCTGGTGCCGGGCCGCCATATCCTGCTCATCGGCGGCGGCTTCATCGGCCTGGAGGTCGCCGCGACCGCGCGCGGCCTGGGCTGCGAAGTGACGGTGCTGGAGTCCGCCGATGTGCCGCTGGCGCGCGTGACCGGCCGGCAGGTGGGCCGCTATGTCGAGTCCGTGCACCGCGCCCATGGCGTGAAGCTGCAGACCGGCAGGGTGGTGACCGGGGTGCGGGCGCATGACGACGGTGTCGAGGTCAGCTGCCAGACCGGCGAGACCTGGCGCGCCGACACTCTGGTGGTGGGCATAGGCGTGGTGCCCAATGTGGAGCTGGCGCGCGAGGCCGGCATCGAGTGCGAGGACGGCATCGTGGTCGATGCTTGCGGCCGCAGCAGCGCGCCGGATGTCTACGCCACCGGCGATGTGACCTCGCATCCCAATCGTCATTACGGCCGCCGCATCCGGCTCGAAACCTGGGAGAATGCCGAGAAGCAGACCGTGGCCGTGTGCCGCAGCATGTTGGGCCGCGAGACCGCCTATGACGAGATTCCCTGGATGTGGACCGATCAGTTCGGCATGAATCTCCAGGTCGTGGGCCTGCCGGGGCCGGTGGACCAGGCCGTGGTGCGCGGCGATCCGGCCAGCGGGCGCTTCATCAGCCTGTCGCTGCACCAGGGCTGCCTGACTTTCGCGGTGCTGGCCAATATGGGACGCGAGCGCCGCGCGCTGACCACGCTCATCGCCAACCGCACGCCGGTGTCGGTGGCCGACCTGGCGAATGACGCCATCAACCTGCGCGATCTGGCCCGCCAGACCGCGGCTGCCTGAACGAGGAGCGCCTAGTGTTCTATCACTGCGACCGCAACGACCACGGTCTGCCCTACAACCCCTTCAAGGCCTGCGTCATTCCGCGCCCCATCGGCTGGGTGTCCACCCGCTCGGGCGCGGGCGTGCCCAATCTGAGCCCCTTCAGCTTTTTTTCCGCCGTCAATGAGCGCCCGCCCATGGTGGCCTTCTGCGCCAACGGCCGCCATGTGGCCGGCGGCGAAAAAGACTCCGTGCTCAATGCCCGCGAAACCGGCGAGTTCGTCGTCAATCTCGCGACCTATGCCTTGCGCGACGCCATCAACGCCTCGTCCGCCTCGGTCGAGCGCGATGTGGACGAGTTCGGCCTGGCCGGCGTGACCGCCGTGCCCGGCCGGCTGGTCAAGGCGCCGTGCGTCAAGGAGTCCCCCGTGCACTTGGAGTGCGCGGTGCACGACATCCTGGAGCTGCCCAGCAGCGAGGAGGGCTGGATCAGCCGCATGGTGATCGGCCGCGTGCTCGGCATCTACGTCGATGACGCCATGATCGAAGACGGGATGGTCAAGGCCGAGCGGCTGCAGGCCATCTCGCGGCTGGGCTATATGGACTACGCCGTCACGCGCGAAGTCTTCCAACTGAACCGGCCCGAATGACGGGCGACAAGGGAGTTTCGATGGGAGTGTCCGCCATCAAGGATCATCGTCTGTCCGCCGCGGCCCGGGTGCTGGTGAGCGAGCATTTCGCGGTGCAGGCCGGAGAATGCGTGCTGATATCGGCCGATACGCGCACCGATCCCGAGCTGCTCGATGCCGTCTTCGGCGCGGTGTGCCAGGCAGGGGCCACGCCCTTGCTGGCGACCTTGCCCAAGCTGCCTTTCCAGGGCGCGCTGGCCGATCCCTATCTGCCGCCGGCTTTCGCGGCCGCCGCCGCGCAGGCCGATGTGTGGCTGGATTTCAATTTTCCCTATATGGCCGGCTCCACGCCGCATGACGAGGCGATCAAGGCCGGCCGGGTGCGCTACGGCCTGCTGGCCCTGCCCGATGGGGCCAGCCTGGCGCGCGTCTACGGCGGGGTGGATTTCGGCGCGCTGATGGATTTCCAGGTGGCCTTGGCCGAATACCTGGACGCGCGCGCCGGCGCCGAGGCGCATTTCACCTGCCCGCTGGGCAGCGACGCCCGCTTCATCCTCCAGCCCGTCAAGCTCAAACGCCACCGCGTGGCCAATGTGCCCGGCATCCATACGGTGCCGGGGGCTCAGAGCCTTTATCCCCAGCTCGACAGCGTGCGCGGGCGCATCGTGCTGCAGGCCCTCTTCGACGAGGTCTACCGGCCATTGCGCCGTCCCATCACGCTGGAGGTGGACGGCCGCATCCAGGGTTTTTCGGGCGCGGGCGCCGAAGACGCGCCGCGCCTGGAGCGGGCCCTGCGCCGCGCCGGCAATGGCCAGTACGGGTATTTCGTGCACTTCACGCTGGGCTTTCACCCGGCCGCCTGTTTTACCGGCACGAATTTCATCGAGGACATCCGCCTGCCCGGCACCAACGCCATCGGCATGGGGCTGCCCTGGTGGGAGCCGGGCGGCGGCGAGAACCATCCCGACGGCGTGGTGTTCGACCAGACCCTGTCGGTCGATGGCGAGGTGCTGGTCAAGAACGGGGCCTTCCAGGGGCCGGCGGCGCTGCGCGCGCTGCACGAGCGCTTGCTGCCGCGCTTTTACTGAGCGGCGCGTATGCCCTCGATCAGGGCCTGCACATAGCGCGGCGCGGGCTGGCGCAGGACAATGCTGCGCTCGCGCGGCGCCCAGGGCTCGTCCAGCGCCAGCAGCCTCAGTCCGGCCTGGTGGCGGCGCGCCGCCGAAGCGGGCAGGATGCCGATGCCCACGCCGGCCTCGACCATGCGGCAGAGGGCTTCAAAGCCGCCGACCTGCACGCGCCACTGGGGCGCCAGCCCCGCCTCGGCGGCTTTCTGCTCCAGGAAGTGCAGCAAGGTGCTGCCGGTGTGCAGGCCGACCTGCGGATAGCCCAGGGCCGCGGCAAAGCGCACGGCGCTTCGTGCGGCCAGCGCATGCTCCTGCGCTACCGCCACCACCAGGCGGTCGGTCGAGAAGGGGATGCGCTGCAGGCCGCGGACGGCGACCGGCCCGGCGAGCACGCCCAGGTCGGCCGCGCCATCGCGCACGCCCTGGGCGATGTCCGGGTTGAGCTTTTCTTCCAGCGTCACGCTGATGGCGGGATGGCTGCGCAGGAAATCGCGCAGCACGGCCGGCATGAACTCGCTGACAGCCGTGGTGTTGGCGTAGATGCGCACATGGCCGGTGATCTCCTGGCGGTGGCGGTCCACCGCGCTTTGCAGCAGCGCGGCCTGGCGCATCATGCGCCGCGCGTGACGCAGCAGGGTAAGGCCGGCCGGCGTGAGGGTCACGCCGGTGGGTTCGCGGTACAGCAGGCGCAGGTCCAGCCGGGCTTCCAGCGCCTTGATGCGCAGGCTGGCGGCCGCCAGCGACAAATGCATGGCGCGGGCGGCCCGGGTGAGGCTTTTCTCCTCGGCCGCCAGGATGAACAGACGCAGATCGGCCAGATCGAAGCGCGGCGTCATGGCGGCGGCATCAGCCGGCCAGCCGGGCCCGGTATTTGGCGACTTCCTCGTCATAGAGATCGCGCCCGTGCGCATCATTGGTGACCAGCAGCGGGAAGCCCTCGATCTCCAGGCGCTGGATGGCTTCGGTCTTCAAGTCTTCATAGGCCACCACGGTGGCGCGCTTGATGCAGGCGAACAGGGTGGCCGAGATGCCGCCGATGGCCGAGAAGCACACCGCCCCATTGCGCCGGCAGTTCTCGCGCAGCGCCGGGCCGCGGTTGCCCTTGCCGATGGCGGCCTTCACGCCGTGGTCAAAGAGCACGGTGGCATAGGGATCCATGCGGTAGGCCGAGGTGGGGGCGACCACGCCGATGGCGTGGCCGGGCATGGTGGGGCCCGGCCCGCCGTAGAACACCGTCTGGCCGCGCAGGTCCACCGGCAGCGGCAGGCCCTGGTCCAGCAGGTCGACCAGGCGTTTGTGGGCGGCGTCGCGCGCCATGTAGATGGTGCCGCTGAGCAGGACTTCGTCGCCGACATGCAATTGGCGGATGACCTCGTCGGTCAGCGGCGTGGAGAGCGTATGAGTGGCCATGCGGGAGTCCTCAGAGGATGGCGGTCTTGCGGCGCGAGGCGTGGCATTGGATGTTGACGGCGACCGGAAGGGCGGTGATGTGGCAGGCATAGGTTTCCACCGCCACCCACAGCGCGGTGCTGGAGCCGCCGTAGCCTTGCGGGCCGATGCCGCTGCGGTTGATGGCCTCCAGCAGCTCGGTCTCCAGGGCGGCGATATGGGGCGCCTCGTGGTGCTGGCCGATATCGCGCAGAATGGCCTTCTTGGCGATCTCGGTCACCTTGTCGAAACTGCCGCCCAGGCCCACGCCCACGGTCAGCGGCGGGCAAGCCGCGCCACCGGCCGCTTCGATGGCATTGAGCACGAAACGCTTGACGCCCTCGACGCCCTCGCCGGGCAGGAGGAATTTCATCGTGCTCCAGTTTTCGCTGCCGCCGCCCTTGGGCAGCACGGTGATGCGTATCTGCTCGCCGGGGACGATGTCGGTATGGATGACGGCGGGCGTGTTGTCATTGGTATTGACCCGCAGCAGCGGGTCGCCCACCACGGACTTGCGCAGATAGCCTTCGGCATAGCCTTTGCGCACCCCGGCGTGCACGGCCTGCTGGTAGTCGCCGCCGACGATGCGCACGTCCTGGCCGACATCGACATAGACGATGGCCAGGCCCGTGTCGTGGCAATAGGAGACATCGTTCTCGCGCGCGATGCGGTCATTGTCGATGAGCTTTACCAGCACGGACTTGCCCAGCGGCGAGATTTCCGTCTGGCGGGCGCGTTCAAAGGCCGCCAGCACATCGTCGGGCAGCTTGCGGCAGGCCTCGATGCAGAGGGTGGCGATACAGTCGGTGATCTGGTCGGTATGTATTTGGCGCATGGCGTATCGGGAAAGAAAAGGGCGGACGCGGGCCTCAGTCCAGCTTGACCTGGGCGTCGTTGACGATGCGCGACCATTTGGCGACTTCGCCGCCGAGATAGTCCTGGAATTGCTGGGCCGTCTTGGGCTTGGCCGGGGTCAGCGCCAGCGTCTGGAAGCGCTGCGCCACCTCGGGCGTGCGCAGGATCTCGTTGACCTGCGTGTTCAGGGTTTCGATGATGCGCGGGTCGGTGCCCTTGGGCGCCAGCAGGCCGAAGAAGGCGACGGTGCTGATGGCCGGATAACCCTGTTCATGCAGCGTGGGCAGATCGGGCAGGAAAGGACTGCGCTCATTGTCCAGCACGGCCAGGGCGCGCAGCTTGTTGGCCTTGATCTGCGGCAGGATGGCCGGCAGGGAATCGGAGGTGGCCGGGATCAGCCCGCCGATGACCTGGGTCTGGGCCTCGGCGCTGCCCTTGAAGGGGATGTGCACCATCTTGATGCCGGTCTCGCCGCTGAAGACTTCCATCGTCAGATGCTGGGTCGAGCCATTGCCGGCCGAGGCATATGACAGGTCGCCCTTCTTGGCGGCCTCGACCAGCTGGGCGACCGACTTGATGCCGGATTGGGCGCCCACGGCCAGGATCTGGGGCGTGGCGGCGATGTCGGCCACGGCGGAGAAGTCTTCCAGCGGCTTGTAGGGCAGGCGCGAATACAGCGAGGGCGCGATCGCGAAGGGCCCGGTGCTGGTCAACAGCAGGGTGTAGCCGTCGTTCTGGGCGCGGGCCGCATAGCCGGTGCCCAGCGTGCCGCCGGCGCCGGCCTTGTTTTCGATGATGAAGGGCTGTCCCAGCTTCCGGGCCAGCTGTTCGCCAATGCTGCGGGCGATGATGTCGCCCGTCTGTCCGCCGGGGAAGGGCACGATGATGGTGACCGGTTTTTCCGGATAGGCGGCCCAGGCCGAGGCCTGGGCGAGGAGGGCACAGCCCAGGGCCAGGTATTTGAAGCGTTGCAACATGAGGGGGTCTCCTCCCAGCGGCGCGCGTGCGCGTTTTAATAGTAGATACCATTTAATGGTACGTACTATTCTAAGGAGCGCCGGGCCGCTTCGTCAATCGGCATGGCCGCGCGGCGCGGCCGGCGGCGGGGGACGGGCTCGGTACAATACGGCGGCCCGCGCCACCATCAAGAAGCCCATCATGGATGTCCGTTACACCGAGCTTGCGAGCGTGCTGGTCAAACAGATCACCGAAGGCCCTTTGCGGGTCGGCGATCAACTGCCCAGCGAAGTCGCCCTGGCCGAAGAACATGGCGTCAGCCGCACCACGATACGGTCGGCCCTGAACATCGTCGAAGGGCTGGGCCTGATCAGCCGCAAGCGCCGCGCCGGGACGGTGATCCTGTCCAAGGAAACCCGCAACCGCTACACCAAGTCGCTCCATAACATCGAGGACCTGGTCAACTACGCCAGCTATACCGAACGCACCATCATCGACATCTCCGATGCGGTGGCCGACGAGCGGCTGGCCGCCGCGCTGGAATGCCGCCCGGGCCAGAAATGGCTCAAGATCCGCATGCTGCGCACCGAGAAGACGCCCGAGCGCGCGCCGGTCTGCTGGACCGACGCCTATCTCGATCCCAAGGAGGGCCTGCCCATCCTGGACCAGATCCAGGACGGCACCGGCCTGCTGTGCACCTTGATCGAAAAAAACTCCGGCCGCGCCGTGCTGGACGTCAAGCAGGAGATCGCGGCGACCTCGCTATCCGAAGAAGTCGCGCCCTATCTGCGCGCCGCGCCGCATATGCCGGCCCTGGAGATCACGCGCCAGTACCTGGACCAGGCCAAGCAGAAATTCCTCATCACGGTCAGCACCTATCCGGCCGACAAATTCCGCTTTACCTTCTGGATGCACCGCGCCAAGGCCACCGAGCTCTAGGCTTTCCATCACCTTTCCCGAGCGAGTCCTCACCATGCCCATCCTGTCCCAGCCAGTCAGCGCGCCGGTCACGCGCAGCGCCTTTTTCCTGGTCGCCACGGTCAAGCCTGATGCGCGCAGCCGCGCCACGGTGCGCGAGTGCTGCGCCGATATCGCGGCTCTGGTGCGCTCGGTCGGCAAGCGCGTGCCGGACGGCCAGCTGTCCTGTGTGCTGGCCTTCGGCGCCCAGGCCTGGCCGCGCCTGTTCGGCGGCCCGGTGCCGGCCAGCCTGCATCCCTTCCGGGAATTCGGCGAAGGCGAGCGCCGCGCCGTCGCCACGCCTGGCGATCTGCTGCTGCATGTGCGCGCCGACCGCCAGGACCTGGGCTTTGAACTGCTCACCCAGCTCATGACGCGCCTGCAAGCGGCGATCGACGTGGTGGACGAAGTCCAGGGTTTCCGCAATTTCGACATGCGCGCCATGATCGGCTTTGTCGACGGCACCGAAAATCCCGAGGGCGAGGCCGTGCCGCCCTTCACGCTGGTCGGCGATGAGGATCCCGATTTCCGCTGCGGCAGCTATGTGCTGGTCCAGAAGTACCTGCACGACATGACGGCCTGGAACGCGCTCACGGTCGAGCAGCAGGAGCGCATCATCGGCCGCCGCAAGCTCTCGGACATCGAACTGGACGAGGAGAGCAAGCCCGACTGGTCGCACAGCGCGCTCACGACGCTGGAGGACGAGGCCGGCAACGAGGTCAAGATTCTGCGCGACAACATGCCTTTCGGCCGCCCCGGCCAGGGCGAATTCGGCACCTACTTCATCGGCTATGCGCGTTCGCCCCAGCCCATTGAACAGATGCTGGAGAATATGTTCGTCGGCAAGCCGCCGGGCAATTACGACCGCCTGCTGGACTTCTCGCGCGCGGTGACCGGCGGCCTGTTCTTCGCGCCCTCGGCCACCCTGCTCGAAGAACTGGCCGAACGCGCGCCCGCCGATCAGGACTAGGGCGCCCGCGCGGCCGTCAAGCCGGCGGGCCGCCGTGGATCTGGCCCAGATAGGTGGTGATGATTTCCAGCACGCCGTTGATGACGAACTGCACGCCCATGCAGACCAGCAGAAAGCCCATGACGCGGGAGATGGCTTCCACGCCGTCATGGCCGATGATCTTGACGATGCGGCCGGCCCAGCGCAGGCAGACCCAGAACAGCAGGCCCAGCAAGAGGAAGACAATGGGCGGCGTCAGGTCGATGACCCAGCGGGCGTAGTGGTCGGCGGCGTCCAGGGTCGAGGTGGCGCTGATGATCATGGCGATGGTGCCGGGGCCGGCCGTGCCGGGCATGGCCAGCGGCACGAAGGCGATATTGGGCGAGGCGCGCTGCGGGATGGCGTCGGCCGCCTTGTCGGCTTCCGGGATGTCTTCCAACGCGGTCTTGGGGAACAGCATGCTGAAGCCGATGGCCACCACGATCAGGCCGCCCGCGATCCGCAGCCCCGGGATGGAGATGCCGAAGGTGCTCATGATCCAGGCGCCGGCGTAATAGGTCACCAGCATGATGCCCACGACATAGCAGGCCGCCTGGCCGATCTGCTTCTGGCGTTCGCGGTAGGGGATGTGCTGGCCCAGCGACAGCAGCAGGGACATGGATGTCAGGGGATTGGCCAGCGGCAGCATCAGCGTCAGGCCCAGGCCGGTCAGCTTGATCAGGTCGAGAACGTCGTTGAGCATGGGGGCGGGTTTCCGGGGGTCAGGCGCGCAGCAGCGGCGCGATCGCTTCGATGTTGCGCAGCGTATGCTGCAGGTGTTCGCGCAAGGCCATGGCGGCCGCGGCGAGGTGCTGGGCCTCGATCAGGTCGAGGATATGCAGATGCTGCTCGCAATGGTCGCGGTAGCGCTTGCGGTCGCGCATGGAGCGGTACGACAGCAGTCGGCGCACCCGGTTCACGCGGCGGATGGCATCGACGAAAAAGACGTTGTGCGAGGCCTCGACCAGCGACTCGTGAAAATGCACCCCGCGCGCATGCAGCTGGTCGGCGGTGGCGGTCTCGATGCCGCCTTGCAGCAGCTGCAGCTCGGCCTGGCGGCAGCGAGCCAGCACGGCGGGATCCAGCCGATAGCCGGGTTCGAGCAGGGCGGCGGGTTCCAGCGCCAGGCGCAGGCGGTAGGACTGCAGCAAGGCGTCGGGCGTGCGCATCATGGACGAGAACTCCCAGCCATAGCCCGGGCGGCGCGTGATCCAGCCTTCGGCCGCGATGCGGTCCAGCACGGCATTGAGCTGCGCCACCGTCAGCTGGTAGCGCTGGCGGAGCTGGGATTCGGTCACGGCCTCGGGCAGCGCGCCGTTGAGCAGGTCGTCGGCGATACGGAAATAGGCCTGGTCGCCCGGCTCCGGCGGCGCCGAGGCCTCGGCCTGACGCGCCGGCGCGGCGACGAAATAGCCGCGATTGGGCTGCCGGACCAAGAGACCCTGGCCGGCCAACCCCCGCAAGGCCTCGTTGACCGGCGTGCGCGAGACCCGCAGCCGGTCGGCCAGCCATTGCGCCGGCAGATGCGAGCCCGGCGCCAGACCCTCGGTCTGGATCAGGCCGATGATCTGCGCGGCAAGGGCGGTGTGCGGTTTCATGCGTGCCACTTTAACCCGGATGGGCAGGGGCTAAACGGGATCGCCCGCCGTCCGGATTTCAGCCTCCCAGGTATTGCGCCAGGATGCCCGGTATCACGCCGCCGGCGCGCAGCAACTCGCATTCCAACCGGGTTTCCACGGCCGCCTGCGCCACGAGGGCGGTCGCGCCGCCGGCGGCGTGGCGCAGGCGCAGCGGCACGTCCGCGCGCGGCCTGATGTCGGCCGCGTCGATCTCGATGCGGTCGCCGGCCGCCAGGCCCGGCCACTGCGCCGGCAGGCGCAAGGGCAGGATGCCCATGCCGATGAGGTTGGAGCGGTGGATGCGCTCGAAGCTGGCGGCCAGCACGGCGCGTATGCCCAGCAGGCGCTGGCCCTTGGCCGCCCAGTCCCGCGACGATCCGGTGCCGTACCGTTCGCCAGCCACCAGCACCACGCTATGTCCGTCGTCCTGGTAGCGGGCGGCCGCTTCCCAGATCGGCATGAGGCGGCCGCTGGGGATATGCAGGGTATGGGCCACCGGGGCTTGCCCGGCCAGCTGGTTGCCCAGGGTGCGGCTGTGGAAGGCGGCGCGCAGCATGACTTCCCAATTGCCGCGCCGAGAGGCGAAGACATTCAGATCACCGCGGTCTTCGCCGCGGGCCACCAGGAAGTCGGCCACCAGGCTGTCGGGCGGGATGGCGCTGGCTGGCGAGATATGGTCGGTCGTGACGTCGTCGCCCAGCGCCAGCAGCGGGTAGGCGGTATAGCGGCCCAGCAGGCTGCCGGCGTCGCGGGTGGCAAACGGCGGGCGGCGCAGCATGGTGGACGCCGGGTCCCAGGCAAAGCGGGCGCCCTCGGGCGCGGGCAGGGCATGCCAATCGGGATTGGCCTGGGCCCGGCGGAAATCGCGCGCGAAGTCCTCGCGCGCCAGGCCGGCCCGCAGACAGGCCTGGATCTCGTCCTCATGCGGCCACAGCTCGGCCAGCATCACGGGCCGGCCTTGCGCGTCGTGGGCCACGGGGCCATGGACCAGGTCGCGCCGCGCATCGCCGGCCAGGGCGTAGGCGATCACCATGGGCGGCGACACCAGAAAGCCCAGCTCCAGGTCGGGGTGGACCCGGCCCGGGAAGTTGCGGTTGCCCGACAGGATGGCGACGGGCCGGATGGCGCCGGCGCGCGCGCCGGCATCGATGGCGGCGGGCAAGGGGCCGGCATTGCCGATGCAGGTGCTGCAGCCGAAGCCCACGATGTCAAAGCCCACGGCGCCCAGATCGTCCAGCAGGCCGGCGCGGCGCAGATAGCTGTAGGCCGCGGGCGAGCCGGGCGCCAGCGAGGTCTTGGTCCAGGGGGCGGCGCGCAGGCCGCGCGCGCGCGCCTTGCGCGCCAGCAGTCCCGCGGCCATCAGCAGCGCCGGGTCGCTGGTGTTGGTGCAGCTGGTGATCGCGGCGATGGCCACGGGGTAGGCGGGCAATCCGGGCGCGCCGCTGTCCAAGGGCGGCAGCGTCGCGGGCACCTCGGCCAGCGCATGCCGGTCCTGCGGGCGGCGCGGGCCGGCCGCGCTCGCGGCCAGGCGGTCCAGGGCGATGCTCAGCGTGCGTGTATAGCGCGGGCGCGCCTGGGGATCGAACCACAGGCCATTGCGCCGCAGATAGGACCGCGCCAGCGCCAGGCTGGCCTCGTCGCGGCCGGTCTGGCGCAGATAGTCCAGCGCCGCCTCGTCGGGCGGGAAATACGCCGTGGTCGCGCCGTACTCGGGCGCCATATTGGCCACCACCGCGCGGGCGCCGGCCGGCAGGGCGCTGACGCCCGGGCCGAAAAATTCGACGAACTCGCCGGACACGCCGAGGGCGCGCAGGCGCTCGGTGACGGCCAGCGCCAGATCGGTCGCCAGCACGCCGGACGGCAAGGCGCCGGTCAGCTCCACGCCGATGACATCGGGGATGCGCAGCATGGTGGGCATGCCGAACATCACGGTCTGGGCTTCCAGCCCGCCCACGCCCCAACCCAGCACGCCGATGCCATTGATCATGGGGGTGTGGCTATCGGTGCCCAGCATCATGTCCGGCACGGCCCAGCGCCGGCCCTCGCGCATTTCGGCCTGCACCAGCGTGGCCAGCTGTTCCAGGTTGATGGTGTGCATGATGCCCGTGCCTGGCGGATGGATGCGCACGCCGCGCAGGGCCGACTGGGCCCAGCGCAGAAAGCGGTAGCGCTCGCCGTTGCGGCGGATCTCATGCCCGATGTTCAGGCGCGCGGCATCGGGCCGCGCATAGGCCTGCACGGCCAGCGAATGGTCGACCGAGACATCCACCGGCAGCACGGGATTGAGCCGCGCCGGGTCGACGCCGGCTTCGGCAAGCGCATCGCGCATGGCGGCGATATCGACCAGGGCCGGCGTGCTGGTGGTGTCATGCATCAGCACGCGGCCCGGCTGGAAGGCGATTTCGGCCAGGCTGCTGCCTGTATCCAGCCAGCCGTTCAGGGCGGCGATCGCCGCCTGCCTTTCCTCGCCGCGCATATGGCGCGCCACGTTTTCCAGCAGCAGGCGCAGCACCACGGGCAGGCGCGGCGAGGCCAGGGCGGGCAGATCGACGATGAGGTAGCGGTCGCTACCGACGGCCAGGGTGGCCGGGGCGAGAGGGGCGGCATCCATGTCGCGCATTATTGCATTTTAAAAAATCAAAAAGCAATTTAATGGGGTGCACACCCGCCCGGCGGCGCAAGAGGGATATGCATGCCGGCGGGATGCCAGGCCGGCGTTTTTTTCCGGTCTCGCACTGAAAAAGCCTCCGGATTAAACACTCTTGCGCAGTTCGTCACGATGCGGATGTGCGCGCGCGGCAACGATTCGCGCCCCCAACGGTCAAACATTTAAAAGGGACAGATTTATAGGGTTTTCACTAGGTCGAATGGCGCTCACCATGAGGCCGTTGGCGCGACATTCTGGACAGTTCTACGGCAGCCCTCTATGCCCTCCGTCAGCAAGGTGTTAACGAGACGGGAGTGGTCATGAGCAACATCAGAAGTCTTTCCCGGCCGGGTCAGCCGATCCGCCGCCCTATGCGCCGCGCCAAGTGGCGAGCCGCCCCGCTGGTGGTGGCGCTTGCCGCGGCGTTTGCCCTGCCGGCGCAGGCCCAGCCCATCGTCTATGGACCGGGACTGGTGGAACAGCCCATCAGGGTGGGTGGCGGCAGTGCCATCATCGAGGGCGGCACCACCATCTCGCCGCAACCGCCCTATCCGGAGCACCACAGCGGCACCGGCGTGCAGGTTTACGGCGGCGGCGAGGCCACGCTCAAGGCCAATGAGGGCGCCATCTATATCAACGCGCATGGCCATTCGGCCGACGGCCTGTTCGTGGGCGAGGGCAAGATCACGGTCAATGGCGGCGGCACGTACATCAACGTCGTGACGGATGACACCGATGACAATATCAACGCGCGCGGCATCTATACCGCGGGCGACGCCGGCCGCTCGGAATTCGAAGGCACCGATGTTTTCGTGACCACCCAGGGCAGCAATTCCGATGGGCTGCGCTCCTATGGCCAGCAGGCCACGGTCAAGCTCAATAACGCCACCCTGACCACGTCGGGCGACCGTTCGCGCGGCGTCACGAGCTGGGGCGGCGCCGAGATCACGTTGGACAATACCGGCATCACCACCACGGGCTTGCAGTCGCACGGCGTGTGGCTGACAGCGGGCGGCGCCGACAAGGACACCCACCTGACCCTGAACAACGGCTCGATCACCACGAGCGGCTTTCAGGCCAATGGCGTCGAGGCCTATCCGGGCACCCATTTCACGGCCAATAACACCTCGGTGCACACCACGGGCGACGCCTATGCGGTCAACATCGCTGGCGCCACATTCGACGGCTCCCAGGTGGACATCGTGGCCGAAGACGCGCGCGCGCTGGTGGTGAGCGGCGCGACAAGCCAGGTGGACCTGGTCGATTCCTCCATCCATTCCACCAAGAATGGCACGCAGACCGTTTGGATCAGTGCCGGCGATGTCACCTTGAGCGGCACCCGCATCACGGCCGGCGGTAGCGATTCCATTCCGGTTTGGAGTACGGGCGGCCAGACCGCCCTGAACGGCAGCCTGCTGGAAACCACGCAGGACGGTTCGCGCGCCCTGCTGGTGCAGGGCGGGGCGGTCACGCTAGGCATGCACGAGGGCGCGGGCACGCTGGTGCATACCACGGGCGCCAGAGCCAATGCGGTGGGGGTGCTCAATGGAGCCAGCTTCTCGGCGGACGGCGCCACGTTGCACACCGAGGGTGCGAGTTCCCACGCGCTGTTCATCTACGGGGGCGACGAGGCGGCGCCCAATACCGTGGACCTCGCGCGCACGACCATGACGTCGCAGCAGGCCGACGGCCTGCGTTTCTACGGCGGGCATGGCGTGGTCAACCTGGATGCTTCTTCGGTCACCGGTGGGCAGAACGCCATCTGGGCGGCCCCCGACAATGCGGGGCCGGGCAATGGCACGGTCAATGCCAGCGGCTCGCTCATCACCGGCCGCGTGGGCGCCGAAAGCGGGAGCACGATCAATGTCAACCTGAAGGACGCCAGCCGCTGGAATGTCACCCTGGATTCCACCGTGGACGAACTGAGCAATGCCAACAGCCTGATCGACCTGCAGGCCGCCGGCGACGTGGCTTCGCGGCCCACCGATGCGAGCGCCTATCGCCAGCTCAATGTCCGCGGCAACTACAGCGGCGCCGATGGCGTCGTCGCCGTGAACACCTATCTAAACACCGGCGGCGAACTGAGCAATCAGCACACCGACCGCCTGCTGGTCGCGGGAGACGCCATCGGCACGACCCAGGTGCAGGTCAATGGCATTTCCGGCAGCCCCGGCGGGCTGACCTCGCCGGATGCCCGGCATCTCAGCCATGAAGGTATTTCGGTGGTGCAGGTCGCAGGGGCCTCCACCAGCAACGCCTTCACGCTCAAAGGCGGCTATGTCCATGCGCCGGAACAGCCTTATACCTATCGTCTCTTCAGCTATGGCCCGGGCGCCGAGCTGGGCGCGGCCGATCCGGCGCAATCCCTGGTCGGCAATGCCGACGGTTATTGGGACTATCGCCTGCAAAGCGCCTATGTCGGTCCGGAAGGGCCCGTCACCCCCGACCCCACCCGGCCGGATGTGCGCCCGCAAGTGGTGCCCCAGGTCGCTTCCTACCTGACCGCGCCCATCGCGCTGCAATACGCTACCTATGCGGACATGGATTCCCTCCATCGCCGCCTGGGCGAAATCCGCGATGACCGGGCCATGGGTCTGGACAAGGGCAAGGGCGAGGTCTTCTTCCGCGCTTATGGCGGCGACTTCGACTATCAGTCCAACCGCGGCTTTCGCGGCTATGGCTACGACGCCAGCGGCGACTACGGCGCCGTGCAGCTGGGCGGCAATCTGTTCAAGCAGGCTTCGGAAGACGGCGTGTGGCGCTTCGGCGCGGCCGGCTCCATGGGCCGCCTGACCTACCGTCCCGACGCCGTCGATGGCGCCAGCCGCACGAAGACCGATATCTATCGCCTCTCGGGATATGCCACCTACCTCAGCAATGAGGGCTGGTATGTGGACGGCATCCTCTCGCTGGGCTGGTTCAATGGCGACGTGCGCACCGACGCGCGCGGCAAGGTCATGGATCTCAAGGGCAACAGCTTCGCGGCCTCCATCGAAGCGGGCTATCCCTTTGACATCGGTTATGGCATGAACCTCGAGCCCCAGATCCAGCTGGTCGCGCAACACCTGCGCTTTGACAGCAAGCGGGACGCGGACGGCCTGGACGTGGACATCGGCTCGCAAACCCAGGGCATGGCCCGCCTGGGCGCGCGCCTGACCCGTCCGGTGGACCTGGCCAGCGGGCGCATCACGCCTTACGCCGGCATCCATGTGCTGCATGCCTTCAACGGCGCCTCCAGCGTCGATGTCGGCGACGCCACCTTCCGCACCGGCCAGTACGGCGATGCGATGCGCTACTCAGTGGGCGTGACGGGCACGGTCAGCGAAATGCTGTCGCTCTATGGCGAAGTCGCCCGCATGCAGGCCCTGGGCGGATCCGGCGTCGACGGCTGGCTCTTCAACGGCGGTCTGCGCTATCGCTTCTGATACCGCCGGTATTGACTCACCCGGCCAGGCGCGCCCGCGCCTGGCCGTCTTCATTCTCCCGGGTTTTCACTAGTTCTCCCTGCCGCGGGCCGCGCTCTAGCATCGGCGTGTGACCACATGGTCACATTGCGGAGGCGATATGACGATAGGCGTGGCGGCAAGCGGTGAACGCGCCGCCTGGGCGGTGCGCGACGCCGTGCTGGGCGCCGAGCTGCTGGGGCGGGGCGCCATCGGCGGCTTCGCCGTGCTGGCCATCGTGGACGCGCAGGGCGCGCTGCACTACGGCCAGACGCAACGCGGCGGCATCACCGCCCTGGATATGCCGCCGGGCTGGCAATCCGCCCGCCTGGCGGCGGCCATCTCCAGCGGCCCGGACCGCCCCGAGCCCCTGGTCCAGTTCCTGGCCGGCCAGGCCGGCCTGGGCCTGGTCACCGGCCACCGCCTGCCCAACCAGCCGGGCGCCGACGGCATGGCGCTGAACCAGGCGGTATTGCGCCGTATGGCGCAGGGCCAGGCGCCGCAGCAGGCGGTCGACGAGGTGCTGGCCGCGCATGCCGAGTGGGACGCCGGCCTCATCGCGCTGGACACAGGCGGGCGGCTGGGCATGGGCAATAGCGTGCGCGTCACGCGCCGCGACGATCTGGGCGAGCTGCGCCGCCGGACCTACGAAGCCAGCCTGGGCCTGCTGCACAACAGCATCTACACGCGCGCGCCGCTGGCGCCGGACCTCGCCGAACTGGCCTGGGCCCGGCTGACGGGCCGCGCCGGCGCCTTGCATCTGTTGACGCTGGATGCGCCCGTGACCATTCAGGCCGGCCCGGCCGACCGGGTGCATGTCGACGCCCAGGGCCGCATCCTGGCCCTGGAGAGCGCCGATCCGCGCCTGTCCACCCTGAACCGGCCCGGCACCGCCGTCTATCTCGGCGCCGGCGTCTGGCGCGAGGGCCGCTGGGTGGGGCGCGCCCAGACTGAACTCTATGCCGAGCTGCGGGCCGGCACCGTGCATCCCGGACCGGGCGGCGGGCATCTGCTGATGCGGGGGCGCGATGTCGCGGCGTGAGCAGACCGAAAGACAGATCCTGCAGGCCCTGGAAGACCAGATCCGCGACAGCGGCATGGCCGGGGTCGGCATCAACGCCATCGCCAAGCGCGCGGGCGTCAGCAAAACGCTGATCTACCGCTATTTCGATGGCCTGCCGGGCTTGCTGATGACCTGGATGCGGGAGCAGGATTATTGGACCGGACACGCCGGGCTGCTGGCCGACAGCGAATCCAGCGCCCGTCCGCCGGCCGAACTCATCCTCGCCATGCTGCGCGCCCAGATCGAAGCCCTGGCCGGCAACGAAACGCTGCGCGAGATCCGCCGCTGGGAGCTGGTCGAACGCAATGAGGTCACGGCGCGCCTGGCCGAGCGCCGCGAGCGGACCGCGCGCGCCTTCATCGACCGCGTCGACGGCCTGACCGACGAGGCCGACGTTCCGGCCCAGGTCAGCATCATGCTGGCCGGCGTGCTGTATCTGATGCTGCGCGCCAAGACGGAAAGCCATTTCCTGGGCCTGCCCTTGCGCGGCAATGAGGGATGGCGCCGCCTCTACGCGGCCCTGCAGGAGATGGTGCGGGGCCTGCCCGAGCCTTTGCGATCGCAACCGTTGAGCGCGCTGGAAGCCGCGCGCCCGACATCCGGAAAAGGCCGCGCTGGCGGCCAGTCAAAAGGGGAAATGCCATGATGTTGATGCACAGCCTGCGCCGCGGCGCCAGGCGGATGCTGCTGGGCGCGGCCTTGACGGCCGCCCTGTCGGCCGGCGCCGCGGCGCAGACGGTGTCCGTGGTCATGCAGTCCGGCTTGCGCGTGCTGGATCCGGTCATGACCACGGCCTTCCTGACGCGCGACCACGGCTACATGATCTACGACACGCTGCTGGGCACGGACGAACACTTCAAGGTCCAGCCGCAGATGGCCAGCTGGACGGCCAGCGATGACGGCAAGGTCTATACCTTCACGCTGCGCGAGGGCCTGAAGTGGCACGACGGCCAGGCCGTCACGGCCGAGGACTGCATCGCCTCCATCAAGCGCTGGGCCGACGTCGACGCCAGCGGACAGGTCCTCATGACCATGGTCCAGGGCATCGAGCCCATCGACGCGCGCCAGTTCCGCGTGGTGCTCAAGCAGCCGACCACGCTGTTGCTCGAAGGCCTGGCCAAGCTCAGTTCGCGCCCGGCCTTCATGATGCCCAAGCGCATTGCCGACACGCCCAGCGCCCAGCCCATCAAGGAGTTCATCGGTTCGGGCCCGTTCAAGTTCGTGGCGGGCGAATTCAAACCCGGCCTGAAGGTGGTCTACGAAAAGAACAAGGACTATGTGCCGCGCGCCGAGCCGCCCAGCTGGACGGCCGGGGGCAAGGTGGTCAACGTCGATCGCGTCGAGTGGGTCGCCATGCCCGACCAGATGACGGCGGTCAACGCCTTGCAGAACGGCGAGGTGGACTACATGCAGCAGCTGCCTTTCGACCTGCTGCCCATGGTCGAGGGCCAGCCGGGCCTGCAGGTCAAGGTGCTGGACAAGCTGGGCGCCTGGACCTACTTCCGCATGAACCATCTTCATCCGCCGTTTGACAACAAACTGGTCCGCCAGGCCGCCATCGCGGCGGTCAGCCAGGAAGATGTGCTCAAGGCCCTGGTGGGCAATCCCCAGTACTACCGGACCTGCGCGGCCGTCATGGGCTGCGGCAATCCCATGGGCGACACCACGGGCGAGGACTGGGTGGTGCCGGGCCGGCTGGACCGCGCCCAGGCCCTGCTCAAGGAAGCCAAGTACGACGGCACGCCGGTGGTCATCCTGCAGCCCTCCGATATCGCCATGCTTTCGGCCCAGCCCGTGGTCCTGGGCGCGGCCTTGCGCAAGGCCGGCTTCAAGGTGGTCATGAAGGCCATGGACTGGCAGAGCGTGGTCTCGCAGCAGGGCAACCAGAATCCGCCCTCCGAAGGCGGCTGGAACATTTTCTCGACTTACAGCATCCTGGCCACCAGCGGCGATCCCTTCGGCAATACCACCTTGCAGGCCAATGGCCGCAAGGCCTGGGCCGGCTGGCCCGATGTGCCCGCCCTGGAAGCCCTGCGCCTGAAATATGCGCAGTCCACCGACATGGCCGAACGCAAGCGCATCGCCGCCGAAATCCAGAAGGTGGCCATCGACGAGGGCGTGGTGGGGCCGCTGGGCCAGTTCCAGATTCCGGCGGCCTACAGCACGCGGCTGTCCGGCATCCTGGAGGCGCCCGTCACCCTGTTCTGGAATCTGAAGAAAAGCGAGAAATAAGCATGTCCACTGTCCATGACCTGCTCATCCGCGGCGCCGAGATCGTCGATGGCAGCGGCGCGCCGCGCTATTCGGGCGACTTGGCCGTCGACGGCGAGCGCATCACCCGCCTGGGCGATCTGTCGGGCCACAGCGGCCGCCGCGAAATCGACGCCGCCGGCCGCGTGCTGGCGCCGGGTTTCATCGACGCCCACACGCATGATGACCGCGCCCTGTTATCCGATGGCGGCATGGCGCCCAAGGTCAGCCAGGGCGTGACCACCGTCATCGGCGGCAATTGCGGCATCTCGCTGGCGCCCCGCCCGCCGCGCGTGGTGCCGCCGCTGGACCTGCTCGACAGCGACGGACAGTGGTTCCGCTATGCGCGCTATGCCGACTATATGCAGGCCTTGCGGGACCAGCCGGCCGCCACCAATTGCGCCATGCTGCTGGGCCACATCACGCTGCGCGTGGCGGCGGTGCCTGATCTGGAGCGCGACGCGCGGCCGGCCGAAATCGCCGCCATGCGCGAGCAGGTCGAGCTGGCCCTGGACGCCGGCGCCATTGGCGTGTCCACGGGCCTGGCCTATGCGCCGTCGCGCGCGGCCAGCACCGAGGAGATCATCGAGGTCTGCCGGCCGCTGCGCGGCCACGGCGGCATCTTCACCACGCATCTGCGCGATGAGGGCGACGCCATCATGGACTGCCTGGAAGAAACCTTCCGCATCGGACGCGAGCTGGATGTCCCCGTGGTGATCTCCCATCACAAACTGGTGGGCCGGCCCAACTACGGCCGCTCCGTGCAGACGCTGGCGCGCATCGGCGAGCAGATGGGCCGCCAGCCCATCTGCCTGGACTGCTATCCCTACAACGCCTCGTCCACCATCCTGGAGCAGGCGCTGGTCGATGGCGCGGCCCGCGTCATCGTGACCTGGTCCAAGGCCAGCCCCCAGTACGCCGGGCGCGATCTGGACGATGTCGCCCGCGAGATGGGCTGCGCCGTCCCCGAGGCGGTGCGCCGCCTGCAGCCCGCCGGGGCCATTTATTTCCGCATGCACGAGGACGACGTCACGCGCATCCTGGGCTTTGACGACACGATGATAGGCTCCGATGGCTTGCCGCACGATGAGATGCCGCATCCCCGCCTCTGGGGCAGCTTCCCGCGCGTGCTGGGCCACTATGCGCGCGGCCTGGGGCTGTTTCCGCTGGAGAAAGCCGTGCACAAGATGACGGGGCTGACCGCGGCGCGTTTCGGCCTGGCCGACCGCGGCGTGCTGCGCGAGGGCGCGTACGCGGATCTGGTGCTCCTGGACGCCCTGCGGGTCGAAGACCGGGCCACCTTCGCCCATCCCGTGGCGCCGGCCGCCGGCATCGACGCGGTCTGGACCAATGGCCGCCCGGTCTGGCAGGACGGCAAGACCACGGGCGAGCGGCCGGGCCAGGTATTGCGCCGTCAGGCATAGAATGTCTGCCATCGGTCAGCAGGGGGGCAGGGCGTGTCGGGGAAGTCCATTGCATGGCGGGTGCCGGCCGCGCTGGCCCTGGCGCTTTTCAGCGCCTGGGGGGCGCTGGCCCTGTATTACCAGTTCCCGGGCGGCGCGCCGGGCAAGACCCTGGCCCTGGCGCTCTGGCTGGCCGGCGCGCTGACCGCGCTCCATGCCCTGGCGGCCCGGCCGGCCTGGCGCCGGCGGGCCGGCTGGGGCTATCTGCTGCTGGCCGCGCTGCTGCTGGCGTGGTGGCAGGGGCTGCAGCCCTCCAACGACCGGCAATGGGCCGACGACGTGGCCCGCATGCTGCAGGGCAGCCGGGACGGGTCCCTGGTCACGCTGGACAATGTGCGCAACTTCCGGTGGCGTAGCGACAGCGATTACACCGTGCGCTGGGAAAACCGCCGCTACGATCTCGACCGGCTGGAGTCGGTGGACATGGTGCTCTCGACCTGGGGCATGCCCGCCATCGCGCATACCCTGGTGTCCTTTGGTTTTTCCGACGGCCAGCGCGTGGTGTTTTCGGTCGAGATCCGCAAGGAGCGACACGAACACTTCTCCGAACTCGGCGGCTTTTTCAAGCAATTCGAGCTCAGCGTGGTGGCCGCCGACGAGCGCGACATCATCTATGTGCGCACCGCGGTGCGCGGCGAGCAGGTCTCCCTCTATCCCATCCGCATGCCGCGCCAGGCCATGCGCGAGCTCTTCCTCGCCTATGTGGATACCGCCAATGCCCTGCGCGAGCGGCCGCCCTTCTACCACACGGTGACAGCCAATTGCACCACGCTGGTCTATGAGATGGTGCGCGCCATCGTGCCCGGCCTGCCGCTGGATTACCGCCTGCTGCTGTCAGGCTATCTGCCCGAATACCTCTACGCCCATGGCGGGCTGGGCCACGACCGCACGCTGGCGCAGCTGCGCCGGCAGGCCGACATCACGGCGCGCGCGGCCCAGGCCGGCGACGGACCCGGCTTTTCCCAGGCCATCCGCCAGCCCTGGGCGCCGCCGGGCGTACAATCCCCGCGTTGATATCATGGTCTTGGTGGCAACGTGGCGATTCCCTATCTTCTGCGCGAACTGACGGCGGCGCAGCGCACCCCGAGGGCCAATCGGCAGTTGGCCTATTTCCTGATTTTCGTCGCCGGCGCGGTCAATGCCGGCGGCTTTCTGGCGGTCGCCCAGTACACCTCGCATATGTCGGGCATCGTGTCCGCGATGGCCGATCATCTGGTCCTGGGCAGCCTGGTATTGGCCATGCAGGGCCTGGCGGCGCTGCTGGCCTTTCTGTGCGGCGCGGCGACCTCGGCCTGGCTCATCAACTTCGCCCGGCGCGCCCGGCTGGCCAGCGAATGCGCCTTGCCGCTGCTGCTGGAGGCCGCGCTCCTGCTGGTCTTCGGCCTGATGGGCGCCAGCGTCGAGCGGCATCAATGGCTCTACCTGCCCCTGACCGTCACGCTGCTGTGCTACATCATGGGCCTGCAGAACGCCATGATCACCAAGGTGTCGCGCGCCGAGATACGCACGACCCACATCACCGGCATGGTGACCGACATCGGCATCGAGCTGGGCAAGCTGTTCTACTGGAACGCCCTGGCCGCCGACGCGCCCAAGGTCACGGCCGACCGCCAGAAGCTGGGCGTGCTGGCCGCGCTGGTGACGCTGTTCTTCCTGGGCGGCGTGGCGGGCGCGCTGGCCTTCGCGCACGTCGGCTTTTCCGCCACCTTGCCGCTGGCCCTGCTCCTGGTCGTGCTGGCCACCGTTCCCGTGATCGACGATTTGCGCCGCCTGGCGCGGCGCCTGGGCCAGCTCCCGCGCAGGTTCTAGCCCGTGTATTGCTCGCCGCCGTCCAGGTCGATGACGGTGCCGCTCAGATAGCCCGCGCGCGGCGAGCAGCCGAACACAATCATGTCGGCGATCTCGGCCGGCTCGGTGAGGCGGCCGAAAGGCAGGTCGGTCAGCGTCTCCTGCCAGCGTTCCGGATCATTCCAGCGCGCCTGGGCGCGCTGGCGGGCCAGCGTCATGACACGATCGGTGCGCGTGCGGGTGGGGTTGACGCCAAAGACGCGCAAGCCATGCCTGGGGGCCTCGCCGCCCAGGGCGCGCGTAAAGGCGATCAGGCCGGCATTGGCGGTCGCGCCGCAAATGTAGTCGGCGCGCGGCGCCACGCCGGCCTTGCCGATGATGTTGGCCACCACGCCGCTGCCGCGTTCGCGCATGGCCGGATAGCAGGCCCGCGTCAGGTTGATGTAGCCATAGATCTTCAGTTCCCAGGCGGCGCGCCAGCGCGCCTCGTCGACTTGCTCCAGCGTGCCGCCCGGAATGGCGCCGGCATTGTTGACCAGGATGTCGATGCCGCCGGCTTCACGCGCCAGGGCCTCGGCCGCGCCGGCCTGGGCCAGGTCGCTGGCCAGGAATGCGGCCGCCACGCTGGTCTGGCGCCGGATGTCCTCGGCCGCCTCGGCCAGGGCCGCGCGGTCGCGCGCCACCAGGATGGGCAGCGCGCCTTCGCGGGCGAAAGCATGCGCACAGGCCAGGCCTATGCCCTTGGACGCGCCGGTGATGAGTACGCGCTTGCCGCCGAGTTGCAGATCCATTGATGTCTCCGGAAGGGTGGGGTGGCGGCCAGCATATCGCGGCCGCCGCCCGGCCGCGCATGGCAGCCCTGCCGCCAGCACGGTCTTTGGCGTCCTACAATGGGCCGGCCGCCGGGTCTTGGCGGCGCACGACAAGGTGGAGACATATGGAAGCGGATTTCTGGCTGGAACGCTGGCGCGAGGGACAAACGGGATTTCATCAGACCCGGGTCACGCCGCTGTTGCAGAAGTATTGGCCCACGCTGGGCCTGCCCAGGGGCGCGCGCGTGCTGGTGCCCCTGGCCGGCAAATCACTGGACATGGTGTGGCTGGCCGAGCAGGGCCATGAGGTGCTGGGCGTGGAACTCTCGCCGCTGGCGGTGGAGCAGTTCTTCGCCGAGCAGGGCTGGACGCCGCGCCGCTGGGAAAGCGCCTACGGACAGCACTATGCCGCCCAGGGCGTGGAGCTGATCTGCGGCGACATCTTCGGGCTGGACGCGGCCGCGCTGGCCGGCTGCCAGGGCGCCTACGACCGCGCCGCCCTGGTGGCGCTGCCGGCGGCGATGCGCCGCGACTACGTCAAGCATGTCTACGGCCAGCTGCCGGCGGCCTATCGCGGCCTGCTGCTGACGCTGGACTATCCGCAGGCCGAGATGGACGGCCCGCCGTTCTCGCTGGACGAAGCCGAGGTGCTGTCGCTGTATGGCGAGCGGGCCCGCCTCATTGACCGGCGCGACATCCTCGCCAAGGATCCCAAGTTCGCCGCGCGCGGCGTGACCCGGCTGGACACCCTGGTGTTCCGCCTCGGCGCCCAGGCCTGAGGCCGCGCGCCCTCATGCCGCCGGCGGGGAGGTGTTGGTCAGGACATAGCGCAGAAAGCCGCTGTGCGGGGTGTACTTGTCGTACAGTCCCCGCGCCCGGTAGTTGTTCTCGCGCGTATTCCAATAAAGGCGCGACCAGTTGTTTTCCTTCATCCGGGCGACCAGCCAGTCCAGCAGCTGGCGTCCCACGCCTTCGGCGCGGACCGCGGGATCGACGAAGAGATCCTGCAGATAGCAGACCGGGGTGAGGGTATTGGTGTTCTCGTGCAGGATGTAGTGCGCCAGCCCGATGGGCCGGCCCGCCGCGTCGCAGGCCACCACGCCATGCACGGGCGAGTCCGGCGCCAGCAGGCGCTTCCAGGTATGCGCGGCCTGCGCCGGATCGGCCTCGCGCTCATAGAAGCGGTTATAGCCCTTCCAGAGTTCGAGCCAGCGGGCGTGGTCGTCGGCTTGCAGGGCGCGGATGGACAGGGACATGGGCGGGTCTCCAGAGTGTCCCGTTATGCTCGCCGCTCGCCGTGCCGGCGTCAATGTTATTCGCAGTACCATGAGGTTTTGCGCGCGGCGGTTGGCCTGGAGGTGGGACGATGGACAGAAGAACGTTTGGCGCGGGCGTGCTGGCCTGGCTGGGCGCTTCGGCGGCGGGGCTGCCCGCCCTGGCCGGGGTGCGCGACAGCCTGTCCGCGGCCGGTGACGACGCGCAGCGCCAGCTGGCGCGCCTGGAGGCGCGCGAGGGCGGGCGCCTGGGCGTGAGCCTGCTCGATGTGCAAAGCGGTTACGCCATCGCCTACCGGGCCGATGAGCGCTTTGCCCTGTGCAGCACTTTCAAGCTGCTTGCCGTGGGCGCCGTGCTCACGCGAGTGGCGCGCGGCGAAGACGATCTGTCCCGGCCGATGCGCCTGAGCGCGGCCGACATCGTGACCTATTCACCGGTGACCCAGCAGCGCCTCAACGAGGGCATGACGCTGGGCCAGCTCTGCGAGGCGGCCCTGCTGTGGGGCGACAACACGGCGGCCAATCTGCTGCTCTCCACCATCGGCGGGCCGCCTGGCCTTACGGCCTATGCGCGCGCGCTGGGCGACGGCGTGACGCGGCTGGACCGCCTCGAAACGGCCCTGAACGAAGCCCGGCCCGGCGACGAGCGCGACACCACCACGCCGGCGGCCATGCTGGGCAATCTGCGGCAATTGGTGTTGGGGGATGTCCTGCCGGCGCCCGAGCGCGAGCGCCTGCGCGACTGGCTGATGCAATGCCGCACGGGGCGAGAGCGCCTGCGCGCGGGGCTGCCCGCCGCCTGGGCGCTGGCTCATCGGTCCGGCGCCGGCGGCCATGGCAGCTGCAATGACATCGGCGTGGCCTGGCCCGCGCCCGCCGCGCCGGTGCTGATCTCCGCCTATCTGACCGAATCGCCGCTGGACCTGCCGGGCCGCGAGCGCGTGCTGGCCGAGGCCGCGCGCATCCTGGCCCACGCCCTGGTGTCCGCGCGCCTGCACGCCGGCTGAGGCTTTAGTTGTCCTTGGCCGGGCTGGGCGCCGGTTTGTCCTCGCAACTGAAAGTCACCCGCGCCTCCTTGGGCATGAGGCCGGTCGCGTGGTTGGAGCTGACTTCCGGGCGGACGTAGCGCTGGTTCATGCCGGCGCAATAGTCCTCGGCCTGCTTGCGCGCCTGGTTCTTGATCTCCACCCAGGTCATGGCCTTGGCGCCGGCGTTGTAGCGGATCTCGTAGCGATCCTTGTCCACGCGCTTGATTTCGCTGCTCACGCCACAAGCCGTGAGCAGGGCGAGCAGGCAAAGCGGCAGGGCAAGACGAAAATGCATGTCGGTTTCCGAAACAGGGCTGCAATGACGGTATTTTATGCCAGCGTGGGCGCGGCGCCCGGCGCGGGGCGCCGTGCTAGCATCCGGCCCATCATCCGCGCTCGCGGTGTCCCACACAAAGAGGTTTGCCATGGATATTCAGGAACAGATCGCCGTCATCGTGCACACGGTGTCGCACCAGGGTGGGCGCATCGACGCGCTGAACGCCACGCTGGCGGCCACGCTGCATCTGGTCAAGGAGTCTCCCGGCCTGAAAGAAGCCATCGAGGCCCAGCTCGAGAAGAACTATTCGACGCTGCTGGCGCGCTCGGAAAACCCGCAATACATGGCGGGTTTCGAGAGCGTGCGCGACATGGTGCAGGCCGCCCTGAAGTAAACCGCCGCCGCCCGAGTTATCCACTGCTTTTGTGGATAAGTCTTGGGATAGCTGCCCGATAAATCGGCATTTCCCTTTTGCGACAAAGGCTTGTGTCCCCGGCTCATTTCTGGAGCGCGGCGACGATCGCGGCCAGGCGGCGCACGGCCTGCTCGATGCGTGCGGAATCCGGCTCGGCGCAGGACAGGCGCAGATAATGATCGTAGCGGCCGGAGTTGGAAAACATCGCCCCCGGCGCCACCCGTATTCCCGCGCCCAGCGCGGCCTCGAATACCGCCATGCCGGACACGCCGCCCGGCAGCTCCACCCATAGCAGCATGCCGCCCGGCGGCAGGCTCAGGCGCGTGCCGGCCGGGAACTCGCGCGCGATGGCGTCGGCGACCCACTGGCGCTGCTGCGTGAGCTGGCGGCGCAGGCGGGCGAGATGGCGGTCAAAGGCCTTGGTGGCCATATAGCTCGCGGCGGCCAGCTGCCCGGTCGCCTCATTGGGCCGGCTCTGCGCGAACTTGAGCATATCGACCCGCGCCTGCCAGCGTCCGCCCATGATCCAGCCCAGCCGCATGCCCGGCGCCAGCGTCTTGTGCAGCGACGAGCAATAGATGACGTCGCCGGCGCGGTCCCAGTGCTTGATGGCCCGGTGCGGCCCGCCGTCGGCCAGCGCGCCATAGGTGTCGTCCTCGATCAGCGCGGCGCCGTGCGCCACACAGACCTCCAGCAGGCGCTGCTTGTCCTCGTCCGGCATGATGCAGCCTAGCGGGTTCTGCAGATTCGGCACCACCACCACGGCGCGGATGCCGGCTTGCGTACGCAAGGCCAGCTCCAGCGCATCAACCGACAGCCCGCGTTGCGGGCTGGTCGGGATCTCCAGCGCCCGCAGCCCCAGGCTTTCGAGGATTTGCAGGAGACCGAAATAAGTCGGGGACTCCACGGCGATGGTATCGCCGGGCCGGGACACGGCGCGCAAAGCCAGGTTGAGCGCTTCGATGCAGCCGTGCGTGACCAGGATGTCCTGCGCCGTGGCACGGATGCCGCAGTCCAGCGCCCGGCGCGCCAGCACGGTGCGCAATTCCAGCGCGCCCTGCGGCGGCGCGCGGCTGGTGAGCAATTCCGGGTTCATGCGCAGCACGCGGCTCATGGCCTGCCGTAAGGCATGCTGCGGATAGGCAGAGGGTTCGGCCGCGGCCAGCGCGAAATTGGTCGACAGGGCATGCTGCTCGCAGCGCGCCACGAAGTTCGACACGCGGTCGTGGATGCCGACATAGCGGGCCGGATCGGCCGGGGCGCGCATATCGGGCTCCGTGGCCGGCGCCAGCCGGGGCGCGGCGGCGCGGCGCACGAAGTAACCCGAGCGCGGGCGGGCCTCGACCAGTCCGTCATCTTCCAGCCGCCGGCAGACCTGCAGGGCCGTGCTCAGGCTGACGTGGTGGGTGCGCACCATCGCGCGCACCGAAGGCATGCGCGCGGCGGGAGGCAAGGCGCCGGATTGGATGGCGTCGCGGTAATACTCGGCAAGGCGTTGGTACAGCGGCTGGGCGTGCATGGGCTTCATGATGCCGCGCGATAGGGGGAGGGGACAGGCACAGAGCAACGGTAAAACCACCATAACAGAAAGCCGGATGGCGAGCTGTTATGGAACAGATAAGGTTTGCGTGTGCCTGTTGCGCACGCGCCGGGCTGCGTAGTCTGGAGGCTTCGGCGATACGGAGTCCACAACATGCCTCTCTCATCCTTTCAGTCCCTGCCTGGCGGCGGGTGCCGCAGCTTCTATGCCCGCTCGGGCGATCAAGTCGTCTGCCTGGAGGGCCGGATCGCGGTGGGCGAAGCGCGCGCCGGCGGCCTTGATGTCTATCAGCGTGTCGAGTCGGCGCTGCAGGCCGGCGAAGCGCATTGCTTCCATGAGGCCGGCGTGGTCACGCTCAAGGCCGGGCAGGACAGCCGCCTGATTTATTTGCATGCGCAACCGGTTTGGCGCGCGTCCATGGCGCGCGCCGTGCAGCATCTTTCAAAATGGTGTATGATTCGTTTCATCAGACGCGGGGTGGAGCAGTCTGGCAGCTCGTCGGGCTCATAACCCGAAGGTCGTAGGTTCAAATCCTGCCCCCGCAACCAATTGAGAGCCCTGATTTCCTACGAAATCAGGGCTTTTGCATTTGGATCGCCGCCATCGCCTTGCTTGCGCTACCATGCACGGACAACCAGCACACAAGGGAGAACAACAGGATGGGAACGGCGAAGTACGATCATCCCGGTTTTGTCGCGGATACCGGCGTGCAGGGCAAGTTCGTCATTGGCGTCTGGTGCCCGCACGGCTATCCCGCTCACATCCATATCGGGCGCTTCAAGCCCGGTGCGGCTGCCGAGCCCAATCTGCGGCTGCGCATTCCCGACGGCGTTTTCCAATCCATCTCCGACGACATGGAAAATCTCTGTCGCCGGGCGTTGGGCCAGGCCATCGCGGACCGCCTGCTGGTCGATGCCGAAGTCGGCTACCAGGAAACGCGCTTTCGCATCGATGCGGTGCCATGGACCGGCCCTTTGCAGGCGCTGGCGGCCTGAGCGCGGTTGTGCACCGCCGCGGTGGATAAGTCTTGGGACAGCTGCCGCGCAATGGCAAAAAACGCTTTATGAATAAGGGCTTGGACGCCCTGCTCAATATTTGGGCAGGGCGCTCCGGCTGCGGCGCGACAAGTCCCGGACGCTGAGGTATTCTGGCTGCGCCTGGAGCCGATGGCATCCAGCCTTGCGAGCTGTTGTCCTTATCAAAGACAAGGAGATCCCATGAAGCAGAAAGCCCTCATGATCATTGTGCTGGCGCTGGCCGCGGTTTCCGCCGGCTGCAATACGGTTGCCGGCGCCGGCAAGGACATCGAGCGTGGCGGCGAAGCCATCCAGGGCGCGGCCAAAAAGTAAGTCCAGCCCGCGGCAGGGCTGGGGCCCTGCCGCGGGCTGTTGCATAATCGGGCCTTCGATGTTTTTGTGACAGAGGGCAGTCTCATGCGCCTATGGATGGGTTTGGCGGCGGTCGCCGTCGTGTTGAGCGGTTGCGCCAGCAAGGGCTTGCTGGAGCCGGACGCCAAAGGGATCACGGAAACCTTTGTCGTCGATGCGGACCCCATGGCCGCCCTGCGGCGCGCCAGCGAGTATGTGCGCATCTGCCACGAGACGCGCGCCCATCCCTATGGGGCGGTCTATATGGGCAAGCGTTCCGTCGGCGAACGCGGCCTGCCCAACGAGATCCTGGTGCACAAGGAAACCGAGGCCGCCAAGATCCTGGAGCGCATCCACACCCAGGTCGCCGAGCGCGCCAACCAGGCCGAGGTCACGGTCACGGTGCTGGGCGAGGGCATCTGGGACCAGGCCGAGATCGCGGCGGCCAGGCAATCCATCGCATCCGCCACGCCGGCCTGCCGCGCGCTGCAATAGGGCCGGCTCATGCCTGATACGGCCGTAAGCGGCGTCTTCCTGTTGCTGGCCTCGGCATTGCGCTGGACGGGCTGGCTCAACGGCATCGCCTCCCTGATGCTGATGGCTTTCTCCCTGGGCATGGTGGGCGGCGATGTGGCGCCGCCCGATCTGTCCTGGCCCCTGGCCTTTTTTCTGGCCGGCATCGCCGCGGCGGCCCTGGCTTTTGTGCTGCTCGCCCTGGCCCGCGCCCTCCAGCCCCGCCGGCGGCCCTGGTTCTTCTGGCCTGTCCTGCTTCTGGCGCTGGCCAGCTATGGGGTGAGCATCGCCGGGTTCGGCGCCGGCTGCTGGCTCACCCTCGGGGATGCTGGCGCCTCGGACGACACCCAGCAGTACAGCAACACCTGAGCCGGCTTGGCCCAAAAGCTGCTTTACGCCGGGGTGTCTCTGGAATAATATGCGCAATGCGTATATTCACAGGGGCCGCCCGCCATGTCCATCTCCCAGCAAGCCTTTCTGCGCGACGCCATGCGCCGCCTCAACCTGACCCGCGACGTCTTTGCCGCGCGTATCGGCGTCAAGCGCCGAGCGCTTGACACCTGGCTGCTGCCGGAGGGTTCGCAGGAATTCCGCGCCATGCCGGAGGTGGTCGAGCGCTTTGTAAGCGAAATCGTGCAAAACCGCGATCTGCTTGAGAAATATACGCAGAGCGTACAGGGAGGCCCCTTGCGAGACCGTATCGCGCTCAATGGCAAACACCAGCTGATTTCGGTGGATCAGTTCACGCGCGAGTCCGTCGAGGACCTGTTTCGCGTCGCCGACATGATGCAGCCCATCGCCCGCCGCCAGAAAGTCTCGCGCGTGCTGGAGGGCGCGGTGCTGGGCAATCTGTTTTTCGAGGCCAGCACCCGCACCCGCGTGAGCTTTGGCGCCGCCTTCTGCCGCCTGGGCGGCTCGGTCTGCGACACCACCGGTTTTACCTTTTCTTCCATGGCCAAGGGCGAATCCATCTACGACACCAGCCGCGTGATGAGCGGCTATGTCGACGCCATGGTGATCCGTCATCCGGACAAGGGCTCGGTGGCCGAATTCGCGGCCGCGACCAATATTCCGGTGGTCAATGGCGGCGATGGCCCCGGCGAACATCCCAGCCAGGCGCTGCTGGATCTCTACACCATCCTCACCGAGTTCTCGCGCCTGGGCAAGCTGCTCGATGGCGCCCATATCGCGATGGTCGGCGACCTCAAGTACGGCCGCACCGTGCACTCGCTCATCAAGCTGCTGTCGCTCTACAAGGGCCTGCGCTTCACTCTGATCGCGCCGCCCGGCCTGGAGATGCCCGACTACGTGCTGGAGCAGGCGGCCCGCAACGACAACGTGATCGAGCAGAAGTCCTCGCTGGCCGAGCTGGCCGGCGCCGACGTGATCTACGCCACCCGCGTGCAGAAAGAGCGCTTCGCCAACGAGGAGTCGAGCGAGGGCTATACGGCCGAATTCCAGGTCAACCGCGCCATCGTCGACACCTATTGCGGCCCGGACACCATCGTCATGCATCCGTTGCCGCGCGACAGCCGGCCGGGCGCCAATGACCTGAGCGTGGATCTCAATGACGATCCGCGCCTGGCCATTTTCCGCCAGACCGACAACGGCATTCCGGTGCGCATGGCGATTTTCGCGGTGCTGCTGGGCGTCGAGGGCCTGGTGCAGCATTCGATGCGCGACGTCACCTGGCGCCATCCCTCGCATGTGGGGCCGGACGACTCATCCTTCCACGGCCTGGACTGAAGCGCCCAAAAAAAACCGCCCCGCAAGGGGCGGTTTTGCTTCTGGGCGGCGCGCTCAGCCGCGCTTTTCGCCGCCCAGGGCGTCGACCAGCTCGGCGAGCATTTTCGCCAGTTCGCCGGTCATGAGCGCCATGTCGGAATCGAACTTCTCGTCGTCATTGAAGGCCACGCTGTCGGGATTTTCCTTCAGCACGTCCAGCGGCGCCACGCGCTTGATGTCCATGGACTCGGTCAGCACGAAGGACACCCGGTCGGCCCAGGTCATGGCCAGGCGCGTGCACTGCTTGCCGGACTGGATATGGCGGCGCACATCGTCGGCATCGATGCTGTGCTTGACGTAGCGGATGGCCGCGCGGCTCTCGCCGGAGGCGCGCAATTCCGTGTCCTGGTCGATGGAGAAATTGGCCGGCGCCTCATCGGCGGCCAGCCAGCCGGTCATGGCCGCGGCCGGCGATTGGGCCACGTAGAGGTTTTCCAGCGGCAGGGGATCCACCGTCTTGACCAGCATGCCGATGACCTCGTCGGCCTTGGCCGAGGCGGCCGCATCGATGACCAGCCAGTGATTGACGGTGTCGATCCACACGCGCGTATCGCGATAGATGCTGAAGGCGCGCGGCAGGAGCTCGTCGGTGACGCGCTCCTTGATTTCCTTCATCTGCTTGCGGCCCGGCTTATAGCCTTGCTGCTCTTCGATTTCCTGGGCGCGGGCCCGGGCGACCTGGTTGACGACCGTGGTCGGCAGCAGCTTTTTTTCGGCCCGCAGCGACAGCAGGATCTGGCCGTTGACGCTGTGCGCCAGGCTGGCGTTCTCGCGCGGCGAAATCCAGCCCAGGCTTTGCATTTCGAGGTTGTTGCCGCTTTGATAGGCGTGCCGCGCAAGGCTTTCTTCAAGCTGCTCGCCGGTCAACGTCCAGGGGGCGGACAGTCGATAGATCTTGAGATTCTTGAACCACATGGCGTCGGGCAAAAGCGTAGATTCTATACGAGCGCGACGCCTCATGGCGCCTCGCCGGCCGGATTGTTTGACATGACACGCTCTGTCACTGACAGAGCCATCGGGCATGGGGTAAGGTGCCGACCATCGTCAACAGCAGAAAGGGGATGGGCGATGAAACCTGCCACCATCGTGGGTGTGATTCTGATAGCACTGGGCGCGGCCGGCCTGATCTACAAAGGCTTCAGCTACAAATCGGAGGAAACCGTGCTGCAGGTCGGCTCGGTCAAGGCCACTGCGGAAACCGAGAAGTCCGTCGCCATCCCGACCTGGGCCGGCGTGGCGGCGATCGTCGTCGGCGTGCTGGTGGTCGGTGTCGGCATGCGCCGCTGAACGGGCGCTGTGCTGTCGCCCAAAGGCCGGCCTCGCCGGCCTTTGTTTTTTCCGGAGGCGGAAAAAAAGACGGCCCGGCAAGCGCCGGGCCGATACGGGGCACACGATACCGCGTCAAAAAAGGCTCGCGGGGAACGCGGCATCGGTGTCAGAACACTACCCTGCAACCCGCGTCCAGGGGATCGTTTGTCCGCGGGTACAGCGCAAGGCTGTAATCTGAGCGCCCAGTCTACTGTTGTGGTCTGACAACGTCCTGAAAGCCCCAAGGGGCAAAAAAAAAGCTCCCGAGGGAGCTTTTGAAGGGCCGGACTGGCGCAGCGGTCCAATCCGGCGGGGGAACGGTGCTTTAGGCGTTGATGTCGTTGTCCTTGGTTTCGCGCACGAACAGCGTGCCGATCACCAGGGTCATGACCGCGATGATGATGGGGTACCACAGGCCGTCGTAGATATTGCCGGTGGCGGCGACCACGGCGAAGGCGACGGGGGGCAGGAAGCCGCCGAACCAGCCGTTGCCGATGTGGTACGGCAGGCTCATCGAGGTGTAGCGGATGCGGGTCGGGAACATCTCCACCAGCATGGCGGCGATGGGGCCGTACACCATGGTCACATAGATCACCAGGATGGTCAGCAGCAGCACGACCATGACATTGTTGGTCTGGGCCGGATCCGCCTTGGCCGGGTAGCCGTGGGCGCGGATGGCGGTGGTCAGGGCCTTGTCCAGTTCCGCGACCTTGGCCTTGAATTCGGCCGCCGGCAGCGTCTTGCCGTCGAAGGAGGTGAACTCGTCGTTGCCGATCTTGACCTTGGCCACCGAGCCGGCCGGCGCCGTCTGGTTCTGGTAGTTCACCGCGTTGCGGGCCATGAAGGACTTGATCACGTCGCAGGAGCTGGTGAACGAGGCCGTGCCGACCGGGTTGAACTGGAAGGAGCAGGTGGCCGGGTCGGCGACCACGGTGACCGGGGCCGAAGCCTGGGCCTGGGCCAGCGCCGGGTTGGCGTAGGTGGTGATGCCCTTGAAGATCGGGAAGTAGGTCAGGGCGGCAATCAGGCAGCCGGCCATGATGATGGGCTTGCGGCCGATCTTGTCGGACAGCGAACCGAAGATCACGAAGAAGGGCGTGCCGATCAGCAGCGCGATCGCGATCATGATGTTGGCGGTGTTGGCGTCGACCTTCAGCGTCTGCGTCAGGAAGAACAGGGAGTAGAACTGGCCCGTGTACCACACCACGGCCTGGCCGGCGGTCAGGCCCAGCAGCGCCAGGATCACCACCTTGAGGTTGCGCCATTGGCCGAACGATTCAGCGATCGGCGCCTTGGAGCCCTTGCCCTCTTCCTTCATGCGCTGGAAGGTCGGCGATTCGTTGAGCTGCATCCGGATCCAGACCGAGATGCCCAGCAGCACCACGGAGATCAGGAAGGGAATGCGCCAGCCCCATTCCTTGAACGCATCTTCGCCCATGTAGTTGCGAACGCCCAGGATCACCAGCAGCGACAGGAACAGGCCCAGGGTGGCCGTGGTCTGGATCCAGCTGGTGTAGAAGCCGCGGCGGCCATGCGGGGCGTGCTCGGCCACGTAGGTGGCCGCGCCGCCATACTCACCGCCCAGGGCCAGGCCTTGCAGCAGGCGCAGGATGATCAGGATGGCGGGAGCGGCGATGCCGATGGAGGCGTAGCTGGGCAGGATGCCGACCAGGAAGGTCGACAGGCCCATGATGACGATGGTGACGAGGAAGGTGTACTTGCGGCCCACCAGATCGCCCAGGCGGCCGAAGACCAGGGCGCCGAAAGGACGCACGGCGAAGCCGGCGGCGAAGGCCAGCAGCGCGAAGATGAAGCCGGCCGTGGGGTTCACGCCCGAGAAAAAGTGTTGCGCGATGATTGCCGCAAGCGAGCCGTACAGATAGAAGTCGTACCACTCGAAAACCGTACCCAGGGACGAGGCGAAAATCACCTTGCGCTCGTCCTTTGACATTGGGCGGGGCTCCGCCTGCGGGCCGCGGCCCGGTAACGTCGTTGTGCTCATGAAGTCTCCTCGTTATTGGCCGGTGGTCGTCCACCGTGCTCCCTACCCTCGGCCGTCGCGGCGTTGAGCTTGTCCGACAAGGTAAGGAGCAAGACTGACGAGGTTCTGACGTAACCCTTACCTGAATCTTAATTATGTAACTATATGAAACCATCCCTTGGGAGCTTGCGGGCATTCCCTAGGTCAGGTCTCGGACTCCAGGAGGGGCGGGGCGTTGTACTGCCCGAACATCACGGCGATGCGTGTGCCCGGCAGGTCGGAGTGCTCGCTGGGATGGCCCTCGATGCGCACATCGGCGCGGTGCTTTTGCGCGATCTCGCGCACGATGGCCAGGCCCAGGCCGCTGCCGTCGGCCACCGTGCCCAGCACGCGGTAGAAGCGGTCGAAGACGCGCTCGCGCTCTTCGGGAGGGATGCCGGGCCCGGAGTCTTCGACCTCCAGCACGGCCTGACCGCCGTCCTGGCGCACGCGCACCGTGATGTGCCCGCCGCGCGGCGTATAGCGCAGGGCATTGTCGACCAGATTGTTGATCAGCTCGCCCAGCAGAATCGGGTTGCCCATGATGTCCACCGGCTGGTCGCAGCCTTCGAAGCCCAGGTCGGTGTTCAGGGACAGCGCCTGCGGCACCCAATGCATGGTCTGCTCCGAGGCGATGGCGTTGAGGTCCACCCGCGACATGCCGGCGGCGTCCGGCGTCTCGGCCCGGGCCAGCAGCAGCAGCTGGTTGACCAGGCGCGTGGCCCGGTCAGAGCCGGTCACCAGCTGCCTCAGGCTGGATTGCATTTCGTCCGGACTGGCATCGCGCAAGGCCAGCTCGGCCTGCGTGCGCAGGCCGGCCAGCGGCGTTTTCAGTTGATGGGCGGCGTCGGCCACGAAACGGCGCTGGGCTTCGACGTTGGAGGACAGGCGGTCCAGCAGGTCGTTCATGGCCGCCACCAGCGGCGCGATCTCCGAGGGCGCGGCGTGCTCGTCGATGGGCGACAGATCATCGGGGCGCCGGGCGCGCAGGCGCTGCTGCAAGGCATTGAGCGGCGCGACCCCGCGCGACAGCCCGAACCAGACCAGCAGCACCGCCACCGGCAGGACCACGAACTGCGGGATGATCACGCCCTTGATGATGTCGTTGGCCAGCTGGGCGCGTTTTTCGCCGGTCTCGGCCACGATGAGCAGGGGAGGCTCGGTGCCCGGCAGGTCCAGGTCCACCCAGGTATAGGCCAGCCGGATGTCGAAGCCGCGCAGGTTGTCATCGGCGTACAGCACCTGGCCGGGCCGGGGCTGGCCGGCCAAAGGCGGCAGGGGCAGGGCGCGGTCGCCGCCCAGGTATTCGCCCCGGCTGCCCAGGGCCATCCAGAAGACGCTGTCGGTCTCGTCGGCGCGCAGCACTTCGCGCGCCGCGTCGCTCATATGCAGCACGGCGCGCCCGTCCTCGGCCTGCACCTGGCGGGTGAGCACATGCAGATTATTGGCGAGCGCCCGGTCATAGGGGGCGTTGGCGATGTTCTGCGCCACCACATAGGTGATGGCCACGCTCATGGGCCAGAGCAGGAACAGCGGCGCGAGCATCCAGTCCAGGATCTCGCCCAGCAGCGACCGTTGCGGCGGCGCGAAGCTGGGGCCCTTGGCGCCGCCGCGCAGCGCCTCGACCGCTTCCTGGTTGACCGCTTCGGAGGCCGCCGGATCAGCTGGCGAGGGAGTAGGCCGCGGCACCCTGATCCCGTTCCAGGCAATAGCCCAGGCCGCGCACGGTGATGATCTTGACGCCGCTGGGCTCAAGCTTCTTGCGCAGGCGGTGGACGTAGACTTCGATGGCGTTGGTGCTGACTTCCTCGCCCCATTCGCAGAGATGGTCGACCAGCTGGGTCTTGCTCACCATGCGGCCGCTGCGCGCCAGCAGGATCTCCAGCAGGCTGACTTCGCGGGCCGAGAGATCCAGGGTCTGCTCGTCCACGGTGGCCACCCGCCCGGTCTGGTCGAAGACCAGGCGGCCATGGCGGATCACGGTGGCGCCGCCGCCGGCGCCCCGGCGGGTGAGCGCGCGCACGCGGGCCTCGAGTTCGGACAGCGCAAAGGGCTTGGCCATGTAATCGTCGGCGCCCAGGTCCAGGCCCTTGACGCGCTGCTCGACGCTGTCGGCCGCGGTCAGGATGAGCACCGGCAGCAGCGAATTGCGCGCCCGCAGGCGGCGCAGCACCTCCAGGCCCGTCAGCTGCGGCAGGCCGAGGTCCAGGATGAGGAGATCGAAAGGCTGGGCGGCCAGCGCCGAGTCGGCGGCCAGCCCGTCGCGCACGGCGTCCACGGCATAGCCATTGTGTCGCAGGGAGCGCGACAGGCCATCGGCCAGGATGCTGTCGTCTTCGGCAATCAGGATGCGCATGCGGTACGGCGGTGGTTGGCCGGCGGGCGCCGGCGGGATTGCCGGGCGGGCGTCGCGGCCTGGCGCGGGCGGGGCCGTGCCGGCCGGTTTTCGCGTCGTCTCCGGGTGCGGGGCATTCTGTCACAGGCGGCAACCCTTGCCACTCAGGGAATACGTGGAAAACCTGTACATACTGTTTGTTTATCCAGTATACTCCGATGCCATAATCCGCGTTCGCACATCCAATCGGGGTTCGCGCAGGCCGCGCCCGCGCCGGTTGGCACGATAGACCCGCTCGACCCGTTGGGCCGGCTCCTGCCCGGCCACGCATATAGGACTCTCCATGGACGACAAAACCAGCAAGGCCGCATCGGAAAAAGCCAAGGCCCTGGCCGCCGCGCTTTCTCAGATCGAAAAACAGTTCGGCAAGGGCTCGATCATGCGCTACGGCGACAACGAGGTCGAGCACGACATCCAGGTGGTTTCCACCGGGTCGCTGGGGCTGGACATCGCGCTGGGCGTCGGCGGCCTGCCGCGCGGCCGCGTGGTCGAGATCTATGGTCCCGAGTCCTCGGGCAAGACCACGCTGACGCTGCAGGTCATCGCCGAAATGCAAAAGGTCGGCGGCACCTGCGCCTTCGTCGACGCCGAGCACGCGCTGGACGTCCAGTACGCCTCCAAGCTGGGTGTCAACCTGGGCGACCTGCTGATCTCCCAGCCCGACACCGGCGAGCAGGCCCTCGAGATCACCGACGCCCTGGTGCGTTCCGGTTCGGTCGACCTCATCGTCATCGACTCGGTGGCGGCCCTGGTGCCCAAGGCCGAAATCGAAGGCGAGATGGGCGACGCGCTGCCCGGCCTGCAGGCCCGCCTGATGAGCCAGGCCCTGCGCAAGCTGACCGCCACCATCAAGCGCACCAACTGCATGGTGATCTTCATCAACCAGATCCGCATGAAGATCGGCGTGATGTTCGGCAACCCCGAAACCACCACCGGCGGCAACGCGCTCAAGTTCTATTCCTCCGTGCGTCTGGATATCCGCCGCATCGGCTCCATCAAGAAGGGCGACGAGGTCGTGGGCAACGAAACCCGCGTCAAGGTCGTCAAGAACAAGGTGGCGCCGCCGTTCAAGCAGGCCGAGTTCGACATCATGTACGGCGCGGGCATCTCGCGCGAGGGCGAGATCATCGACCTGGGCGTGGCCGCCAACGTGGTCGAAAAATCCGGCGCCTGGTACAGCTATAACGGCAACCGCATCGGCCAGGGCAAGGACAATGTGCGCGAGTACCTCAAGGAGCATCCCGCCATGGCCATCGAGATCGAAAACAAGATCCGCGAAAACCAAGGCATCGTCAGCCGCGCCGCCGAATTCGCGCCCACCGCCGAAGAAAGCACCGAAGACTGAGCGCGCCGTCTCCTTCCGGCCGGCATTGCATGGTTTCGCGTTCCCCCGACACCGGGCGCCAGCGGCGCGAGGATGACTTCGAAACGCTGGCCAAGCCGGCCGAGGCGCCGCGCCCCAAAGGCCCCAGCCTGAAGGCGCGCGCGGTCGGCTATCTGTCGCGCCGCGAGCACTCGCGCGCCGAGCTGGCGCGCAAGCTGCGCCCGCATGCCGAAAGCGCCGAAGAAATCGAAGCAGTGCTCGATGCCCTGCAGAAAGAAGGCTGGCAGTCCAACGCCCGCTTTGCGCAAAGCCTGGTGCACCGGCGCGCGCCGCGCCAGGGCACGGCGCGCATCGTCCAGGAGTTAAGGCAAAGCGGGGTCGAGGACGCCGATATCGCCGAGGTGCGCGACGCCCTGCGCGCCACCGAATACGAGCGCGCCCTGGAGGTGTGGCGCCGCCGCTACGGCGAAAAACCCCAGGACCGCAACGCCTACGCCAAGCAGGCGCGCTTTCTGGCCTCGCGCGGCTTTGCCCATGAGGTCATCCGCCGCATCCTGGGCGAGGGCGGCGACGACTGAGCCCAGGCTCAGTGCTTGGCGCTCTTGATCCCCGTCAGCGTCTTGAAGCTGACGTCCCGGGCTATCGTCAGAAACTCATCAATATACGAGGCGTCGCGGTCTTCGCCGCGCACGGTGGCGTACAGCGTGCGCCAGACGCCTTGGGGCCCCAGGTGCAGCAGCTTGAGCGGCGCATGTTCCACATACTCGGCCACCGCCCAGTTGGGCAGGGCGGCCACGCCGCGGTTGCTGTTGACCAATTGCACGATCATGGGCGTGAGCTCGGCGCGCCGCAGCGCGGCGGGCTCGACATCGGCCGGGTCCAGAAAGGCCGTGAAGACATCCAGGCGCTGGCGGTCCACCGGATAGGTGATCAGCGTCTGGTCGGCCAGTTGCTCCGGCATGACGTGGCGCAGGCTGGCCAGCGGGTTGTTCTCCGAGACGGCCAGCACCAGTTCATAGCGAAATAGCGGCAGGTAGTCCACGGCCTCCAGCGGCTGGGGGTCGGAGGTGATGACCAGATCCAGGTCGCCGCGCACCAGCGCCGGCAGCGGCGCGAAAGAAAACGCCGCCGACAGGTCCAGCGCCACATCGGGCCACTGCGCGCGAAAGGCGTCCAGGGCCGGCATCAGCCACTGGAAGCAGGAGTGGCAATCGATGGCCAGATGCAGCCGGCCGGTGCGCCCGGCCGCCAGGCGCAGCAGTTCGCGCTCGGTGGCGCGCAGGCGCGGCAGCACCTCGTCGGCCAGCGCCAGCACGCGCAGTCCCGCCGTGGTGAGCCGGGCCGGGCGCGTGCGCCGGTTCAACAGCGGCGTGCCCAGGCGGGTTTCGAGATCGCGCAACTGATGCGATAGCGCCGACTGCGTCAGGTGCAGGCGCTCGGCGGCTTCCTGCAGGCTGCCGCCATCCCGGATGGCGGACAGGGTTTCAAGATGGCGGATTTCAAGCATGGGGGGCGGCGGGCAAAAAACCTAGTTTATGAAAATCTCTCAAGTTATGCATGTAGAGATTGATTTTGACTCAGCTTGCTTTGCACGCAGAATAGCGGCCTGACTTGAAATTATTTTGTCTTGAGCGGATATTCATATGACTATTATTCATAATCTGGGTTTTCCGCGCATCGGTGCCCAACGCGAACTGAAGCGCGCCGTCGAAGCCTATTGGGCCGGCAAGCAAACCGCCGAAGAACTGCTGGCCACCGGCCGCGAGCTGCGCGCCGCGCATTGGCGGCGCCAGGCCGCCAACGGCCTGCGCTTCGTGCCGGTGGGCGATTTCGCCTGGTACGACCACATCCTGGAGTGGACCACGCTGCTGGGCGCGGTGCCGGCCCGCTTCGGCCAGCCCGAATCCGAGGCCGTGAGCCTGGACACCCTGTTTCGCATGGGACGCGGCCGCGCGCCCAGCGGCAAGCCCGCCGCCGCCTGCGAAATGACCAAGTGGTTCGACACCAACTACCACTACATCGTCCCGGAGCTGGTCCCCGGCCAGACCTATCGCATCGCCCGCGACTACCTGTTCGACCAGGTCAAGGAAGCCCAGGCCCTGGGCCACGCCGTCAAGCCCGTCATCCCCGGCCCGCTGACCTGGCTCTACCTCGGCAAGGGCGACGCCTTCCAGCAAGGCCCGGCCGACGCCGGCAAGCTCGCGCTGCTGGCCAATCTGCTGCCCGTCTACCAGGAAGTCCTCAAGCGGCTGGCCGCCTTGGGCGTGGAGTGGGTGCAGATCGACGAGCCCATCCTGGCGCTGGATCTGCCGCAAGCCTGGCGCGATGCTTTCCGTGACACCTACGCCCAGTTGGCGGACAGTCCCGTCAAGCTCCTGCTGGCCAGCTATTTCGACGGCCTGAAAGACAATCTGTCGACCGTGGCCGCGCTGCCGGTGGCCGGCCTGCATGTGGACCTCGTGCGCGCCCCGGAGCAACTGGCCGAGGTGGTCAAGGCCCTGGGCGCCGGCCAGATCCTGTCGGCGGGCGTGATCAACGGCCGCAATATCTGGCGCACCGACCTGGACGAGGCGCTCAAGGTGCTTGAGCCCATTGCCCGGCAACTGGGCGAGCGTCTGTGGCTGGCGCCCTCGTGCTCGCTGCTGCACGTGCCGGTGGACCTGGCCGCCGAGACCGAGTTGGACGCCGAACTCAAGAGCTGGCTGTCCTTTGCCGCCCAGAAACTCGAAGAACTGAACCTGCTGGGCCGCGCCCTGGATGGCGATGACTCGGCCCGCGAAGGCCTGGCGGCCCAACGCGCCGCGCTGGCCGCCCGCCGCGCGTCGCCGCGCATCCACAACCCTGCCGTGGCCCGCCGCATGGCCGGCGCCGCCGATGTCTCGCGCGACCGCGCGCCCTTTGCCGAGCGCATCAGCCGGCAGCAGGCGCGCCTGAAGCTGCCGGCCTTCCCGACCACCACCATCGGCTCCTTCCCGCAGACCGCCGAAATCCGCGCCCTGCGCCGCGACTGGAAGGCCGGCGCCCTGAGCGACTCGGCCTATGAAACCTCCATCCGCAAGGAGATCGAGGAAGTCATCCGCTTCCAGGAGAAGGTCGGCCTGGATGTCCTGGTGCACGGCGAGCCCGAGCGCAATGACATGGTGGAGTACTTCGGCGAGCTGCTGGCCGGCTTCGCCTTCACCAAGAACGGCTGGGTGCAGAGCTATGGCTCGCGCTGCGTCAAGCCGCCGATCATCTTCGGCGACGTGGCGCGTCCCGCTCCCATGACCGTGGGCTGGTCCTCCTACGCCCAGTCCCTGACCGACAAGCCGGTCAAGGGCATGCTGACCGGCCCGGTGACGATTCTGCAATGGTCCTTCGTGCGCGACGACCAGCCGCGCGAGGCCACCTGCCGCCAGCTGGCCCTGGCGCTGCGCGACGAAGTCGTCGACCTGGAGCAGGCCGGCGTCAAGGTCATCCAGATCGACGAACCCGCCATCCGCGAAGGCCTGCCGCTGCGCCGCGCCGACTGGCGGCATTACCTGGACTGGGCGGTGGACTGCTTCCGCCTGAGCACCGCCGGCGTGGCCGACGACACCCAGATCCACACCCATATGTGCTATTCGGAGTTCAATGACATCATCGAATCCATCGCCGCCATGGATGCCGACGTCATCACCATCGAGACCTCGCGCTCCAATATGGAGCTGCTCAAGGCCTTCGAGGACTTCCGCTATCCCAACGACATCGGCCCGGGCGTCTATGACATCCACTCGCCCAATGTGCCTGATGTGGACTGGATGGTCGGCCTGATGCAAAAGGCCGCCAAAAGCCTGCCCAAGGAGCGCCTGTGGGTCAATCCGGACTGCGGCCTGAAGACCCGCGCCTGGCCGGAAACCGAGGCCGCGCTGATCGGCATGGTCCAGGCCGCCCGCAATCTGCGCCAGACCGCCTGAGCGCCGCCTGTCCCCGCCCGCCCGCGCCGTCCCCGGCGCGGGTTTTTTTCGTGCGCCGCGCCGCCGGCCGCCGGGCAGGGGTTCGGGTTCCTTTTTTGCACTGCGAAATCCCGGCGCGTCATCCGGAACGGCTGCGTTATACTTTGATGGTTTTGCTGCCTTGCGCCAAAGTCGCCCGCAGGCCTTCCTATGCCTCTGCCACCGCCCGATGTTCCTCGTCAGCCCCTGCATACGCGTTCTATACGCGTGCAATGCTATGGGCGCGAAGACGGCCTGTTCGATCTCGATGCCGAGCTCATCGACGTCAAGGCCTACGATTTTCCCAGGCGCAACGGCGAAATCTTCAAGGCCGGCGACCCCATCCATCACATGCATCTGCGCCTCACCATCGATGAGGAGTTCAACGTCGTCGCGGCCCATGCCGCCTACGACGCGGCTCCGTATGAGGCCTCCTGTATGGCGATCGATCAAGCGTACGGCGGCCTGGTTGGCTTGAATCTGCTGAAAGGGTTCCGTAACCGGGTCAAGGAGCGTTTCGGGCGTGTGGCGGGCTGTACCCACATGACCGAGCTTTCCCAGATCCTGCCCACGGCGGCCGTGCAGATGATGGCCAATCGCCGGCGCGAAACCGTCAACGAGGGTCAGCGTCCCTTCCAGCTGGATGGCTGTCATGCACTGCGCACCGACGGGCCCGTCGTGCTTGAGTACTATCCCCGGTGGTACACGGGGGATAGTGCGCCAGACACGGCCGACGCGACATCCGAGTCATCTTCTTTTTCTCATTCGTCCTGACAGGTAACACATGAAAATCCACGAGTATCAAGGCAAGGAACTGCTGAAGAAATTTGGCGTGCCCGTGCCGCGCGGTATTCCCGCCTTTTCCGTAGATGAGGCCGTCGCGGCTGCCGAGAAGCTGGGCGGTCCGGTCTGGGTCGTCAAAGCGCAGATCCACGCCGGTGGCCGTGGCAAGGGCGGCGGCGTCAAGCTCGCCCGCTCGCTGGACGAAGTCCGTCAACTGGCCTCGCAGATCCTGGGCATGCAGCTGGTCACGCACCAGACCGGCCCCCAGGGCCAGAAGGTCAACCGCCTCTACATCGAAGACGGCGCCGACATCCAGAAGGAATACTACGTGTCGCTGGTCACCGACCGCGCCACGCAGAAGGTCGCCCTGATCGCCTCGAGCGAAGGCGGCATGGACATCGAAGAGGTGGCCCATTCCTCGCCCGAAAAGATCATCACCGAATACATCGACCCGATCGTCGGCCTGACCGACGCCCAGGCCAAGAAGGTGGCCGACGCCATCGGCCTGCCGGCCGACTCGACCGCCCAGGCCGTCGACGTCTTCAAGAAGCTGTACCAGTGCTACATGGACACGGACGCTTCGCTGGTCGAAATCAACCCCCTGAACCGCGACAGCAAGGGCAATATCATCGCCCTGGACGCCAAGTTCAACTTTGACTCCAACGCCCTGTTCCGTCATCCGGAAATCGTCGCCTACCGCGACCTGGACGAAGAAGATCCCGCTGAAATCGAAGCCTCCAAGTTCGACCTGGCCTACATCCAGCTCGACGGCAATATCGGCTGCCTGGTCAATGGCGCCGGCCTGGCCATGGCCACGATGGACACCATCAAGCTGTTTGGCGGCGAACCGGCCAACTTCCTGGACGTCGGCGGTGGCGCCACGGCCGAGAAGGTCACCGAAGCCTTCAAGATCATGCTCAAGAACAAGGGCGTGAAGGCCATTCTGGTCAACATCTTCGGCGGCATCATGCGCTGCGACGTCATCGCCGAAGGCGTGATCTCCGCCTGCCGCGCCGTCAACCTTAGCGTGCCGCTGGTCGTGCGCATGAAGGGCACCAACGAAGAACTCGGCAAGAAGATGCTTGCCGAATCCGGCCTGCCCATCATCAGCGCCGACACGATGGCCGAAGCCGCGACCAAGGTCGTCGCCGCTGCCAAGTAAAAAATTGCCAAGGATTCACAAATGTCGATTCTGATCAACAAGGACACCAAAGTCATCACCCAGGGCATCACGGGCAAGACGGGCCAGTTCCACACCCGCATGTGCCGTGAGTACGCCAATGGCAAAGCCGCCTTCGTGGCCGGCGTGAACCCCAAGAAGGCCGGTGAAGACTTCGAAGGCATCCCCATCTACGCCTCGGTCAAGGACGCCAAGCAAGACACCGGCGCCACCGTGTCGGTGATCTACGTGCCGCCCGCGGGTGCCGCCGCCGCCATCTGGGAGGCCGTCGAGGCCGAGCTGGACCTGGTGATCTGCATCACCGAAGGCATCCCCGTGCGCGACATGCTCGAAGTCAAGAACCGCATGCGCGACAAGGGCAGCAAGACCCTGCTGCTGGGCCCGAACTGCCCCGGCCTGATCACGCCCGATGAAATCAAGATCGGCATCATGCCCGGCCACATCCACCGCAAGGGCCGCATCGGCATCGTCAGCCGCTCGGGCACCCTGACCTATGAAGCCGTGGCGCAAGTCACCGAACTGGGCCTGGGCCAATCCAGCGCCGTCGGTATCGGCGGCGACCCCATCAACGGCCTGAAGCACGTCGATGTGCTCAAGCTCTTCAATGACGATCCCGACACCGACGCCGTCATCATGATCGGCGAGATCGGCGGTCCGGACGAAGTTGCCGCCGCCCAGTGGGCCAAGGACAACATGAAGAAGCCGGTGGTTGGCTTCATCGCGGGCGTCACCGCTCCTCCGGGAAAGCGCATGGGCCACGCCGGCGCGCTGATCTCCGGCGGCGCCGACACGGCCGATGCCAAGCTTGAAGTCATGGAAGCTTGCGGCATCAAGACCACGCGCAACCCCTCCGAAATGGGCAAGCTGCTGAAGTCGGTGCTGTAAAGCCGGCCTCGCCGCCAAGCGCGAAAAGCCCGCCCTCGTGGCGGGCTTTTTTTTCGTCCATGCGGCGCGAAATAGGGGGGATTTCAACTCCCAGACAGGTTTTTTGTGTATCCGCGCGGCCGGGAAAGCCGGCGGACAGGTCTTAGAAACTATAATGAAAGGCGAGGGTGGCTCTACCCCGCACATCCGCGCACTGAAAAAACGAGGCTGTCCCGGCTCGCAACCGACAGAGACGGCAAGTGCGCTTTTCGCTCTTGTACACACAACACCTAGGGGATCATTCTAGGAAAGAGAGGCATGGAACTTAGTTCTGCTGCATTCTGGATCGCGCTGCTCCAGATCATTTGGGTCAATATCCTGCTGTCCGGCGACAACGCCGTGGTGATCGCGCTGGCGGCCCGCTCGCTGCCCCCGCATCAGCAAAAGAAGGCCATCGTCGTCGGTTCCGCGGCGGCCATCATCATGCGTATCGTGCTGACCCTGGTGGCGGCCAAGCTGCTTCTGCTGCCCTGGCTCAAGCTGATCGGCGCCTTGCTGCTGGTCTATATCGGCGTCACGCTGCTGCTGCCCGAAGGCGAAGAAGATGGCGCCGGCAAGGAAAATGGCGGGCTGTTCGCGGCCATCCGCACCATTATGATCGCCGATCTGGTCATGAGTCTGGACAATGTGGTGGCCGTGGCCGCCGCGGCCATGGGCGACACCACGCTGCTGGTGGTGGGCCTGGCCATCAGTATCCCGCTGGTGATTTTCGGCAGCACGCTGCTGCTCAAGGTCATTGAACGCTTCCCGCTCATCGTCTGGGTGGGCGCGGCGCTGCTGGGCTTTATCGCCGGCGAACTGCTGGTGGGCGATCCCGCGCTGCATGATTCGATCCAGCGTATCGACAGCATGCTGGGCGTGACGGAGCATCAGCTCGCGCTCATGTGCGGCGCCGTCGGCGCGCTACTGGTTTTGGCAATCGGAAAGTTTTTCTTGATTCGTCAGAAAGCTGACTGAAAGCTGAACTACAATAAGGGGTTGTGCCGCATTCCTCCGCAGCGCTAGACAGGAGGAAGGGGCCGCCCCTTTTGACATTTCGAGACTGGATCTCCGGGGCGGCTGGCGGTGAAATACCTCTAAGAACGCCAAAGGGAGTTACAAGTGCTTGAGTTTTTCCAGACCCTCAGTTGGGCCGCCGTCTTTCAGATCATCCTGATCGACATCCTGCTGGGCGGTGACAATGCCGTCGTGATCGCGCTGGCCTGCCGCAACCTGCCCGCCAAGCAGCGCATGCAGGGCATTCTATGGGGCACCGCCGGGGCCATCCTGCTGCGCGTCGTCCTGATCGCCTTTGCGCTCACCCTGCTCAACATCCCCTTCCTGAAGATCGTCGGCGGCGCATTGCTGCTGTGGATCGGCGTCAAGCTCCTGATCCCCGAGGATGACGGCCATGGCAACATCAAGGGCGGCGTCTCGGTCTGGGCGGCCGTCAAGACCATTATCGTGGCCGACTTCGTCATGAGTCTGGACAACGTCATCGCCATTGCCGGCGCGGCCCAGAACGCCCATGCCGACCATCAGATCGGCCTGGTGGTCTTCGGCCTGATCGTCAGCGTGCCCATCATCATCTGGGGCAGCACCCTGGTGCTCAAGCTCATCGACCGCTTCCCCCTGGTGGTCACTTTCGGCGCGGGTCTGCTGGGCTGGATCGCGGGCGGAATGCTGGTCACCGACGTGTTTGTCGTGAATCAAATTGGCGAACAGCCGCAGGCGGTTAAAATCACCGTCGAAGTTATCGGCGCGCTGTTGGTCATTGTCCTGGGACGTTGGCTGGCAAGCCGCAAGAAAAACGCCTCCAAGGAATCCGCCAATGAGTCTGCGTAAGACTGAAGATCTGCAACAATCGGAATCAGGCCTGAGCCTGCTGCAAGGCCTGTTCATCCTGGCAATCATCGGTGTGGTGGCCACGGTCATCGTGTCGTCTTTCCTCTGACGCCACAACGTGTCCCTGCCACAACGTCTGGTCATCGCCACCCGCGCGAGCCGGCTTGCCATCTGGCAAGCCGAGCATGTGCGGGACAGGCTGCGCGCGCTGTACCCGGCGTGCGCGGTCGAACTCCTCACCCTGACCACGCGCGGCGATCAAATCCTCGATCGCACGCTGTCCAAGGTCGGCGGCAAGGGCTTGTTCGTCAAGGAGCTCGAGGCGGCCCTGCTCGACGGGCGGGCCGACCTGGCCGTGCATTCCCTGAAGGACGTGCCGGTCGATATGCAGCCGCCCTTCGAGCTGTGCGCCGTGCTGGAGCGGGCCGATCCGCGTGACGCCTTTGTGTCCAACCGCCACGAATCGCTGGAGGCTTTGCCGGCCGGCGCCGTGGTCGGCACGTCCAGCCTGCGCCGCGAGGCGCAGATACGGGCCGCCCGGCCGGACCTGACGGTCAAGCCGCTTCGGGGCAATCTCGACACCCGCCTGGACAAGCTCGATCGCGGCGAATACGACGCCATCGTGCTGGCTGTCGCCGGCCTGGAGCGCATGGGCTACGGTGATCGCATCCGCGGCCGCCTGTCGCCCGCGCAAAGCCTGCCCGCGGCCGGGCAGGGGGCCCTGGGCATAGAGATCCGCGACGACCGCGACGAGATGCGCGCCTGGCTGGCGCCGCTGTCCAACGCGGCCACCACGGCCTGTGCCAGCGCCGAGCGCGCCGTCTCGCGCAAGCTGGGCGGCTCCTGCCAGGTTCCGCTGGCGGCCTATGCCGAACTGCATCGGGACGAACTGCGCATCGAGGCCCTGGTGGCCTCGGTCGACGGCAACCGCATCCTGCGCGCCACGCGCACGGGCGCGGCCGCCGACGCCGAGCGCCTGGGCCTGGCCGTGGCGCAAGACCTGCTCGATAAAGGCGCGGGGGCCATTCTGGCCGAGTTGCTGCAAGACGATACGGCGCCCTGACGCGGCGCCTGGCAAGGGGGGCATGATGTCGCCTTTGGCTATTCTGACGCGGCCCGCGGGCCGCAACGAAGCCCTGGCCACGCGCTTGCGCGGCGCCGGCTGGGAGGTCCATGCCTGGCCGGCCTTGCTTATCGAGACCCTGCCGCCGCCCGGCGCGGGCCTGCCCCGGCCCGAGGACTTCGACCTGGTGGTCTTTGTGTCCGGCAATGCGGCCCGGCTCTACCTGGGGCAGGTCTTCGGCGGCGGCGGCGCCTGGCCGCCCGGCACGGCGGCGGCCACGGTGGGCCCGGCCAGCGCCCGCGCGCTCACCGGCTCGGGTTTTTTTGGCGCGAATACAACAGTTTTGCATCCTGGCGACGATGCCCCCACGCATGACTCCGAGGCCCTGTGGCGCCTCATCCAGGCGCGCGGCGTCTTGCCGCGCAAGGTGCTGCTGGTGCGGGGCACGCGGGGGCGCGACTGGCTGGCCAGCCAACTGCGCCAGGCCGGCGCCGAGGTTTGCGTGCACGCGGTCTATCGCCGCCTGCCCGCGCAGTGGGAGGCATCCCGCCTCGACACCCTGCGCCTATGGGCCGCGCAGGGCAGGGCAGCCACCTGGCTGCTGACCAGCGGCGAAGGCATCGACGCCATTGCCGCCCAGCTCGCCCGCGCCGGCCTGCCCTCCTGGTGGCCGCAGTGCCGTTACGTCATCACACACCCGGTATTGCGGCAGCGGCTGGCGCTTGCTGGCGAGGGCGCGGCCGCAATGGTAAAAGAATGCATGCCTGCCGATGAGGCGATATTCGAGGCCTTTGGTGCTGCCTGAGTCGTCCTTTCATGCCATCAACGAATACAATCGCGTCATGACAGACAATACCTCTTCTCTTCCGCCGAGCCCGCCGGCGGGCGGTTCTGCCGAGCGCGCGCCGGAGACCGCCAAGCCGCCCAAACCCGCCCGCAAGGGGGGCGTGCTGTCCACGGCGCTCATCATCGTCCTGTTGATCGCCATCGGGCTGGGCGCGGCCCTCTGGAACCTGCGCCAGCAGTCGGCCAAGAGCGGCCGCGAAGTCGCCGCCCGGCTGGACCGCCTTTCGGGCGACCTGCTGCAGGCCCGCAACGATGTGCGCGAGGCCCTGTCCCTGGCGCAGGCGCAAAGTGGCCGCGTGGCCGACCTGGAAAACAAAGTCCGCGAGACCCAAAGCCAGTACAGCGCCCTGCAGCAGGCCATGCAGAACCTCAACGACGGCACCAGCGACGAGATGCTGGCCAATGACGTCGAACGCCTGATCACCGTGGCCAGCCAGCAATTGCGCCTGGCTGGCAATGTCAACAATGCCGTGGTGGCGCTGGAGTCGGCGCAGGCCCGTCTGGCCCGCGCCGACCGTCCGCGCTTTGCCAGCGTGCAGCAGGCCATCAATGGCGACCTGGACCGCCTGCGCGCCGTCAGCACGGTGGACATCCCGGCGCTGTCGGCCCGCATCGAGCGCCTGGTGGCCCTGGTGGGCCGCGCTCCGCTGCTGGTGCCCGATGGCGCCGCGCCCAAGCTGGCGCCGCAGGCGCCGGCCCAGGGCCGGGTGGCCGTGCCGCCGCCGGCGCCCGAACCGCTGCCGGCCGATGCCGCCTGGTGGCAGCGCTGGCGCGCCGAGATCGGATCCTGGCCGGGCCGCGCGGGCGCCGCCCTGGCCAATGAGCTGGGCGACCTGATCCGCGTGCAGCGGGTGGACCAGCCGGCTGCGCTGCTGCTGTCGACCGACCAGGCCGCCGACCTGCGCTCCGTGCTGCGCCAGCGCCTGCTCTCCCTGCAGCTGGCCATGCTGATGCGCCAGCCCGCCGTCTGGAAGAGCGAACTGGACAACGTCAACGACACGCTGTCCAAGTATTTCGATGCGCGCTCTCCCGATACGCAGGCCGCGCTGGCGCTCACGCGCGAGCTGGCCCAGACCGATATCGCGGTGCGCGTGCCTGACGTCGCCGACAGCCTGAACGGCATCGCCGCGCTGCGCGCGGCCGGCTTCAAGCCCGACGAGCAGGACTGAGCACATGCGTACCTGGTTCTGGACTCTACTTCTGGCTTGCGTGGCCGTCGCGGTCGCGGTGGTGCTGCGCGCGCATCCGGGCAATGTGCTCATCCTGGTCTGGCCCTGGCGGCTGGAGATGTCGCTGGCGCTGGCCGTGCTGCTGCTGGTCGTGCTGTTTGTCGCGCTTTATGTCGGTTTGCGGCTGCTGGCCTGGCTGGTGGCCATCCCCGATCGCGTGCGGGCCTGGCGCGGCCGCCGCGCCCAGGCCCGCGACCACGAATTGCTCGAACGCGGCTGGATCAGCCTGCTGGAGGGGCGCTTCTCGCACGCCGAGAAAGACCTGGTCAAGCTGCTGGATCAGACCAAGGTGCGCGGCCGGCGCGTGCTGGCCGCCTTGTCGGCTGCGCGAGCCGAGCATGGCCTGGGTGAATTCGAGCGGCGCGACCAGATGCTGGCCAAGGCCCGCGAAGAAGCCGGCGACGATGCCGGCCTGATCGAAGCGACCGCCACGGTGGCGGCCGACATGCTGCTGGACCAGGGCCAGCCCGCCCAGGCCCTCGACGTGCTTGCGCCGCTGCAAGACGGCGGCGCGCGCCATCTGCATACCATGCGCCTGCTGCTGCGCGCCGAAAAAGCCCTCGGCCACCAGGAGCGTGTGTTCGCGCTGGCGCGCGGCCTGGTGCGGCGCAACGCCATGGACAAGGCCGAGGCCGAGCAATTGATCGACGGCGCCGGCGCGGCCCGCCTGCGCGCCGGCATGGCCAGCGAGCAATGGCGCGAGGTCTGGAAGGACCTCAAGACCGAAGAGCGCCTGTTGCCCAATATCGCCCTGGCCGGCGCCGCGGCCTTCGAGGCGGCGGGCGAGCACAACGAGGCGGCCCGCATCCTTGAGTCGGCCATCGCCGCGAAGTTCAACCCCGTCCTGGTGGCGGCCTATGCGCGCTGCGAGGCCGATCAGGTGCCGCGCCGCCTGGCCAAGGCCGAGACCTGGCTGCAGCAGCGGCCGGCCGATGCCGGCATGCTGACCGCCCTGGGCCTGCTGTGCCTGAATGGCCAGCTCTGGGGCCAGGCCGAGCGTTATCTGCAGCGCAGCGTCTCGCGCCGCAATGACGCCCAGACGCATGCGCTGCTGGGCAGCCTCTATGACCGCCTGAACCGCCCGGCCGAGGCGGCCAAGCATTGGCGCCTGGCGACCGCGGCCAGCATGGCGCTGCCTATCCTGGCCACCGACGCGGCCTTGCCGGCGGCCGACACCCAGGCCGACCCGCTGCACCTGGACGCCGAGGGCGCCTTTGTCGATGGCGAGGAGGCGGTCTACGCCGCCGCCGGCCCGCGGGCCGACGCGGCGCCGCCCGAGGCGGCCGCCTCGGCGGCGGATTACGTGCTCGACCCGGATGCCCGGCTGGCCGGACGCGACGCCCCGCCCGAGGCGCAGGCCGCCGTGCCCTTGCGCTCGGCCATCGATATCGAAGAGTACTTCGACAGCGCGCCCATTCCGCCGGCGGCCATCGAAGCGCCGGTCAGCAGCTTCGGCAGCGATGCCGCCAAGCCCGCGGACAAACCCGGCGAAAAGACCTGATTTCCTTTCCAGTTACCACCCAGCAAGGTTTGCACTATGAGTTTCGAACGAGTCCCTGCCGGCAAGAAGCTGCCGGATGATTTCAACGTCATCATCGAAATCCCGATGAATGCCGATCCGGTCAAGTACGAGGTCGACAAAGAAAGCGATGCCATCTTCGTGGACCGCTTCATGCTGACCGCCATGCACTACCCGTGCAACTATGGCTACATTCCGCAGACCCTGTCCGAAGATGGCGATCCGGCCGACGTGCTGGTGATCACGCCTTTCCCCATCCAGATCGGCGCCGTCGTGCGCTGCCGCGCCCTGGGCGTGCTGGAGATGGACGACGAGTCCGGCGGCGACGCCAAGCTGCTGGCCGTGCCGGTGGACAAGCTCTATCCTCCCTACCGCAATATCAAGTCCTACGAGGACCTGCCGGCCGAAGACATCGCCCGCATCCAGCACTTCTTCGAGCACTACAAAGACCTCGAAAAGGGCAAGTGGGTCAAGGTCAAGGGCTGGAAGGGCGTTGACGCCGCCCACCAGGAAATCCTGCGCAGCGCCGAGCGCTACGGCAAGGGCGAGTAAGCCTTCGACCGCGCACAGCCTCGGCGATGCGCGGCGGATCGCAGCGCGGCCGCGACGGCATGATGCCGGTCGCCGCCGCGCTTTTGTTTTTTCGGGATCGGCCGATCCCGCGGCCGATCGGGCATTAAAAAAGCCCATGAAAACGGATAAACTCGCGCATTGTCAGTGTCAGCCGGCCCGGCCGGCCATGCGTCCGTAGAGGTTCAATAATCATGGAATACGTCATCCCCCCCCCTGCCGGCCGTCTCGGTGCCCGTGGCCGGCAGCAATGCCCGTTTTCCGGTGCGCCGGGTCTACTGCGTCGGCCGCAATTACGCCGAACACGCCAAGGAGATGGGCTTTACCGGCCGTGAAGATCCCTTCTTCTTCAACAAGCCGGCCGATGCCATCGTCGCGGTGGCCGACGGCGAAACCGGCTCCATGCCCTATCCGCCGCGCACGTCCAACCTGCATTACGAGATGGAGCTGGTCGTGGTGCTGTCCAAGGGCGGCAAGGATATTCCCGCGGACCAGGCCAATGACTGCGTCTGGGGCTATGCCCTGGGTCTGGACATGACGCGCCGCGACCTGCAGGGCGAGGCCAAGAAGCAAGGCCGTCCCTGGGAGGTCGGCAAGGGTTTTGATTTCTCCGCGCCCATGGGCCCCATCCACCCGCGCAGCGTGGTCGGCACGCTCGACAGCGGCGCCATCTGGCTGGACGTCAACGGGCAGCGCAAGCAGTCCAGCGACATCTCGCAGATGATCTGGAACATCCCCGAAAGCATCGCCTATCTGTCCACCTTGTTCGAGCTCCAGGCCGGCGACATCATCTTCACCGGCACGCCGGAAGGCGTGGGCGCGGTGGTCAAGGGCGACGAGCTTGTCGGCGGCGTCGAAGGCCTGGGCGAACTGCGCGTTCGCATCGCCTGAGCTGGAGGGGCCTTATGCGTAGCAAGATCGTGCTGACCGCCTTCGTGGTGTTCGGGTTCGTGCTGCAGGGTTGCAATACCGTGGCCGGCATGGGCAAGGACGTCTCGCGGGCGGGCAACGCCATTACCAGCGCCGCCGAAAAGTAAACGGCGCCGCCTGCAAATCCTCCGCCCTGGGCGGAGGATTTTTTTTTGCGCTCGCTGCCCCTGGGGCCGGGCATCCGGGTCCGCTCAGGCCGGCCCGCCGGCCCTGCCGCTATCGCCCTCGATGGCGCATTTGACGGCATCCTCCACCCGGTCCAGCAATACAAAGCGCAGCTTCTGGCGCGCCTCGGCGGGCACGTCTTCCAGGTCGCGCTCATTGCGCCGGGGCAGCATGACGATCTTGATGCCCGCCCGCAGCGCCGCCAAGGTCTTTTCCTTGACGCCGCCGATGGGCAGCACCAGCCCGCGCAGGCTGACTTCGCCGGTCATCGCGACATCGGCGCTGACCGGTTTGCCGCTCAGGAGCGAGGCCAGGGCCACGAACATCGCCACCCCCGCGCTTGGCCCGTCCTTGGGCGTGGCGCCGGCCGGAACGTGGATATGGATGTCCAGTTTTTCGAGCGAGTCGCCGCTCCAGGTCTTGGCCAGCGTCAGGGCCGTCTGGGCCGACTCCTTCATGACGTCGCCCAGCTGACCGGTCAGGATGAGGCGTCCGCTGCCGGGCACCTTGCTTGCCTCGATGAAAAGAATGTCGCCGCCCACTGGGGTCCAGGCCAGGCCGGTGGCCACGCCGGCCACGCTGGTGCGCAGGGCCACCTCGTTCTCAAAGCGTTGCGGGCCGAGAATGGCGGCCAGGTCGCCGACGTCGATCGAGACATGCTCGGCCTTGCCCTCGGCGATCTGCATGGCGGCGTGCCGCAGCGTCGAACCGATCTCGCGCTCCAGGTTGCGCACCCCGGCCTCGCGCGTGTAGTCGCCCACGATGGCGGCCAGGGCGGCGTCGGTGATGTCGGCCTGCTCGGGCTTCAGGCCGTTGGCTTCCAGCTGGCGACGCACCAGATAGCGCCGCGCGATCTGGACTTTCTCTTCTTCGGTATAGCCCGGCAGCTGGATGATCTCCATGCGGTCGCGCAGGGGCCCGGGGATGGTGTCCAGCGCATTGGCCGTGCAGATGAACATGACATGCGACAGGTCGAAATCCACGCCCAGATAGTTGTCGCGGAATTTATGGTTCTGCTCCGGGTCGAGCACCTCCAGCAGCGCGCTGCCCGGATCGCCATGAAAGCCGCCCGCGCCCAGCTTGTCGATCTCATCGAGCATGAGCACCACATTGCTGGTGCCGGCGCGGCGCATGGCCTGGATGATGTTGCCGGGCAAGGCGCCCAGATAGGTGCGGCGATGGCCGCGGATCTCGGCCTCGTCGTGCACGCCGCCCAGGGCCACGCGCTGGAAGGCGCGCCCCGTCGCGCGCGCGATGGACTGCCCGAGCGAGGTCTTGCCGACCCCGGGCGGGCCCACGAAGCACAGGATGGGACTGCGGCCCTGGGGGTTGAGCTTGCGCACCGCCAGGTACTCGAGAATGCGCCGCTTGATCTTGTCCAGGCCGAAGTGATCTTCGTCCAGAATCTTGCGCGCCTCGTTCAGATCTATGGGCTTTTGCGGTTCTTGCTTCCAGGGCAGCTCGGTCAGCCATTCCAGATAGGTGCGCAGCATGGCGCTCTCGCCGCTGGCCTCGCCCATGCGCTGCAGGCGGCTGAATTCCTTGCGCGCGTGGCGCAGGACATCCTCGGGCATGCTGGCCGACTCGATCGCGGTCTTCAGCTGTTCGAGTTCGGCCGCCGTATCCTCGGTGTCGCCCAGCTCTTTCTGGATCTGGCGCAGCTGCTCGCGCAGCAGGGTCTCGCGCTGCCTTTCATCGAACTGCGCCCGCGTGCGCTCGCCGATCTCCTTGGACAGCCGCAGCACCTCGATGCGCCCGGCAAGCAGGGCGATGACTTTGTCCAGCCTGCGGGCCAGGTCGAAGGTCTCGAGCACCTCCTGTTTTTCGGCCGGCTTGATGTCCACGAGATTGGTCACCATATCGGCCAGCAAGGTGGGCGACTCGATGCCCTGCACCACGGCGCCCAGCTCGTCGGGCACATTGGGCAGCAACGCGATGGTCTCCAGCGTTTGCTGCTTGAGCTGCAGAAAGCGCGCTTCGATCTCGCTGTCGCGCTGGCCGGTGTCTTCGACCAGGGCCACGCGCGCCACCATGAAAGGCCAGCCCTCCAGGAACTCCAGCACGCGAAAGCGGCTCTGCCCCTGGACCAGCAGATGGTGCGCGCCATCCTGGCCGGTGATGTAGCGGGCGATGGGGCCTTGCGTGCCGACCCAATACAGGTCGTCGGGCCGCACCTCGTCTTTTTGCGGATCCCGCTGCAACAGAAAGCCCACCGGGCGCTCCGCCTTGACCGCCTCCTGGGCGGCCGCCACCGAAATCTGCCGGCTGACCGTCACGGGGGTCAGCACGCCTGGGAAAAGCACCGCGTCGCGCAAGGGAATGATGATGCGCGCATCTTCGGGCAGCGTGCGCAAGTCGGTCATGGGATCTCCCTAAGTTTGTTCAGGGTGAGAAACAGGCAGCCGTCGGCCAGGCGCGGCGTGGTCGGCTCCAGCGCATGCAGCGGCAGGCGGATGCGGCGCTGGAACTGGCCGTAGGGTATTTCCAGTTGGTGGATGCGGGTGTCGTAGGCGGCGGGAATGGGGCGCAGGCCGGAGACCGTGATGCCCTCGGGATCGAAACGCACCACGACATCCTCGGGGCCGACGCCGGGCAGGGCCACGATGACCAGCACGGCCGCCTCGCTCTCGATGATGTCCACGGGCGGCTCCCAGGCGTGGGCCGCCGCCTGCGCGGACTGCAGGACCTGGCGCTGCAGGCGCTCGGCATGATGCAGCAGCGCCAGCGCGTCACCCCAGATCCAGGAAGAAAAGTCGCGCGATTTCATTGAACTCGAAGCCCCTAAGAGGTTCTGCCGGGCCAGGCCGCGGCGGATTCGCGATGCCGCTGACCGGAGGCGGGCAGGGCATGGGTTCAAGCATTCGATTGACGGCGGCGGGGCCGCCTGTCCTGACCAATATACTCCAGTCGCCCGGCCGCTACAGCGGGGGGCGTGACGAATATGCGCGTCTCGGTTTGTGCGAATTGTGGCCGGTCCGCGGGCGCTTCAGACTGGCATCTCGTGAATCTTGATGACGAGGTGCAGCATGCAACACAAACGACGCCAGGCCGGGCAGGCCATGACCGAGTACATCATCGTGGTGGCCCTGGTCGCCGTGGCCGCGATCGCGGTCTACCAGTACTTCGGGCAGGTATTGCGCGCCCAGACCGCCGCCATGGCGCGCGAGCTATCCGGCGAGGACGGCACGGCCCAGGTCAAGCAGGCGCAAGGCGCGTCAGGCAAGGCGGCTTCGCAGGCCAAGGGGCGCACCCTCAAGTCCTTCACCGGTAACGCGGGCGCCAAATGAGGCCGGCCTTCCAGCGGCGCGCGAGGCAAGGCGGGCAGGCCCTGGCGCTGGGCCTGGTGGTCCTCGCCCTGCTGCTGGGAGGCTGGGTCGCCGCCCACTGGACCTCGCGCATGGCCAGCGCCAGCGCGCGGCTCACCCATGTGGCTGATGCCGTGGCCTATAGCGGCGCGCTGATGCAGGCGCGCCAGCTCAACCTGCTGGCCTATATCCACCGCGCACAGCTGGCCCACCAGGTCGCCATGGCGCATCTGGCCACGCTCATCGCCTGGCAGCAGCTGGGCATGACACAGGCGCGCCGGCGCGCGATAGGCAATCCGCCCGCCTTCCTCATCGGGCGCCTGTTCGGGCCGCGCTTCGCGCGGGCCTATGGGGCCTCGCCTTCGGGCTCCTCGTCCTATTCCCACAATCCGGCTGCCTTGCAAGCCTCGCTGAAACGGCATGATGCCGTCGTGCACCGCATCCTGGCCGAGGTCGCCCGCCAGCAATGGCGCAGGGCCGTGCCGCTGCGCGATGCGCACATGGGCCGGGTGCTGCAGGCCAACTATGTCTCTTCAACTTCAAGCCGCACAGGGGTTCCCGTCATGCAAGTGCACGACGACAATTTCCCGCGTCTTCTGGCATGGCAATCACCCTCCGATGCCCAAGGGCTGCAGGCGCTGACGCAAACCGTCGCGCGGCGGTTCGCCTTTCTGCGGCCCCGGGACCTCACCTGGGCCAGCGCCTGGATCGTCCAGCCGCGTTGCCCCAATACCCGGCACCAGCTGCGGCGGCGCGGGCATACCTTCCTGGATGCGCTGGGCCGATGGGGCGCCAGCGACACCTTGTCCTTCCATGCCCTGCGCAGCAATCGCTGGATAGGCTGCTACTTCCGCGAGTACCCAATGGGCTGGGCCACGACCGGCGCCACGCGCTGGAAACTGGGCCGTCACTATGTCGAACGTCCCTTGGCCGAGTTCTCGTCCCAGGATTTCTGGCGCTGGTACAGCCAGTACTCCGGCCTGCATGCCGGCGCGTGGCGCAACAATCCCCTGGCCAATTCTTATGCCATGCGCGACCGCTACGCGCCGCCGCAAGGGGCGGGCCTGCCCGATGTCCTGGGCCTGTCCGCCCAGGGGCTGCGCCAGCCCAGCGCCACCTTCAAACTCAGCCTGCGGACCTCCCTGGCCGTGTCCGACCTTGGCCAGGCCTGGCGCATCCCGCGCCTGGGGGACGCCGACGCCTGGTGGCGCGCCCGCCGGCTGACGCGCGTTTCCGCGGCCGAAACCTATTTCGCAGCCCCGGCTGCGCCGAGCGGCGGCCAGGCAGAGCTGCCTTCCCTGTTCCGTCCTTATTGGCAGGCCAGGCTGGTTGCCGCACACCACGTCACTCACGGAGCCAGACCATGAAGCCCAAGCGATCGTCATATCGCCGCCGTCCTTGTCTTCCCCGTCAGCCTCGTTCCGGCAAGCTGCGCCTCTTGCAGACCGCGGACAAGCGCAAGGTGCTGCCGGTCGACGCCGACATGCCCAAGCCCGGGCCCGCCTGCCGCGATACGCCCTGGCCTTCGCGCCCCGAACGCCCATGGCAACGGCTTTACCGTCAAGGCGGCCAGGCGCTGCCGGAGATGCTCGTCCTCACCGGGACACTGGCGCTGCTGTGGTTCGGCGTCCACCAGCTTTCCGAATCGCGGATGGCGGTGCTGGAAACCGCGCAGGCCAGCCGGCGCTGGGCGTTTGCCGTGGCGCGGGCCGAGACGCCGCCGCCCGCGGATCGGGGTCTGAGCCTGTCGGTGCTCAAGCCCATGCAGGCCCCTGACAGCGCCGCCTCGCCCTCGGGCCAGGCCCTGGTCGCCGAGTGGCTGGCGCTGCCGGCGCACTGGGCCGCCGTCCGTGCCCATGCGGGGCAGGGCATGCCGGCGCGCCAGACCATCCTGGCCGCCGGCGCCGGCCACGCCAGCGACGCGCGGACGGCGCAGCAGCGCCTGGGACGCTCCGCCCATGGATGGACGCATGCCGCGGCCGAGTCATTGCGCCAGGCCCGGACGCTGGACCTCGCCTTGCAGGGGCTGGACCGGCCCTGGGGGCAGAGGCGCGTCCACACCGATTGGCTGATGCCCTGGGCCGATGTCGTTCCCGCCGGGCGGCAGGCCCCCAGGGGGCGCCGATGAGGCCCTGCGCGTTCATCCAGGCCTTGATGGGCATGCTTGCGCTGGCGGTTCCCGCGCTGGCGCAGCCCGTCCCGGAGCCCTTGCCGGGGCTGCCGGCCGAGCCGGCCTTGTCCGCGATCCTGCCTTCCGGCAGCCGGCTCGAATGGCGGCATTTCGATGCCGCGCAGGACATGGCAGCCGTCCTTGACAGCGCTTGGGAGCCCTCGGCGTCCGCGCTGGCCGTCTGGCCCGGGCATACGCTCATGGTTCATCAAAGCGACGCCTGCCATGTGCTGCTAAGCCTGCGGCCACGCCCCGGCGGCGGCACGACGGGCAGCCAGTCGCGCTTGTGCGCGGCGCGGCCCGCCGCATCCGCCGGCGTCGAGCCGCTGGGCCGGCTGGCCGAGCTGCTGCATGCCCACGCCGAAGGCCGTGTGACGGTCTCGGTCTGGTCCTTGCCCTTGGGCGACACGGCCGCCAGCCAATGGCTGGAGCGCGAGCTGCGCTCGCGCGGATGGCGGCCCTCCGGGGGCGCTTGGGTCCGCGGGGACGCGAGGCTGGACACTTTCCTCACCCGGCTGGATGCCGGCGCCGCGGCCGCCAGCGGGCTGGTATTGGTGCGCCACCATGACTGACGCGCGAGCCGGGCATAAGCAGCCCCTGGCTGCGCGGCGATGGGCGCGGCTGTGGTCCGGCCATGGCGTGTGGGTGCTGGCCGTCGCCTGCGGCGCCGGGGCCGCCTGGGCGGTGCAGCTGCATATCCAGGGCAAGGAGCGGGATCTGGAGCGGCGCAGCCAGGTTCCCACCCTGTCGCGGCTGGTGGCCTGGGCAGACCTGCCCGCCGGCCACGTCCTGGAGGCCGAGGACGTGGCGCAGCGCGAGATCCCCAAGGATTGGGCGTCCGCCCAGTCCTTGGCGCCCGAACAGCTCGGCGAACTATTGGGCGCCAGGCTCAAGGCCCCCGTGCCAGCCGGCCAGCCCATCCTGCGCGCCGACCTCGATTTTTCGCTGCCCGGCACGGCGGCGCGCCTGGGTTCGGGCAAGCGCGCCCTGACCCTGTCCCTGCGCGAGCTGGCCGAGATGCCGCCGGACATGCAAGAAGGCGATCATCTCGACATCTATGTCTCACTGACGCACAACGACAAACGGCTGACCTTGCCCTTGCTGCAGAACGGCCGCGTGCTCGCCGCCCCGGGGCCGGAGGCCGCGCAAGTGGTGCTGGAGGCCAGCGCGGCGGAGGTCCTCAGGGTGATCGCCGCGCGGCAGGCGGGCGCGCTCACACTGGCGCTGCGGGCGCCCGAAGACGTGGCCTCCGAAGCCCTGCCAGCAGGCGAGCTTGGCGACATCCTGGGCTTGCAAGCGCCGGTCGATCGCAGCGTGCCCGTGCTTTATGGCGACGAGCAGCAAGCGCTAGCTCCCGCCCTGCTGGAGGCGCCATGACGCGGATTCGCAGGCCGCGGCGGTCTTGCCGAGGCGGCCGGGCCGCATGGTTGGCCAGGGCGCTGCCCTTGGCGCTTGCCCTCCGGGTCCTGCCGGCCGCCGGGCACGCCGCCGATGACATCCTGCTCGAGGTGGGCCAGACCCATGTGCTGCCGGCCCCGGGCCTGAGCCGTATCGCCGTGGGCAGCGGGCAGGTGGTGCAGGCGCAGGCCGTCGATGGCAAGGAGGTCATTCTCTTTGCCCGCAAGGAGGGGGTGTCCTCGGTCCACGTATGGACCGGCAAGCAGGGCGTCAAGGCCTATGCCTTGCGGGTCATGCCGGCCGGCTTCGGCCGCATGCGCGCCGAGGTTGAGCAGTTGCTGGCCAGCATGCCGCAGCTGCGTTTCAGCGTGGTGGGCCACCAGATCGTCATCGAGGGCAGCGGCCTGACGGACGATCACAAACAGCGCATCGCCGCGCTGGCGGCCCGCTATCCCGAAGTGCTGGATCTCACCGGAGACGTCGGCTGGGAGCAGATGGTTCTGCTGGATGTCCAGGTGGTCGAAATCCCCCGCACGCGCTTGTGGGAGCTGGGCCTGAACTGGGAGACGGGCGGCGGCGTTGCCGGCGGCGCTTCGCACGCCGGGCCCTGGGGCGGGGTGCAATGGCTGGGCGTGCATGCCTCGCTCGGCGCCCGCCTGCAGGCCCTGGCGCAGCGCGGCGAGGCGGTCTTCCTGGCGCGTCCGCGCCTGCTGGCGCGCAGCGGCTCGTCGGCCTCCTTTCTGGCCGGCGGCGAAGTGCCTTATCCCAGCGCCGACCGAGACGGCAAGGGCAGCACGGTCTTCAAGCCCTATGGGGTGGGGCTGACCATCACGCCCCGGATTGATCCGCGCGGCACGATACGTTCGCGCATCGAGGTCGAGGCCAGCTCCATCGACCCTACGCTCACGGTGGCCGCCGGGCCCGCCATGCGCACCCGGCGGGCCGCGACGGAGTTCAACCTGCCCTCCGGGCAGACTCTGGTGCTGGGCGGGTTTCTCGGCCGCGAGCGGACGCAGCATACGCGCGGCCTGCCTTGGTTGAGCGAGCTGCCTGTCATCGGCGCGCTGTTCGGCGGGCGGCGCGAACAAACGCGCGACACCGAGCTGGCGATCTTCGTGACGCCCACCATCGTCAAGCCGGATGATCCCGCGCTGGCGCGCGAGGCGCTGCGAGGCAGGCAGTTGCTGCATCGGGCATTTCCCGAGGCGCCGGACATGCTGTCGGACATCCCCGGGCCGGCGCCGGGCAGGCGCAAGCCGGCTTGGTCGGCATCGCAATGGTCATCCGGGCTGGCAAGCCAGGCGCAGGCAGGAGAGCCCACGCCATGATGCTGGCATTGCACTATGAAGACGGGCGGACCGAAGAACTGGCCTTGTCCGATTCCCTGCTGCTGGGGCGGGCGGCGCACTGCGATCTGCGCATCTCCAACTGGCGCGTGGCGCGTGAGCATGCCCGTCTGCAGCGCGGTCCGGAAGGCTGGCTCATCGAAGACCTGGGCGGTCTGGGCGGTACCTTCGTCAATGGCGCGCGCGTGACGGTATACGGCCCGCTGCAGCCATCCGACCTGATCGTCATCGGCCCCTGCCGGCTGCGCCTTGCCGCGCCCGCGCAGGCCGGGACCGAAAGCGCCGGCCCTGGTGGTGGGACGGCGGACGGGCCGGCATGGCAGTCCTGCCGGGGCGCGCTGCACGAGGCCCTGATCCAGGCCCTGGACCTGCGACGGCGGGATGTCGCCGCCATGCCCGATGCCATGCTGCGCCAAGAGGCCTCGGCATTGCTGGCGCGCCTGCTGCGCGATGGGCAGGTCGAGGTTCCCGAGGCCGTGGACCGGGAGGCCTTGTGCAAGAGCGTGCTCGACGAGGCCGTGGGGCTGGGCGCGCTGGAACCCTTGCTCCAGGACCCGGCCATCTCCGAAATCATGGTCAATGGTCCCGAGCGCATCTATGTCGAGCGGCAGGGGCAGCTGGAGCGCCATCCCGCGTCCTTCAGCAGCGAGCAGGCCTTGCGGCATGTGCTGGAGCGCATCGTCGCGCCCCTGGGCCGGCGGATCGACGAGGCCGCGCCCATGGTGGACGCGCGGCTGGCCGACGGCGCGCGCGTGAACGCGGTCATTCCGCCCATCTCCACCCGGGGCACCTGCCTGACCATACGCAAGTTTCCGGCGCGCCGCCTGAGCATGGCCGACCTGCTGCAGGCCCAGGCCCTGAGCGCCGAGATGGCCCGCTATCTCGAAGACGCAGTCAGGCAGCGCCGCAATATCCTGGTCGCCGGCGGCACGGGCGCGGGCAAGACGACCCTGCTCAACGTGCTGTCCAGCGCCATCCCGGAGCACGAGCGCATCATCACGATCGAGGACGCGGCCGAGCTGCGCCTGTCGCATGAGCATCTGGTCGCCCTGGAGGCCAGGCCCGCCAATATGGAGGGCAGGGGGACGGTCGAGATCCGCGATCTGGTGCGCAACGCGCTGCGCATGCGCCCGGACCGCATCGTGGTCGGCGAATGCCGCGGCAAGGAGGCCTTCGACATGCTGACCGCCATGAATACCGGCCACGAGGGTTCGCTCACCACCCTGCATGCCAATTCTCCCCGGGACGCGCTGGGCAGGCTGGAGTCCATGGTGCTCATGGCGGGGCTGGACTTGCCTGTGTCGGCGCTGCGCGAATACGTGGCGTCCTGCATCGACCTGATCGTGCAGCAGGCGCGTGGCGCCGATGGCGTGCGGCGCATCACCGCCATCGCCGAAGTCTGCGGCATCGAAAGCGGCACGATCCAGCTGCAGGAGCACTTCCGCCACGAGCCGGCAAGAGGTTTTGTCGCCGCCGAATGGGCCTGCTGGCAGCCAGGAGAGCATCTATGACAGGAGCCGCTTTTCTTGCCGTGCTGCTGGCCTTGCTGGCCGCGTCGCTGCTGGCCTGGCAGCTTCAGCGCAGTCTCAAGCCGGCCTGGCAGCGCTATCGCGACACCTATATGCAGGATGCCCGTCATGGGCTGCAGGAGGTCTTTCTTTTTCTCGATCCCAGGCAGCTCTGGGGCATGGCGATGTCCTGCGCCTGCGGGGTGTTCGGCCTGGTCCTGGCGACAGGCGCCCATCTGGCCTTGGCCGTGGCGGCCGGGGGCATGGCCTGGCGCTTGCCCGCCATGCTGCTGGCAGGCCTGCGCCGGCGGCGGCAGCAACGCCTGCAGGCGCAACTGCCGGCTGGCCTGCTCAGTCTCGCGGCGGCCCTGAAGGCCGGCGCCAGCCTGCCCATGGCCCTGCGCCAGCTTGCCGACCTGGCGCAGGCGCCGCTGTCCCAGGAGCTGGGCCTGATGTTGCGCGAGCAGCGTATCGGCGTGTCTTTCGATGATGCGCTGCGCCGGCTGGAAACCCGGGCGGACCTGCCGGCGATACGCCTGATGGCGGCGGCCTTCCGGGTGGCGGGCACATCGGGAGGCAATCTCGCCCAGGCCCTGGAGGGGATTGCCCAGGCCTTGCGCGGCCAGCTGCTGGTCCAGGGCCGCCTGAAGGCCTTGACCGCGCAGGGGCGGATGCAGGCCTGGGTGCTGAGCGCCTTGCCGCTGATGCTGGGCGTGGCGCTGTATTTTCTGCGGCCGCAACAGATGGCGCGTTTGTGGCAGACCGACATCGGCTGGATGCTGATGGCCGTCATCGTGGGCCTGCAGCTGCTGGGCTGGCTGATGATACGCCGCATCCTGGCGGCGGCGTCATGAGCGCGGCCAGCGTTCTGGCGGGGCTTGCCGCGGCCTGCCTGATGCTTGCGCTCAGCGGGCTGGCGCGCGGCGGCCCGGACCTGCCCCAGCCCATGCCGGCGCTCTCGGGGCTGCAGGCCTGGGCTTGGCCGCTGTCGTGGCGCCTGGCCCGCCGCCTGGAACGCTTGCTGGGCTGGCGGGCGCGCGACCGCCTGGGCCGGCTGGCCCTCTTGGCGGGATGGCCGGCCCAGCTGCCTGCGGCCTGGCTGCCCGCCCGCATGCTGCTTTGCGCGGCCGCGGGTGGGCTGGCCGCCGCGGTGGCGGCCTGGCTGGCCTGCCCGGCGGGCGGCGCGGTCGCGCCGGCGGCGGGGGCGGGCCTGGGAGCGGCGGGCGCCGCCTGCCTGCCCTTGTGGGCGCTGCGCCGCCGCATCAGCGAGAACCGCCGCCGCGTCGCGGCCGACCTGCCTTTCCTGCTCGATGTGATGACGCTGTGCATCGAGGCCGGCCAAGGCATGGCCAAGGCCATGTATCTGGCCGCGCGCTATTGCCCGCCCGGCCTGTTGACCCAGGCCTTGCTCCAGGCCCTGAATGAAGTCCGCGCCGGACGCACCCAGCGCGAGGCCTTGCAAGCCCTGGCGGCGAACCTGGCGGTCGATGGCGTGCATGCCTGGGTGGCGGCCCTGGCGCAGGCCGAGCGCCTGGGCGGGGGGACGGGCACCATGTTGCGCGCCTTGGCCGGGCAGCTGCGCGAGGAGGCGTTTCAGCGCGCCGAGGAGGCGGCCATGCGCGCGCCGGTCAAAATGCTCTTTCCCCTGGTCAGCTGCATGTTTCCATGCACTTTCCTGATCCTGGGGTTTCCCTTGCTGGTGGATTTTCTGCCGCAGGGGCAGCCGTGAAGCGGGGGCGCGCCGCCTTGCCGGCGGACCGTCTGCGCTTGCGCGAGGCGGCCGTGTGGCATCGCCGCCTGCTCGGCCTGTTGTGCAGGCGGCGCCCGCCCGGGCCGCGCAGCGGCCTGTTGCTCAGGCCCTGCCATGCGGTCCATACCTGGGGGATGGCCTATCCCATCGCGGTGTGGTTCATCGGCCGCGATGGGCGGGTCCTGCGGGCGCGGCGCCTGGACCCCTGGCGCTGCGCCTCATGCCGCGGCGCTGTCGCCGTGGTCGAGACCGGGGTGGAAGTCCTCGATGCCGAAGACGGAGGTGTAGGCCGGGTAGAAGCTGCTGTAGAGCACCGCGCCGGCCGCCACGTTGATGGGGATCTGCACGATGTTGGCGACCGAGGCCGGGATGCCGATGGCGACCAGCAGGCCGGCGCACAGGTCGATGAACAGGAACACCATGACCCAGACGGCGCCATAAACCAGGAAGGCCCATTTATTGCGCCAGCAGGCCACGCCCGAGAAGAACAGCGCCTGCACCAGGCGCAGCCCATGCCAGGCCACCAGCACGGGCGCGTGCCAGAAGAGCGCGGCGATGATGACGTAGATGATGGCAAACAAAAACAGCGGGAAGCGCACGGCGGCCACGAAGGGCATGATGTCGTGCTCGATCTGGATGGCGCGCAGCCCGGCGGTCAGGTCGCCCCAGAAGGGCAGGAAGGCGAGCAGGCCGCCGGCCAGGCTCAGGCCGGCATACAGCAGCCCCATGAGAAACAGCTTGCGGAAAACCCCGGGACGCAGCAGCGGCTTGGGCCACATGGAGGGCAGCATGACCCGCCCGGCTTCGATGTGCTTGCAGGCCGACAGCGTCATCAGCGTGAACACCGGCATCAGCGCGACGAACAATAGGGGCCCGACCGGCGGGGTCAGGGTGGCGAACAGCACGAACAGGCTGAGCGCCATGGCCCAGAAAAACATGGGCAAGGGCTGTTTGGCGAAAATTTTCAGCCCGTCTCTTACCCATTGCCAGCCAGAGGACGCGGGTAGGGTTGCTGCTTGCATAGGTCTCGTGAAAGGTCGCAGGGGACGGATGGCTTGTTCAACACCCATTATGCGTGTCGTGGCGGTCAGGGCAAGGGCGGCAGCACGCCGCGGTGGCGCGCTTGCAACACTCTTTCAAAGTGCCGGGGGTCATGGGGCTTGAGCGTTTGCGCGGGCCGCGGCAAGAAATAGTCATACAGGCGGGACAGCCAGAAGCGCAGCGCCGCGGCGCGCAGCATCAGCGGCCAGGCACGGCGCTCGGCGTCCGTGAAGGGGCGCTCTTGGGCATAGGCCCCCAGCCAGGCCTGGACCAGTTCCGGGATGAACTCACCGCTGTCGCGGTCGATACACCAATCATTGACGGAAACCGCCACGTCGAACAGCCAGGTGTCGCAGCCGGCGAAGTAGAAATCAATGAATCCGCCCATGAGCGGGCTGTCGAAGGTGCCGGCAAACAGCACGTTGTCGCGGAAGAGGTCGCAGTGCGAGGGCCCGAAAGGCAGCTCGGCGCGCTCGGGCTGGGCCGCGGCGGCCTGCTGGTCGGCCAGTTCCCGGGTCAGCAGGGCGGCCTGTTCGGGCGTCAGGAAGGGCATGACCTTGGGCGCGGTTTCCAGCCACCACGACAGGCCGCGCAGATTGGGCTGGCGGATGGGGAAATCCGCGGCGGCCTTGTGCACGCGGGCCAGCGTCGCGCCGGCCAGCGAGCAGTGCTTGGCGCCCGGCGCCGGTTCGTAGCCGCCAGGCAGGCGGCTGACGATGGCGGTGGGTTTGCCGTGCAGCGTCGTCAGGCGGCTGCCGTCTTTCAGGGTCTGGGGCTGGGGCACGGGGATGCCGCGTCCAGCCAGGTGGTGCATCAGTTCGATGTAGAAGGGCAGCTGCTGCCGGGTCAGCACTTCGAACAGCGTCAGGACATATTCGCCCTGCGTCGTATGCAGGAAAAAATTGGTGTTTTCAATCCCGGCGGTAATGCCCCGCAGGGAGACAAGCTCCCCGATGTCATAGGTTGCGAGCAGGGCACGGGCGTCTTGTTCGGATACGGGAGTGAAAACGGCCATTGATCAGTGTTGGGTGGGGGGTGGAAAAGGGGCGGGGCCTGTCGGGCCGGCGCTGCAATTTTAGACCAGTGCTTCCCCTGTTTCGGGCCTAGGCCGTCCCGGGGTCGTAAAATACCCCTTTCCCCCAAGCCCGTAAGGTTTTTTCTTGACCCCGCCCGACTGGCGACTGTGTGTCGCGCCCATGATCGATGTGACGGATCGCCATTGCCGCTATTTCCACCGGCTGCTGGCGCCGCATGCACGCCTGTACACCGAGATGATCACCACCGGCGCCTTGCTGCACGGCAATGTGGCGCGGCATCTGGACTTCGACGAGGCCGAGCACCCGGTGGCCCTGCAGCTGGGCGGCAGCGAACCCGAGGCCCTGGCCGCCGCGGCCAGGCTGGGCCGGCAATGGGGCTATGACGAAATCAACCTGAACTGCGGCTGCCCTTCGGAGCGCGTGCAGCGGGGAGCGTTCGGCGCCTGCCTGATGGCCGAGCCGGACCTGGTGGCCGATTGCATGAAGGCCATGCAGGACGCGGTGGACATCCCCGTGACGGTCAAGCACCGCCTAGGCCTGGACTACGACGAGTCATACGCTTTTGTGCGGGATTTCGTGGGCAAGATCTACGACACGGGCTGCCGCGTCTTCATCGTGCATGCCCGCAATGCCGTGCTCAAGGGGCTGTCGCCCAAGGACAACCGCGAGATTCCGCCTTTGCGCTACGACGTGGCCGAGCAGCTCAAGCGCGATTTTCCGGACTGCGCCATCGTGCTCAACGGCGGCCTGTCCGATGCGGCGCGGGCGCTGGATGCGGCCGGCCGCTTTGACGGCGTGATGCTGGGCCGGGCGGCCTGGCATACGCCTCGCGTCTTGTCCGAAGTGTCGCTGCGCCTGTGGCCGGCCACGCGCTTGCCGACCGATGCGCAGGTGGTCGATGCGATGACCGAATACACCGCCCGCCAGATCGCGCGCGGCGTGCCGCTGCGGGTGATGCTGCGGCCCATGCTGGGCCTGGTGAATAACCAGAGCGGCGCGCGCGGCTGGCGCCGCCTGCTTTCCGATCCGGGCCGTCTGGCCGAGAACGATCCCGGCCTCATCTACGAGGCCTGGCGCAATCTGCGGTCGGCCGCCCGTACGCGGCCGGAGTTGGCCCAGCCGGCGATCTGAGGCCGCCATCCCATCACAAAGGGCCACCCTCGGGTGGCCCTTGCCGCAATGCCGCCTTGCTCAGGAGTTGGGCGAGGCGCTGTCCATGGGCCAGTCGCGGATATAGGCCTTGAGCATGTTGTTCTCGAACTGCTGGGCCGCCACGATGGCCTGGGCCATGTCGTAGAAAGAAATCACGCCCATCAGGGTCGGGCCATCCATGACCGGGATGTAGCGCGCGTGCTTGTCGAGCATGAGGCGCTGGACTTCGTCGGCGCTGGTGTTGGGCGAGACGCTGACCGGGGCATCGTCCATGATGGCGCGGATCGTGGTTTCGCCGACCTCGCCGCCATTGAGATCCAGATGGCGCATGATTTCGCGGAACGTCAGCATGCCGGTGAGCATGCCGGATTCCATGATGACCAAGGAGCCGATGTCCTGTTCGCTCATGGTGCGGATGGCGACGGACACCAGGGTGTCCGGCGTGGCGGTGTACAGCGTATCGCCCTTGACGCGCAGAATTTCGCTGACTTTCAACATGGTGTTCCTCCTTGGGGCACGAAGCCAGCCCCGATTGCATACTGGTTTTTGTCTGCCTATGGCCCGTATTACTTGGGCTTTTTGGCATTCTCCAGCGGCAGCACGGTGATGGGGCGCGTTTCGCGCTCGAAATCGTCGTCTGGCGTTGGCCCGATGCCCCTATTGTGCGACAGGCTGGCGAGTTCTTCCAACTTGGGGGCGTTTTCCGGGTCGGCCAGCCGGGTGGCCAGCATACTCAGGGACGGATCAAGACGGACACGCCGCTGCTGCCTGTCGAGCAGGAATCGATCGTAAAGGGGCGTGAGCGGCGTGGATTGCGGGTTGGCCGCCAGGATCCAGCGGTCGTCCCCGGTCGGGGCGACCAGCCCCATCGCATGCAGGGCCGCCAGGACGGCATTGAGCTCGTCGTGGTGCAGATGCAACTGGCGGCAGAGCATCTGGGTGCTGCGTCCTGGCGGGCGCTGTCCGCGCGCGGCCATCAGCAGGCGCAGCACGCCCACCGCGTCGATGAACTGCGCGCCCGCGGCGCGGTTGATCTCCCAGCGGCCCAGCCGGATCATCGGCGCGCTGGCGGCGATGCTGGCGCCGAACAGCACGGCCAGCCAGGAGAGATAGATCCACAGCAGGAAGATGGGCAGGGTGGCGAAGGTGCCGTAGATGACGGTGTAGGCGGGAAACCGGGTCAGGTACAGGGCGAAACCGGATTTCATCACTTCGAGCGCGATGGCGGTGCAGAAGCCGCCGGTCAGGGCGTCGCGCCAGTAGACGCGGCAATTGGGCACCACCACGAACAGGGCCGCGAAGCCCAGGCCGGTGAGCAGCAAGGGAATGAAAGAGATCGCCAGGCTGACGACTTCCGGCACGTCCTGGACCAGCCCCAGCGATTCCCGCGCCACGAAGGAGGTCGCCCAGAGGCTGGCGCTGGCGGCCACCGGGCCCAGGGTGATGACGGCCCAGTAGACCAGGGCCCGCTGCGGCCAGGGCCGCTGGCGGCTGACGTGCCAGATATCGTTGAAGGTCTTGTCTATCGTCATGATAAGCAAGAGCGAGGTCACGATCAGGAAGGCGCTGCCTATCGTCGTCAGCCGCGTGGCCTGCCGCGCGAACTGGTTGAGATAGTTCATGATGTTGTCGGAGACCGCCGGCGGCATGAGGTTGTTCGCCAGGAAGTCTTCGAGCGCGAGGCGGAAATCCTGGAAGACCGGAAAGGCGGTAAACAGCGACAGCACGACGGCCAGCATCGGCACGATGGCCAATACGGTGGTGAAGGTCAGGCTGGAGGCGACTTGAAACAGGCGTTCTTCATCGGCGCGGTGCGCGGCGAAACGAAGCGCGTGCACCACGCGCCGTATCCAGGAGCGGCGGCGCGGCCTGGGTGGGGAGTCCCCTTCGGCGGTTTCGGCGGTCGGGTCCATCAGGCGATAATAGCAGCATGCGCCCCGAACTCGATCCCAATCTGCGCCGCCTGGCCACCGCCAGCTTGCTGGCCCTGATCGTCCTCTGTCTGGCCTGGGAAACCTTCCTGGCCCCGCTGCGCCCCGGCGGCTCCTGGCTGCTGCTCAAGGCCGTGCCGCTGGCCTTTCCACTGCGCGGCGTCATCCGGGGCGATGTCTATACCTATCAATGGGCCAGCATGCTGTCGCTGCTCTACCTGATGGAAGGGGTGGTGCGCGCGATGTCCGATCCGGCGCCGCTGTCCGCCGGGCTCGGGGCGCTGGAGGCGGTGCTGGCGGCCGTATTCTTCCTGGCGGCGATTTTCTATGTCCGGCCGGCCAAGCGCGCCGCCCGGCGGGAGCGCGCCTGATGTTGCGCAAGCTGGATGAACTGACCCTCGACAACAGCTTCGCGGCCCTGCCCGAGGCGTTCTACACGCGGCTGCTGCCGCGGGCGCCGGGCAATCCGCGCCTGCTGCATGCCAATGCCGATGCGGCGGCCCTGATCGGCCTGGCGCCCGCCGAGCTGCATACGCCGGCCTTTCTGGCGGTGGTATCGGGCCAGCAGCCGCTGCCTGGCGGCGATACGCTGGCGGCGGTCTATAGCGGCCACCAGTTCGGCGTGTGGGCCGGCCAGCTGGGCGATGGCCGGGCCCATCTGCTGGGCGAGGTGGTCGGCCCCGCGGGCAACTGGGAACTGCAGCTCAAGGGAGCGGGCCTGACGCCGTATTCGCGCATGGGCGATGGCCGCGCGGTGCTGCGGTCCTCGGTGCGCGAATACCTGGCCAGCGAAGCCATGCATGGTCTGGGCATCCCGACCACGCGCGCGCTGGCGCTGGTGGTCTCCGACGATCCGGTCATGCGCGAAACGCGCGAGACCGCCGCTATCGTCACCCGGATGTCGCCCAGCTTCGTGCGCTTCGGCTCCTTCGAGCACTGGTCCGCACGCCGCGATCCCGAGCGTCTGCGCCAGCTGGCCGATTACGTCATCGACAAGTTCTACCCGGCGTGCCGCGAGGCGGCCGGCGAGCATGGCGAGCTGTTGGCGCTGTTGCGCGAGGTCAGCCAGCGCACCGCGCGGCTGATGGCCGGTTGGCAATCGGTGGGCTTCTGCCACGGGGTGATGAACACCGACAATATGTCCATCCTCGGGCTGGCCCTGGACTACGGCCCCTATGGTTTCATGGATGCGTTCCAGCTGGGCCATGTCTGCAATCACTCCGACACCGAGGGGCGCTACGCCTGGAACCGGCAGCCTTCGGTGGCCCTCTGGAATCTCTATCGCCTGGCGGGCAGCCTGCACACCCTGGTGCCGGACGCCGAAGCCCTGCGCGCCGTCCTGGCCGAGTACGAGGGCGTGTTCACGCGGGCCTTCCATGAGCGCATGGCCGCCAAACTCGGCCTGTCCGCCTGGCAGGCCGACGACGAGGCCTTGCTCGATGACCTGCTGCGGCTGATGCACGAAAGCCGTTCGGATTTCACGCTGACGTTCCGCGCCCTGGCGCGGGCCGTGCGCGGCCAGGTCGGGCAATTCCTGGATCACTTCATCGACCGCGAGGCGGCGCAGGCCTGGTGGGACCGCCTGTCGGCGCGCCATGCGGCCGATGGGCGCGCGCCGCAAGCGCGCGCCGACGGCATGGACGCGGTCAATCCCTTGTATGTCTTGCGCAACCATCTGGCCGAGCAGGCCATCCGCGCGGCCGCCCAGGGCGATGCCAGCGAAATCGAGCGCCTGCTGTCCTTGCTCAGGCAGCCTTGCCGCGCCCAGGCCGGCGCCGAAGCCTATGCCGCCTTGCCTCCGGATTGGGCGGCCGATCTGTCGGTCAGCTGTTCTTCCTGAGGGCGCGGCGCGCCTATAGCACGAAGCCGGATACCAATCTCTTTAGGAAAATCCCTCGGTCCCAGGTAGAATTTGGCAACACTATGTCATTGAGTGATGCCGAACGGGCGGGGCGGCGTCACGTCCAATTATCGGAGTCTGGGGGAAGACATGCTGTCAGTGGACGGTTTATTGCGTATTGGGCTTCTGGAAGACGACGAAGACTTTCGCGAGGAACTGACGCTCGGTCTGGAGGGCTATGGTTTCAAGGTGGCCTTCGGTTGTGGTGATTCGGTGTCCTTCCAAGAGACGGTCCAGGCGCAGCCCTGCGATATCGTCATCATCGACGCCAATGTGCCGGGCGAAGACGGCTTCTCCGTGGCGACCCGGCTGCGGGCGCACAGCCACCTGGGTATTGTGATGCTGACCGGCCGCGGCGCCCTGGAGGACCGCGTGCGCGGCCTCGAAGGCGGCGCCGACGTCTATCTCACCAAGCCTGTGGATCTTCTTGAGCTCAGTTCCGTCATCCGCAGCCTGGCGCGCCGGATGCGCCTGGCGCGGCCCGCCGCGCAGGACGGGCAGGCGGCGCAGGAGCCGGGCGCGCGCCAGCCGGGCCAGCAATGGTCGCTGCTGGAGGGCGGCTGGATCCTGGCGTGTCCGGACGGCGGCTCGCTGCACCTCAATGCCCAGGAGCGCGTGTTTCTCATGGCGTTGATGCAAAGCGCCGGCGAGGCCGTGACCCGCCAGGTGCTGGCCGAGATCATCCAGCCCGACAACCCAGGCGAATTCGAGCCGCGCCGGGTCGATGTCATGGTCAGCCGCCTGCGCGCCAAGGCGCAGTCGGCCGGTTTCAAGCTGCCCGTGCTGTCCGTGCGCGGGCAGGGCTACGTGTTCGTCGCCTGAGGCGGGCCGTCAAACCGGCTCGTCCTGCGGCGAGAGCGCGGCCAGGCCGCTGGCCGGCAGGGTGATGACAAAGCGCGCGCCCTGGCCCGGCTGGGCCTGGGCCGTGAGATTGCCCTCCTGGCTGATGCAGATCTGGCGCGCCAGATGCAGGCCCAGGCCGGCGCCCGGCGTTTCCCGGTGCGCCGAGCGCCTGAAGTGCGGCTCGAAAATCGCTTCGATCTCGTTCTCGTCCAGGCCGGGGCCATGGTCCGACACGGCCAGCCAGGCCATGGCATGCTGCGCCCCCGTGGTCGCCAGCCCCGCATCGATCAGCACAGGCTGGTTGGCGGGCGAATACTTGATCGCATTCTGGATCAGGTTGCGCAAGACCAGGGAGGTCAGCAGCGGATCGCAGAGCGCCGGCACGGCGTCTTCATTGCGCACGATCAGCGGATGGGCGCTGTCGGCCTGCATGCTCGCGCAGACGTCGTGGGCCAGCTCCGCCAGATCCACGGTTTCCAGTCTCGGCACCATGGCCTGATCGTCGCGGCGTTCGGGGCTGAGCATCTGGTCGATCATGTCTATCATGCGGCCGACGGCGCGGCGGATGCGCGCCAGGCGGCTGTCCACCTCTTGGCCGCTGCCGGCCAGGATGGTTTCCAGCGACTGCGCGGCCGCGCTGATGGTGGCGGCCGGCGTGCGCAGCTCATGCGAGAGCAGGGCCTGCAATTGGCGGTGCGATTGCAGCGCCCCGGCCATCTCGGTGAGGCGCCGGTCGCTGCGCTCCTGGCGCTTGCGCAAGGTGCTCGGCCCGGGTATGGGCGGCGGCTCGACGGGCGGCGCGGCCGGCGCGGGCGGCTCGGCGGACGGGGCGGTTTCATGGGGCAGCGCCTGCAGGACGATAAAGCCCAGGGAGGCCAGCAAGGCCGTCTGGGCGTCGTCGCTGGCCCCGGTGGCGTAGGCCGGGATGTCCAGGGCATGCGCGGTGCGCACGATGGTCGAGGCCAGTTGGCGATTGCCCGGGCTGGCGGCCAGGCCGTGCACAAAGCCGCCGTCCACTTTCACATAGGCCAGGGGCAGCTGGTGCAGCTTTTCGATGGCCGAGAACTGTTCGGACAAGCGCTGCACGCCCACTCGCGCGCCCCTGGCGGCGGCGATTTCGCACAAGGCGCGCACGGTCTCGTAATAATCGACCAGGCTGTGCGCGTCGACCTCCAGGATGAGCTGTCGGCTCTGGGCCGGGCGGTCGTCGAGCAGGGCTTGCACGCGGGCCAGGAAATGCGCCTGGGCCAGCGAGGCCTGCGCCAGGGGAAGCGCCAGCGGGCCCGCCTGCCGCGCGCGCGTGTCCAGCGCCAGGCGGATGGCCTGGATGTCGCAATCGGCGGCCAGGCCGAGGCGCGAGGCCGGGGGCATGAAGGCCGAGGCCGGCAGGGCATCCCTGCCGCGCAGCATCAGGCGGGCTTCTTCGTGCAGCAGCCGGCCCTGGCTGTCGCTGCGCGCCTGCACCTCAAGATAGAAGCGGTGTTCGTCCAGGGCCTGGGTGATGAGGTCTTGCCAGCGGTACTCTCCCTCGATGCGGCGCTCCCCGGCGACATCGGCCATTTGCAGGACATCGTTGTTGGCGGTCTCGGCGCGCATGAGCGCATTGTCCAGGCGGGCCAGGACCGAGCCGACTTCTTCGCCGGCTTCGTAGCGTCCCAGAGCGATGGCCCAGCGACACCACGCCTGCTGGCGCAGCGGCAAGCGGCGCAGCCGCAGTTCGCGGCGCACTCTTTCGCTCAGGGCCAGGGCCGGCTGGGCGGCCAGGCCCGGCAGCAGGGCGGCGAAATCCGAGCCGTTCAGGCGCGCCAGCATGGCATGCGGGCCGGCCTGCTCCTGGATGGTTTGCTGGAGCTGGGCGGCGCTCAGGCGCAGCCACTGATCGGTCGCTTCATGATGCATGCGCCGGTTGATTTCGGCCATGTCGCGCTGGCGGAAGATGAGCACATGGCCGGCGGCCTGGGGATCCTCGGCTCGCAGGATGTCGCGGAAACGGTCGAAAAACGTCTTGCGGTTGGGCAGCCGGGTGACGGCGTCCCGCATGGTTTCGTTCTCGAGCATGGCGATGCGTTGTTGCAGCCGTGCCACGACCTGCTCATGCTCCAGGCGGTTTTGCGCCAGGGCTTCGCGCACCGGCCAAAGTTCGGTGAGTTCGGCGCTTTGCCCGTCGTCATGGCCGCGCGCGGCCCGCGCCAGCGAATCCAGGGGACCCTTGCGCATCCAGGCCACCAGATGCCGCACATAGAGGCACCAGGCCAGTGTGGCCAGCAGGAGGAGGGCGGTCTGGATAAGGGCGGCGGAGATGTAGGCCCTGGGCGCCGCGTCGCCGGGGATGGCGTAGGCGACCACATGGCCCCGGCTGGCGCCGTCGGCGCTCTGGTAGGGGCTGCGGGCCAGGACGGCCAGGTCGGGGGCGGGCTCCGCGTCGGCGGCCCACAAGGGAATGCTGCGGCCCAGGGACGACTCGTCGATGCGCAGGCGCGGGCCCTCGGCGCTGGGCACGGGCAGCCGGCCCAGCCAATCCTGCGAGCTGCCCTCAAAGCGGCCGATGGCCCAGGCCAGGCTGCTGGCCGCATCCCGCGCGCGGCCGATCTGGTACGCCTCGGCATCCCGCTTTGCCGCCCAGAGGCCCGCGAGCTGGATGCCGAACAGCAGCAATCCCATCAGGAGGACGATACTGAACAAAAGATGCAATGAAAGACGCATAAGTGGCCGCTGAAGGGTCCTGGGTCCGCCGCCCGGGAGCCGGTCGGCAAGAATCAAAACATTACTGATTGTATTGGCAAATGTCGCGGGCACCACCGAAAGAATGTGGATTTAGGGACAAATACCCAGTCCTATTTGGGCCATTTCATGCATAATTCCGCTGATACCCGTTAGGGGTGCTAGGGGTCACCCTAGGGATGGGTCCGTGCCACAGAAACGGACGCTGTGCTCGCTGAAACGAGGGGGCTCCGTGGGCTTGGATGACCTGGTGAGACAGTGTCTGCTGCCGGGCATGGCGCTGATCGCCATTTGCGTGGTTTTTTTCCTGATACGGGAGCGCCGGCTTCGCAGCCGCCTTGCGCGGGATTCTTCCACCAATGCCTTGACGCCCGACAGCCTGCGCGACCGCGCCCAAAGCGCCATGGGCCGGGTCGGCCAGGGGGCGGTCTTCCTGGTCAAACTGATCCATCATCCCGCCTTGAGCGCCATGCTGGCCGTCGAGGATAACCGGGCCTTGCTCGCCATGGTGGCCGAGCGCCTGCAGCAGCAATCCGAAGACTTCCTGGTCGCGCGCTATGCCAGCGATTCCTTCCTGATCTGGGCTCCCGCCGCCCACGCCTGGGAGATTCCGGAGTTCGCGCCGCATATCCTTGAGCAGCTGTCCTGGCCCTATGAGCTGCGCGGCCAGCCCCTGATCGTCGATTTCCGCCTGGCCGCGGCCGTGTATCCGGACCATGGCGACAGTTTTGACGAACTGGAGCGCGGGGTGCAGATCGCCTTCATGCAGATGGAGGAGGATGGGCCCCACTGGAATGTCTTCGAGCCGGCCATGCTGGAGCGCCAGCGCCATTACCAGGGCCTGGAACACGATCTGCGCGTGGCCCTGGCCTCCTCATCGATGGACCAGTTCGAGATCCATTACCAGCCCGTGTTCGACACGCGCACCGGCAATATCGAGGGCTGCGAGGCGCTTTTGCGCTGGCACCATCCGGTGCACGGCAATGTCTCGCCGGCCATCGCCATCGAACTGGCCGAGCGCACCGGCCTGATCGTGGCCCTGGGCGCCTGGGTGCTGGACACGGCCTGCGCGCGGGCCGTCACCTGGCCCCCGCACTGGCGTCTGCATGTCAATCTTTCGGTGCGCCAGATGTATGCGGACGAACTGCCCATGCAGGTGGCGCATACCCTGGCCAATACCCGGCTGGCCCCGCACCGGCTGGTGCTGGAAATCACCGAATCCGTCTTCATTCTGCAGTACGAGCGTCATGTCGCCACCCTGAACGGGCTGCGCGCCCGGGGCGTGCAGGTGGCCCTGGATGATTTCGGCGCGGGCTATTCCAGCCTGACCCACCTGCGCCGCCTGCCCATAGACTGGGTCAAGGTCGACCGGGGCTTCATCGCCGAGCTGGAATCGGATACCGTCAGTCAGGAGGTGGTGTCGGCGCTCATGGGCATGTGCCGGGCGCTGGGCCTGATGGTGGTGGCCGAGGGGATAGAAACCGAGGCGCAGCGCGATATCCTGAGTCGGCTGGGCTGCCGCTATATGCAGGGCTTTCTGCTCGGCCGCCCCGTCCCCGCTCACCAGATCCGGGTCCTGGCGTCATCGGTGTCATAATCGAGCCTGCTCCAAAATCCCGCATTCCGCAGACCCGCTATGTCCGGCAATACTCTTGGTTCCCTGTTCCGCGTCACCAATTTCGGCGAATCCCATGGCCCGGCCATCGGCTGCGTTGTCGACGGCTGTCCTCCCGGGCTGCCGCTGGATGCCGCCGACATCCAGCTTGAGCTGGACCGCCGCCGCCCCGGGACCTCGCGCCATGTGACGCAGCGCCAGGAGGCCGACCAGGTCGAAATCCTGTCCGGCGTCTACGAGGGCGTGACCACGGGCACGCCCATCGGCCTGCTGATCCGCAACACCGATGCGCGCAGCAAGGATTACTCCAATATCGCCGACACCTTCCGGCCCGGCCACGCCGATTTCACCTACTGGAAGAAATTCGGCCAGCGCGATCCGCGCGGCGGCGGCCGTTCCTCGGCCCGCCTGACCGCGCCGACGGTGGCCGCCGGGGCCATCGCCAAGAAATGGCTGGCGCGCGAGCATGGCACGCGGGTGCGCGGCTATATGAGCCAGCTCGGGCCCATCGAGATCCCTTTTGTGTCCTGGGACGATGTGCCGGGCAATCCTTTCTATGCGCCCAACGCGGCCATCGTGCCCGAGCTTGAAGCCTATATGGACCAATTGCGCCGCGATGGCGATTCCATCGGCGCGCGCATCGAAGTGGTGGCCGAAAACCTGCCCGCGGGCTGGGGAGAACCCATCTATGACCGCCTGGACGCCGACATCGCGCACGCCATGATGGGCCTGAACGCCGTCAAGGGCGTGGCCCTGGGCGCGGGCTTTGCCAGCATCACGCAACGCGGCTCCGAACATGGCGACGAGATCACGCCCGAAGGCTTTCTCTCCAACCATGCCGGCGGCGTGCTGGGCGGCATCTCGACGGGCCAGCCGGTGACCGTCTCGCTGGCCATCAAGCCGACCTCCAGCATCCGGGTCGAGCGCCGTTCGGTCAACCGGGCGGGCGAGCCGGTCAGCGTGCAGACCCTGGGCCGTCACGATCCTTGCGTCGGCATCCGGGCCACGCCCATCGCCGAGGCGCTGCTGGCCCTGGTGCTGATCGACCACGCCCTGCGCCACCGCGGCCAGTGCGGCTGATCTTTGTTTCTTTGCCAAGGGGGGCCTCATGTCGACATTCCTGTCCAGATCCTGCGCGCTGCTGACGGCGGCGCTGCTTGCCGGTTGTGCCGGCATGAGCACCACGCAAACCGGCGCCGTGGGCGTCAACCGCACGCAATACATGTCCAGCCTGGTGCCCGAGGCCCAGCTCGAACAAGAAGCCAACAAGCAATACAGCGACATCATCGCCCAGGCCAAGGCCAAGGGCCTGCTGGACAAGGATGCCGCGCAACTGAGCCGCGTCAAGGCGATTTCGCAGCGGCTCATCGCCCAGACCGCGGTGTTCCGTCCGGATGCGGCCAAATGGTCCTGGGAAGTGCATGTGCTGACCTCCGACGAGGTCAACGCCTGGTGCATGCCGGGCGGCAAGATCGCCGTCTATACCGGGCTGCTGGACCAGATCAAGCCCACCGACGCCGAATTGGCCGCCGTGCTGGGCCATGAAATCGCCCATGCGCTGCGCGAGCACGCGCGCGAGCGCGTCTCGCAGCAAATGGCCACCAGCGTCGGCCTGTCCATCCTCTCGATTGCCACCGGCTCGCAGCAGGCGGCCGACCTGGGCGGGCGCCTGAGCGAAGTGATGTTCACCCTGCCCAACAGCCGCACCCATGAAAGCGAAGCCGACCTGATGGGCGTGGAGCTGGCTGCGCGCGCCGGCTACGACCCGAGGGCGGCGGTCACGCTGTGGCAGAAGATGGGCGCGGCCCAGCAGGGCAATTCGCCGCCGGAATTCCTCTCCACCCACCCTTCGGCCAGCACCCGGATCGCCGACCTGCAACAGGCCTCCCAGCGCGTGCTGCCGCTCTACGAGCAGGCGCGGCGCTAGCGGACGCTTCAGCCGCCCAGGTCGCGCAGCACCTCGACGACCCGGCCCAAGGCCTGCGCGAGGGCTTCGTGCGAGACGGAACCCAAGGCCAGCCGTATGGCATGCGGCGGCCGGCCGGTCATGGCATAGGGCGCGGCCGTGGACACCAGCACCTTGTGCTCGCGCAGGCGCATGGCGACCGCGTCGGCGCGCAGGTCCTCGGGCATGGGCAGCCAGACAAAATACGAAGCGGGATGGCGCCGGGTCTTCAGGCCCGACAGCGCTTCGGCGGCGATGGCCTGGCGCCGGCTGGCGTCGCGCCGTTTTTCGCGCTCCAGCCGGGCGACCGTGCCATCCTCCAGCCAGCGGCAGCAGATCGATGTCACCAGGCTGGGGGTGTTCCAGACCGTAGCGCGTATCGCCCGGAGGATGGCTGGCTGGTGCGCCGCCGGCGCGCGCACGAAACCAAACCGCAGGCCGGTGGCCACGCTCTTGGACAGGCTGGAGATATAGACCGTGATGTCCGGCGCCAGCGCGGCCAGGGGCGGGGGCGCGCGTTGTTCCAGAAAGGCGTAGGCGGCGTCTTCCATGAGCAGCAGGCCATGGCGGCGGGCCAGCGCGATCAGGGCCAGGCGCTGCGCCAGCGGCATGACCCAGCCCATGGGGTTGTGCAACGTGGGCATGCAGAACACCGCGCGCACCTTGCGCCGGCGGCACAGCCGCTCCAGCGCATCCAGGTCCGGGCCCGTGGCGGCCGCGGCAATGGCGACCAGTTCGAGGCGGCACAATTCGGCCACGACCTTGAAGCCCGGGTAGCTCAAGGCATCCACCGCCACCACGTCGCCGGGCTGCAGCAAGGCCAGGGCGGTCGCGGCCAGCCCGTGGATGGCCCCGCTCACGATCAAGACCTCCTCGCCCGTCACGGACAGGCCGCGGCTGCGCAAGTGCCGCGCGACAGCGGCTTTTTCATGGGGGCGGCCGCCATGAGGCTGATAGCGCAGCACCGATTCCAGCTCTCCCGCCGAGGCCGCTTGCCGCAGCGCCGTGCGCAACAGCCCGGTTTGCGCGGGCAGGGCGGGATAGTTGAAGGTCAGGTCCACCAGGTCTCCCTGGGCGACCTGCATCTCCAGGCCTTGTTCGCGCGGCAGCGGCTCGCGCACAAAGGTGCCGCGCCCGACCTCGCCGGCCACCAGCCCCATGGCTTGCAGCTCGGCATAGCAGCGGGTCGCCGTGGCCAATGAGATCCCTTCGCGGGCCGCCAGCTTGCGATGCGTGGGCAGCGCGGTTCCGGGCTTCAGCCGGCCGGCGCGGATATCGTCGGCCAGCCGGTCCACCAGCTGTTTGTAGCGAGCCTGGGGCATGGGGCAAGTGTATCCATGACAATTATTTGATTGTAATGATATGCGCGGCGTAGGATGCGCTCTCTCTTTGGCCACGGGGCGCCGCGCAGCATGGAATTGACGGTCAGCACGATTGTGATCACCTTTGCCGGTGTGTTCTTGATCTGCTTCATGAAAGGCGCCTTCGGCGGCGGCTTTGCCATCGTGGGCATTCCGCTCCTGTCCCTGGTCATGGACCCGGTGACGGCGGGCGGCCTGCTGGCGCCGCTATTCGTGGCGATGGATCTCTTCAGCCTGCGCTACTGGCGTCCCTCGACCTGGTCCCGGCCGGATCTCGTGCTGCTCGTCTCGGGATTGGTGCTGGGCATCGGCGCGGGCTATTTCCTGTTCCGGCTGCTGGATCACCGCGCCATTGCCATCGTCATGGCGGCCGTGACGCTGGCCTTTGTCGCTCTGTGGTTTCTGCGCGGCGGCGAAGTGGTGCTGCGGCCGCGCTCGTCGTCCAAGGCCATCGCCGCTGGTCTGACCTCGGGCATCACCACCATGGTCGCGCATTCGGGCGGGCCGCCGCTTGCCATGTATCTGCTGCCGCTGGGCCTGAGCAAACAGGTTTACGCGGGTACCACCAGCCTGTTCTTCACGGTGGGCAATCTGCTGAAGGCCGTGCCCTGGCTGGCGCTGTCCCGGCCGCAGGGCTCGGCCTGGATCCTGATGGCGATCTGCCTGCCGGCCATCCCGGCGGGCGTCTGGCTGGGATGGCGCCTGCACGCCAGGCTGGATCAGCGCCAGATGTACCGGGCCTGCTACGGGCTGCTCGTGGTCACCGCGCTCAAGCTGCTATGGGACGGCGTTTCCGGGTATTTGGCCTGAGCGCTTGCCGGCCGAGCCGGCCTTGGACCGGGAGACGCCATGCACCAGCAGCGCCAGTTGCAGCCTATCCGTGACGCCCAGCTTCTCGAACACCGCCGACAGGTGGGCCTTGACCGTCCGTTCCGTGATGCCGAGCAATTGCGCGATCTGGGCATTGGATCGACCGGCCGAGGCGTGGCGCGCCACCGTCTCCTCGCGTTCGGTCAACAGGCCCTGGCTCCAGTCGGCCCGCGCGCAGGCGCGCTCCTGGACTTGCTGCAGCAGGCGCTCCACCAGGGAGCGGCCCACCCAGATGCCGCCTTCGGCCACGACGCCCAACGCCTGTCCCAGCGCCGCCGGGCTGGCATAGCCATGGCAATAGCCCTGCGCGCCCGCGCCCAAGGCCTGGGCGCCTTGCTCGTCGCTGGGGCGCAGGCTGGCCACCACCAGGGCCAGGCCCTGTGTCATGGCCGCCCAGCACGGGTCCTGCCAGGCGGGACGCCGCGGCAGGTTCGCGTCGATCATGGCCAGGCCGCGGCCTTGTTCGCGCCAGCGGGCAAGGTCGGCCATCTGGCGGCCGCGCGCGGGCAGCCAACGGCGATCCAGCTGGCGCCAGTGCTGCCATAGCAGGTCGTCGTGCGTGATCAACAGGACGGGCGTCGGTTTCATGGTTCCTTCGGCGCTGGGCGCCGGCGCGGGCCTTGCGGATGTTGCTGGGGCGGCACCGGGCCGGTCTCCAGAACGCTGCCCGGGACGGGCGAGGGGCATGCGGAGCTGTCCGGGGCACGCTCGCGCGGCGAGGCCCCCGGAATCAAGAAGCGATACAAAACGTGAGCAGTCTGTATTTAAATGCCATAAGGCGCGAGTCAAGATTTGTTAACTATCTGCGGGCTCGCGGCCGCATGCGCGACATTTTTGCCGGCACGCGGGAGGAATTAATATGGCCGCTCTGGAAAATCCATAAATAAATCATAATATTGCGGGCAGCGCGAAATATTTCGCATGATTTCATATTATGTTTTTTGCGTATTTCGCGGGTCCGGATGAATACTTTCGCAAGTATATCTTGCGGATTGCCGCGTCGCCGGCGCGGCGGCGGGCGGCGTCGCCGGGCGGCGCGGGCAAGACCGCGCGAGCCTCGGCAAGGGGGTAGTGCTTGTACTAGGATAAGTGGTTGAATTGTACTAGCTTGATAGCCTGGGCATAATCGCAGCATGCCGCGCGGTCACAGCGACCGGAGGCGGTTTGCCTACCCATCAGAGCGATCCATGGCCCAAACCCTTTACGACAAACTCTGGGACGCCCACGTCGTCCACCAGGAAACAGACGGCACCTGTCTGCTCTATATCGATCGTCATCTCCTGCACGAGGTGACCAGCCCGCAGGCTTTCGAAGGGCTGACCCTCGCCGGCCGCAAGCCGTGGCGCACCAGCGCCAACCTCGCGGTGGCCGACCACAACGTGCCGACGCTGAACCGCGCGCAGGGCATCGAAGACCCCATTTCGCGCCTGCAGGTCGACACGCTGGACGCCAATTGCGATAAGTACGGCATCACCGAATTCCGCATGAATGACCTGCGCCAGGGCATCGTGCACGTGATCGGCCCGGAGCAGGGCGCCACCTTGCCCGGCATGACGGTGGTCTGCGGCGATTCGCACACCAGCACGCACGGCGCCATGGGCGCGCTGGCCTTCGGCATCGGCACCTCCGAGGTCGAGCATGTGCTGGCGACCCAGACGCTGCTCATGAAGAAAGCCAAGAGCATGCTGATCAGCGTGGACGGCGAACTGCCCTTCGGCTGTACGGCCAAGGACGTCGTGCTGCACATCATCGGCATCATCGGCACGGCCGGCGGCACGGGCCATGCCATCGAGTTCGCCGGCAGCGCCATCCGCGGCCTGTCCATGGAGGGCCGCATGACGGTCTGCAATATGGCCATCGAGGCCGGCGCGCGCTCCGGCATGGTGGCCGTCGACGACAAGACCATCGAATACTTCCGCAACCGTCCCTTCTCGCCGGTGGGCGTGCTGTGGGATCAGGCGGTCAATTACTGGCGCACCCTGCATTCCGACGAAGGCGCCAAGTTCGACCGCGTCATCCGCATCGACGCCAAGGAAATCAAGCCGCAGGTGACCTGGGGCACGTCGCCCGAAATGGTGCTGCCGGTCGATGGCCGCGTGCCCGATCCCGAGCGCGAGAAAGACGAAGTCAAGCGCAGCGGCATGGAGCGCGCCCTGCAGTACATGGGCCTGACGCCCAATACCCCGTTGGTCGATATCCGCGTCGACCGCGTGTTCATCGGTTCGTGCACCAACTCGCGCATCGAGGATCTGCGCGCCGCGGCCGCGGTGGCCCGCGGCAAGCGCGTGGCGGCCAATGTGCGCCAGGCCATGGTGGTGCCGGGCTCGGGCCTGGTCAAGCAGCAGGCCGAGCGCGAAGGCCTGGACAAGATCTTCATCGACGCCGGCTTTGAATGGCGCGAACCGGGCTGCTCCATGTGCCTGGCCATGAACGCCGACCGCCTGGAGCCGGGCGAGCGCTGCGCTTCGACCTCCAACCGCAATTTCGAGGGCCGCCAGGGGCAGGGCGGACGCACCCACCTGGTCAGCCCGGCCATGGCCGCGGCCGCCGCGGTGGCCGGCCATTTCGTTGACGTGCGCAGCTATCGCTGAGCGGGGATATTCATGCAAGCATTCACTTTTCACGAAGGGTTGGTCGCGCCGCTGGATCGCGAGAACGTCGACACCGACCTCATCATTCCGAAGCAGTTCCTGAAATCGATCAAGCGCACGGGCTTCGGCCCGAATCTGTTCGACGAGCTGCGCTATCTGGACCATGGCGAACCGGGCATGGACAACAGCAAGCGTCCGCTCAACCCGGATTTCGTGCTGAACCAGCCGCGCTACCAGGGCGCTTCGGTGCTCTTGGCCCGCAAGAACTTCGGCTGCGGCTCCAGCCGCGAGCACGCGCCCTGGGCGCTGCAGCAATACGGCTTTCGCGCCATCATCGCGCCGTCGTATGCCGATATCTTCTTCAACAACAGCTTCAAGAACGGCCTGCTGCCGATTATCCTGACGGAGCTGGAAGTCGCGCGCCTGTTCGATGAGGTCAAGGCCTTCCCGGGCTACAAACTGAAGATCGACCTGGAGCGCCAGGTGGTCATCGGCGCCGATGGCCGCGAAATGGGCTTCGAGATCGACGCCTTCCGCAAGTATTGCCTGCTCAATGGCTTTGACGACATCGGGCTGACCCTGCGCCAATCCGACAAGATCCGCGCCTTCGAGGCAGAGCGCCTGGCGCGCCATCCCTGGCTGGAAAGCCGGCCGGTGGCTTGAGCGCCGCGCCGCCCTTGCCGCGCAAACCGGGCATCGTGGCGATGCCCGGTGTTTTTTAGCTACCTACAGGAATTTCCATGACTCAGAAAATCGCAGTCCTTCCCGGCGACGGGATCGGCCCGGAAATCGTCGAGCAGGCGGTGCGCGTCCTCAAGGCGCTGGACCTGCCGCTGGAACTGAGCGAAGCCAAGGTCGGCGGCGCCGCCTTCGACGAATTCGAGCACCCGCTGCCCCCGGCCACGCTGGAGCTGGCCAAGACCTCGCGCGCCGTGCTGTTCGGCGCCGTGGGCGACTGGAAGTACGACAGCCTGCCGCGCGAGTTCCGCCCCGAACAGGCCATCCTGGGCCTGCGCAAGGCCCTGGGCCTGTTCGCCAACCTGCGTCCGGCCATCCTCTATCCCGAGCTGGCCAGCGCGTCCTCGCTCAAGCCCGAGATCGTCGCCGGCCTGGACATCGTCATCATCCGCGAACTGACCGGCGATATCTATTTCGGCACCCCGCGCGGCGTGCGCAGCTCGCCCGACGGCCAATTCGCCGGCGAGCGCGAAGGCTATGACACCATGCGCTATGCCGAGTCCGAAGTGCGCCGCATCGCCCGCGTCGGCTTCGAGACGGCCCGCAAGCGCAACAAAAAGCTCTGCAGCGTGGACAAGGCCAACGTGCTGGAGACCTCGCAGTTCTGGCGCGATCTGGTCATCGAGACCGCGCGCGACTATCCGGACGTGGAGCTGTCGCATATGTATGTCGACAATGCCGCCATGCAGCTGGTGCGCAACCCGCGCCAGTTCGACGTCATTGTGACCGGCAATCTGTTTGGCGACATCCTGTCGGACGAGGCCGCCATGCTCACCGGTTCCATCGGCATGCTGCCTTCGGCCTCGCTGAACGCCGGCGGCCAGGGCCTGTACGAGCCCAGCCATGGCTCGGCGCCGGACATCGCCGGCAAGGGCATCGCCAATCCGCTGGCGACCATTCTGTCGGCCGCGATGCTGCTGCGCTACTCCCTGGACCAGGCCGCGCAGGCCGACCGCGTCGAGGCGGCGGTGCGCAAGGTGCTGGCCCAGGGCCTGCGCACGGCGGACATCCACGAGGCGGGCACCACCAAGGTCAGCACCGCGCAAATGGGCGATGCCGTCCTGAAGGCGCTGGGCTGAGCGCCGGCCGGGCCGGCGGCTGGCCGTCGGTCCGGTGTGACACGTCCCCGAATTGCGAGGGTGCAATGCAGCATTGCGCCTCGCATTCTGATAAATTGCTGTAGTTCATCCCATTTTTTCATTCCAGACCCCTAAAGAGCCCAGAAATGACGCAAGCAGTAGGCCTCGTCGGTTGGCGCGGCATGGTCGGTTCGGTTCTCATGCAGCGCATGCGTGAGGAGAACGACTTCGCACTGATCGACCCCGTGTTCTTCTCCACCAGCAACGCCGGTGGCGCCGCGCCCAAATGGGCCGAAGGCGCCGGCCCGCTGCAAGACGCAAACGATATCGAGGCCCTCAAGAAACTGCCCATCATCGTGACTGCGCAAGGTGGCGATTACACCACCGAGGTCTATCCCAAGCTGCGCGCCGCGGGCTGGAAGGGCATCTGGATCGACGCGGCCAGCACGCTGCGCATGGCCGATGACGCCATCATCGTGCTGGACCCGGTCAACCGTCCGGTCATCGACGCCGCCCTCAAGCGTGGCGTGCGCAACTTCGTCGGCGGCAACTGCACCGTCAGCTGCATGCTGATGGGCCTGGCCGGTCTGTTCAACAACGACCTGGTCGAATGGATGACCTCCATGACCTACCAGGCCGCTTCGGGCGGCGGCGCGCAGCACATGCGCGAACTGCTCAACCAGTTCGGCCTCCTGAACCAGGCCGTCAAGCCGCTGCTGGACGATCCGGCCTCGGCCATCCTGGACATCGACCGCGGCATCCTGGCCAAGCAGAAAGACGCCAGCCTGCCCCGCGAACACTTCGGCGTGCCGCTGGGCGGCAACCTGATTCCCTGGATCGACAAGGACCTGGGCAACGGCATGTCGCGCGAAGAATGGAAGGGCGAGGCCGAGACCAACAAGATCCTCGGCCGCGGCGCAGCCTTCGGCACGCCCGCCACGCCCATCGACGGCCTGTGCGTGCGCATCGGCGCCATGCGCTGCCACAGCCAGGCGCTGACCATCAAGCTCAAGCGCGATGTGCCGCTCGACGAGATCGAGGACATGATCGCCGCCGGCACGCAGTGGGCCAAGGTCGTGCCCAACACCAAGGAAGCCACGGTCGAGCAACTGACCCCGGTGGCCGTGACCGGCACGCTGGACATTCCGGTCGGACGCCTGCGCAAGCTCTCCATGGGCCCGCAATACCTGGGCGCCTTCACGGTGGGCGATCAATTGCTGTGGGGCGCCGCCGAGCCGCTGCGCCGCATGCTGCGCATCGCGCTGTCCGAGGCCTGAGCCCGCGCGGGTTCGCCTGCAGCAAAGGGCGCCTCCGGGCGCCCTTTGTTATTGGGCGCGATGCCCTGTTTACTATCTGGTACGTTGAATGAATATGTTCGGTTTATGAATCCTCTTTGATCCATTACACTTTTCCCCTGCATTGCCCTGGTTCAGAACACGGAAATCACACCATATGAGTTCGCGCCATTCGCAGCACCGCCTTTCTCCGCAGATCTGCCGCAAGCGCGGCCTGGCCCTTGCGCTTGCCATGGCCCTGGGCGCCACATGGGGGTGGAGCGCGCAGGCGGCCCGGCTGGGGCATGCCCGGGTGGTGTCCGCCCCGGGCGAGCCCTTGCGCGTGGCGCTGCCCCTGACCGAACTCAGCCCCGACGAAGCGCAAAGCCTGCAAGTGTCGCTGGCCGATGCCGCCGACTGGCAGCGCGCCGGCCTGACGCCGCCCGCGCCGCTGTCGTCGCTCAGCCTGCAGACCCAGGCTTCGCGCGACAGCACCCGCCGCGATCTACTCATGGTCTCGCCCCAGCCCATGCAGGGCGATGCCGTCGATGTCTTGCTCAATCTGCGCACCAGCGCCGGGCAGCGCTTGGTGCAGGTGACGGTGCTGGTGCCCAAGGGAGCGCCCAAGGTGCAACCGGCCCAGCTCGGCGCGGCGCGGCCGGCCGCGGCGCAGGCCGGGGGGAGCAGCGTGCATGTGCGCCGGGGCGACACGCTTTACAACATCGCCCAGCGCCACCCCGTGGCCGGCGCCAATATCCACCAGATGCTGGTGGCCCTGTGGCGCGCCAACCCCAATGCCTTCATCGGCGACAACATGAACCGCCTGAAGGCCGGCGCCGACCTGGCCCTGCCCGATGCGGACACGGTGCGCGCCATCGACCCGGCCGAGGCGCGCCGGATCTATATCGAACAGGTCGAGGCCTATGCGCGCTACCGCGCCGGCCTGGGCCAGGCCGCGGGCGGCACGCGCGTGAGCGCCGGGGCGGCCAGCGCGGGCAAGGTCGGCGGCGGCGACACGCCGGCCGGCGCCAGCGCCGCCTCGTCCCAGGACCGCCTGCGCCTGTCCGGCGCGCCGGCCGACGCCGATGCCAAGGGCGACAGCAAGGCCTCGGACGCCCATGCCCTGGCCGATGCCCGTGGGCGGGTCGATACGCTGCAATCGAATGTCGAGGCCCTGAAACAAGCGGGCGCGGGGCGCGACGGCGCCAGCGATGGCGCCGTCGGCGCGGCCGGCAAGGCCGCGGGCGCGGCGGCGGCCGCATTGGCCGGGGCCAGCCCGGCGCCCAAGGATGCCGAGAACGCGGGTGCGGCGCCAGCCGATGGCGCCGGCCAGCAGGCCGATGCCGCCAAGGGCGCCGCCTCGGCGCCGGCCGGTGGCGGGGCGGCCGCCCCGGGCGCCGCGACAGGGGCCGCGGCCTCGGGCGGCACGCCGGGCCAGAACGCGGCCGGACCGGCCGGGCAGCCGGCGGCGCCCGCGGGCGACACCGCGGGCGACAAGGCCGCGGCAAACAAGCCCGCCGACGCCAGCGGCTTGCCCGCCTGGCTGGCGGACAATCTGCTGGCCATCGTGACGGCGGTGCTGGCCCTGCTGGTGCTCGTCATCGCCTTCGCGCTGCGGCGGGCGGGCACCCGCCGCGACGAAGACAACGAAGAAAGCCCCTATTCGGAGGCGCCGCGCCTGGACGACGAAGCCCTGAACAAGCGGTTGCACACCATCAATCTAGACCTGGACCAGCCGCCCCCGGACGAGCCAGGACGCCGGACCTGATTTTTTCATGACACGCATTGCATTGGGGCTGTCCTATGACGGCTCCAGCTGGCAGGGTTGGCAAACCCAGCCGCACGGGCAGACCGTGCAAGACACGCTGGAAACGGCCTTGGGCCAGTTTGCCGGCACCGGGCTGGGGCTGCCCACCATATGCGCGGGGCGCACCGATACCGGCGTGCATGCGGCCATGCAGGTGGTGCATTTGGATACCGAGCTGGCCCGCCGGCCCGAGTCCTGGGTGCGCGGCGTGAACGCCTTTTTGCCGCCCAGCATTTCCGTCCATTGGGCCCGCGAAGTCCCCGACGATTTCCATGCGCGCTTTTCGGCGCGCTCGCGCAGCTATGTCTACCTGCTCTGGCGCGGCAGGGTGCGCCCGGCCTTGTGGGCCGGACGGGCCGGATGGTGTTTCCAGCCCCTGGATGTGGCGGCCATGCGCCAGGCGGCGCGGGCGCTGCTGGGCGAGCATGACTACTCCAGCTTCCGGTCGTCGCAGTGCCAGGCGCGCCACCCGGTGCGCACCATGACCCGCCTGGACATCGCCGAACGCGGCGACTTCCTGGTGTTCAGCTTGCAGGCCAATGCTTTCCTGCATCACATGGTGCGCAACATCATGGGCGCCTTGCTCCAGATCGGGCAGGGACGCCAGCCCGTGGCCTGGATGGCCGAGCTGCTGGCCGCGCGGGACCGGCGCCAGGGCGCGCCCACATTCGCTCCCGACGGCCTGTATCTGTCGGCCATCGAGTATCCGCGGACTTTCGCGTTGGCGGAACTGGATGGCGGCGCCGCCTTCCTGGCGCCGTTCACCTCGGCCTTCGATTCCTAAGGAGAGAGCCATGCGGCGCCGTTCCTTCCTCAAGCAAGCCGTGATAGGGGCAGGGGGCGCGGCGGTCGCCGCGCCGGTGTTCGCGCAGGACGCGCCGGTCCTGCACTGGCGCCTGGCCTCGGGCTTCCCGCGCCAGGCCGACGCCATCTATGCCGGGGGCGAAGACTTCGCCAACTACCTCTCCCAGGCCACCGGCGGCAAGTTCTCCATCCAGGTCTTCCCCGCGGTCCTGAACGTGCTGCAGGCCGTGGGCGAGGCCAGCGTCGAATGCGGGCATACCGCTTCCTCCTACTACTACGACATCGATCCGGCGCTGTGTTTCGACGGCGCCATCCCCTTCGGCCTGAACACGCGCCAGATGAATGCCTGGATGCGCCAGGGCGATGGGCTGGCGCTGCTGCGCGAGCGCTTCGGCCAGCACGGCATCATCAACTTCCCCTGCGGCTATACCGGCGCGCAGATGGGCGGCTGGTTCCGCCGGGAAATCAAGACCAGCGCGGATTTCAAGGCCCTGAAACTGCGGGCCAGCCCCTTCGCCGGCGCCGTGCTCGCCCGCCTCGGCGCCCAGCCCCAGTCCATCCCGGCCGCCGGCATCCGCGCCGCGCTCGAAGCGGGCAGCATCGACGCCGCCGAATGGATAGGCCCATACGACGACGAAAAACTGGGTCTGCACAAAGCCGCGCCCAACTACTATTTCCCCGGCTGGTGGGAAGGCACGCTGCAGGCCTCGCTCTATATCAACCTGGACGCCTACCAGGCCCTGCCCAAGACCTACCAGGCCGCCATCGCCCAGGCCAGCGCCGCCGCCACCCAGGACATGATCGCCCGCTACGACGCCGAAAACCCCGCGGCCCTGCGCCGCCTGGTCGGCGAAGGCGCCCAGCTCAAGGCCTTCCCCGTGCCCGTGCTGCAAGCCTGTCACGAAGCATCCATCGCGCTATGCGAGGCGCTGGCCGCCCAGGACCCTGGCTTCAAGCAGCTGCACGACAGCATGACGGCCTTCCGCGACAAAACCATCCCCTGGCTGCGCCTGTCCGAAGGCAGCTACGACGGCTTCATGAGCACCCGGGGCGCCCGCTAGCTTCATCAAGTAAGCTGTAGGCATCGCCACAATGGAATTACAGGTAGCACCCATGCGAACGCGCGTGAAAATCTGCGGCTTGACCCGCGAAGCCGACATTGCCCAGGCCGTCCAGGCCGGCGCCGATGCTATCGGCTTTGTCTGCTATGCGGGCAGCAAACGCCACGTCGATCTCAAGCGCGCCGCGCAACTTCGCCGCGAAGTCCCGGCCTTTGTCAGCGTGGTCACGCTCTTCGTCAACCCGAGCGACGACGACGTCCGCGCCGTGCTCGACGAAGTCGGTCCCGACCTGCTGCAATTCCATGGCGACGAAAGCCCCGAAGACTGCGCGCGCCACGGCCACCGCTTCCTGCGCGCCTTTCGCGTCGGCGGCCCCGGCCTCGACACCTCCGACGCCGTCGCGGCCGCCTGCCGGCCCTACCGCCATGCCGCCGGCTGGCTGTTCGACAGCTACAGCGCCGGCTTTGGCGGCAGCGGCCTGACCTTCGACCACAGGCTGCTGGCCGGCGTGCAGGCCGACCCCCAGGCCCGGCCCATCGTCCTGGCCGGCGGTCTCAACCCCGCCAACATCGAAGAAGCCATCCGCCTCGTCCGTCCCTGGGCGGTCGACGTCAGCAGCGGCGTGGAGTCCGCGCCCGGCCTGAAGGCCGCCGACAAAGTCGGCGCCTTCATCCGGTCAGTAAAAAAAGTGGACGATGACTTGCACGCCTAAAAAAACCTCTATATAATTCTTTTTCTTCGCTGAACGAACGCAGCAACGCGAAAAACAGCGAAGCAAAAACCGAATTTAGGCGGTTAGCTCAGATGGTTAGAGCGCCACGTTGACATCGTGGAGGTCGTTGGTTCGATTCCAATACCGCCTACCAAATACCGCAAAGTGCTGTGAAGCACGGCAAAGAAAAAGCCGCTAGGTCAATGACCAGCGGCTTTTTTGTTTTGTCTGAGTTATCTCGCGTCGGTCCTCCGGCTACCCTCGTCAGCGCTCAGGGCGAACGGGATATGGGGAGGCACGGGTTATCTCAACTTGTTAAAGTACCGTCACGACCCTGGGACTTGGCCCTCTCACCATTCAGGAGAAGCAATGAAAAGGACAGGAAAGGTCGCGTTGGCGGTGCTGTGCGCTGCGATGGTGGCGGGCTGCAAGACGACAGTCGAAACTGAAGTCAGCCTGACCGATTTGCTGAGCTCGCCGACCAAGCAGCTTGCCGGTGTTGCGCGCAAAGTAATAATGAGCCACTTCGCGCAAAGTAAATCTGAGCCACC
>NZ_JHEP02000009.1 GCF_000657795.2 Bordetella pseudohinzii
AGCTCGGCAAGCCCGAGCATGTGCTCTATGACCTGAAATACGTGCTGACCGCCGAAGAAGCGGATCTGCGCCTGTAAGCCTCAGCCGGGCCCGGTCCCGCCGGCCAGGGTCGGCACGGGCGGGATGCGCTGCGCTGGCGGCGAGACGCGCCAGACGGCGCGCCGGCGCAGCGCGCCCAGGAGCTTGAGGCCCTGCGGCCAGTTGCCCAGCCCGCTGTCGGCGTTGATATGGCCGGCGTCGCGCAGCACCACGAAGCGGCTGCCCCAATCCTGGGCGAAGGCGCGCGCTCGCGCCAGGTCGCAATAAGGGTCGTTGTCACTGGCGACCACCACGCTCTGGAAACTCAGGGGCTGGCGCGGCACCGGCGCGAAGTCGCGCAGACAGGCCGGCATGCCGGCCTGTTCCACATCGGCGGGCGCCACCAGCAAGGCGCCGGCCACCCGGGCGCGCAGGGCGACCGGCAGGGAGGCGGTGACCAGGCAGCCCAGGCTGTGGGCGATGAGCAGCACCGGTGAGACGGCTTCGTCCACGGCCGCCGAGAGCGCGGCCACCCATTCGGCGCGTTCGGGGTTTTGCCAATCACGCTGGGACAGGCGCCGCGCGTGCGGCAGGCTGTCGGCCCAAAGCGTCTGCCAGTGCCCGGGTCCGGAGTCTTTCCACCCAGGAATGATGATAGGTTGGAGTCTCATGACCGCCATATTGCCCGCGCGGCTATCCAACCCAAACGAATATATATTCCATTGCATATATCGTCAGGGATATATGCCAGGCGGGCTTTGGCGCCCTCCAACGCCGGCGGCGCTTCGGTTATGCTTGCCCTGCAAAATGCGCGGGCTGGCACCCGGGCATAGCTCAACGAAGACAAGCCAAAGAAGGAGCGACCCCATGAAGAAACATTTCCGCCTGACCCCGATCCTGGCCGCCTGCGGCGTGGCCATGGGGCTGGCATGGTCCGGCGCCCAGGCGCAGAACATCAAGATCGCGGTGGTCGGCCCGACGACGGGCCCTGTGACGCAATATGGGGACATGGTGCGTGAAGGCGTCGATACCGCCATCGAACAGATCAACGCCGCCGGCGGCGTCAATGGCAAGAAGCTCGAGGCCGTGGTGATCGACGACGGCTGCGAACCCAAGCAGGGTCCGGTCGCGGCCAACCGCGTGGTCAATCAGAAGATCGGTTTCGTGGTCGGCCACGTCTGCTCGGGCGCCACCATCGCCGCCACTGAAATCTACAACAACGAGGGCGTGGTGATGGTCACGCCGTCGGCGACTTCGCCGGCCGTGACCGACGGCAAGAACTACGAGTTCATCTTCCGCACGATCGGCCGCGATGATCAGCAAGGCCCGGCCGCGGCCAAGTTCATCCTCGACAAGATCAAGCCCAAGAATGTCGCGGTGCTGCACGATAAGCAGTCCTATGGCCAGGGCATCGCCACCGCCGTCAAGAACGACCTGGAGAAGGGCGGCGTCAAGGTATCGGTGTTCGAGGGCATCAACGCCGGCGACTCCGACTACTCGGCCGTGATCACCAAGCTCAAGAGCAACGGCGTGGATTTCGTCTATTACGGCGGTTATCACCCCGAAATGGGCCTGCTGCTGCGCCAGGCGGCCGAGCAAGGCGTCAAGGCCCGCTTCATGGGCCCCGAAGGCGTGGGCAATCCCGACATCAACGCCATCGCCGGCGACGCGGTCGAGGGCATGCTGCTGACGCTGCCGGCCGATTTCGCCCAGAACCCGGCCAACGCCGCCATCGTCAAGGCCTTTCAGGACAAAAAGCGCAACCCCAACGGCGCTTTCCAGCTGACGGCCTATGCCGCCACCCAGGCCATCGCCGACGGCATCAAGGGCGCGGCCAGCACGGATCCGGCCAAGGTGGCCCAATACCTGCACGCCAACAGCTTCGAGACGCCGATCGGCAAGACCGCCTGGAACAAGCAGGGCGACTTGACCAACTTCGAGTTCCAGGTCTTTACCTGGCACAAGGACGGCAGCAAGACCGCCTTCAAGTAAGCCTCGCGCGCCAAGCAAAACGCTGCCCCGAGGGGCAGCGTTTTTTTTTGGCCGCGCGGGCGTCGGACGGTTTAGAGGCCGGCGACGCGGCGGCCGGTATCGGCCTCGAACCAGTGCAGCTCGTGGCGGCCGTCCGGGCCGATATTCATGGTCTCGCCGACCTTGACCGTCGATTCGGACAGCTGGCGGGTGGAGCAGCGCACGACGATCATGTTCTTGCCGTTGCGGCCGTGCACCAATTGCTCCGAACCCAGGGTTTCGATCATCTCGATCACGACCGGGATGCCCTGGGCATTGAGCAGCATGTGCTCGGGGCGCAGGCCCATGATGACCTTGCGTCCGCGCACGGCCGCCGGCACCTGCACGGGCGAGATCTGCAGGGCGGTGCCTTCGGCGGTGTGCATGGTGCCGTCGCCGGCCACGTCCACTTCGACGAGATTCATGGGCGGCGAGCCGATGAAGCCGGCCACGAAGGTGGAGGCCGGCTTGTCGAAGACTTCCATGGGGGTGCCGATCTGCTCGGGCACGCCCTGGTACATGACGACCATGCGGTGGGCCAGCGTCATGGCCTCGACCTGGTCATGGGTGACGTACAGGCTGGTGGTGTTCAGGCGGCGGTGCAGCTTGAGGATCTCCAGGCGCATGGCCACGCGCAGCTTGGCGTCCAGGTTGGACAGCGGCTCGTCGAAGAGAAAGACCTTGGGCTCGCGCACGATGGCGCGGCCCATGGCCACGCGCTGGCGCTGGCCGCCGGAGAGCTGGCGCGGACGGCGGTCCAGCAGTTTGCCCAGTTCGAGGATCTGGGCGGCCGCCTCGACGCGCTTCTGGATTTCGGCCTTGGGCACTTTACGGATCTTCAGGCCATAGGCCATGTTCTCGAACACGCTCATGTGCGGATAGAGCGCATAGTTCTGGAACACCATGGCGATGTCGCGTTCGGCCGGCTCCAGGTCGTTGACCGGCTTGCCGTCGATGATGATTTCGCCGCTGGTGACGGTCTCCAGGCCGGCGACCATCCGCATCAGCGTGGATTTGCCGCAGCCCGAGGGGCCGACGATGACAATGAACTCGCCATCGGCGATGTCCATGTCGATGCCATGGATCACCGGCACATTGCCGGCATAGGTTTTCTTGACGTTGCGGAAACTTAGGGTAGCCATACGGTGTTATTCGTCTGCGGTATCTTGTCGGGAGGGCGGGTTGCCGGTCACTTTTCGGTATCGACCAGGCCCTTGACGAACCATTTCTGCATCAGGATCACGACCAGCGCGGGCGGGATCATGGCCAGCAGGGCGGTCGCCATGGTGATGTTCCATTCGGTGACGCTGTCGCCGCCGCTGATCATGCGCTTGATGCCGATGACCACGGGGTACATGTCCTCCTGCGTGGTGATCAGCAGGGGCCAGAGGTATTGGTTCCAGCCATAGATGAACTGGATGACGAACAGGGCGGCGATGCTGGTGCGCGCCAGCGGCAGCAGCACGTCAAAGAAGAATCGGACCGGCCCCGCGCCGTCGATGCGGGCCGCTTCGATCAGCTCGTCCGGCACCGTCAGGAAGAACTGGCGGAACAGAAAGGTCGCCGTGGCCGAGGCGATCAGCGGCAGGGTCAAGCCGGCGTAGCTGTTGAGCAGCCCCAGGTCCGCCACCACCTTGTAGGTCGGGGCGATGCGCACTTCGACGGGCAGCATCAGGGTGACGAAAATCATCCAGAAAAAGAACATGCGCCCGGGGAAGCGGAAGTAGACCACCGCAAAGGCGGACAGCAGCGAGATCGCGATCTTGCCCAGCGAGATGGCCAGCGCCATGATCAGGCTGACATACATCATGCGGGCCACGGGCGTGCCCGAAGAGCCGCCGCCCGAACCGGCGAACAGGGCCTGCATGTAGTTGTCGACGAAATGCTTGCCGGGAATGAGCGACATCGGCGCCGAGGCGACTTCCTGGGCGGTCTGGGTGGATGCCACGAAGGTGACGTAAATCGGGAAGGCGACCAGCGCCACGCCCATCAGGAGGATGACGTGGGCCAGCGCATCTAGCCAGGGACGGCGTTCTACCATGGTTGCGAACCTTGTATTCGGAAAATCAGTACTGCACTTTGCGGTCGATGTAGCGGAACTGCACGACCGTCAACATGACCACGATGAACATCAGCACCACGGACTGCGCGGCCGAAGAACCGAGGTCCAGGCCGCGGAAACCGTCGCTGTAGACCTTGTAGACCAGGATGGAGGTCGAGGTGCCCGGGCCGCCCTGGGTCGTGGTGTCGACCACGGCGAAGGTGTCGAAGAAGGCGTAGATGACGTTGACCACCAGCAGGAAGAAGGTCGTCGGCGAAAGCAGCGGAAACACGATGGACCAGAAGCGGCGCGACGGCGAGGCGCCGTCGATGGCGGCCGCTTCGATCAGCGAGCGCGGGATGGATTGCAGCCCGGCCAGGAAGAACAGGAAGTTATAGGAGATCTGCTTCCAGACAGCCGCGATCAGCACGAGAATCATGGCCTGGGTGCCGTCCAGGCGCGGATTCCAATCCACGCCCAGGCTGCGCAGCGCCACGGCCAGGATGCCCACCGAGGGCGAGAACAGGAAGAGCCAGAGCACGCCCACCACGGCCGGCGCGACCGCGTAGGGCCAGATCAGCAGGGTCTTGTACATGCCCGCGCCGCGGATGACGCGGTCGGCCATCACGGCCAGCAGCAGCGAGACCGACAGGCCCACGAAGGCCACCAGGATGGAGAAGACGGCCGTGACCTTGAAGGAATCGAGATAGGCGGGCTGGGAGAAGAGGTCGGCGAAGTTGGCCAGGCCGACGAATTCGGACGACAGGCCGAAGGCGTCTTCGAGGCGCATGGATTGCCACATCGCCTGCCCGGCGGGCAGGAAGAAGAAGACCACCGTGATGATCAGCTGCGGCGCAAGCAGCAGGTAAGGCAGCGTTTTGTGGCCAAATACGACACGTTTTTCCATGGGGCTGGACGGCAAGGGCGGCAGGGCCGCGGATACAAAGACCGCCGGAACGTCCGACGGGCGGATAGAAAAGGGAACTTCAGCCGAGTGATGCGCCGGTCGGCCTTGGCCGGACTCGCTGCCCCGCTAAAACGCAAACGCCGCAGACAGTCCGGGAAAACGCCGGCCGGGGCCGGGTCGGGACAGCTGCGGGGAACGGTGGTACTGCCGGGCCCATGCATACATTCGGGCGGCGGCTCCGATACCGCCCTGGGACGGTTTCGGAGCCGCTTGGGCCGCAAGTTTACTTCACGCTCTTTTCGAACTTCTCGAGCAGGTCATTGCCGCGCTTGACAATGGTCTGCAGGCCGTCCTTGGCCGAGGTCTTGCCCGAGACGATGCGCTCGATCTCGGCGTCCTCGATTTCGCGGATCTGCGGCAGGTAGCCCAGGCGCAGGCCGCGCGACTGCGCGGTGGTCTGGACGTTGAGCTGCTTGACGCCCACATCGGTGCCGGGGTTCTTGTCGTAGAAGCCTTGTTTCTGGGTCAGCTCGTAGGCGGCCACGGTGACCGGCACATAGCCGGTCTGCTGGTGCCAGCGGGCGGCGATCTCGGGGCTGCCCAGGAACTTGAAGAACTTGGTCACGCCCTTGTAGACCTCGGGCTTCTTGTTGGCGAAGACCCACAGCGAAGCGCCGCCGATGATGGTGTTCTGCGGCGCGCCTTTCACGTCGGCGTAGTAGGGCACGGTCGAGGTGCCGAACTCGAACTTGGCGTTCTTCATGATGTTGGCGCGCAGGCCGCTGGAGCCGGTGATCATGGCGCACTTGCCGCTGATGAACAGCGAGTTGGGCTCGTCGCCGCGCCCGCCGTACATGAAGATGCCTTCCTTGCCCAGCTTGGCCAGGTTTTCGAGGTGGCGCACATGCAGCGGGGTGTCGACCGCCAGGCGGGCGTCCAGGCCGCCAAAGCCGTTGTCCTTGGTGGCGTAGGGCACGTTATGCCAGGCCGAGAAGGTCTCCAGCTGCACCCAGGACGGCCACGAGGTCGTGTAACCGCACTCTTGTCCCGCGGCCTTCAGCTTCTGGCCGGCGGCGGTGACTTCTTCCCAGGTCTTGGGGGGCTTCTCGGGATCCAGGCCGGCCTTCTTGAAGGCGTCCTTGTTGTAGTAGAAGACCACCGTCGAGCTGTTGAAGGGCATGGAGACCAGCTTGCCCTCGGGCGAGGAATAGTAGCCGGCCACCGCGCCGATGAAAGCCTTGGGATCGATGGGATCGCCGACTTCCTCGGACATCTGCTGCACCGGCTTGATGGCGCCCTTGGCGTACATCATGGTGGCGGTGCCCACTTCGAAGACCTGCAGGATGTCGGGCGCGTTGCCGGCGCGGAAGGCGGCGATGCCGGCGTTCATGGATTCGCCGTAATTGCCCTTGTAGACCGCCTTGATCTGGTAGTCGGGGTTTTGCTTGTTGAACTCTTCGACCAGCCCGTTGACGCGGTCGCCCAGGGCGCCTTCCATCGAGTGCCAGAATTGGATTTCCGTGGCGGCGTGAGCCGAGACGCTTGCAAAGGCCGCGATCAGGGCGGCGGCCAGGGCGATACGTTGGGGTCGCATGAAGTGTTCCTCCGGTTTAAGCGACCGCGCGGCGGGTCTGCGCGCGCGAGGCGTTACACCTTATGAATAGTTTGTGACAGAGGCGTGACTTTTACACTGCCGGGGAAGGCTGTCAAATTGGGCCGCCGCCGGCGGCTCGGCCGCGGAGCATGCTGCATTCTGCATCCGGCCCGGCCGGTTTACAATGGCGTGCCATGGAAAACCCTCTCTCTATCGCCTTTATCGGCGGCGGCAATATGGCCTCCGCCCTGGCCTTCGGCTTGGCCGACAAAGTGTGTCCTGCCCGCAACATTCACGTCGTCGACGTCAATGTCCAGGCGCATGCGGCCTGGCTGGCCCGCGGCATGAGCGCCGCCGCCGCGCCGGACGCGGCCCTGTCGCGTTGCCGTGTCTGGATCTTCGCGGTCAAGCCGCAGGTCATGCGCGAGGTCGTCCAGGCCGCGCGCCCCTGGCTGGAGCCCGATACGCTGGTCATCAGCGTGGCCGCCGGCCTGCGCGCCGACACCCTGGCCGGATGGCTGGGGCAGGCCGATCTGCCCTGGCGCCGCCTGGTGCGCTGCATGCCCAATACGCCGGCCCTGGTCGGGCAGGGCATGACCGGCATGACCGCCCTGGACGGCGTGAGCGCCCAGGACCGCCAGCTGGCCGAAACCCTGCTCTCGGCGGTGGGCGAGGTCGTCTGGGTGGACGGCGACGCCGCCCTGGACGCCGTGACGGCGCTGTCGGGCAGCGGTCCGGCCTATGTTTTTCTCTTTCTTGAGTCCCTGATCGCCGCCGGCCAGGCGGTGGGCTTGACGGCCGAACAGACCCGCCAGCTCGCCCTGGGCACCTTCGCCGGCGCCACGCGCCTGGCGCGCGAGGCCAGCGATCCGCCCTCGGTGCTGCGCGAGCGCGTGACGTCCAAGGGCGGCACGACCGCCGCGGCGCTGCAGGTCTTCGAAAGCGCCGATATGCGCGGCATGGTCGAGCGCGCCGTCCAGGCCGCCGCGCGGCGTTCGCGCGAGCTGGCCGAGGAGTTCGGCAAGTGAGGCGTTTCGAGACCATGCGCGGCTATCAATTCCTGGTCGCGGTTTTCTGCATGGGCGCGGTGGTGGTGGGCTCCAACATCCTGGTCCAGGTGCCGCTGAACGACTGGCTGACCTGGGGCGGCCTGTCCTACCCGGTGGCCTTCCTGGTCACCGACGTGCTGAACCGGCGCTTCGGTCCGGCGGCGGCCCGGCGCGTGGCCTGGTTCGGTTTCGCCGCGGCGCTGCTGGTGTCCGTATGGGTGGCCTCGCCGCGCATCGCGCTGGCCTCCGGCCTGGCCTATATCTGCGCCCAGCTGATCGACATCCAGGTCTTCGACCGCCTGCGCGACCAGCGCTGGTGGCGGGCGCCCCTGATCTCCGGGGTGATCGGCGCGGTGGCCGACACCGCCATTTTCTTCAGCGTGGCCTTTGCCGCCACCGGCACGCCCTGGCTGACCTGGATGCTGGGCGACCTGGGTATCAAGCTGGCGGTCAATATCAGCATGCTGGCGCCGTTTCGGGCCCTTATGTGGAATCTGGCGCGTCCGGTGCCGCAGGTCCGTTAGGGGCGGCGCCCGGCGGTGTATTCAACAAGCGCCAACAGATAATCAAAACAGAGCAATTTCGTTTAAAAGCGGCCTGTTTCCGGCGGCGGATTTTTACACTTACATGAGGCTTACGGCGGTTAATTGGCCGGTTATTCCCGTTATCTGTCCCGTATTGGGGCGGCGCGCGCAATATTGGGGATTACACGCAGTGACACCCTTGGGCCTTGCTTTCAGAATACCCGCGACATCGAGCGCTGCGGTTTGATGACAGCGCGGTGTAAGCAAGGCTTGCGGAATAACGATGTTTCGCCTACCTACTAATAAGTCCGCTCCAATACTCTTGCCGGGAGAATCTGCATGAAGTTGTCGCAACGCTTTACCCCGCTAGCCGTCGCGATTGGCGCTCTGGCCCTGGCCGGCGCCGTGCACGCCGCCGATACCATCAAGATCGGTATTCCCCAGCCCATGACCGGTCCCAATACCCAATACGGCGACCAAATCCAGGCCGGCGCGCTGACCGCCATCGAGACCATCAACGCCAAAGGCGGCGTCAAGGGCAAGAAACTCGAACCCATCCTGATCGATGACGGCTGCGAGCCCAAGCAGGCCGTGCCGGCCGCCAACCGCGTGGTCAATTCCGGCGCGAAGTTCGCCGTGGCCCATGCCTGCTCGGGCGTGACCGTGCCGGCCGTCAATGTCTACGAACAGGAAGGCATCGTCGGCATCACGCCGGGCGCGACCTCGCCCCTGGTGACCGACACGATCAAGCCGCACTACTTCTTCCGCACGATCGGCCGCGATGACCAGCAAGGCCCGTTCGCGGCGCGCTACATCGCCAACACCATCAAGCCCAAGAAGGTCGCCGTGCTGCATGACAAGCAGACCTACGGCTCGGGCGTGGCCAACCAGGTCAAGGCCACCCTGGAGAAGGAAAAGGTCAACGTCGCCCTGTTCGAAGGCATCAACGTCGGCGACAGCGATTACTCGGCCATCATCACCAAGCTGAAATCGGCCGGCGTGGATTTCGTCTATTTCGGCGGCTACCACCCCGAGCTCGGGCTGCTGCTGCGCCAGTCGCGCGAGCAAGGCCTGAACGTCCAGTACATGGGTCCGGAAGGCACGGCCAACCAGGATCTGGTCGCCATCGCCGGCCCGGCCATCGACGGCCTGCTGGTGACGCTGCCCTCGGACTTCACCAAGCTGCCCGGCAACGAAGGCATCGTGAAGGCCTTCAAGGACGCCAAGCGCGATCCGGACGGCGCCTTCCAGATGCCGGCCTATGCCGCCGTGCAACTGCTGGCCGAAAGCATTACCGCGGTGGGCGAGGACCCCGCCAAGGTGGCCGATTATCTGCACAAGACGACTTTCAACACCGCCATCGGCAAAGTCGAGTACGACGCCAAGGGCGACCTGAAGGACTTCGAGTTCGCGGTCTTCAAGTGGGACAAGAACGGCAAGAAGACCCAGCTGTAAACACTCCGCGGGCCTGGCTATCCGCCAGCACCCTCCGCTGAGCCAAGGTTTCCGGCTCCGGGTGACACTACCGGAGCCGGAACTATTTGGAGCATTCGCAATATGCATGATCTTATCCCCCAGCTGACCCAGCAGTTCTTCAACGGGCTGTCCCTGGGCGCGATCTATGCCCTGATCGCCATTGGCTACACAATGGTCTACGGCATCATCGGCATGATCAACTTCGCCCACGGCGAGATCTACATGATCGGCGCCTACGTGGGCCTGGTCACCCTGACCGCCATCGGCACCAATAGCGGCATGCCGCTGCCTTTCATCATCGCGGCCATGCTGGTCGTCTCCATCGTGGTGACCTGCGTCTACGGCTTCAGCGTCGAGCGCGTGGCCTACCGGCCGGTGCGCAGCAGCCCGCGCCTGGTGGCCCTGATCTCCGCCATCGGGATGTCCATCTTCCTGCAGAACTGGGTGGCCCTGGGCCAGGGCGCGCGCGACATGGCCGTGCCTTCGCTGGTGTCCGGCGCGATGCAGTTCCACATGGGTTCCGATTTTGACGTGACCGTGCCGTATTCCCGCGTGATGATCATCCTGGTGACCGTTGCGCTGATGATCGCGCTGACGCTGTTCATCAAGTATTCGCGCATGGGCCGGGCCTCGCGCGCCTGCTCGCAGGACATGCATATGGCCAACCTGCTCGGTATCGACACCAACAAGGTGATTTCCTTCACCTTCGTGCTGGGCGCGGGCCTGGCCGCCGTGGGCGGCGTGCTCATCGCCATCACGATAGGCAAGCTCAACCCCTTCATCGGCTTTCTGGCCGGCATCAAGGCTTTCACGGCCGCCGTGCTCGGCGGTATCGGCAGCATCCCCGGCGCCATGCTGGGCGGCGTGCTGCTGGGCCTTGCCGAGACTTTCGCCGCGGCCTACATCTCCTCGCAGTACAAGGACATCGTCGCCTTCGCGCTGCTCGTGCTCATCCTGCTGTTCCGTCCCACCGGACTGCTCGGTAAACCTGAGGTTGAGAAAGTCTGATGGCCAATCATTCGCTCAAAAACGCCACCATGGCGGCCGTGCTGACGGCCGTGATCGTCACACCGGTCTTCGGACTGCAACTCATCCGCCAGGGCGCGCGGACCACCATGGAGTCCCGCTGGGACCTGGTGGCGCTGGCCGCCGCCGTGGTCTTCATCTTCCAATTGCTGCGCCCCTGGCTGGCCAAGCCCTTCCGCCGCCTGAAGACGGAGCTGCCCACGCTGCCGGCCGCGCCGACGGCGGGCGGGCGCAAATGGCTGTTCGTGCTGGTCCTACTGGCGGCGGTGATCTGGCCCTTCTTCGCCGGGCGCAGTTCGGTCGACATCGCGACCCTGGTCCTGATCTACGTCATGCTTGGCCTGGGCCTGAATATCGTGGTGGGCTTTGCCGGCCTGCTCGACCTGGGCTTCGTGGGCTTTTACGCGGTGGGCGCCTATACCTATGCCCTGCTGTACCACTGGGGCGGCTGGAGCTTCTGGGAGGCGCTGCCTTTCTCGGGGGCGATGGCGGCGCTGTTCGGCTTCGTGCTGGGCTTTCCGGTGCTGCGCCTGCGCGGCGACTATCTGGCCATCGTGACCCTGGGCTTCGGCGAGATCATCCGCCTGCTGCTCATCAACCTGACGTCGCTGACTGGCGGTCCTGACGGGATTTCTGGCATACCCAAGCCCACCTTCCTGGGCCTGGAGCTGACGCGCCGCGCCAGCCAGGAGGGCGCCGAGACGTTCCACCAGTTCTTCGGCCTGACCTTCCAGAACCAGCATCTGGTGGTCTATCTCTATCTGATGGCGCTCGCGCTGGCCCTGGTTACGTTGTTCGTGTCCACCCGCCTGATCCGCATGCCGGTCGGGCGCGCCTGGGAAGCCTTGCGCGAAGACGAGATCGCCTGCCGCTCGCTGGGCCTGAACCCGACGCGCATCAAGCTCTCGGCCTTTACGCTGGGCGCCATGTTCGCCGGCTTTGGCGGCGCTTTCTTCGCCGCCCGGCAGGGCATGGTCAATCCGGAGTCCTTCACCTTCATCGAGTCGGCCCTGATCCTGGCCATCGTGGTGCTGGGCGGCATGGGTTCGCAGATCGGCGTCATCCTGGCCGCCATCCTGCTGACGGTGCTGCCGGAACTGGCGCGCGAATTCGCCGAATACCGCATGTTGATGTTCGGCCTTGTGATGGTGTTGATGATGATGTGGCGTCCGCAGGGGTTGTTGCCCATGAAGCGTCCGCATGTGGAGCTGGGCAAATGAGTGAAACCCTGCTGAAAGTCTCCGGCCTGACCATGCGTTTCGGGGGCCTGCTGGCTGTCGACAGCGTGGCCTTCGAGGTCAAGCGCGATGAGGTCTTCGCGATCATCGGCCCCAACGGGGCCGGCAAGACCACGGTGTTCAATTGCGTGGGCGGCTTTTACAAGCCGAGCGCCGGCGATATCGTGATGGACGGCAAGTCCATCACCGGCCTGCCCAGCCACAAGGTGGCGCGCCACGGCCTGGTGCGCACTTTCCAGAACGTGCGGCTGTTCAAGCAGCTGACCGTGCTGGAAAACCTGCTGGTGGCGCAACATACCCAGGTGGAGTCGCGCCTGCTGCCCGGCCTATTGAAGCTGAAGTCCTATCGCCAGGCCGAGGCCGACGCGCTGTCGCGCGCGGCGCAATGGCTGGATTTCATGGGCTTGCGCGAGCTGGCCAATCGAGAGGCCGGAAACCTGGCCTATGGCCACCAGCGCCGCCTGGAGATCGCGCGCTGCATGATCACCAAGCCGCGGCTGCTGATGCTGGACGAGCCGGCCGCCGGCCTGAACCCCCAGGAAAAACGCGATCTGCAGCAGCTGATCGATCAACTGCGCCGCGAGTTCGGCGTGGCCGTGCTGCTGATCGAGCATGATATGAGCCTCATCATGGGTATTTCCGACCGCATCCTGGTCATGGAGCACGGCAAGCCCATCACCACGGGCACCCCCGACGCGGTGCGCAATGATCCGCGCGTCATCAAGGCCTATCTGGGGGAAGAATAAATGCTCAAGCTGGAAAACATCCATACCTATTACGGGGCCATCCAGGCGCTGAACAATGTGTCGGTGGAGGTCAACAAGGGCGAGATCGTCACCCTGATCGGCGCCAATGGCGCGGGCAAGACCACCTTGCTGATGACGGTCTGCGGCGATCCGCGCGCCCGCGAAGGCCGCATCAGCTTCGAGGGCCGCGACATCACGCAGGAGCCCACGCACAACATCATGCGCAGCGGCATCGCCATTTCGCCCGAGGGACGGCGGGTCTTCAAGGATCTGACCGTCACGGAAAACCTGATGATGGGCGGCTTTTTTTCCAAGCGCGCCGACATCGAGGCGGGCCTGGAGCATGTGTTCAAGCTCTTTCCGCGCCTGAAGGAGCGGGCGGCGCAGCGCGCCGGCACCATGTCCGGCGGCGAGCAGCAGATGCTGGCCATCGGCCGCGCGCTGATGACGCGCCCGCGGCTGCTGCTGCTGGACGAGCCGACGCTGGGTCTGGCGCCGCTCATCATCGCGCAGATCTTCGAGATCATCCGCACCATCCGCGACGAAGGCGTCACGGTCTTTCTGGTCGAGCAGAACGCCAACAAGGCCTTGCAGGTCGCCGACCGCGGCTATGTGCTGGAAAACGGCCGCGTGGTGCTGCATGACACCGGGGCCAACCTGCTCATCAACGATGAGGTGCGCAAGGCCTATCTGGGGGGCTGATCGTCCCCGGCCTGTTGCAAGCCCGCGCCCATGGCGCGGGTTTTTTTTTGGGCGCCGCGGATCAGGCCGTCAGGGTGTCGGCGGCGAGATTGTGCGCTTGGTAATGGGCGATGGCCGCCTGGGCCAGGGCATCGATGGAGTCGGTCAGGGGAATGCCCAGGCTTTTGCGCAGCACATGCGGCACGGCCAGCGGCAGTTCGGTGCAGCCCAGCACCACGGCGTCGGCGCCGCGCATGCGCAGCCGGTTGATGCACTCGGCGGCCGGCGCGAAGGAGGCTTCGAGCTGGTTGCCCTTGACCGCGCGTATCGAGCCCATGCAGAGCGTGTCGATCTCTTCTTCGGTCGGGACGATGCAGGTGTAGCCGTGCTTCTCCAGGGTTTGCTGGTACAGACCCAGCGCCAGGGTGGCGGCCGTGCCCATCAGGCCGATGCGGCCGCGCGTGATGCCTTGGCGGCGCAGGTCTTCGGCGACGGCTTCGATGATGTGCAGCACTTCGCATTCGGAAGCCTGGGCCATCTGCTCGTACCAGAGGTGGGCGGTGTTGCAAGGCACGGCGATAAGGCGCGCGCCGGCGTCGTTGAGCATGCGGATGCCGCGCAGCATCGCGGGCCAGGGGTCGGCGCCGCCATACAGCCGGGCCGTGCTGCGGTCCGGGATGCGGGGGTCATTCAGGAGCAGGGTGGGGATGTGCTGCTGATCGACGCTGGCCGGGGTCAGGGCCGCCAGGCGCATGGCGAATGCGGCGCCCGCAAGCGGGCCCATGCCCCCGAGTACGCCCAAGTAACAAGAAGCGGAGTGATTCATGACAAAGCGGTGAAACAGACGGGCGGATCGCCCGTCTTGTAACGGCTGTCCGGGACAGCCGGCCAGGTCGGCCAGCCTGTTGACACAAAAGGGGACAGGCTCTGCCGATCAAAACTACCGCTTCATCATACTGCGGAGTGGCTGATTTTGCCAGGGTTTACCCTAGGTTTGCTGCGTGGGCTTGTCGTCCAGCTCGACATAGTGGCGAAAAAGGTCCGCGCCCATGGCCAGGCGCCGCGGGCTGGTGAGGTAGGCCTGCAATTCGGGCAGATTGGCCACCCGGTCATGCAGGGCCATGACTTGCGGATAGTCGCGCGCGATCATGGCCATCCGATGCGGAAAGGCATAGAGCAGGCCAAAGATCACGTGATAGAGGGACAGATCTACATAGCTCCAGCGCTCGCCACCGGCCAGCCAGCCGCCGCCGCCGGACAGGGCGCGCTCGAAATAAGCCAGGTATTTAGGCATTCTTTCCTTGCGGAAATAGGCCGCGCGGCGCAGGGCCTCGGTCTGCTGGTCTTCGTAGTACAGGCTGGCGGCGATGGGGTGGTGGACATCATGCGCCTCGGCCACGATGTCGGCGATGGTCAGCTGCAATTGGTTGACCCAGAGGCGGCCGGGGAGATCGGCCGGCGCCAGGCCGTGGCGCTCGCCCAGGAAATACAGGATGTTGGCCGTCTGGCCCAGGGTCATGCCCTCGGCCACCAGATAGGGCGGGGCAAAGGGTGGATGCTGGCGGGTGCGCAGCATGTCCTCGATCAGGCCCTGGCTGCCCACCTGGGGCTCGCGGGCGCAGTCGCGGTAGGGGATGTTGGCGGCCTCCAGGGCCAGCCGCACGAATTCGCCCCGTCCGGGGATATCGCTCCAATACCAGAGTTCATAGCTCATGCAGCGCTCCGCGAGGCGCGGGCCGGCCGCGCCTATGTTGCCGGGGCGGACCCCCCGGGGGCCGCCCGCCCGTGACCGGCCGTCAGGCCAGGCCTTCCGCCTTGAGCACGGCCTGGACCTTGGGGTCGGCTTCCATGCGCTTGAAGAAGGCGGCCAGCCCATCATAGCCGCTCAGGTCGATGGACTTGGCATGCGCCCAGCGCAGTACGACGTAAAGGTAGGCATCGGCAATGCTGTGCTGCGCGCCGGTCAGGTAGGGGCGGCCGTTCAGACGGTCGTTGATGATGCCGAAGAGCACGCGCAACTGGCGCGCGGCGCTGGCGCGCAGGGCATTCTGGCCGGCTTCGTCTTCGATGTAGCGCTGGGCGCCAAAGATCAGCGAGAAGGTCTTGTGCAGGTCGGAGTTGATCAGGCCCAGCCAGCGGCGCGTCTCGGCGCGGCCGGCCGCGCTGCCGTCGCCCATCAGCCCGGCTTCCGGGACCGATTCGGCCAGGTATTCGAGAATGGCGGTGTTCTGGGTGAGCACCAGATCGCCGTCCACCAGGGCGGGCACCGCGCCCAGCGGATTGATCTTCAGGAACTCAGGGCCCTTGAGGGCTTCGCGGCTGAGCATCTGCGTTTCATAGGGCTTGCCGGTCCATTCGAGGACGATGTGGTCGGCCAGCGAACAGGCGCCGGGCATGTAGTACAGTTTCATTGAGCGTGGTCTCCCAAAAGAGGACGTATCTTGTCCAGCGCATATGGTACGCCTGGTGGAGACGGCGTGTTCACACGCATCCGACACCTGTCGCGGGGAGGTCTCATGTTGTGTCACTGCTTCGGCCGGATGGTCCTGGCGATCGGCTTTTTGTCCCTGGGGTTGGCCCAGGCGGCGCCGGCGAAAGTGCGGGTCAGCGAGGTCGCAAGCGGCCTGTCCCATCCCTGGGCCCTGGCTTTCCTGCCGGAGGGCTCGGCGCTCATCACGGAAAGGACGGGCAGCCTGCGTCTGCTGCGCGGCGGCAGCCTGTCGCCGCCGATCTCGGGCCTGCCCAAGGTCCATGCCGAGGGGCAGGGCGGGCTGCTCGATGTGGCGCTGTCGCCGGGTTTCGCCCAGGACCGGCTGGTCTATCTGAGCTATGCCGAAGCCGGCGACGGCAAGAGCGGCACCGCCGTGGGCCGCGGCCGCCTGTCGGAGGACGGCAAGGCGCTGACGGGCTTTACCGTCATCTTCCGCCAGCAGCCCAAGCTGTCGCGCGGACAGCACTATGGCTCGCGCCTGGCCTTTGACCGGCAGGGCAATCTCTTCGTATCCCTGGGCGAGAACAACCAACGGCCCACCGCGCAGGACCTGGACAAGCTGCAGGGCAAGATCGTGCGCCTGCGAGCCGATGGCGCGGTGCCCGAGGACAATCCTTTCCGCGCCGACAAGCGGGCCCGGCCGGAGATCTGGTCATACGGGCATCGCAATCCCCAGGGCCTGGCCTTCAATCCCTGGAGCGGCGCGCTCTGGGAGCACGAGCATGGCCCGCGCGGCGGAGACGAGGTCAATATCATCCAGCGCGGCGGCAACTATGGCTGGCCCCTGGCCACCCATGGCATCAATTATTCCGGCCTCAAGATTCCCGAGGCCCAGGGGACGAGCCTGGCCGGCGGGGTGGACCCGCTCTACTGGTGGGAGAAATCCCCGGCCATTTCCGGCATGGCTTTCTATGACGCCCAGGCCTATCCCCAATGGCGGCACTCGCTCTTTATCGGCGCCCTGGCCGATCAGGCGCTGATCCGGCTGAGCCTGGAGGGCGACAAGGTGGTGGCCGAAGAACGGCTGCTCAAGGACCGCGGGGCGCGTATCCGCGATGTGCGGGTGGGGCCCGACGGCGCGGTCTATGTCCTGACCGATGCGCCGCAGGGCGCCTTGCTGCGCGTGACGCCGGGAGAGGAAAAATGAGCGATATGGAATTGATAGGCTCGCGCGGCTGCGGCTCGGCCATTGTGGAGATGGCGCTGGAACAGGCCAATATGCCCTATCGCCTGACCGACCTGCCTTATCTCAAGCCCGGCCCGGGCCGCGACCGCCTCCTGAGCCTGAACACCGCCGGGCAGGTGCCCACGCTGGTCCTGCCCGATGGGCAGGTGATGACCGAGAGCGCGGCCATCATGCTGCATCTGAACGATATCGCGCCGGCGGCCGGCTTGATCCCGCCCAAGGGGCAGGAGCGCGCGCGCTGCTGGAATCTGTTGATCCGGCTGGTGTCGTCCATCTACCCGACTTTTACCTATTCCGACATCCCGGAGAACTGGACGACGGCGGGCCCGCCGGCGCAGCGCCTGCGCCAGACCGTGCGCCAGCGGCGTGAGCAGCTCTGGCGCGAGTTCGAGTCGCAGACCGGCGAGCCCCATGTGCTGGGCCGCCGCTACTCCGTGCTGGATCTCTATGTGGCCGTGATGACCCATTGGTATCCGGGGCGGGCCTGGTTCGAGGCCGAATGCCCCAGGATCCACGCCGCCGCCTTGCGCGCGGCCGAGTCCCCGGTGGTGGCGGGGGTGCTCGCGCGGCATTTTGATCCGCCCCTGGAGTGATCAGGCGCGGCGGCGCTTGCCGGTTTCGCGCCAGGCGATGTACAGGCCGCTGCCGGCGATGAACACGGCGCCGATGGTGGCCGAGGCTTCGGGCTTTTCGTTCCAGATGAGCCAGCCCAGCAGCGTGGCCCACAGCAGGCCGGTGTAATCAAAGGGCGCCACCACCGAGGCCGGGCCGATGCGAAAGCCCTGGGTGATGAGCGTCAGGCCCAGCGTGCTGAACAGGGCCACGCCGGCAAACAGCGGCAGGTCCACCAGGCGCGGCGTGTCCCAGAACCAGGGCACGAGGGCGGCGCTGCACACCAGCTGGCCCGCCACGATATAGACCATGGTGGTCAGCATGCCTTCACCTTGGCCGATGGCGCGCGCCGTGATCATCATGACGGCGTAGAGCAGGGCGGTGACCAGGGGCAGCAGGGCGGCCAGCTGGAAGCTCGCCGAGCCCGGGCGCACGATCACCAGCACGCCGGCAAAACCGGCAGCCACGGCCAGCCAGCGCCGGCCATCGACGTTTTCTTTCAGGAAGAATACCGACAGCGCCGTGACGAACAGCGGCGCGGCAAAGGCGATGGCGGTGTTCTCGGCCAGGGGCAGATAGCTCAGCCCCAGGTAGAAGCACGTGGCCGACAGGATGTTGATCGCGCCGCGCAGCAGGTGGATGCCGGGATGGCGGGTGCGCAGGCTGCGCCGCCCGCCCAGGCCGACCGCCAGCAGCAGCACGAAGGGCGAGGCGATCAGCGCGCGCAGGAAGAGGATCTGGATGGGCGCATAGTGCGCGCCCAGCCACTTGGCCTGGGCGTCGCTCAGGGTGAGACAGAAAATCCCCGCCACGACGCAGGCGATGCCCGCCAGCGGGCCCGCGCTCCGGCCGGGCGCCTGGGAAGGTGCGGCGGCCATGGCGTTACAGGGGATGGCGCCAGACGGTCCAGGCGATCAAGGCCCAGGACAGCAGAAAAGCCACCCCGCCCAGCGGTGTGATGGCGCCCAGGATGCGGGTGCCGGTGCCCGCCAGGAGATACAGGCTGCCGCTGAAGAGCACGATGCCGGCGAACATGAGCCAGCCGGCCACTGGCAGCAGGCCCGAGGTGTAGCGCGTGGCCAGCCAGGCCACGGCCAGCAGGCCCAGCGCATGGATCAGGTGATAGAGCACGCCGGTCTGCCAGACGGCGAGCATGTCCGGATCCAGCACCCGTTTCAGGCCATGCGCTCCGAATGCGCCCGCGCCCACGGCGATGATCATATTGAGGGCGGCAAGAACGATGAAGGGGCGGTCTGGCATGGAATCCTCGGGTATTGCAGTGGCGGCGGGCCGCGACGGTGGGGCTATCATAGGACGCTTGTGTGCAAGGATAGCAGTGTGACCGAGAAGCTGAGATTGGACAAATGGCTATGGGCGGCGCGTTTCTACAAGACGCGCAGCCTGGCGGCCGATGAAATCGGGCGCGGGCGCGTGCTGGTCAATGATCAGCTCGCCAAGCCGGCGCGCGAAGTGGCGCCCGGCGACCGGGTCAGGGTGCGCAAGGAAGACCCGGCCATCGAGGTCTGGGTGCGCGGCGTGAGCGCGGTGCGCGGGCCGGCGCCGGCGGCGCGGCTGCTGTACGAAGAAACACCCGCGAGCCAGGCCGCGCGCGAGCAGGCCGCCGAAATGCGCCGCCTGGCGCCGGAGCCCGCCCGCGACATTGCCGACGGCCGGCCCACCAAGCGCGACCGCCGCGTCATCGACGCCTGGCGCGGCAAGCGCTGAATGCTCCCGGCGCCTCCCATTTGGTATAAAATATATTCCAATCGGAATTTACTTGCCTCGTGCCGGAGAATCCTCATGTCAGTCGCGCTTGCCAGCACCACCGAGCAGCCTGCCCGCCGCCGCGCCGGCAAGACTTCGCCTAAGACCTTTCTTGCGCTGGTCGATTCGGCCTTGCCGGACCTGGCCCGCGAGGTAGGCCGCGGCTTGTCGCCGCGGCTGGTCGACGACGCGGCGGATTTCCTGCAGGTCAGCAAGGCCGAGATCATGGCCATCACCGAGGTCAAGGCGGCTTCCCTGTCGCGCTGGAGCCGCGAGGGGCAGCCCCTGCCCATGGGCGAGTCGGATCGCCTGGCGCGGGTGGCGCGGGTGACGCGCCTGGCGCGCCAGTTGTTGGGCAGCGCCGAGGAGGCCGTGCAGTGGCTCAATACGCCGGTGCCCGCCCTGGGCAATGTGCGTCCGCTGTCGCTGCTGACCTCGGATGCCGGCAGCCGCATGGTGGAAGACACGCTGGCCCGTTCGGCGGCCGGAGTCCTGGCTTGAGCACGATCTCGCTGTGGCGGATCGCCGCCACCGTGGGCAAGTATCGCGCCGACGACCTCAGCGGCGCCGGCGCGGCCGCGGTGGGCGGGCGGTATAACAGCGCCGGCATCGCCGTGGTCTACACCAGCAGCAGCGTGGCCCTGGCCGTGCTGGAGACGCTGGTCCATCTCGGGGTGAAGGCCGGCGGGCAGGCCAACCGCTACCTGGTCGAACTGCATGTGCCGCTGCCCGTCTATGAGGCGCGCCAGACCTTGACGGTGGCGCAGCTGCGGCGCCAGCATCCTTTCTGGGATGCGGTGCCTTTTGCCGAGGCCTCGCAGCGCATCGGCGACGAATGGGTGCGGGCGGGCAAATCCGCCCTGCTGGCCCTGCCCAGCGCCATCCTGCCGCACCAGGGCCTGCCCGATGGCAATGTGCTGATCAATCCCCGGCATGCCGACGCCGGCGCGATCCGCGTGGCGCGCTGCGAAAAATTCATCTACGACCCGCGGCTGGGGCCGCGTCCGGCCTGAGCCGCCGCAAAAGCCGCGGGGCGGCCAGGGGTAAGGGAGGGCCGCGCCGCTGGCTGGGGCACAATGGCGCCATTGGCCACATGCGTGGCCCAGCCACGGGCGGGTAAGGACATGAATCAGGGCAGGATGGGCGGCTTGCGGGCCGGGATATTCGGATGGGGCCTGCTGGCGCTGTCGGTCTTCATGGGGACCGCCGCCCAGGCCCAGCCCCTGCGCATCGGTGTGATCGCCAGCGTGGCCAACGAGGCGACCGAAATCGCCATCCGGCAGGCCGCCGCCCAGGGGCTGGAGGTCAAGCTGGTCGAGTTCAGCGATTGGGTGCTGCCCAATATCGCCGTGGCCGATGGCTCCATCGATGCCAATTTTTTCCAGCATGAGCCGTTTCTGCAGCTGTTCAACCAGAGCCGGGGCACGCAGCTTACGGCCATCGCCTATGGGTATTCGACCACCATCGGCCTGTTCTCCAAGAAGCTCAAGCGCGGCGATGCGATTCCGCGGGGCGCGACCATTGCCGTGCCCAACGATCCGGTCAATACCGGCCGCGCTTTGCTGCTGCTCGACCGCATCGGCCTGATCGGGCTCAAGCCGGGCGCGGGCCACCGCGCGACCTTGCAGGATGTGGCCGACAATCCGCGCGGCATCAAGCTGGTGCAGCTGGAGGGCTCGCAGTCGGCGCGCACCTTCGACGACGTTACGGCCTCGGTCACCTACACCACCTTTGCCAAGCACGCCGGCATCGACGAGAAGGACGGCCTGGCCTTTGACAATACCGATCCCGACACGGTCAAGCGCTATGCCATCCGCTGGGTGACCACGCCGCAAAAGGCGCAGGACCCGCGCCTCCTGAAATTCATCGCCCTCTACCAGCACTCGCCCGAAGTCAAGGCCACGCTCAAGCGCCTGTACGGCGACCTCATCCGTTTTCCCTGGGAATAGACGCGGGGGCGGCGCGCGCGGCCAGCAGCGAGGGTTTCATGTCGGCGGGCGAGAGGATGCCCAGCATGGCCATGTCGCGGTCGACTTCCTCGCGCAGCAGCCGGATGGCATGGGCCACGCCGGCCTGGCCGCCGACGGCGGCCGCGTAATTGAAGGGGCGGCCGACAAAGACGAAATGCGCTCCCAGGGCCAGGGCCTTGAGCACATCGGTGCCGCGGCGGATGCCGCTGTCCATCATCACGACCATGCCGGCGGCCGCGCGGGCCACCTCGGGCAGCACGCGCAGGGGCGAGACCGTGCCGTCGAGCTGACGTCCGCCATGGTTGGAGACGATGATGCCGTCGGCGCCATGCTCGCGCGCCAGGGCGGCGTCGGCCGGATGCATGATGCCCTTGATGATCAACTGCCCCTGCCAGCGGGCGCGGATGCGCGCCACATGCTCCCAATTGAGATGGTCGCGGGCGCTGAAGTCGCGCAGCACGCTGGCCGACATGATGGGGGCGCCGCGCGTGGCGAAAGAATTCTCGAAATGCGGCATCCCGTGGCGAGCCAGGGTGCGCAGGAAGACGCCGGCTGTCCAGCGCGGGCGGATCATGCCGTCCCAGGCCAGGCGCAGGCTGGGTTTGAGCGGCGTGGAAAAGCCGGTGCGGACGTTGTTTTCGCGATTGGCCGATACCGGGATGTCCACGGTGAGCACCAGCTGGCGGTAGCCGGCGGCGGCGACGCGGTCGACCAGGGCGTCGATGCGTTCGACGTCGCCAGGCAGATAGGCCTGGAACCAGGTGCCGGGCGCGGCCTGGGCCACCTCTTCGAGGCGTATCAGCGAGGTGGCGCTCATGATGGCGGCAATGCCGGCCTGGCGCGCCGCGCTCGCCAGCACGATGTCGCCGCGATACGCCGACAGGGCGCTGATGCCCATGGGGGCGATGCCGAAGGGCATCGCGTAGCGGGTGCCGAAGAGCTCGACGCCCTGGTCGCGCGCCGAGACCTGGCGCAGCACGCGCGGGACGAAGCCCAGTTCGGCGAAGGCGGCGCGGTTGTCATCACGCGATAGATTGTTCTCCGCCGCGCCGGCGATATAGCCGAAGATCGGCCGCGGCAGGCGGCGGCGGGCCGCCTGTTCGAAATCGTCCAGGGACAGGATGGACTTGAGGGCGCGGGGCAGGGACATCGGGACTCCGGGCAGGCGCGGCATGCGCCAAAGACCGGCAATCTACCAGGGCCCCAATATGCCAGAAAGCGAATAAATCAGGAAATGATTGTTCGCTTTATGGAAAGTAGCTCAGACGGCGAAGATGTCGGCGCTGCTGGCCGCGGGCAGGGCCAGGGTCTCGCCCATGCGGATGGGGCCGCGCACCGACGGCGTGTCCAGCCAGCGGATGCGGCGCGGCCCGAAGAGCACGATGACGGTCGATCCCAGCTTGAAGCGGCCCATTTCGGCGCCGCGCGCCAGCGTGATGGGCTGGCGGGCCTGGCTGTCATAGCGCAGGCTGCGCACCTGGCGCTTGTGCGGCGTGACCAGGCCGGCCCAGACGGTCTCGATGGAGGCGACGATCATGGCGCCCACCAGGACCAGGGCCATGGGGCCGTATTCGGTGTCGAAAATGCAGGCGACCCGTTCGTTGCGGGCGAACAATTCCGGCACATGGCTGGCGGTCAGCGGATTGACGGAGAACAGGCGGCCCGGGATGTGGATCATCTCGCGCAGGGTGCCTGTCACCGGCATGTGCACGCGGTGATAGTCGCGCGGCGACAGATAGATGGTGGCGAAATCGCCGCCCTCGAAGGGCGCGGCGCGCTCGGCGTCGCCGCCCAGCAGGGCGTTCAGGCCGAAGCTATGCCCCTTGGCCTGGAAGATGCGGCCGGCCTGGATGGGGCCCAGCTGGCTGATGGCGCCATCGGCCGGCGAGACGATATTGCTTTCGTCGTCGTCCAAGGGCCGGGCGTCGGGTTTCAGGGCCCGGGTGAAGAAATCATTGAAACTCGCGTAGGCCCGCGGATCCTCGACCAGGGCTTCGCTCATGTCGACCCGATAGCGCCGCACGAAGCGCGAGATCATGGCGTTCTTGATCTCGGGCGCGCGGCTGTCGGCCAGCAGGCCCATGGCGCGCGAGACGAGATGATGGGGCGCGAGATACTGGCTGGCGAGGAAGAGCTGGTCTTTGATGGACATGGATACCCTGCATAGCCGGCTCTCTGGGGCCGGCGGGTCGAAACAAGGCTGAAGTGTAACGTCTGGGGCGCTTCAGTGCTTATCGCCTTCGGGCGCCAGCCACGGGGCGTCGGCCTGCGGTTCGGCCGCCTCGCGCGGCAGGTGCTCGACCGGCACGCCAGGGGGGACTTTGTCGATGCGGTCGCGGTGAATGCGGCGCAGGCTGAAGCTGGCGCTGCGGGCGGCCGCATTCTGCAGCAGCACCGACAGCACGGCGCCCTTGTCCTGGATCCATTGCGTCTTGCCGCGCAGCAGCTTGAGCGCCGAAGCGGGGTTGCCGAGCCGGTAGCTCATGGCATTGATCTGGGTGCTGTGCTTGCCGTCGAACAGGCCGGCGTCCAGTTCGGTGATGGCGACCGCGTCCAGGTTGTTGCTGTCGTGCTCGACACGGTAGACGAATTGCAGGCGGGTGTGCGGGTCGCGGATGACGACGAGCTTGTCGGCGCCCGACACATCGGAAAACATGCCGACCACCTCCGATTCCACGAGCTGTTTGCCGCGCTGTTCTTCGGTGTAGAGAAATATCGTGGGCAGGGAGGGGGATAGGGGCATCGTCGACCTTGGCAAGAAAGCGCGGCATTCTACCCGCGCCGACCTGTTAACGGCCGCGATGCCCGGAACTTCAGCGCAGACTGATCCAGGTGGTCTTCAGGTCCGTGTACTTGTCCAGCGCGTGGAGGGATTTGTCGCGGCCGAAGCCGGATTGCTTCACGCCGCCGAAAGGCACGGAGATGTCGCCGTCGGCATAGCAGTTGACCCAGACCAGGCCGGCGCGCAGGCGGCGCGACAGGCGGTGCGCGCGCGACAGCGTGGCGGTCCAGAGGCCGGCGCCCAGGCCGTAGGCGGAGTCGTTCGCCAGGGCGATGGCCTCGTCTTCGTCGACGAAGCGCTGCACGGCCAGCACCGGCCCGAACACCTCTTCGCGCACCAGGGAGTTGTCCTGGCTGGCGCATTCCACGATGGTGGGCTCGATGTAATAGCCCCCGGTTTCGTCGCGCACCCGGCGACCGCCCAGGCGCAGACTGCCGCCCTCGGCGCGGCCGGCCTCGATGCGGGCCAGGATGCCTTGCATCTGGCGTTCATCGACGATGGCGCCCATGGCGCTGGCCGGGTCCAGCGGGTCGCCGGGCTGCAGGGTGGCGGCGAACTCGGCCAGGCGCGCCATGAAACGGTCATAGATGCCGGCCTGCACATAGAGTCGCGAGCCGGCGATGCAGACCTCGCCCTGATTGGAGAAGATGGCCAGCGCGGCGACTTCGGCGGCGCGGTCCAGGTCGGGGCAGTCGTCGAAGATGATGTGGGGCGACTTGCCGCCGCACTCCAGCCAGACGCGCTTGAGATTGGACTGGCCGGCGTACTCCATGAAGCGCTTGCCGGTCGCCGTGGAGCCCGTGAAGGCCAGGCAGTCCACGTCGGGATGGCGTCCCAGGGCCTGGCCGGCCACCGGGCCGAGCCCGGGGACGACGTTGAAGACGCCGGCGGGGATGCCGGCCGCCTCGACCAGGCGCGCCAGCCGCAGGGCCGACAGCGAGGACTGTTCGGCCGGCTTGAGCACCACGGAGTTGCCGGCGGCCAGGGCCGGGGCGACCTTCCAGGCGGCCATCATCAGGGGGTAGTTCCAGGGCACCACGGCCGCCACCACGCCCAGGGGTTCGCGGGTGATGGTGGCCAGGGCGTCGGGTCCGGTCGGGGCGATCTCGTCGTATTGCTTGTCGATGGCCTCGCCGTACCAGGCATAGCAGCGCGCCGTTTCCGGCAGGTCGAACAGCAGGGCGTCGCGGATGGGCTTGCCCATGTCCAGGGTTTCGAGCAGGGCCAGCGTTTCGCTGTCTTCCTCGATCAGGGCGGCCAGGCGCAGCAGGCGGGTCTTGCGTTCGCGCGGGGCGAGGCCGGCCCAGACGCCGGCTTCGAAGCTGCGGCGGGCCGCGGCCACGGCGCGGTCGATATCGGCCGTGCCGCAGGCGGCTACGTCGGCCAGTTTGCGTCCATCGATGGGGCTGTGCGCGGCGAAGGTCGCGCCGTCGGCGGCATCGCAATAGGCGCCGTCGATATACGCCTGGCCGGCGATGGAGAGGCTGGCCGCGCGGGCGTGCCAGTAGGCGGAGTCATGCAGAGTCATGGCGATGGGGGAATGCGGGTTGAAAGCCCGGGCCGTGGCGGCCCGGGCCTTGGGGGGCGCGCAACGTCAGGCGTTGGCGCGCGCCAGCATGGCATCGAGCAGGACGTTGGCGCCGGCCTCCAGGTCGGCGGGCTTGGCGTCCTCGATTTCGTTGTGGCTCACGCCGTCCTTGCAGGGCACGAAGATCATGGCCGTGGGCGTGACGCTGGCCATGTAGACGGCGTCGTGGCCGGCGCCGGTGACAATGTCCATGGCCGGCAGTCCGCGGCGCTGCGCGCCCTCGCGGACCCAGTTCACCAGTTCGGGGGCGAAGGGCGTCGGGGGGAAATACTGCACCGGGCGCACCTCGATTTGCACGCCGTGCTCGCGCGCCACCTCGGCGGCGCGGGCCTGCCACTGCCGGTCCATCTCGGCCAGGGTGGCCTCGTCTTCGTGACGCAGGTCCACCGTCAGGCGCACCTGGCCCGGAATGACGTTGCGCGAGCCCGGATGGGCGTGGATCTCGCCCACGGTGCCGCGGCCATGCGGGGCGTTGGCGCGCGCCAGCTCGACCACCGTCTGCAGCAGAAAGCTGGCGGCGTACAGCGCGTCCTTGCGGATGGGCATGGGCGTGGGGCCGGCATGCATTTCCATGCCGGTCACCGTGACGTCATACCAGCGCACGCCCAGCGAGCCGGTGACCACGCCCACCGTCTTGGCCTCGTGTTCGAGGATGGGGCCTTGCTCGATGTGCGCCTCGAAATAGGCGCCCACCGGCCGGCCGCCGACCGGATCCTCGCCGGCATAGCCGATGGCGCGCAATTCCTCGGCCACCGACTTGCCTTCGGCGTCGCGCGCCGACAGGGCCGTCTGCAGCGGGAACTTGCCCGCGAAGACGCCGGAACCCATCATGACGGGCAGAAAGCGCGAGCCCTCCTCATTGGTCCAGATGGCCACCTCCAGCGGCGCGCGGGTCTGCACGCCGTGGTCGTTGAGGGTGCGCATGACCTCCAGGCCCGCCATCACGCCATAGCAGCCGTCGAACTTGCCGCCCGTGGGCTGGGTGTCGATATGGCTGCCGGTCATGACCGGCGGCAGACTGTCGTCCAGGCCGGCGCGGCGGGCGAAGATATTGCCCACCTGGTCCACGCGCACGCTCAGGCCGGCGTCGCGCATCCAGCCGGTGACCAGGTCGCGGCCCTGGCCGTCCAGCGCGGTGAGCGCCAGGCGGCAATTGCCGCCCTTGGGCGTGGCGCCGATGCGAGCCAGGTCCATGAGCGACTGCCACAGACGGTTGCCGTTGACGGAGAGAGGGGTAGTCATGATGCGATTCCTAACTGATGCGGGTTACTGCTGACGTGCCAGGGCGGCGGCGCGGATGCCGCTGAGCGTCTGCCCCGGCGCGATGCCGTCGGCGTCATAGCGGATCTCCAGCAGCGCCGGCAGGCGCTGGCTGTCGGCGAAGGCCAGGGCGCGTTCGAGCGCCGGCGCGAAATCCTCGCTGCGCTCGACGGCTTCGCCATGGCCGCCGTAGCCGCGGATGATCTGGGTGAAGTCCGGGTTCTCGAAGGTCAGCGCGATGGTGCGCGCCGGGAAGTCTCTTTCCTGGTGGGCGCGGATGGTGCCCCACATGCCGTTGTTGAACACCAGCACGACGATGCCGACGCGGTATTGCAGCGCCACGCCGAGTTCCTGGAGATTCATCTGGAAACAGCCATCGCCGGCGTAGCAGACCACGGTGCGTCCGGGGTTTTCCAGCTTGGCCGAGATGGCCGCGGGCAGGCCGTAGCCCATGGAGCCCACGGTGGGCGCCAGGCTGGTGCCCGGGCCCGTGAAGCGGCGGTAGCGGTGGGGATAGAGCGCGTAGTTGCCGGCGCCCACGGTGACGCAGGCATCGGCCGGAAGGCGCGCATCCACGCAGGCGGCCGCTTCATCCAGGCTCAGGGGCCCGGGCGAGGGCAGGGGCCGGGTGCTGTCCAGATAATCCTGGCGGGCCTGCACGACGTGCGCGGCGCGCGAGACCTGGTGGCCCGGGCGCAGCGAGGCGGCGGCCTCGGCAAAGCTCGCCACGTCGGCCACGATGCCCTGGGTGGGCGCGAATACGCGGCCCAGCTCGCAGGGATCCGGATAAACATGGATGAGTTTCGGGCGCGGCATCGGGCTTTCGATGACCGTATAGCCTTCGGTGGTCGCCTCGCCCATGCGGGTGCCCACGGCCAGCACGAGGTCGGCCTGGCTCAGGCGCTCGCGCAGGGCGGGCGTCATGCCCCAGCCCACGTGGCCGGCGGCGTTGGCATGGCGCTGGTCAAAGCATTCGAGGCGGCGCCAGGCCGTGCCCACGGGCAGCTCGAAGCGTTCCGCGAAACCGGCGATCTGTTCGATGGCGGTGTGGGTCCAGCCGGATCCGCCCAGCAGCAGGAAGGGGCGCTCGGCCACGTCCAGCAGAGCCGTCATGCGGGCCAGGTCGGCCGCGCCGGGGTGGCTGCGGCTGCGCTGGTAGCGCGGCATGTCGGCCACGGCGGCGCGGCCCCACAGCGTGTCTTCGGGCAAGGCCAGCACCACGGGGCCGGGCCGTCCGCTGGTGGCCACGGCGTAGGCGCGGGCGATGAATTCCGGGATGCGGTCGGTGCGGTCGATCTGGGCCACCCACTTGGCCATCTGGCCGAACATGCGGCGGTAGTCGATTTCCTGGAAGGCTTCGCGCTCGTAGAAGTCGTTGCCCACCTGGCCCACGAACAGAATCATGGGCGTGGAGTCCTGGAAGGCCGTATGCACGCCGATGCTGGCATTGGTGGCGCCGGGGCCGCGGGTCACGAAGCAGATGCCCGGCTCGCCGGTGAGCTTGCCATAGGCTTCGGCCATATAGGCCGCGCCGCTTTCCTGGCGGCAGACGATGGGTTCGATGGCGTCCTTGTGCTCATTGAGCGCATCGATGCAGGGCAGATAACTCTCGCCGGGGATCATGAAAATGCGGCGCGCGCCATGAATGCGCAGCTGCTGCATCAGGATCTGGCCGCCGTTGCGTTCGACGAGGGGCTGGCTCATGCGTGTACTCCTTGGGCTGCATTGGCCCATTGTTCGAATTCGGCGTGGCGTGCGAGCAGGCGCCGGGCCGTGTTGTAGAGGGGGGGATCGACCGGGCTGGGCTGGCCGGCGGCCAGGTCGGCCTCGCGCCGGCCGACGAGTTCCCGCGCCCGGGCGACGTCGTCGGGCTGCGGCGTGAAGACCGCATGGATCTGACTGACCTGCTCCGGGAAGGTCGCGCACTTGGACTTCAGGCCAAGCCGGCGCGCCCAGCGCAGGTCCGCCTCGAGCGCCTGGGCGTCGCGGAAATTGAACGGGCAGTCGATGGGCAGGCAGCCCGCCGCCGTGCAGTCGACCAGGAAGCGCGCGCGCACCGCGTGCAGCTCCAGGCCGTCGGGAGCGCGTTCGGCCCCCAGGCTGGCGCTCAGGTCTTCGGCGGCCAGCAGGCAGGCCGAGACGCGCGGGCTGGCCGTCAGGATGTCGTAGGCGCGCACCAGCCCCAACGCGGACTCCAGCGTGGGGATGATCTCGGTGCGGCCGGCGGGCAGGCCCAGGGCCTGTTCGCGCGCCGTGATGGCGGCGTCCAGCGCGGCGATCTGCGCGGCGCTTTCGGCATGGGGCAGGAAGATGGCGTCGGGCGCGCCGGGCATCACGCCGTCCAGGTCGGCCAGGCCATCGGCGTCGAGCTTGTTGATGCGCACCGCGGCGACCACCCGGCGCTCGCGGCATTCGCGCATCAGCGCCACGATGCGCAGGCGGGCCGCCGGCCGGTCCTCGGGACGGGTGAACTCTTCCAGGTCGGCCACCAGGGCGTCGGCCCCGCCGTCCAGCCCGGCCAATTGGGCCCGGGCATCCAGGCCCGGGACGAACATCCAGCTGCGGCGCAGCGCAATGGGTCGCAGCGTCATTGCACATGCCTCGGCAGGAAGAGCACCAGCTCGGGCACGAAGGTCAGCAGCAGCATGACGGCCGTCATGGCGAGCATCATCCAGGACAGCGGACGCAGGGTCTGCATCATGTTGATCCCGCCTATCTTGCAGGCCGCCATGAGATCCACGCCCACCGGAGGCGTGTTGGCGCCGATGGCCATGTTGATCGACAGCAGGATGCCGAAGTGCACCGGATCGATGTTGTAGTGGGCCAGCACGGGCATGACGACGGGGGCCACGATGATGATGACCGGAATGGCTTCCATGAACGTGCCCAGCGCCAGCAGCACCACGGTCAGCACCAGCAGCACGGCGACCTTGCTGTCGGTCCAGTCGACCAGCAGCTGCGACAGGGCCTGAGGCACCTGTTCGGCGATCAGCACCCAGGCGAACAGGCCCGAGGCGCCGATGATGAGCAGGATGGAGGCGCTGCCTTCGCCAGTGGATTTCAGGCTTTCCCAGAGCGACTTCAGCGTCAGCGTGCGGTACCAGAAGAAACCGATCAGCAGCGCATAGACGATGGCGCTGGAGGCGGCTTCGGTCGCGGTGAACAGGCCGAAGCGGATGCCGCCGATGATGAGCACCGGCACCATCAGGGCGGGAATGGCGTCGATCAGGGCGGCGCGCAACTCGCCCCAGCTGAAGGGCTGGCCGCCGGCCCAATTGTGCTTGCGCGCCTGCCAGATGGCCACGCCGATCAGCGACAGGCCCAGGAGCAGGCCGGGCACGATGCCGGCCAGGAAGAGCTTGCCCACCGAGGTGTCGGTGATCGTGCCATAGACGATGAGCACGATGCTGGGCGGGATGATGGTCGAGGTGGCGCCGGCGCTGCCGACGAGCGCGCAGCTAAAGCCCTTGTCGTAGCCGCTGCGGGCCATGGCCGGCAGCAGCAGGCTGCCGATGGCCACCACGTCGGCCACGCCCGAGCCGGACAGCGCGCCGAACATCAGGCAGGCCAGCACGGCCACCACGGCCAGGCCGCCCTTGATGTCGCCGACGATGGCCGCGCACAGGCGCACGATGCGCTGGGTCAGGCCCGCGCCGTTCATAAGCTGGGCGGCGAGGATGAACAACGGAATGGCCAGCAGCGTGAAGCTGTCCAGGCCGGCGACGTATTGCTGGGCCGCGACCATCATGGGCGCGGCGTCGTAGACGGCCAGATAGGCCAGGCAGGCGAGCACCAGACCGAAGGCGATCGGCATGTCGATCAGCACGGTCAGTGTGAAAACGCCCATGAGAAAAAGGGCACCGGTAGACATCTTGTTATTCCTTTGCGGGCGCGGGCTCGAACAATTGCGCCAGGTGCACGATGACGGTGATCGCGCAGGCGAAGGGCAGGGCGAGATAGACCGCGCCGGCCGACACATCCAGCGCCGGCAGCGTCTGGTCCATGGTCAGGTCGGCCAGTTCCCAGCCGGCATAGCCCAGGACGATGAGACCGACGATGACGAACACCTGGTTCAGGCGCTCGAAGAAATTGAGGACGCGCGGGCTGCGCACCACGAAGGGCAGCAGGCCGGCCATCAGGTGGGAACGTTCGAAACTGCAGGTGACGCCGCCGATGAAGGCGGACCAGACCAGGACCAGGCGGGGCAGTTCCTCGGCCCAGTGGGGAGTGGTGTGCGTGACGAAACGCGAAAAAACCACGTAGCTGATCAGGATCGCCAGCAAGGCCACCGCCAGGGCGGCGACGGCCTTGCTGATGCCCGACAGAATGACGGACAGTCGTTGGAGCATGTTTATTTCGCCTCGCGATACTTCTGGACCAGGCCCATCAACTCGGGGCCGTAGGCGGCGGAATAGGTCTTCCACACGGGCTGGACGGCGGCGGCGAACGGCGTCTTGTCGACCTCGTTGACCTGCATGCCCTTTTCCTTGAGCTGGGCGATGTATTGGGCATCGCTCTCGGTGATCATCTTGCGCTGCTCGTCGCGCCAGTGGTCGGCGGCGGCCTGGACCACTTTGCGGTCATCGGCGGAGATGCGGTTCCAGACCGACTTGGAGACGATCAGGTTGGCCGGGCCCCAGACGTGGCCGGTCAGCGACAGATACTTCTGCACTTCGAAGAAGGACGAGGTGTAGATGATGGACAGCGGGTTCTCCTGCGCATCGAAGACCTTCTGCTGCAGGGCCGAGTACAGTTCGCCGAAGGCCAGCGGGGCCGGGTTGGCGCCCAGGGCGCTGAAGGTGTCCAGGCGCATCTTGTCGGGCGTGACACGGGTCTTCAGGCCGTTCAGGTCGGCCGGCGCGTTGATCGGGCCGCGGTTGTTGGTCAGATGGCGGAAGCCGTTCTCCCACCACGACAGGATGACCAGGTTTTTCTTCTCGGCCAGCTTGGCCAGCGCCGCGCCCAGCTCGCCGTCATAGGCGCGATAGGCCTGGGCCGCGGTGTTCCAGGTGTAGGGCAGCTCGACGATGCCGAACTTGGGCTCGATGGGCTGCAGCGAACCCGAACCGATGATGGCCGCGCCCTGGCTGCCGATTTGCAGGCCTTCGAGCATGGTCTTCTCATTGCCCAGCTGGCCGCTCGGGAAGAGGATGAAGTTCACGCGGCCATGGGTCTTTTCCTTGACCTCGGCGGCAAAGCCTTCGGCGGCCTTGTTCCAGCTATGGCTGGGCGCGAGCACATGGCCGAGCTTGACATCCAGGGCGTGGGCGGCGGGGATGGCCGCCAGCGCCAGGCCGGCGCCGGCCACGAGAGAACGGAAGATACGGGTTAGCTGCATGTTTCACCTTGGAATGTTGTGGCGGGTCCCCGCGAGGGGCCGTGCCGTCGGCCGGAACCGCCGGCGCAAACGGGCCCCGGCGCCTTTGTTGGCGCCTGTCGGGCAATACGGAAAAACGGTGGGAGAGGGTCAGTCTGTCGTCATCGGATGGGCCCGCTGCCGAAGTCTTCGCGCAGACGCGCCAGGATGCCGACCAGATGGTCGTGCATGGCGTGGCGGGCGCGGATGGGGTCACGCTCGGTGATGGCCTCGAGGATGCGCTCGTGCTCGTCGCGCGCGGCGCTCCAGACCCGGGTCGTCACGAAATGGGTTTCCAGGCGGCTGAAGACCGGGCTGATGGTGCTCAGATGCCAGATATGCGAGATGGCGGCGGCCAGGGCGGCGTTGCCGCAGGCCGCGGCGATCGCGCCGTGAAACGCCTGGTCATGCAGGCTGGGGCTTTCGGTCAGCGACATGGCCTCATGGGCGGCGCGGATGGCGGCGATCTGGGCGGCCGAGGCTTTCTGGGCGGCCAGCGCCGCGCACTCGGGCTCCAGCAGCAGCCGGGTATCCAGCAGGTCGAAGGGGCCGATGTCGGTGCGCTCGGCGCCGTGGGAGGCGGACTGCGCGCTGCCGTACTGGCCGTCCTCGCGCGGGGCGCAGACGAAAACCCCCGTGCCCACGCGGACCTCCACATAGCCTTCGATTTCCAGCGCGATCAAGGCTTCGCGCACCGAGGCGCGGCTGACCTGCAACTGTTCGGCCAGGTCGCGCTCGGCGGGCAGCCGGCCGCCAGCGGCGAAGTCGCCCGCGCGTATGCGGCTGGCGATCTGGTCGGCAATCATGCGATAGAGGCGGGTGGGAGCAACCGCTTGGAAAATAGCCATTCTGTCTGGGTATCCGGTGGCCGAGTGGTCAGGCCACTGGACTATACCGGACTGCCGGCCGTAAAAAAATCATCAAGAACAGGATCTAGGGAAAACCACTAGGCGCGCTTGAGCTGGTCCCGCAGGACTTCGAACAGCACCTCGGCGTTGCTGTGTTCGCCGTCGCGCGAGGCATAGACCAGGGTCAGGCGCCGGCCGGCGGCGGCCTGGAGCAGGGCCTGCATCCCCGCCTGCTGCTCGGCCTGGGCCAGTTCGTGCCGGTAGGCCTTGCGGAAGTCGCCCCAGAGGGCGGGGTCATGGCAATAGGCCTTGCGCGCGGCTTCGCTGGGCGCGAGCGACTTGGCCCACTCGTCCAGCTTGAGCGTGTCCTTGGAGCGGCCCCGTGGCCAAAGACGGTCGACCAGGACACGGTATCCGTCCTCGGGCGCCGCGGCCTCGTAGGCGCGCTTCATGACGATGTCCTTGGGCTTGCGCATGGCTGTCTCCTGCCGGAATGAAAAAGGGCGGACCCGTCGGGTCCGCCCTGAGCAGGGCCTGCCTGGGCCCGGGATGTCAGTGTGCCAGCATCATGGCGAAGTAGCCAAACACCGTGAGCAGCACGCCCGAGACCGCGTAGCCCACCGGGAAGCCCAGCCAGGGAACGCTGGAGCCGACTTCCTTGGCGGCTTCGCGCGCGGGCCCGGAGTGGCTGCGCGCGCCGGCGGTGGCCCCCATCAGCAGGGCCGGGTTGATCTTCATGATGTGAAAGCCGATGGCCCACACAATGATCGGCGGGATGGTCGAGGCCAGGAAGCCGACGATGAAGATCTTCAGGGCGATGGCGCCAGTGAGCTGGGTGAGCAACTCGGCGCCGGCATTGATGCCCACAATCGCCACGAAGCCGATCAGCCCGAGATCCTCCAGGATGTTGCGCGCGGCGTTTGGCGTATTGCCGAAGAAGCGCAGGCGCGACGAAATGGAGGACACGATGATGCCCGACAGCAGCAGACCGCCGGCATTGCCCAGGCCCACGGCGGCGCCGAAGGCCGGTACCTCGATCAGGCCGATCAGGAAGCCCAGGATCATGCCGGCCGACAGGGTCAGCAGGTCGGTGGCCGAGCTGTGCCGCGCGATCACGCCGAAGATCTGGCCCGCCTTGTCCACAGCCGTCTGCAGGCCGGTGACAAAGAGCACATCGCGCTTTTGCAGCTTGGTTTCCAGGCCCATGGGGATGGGCACGCCGCCGCGCTCGATGCGCTGCAGCTGGATCTGGCCGGCCAGCGGATGGCTGCGGAACTCCTTGAGCGGGATGTTCATGGTTTCCTTGTTCATCACCAGGATCTCAGCTTGATCCAGCGGGATGTTCAAGGCCTTGGCATCCGGCACTTCGGGGCCGATCACGCCCATGTTCGCGGTCATGGACTCCAGATTGCCGCCCAGGGCCACCACGTCGTCTTTCTGCAGCACGGTCTTCTCGTCGGCGCCCAGCAGCTGGCCGCCGCGCTCCACGTTGACGACCTGGTACTCCGGAAAGCGGGCGCGGAACTCCTTGATGGTCTTGCCCACGGGGGCATCGTTGACCACCCGGTAGGCGCGCACGTCGAAAGGATGGAAGGCGGTGATGCCGGCGTCATCGACGTTGGGCACGCCATGTTCTTTTTCGAACTGCAGCGCGGCTTCCTTGGCGTTCACGCCCCAGATGCGAGGCAGGTATTTGCACAACAGGATGATGCCGACCGTGCCCCAGATATAGGTGATGCCATAGGACAGGGCAATCATGGCATCGACCTGTTCCTTGGTCATGCCCTCATGGAGCGCCAGCGTGCCCGAGGAGATGGCCTGTTCGGCCGAGCCGATGGCCGCCGACATGGTCTGCGAGCCCGCCAGCATGCCGCCGGCCGCGCCCTGGGGCAGGCCGAAGAACTGCGCGCCGAGGACCACGATGGCCAGGCCCAGCACGGGGGCGATGATGGCCAGGATGGCGTAGTTGATGGAGTCCTTGTTCAGGGCATTGATGAAGGACGGACCCACGCGCAGGCCGACCCCATACATGAACAGGTAGTAAAGCAGCGATTTGGCGAAGTCATCGAGGTGGAACTTCACGCCGAAGCTTGCGCCGAGCGTGGCCAGCAGGCATCCCACCACGATGGCCGCGGCCACCGAACCCAGGCCGTAGCCCTTGATGCTGAACTTGCCCACCCAGACCGACAAGCCGATGGTCAGAAAGAGCAGGATATACGGATTGTCCGCGAGAAACTGCATTGCTGAGTGCATAGGGCGCTCCAGGTAGCATCCAAGCCAACGGCAACGCGCGCCAGTGGCGCGCGTTGCGCATCATGCAAACAACACGGCCGGCATCAGCACTTGGCCGCTGTCGACTTTTCGTCCGCATGGCCATGCAGCTTCGGCGGCGTGGCGGTGCCGCCATGCTGCTCCAGCCACTTGCATGCGTTGATGATGTCGTCGGCCAGCTTCATCGACACGTTGTGATTGATGTGCGGACGCACCACCACGCGCAGACTGTTGACCGATTCGGCGTTGGGCGGCATCTGGTAAGCCGACAGCACCCAGCCCTTTTCGCGCACCTTGTTCGAGACATCGAACTCGCTGAACTTCTTCACCTTCTTGTCCAGCGTCACGGCCACGACCGGGATGCGCTGGGTGTCGTTCATGATGGTGAAGTAGCCGCTGTCGACCAGGCGCTGGCGCAGGGCCACGGCATTGTCCAGCGTACGCTGCATGATGCGCTTATAGCCTTCGAAGCCCAGGCGCAGGAACTGGTAGTACTGCACCGCGACCTGCATGGAGTTGCGGCTGAAGTTCAGCGTTGCGGTCGGCATTTCACCGCCCAGGTAGTTGACGTAGAACACCAGGTCTTCATTGAAGATCTTGCGCTCGCGGAACACCACCCATCCCAGGCCCGGGGGCGTCAGGCCGTATTTGTGGCCGGACGCATTGATGGACTGCACGCGCGGCAGGCGGAAGTCCCACTTGTAGTCAGGGTAGAGGAAGGGGTTGACGAAGCCGCCCGAGGCGCCGTCGATGTGCATCGGGATGGAGATGCCCGTCTTCTTCTCGTAGGCGTCGAGCCAGTCATGGATGCCCTGGATGTCGTCATCCTCGCCGGTGAAGGTCTGGCCGGCGATGGCCACCACGGCGATGGTGTTCTCGTCGACGTATTTGTCCAGTTCTTCGGCGGTCAGGGTGTACTGGCCGGGCTTGAGCGGCACGATGCGCGGTTCGACATCGAAGTAGCGCAGGAATTTCTTCCATACGATCTGCACATTGCCGCCGGTCACCATATTGGGGCGCGAAGCGTCCTTGCCTTCCTTCTGGCGGCGCTGGCGCCAATTCCATTTGTGGGCCAGGCCCGCCAGCATGCACGCCTCGGACGAGCCGACGGTGGCCGTGCCATAGGGTTCGACGCCCTTGGGGCCGTTCCACAGCTCGTGCAGCCATTTGACCATGCGCGTTTCCATGGCGAACAGCTGCGGATACATGTCATGGTCGATGTAGTTCTTGAACATGTTCTGGTGCGCCACCGACCGGGCCTCGGGCTCGGCATAGGTGGTCACGAAAGACGACATGTTCAGCATCGGGTTGGTGTCGGTCCACTCGTCGCTGAGGACCAGGGCCTGGGCCGCCCGCGAGCTCATCCCCATCTTGGGGAAATGGTCCTCGGGGACTTCGAAATTGAACTGGTCATACGGGGTCAAGAGATCAGGGGATTGGCTCATGCTCGATTCTCCGAAAAGACACACGCTCTACGATTTGGGGCTGCCTGGCCTGAGCCACGGCAGAAATTCCTGGTCACGTCCGAGGAGGACAGGCCAGGGCCAGGCTTGAAAAGGCTTAGTTGCGAAGACAGAGGGCGGGGATGGCAGGCGGCGGCGCGGCCGAGGCGCCGTAGGGGGCAAGGCAGAACAAGGCAAGCGCGCTGACTTTCATAGGGTAGTGCTCACATAAACAATTTATGCAAACCGCTGCCCTTGATCCGGGCAACGGGCCCCAATGACTTGCGTTTTTCCTGCGGTGGCGCGGTGACGGGCATCGCGCCGGGTACCGTTGCGGTACCAATTTATTGATGATGCCTGATGTTCGAAATGATAACAACTGTGCCGCGTTTTTGTTACGACTTTTGCAATGTCAGTCGCCGGCCTGCCCGTCCGGGTCGGCTGGCGTAAGAGCCTCCGCCCGGCTGCGGATGGCCAGATAGCTTACGCCCTGGCTGACCTGCGGCGGATGGGGACCCTGATGATAGGCCTCCACGGCCTCCAGCACCATTTTGTCGGCCAGCGTCATGCGGTCCATCATGCGCAAGTATTGCAGCCAATTATCCACGACAAACACCTCGGTCCAGCGCGACAGATCATTCAGGTCGCGGAACATCTGCCATTGATCGGCGCCATTGCGCATGCGCATGCGGCGCAGCGGCCGCAGGCTGCTCAGAAAGCCCGGCTGGCGCGCTTCTTCAATGATGTAGTGCACATTGATGATGATGGCGCCGCGCTCCGGGTCGAAATCCTGCTTGCCGGGCGACTGGGACGCCAGCGGCCAGGCCGCCAGGTCCTGGGTTTCGTTCAGGCTGGGCAGATGGGAGCGGAAAAACAGCAGCGCCGTGAAGGTCAGCGTGATGCCGGCCGCGGCGAGACTGCCCTTGACCCCCAGTGTCTCGGTGAAATGCCCCCAGGCGAAGGAACCCAGCGCCAGCCCGCCGAACATCGACATCTGGTAGAGCGCCAGGGCGCGCGCCTTGACCCAGTCGGGCACCAGGACCTGAATGGACGTGTTGTAGGTGGCCAGCACCGCGATCCAGCAGCTGCCGGCCACCAGCAGGGCGGGAAAGAGCAGCGCCAGGCTGTCCACGGTGCCCAGCAGCAGCAGGCAGACCGACATCAGGAAAGCGCCGGCGCTGATCAGGCGGCCGGTGCCCAGGCGGCGCTGGGCCGCGCTGATCCAGAAACTGCCGCCGATGGCCCCCAGGCCCAGGGCGCCCAGCATATAGCCGTAGAGCGAGGCGCTGCCGGAGGCGTGGGCGTGGGCCAGCAGCGGCAGCAGGGCCCATAGGGCGCTGGCCGAGATGCCGAAGCTGAAAGAGCGCAGCATGACCAGGCGGGTGACGCTGGAGTATTCGGTAAAGCGCAGGGCGGCGACCACGCCTTCCAGGATGCGTTCGGGCGGCAGCGTGCGCTTGGGCAGCTCGCGGCGCCAGCTCCAGATGGCCCACATCAGGGCGCCGTAGCAGGCGCAATTGAAGAGGAAGACCCAGGGCGCGCCGAAGACGGCCAGCATCAGGCCGCCCAGGGCGGGGCCCAGGGCGCGGGCCACGTTGAAGTTCACGGAATTGAGCAGGATGGCCCGGCCCACTTCGGGCTTGGGGACCTGTTCGCCCACGGCGGCCTGCCAGGCCGGCGTGACGATGGCGCTGCCGACCGACACGAAGAACACGGCGATGATGAGGCTGAAGGGGTGCAGCATGCCCATGAAAGCCAGGGTCGTGATGACCAGGCCCATGATCAGTTCCAGCCCCATGCCCACCAGCATGACCTTGCGCCTGTCGTAGTTGTCGGCGAGCACGCCGGTCACGATGGACAGCAGCACCAGGGGCACGGCCGCGGCCACCTGGATCATGGCCACGACCACGGGGCTGCTTTGCTGGGTGGTCACGATCCAGGCCGCGGCCACGGATTGCGCCCAGACGCCCAGGTTGGCGAACAGATTGGCGATCCATATGGTGCGGAAAGCCTCCCGCCGCAGGGGAGCGAGCACGCCAGCCGAGGCGGGCGCCGTGCTGGGCGTGGTGCCCGGCGGCAGGTCGTTTTGTCCGGAAGGCGGTTGCAACATGGGGGAGGAAGTCTCCTGCCGCGGCGGCCCATGGGGCCCGTAGGTATGAGATTCCCCCGCCGCCCGAGCGCCTGTCAAGTCAAGCCGCAAGGCAGGCGCGCAAAGCGCGGCCAGCATGCCCCGTCTCATTGCCGGCCGGCCAGCCAGGCTTGCAAGTCGGCTTCCAGGGCGTGCAGCGCCTGGACCAGGGCTTCGACGGCCGGCGCCGTGTCATCCTGGCCGCCGCGGGCGGCGGCTTCCAGGGCTTGCGCCTGGGCGACGGCCTGGTCGGCCGCCACCACGCGCGCGCCGCCGGCGATGCGGTGGGCCAGGTCGGCCACGGCCGTCTGGTCCCGGGCCTCGGCCGCCTGCATCAGGGCGGCGATGTCCTGACGGTTGGTCTTGAGCAGTTCTTCGGCGATGCGGCGCGTCATGACGGCATCGCCCTGGGTCAGGTCGAGCAGGCCCTGGGGCCGGAAGGTCGTGGGCGAGAAGGGCATGGCAGGGCGCTCGGCCTTGCGGACGGCCAGGGGATGCAGCCGCTGTTTGAGGGTGTCGATGTCCAGGGGCTTGAAGAGGCAGCCATCCATGCCCGCCGCTTCGCAGCGCGCGAATTCTTCGGCCTGCGCCGAGGCCGTGATGGCGTAGATGGCGATGGGTGGGCGCTGTTCCTCGCCCTCGATGCGGCGGATCTCGCGCGCCACTTCGTAGCCGCTCATGCCGGGCATATTGCAGTCGGTGAGCACAACGTCCAGGGCGTGCTGGCGCCACAGCGCCAGGCCCTGCGGGCCATCGGCCGCTTCCAGGACATCGTGGCCGATATAGGCCAGCTGCTGGCTCAGGAGCATGCGGTTGGGCGCGTGGTCATCGATGACCAGGACCCGCAGGCGGGCGGTCGGTGCGTCCTGCTGCGTCTCGGCCTGCATCGAGGAAGTCGCCGCCATGTCCGCCTTGATCAGCGGCGCGCGCAAATGCACGTCGATGCGCGTGCCCTTGCCCGGAATGCTGCTCAGTTCGAGGCTGCCGCCCATGGCTTCGATGATGCGCCGGCTGATGGCCAGCCCCAGGCCGGTGCCGGCCACGCGGTTCTTGTTGGCGCGGGCTTCGTCGTGGACCTGGGTGAAGGGTTCGAACAGCTTGCGCCGGTCCGCCGCGCTGATGCCCGGGCCGCTGTCGTCGACGGCGATCTCGATGTTGACCTGGCCGTCGTCGGCGGCGACGGCGTTCAGCGTAACGGTGACCCCGCCCACTTCGGTGAACTTGAGGGCATTGCTCACCAGGTTGGACACCACCTGTTTCAGGCGCACGGCGTCCAGCGAGACACCCGGCGGAGATGGCGGCGTCATGGACAGTTTCAGGCTCAGGCCGTTTTGCCGCGCCATGCCCTGGAAGACGTTGACCACGCTTTCGAGCAGATGGCGCAGGTCGGTAGGAATCGGCGTCAGTTCGAGCTTATCGGCCTCGATCTTGGAAATATCGAGGATGTCGCCGATCAGGTCGAGCAGCGAGCGCGCCGAGTCGTAGGCGACCTGCAGCGCCTGGCGGTCGGCCTGCTGGTCGGGCGGGCGGCGCAGCACCAGTTCCAGCATGCCGATGATGGCGTTCATCGGGGTGCGGATTTCATGGCTCATGGTCGCCAGGAAAGTGGTCTTGGCGCGGTTGGCGGCGTCGGCCTCTTCCTTGGCGTCATGCAGGTCGCGCAGCAGTTCCATGCGTTCGGTCAGGTCTGTCCAGCCGCCGATCAGGCCGCTGACATGGCCCAGCGAATCGGAATAGGGCATCAGCCAATGGTAGAGATGATGCTTCTCGCCATTGAACTTGACCTCCATGTCCTGGATGACGTGGCTGTTGGCCGTTTCCATGGCGTCCAGATACTGCTGGTGCACGCGCACGGCCTCTTCCGGGTTCTCGGCGTACATGGGGGATTCGGGCAGGGTGCGTCCCGTGACGTCCTCGGCGCTCAGGCCGAAGGTGTCGAGATAGCTGCGGTTGCAGGTCACCATGCGGCCTTGCCGGTCGCGCACGAACACCGGGTTGGGGATGCCGTCGATCAGCACGCGCATGAAGGCGAGCTGGTCGCTCAGGGCGCGCTCGGCCTCGCGGCGTTTGCGTATCTGCCTGCGCAGGTAAAGAATCCAGGCCAGGAATATGACCGCCGAGGCCGCCGCCGCGGCGATGAGCAGATAGATCTCCTGGCGGTAGGCATACCAGGTGTTGATGGTCGGCGGCGACTCGGCGCGCCAGCGGTTCATGAGATAGATGGGCTCGTCGGCCGGCAGCGTCGCCAGCGCCTTGTTGATGATGCCTTGCAGTTCATCCTGGTCGCGCGGGAAGGCGAAGGCCAGCCGCGCCGGCATGGTATCCAGCGCGGTGACGATGCGCAGCTCGTCGCGGAAATAATTGCGCAGGTAGAAATTGGCCGCCACCTGGGTCTGCACGGCGAAGTCCGCCTTGCCGTCGACCACCTTGAGCAGGGCATCATTGGGGCTGGTCGCCGGCACCAGCCGGGCCTGGGGATAGTAGCGGCGCAAGGCATCGGAGGCCGTGCTGCTGGCCACGCTGGCGATGCGCATGCCCGCGAAATCCGCGCCGGCCGCCTGGTTGGGGCCGTCCTGCTTGCCGACCAGCACAAAGGCGGTGCTGAGATAGGGCGTGCTGAAATCCAGCACATCCTCGCGGCTTTCGCTCCAGAACAGGCCCGCGCTCATGTCGGCTTCGTGGTTTTGCAGCGCGGCCTGCATCTCGGCGGTGGAGTCCGCGCCCTCGATGTCGAAACGCAGCCCGGTCAGGCGGCCGATGCGTTGCAGCATATCGATGGACAGCCCGGACAGCGTGGGGCTGTCCTGGCTGTGCATGGAGAAGGGCGGAAAGACATTCAGCGCCCGCACACGCACCACGGGGTGGCGCTGCAGCCAGCGCCGTTCCCGCTCGGTCAGCGCAAGAGGGGGCGGCGCAATGAAGGCGCCGCTGGGCAGGCCCCAGCGGTAGACGGCGTTCTGGCGCCAGATGTCGGGGATGCTGGCTATGGTCTGATCCAGGATGTGGCGCAGCCGGCTGTTGGCGCGCAGCAGCGTATAGACATTGGCCCGCATGCCGAGGTCGTCGCGGCGCTGCACCTGCATATCGCTGAAGATGCCCGCCGTCAGGTAATAGGCCACGGCCAGCGGGTCTCCGAGATAGACATCGGCCTGTCCATAGGCCACGGCGCTCAGGCCCAGCAGCGGGTTGGCATAGCTCGTCCAGCGGATCTGAGGCCCGCCTTGCCGCAGCGCGGCCGGCTGCGAGCGGGGGTTGACGGCGACGCGCAGCGTCTTGAGATCCTGGGGGAGATCGCCCATTTCGCGCCGCGCCACGACCACGGCAGGGTGGCTGATATAGGGCTGGGTGGTGGAAAACCCGTCTCCCATGAGCGTGCCGCCGGCGACATCGTCGACCACGTCGACCTGGCCGTCGCTCAGGGCCCGCAGCGCGCTGTCGCGATCCGGGTAAATGGTCACCACAGGGATCAGGCCGAGATTGTGGCTGATGATCTTGAGGTAGTCCGCATTGAGGCCCTGGAAGCGCTGGCTCTGCGTAAACTGGAAAGGCGCGTAATCGGGCGCATATATGCCTACCCGCAATTCTCTTTGCTGGGCCAGCCACTGCCAGTCCTCGGCGTCCAGGTCGACGGCCAGCTTGGGCGTCTCGGCGGTCGAGCCCTCGGGCAGGCTGCGCCCAGCGGCGGACCCTGCGGCGGGCGCGCAGACCAGAAAGAGGGCGGCGGCCAGGCTGGACAGCAAAAGGCGCCAAGCCAGGGACAGCGGCATGGGATTATCCGAGGTTGTTGCGCTTGGCCATGTCGATCAGCTCGACCAGCGTGGTGGCGTTCAGTTTCTGCAGCAAGCGGGTCTTGTAGGTGCTGATGGTCTTATTGCTCAGGAACATGCTGTCGGCGATGTCCTTATTGGTCAGGCCTTGCGCCAATAACTGAAGCACTGCCAACTCGCGGTTGGACAGCGAAGAAATCATCATTGCGTCGTCTTGATTCTCGACGCCGCGTATATCGGTGAGCGTGGTTTTCGGAAAATAGGTGTAGCCGGCGACCACCGCCTTGGCGGCGTCCACGACTTCCTGCAGGTTGCCATGCTTGGAGACAAAGCCAGCCGCGCCGGCATTCAGACAGCGGCGGGCAAAGAGCGCCGGCTGCTGGCCGGTGAGGATGAGCACATGCATGGGCAGGCCCAGGGCCTGCAGCCGGGTCAGTACTTCCAGGCCATCCAGCTTGGGGATCCCGATATCCAGGATGACCAGGTTGGGCAGCAATTCTCGCGCCATGGTGATGCCGTCCAGACCATTGTCGGTTTCGCCCACAACCTCGAAACCTTCTTTCTCCATCAAACCTTTTACTGCATAGCGGATGACGGGATGATCATCAATAATCAGTAGCTTTTGCATGGCCGTGCGCTGCCTCACAAATCTTCAGTTGTAATGATCGTTATTATGTTTGAAAAGCTGTAGTCAGCCAGAGGTGCTTTTTTCTCGTGGCGGGGATCACATTGAAAGATAAGCATCCAAAGCTACAGGGTCAGCGACAAGTTAGAGCATATTCTGCTTTTTGGATACCACATGTTGCGAGAACACACGTCACGGTGAACCCAATAAAAATCAGGCTAGTTTAAGTATGTGCTCCAAGGGCAAGTCTAGGTTCTCAGACCGACCCTGTTCTTTCCGTCTTATCTGATGAAGCTGTCGGATATAGCGTAGCGAGCAGGTTCCGCCGGGCGAGCCGAGTCAGCCGGTAAGGAATATCGAATAAGACGATATGACCGCGAGCAGGGACAAACCGGGCTGGCGCCGCAGCCGGTTGTTGGAGTAACGCCCAGGTCCGTCCGCTCAGGTGTTGGCGACCATGGGGTTGAAGAGCCAGGATTCGTATTCGGCGCCGGACATGGGGCGCGCATACCAATAGCCTTGGCCCAGGGCGCAGCGCATATCGAGCAAGGCGTTGCGTTGGTCGGGGGTTTCGATGCCCTCGGCCACGACGGTGATCCCCAGGCTTTCGGCCAGGGAGAGCGTGGCGGCGATCACGCTTTCGCTGCGTGCATCGCCAGGAAGGCGTCGGACGAAAGAAGCGTCTATCTTGAGCTGATTGAACGGCAGGTTGCAAAGCCGCTCCATGGAAGAAAACCCGGTCCCGAAGTCGTCGATGGAAACCGTGCAGCCCAGCAGCCTGAGGCGTACCAGGGTTTCAAGCGTGGAGGCCTGCACCGACAGCAGGCCGGTTTCGGTCACTTCGATGGTGAGCGCCGTGGCCGGGAGCGCATGCCGCTCAAGGGCGGCGATGAGATCGGTCGTCAACTGGGCGCTGCCCAACTGGCAGGTTTCGACATTGAGCGCCAGGCTGGCGCCCCGGCCCATCAGCACCGACCGGGCGGTCTGGGCCATGGCCTGGTCGGCCAGCGCCGAGGTCATGCGGTCGAGCGCGTCGCAGTCCTTGACCGCCTCCATGAAGTAACAAGGCGAGAGCAGGCCGCGCTCGGGGTGATCCCAGCGGGCGAGCACTTCGGCGCCGGCCGGCTGCAGGGTGCGCACGTCGAACTTGGGCTGGTAATAGGGAATGAACTCGCCTCGATCCAGGCCGCGGCGGATTTCCTCGGCGCTGGGCGGCGCGTAGTCGGGCGTCTCGGCATTGCCCGGGGCGGCGGCCGAGTCGGTCTCGTAGCGGCGCAGCAGGGACTCCAGGCGGCTGAGCTTGAGGGGCTTGCCCAGGTCGCCCAGCACCTGTATGCCGGACAGGCTGGCCATGTGCAGGATGGCCGCGGTGAGATCGCTGGAGACGTCGCTGCTGAGGATGAGGGATTTGACGAGCGTGCGCTGGCTGGCTTCGCGCAGGAACTGGGTGCCGTCCATGCCCGGGGTGCGGACATCGCAGATCACGATGTCGGCGGCGCCATGCTCCTCGAGCTGCTGGAGCGCCTGCTGGCCCTCCGGCGCCTGCAGGATACGGGTGTACCCGAGCATCTCAAGGGCTCGGATTATGACCAGCCGCTGCACAGGGTGGTCTTCGATCACGAGGACGGCCGGCTGTTTCATGCGAAATAGTGACGATCAATGGTGGCAAAAGCATGAGGAACCGCACCGTGGTGGCGCGGCGCATGCGTTGCTGCCGGCTCTCTCCCGGGCTTGCCTAGGACAGAATCCCTGCGATTTATATCCGTTTTTATATCCGGTTGAGCACAAATTTCCAAGGTCATGTCCCGTATATTGTCGACAACGGGGCTGCGCCTCGTTGGAGGGACCCGACAATGCCATAAGGATAAAGCGGTCGCCCTGCGGCGAATCGAGAAAATATCCAGGCCCGATGCGCGTTAATTACCGATATCGTTGCCTCTGATCTTGAAAACTATCAGATAAATCTTTGGGTGCTATCGGCAATGCTGCGATCCAGGGCTGATCCCATGAAAAGGCTGGCTTGTTTCGCAACGGCGTATTACGTCCTTAACGTCCGCCGCCCGCGAAACTTTAACGTCCGGCGCGGCCCCGGGGCTTGACTTGGCGCTTGTCGCGTCAGACAGTGGGCAGACCCCGGCGCGCGGGGCGGGCCAACCGGCCCGTCTTGCCGTATGCCATGCCGTCCAGGGTATTTGCGCGCCGGCCCGCCCTGGCGCGGCGGGCCGGCGCCAGGGGAAAGCGGCAGTCCAACGTGAGGCGGGCGCAGAGGGGAAAAGCATGGCGAAAGCGGTAAAAGCGGGGTGGCGGCTGGTCTTGGCCGCGGCGCTTCTGGCGGGCGGGTCCGCGATGGCCGAACCGTTGCAGCCGGTCCTGGACGCGGCGAAGGCGCAGGAAGCGGGGCTGTTGGACACCTTGCGCGACCTGGTGAACATCGAATCGGGCAGCCGGGATGTGCATGGCGTCAAGCGGATCGCCGAGCGGGTGGCCGAAGGGCTGCGGGCGCAGGGCGGGCAGGTGCAGGTGCTGCCGCCGGACGAGGTGTTCCGGATGGACGATACCCCCAAGGAAACCGGCCCCATGGTCCAGGCGGTCTTCAAGGGGCGCGGCCAGAAGAAGATCATGCTGATCGCGCACATGGATACGGTGTATCGCGACGGCATGCTCAAGGACCAGCCTTTTCGCATCGACGGCAAGCGCGCCTACGGTCTGGGCATTGCCGACGACAAGCAGGGCGTGGCGCTGATCATCCATGCGCTGGCGCTGCTGCGCGCGCTGGACTACCAGGACTACGGCACGCTGACCGTCCTGGTGAACGGCGATGAGGAAATCAGTTCGCCGGGCGCGCGCGCCACCATCACGCGGCTGGCCGCCGACCAGGACGCGGTGTTCTCTTTCGAGGGCGGCGGCAGCGCCGGCGACCTGCGCCTGGCCACCAGCGGCATCGGCGCGGCCTATCTGACGGTGCAGGGCAAGACATCGCATGCCGGGGCGCGGCCCGAAGGCGGCGTGAACGCGCTCTACGAATTGGCGCATCAGGTCCTGCAGATGAAGGATCTCTCCAAGCCGGAGCAAGGCCTGAAACTGAATTGGACCCTGGCCCAGGCAGGCAGCAATCGCAATGTAATCCCCGGACAGGCCACGGCCCAGGCCGATGCCCGGGCGCTGCGCGTGGCCGACTTTGATGCGCTGCAGCAAGCCATGGAGGAGAAGATACGCAACAAGCTGCTGCCCGAGTCCAAGGTCGAACTCAAGTTCGAAGTGCGCCGTCCGCCGCTGGAGGCCACCGAGGCTTCGCGGGCGCTGGCCCGCCACGGCGTGGCCATTTACCAAGAACTGGGCCTGCCCATGAAAGTGCTGGACCGCGCCACGGGCGGCGGCACCGACGCGGCCTTTGCCCAGCTCAAGGCGCGCGGACCCGTCATCGAGGGCTTCGGCCTGAGCGGCTTCGGCGCGCATTCCAACGACGCCGAGTATGTGGACACGCAAACCATCGTGCCGCGGCTCTACCTGACGGCCAGGATGATCATGGATATTTCGGCGGGCAAGGCGCCATAGCCGTCGGCCTGGTGGAAGTCCGGATTTTGGTATGATTCAGGTTCCTGTCAGATTATCGGGAAGATGGTCGCATGGACCGTCTTCCCCCTCTATGACCGAAGAGCCTCCATCTAGGCGCGGCCCATGCCGCGCCCCTTTGTCCCCTCGCGGACCCCAGCGTTTCATCTTCCGCCGCCCGCCGCGGCTGTTTTCGTTTTGTCATGCGCCCGCGCCTCGCCTTGAGGCGGCGGGCCTTTTTCGTTTGAGGAAAGTCGATGCTGTTTGACTGGATGTCCGACCCCACGGCCTGGGTGGGCCTGGCCACCCTGATCGTGCTGGAGATTGTGCTGGGCATCGATAACCTGGTGTTCATCGCCATCCTGGCCGACAAGCTGCCCGCGCAGCAGCGCAACCGGGCCCGCATGCTGGGCCTGACGCTGGCGCTGCTCATGCGCCTGGGCTTGCTGGCCAGCATTGCCTGGGTGGTGACCTTGACCCAACCGCTGTTCACGGTGCTGGGCGCGGAGATCTCCGGGCGCGATCTCATCTTGATCCTGGGGGGGCTGTTCCTGCTGTTCAAGGGCACGATGGAGTTGCATGAGCGGGTCGAGGGGCGCGCGCACGCGACCGGCGGCCGCCAGCAGTACGCGGTGTTCTGGCAGGTGATCGCCCAGATCGTGGTGCTGGACGCGGTGTTTTCGCTGGACTCCGTCATCACGGCCGTGGGCATGGTGCAGGACCTGAGCATCATGATGACGGCGGTGATCATCGCCATGGCCGTGATGATGCTGGCCAGCCGTCCCTTGATGGCCTTTGTGGGGCGCCACCCGACGGTGGTCATCCTCTGCCTGGGCCTGCTGCTGATGATCGGTTTCAGCCTGGTGGCCGAGGGCCTGGGCTTCGATATCCCGAAGGGTTATCTCTACGCCGCCATCGGTTTTTCCATCCTGATTGAGCTGTTCAACCAGCTGGCGCAGCGCAATCGCCAGCGCGATGAGCATGGCCTGGGACGGCGCGAACGCACGGCGCGCATGGTGCTCAAGCTGCTGCGCGCCGGCGACGGCCATGGCGCGCCGGCCGAGCCGCAGGACGCGGGCGAGGAGGAGGCGGCCTTCGCCCCCGAGGAGAGCAGTCTGATCGAGGGGGTGCTGTCCATGGGGCAGCGCGACCTGCGCAGCATCATGGTGCCGCGCGGCGAGATGGTGTGGCTGGATGTGCGGGACGACGCCCAGACCGTGCTGGACAAGTTTGCCTCGGGCCATTCGCGCCTGCCCCTGTGCGATGGCGACCCGGCCAATGTGGTGGGCGTGCTGCACTTCAAGGACTTGCTGGGCCCCTTGCGCACACCGGGGGCGGTGGATTTGGTCGAGCTGGCCCAGGAGCCGCATTATGTGCCCGAGACGGTGCCGGTAATGAAGCTTCTCGAGGTCATGCGCGAATCGCGCGATCACCTGCTGATCGTGGTCGATGAGCATGGCGTGTGCGAGGGTCTGGTGACGCCCATGGATCTCTTGACCGCGGTGGCCGGCGATCTGCCCGAGCATTCGGGCGAGACCATCACGGGAGCGGCGCGCATGGCCGACGGCTCCTGGCTGCTCGATGGCCGGCTGGCCACGCCGGAAGCCGCGCGCATCATCGGCGCGCCGCAGCTGGGCCAGGACTACGCCGACGACGCCACCTTGGCCGGCTGCGTGCTGCGCGCCGCGGACAGCCTGCCCGAGGTGGGCGTGCGCGTGCGCTGGCGCGACTGGGAGTTCGAGGTCAAGCGTCTGGACGGCCGCCGCATTGCCCAGGTGCAGGCGCGCCAGCTGGCCTGAGGGCCGGCGCGCCGCGCCCCGTACATCAAGTGATTTCTTAGATTTTTTACTTTAATTATGGTAAATAAGCCACTGATTTAATTGGCAATAGGCGCCTGCTTGCAGGGGCGCCGCCTGATAACGGAATGGCTTCTTCGATGACTGTCGCCCTGGCGCGCTTTGTTTACGGTTTTTCCCTGGCCTGGATCGCGGCCGCGATATTGCTGGCCCTGGCCGGGCTATGCCTGGTCCTGGTGCGGCGTGCCGTGCAGACTTTCGAGACGGAGCGGCATCAGGACCTGGCCAGCGGCGTCCTGGTGTTTGTGTCCGTGGTCGCGGCGCTGGCCGCCTGTTATGCCAGCGGCCATGCCTTGCATGCCTGGCTGGGCCGCAGCGCGCTGGTCGGCGGCCAAGCCCATTGGCTGGCGGGCAACAGCCATGTCTCGGCCGCCGCGCTGATGGGGGCGACCGCGGCCCTGGGCCTGGCCGCCGCCGCCCCCGGCCTGTGGCGCCGTCTGCGCGAACCGCGCGCCGAGAAAACCCCGCAGCGCCCCGCCAAACCTGTCATGCCCGCCAAGAGCGCGGCCAAGACCCGCAAGGCCGCCAAGCCCGCGCGGGCGCCGCGCGTGGCCGGCCTGGGCTGGGGCGCGCTCTTCCTGGTTCTGTTGGGCGGGATCTTGCTCGCCTTTGCCTATATCGTCGCGCCGCTGGATCCGGCGCCGCTGGCCGCCGGCGCGGATGCAAAGGCCATCGCGCGCGCCGGCCTGCATGCCGAGCATGCCAGCCGCGCGCGGCCGGTCTATTACGCGGCGGCCGGTCTGCTGGGCGCGGGCGCGCTGGTTTTCCTGGGCTGGTTGTTCTCCCGCAGACGCGAACAAGCCTGAGCGCGCAAAACTCAGGTACGCTGGAGCCACGAGGCAATGTGGCCTAGACACAGGGGCGATAGCGAAGAGTGCAAAACGCCGATTTGACCGTCCGTCATGGCAGGCATTGGCGCTATATCGCGCTGGCGGCGGCCTTGCTGCTGCCCCTGCTGGCCTGCCTGCTGCTGACATGGGCCGGCGCGCAGCGGCTGAACCTGAAGCAGGCGCAGACCGAGGCCAGCATCAGCCGCAACCATATCGAGCGCATCCTGCGCGAGGCCTGGGCGGCGGTCGACGCCATGGGGCCGCTGCTGTCCGAGCCCTGCGAGGATGCCCAGCCCGTCCTGTCGCGCATCATCAGCATGCGCTCGTATTTCCGCGCCCTGGCCCTGTTCGACGGGCGGCAGGTGTATTGCTCCACGCTCATCACCCTGCCGCGCGGCACCGTGTACCAATGGCCCGCGGACATCCCGACCGGACGCTGGCTGCGTTTGGTCGGCGGCACGCCGCTCATGCAGGGGCGCCCGGCCTTGCTGGCCGGCGCGGCTGGCCCGGGCGAGCGCCACGCGATGGCGGTCATCGACAGCCAGCACCTGCAGGATCTGCTGGATTCGGTGGCGTCCTTGAACCAGCACCATATCGAACTGAAGATCGATGGCGGCATGATGCTGACCAGCCGTCCGGCGCAGGATCCGCCCATGGCGCCAGACGGCGCGGTGAGCGCCCGGGAGTCTTTCACCTCGGAGGGCGTGCCCGTCATCATCGAGGTGTCCTTGCCGGGCGCGGAGGTTCGGGAGGAATGGCGGAGCCTGTTGCTGGTCTTTCTTCCGGTGGCGCTGGTTCTGGGCTGCCTGATGGCATGGGGCGTGCATCGCCTGCAGATGCAGCGCCTGAGCTTCCGCGACCAGATGCAGCGCGGCATGCGCGCCGGTGAGTTCCATATGGAGTACCAGCCCATCTTCGGCATCGCCAGCGGCCGCTGCGAAGGCGCCGAAGCCTTGATGCGCTGGGAGCGGCCGGGGATGGGGGCGGTCAGCCCGGAGGTATTCATTGCCGCGGCCGAGGCCGAGGGCATCATCGTCGCCTTGACACGCCACGCGCTGCGCCTGATCGAGCGCGACCTGCCGCTGATGACCTTGCCGCCTGGTTTTCATCTGAGCGTGAACGTGGCGGCCGACCATCTGCGGCGCGACGATTTTATCGATGACATCGAGACCTTCGCCGCGCGGGTCGCGCCCAGCGCGCCGCAACTGGTGCTGGAGCTGACCGAGCGCAGCCTGGTCGAGGACAGCGGCCGGGTGCAGCTGCATCTGCGCAGCCTGCGCGCCGCCGGGGTGCGCATCGCCATCGACGACTTCGGCGCCGGCTATTGCTCTTTGTCGTACTTGCAGCAGTTTCCGGTGGATTACCTGAAGATAGACAAGCTTTTTATCGAGGCGATCACCGGTTCCGAGCCGGAAACGCCCGTCCTGGACCTCATTCTGGCGCTGGCCAGGCGCCTGGACCTGGCGGTGGTCGCCGAGGGCGTGAGCGAGCAGGCGCAACTGGACTATCTGCGCGCCCATGAGGTGACCTATGCCCAGGGTTTCCTGGTTTCGCGGCCCTTGCGGGCCGAGGCCTTTGCCCAGTGGTACCGGGTGCGGGGACAGGCCCCGCTCGCCTGAGGGCCGCGCCTCGGTGTACTCTGTGGCTCGCGCGCCGGCGCGCGTCACATATCACGATGAGGAAGATCATGAAGGTTTGCTTGGGCGGCGTCCGGCTGCTGATGGCGGCGGGCTTGACGGCCCTGGGCGCGGCCGCGGCCGCGCAGGACACGATCCGGATCGGCGAGATCAACAGCTATAAGGCGCAGCCCGCCTTTCTGGAGCCGTATAAAAAAGGCATGCAGCTGGCCGTGGACGAGGTCAACGCGGCCGGCGGCATCGGCGGCAAACCGCTCGAACTGGTGATCCGCGACGACAACGCCAATCCGGGCGACGCCGTGCGAGCGGCCGAGGAGCTGTTCTCGCGCGAAAAAGTCGATGTGCTGACCGGTTCTTTCCTCTCGCATATCGGGCTGGCGCTGAGCGATTTCGCCCGCCAGAAAAAGGTGTTCTTCCTGGCCAGCGAACCGCTGACCGACAAAATCGTCTGGCAGGACGGCAATCGCTACACCTACCGTTTGCGCACCTCGACCTATATGCAGGTGGCGATGCTGGTGCCCGAGGCCCTGAAACTGAAGAAAAAGCGCTGGGCCATCGTCTATCCCAATTATGAGTATGGCCAGTCGGCCGTCGGCACCTTCAAGACGCTCATGAAGGCCGCGCAGCCGGACATCGAGTTCGTGACGGAACAGGCCGTGCCGCTGGGCAAGGTGGACGCGGGCAGCGTGGCCCAGGCCCTGGCCGACGCCAGGCCGGACGCGATCTTCAATGTGCTGTTCGCCACCGACGTGACGAAGTTCGTGCGCGAAGGAACCACCCGCGGGCTGTTCACGAACAGGCCGGTCGTCAGCGTGCTGACCGGCGAGCCCGAATACCTGGACACTTTCCGCGACGAGACGCCCGAAGGCTGGATCGTCACCGGCTACCCCTGGCAGTTCATCGACACGCCCGAGCACCAGGCCTTCTTGAAGGCCTATGAGGCCAAGTTCAAGGATTATCCGCGCCTGGGCTCGGTGGTGGGCTATAGCGCCATCAAGTCGCTGGCCGAGGGCATGCGCCGCGCGGGTTCGACCGATACCGAGGCCATGATCAAGGCCTTCGCGGGCCTGAAACTCACCATCCCCTTCGGCCCGATCGAGTACCGCGCCCTGGACCATCAATCCACCATGGGCGCCTATGTAGGCCGGCTGGCCTACAAGGACGGCAAGGGCATCATGACCGATTTCCGCTATGTGGATGGCGCCAAGGTGATGCCGCCGGACGAAGAAGTGCGCAAGCTGCGTCGGGCGGACTGAGGCCGCGGCGAAGCGCATGGATTTGACGGGTTTTCTGGCGCAGCTGCTCAACGGCCTGGCCGAGGCGTCTTCGCTGTTTCTGGTGGCGGCCGGGCTGTCGCTGATCTTCGGGGTCACGCGGCTGGTCAATTTTGCCCATGGCTCGCTCTATATGCTGGGCGTGTATATCGCCTATGCCCTGGTCGAGCGCATCGGGGGCGGCGCGCTGGGTTTCTGGTTCGGGGTGCTGGCCGCCGCCCTGGCGGTGGGCGCCCTGGGGGCGCTGATCGAGATAGTCCTGCTGCGCCGCATCTACCGCGCGCCTGAACTGTTCCAGTTGCTGGCGACGTTTGCCCTGGTGCTGGTGATCAATGACGCGGCGCTCTGGCTTTGGGGCGCGGAGGATTTGCTGGGCCCGCGGGCGCCGGGCTTGAGCGGGGCGGTCGACCTGCTGGGCCGGCGTTATCCGGTCTACAACCTGGTCCTGATGGCGATCGGCCCCGTGGTGCTGGGGCTGTTGTGGTTGCTCCTGACCCGCAGCCGCTGGGGCCGGCTGGTGAGGGCGGCCTCGCAGGACAGGGAAATGCTGGGCGCCCTGGGGGTGAACCAGGCCTGGCTGTTCACGGGCGTGTTCGCGCTGGGCGCCATGCTGGCCGGCCTGGGCGGCGCGCTGCAGCTGCCGCGCGAGCCGGCCAGCCTGGGCCTGGATCTGCGCATCATCGGCGACGCTTTCGTGGTCGTCGTGGTGGGCGGGATGGGATCGCTGCCGGGCGCCTATGTGGCGGCCCTGCTGATCGCCGAGATCAAGGCCTTGTGCATCGGCCTGGGCACGGTGCAGTGGCTGGGGATCAGCCTGTCGTTTTCCAAGCTGACGCTGGTGGTGGAGTTTCTCTTCATGGCCGTGGTGCTGGTCATCCGGCCCTGGGGCCTGTTCGGCAAGCCTCAGGTGGCCAGCCGCGGCACCGCGCCGGTGGAGGCGCCGCTGGCCTTTGCCTCGCCGCGCACGCTGGCGGTCTTTGCCGCCGTGCTGGCCTGCCTGGCGCTGCTGCCGCTGGCGGCCCAGGCGCTGCCCTATGCGGTGGTGCTGGCCCAGGACGTCCTGATCGCCGTGCTGTTTGCCGCCAGCCTGCACTTCATCATGGGGCCGGGCGGCATGCATTCCTTTGGCCATGCCGCGTATTTCGGGCTGGGCGCCTATGGCGCGGCGCTGCTGCTCAAGGCCGCCGCCTTGCCGATGGAAGCCGCGCTGCTGTTCGCGCCGCTGGCCGCCGGCCTGGGCGCCCTGGTCTTCGGCTGGTTCTGCGTGCGGCTGTCGGGCGTCTATCTCGCCATGCTGACCCTGGCCTTCTCGCAGATCGTGTGGTCGGTGGTGTTCCAGTGGGATGCCTTCACGGGCGGCTCGAATGGCATGGTCGGCGTCTGGCCGGCCGATTGGCTGTCGGGCACGGCGTTCTACTATGCCGTCCTGGTCATGGCCGGGCTGTCGCTCTGGGCCTTGCGCCACATCCTGTTTTCGCCCTTTGGCTATGCTTTGCGCGCGGCGCGCGATTCGGCGCTGCGCGCCGAGGCCATCGGCATCGACGTCAGGCGCGTGCAGTGGGCCGCCTTTGTCGTGGCCGGCCTGTTCGGCGGCTTGGCAGGCGCGCTTTTTGCCTTTTCCAAGGGCAGTATTTCGCCCGATGTCATGGCCGTGGGCAAGTCGGTCGACGGCCTGGTCATGGTGCTGCTGGGCGGGGTGCAGACCCTGGTCGGCCCCATTGTGGGCGCGGCCAGCTTCACCTTCATCCAGGATTATGTGATGCGCGCCACGGAGTACTGGCGGGCGCTGTTCGGCGCCATCATCCTCTTGCTGGTCCTGGCCTTTCCGCAAGGCATTGCCGGATTCTGCGGCCAGCTGGCGCGGCGCTGGCGGGGGGCGCGGGCATGATGCTGCACGTGCGCGACCTGGCCGTGGCCTTTGGCGGCGTGCGCGCCGTCGATGGCGTGAGTTTCGATTTGCGGGCCGGAGAGCTCCTGGCCTTGATCGGGCCGAACGGCGCCGGCAAGTCCACCCTGTTCAACCTGCTGGGCGGGCAGCTGCGCGCAAGCAATGGGTCCGTGCGCCTGGATGGACAGGAACTGCTCGGCCGCAAGCCGCGCGAGATCTGCCGGCTGGGCGTGGGGCGCACCTTCCAGATCGCCGCCACCTTCGCCTCGCTGACGGTCGCCGAAAATGTGCAGATGGCTTTGCTGTCCCATCACGGCCAGATCTTTGCCTTCGGCCGGACGGCCGCCCGGCGTTACCGCGGCGAGGCGCTGGCCCTGCTGGCGCAGGTGGGCATGGCCGAGCAGGCCGACCGCCCTTGCAGCGAACTGGCCTATGGCGATGTCAAGCGGGTCGAGCTGGCCGTCGCGCTGGGCGGCGACCCCAAGCTGCTGCTGATGGACGAGCCCACGGCCGGCATGGCGCCGGGCGAGCGCCAGGCCTTGATGGCGCTCACCAAGCGCCTCGTCCTGGAGCGCGGCCTGGCGGTGCTCTTCACCGAACACAGCATGGACGTGGTCTTTGCCTATGCGGACCGCTTGATCGTGCTGGCGCGCGGGCAGCTTATCGCGCAAGGGCAGGCCGATGCGATCCGCAATCATCCCAAGGTGCAGGAGGTGTATTTCGGCACCGGCAGGACGTTCGAAGCCGCGGGGGGGAACCGATGAGCACGCCCTTGCTTGCGGTGCGCGGGCTCGATGCCTGGTATGGCGCGGCCCACATTCTTTTCGGCGTCGACCTGGAGGTCGGCCGCGGCGAAGTCGTGGCCCTGATGGGGCGCAATGGCGCGGGCAAGTCCACCACGATCAAGAGCATCATGGGCCTGGTGGCGCGGCGGCGCGGCGAGCTGCGTTTCATGGGCCGGGATATCGCGTCGCTCGCGCCCTATGAGGTGGCGCGCCTGGGCCTGGGCTATGTGCCCGAGGACAGGCGTATTTTCACGGAGCTGAGCGTGGCCGAGAACCTTGACATGGGCCGTCAGCCGCCGCGCCGCTGGCCGGACGGCAGCGAGGCGCCGAATTGGCGGCCGCAGGACCTCTATGCCTTGTTTCCCAATCTGGGCGCCATGCCGCAGCGGCCGGGCGGACAGATGAGCGGCGGCGAACAGCAGATGCTGGCGGTGGCGCGCACCTTGATGGGCAATCCCTATCTGGTGCTGCTGGATGAGCCCTCGGAAGGGGTGGCGCCGCTTATTGTCGAGCAGATGGCGCGGATGATCCTGCGCCTGAAGGCCCTGGGCGCGAGCATTCTGCTGTCGGAGCAGAACCTGCATTTTGCCGCCCTGGTGGCCGACCGCGCCTATGTGCTTGAAAAAGGCCAGATCCGCTTCCAGGGCAGCATGGGCGGGCTGATCGCCGACGAGGCCGCGCGGCGCGCCTATCTGAGCGTGTGACTCAGGCGCGCGCCCGCGTGGCCTGCCAGCACACCAGCGAGCCCAGCGTCACCATGGCCACGCCCTGCCAGAAGGCCGCGCCGGGCTGTTGCCGCAGCCAGACGGCGGCCAGGAGCGCCGAGAGCACGGGCGTGAAGTATGAGGCCGCGGCCAGAAAGGCCATATTGCCTTTCTGTATGCCGTGGTTCCAGCAGCTATAGCCCGTGGCCACCAGCGCGCCCAGGACCAGCACTTGCCCGGCCGCGCCCGGATGGGCGGCCAGGGCATCAAGCACATGGGCCTCGGCGCTCAGGCCATGTTGTATCCACAATAGCGTGGCGGTGGCCAGCAGGAATAGCGCCACGCCGTTTTCGCCGCGCCCGTAGCGGCGCGTGAGCACGGAATAAGCGGCCCACAGGCCGGCGGCCGCGAAAGCCAGGCCGTAGGCCAGCGGGTTGCCCGCGATATGGGCCTGCAGGCGGCCCAGCGACAAGACCTGGCCATCGCCGGTGATCCAGACGATGCCCAGAAAGGACAGCGCGGCGCCCGGCCACAGCAGCCAGTTGCCGCGCGCCTGGCGCGCCAGCACGGCCACGACGATGGTCAGGCTGGGCCAGAGATAGTTGATCATGCCCAGTTCCAGCGATTCGGCCCGGGTATGCGCCAGGCCGATGGCCAGCGCCAGGCAGATTTCATAGGCGGCAAAGAGGGCGCCGCAGCCATAGAGATAGGCGGGATGAAAGCGCGAGAGGGCGGGCAGACCGCGCACCAGGCAGACCAGCAGGGCACTGACGGTGAACAGGCAGGCGGCGCCGCCTGCCGGACCCAGGGCTTCGGAAATGCTGCGTATCAGGCCGACGGCGGCGCTCCAGCAGACAATGGCGAGCAGGCCGATGGCCGTGGCCCTGGACGGCGGGGAAGAGGAAGGCAAGAGACGACTCGGTATACCAGGCAAGCGCGCATGGTAAAGCACATCGCCCAAAAAGAAACGCCGGCGGAGGAGCCGGCGTTTCCGGCCGGAACCTGTCCGGCCAAGGCCGATGTTCTGGCCTCTTGCTGCGCTGGACCGATGCTCTGGTCCAGGTACTGCGCGAGCCGATGCTCTGGCTCGCTACTGCAACTGCATCGCGCGTGGCTCGCGCTGACTGCTTAGTTGGCGTGGGGCGGGTAGTCCAGATCGCCGAAGGTGTATTCACCATTCGCCTTGGCGCGGGCCAGCTCGTCCTTGACTTGTTGGCGCGTCTTGCCGGAGGTGCTCACGGCCGTGACGGGCGGGTAGTCGTTTTCGCCGAAGGTGTATTGGCCGTTGGCCTTGGCCTGGGCCAGGTCTTCTTTCACCTGGGCGCTGCTCTTGGCCTGGTCTTGCTGGCCGTAGACGCCCTGGAAGGGGACGTTGTTGGGCTCGATGTTCTGCGAGGCATAGGCGCCGGCGCTCAGCACGGCCATGGACATCAACAGGGCGGAAGTCAGGGTTTTCATAGCGGTTTCCTTTAGGTCTAGGTTCCTGGGAGCGGACCTGGCGGAGCTACCGTCAAAGTTCGTTTTTGTTTCCCAATGACTGCATTGTGCGCCTGCATTGATCTAGGATAAACCCGGTAATCCTGAAAAGATTATTCCATTTATCGATGTAATAAATGACAGAAAACGCTATTGACCTAATAGTAATGGAATTGGACCCCGGGCTTTCAAGGGGACACATCTTGGTCCATTGTGCTCGGTCGAGACGGCCCGTCAACATGGATTCGTTTTCGAACAAAAACGCGCTTATTCGCGGAGTTCCTTCGGTTCGGGGCGGCTCGGACGCCGGTCTTCCGGTTTTCGGGCCGCCTATGGCATAGTGGGGCGTATCCCTGGGTAACACGCTGGTTCCTGGGTGGCCGCGCCCTGGCGCCGGCCGCCCCTCGCGGGCCGGGTCACCGGCCTATCCGTTTCCGCCCCGGAAACGTTCATAGAGGGAGGTCCACATGCACAAACGAATGCAATGCTGGCTGGCGGCCGCTTGCCTGGCCGCGGCATTGGGGCCGGCGCAGGCGCAGATCGCCACGCCGGCCGCGCCCGCCAAACCGGCGCCGCGCAGCGCCATCGTGGTCGATGGCAATGGCTGGCTGGCGGCTTCCGACCTGGAGCGGCGCGCCTTTCTGGTGGGCGTGGCCAATATGATCGTGGCCGAGAACGCCTATGCCAAGCGGCGCAAGCTGGACGAACCCGGAGCGGCCAAGGCGATTACCGAGGCGCTTAGCGGCATGAATCTCTGGCAGTGGAGCGAGCGGGTGAGCGCCTGGTACCGTGCCCATCCGGACAAGCTGTCCACGCCGGTCATGGGCGTCATCTGGCGCGACATCGTCAAGCAGGCTCGTTGAGCAAGGAGGACAGATTATGAAGCGGAAAGCCAAATTCGCGGCGGCCCTCCTGGTGCTGGCGCTGGCCGGCTGCGCGACGGCCGCCGGCGGCCTGATCGGCGGGGGCGTGGACCGGGCTTCGGGCGGCGACGGCACGGCGGGCGCCATGATAGGCGCCGGCGCCGGCATGATGATCGATATTTTCGATTGAAGCCGGTTTGACCCGGCGCAAGCCACGGGTACGCTGCCTGACGATAAACTGAAACCAGGGCGGCCGCGAGGGCCGCTCTCCTAATAAGGAGTCAGTATGAAATCCCTGGCTTTGCTGGCCGCCGGCCTGGCCTTGGCGGTGCAAGCGGCGCAGGCCGCGCCTGTCACCTACGACATTGATCCTTCGCATACCTATCCGAGTTTCGAGGCCGACCATATGGGCGGGCTGTCGACGTGGCGGGGCAAGTTCAATCGCTCCAGCGGAGTGATCGTGCTGGACCGCCAGGCCAAGAGCGGCACGATCGATGTCACCGTGGATATCAATTCGGTCGATTTCGGCCATGACGAGATGAATAAGCACGCCGTGGCGCCGGATATTTTCGATGCGCAGAAATACCCGACGGCGACGTTCAAGGGACGGTTTACCGAGTTCGACGGCGACGAGCCTGAGAAGGCGCGGGGCGAGCTCACGCTGCGCGGCGTCACCCGCACCGTCACCCTGGACATCGACGACTTCAAGTGCATGATGCACCCCATGGAGAAGCGCGAGGTCTGCGGCGCCGATGTGTCGACCGAGTTCAACCGGCGCGATTTCGGGCTGGATTTCGGCTTGGACATGGGCTTTAAGCCCAAGGTGGAGCTGAAGATCCAGGTCGAGGCCTTGCGGCGCCCCTAGCCGGGGCAGGGATGGGGCCGGACCGATATAATGGCGGATTCGGTTCGCTGCCGGGGCGTGGGGCCCCGGCATTTACCCGTTTTTGCGCCCTATCCAAATGAAAAAACTCAGTGCTGTCTTGATGATGTCCGCCTTGCTCGCCGCCTGCGGCCAGAGCGATAACGCCCCGCAGGCCAGCGCGCCTGCCGCGGCCGTGGCCCAGAAGGTCGTGGTCGGCCTGGACGATAATTTCCCGCCCATGGGCTTTCGGGATGAGAAAAACCAGCTGGTGGGTTTTGACATCGACATGGCCAAGGAAGCCAGCCGCCGCCTGGGCGTGGAGGTGGAGTTCAAGCCCATCGATTGGAGCGCCAAGGAGGCCGAGCTGAACGGCAAGCGCGTCGATGTGCTCTGGAACGGCCTGACCATCACCGAGGAGCGCAAGAAGAACATCGCCTTCACGGCGCCTTATATGGCCAATCACCAGATCATTCTGGTGGCCGCCAATTCGCCCATCAAGACTCGCGCCGACCTGGCCGGCCACGTCGTGGGCGCGCAGGACGGCAGCAGCGCCGTGGACGCCATCAAGAAGGACGAGGCGGTCTTCAAGAGCCTGAAAGAACTGAAGATGTTCGGCGACAACGTGACCGCGCTGATGGACTTGTCGGCCACGCGCCTGGACGCCGTGGTCGTTGACGAGGTGGTCGGCCGCTACCTGGCCTCCAAGCGCGAGGGCCAATACCGCGTGCTGGAAGAAAACTTCGGCACCGAGGATTATGGCGTGGGCGTGCGCAAGGACGACACCGAGCTGCTGGGCAAGCTGGATAAAACCCTGGCCGAGATGAAGCAGGACGGCACCTCGGGCCGCATCGCCACCCAGTGGTTCGGCGCCGACATCATCAAATAAGGCCGGCGGGCCTTGGCCCGCTCACCCCATGGACTACGTCATATCCCTGTTGGGGCCCATGGCCGAGGGTGCCAAGGTCACCCTCTCGCTGTTCTTCATTACCCTGGCCCTGGCCGTGCCCCTGGGCCTGGCCCTGGCGCTGGCGCGCATCTCCAAATTCAAGCTCTTGTCCAGGCTGGTCAACGGCTATATCTGGCTGATGCGCGGCACGCCGCTGATGCTGCAGCTGCTTTTCATTTATTTTGCCTTGCCCTTCGTGCCGGTGGTGGGCGTGCGGCTGCCGGACTTTCCGGCGGCCATCGTCGCTTTCGCGCTCAACTATGCCGCGTATTTCGCCGAGATCTTCCGCGCCGGCATCCTGTCGGTGGACCGGGGGCAGTACGAGGGCAGCAAGGTCCTGGGCATGACCTATCTGCAGACGCTGCGCCGCATCGTGCTGCCGCAGATGGTGCAGCGCGTGCTGCCGCCCATGAGCAACGAGACCATCACGCTGGTCAAGGACACTTCGCTCATCTATGTGCTCGCGCTCAATGACATCCTGCGCACGGCGCGCGGCATCGTGCAGCGCGATTTCACCACCACGCCCTTTCTGGTGGCGGCGGCTTTTTATCTCATCATGACGCTGGTGCTGACCTGGTTCTTCCAGCACCTGGAAAAACGCTATGCCAAGTATGACGAATAGCCCGCCCATGATCCGCGCCCAAGGCATCGTCAAATCCTTTGGCGCGGCCAGGGTGCTCGATGGTGTGTCGCTGACCCTGCAGAAAGGCGAGGTCGTGGCCGTGATCGGCCCGTCCGGTTCGGGCAAGAGCACGTTTCTGCGCTGCCTGAATCACCTGGAGACCATAGACGAGGGCGGCATCGAGGTAGAAGGCGAGGCGCTTGCCCGCGCCGTGCCGGGCGGCAAAAGCCAATATGCCCCGGACGCCGAGGTGCGCCGCATCTGCCGCAAGATGGGCATGGTGTTCCAGTCCTTCAATCTGTTTCCGCACATGACGGTGCTGCAGAATGTGATCGAGGCGCCCATGACGGTCAAGGGCATGAAGCGCGACGCCATCGTGCCCAAGGCCGAGGAGCTCTTGCGCAAGGTGGGTTTGATCAACAAGCGCGACAACTATCCGGGGCGGCTGTCGGGCGGCCAGAAGCAGCGCGTGGCCATTGCGCGCGCGCTGGCCATGGAGCCGGACATCATGCTCTTTGACGAGCCGACCTCGGCCCTGGATCCGGAGCTGACGGTGGAGGTGTTGCGCACCATGCGCCAGTTGGCCGAAGAGCACATGACCATGCTGGTGGTCACCCACGAAATGGGCTTTGCCCGCGAGGTGGCCCATCGGGTCATTTTCATGGACCAGGGGCGCGTCGTGGAAGAGGCGCCGGCGCGCCAGTTTTTCGATGCGCCGCGGCAATCGCGCACCAAGGCCTTCCTGGGGCAGATGCTCTGACGGCCCGCTGGGGCCGTTTTCCATCCCGCTGACCCCAAAAAAAGCGCTCCCTCGGGAGCGGCCGCCCCCGCGGTGTCGGGGACGGCGGCCGCAATGGGCGGGCTCAGCCTTGCAGGGCCATGTCCTTGCGGCGCTGGCGCTGGCGCAGGGCCGAGATGCCGAGCAGGGCGATCAAGGCCAGGCAGGCCAGCACAAAGCCCAGGCTGATCGGGCGGCTGACGAAGACCGACAGATCGCCGCGCGACAGCAGCAGGGCGCGGCGGAAGTTCTCCTCCACCATGGGGCCGAGCACGAAACCGAGCAGCAGCGGCGCGGGCTCGAAGCGCAGGCGCATGAGCAGATAGCCGGCCACCCCGAAGAAAGTCACCATGCCGACGTCGAAGAGATTGTTGTTGGTGCTGTAGACGCCGACGCAGACGAAGAACAGGGCCGCCGGGAAGAGATAGCGGAAAGGCACGGTCAGCATGCGCACCCACATGCCGATCAGCGGCAGGTTGAGCAGGAGCAGCAGGACGTTGCCGACCCAGAAGCTGGCGATCAGGCCCCAGAACATATCGCCATGTTCGACCATCATCTGCGGACCCGGCTGGATGCCGTGGATGATGAGCGCGCCCAGCATCAGCGCCATCACCGGGTCGCCGGGGATGCCCAGGCTCATGGTGGGGATGAAGCTGGTCTGGGTGGAGGCGCTGGTGGCGGCCTCCGGGCCGGCGATGCCTTCGATGGCGCCGCGGCCGAAGCGCTGCGGTTCACGCGCCACTTTCTTCTCCGTGGCGTAGGAGATAAAGGAGGCGATCGTGGGGCCGGTGCCCGGCAGGATGCCGAAGGCCGCGCCGATGGCGGTGCCGCGCACCAGCGCGCCGCGCGCCTGCTTGATGTCGCCGGGCTGGGGGCGCATGGCGCTCATGCTGATCTTGCTGGTGGCGATGCCGCCGCCGTCGCCGATGCGGTTGATATTCTTCAGGAAGTCCGCGACGCCGAACAGGCCCATGGCCAGCGCGACGATCTGCAGGCCGTCGCTGAGCTCGAGGATGCCGAAATGGAAGCGCATGGTGCCGGTGTTGACGTCGGTGCCGACCACGCCCAGCAGCAGGCCCACGACCACCATGGCCACGCCCTTGAGCGCGGAACCCTTGGCCAGCGTGGCGCCGGCCAGCAGGCCCAGCATCATCATCGAGAAGTATTCGGCCGGACCGAACTTGAAGGCCACGTCCACCAGCATGGGCGAGAACAGAATCATCGCCAGGATGCCCACCGATGCGCCGCAGAAGGACGAGAACATCAGCATGAACAGCGCCGAGCCGGCCTTGCCATTGCGCGCCAGCGGATTGCCGTCCAGGCAGGCGACCGCGTGCGAGGCCGTGCCGGGCAGGTTGAGCATGATGGACGTGATGCCGCCGCCATACTGCGAGCCGTAATAGATGCCGGAAAGCATCACCAGGGCCGCCGTGGGCGTCATGGTGTAGGTCAGCGGCAGCAGGATGGAGATGGCGGCCAGCACGCCCATGCCGGGCAGCACGCCGATCAGGTTGCCCATGAACACGCCGAAGACCGCCCACAGCAGGTTGTCCAGGGCGAAGGCCACGCTGAAACCGTGGGCCAGGTTGTTGAGGATTTCCATGGTGTGCTCAGCCCCAGCGGAACAGCGGGAACTGCAGTTGCAGGCCCCAGGAGAAAATGGCGACGCCCAGGATGGTCACGCCGACGGCAAGAAGGGCCGCGCTCTTGAGGGTGTGCTGGCGGTCGCCGAGCGCGGAGATGAAGACCAGCGCCAGCGTGGCGGGCACGAGGCCGCCGTACTGGCCCAGCAGCATGAAGGCGGCCAGCCCGCCGGTGATGCAGCCCCAGCCGCGCCATTGGGGCGGGGCCTCGTGTTCGGCGGCTTCGGCTGGGTCTTCCTCGGGGCTGCGGCTGCGGGCGATGGCCAGGCCCAGCAACGCCAGCAACACACCCAGAATGGCCGGAAACAGGCCGGGGCCCATGCGGGCCAGCGTCCCGAGCGGGTAGGTGGTGGCCAGGGCGAAAGCGCCCAGCCCCAACACGATCATGGTTCCGCCTGCCACCCACTCCCGGCGGGCAGGCCTTGGCTCTTGCTGCATCCTCGTCTCTCCTCTTGCTTGGCTGACGGATGTCTTAATCCAAGCTGACGTTGGGTTGAAAAGGCGTGCAGTCTAAAAGCCGAAACTTCCGTTCTGCTTTCAATCGTCGCTTAAGTGGCGCTAATTTACGGGAAAATACCTATAACTTTCATTAAGCTTTCTTTAAGGTGTCGGAGTGGAAAGGCGGCGCGCGGCGCCGGGCATCCCGGGAGCGCGGCGCAAAAAAAAGCGGCCCGCAGGCCGCTTTTGGGTCATGCCGACAGCGTTCAGGCGATGGTGGCCAGGATGCTGTTGAGCGTGGCGCTCGGGCGCATGGCCTGGCTGGCCTTGTCGGCGTTGGGCTGGTAGTAGCCGCCGATGTCGACCGGCTTGCCTTGGGCCGCCTTGAGCTCGTCGAGGATCTTGGCCTCATTGGCCGCCAGGGCGGCGGCGGCCGGCGCGAACAGCGCGGCGAGTTCCTTGTCTTCGGTCTGGTCAGCCACGGCCTGGGCCCAGTACATGCCCAGGTAGTAATGGCTGCCGCGGTTGTCCAGGCCGCCGACCTTGCGGTCGGGAGACTTGTTGGTGTCCAGGAACTTGCCGGTGGCCTGGTCCAGGGTCTTGGCCAGCACGCGGGCGCGGGCATTGCCGTAGGCGCTGCCCAGGTGATCCAGCGATTCGGCCAGGGCCATGAATTCGCCCAGCGAGTCCCAGCGCAGGAAGCCTTCTTCGAGGAATTGCTGCACATGCTTGGGCGCGGAACCGCCGGCGCCGGTTTCGAACAGCGCGCCGCCGGCCATCAGCGGCACGATGGACAGCATCTTGGCGCTGGTGCCCAGCTCCATGATGGGGAAGAGGTCGGTCAGGTAGTCGCGCAGCACGTTGCCGGTCACCGAGATGGTGTCCTTGCCGGCGCGGATGCGCTCGATCGACAGCTTGGTGGCCTCGACGGGCGACAGGATGCGCAGATCCAGGCCATTGGTGTCGTGGTCCTTCAGGTAGTGCTTGACCTTGGCGATGAGCTGCGCGTCGTGCGCGCGGTTCTCGTCGAGCCAGAACACGGCCGGCGTGCCGGTGGCGCGGGCGCGGGTGACGGCCAGCTTGACCCAGTCCTGGATGGCGGCGTCCTTGGTCTGGCACATGCGCCAGATGTCGCCGGCTTCGACGGGCTGCTCCAGCAGCACGGCGCCGCTGGCGTCGATCACGCGCACCACGCCATTGGACGGGATGATGAAGGTCTTGTTGTGCGAACCGTATTCTTCGGCGGCCTGGGCCATCAGGCCCACGTTGGGCACGCTGCCCATGGTGACCGGGTCGAAGGCGCCGTTGCGCTTGCAGTCTTCGATGACGGCCTGGTAGACGCCGGCATAGGCGCGGTCGGGAATGACGGCCTTGGTGTCTTCGAGCTGGCCGGCGGCATTCCACATCTTGCCGGAGTCGCGGATCATGGCCGGCATGGAGGCATCGACGATGACGTCGCTGGGCACGTGCAGGTTGGTGATGCCCTTGTCGGAGTTGACCATGGCCAGCGCCGGCTGCGTCTTGTACAGGGCCTCGATGTCGGCCTTGATGGCGGCTTGCTGGTCGGCCGGCAGGCTGCCCAGCTTGGCGTAGAGGTCGCCGATGCCGTTGTTGGGATCGAAGCCGGCCTGCTTGAGGGCGTCGGCGTGCTTGGCCAGGACGTCCTTGTAGAAGACCGAGACCACATGGCCGAAGATGACCGGGTCGGAGACCTTCATCATGGTGGCCTTCAGGTGCACGGAGAACAGCACGCCTTGCTTCTTGGCGTCGTCGATCTGGGCCTGCAGGAAGCTGCGCAGCTTGCCGGTGGACAGCACGGCCGCATCGATGACCTCGCCGGCCTTGACGGCGACCTTGTCCTTCAGGACGGTCTTCTTGCCGTCGGCGGCGGTCAGTTCGATGGACAGATCGCCGGCGGCGGCGACGGTGGTGGATTTTTCGGAGCCGTAGAAATCGCCGCTATCCATGCTGGCGACGTGCGACTTGGAGTCGGCCGACCAGGCGCCCATCTTGTGGGGGTGCTTGCGGGCGTAGTTCTTGACCGACAGCGGGGCGCGGCGGTCGGAGTTGCCTTCGCGCAGGACCGGGTTGACGGCGCTGCCCTTGACCTTGTCGTAGCGGGCCTTGACGTCGCGTTCGGCGTCGGTCTTGGGCTCGTCCGGGTAGTCGGGCAGCTTGTAGCCCTGGGCTTGCAGTTCCTTGATGGCAGCCTTGAGCTGGGGCATCGAGGCGCTGATATTGGGCAGCTTGATGATGTTGGCTTCGGGCTTGAGCGCCAGCGCGCCCAGCTCGGACAGCGCGTCGCCGATGCGCTGCGCGTCGGTCAGGAATTCGGGGAATACGGCGATGATGCGGCCGGCCAGCGAAATGTCGCGGGTTTCGACCGTGATGCCGGCGGGCTTGGCGAAGGTCTGGATGATGGGCAGCAGCGAACGGGTGGCCAGGGCCGGGGCTTCGTCGGTGAAGGTATAGATAATCTTCGGAGTGTTAGACATAGTCTTTTTGGACTGCCCGTGTGCGCTGCGCGCATCCGGACATACTTTGCGCAATACGCTGTAGAGTTTGTCGGGAGTGTTAAGCAGGTCGACGCGCCGCCGCTAACCGCCGCGGATCGAGAGGCGCTCGCTTGGCCGCTCCGGCGGGAGCGGAAAAGCGGGCGCATCCCGTCTGAACGGGCAGCGTCGTCCCTTCCATGCCGGCACGCGCCTCCTTATTGGGTTGGAGAGCTGCGGGGCCGCCACATCTCTCGATTGTAATACCTGCGCCGGCGTCACGCGCGGCGGCGGCCCCGAGGTCAGGGACGGATACCGTCGCGCGGCGCGGCCGCGTGCGGCCGGTGCCGGCCGGCCTGGCCGCGCCGCGGGGCCAGGCGCAGCAGGGTGTCGAGGGTCCAGCCCCGGCCGCAGAGGATGCGCCGGGTATGCAGGTCGTCCAGGGTGCCGGGGTCGGGCCGGCGCGGCAGGCCGTAGAGCCGTTTGTCGGCGACGCGGACATAGCCGGATTCGTGGCGGGCGGCCAGGGCCTGCCAGAGCGCATGGGCCCCCGGCGACTGGCGCGCGCCGCTCATGAGGCAATAGCCGGCCTGCAGTTCGCGCTGGTAGAGGCTGGCGGCCAGGCCCCGGCGCTGGTAGGCGGCGCGCAGGCGCGCATGCGGCGAACGCAAGACCCCGTCGATGCGCCGGTTGACCTCGATGAGGCGGTTGAAGACGATGCAGCCCGCCAGCCGGCCCTGGTCCGCATCCTCGATATAGACGAAGAACTCGCCATCGGCCTCCTGGCGCCAGACCCGCAGAGGCGCGGGCAGGGCCGCGGCCAGGGCCCGGGCGGGATCCAGCCGGCCGGCATCGCGCAGCCGGGTTTCCAGGGCGTCCAGTTCGGTTTCGACAGCGGCGATATCCCATTGCACATCGATTCTCATGCCGCCTGTCCCAGGCCGGGCAGGGGGCCGGCCCAGCAGCCGCTGCGCAGTTCGCGCGGCGGCCGCGCGGCGTGCACGCGCGCGCTGGATTCCCAGGCGTGTTCGCAGACCTCGACGCCGGCATAGACGCCATAGCCTTCGCCGGCCTGGATGCGGCCCTCGGCGGCCAGGCTTTCGCCGGCGCGGATGCTGCCTTCGGCCAGGATGTCGCCGCGCGCCTTGATGCCCCAGCCGGCGCCCAGGTGGCCGCCGGCGCGCACGTCGGCGCCGCATTCGATGCCATGGCCGGCCTGCAGGCGCTGGGCCGCGTCGATGCCGCCGCCAGCGCGCAGGCCTTTGGCGCAACAGAAGTCGTCCAGCGCGGTGAGCGATTCGCCCACGATGCAGTCGCCGCCCACCTCGGCCGCGCCGCGGCACAGCAGTTCCCAGCCCGCGCGCAGGGCTTCGCAGTCCAGTTCAGCGCCGGTTTCGATATTCCACTCGGCCTGGATGAGGCCGCCGGCCTGCAGCTTGCCCTCGGCGCGCAGCGAGGCGCCGCACTTGATGTCGCCGCCGGCCACGATGGCGCCGCCGGAGGTGATGCCGCCGCCAGCGTGGATGTCGCGGCCGGCGCGCAGCAGGCCGCCGACCTCGATGCTGCCGCGCACCCGGATCGTGCCGGCAAAGACCAGGGCCTCGGCGTTGACCTGGTCCAGGGTCAGGACGGCGTCGGTGGGGCCGAACTGGTCCAGGAGCCAGCAGGCGTCATTGACGCGGTCGTCGGCCACCAGCGCGTCGAGCAGTTCCTGGTAGCTGCTGTCCTGGCGGGCATGGCGGACGTACCAGCGAAAACCGTCCGCGCAGGGCTGTTTGGCCTTGATGAAAGCCTTGGTGATGTCCATGCGTATTCCTACCGCCCGCCTTGGAGCGGGACGACAAGCGCGCCGGCAGGGGCGCGCAGTTGGGCGCGGGCTATGCCCGACGACCTGGAGGAAATGCGCTTAGGGGAGGGTGCTGAGGTCGCCGGGCTTAATCATCTGCGGCGAGGAGGGGCGTGGTGCCGGCCTGGCGGCCACGCGGCAGCGCGCCGCGCAGCGGAGCGGGCGTGCAATCCAGGCGGGCGGCATACACGAGGCGGGTCATGGCCCGGGATTGTACAAGGCTGTCTTGGAAAGCGCAGCCCGCGCGGGCTGGCGAAGCGCGGGGCGCGCTTGGCATAATCGCGGCATTCGCATTGCGGGGAATAATCATGATCGATGCCTGGGACCGCCGTCGTTTTCTCGGCCTGGCCGGCGCCTCGGCCGCGCTGGCCCTGGCCGGTTGCGCGGCGCGGCCGACGCGCGCGCCGCGTGTCCCGCGCGCCGCCGCGCCCGCCGCGCCGCCCCTGCCTGGGGCGCGGGCGGTGCCGGCGCTCAAGCCTGGCGCGGTGGTGGCGGTGGTGGCGCCGGCCTCGGCCGCCGAGGGCGCGGCCGAGGACGCCGCGCAATGGCTGGCGGGCCGCGGCTACGAGCCCAGGCTGCTGGTGGGCGCGCGCATGGACGCGCCCTACGATTACCTGGCCGGCCCCGACAGCCTGCGGCTGGCGCAGCTGCACGCCGCCTTCGCCGCCCCGGAGGTCGGCGCCGTATGGTGTCTGCAGGGAGGGTTCGGCTCCTGGCGTCTGCTGGACCAGATCGATTACGCCATGATCCGCCAGCATCCCAAGCCCTTCATCGGCTATAGCGACATCACGGCGCTGCATCTGGCCTTGCAGCGGCGCACGGGTTTCGTGACCTTCCATGGGCCCATGCTGGGCCAGGACTTCATCCATGGGCGCGAAGCGCCGACCGAAAGCCTGGCCTGGGCCATGCTGGGCGGCCAGCTGGGCGAGGGCAGCTGGATAGAGGCGCCGGCGTCCAGCCAGCTCGTCGCGCTGGCGCCCGGGCAGGCCAGCGGCCGGCTGGCCGGCGGCAATCTCGCCCTGATGTGCGCGCTGATGGGCAGCGACGACGAGATCGACACGCGCGGCGCCATCCTCTTCATCGAGGACGTCAATGAATTGCCGCCCCGGGTCGACCGCATGCTTGCGCAGCTGGCCGCGGCCGGCAAGTTCGACGGCGTGGCCGGCGTGCTGGTGGGCAATTTCACGCGCGGCGCGCCGGGCAGCGATCCGGGCGGGCAGAGCCTGTACTGGCCCATTCTGCGCGAGGCTTTGCAGGGCCTGGGCGTGCCGGTGCTGGCCGGCTGGCCCAGCGGGCACTGGGATCCCAACCTCATGCTGCCGCTGGGCGCGCGCGTCACCCTGGATGCCAGCCGGGGCGCCCTGCGCCTGGACCAGGCCGTGGTGACTTGAAGGGAGGCGGACATGGACCGGGGATTCGAGGGCGTGCGCCCGGCATCGGAGTCGTCGATCGAGATCGGCTTCGTTTTCGAGGGCCGGCATTGCGTCGAGCGTTTGCGGCTGAAGCCGACGGCGGCCAATCTGAAGCGGGCGGCCGAGCGGCGCCGGGAGATCCTGGCGGCCATCGCGCGCGGCGACTATGCGCCGCCGGCCAAGTGATGTCGGGAGCCGGCTTGCGCGGGGCGCAGGCCGCGGCTAGGATCGTTGCATCGCCTCATGACCGCCGACCATCATGGACCCGCTCATCTCCCAACTTGCCGCTTCGCTGCCCGCGGCCAAAACCCTGGAGCAGCTCACCCGGCCCTTGCTGGACATGCTGGGCGTGGTCACCGGCATGGAGTCCACCTATCTGACTTCCATCGATCTGCAGAGAAACGTCCAGCAGGTGCGTTACGCGCGCAACGAGGGCGCGATGGAGATTCCCGAAGGCCTGGAGGTCGATTGGTCGGACACCTTGTGCCGGCGGGCCCTGGACGAAGGCTGTCAATACACGGCCGACGTGGGGCAGCGCTGGGGCGATTCGGATGCCGCGCGCGCCCTGGGCATACAGACCTACCTGAGCGCGCCGGTGCGCGCCGAGGACGGCCGTCTGCTGGGCACGATCTGCGCGGCCAGCGCCGCCGTCAAGCCGCTGTCGGCGGAGGCCCGGGCCGCGATCACGCTGTTTTCCAGTCTGGTGGCCGGCTTCATCGAACGCGAGATGCTGATGCGCGAGCTGCAGGATGCCAATCAGTCGCTGCGCGATGTGGCGCTGCGCGATGCGCTGACGGGCCTGCCCAACCGGCGCGCGCTCTACGAAACGCTGGACATGGCGCTGGCGCGCGCGGCGGCCAGCGGCGACACGGTGCTGGTGGGCCTGATGGACCTGGATGGTTTCAAGCAGATCAACGATACGCATGGGCACCAGACGGGCGACGCGCTGTTGTGCGCGCTGGGCAGGCGGGTGGCGGGCGCCCTGCGCCCCGGCGACGTATTGGGCCGGCTGGGCGGTGATGAATTCATGCTGGTCGCGCCCGGGCCGGCTGATCGCGCCCAGGCCGACGAGGCGGCCGACATGCTGCAGCGGCGCATGCAGGCCGAATCGGTAGGCGAGTATGCCTTGGGCGGGCTGCGCCTGGCCTATGGCGGCGCCAGCGTGGGCGTGGCGGTGGTCAGCCCGGGCGCGGACGCCGATCACGCCGTGCTGTTGGCCGATGCGCGCATGTACGAAGCCAAGCGCGTGCGCCGCGTCCGGCCCCAGGGCAATTCCGGCGTGGCATGACGACGCGGCGGGTTTAGCTTGGCCCGGCCGGCCGGGCCCCGGCCTGGCGCGGCGCGATGCCATAGGCGCGCCGGAAAGCCGTCGAGAAATTGGCCGGGCTGCCATAGCCGGCGATTTCGGCCGCGCGCGCCACGCTCACGCCGTCGCGCTCCAGCGCGGCGCGCGCCCGGCGCAGGCGCGCATCGCGCCGGTATTCGTCCACCGCGCTGTTCCAGGCGGCGCGGAAGTGCCTTTGCAGCGTGTTGACGCTCAAGTGGTAGCGCGCCGCGATCTGAGCCAATGACCATTCGTCGGCCGCGCCGCTTTCCAGGAGTTCGCGCACCTGCGCCATGCGCAGGAATTTCCGGCGGCTGAGCGGGTTCGCCGTGGCGGACGGCTGGCCCAGCACGCTGGCCGCCTCGCGCAGCAGTTCAAGCGCGCGCGCTTCGAGATAGAGCGGCAGGAGATCCGGATCCTGGCGCGGCGGATGCAGGAGCTGCTGCAAGCGGGCCAGGCCATTGCGCGACAAGGGCCAGCGCCGCGGCTGCAGCGGCGCCAGCTGGCGCAGGGCGCCATCGGGCCGCAGGCGGGCGGCCAGCCATGGCGGCGAGACGGACAGCATGACAGCGCGCTCGATGTCGCCCCGGCGCGATTGCCGCAGCAATTCAAAGCTCGCCGGCGTGCTCCAGGCCAGGCCATGGCCGGCCAGGGAGGCGCGCCGCGCCAACACCACACCCTCCACGCTCAGGTCCGCGCCGCCGCTCAAAGCCATCACGATGTGCAGGCCGGGGCCTTCCTGGCTGCGCAGGGCAATCCCTTGCACATCGCGCCAGTCCATGCGGCGCAGCACCAGGCCGGCGCCCAACTCATGTGTTTCGCACATGCCCTCGAAGCGGGCCGGGCTCGCGCGCCCCGCGCCCAGGTAGCGGTTGGCGGCGGCGGTTCCCGCCTTTGGTGCTGGGACAAAGCTTTGTGGTGGCACGGCAAATGTTTCTCAATATCAAGCTGACATAATCATGAACGACAAATGGTATTACAAATCATTCCTAATTAGAAAGGCCTGTCCCTAAATATTGCATAGCGGACGGCCGGGTCACACAGGAGTTTTCGCATGTCGTTCGCGCGCTTTTCGCGGCACTACGCCCGCACCGCAGTTTTGCTGGCCATGGCCGGACCGGCCTGGGCCCAGACCCAGGTCCAGGATTCCTCGCTGGTGCAGGACATGCCGGTTGTCCAGGTGCTGGGCACGGCGGAGGAAGAGGTGAAAGAGTCGCTGGGCGTGTCGGTGATCACGGCGGAGGAAATCCAGCGCCGCCCGCCGGTCAACGACCTGGCCGATATCATCCGCCGCGAGCCGGGCGTGAACCTGACCGGCAACAGCGCCAGCGGCGCGCGCGGCAACAACCGCCAGATCGACATCCGCGGCATGGGGCCGGAGAACACCCTCATCCTGGTCGATGGCAAGCCGGTGAGCTCGCGCAACTCGGTGCGCTATGGCTGGAACGGCGACCGCGACACGCGGGGGGACTCAAACTGGGTGCCGGCCGAGGAGGTCGAGCGGATCGAAGTCATACGCGGCCCGGCGGCGGCGCGCTATGGCTCGGGCGCCATGGGCGGCGTGGTCAATATCATCACCAAGCGGCCCACGGACAAGACTTCGGCCTCGGCGACGTATTACATCAACCAGCCCGAGGACAGCAAGGAAGGCAATACCAACCGGGTCAACTTCAGCCTGGCCACGCCGGTCAGCGATACGCTGTCCATGCGCCTCTATGGCAATTACAACAAGACCAACCCGGATGCGCGCGACATCAACGCCGGCCATGCCGCGCCCGGCACCGATGGCGTGACCTCGACGGCCGGCCGGGAGGGGGTGATCAACCAGGACCTGAACACGCTGTTCTCCTGGAAGATGGACAAGAACAATACCTTCGAGCTGGACGCCGGTTTCAGCCGCCAGGGCAATCTGTACGCTGGCGACACCATGAACAACGCCAATAGCGTGGTCTCGGATGCGATGTATGGCGAGGAGACCAACATCATGTACCGCGATAATGTGTCGCTCACGCATCGCGGCTCCTACGATTGGGGCACGAGCCGGGCCAGCATCGGCTACGACTACACGCGCAATACGCGCCGCGAGGAAGGCCTGGCCGGCGGCCCCGAAGGCGCGCCCACTGGCAATGGCTTTGCGACCGCGCGGCTGAAGAACTGGCGCGCGGCCGGCGAGGTCAACCTGCCTTTCACGCTGGGCGTCAGCCAGGTCGCCACCCTGGGCGTGGAATACCTGCGCGAGTCGCTGGACGACCCCAGCGGGCTGCGCCAGACCTACACGGGCGGCAGCATCGCCGGCACGGACGCGGCCAACCGCGACGCCAAGGCCAAGCAGAACAGCTATGCGCTCTTCGTGGAGGACAACATCGAGGCCACCCAGGACGTCACGCTGACGCCGGGCCTGCGGCTGGACCACAACTCCGAGTTCGGCAACAACTGGAGCCCCAGCCTGAATGCCTCGTGGGCGGCCACCGACGCCTTCAGGATCAAGGGCGGCATCGCGCGCGCCTACAAGGCGCCCAACCTCTATCAGTCCAACCCCAACTACCTGCTCTATAGCCGCGGCCAAGGCTGCCTGGCGTCACAGGCCAATAGCAATGGCTGCTATCTGGTGGGCAATGAAAACCTGTCGCCGGAAATCAGCGTCAACAAGGAGATCGGCTTCGAGTACGATCCGGGCACCTGGCGCACGAGCATGGCCTACTTCCGCAATGACTACAAGAACAAGATCGTCGCCGGCACGGATGTCCTCTACCGCATGAACAACGGCGCGCGGGTGCTGCAATGGACCAATAGCGGCAAGGCCGTGGTCGAGGGCCTGGAAGGCAATCTCTTCGTTCCGCTGGCCGACAACCTGGACTGGAATACCAATTTCACCTACATGATCGAGTCCAAGAACAAGAGCACGGGCCAGCCCCTGAGCGTGATTCCCAAGTACACGATCAACAGCACGCTGGATTGGTTCTACACCGAACAGCTGTCTTTCCAGGCCAATGTGACCTATTACGGCAAGCAGCAAGGCCCTTCGGTCAATGAACGCACCGGCGTGGACCTGTCGGGCGATGCGCTGCAGACGGTCAGCCCTTATGCGCTGGTGGGCCTGAGCGCCGGCTATGAGGTCAACAAGAACCTGCGCCTGCGCGTCGGCGTGAGCAATCTGTTCGACAAGAAGCAGTACCGCGAAGGCAATGCGTCCAGCGCCGGGGCGGCGACCTATAACGAGCCGGGCCGCGCCTATTACGCCACCCTGACGGTGAGCTATTGATGCGGGCGCCTCGTCTGTTGGCGGCGGCGCTGGCGCTTGCGGCCGCCGGCGCCAGCGCCCAGCCGCGTCCGCCCGAGACCTTCGATGCGGCCGCCGAGCGCGCGCGCCTGGGCTTGCTGGGCCTGGTGCAGCAACAGGTGATGCCGCGCGCCGGCGGCCTGACCGCGGCGCGCATCTACCTGTGGGCGCCCATGCGGCCGGCGCCGGCCACGGGCTGGCCGGTCATTTATATGCTGGACGGCGCGGCCGTGTTCCAGGCGCTGACGCGGGCCGAGGGCCTGACGCATGAGGCCGTGGTGGTGGGCCTGGGCTATGACAGTCCGGGCCGCGTGGACGGCGCGTCGCGGGCCTGGGACTACACGCCGCGCCTGCCTGGGGCGGGGCCCGAGGGCACGCCGGATCCGCGCGCCCCGACGCGCCGCAACGGCGGCGCGCAGGGTTGGCTGGATTTCATCGAAAACGAGGTCAAGCCCTGGGTGCGGGCCCAGGCGCCGGTGGATCCGGGCCGCCAGACGCTCTATGGCCATTCCTATGGCGGCCTGTTCGTCTTGGAGACGCTGCTGAACCGTCCGGAGGCTTTCCAGCACTATGTGGCGGCCAGCCCCTCTTTGTGGTGGAACGCGCCCTATATGCAGGAGCGCCTGGCGGCCTGGCAGCCGGCGGGCGAGCGGAGCCTGCGGCTCATGGTGGGCGGCGAGGAGCGCCTGGCCGGCCGCGCCACCCAGGGCGACATCCGCGAGATCGCCCGCCTGCTGGCCGGCAAGCCGGGGCTGGACGTGAGCTGGCGGGTGTTTCCCGGCCTGGGGCATGGGCCCATGCTGCCGGCATCGGCGGTGGCGGCGCTGCAGGGCGGATAGGCGGCGCGCCGCGGCGCCCGGCCGATGGCCAGCATCGTGTATCTGGAGATCTGCCCCATCCACGGTTCGGTCTCGCGCGGCGCGCCGGTCTCGGTGAATATCCGCGGCCTGGCCTGAGCGCCGGGCCGGCGGACGGGCATAAAGTCATGTCGAGGAAGTATTTTCCGCCCGCCGGGCGCGCTGCCAGAATCGAAGGCATTGTTTTCTTCGGCGGGCCAAGGCCCGCGGCGACATCACCATGACCATTCTCACCCTGGCAGGCAGCCCGTCCGCGCGTTCGCGGTCCTCGTCGCTCTTGCGGCATGTGGCCCAGGCGTTGGCGCGCCACGGCCATGAGGTCAGCGAGATTGGCCTGCGCGACCTGCCGGCCCAGGACCTCGTCGAGGGCCTCTACGCCGGCCCGGCCGCCGCCGCCTTGCGCGCCCGCGTGTCGGCCGCCAGCGTGGTGGTCGTCGCCACGCCGATCTACAAGGCCTCGTTCGCCGGCGGGCTCAAGGCCCTGCTCGATCTCCTGGACGAGAAAGCCCTGGCCGGCAAGATCGTCCTGCCCCTGGGCACGGGCGGCAGCGCGGCCCATCTCCTGGCGCTGGAGTATGGCCTGAAACCGGTGCTCTCCGCCCTGGGCGCGCGCCATATCCTGGCCGGTGTCTATGCCACCGACAAGGAGGTCGGCTTTGGCGAGGACGGCCTGCCGCGCATCGTCGAGGCCATCCGCGAACGGCTGGACGAAGCCGTGGCCAGCGTGCTCGCGCTGGCGGGATCGGCGCGCAGGGCTGCCGCCAATGAGGCGCTTGGGCGCCGCGAGGCGGTCGCGGCGCTGGGCTGAGGCGCTGCAAGCAAGAAGGGGCATGGAAGCGCCAGGGCTTGTGGTATACGCTACAGTCCCTAAAGCGCTGACCCCAGACTTTGAACATGACAACCACCAGCAAGCCCGAACTTGAGCAGGAGCCGGCCCGCGGACGGACCAAAGGCGAGCACACGCGGCTCGCCATCAAGGAGGCGGCGCGCGAGGTCATGGCCCGCGACGGTTTCGCGGCCATGCGCATCGCCGACATTATGAGCGGGGCGGGCAAATCGCCCGGGGCTTTCTACATCTATTTCAAGAACAAGGAAGAGTTGCTGCACGAGCTGCTGGAGGACTTTCGCCATACGCTCAAAAGCGAGGTCAACCGGCCGCTGAGCGGCAAGGAGGACCCGATGCATAACCTGGCCGGGCGGCTGCAGGTGTTCTGGCGGATCTATCGCCGGCATTGGCCGGTGGCCACCGCGGCCTTCCAGATGTCCATGCAGGATGAAAGCTTTGCGCGCGCCTGGCACCACATCCGCGAGCAGGGCATCAAGGGTCTGGTCACGGTGATACGCGAGAGCCGCAAGCAGCAGCCGGCGCCGGACAAGGATCTGGAGCTGGTGGCCTCGGCGCTGAGTTCCATGATCGAGTACGCCTGCTACAACTGGACGGCCAAAGTGGGCGATTTCCCGGGCCGCGAGATCGATGACGAGACCGCCATCGAGATTCTGACGCGGCTGGCCCTGGGCGCGCTCAACCCGCATCCCTCCGTGCAAGCCTATCTGCCCCGGTAAGGCCCAAGCGGCTATCTTGCGTCAGGGTAACTCCTAGGTAAATCTAAATTTACTTTTAGTTTTTCATGGGATGTAATGGGTCCCATGGAGACACAGACCAAGACGCAGGGGCCGCTGGCCGGCCTGCGCATCATCGAGTTCGCCGGCAAGGGGCCCGCGCCCCTGTGCGGCATGCTGTTGGGCGACCTGGGCGCCGATGTGGTGCGCATCGAGCGGCCGGCGCAGGCCAGCGAGATCGCAGATGCCGAGCGCGCCTTCGACATCCTGCACCGCAACCGCCGCTCCATCGCCATTGATCTGCGCCAGCCCGCAGGGCAGGCGCTGGCGCTGACACTGGCGGCGGGCGCCGACGGCCTGATCGAAGGCTTTCGGCCTGGCGTGATGGAGCGCCTGGGCCTGGGGCCCGAGGCCTGCCTGGCGGCCCACCCCGGGCTGGTCTATGGCCGCGTAACGGGCTGGGGGCAGGACGGCCCCTGGGCGCAGCGCGCCGGACATGACATCAACTACCTGGCCATCACTGGCGCCCTGCATGCCATCGGGCCGCGCGGCGGCGCGCCCGTGCCGCCCCTGAACCTGCTGGCCGACTATGGCGCCGGCGCCATGTTCCTGGCGCTGGGCCTGGTCTCGGCCATGCTGCATGCGCGGCAATCGGGCCAGGGCCAGGTGGTCGATGCGGCCATGATCGATGCCATGGCCGCGCTTATGACACCGATGCAGGGCCTGCGTCAGGCTGGCGTGTGGACGGAAAGCCGGGGCAGCAATCTGCTCGATGGCGGCGCGCCGTTCTACGGCTGCTATGAGACGGCCGATGGGCGCTACCTGGCCGTGGGGCCGATAGAGCCGCCGTTTTTCGCACAGTTCATCGAGGGCCTGGGCTTGGCGCCGGCCGATTTCGACGGCCGGATGCAGCCGCGCAACTGGCAGGCGCAGCAGGCCTTGGTCGCCGCGGTCATCCGCAGCCAGCCCAGCGCCTATTGGGAAGCGCGTTTCGAGGGCAAGGACGCCTGCGTCACGCCGGTCCTGACCATGGCGCAGGCGCCCGCGCATCCGCAGCATCTGGCGCGCCATACCTATACGGAGTTTGCCGGCCGCGTGCAGGCCAATCCCGCGCCGCGCTTTTCGCGCACGCCGGGCAGCCTGCGCGCCGCGCCGCCCGCGCCGGGTCAGCATAGCCGCGAGATCCTGGCCGAAGCGGGCCTGGGCGAAGCCGAGATCGATCGCTTGATACACGCTGGAACCGTGCGCTGACGCCGCGGGATACGATTCGGAGACTGGAGCATGATCTTTACCTCAGCCGTCCAGCGGGCGGCCAGCATACGGCCCGAGGGCGCGGCCATTGTCCACGGTGGCCAGCGCCGCGATTGGCGGCAGACCGAACGGCGCATCGCGGCCCTGGCCGGCTGGCTGCGCGAGCAGGGCTTGCGCCCGGGCGAGCGCGTGGCCACGCTGGCGCTGAACGCGCCCAAGTACTACGAGTTGCTGATGGCTGTCTGGTGGGCGGGCGCCGTGCTCGTGCCCATCAATACCCGGTTGTCCCAGGCCGAAATCGCCTTCATCCTGCGCCATGCCGGCGTGCGCATGCTGGTGGCGGACGAGCACTTCGACGCCATCGCCCGGCAGCTGGGCGAGGAGGGCGCGGTTCGCTATTTGTCCCTGGCAGAGGACGATTACGCGCGCGCTATCGACGCGCCGGCGCTGGCGCCGACCGAGGTGGACAAGGATGCGCTGGCCGGCATTTTTTATACCGGCGGCACGACCGGCCAGCCCAAGGGCGTGGCATTGACGCAGCTGAACTTCGCCTTTGCCGCGCTGAACATGCAGCGCGACCTGCGGCACGACAGCCAGACGGTCTATCTGCACGCCCCGCCTTTGTTTCACCTGGCCGACTTTGGCATCGGCCTGGGGGTCACGCTGGCCGCCGGCGGCCATAGCTTCATGGACCGCTTCTCCACGCGCCTGTTCTATGAGCGCCTGAGGGACGATGGCGTGACCCATCTGCAGCTGGCGCCCACCATGTTGGCCATGGTGCTGGATGCGCCCGAGCGCGATGACGCGCTGCTGGCCGGCATACGCTCCATCGCCTATGGCTCGGCGCCGATCTCGCAGGCCTTGCTGCGCCGTGCGCTGGCGGCCTTTCCTCAGGCGCGCATCCAGCAGTTCTATGGCATGACCGAATGCTGCGGCGCCTGCGCCATGCTGCCGCCGGAGTGCCATCTCCTGGCCGACGGCCAACCCGACAGGCTGGGTTCGGTGGGCCAGGCCACCACCGGATTCGAGCTGCGCGTGGTGGACGCGCGGATGCAGGTCTGCGCGCCCGGCGTGGCCGGAGAAATCCAGATCCGGGGGCCGGCGGTCATGCGCGGCTATTGGAATGCCCCTGAGGAAACCCGCAAGACGCTGCGTGACGGCTGGCTGTGCTCGGGCGATGCCGGTTACCTGGACGAGGACGGCTATTTGCATGTGGTCGACCGCCTGAAGGACATGATCATCAGCGGCGGCGAGAACATCTATTGCGCCGAGGTCGAGAACGCCATCGCGCGGCATCCGGAGGTGGCGGCCTGCGCGGTGATTGGCGTGCCGGATGCGCTGTGGGGCGAGAAAGTGCATGCGGTCGTGGTGCTGCGCGAAGGCAGCGACATCAGCGCGGCCGAGATGGATGCGCATTGCCGCGCCCTGGTCGGCGGCTACAAGGTGCCGCGCAGCTATGACATCCGGCACACGGACTTGCCGCTGTCGGCGGTGGGCAAGGTTCAGAAGAATGTACTGCGCGCGGAGTATCTGCGTGCCCAAGGAGAAAGCCAATGAATCCGGCAAGCATTCTGCCGAGGACGATTTTCGCGGACGAGCACGAGGCTTTTCGCGAGCAGGTCAGGCGCTTTATCGCCGCCGAGATCGCGCCGCACCACAAGCAGTGGGAAGCAGCCGGACAGGTGCCGCGCGCCGTGTGGCGGCAGGCGGGGGAGCTGGGCATGCTGTGCTGCACCGTGCCTCAGGAATGGGGCGGAGCGGGCGTGGATTACCGCTTCAGCGCGGTGGTGCTCGAAGAGCTGGCCTACGCACAGACGCCTGGCCCCGGCTTTGCGATTCATTCGGAGATGGCCGTGCCCTATCTGGTGAGCTTCGGCAACGAGGCGCAGAAGCGGCAGTGGCTGCCGCGCCTGTGTTCGGGCGAGGCCGTGGCGGGCGTGGCCATGACCGAGCCGGGCGCCGGCAGCGACCTGCGCGGATTGCGCACCTTGGCGCACCCGGACGGCGACGGCTACCGCCTGGCGGGGCAGAAGGTCTTCATCTCCAACGGCCAATTGGGCGATGTCTTCATCGTGGCCGCGCGCATCGCTGGCGGCGACGGCGGGCTGTCGCTGTTTCTGGTGGAGGCCGACCGCCCTGGCTTCGCCCGCGGCCGGAATCTGGACAAGCTGGGACATCACGCCCAGGACACCTCGGAGATCTTTTTCAACGATGTGCGTCTGCCAGCGGCCAATTTGATCGGCGAGGCGGGCAGGGGGCTGCAGTATCTGGGCCATGGCCTGGCGCGCGAACGCCTGACGATCTGCGTGACCTGCGTGGCGCGGGCCGAGGCGGTGCTGGCCGACACCGTGGCCTATGTCAGCCAACGCGAGCTTTTCGGCCAGCGCCTGGCCGATATGCAGAACACGCGCTTTGCGCTGGCCACGGTCAAGGCGGACCTGACGGCCGGCCGCGCCCTGGTGGACCGCCTCATCGGCGATTACGTGGCCGGCGCGCTGGACAGTGCCACGGCGGCCGCGGCCAAGCTCTGGGTGACCGAGATGCTGGGCCGCTGTGTCGACGCCTGCCTGCAGCTGCATGGCGGCTGGGGCTATATGACCGAATACGGCGTGGCCCGGGCTTATGCCGATGCGCGCGTGGAGCGCATCGCCGGCGGCAGTTCCGAAGTCATGAAAGAAATCATCGCGCGCACGCTGCTGCCGCGCGCGTCTGGGCAACAAGGATGAACATGCAAGCCTATATCTACGATGCGGTGAGGACGCCCCGAGGGCGGGGCAAGGCCAATGGCGCCTTGCACACATTGTCCCCGCTGGAACTGGGCGCGGCCGTGCTGCGCGCCGTGCCGCAACGCGGCGGATTCGCGCCCCAGGCGCTGGACGAAGTCATTCTCGGCTGCGTGGAGGCGGTCGACGATCAGGGAGCCAACCTGGCGCGCTCGGCGGCGTTGGCCGCCGGTTATGGCGATAGCGTGCCCGGTTTCATGGTGGCGCGCTTCTGCGGCTCGGCGCTGGATGCCGTCAATGCCGCCGCCGCCAAGGTCATGGCCGGACAGGCGGACGGCGTGGTGGCCGGAGGCGTGGAGATGAACTCGCTGGTGCCCATGCTGGTGGGCACCGGCGGGCCTTCGGTGAGCGATGTGTTCTTCAACGACCTGGTGCTGCAGACCCCGCAGGGTGTCGCCGCCGACTTGATCGCCACCCTGGAGGACTTCGGGCGCGACGATGTGGACGCCTACGCGGCGGCCTCGCATGCGCGCGCCGCCCGCGCCCAGCGCGAGGGTTGGTTCGAGGGCTCGCTGGTGCCGGTCCATGATGCCAATGGCGCGCTCATGCTGGCTCATGACGAACTGGTGCGTCCCGAAACCACGGTGCAAAGCCTGGCCCAGCTCAAGCCATCGTTCGCAGAGAGCGGCGAGAAGCTGGGTTTTGACGCCACGGTGCGCTACCGCTATGCGGGGGTCGACAGCATCCGCCATGTCCATCATGCGGGCAATTCTTCGGGGATCGCCGATGGAGCCTCGGCCGTGCTGGTAGGCAGCGCGGCCTTCGGCAAGCAGGCCGGCCTGCGCCCGCGCGCGCGCATCCTGGCCACGGCGAGCGCCGGCACCGACCCTTGTCTGATGCTCACCGCGCCCGTGCCGGCCAGCCAGCGCTGCCTGGCGCGCGCCGGCCTGACGGCGGCCGACATCGACCTGTTCGAAGTCAACGAGGCGTTTGCCTCGGTGGTGCTGCACTACATGCGGCACATGGACGTCCCGCAAGAGAAGATCAATGTGGCTGGAGGCGCTATCGCCCTGGGCCATCCGGTGGGCGCGACCGGAGGGATGCTGGTCGGCATGGCGTTGGACGAACTGGAGCGGCGCGGCGCGCGCCGGGCCTTGGTGACCATGTGCACCGGCCTGGGGATGGCGGTGGCGACGCTGATCGAGCGCGTGGCGCAATAGGGGAAGAAAGATGATCGACTACAGGCTGGATGACGATGGCGTGGCGCACATCGTCTGGAACAACCCCGAAGGGGACGTCAACATCAAGAACGCCGCTTCCATGGCGGCCTTCGTGGCGGCCGTGGACGGCGCCATCGCCGATCCGGCGGTCAAGGGCGTGGTCATTGCCTCGGCCAAGCGGGACTTCCTGGCCGGCGGCGACCTCAACGCGGTCTACGCGGCCGCCACGCCGGCCGAAGCCATCGCCAATGTGCGCGAGATCGGCCAGTGCCTGCGCCGTATGGAGACTTGCGGCAAGCCCTTTGTCGCCGCCATCAATGGCTCGGCCCTGGGCGGCGGGCTGGAGCTGGCCCTGGCCTGCCATCATCGCATCGCGGCCGATACGCCGCGCACGCGCCTGGGCCTGCCCGAGGTCGCGCTGGGTTTGATTCCGGGCTGCGGCGGCACGCAACGGCTGCCGCGCCTGATCGGCATCGCCCCGGCTGCAAGGCTGATGCTGGCCGGGCAGGCGCTGCCGGTCGGTGAGGCCGCGCGCCTGGGGGTGATCGATGAGGTGGTCGCGCCCGAGGCGCTGGCCGGAGCCGCGCGCGATTGGGTGCTGGCCCATCCGCAGGCGCGCCAGCCCTGGGACGCCAAAGGCTTTCGCTATCCGGACTTCGAACCCCAGTCGCGCGAAGGACGCTGGTTCTTCTTTTACGAGTGGCCCAAGCTGCGCCGCAAGTCGCCGGCCGGTGATCTGGCGCCGGGCGTCCTGCTGCACGTATTGGGCCAGGGGCTGGAGCGCGGCATTGATGCCGGCCTGGCCATCGAGGCCCGCTACTTCGGCATGGTGGCGGCGTCGCCCTCGGCCAAGAACCGCATCCGCACGCAGTTCTTCGCCGCCTCGGCGGCGCGCAAGCAGCAGGGCCGTCCATCCGGAGAGCCCGCCTTCGAGGCGCGCCGCGCCGGCGTGGTCGGCGCCGGGCTCATGGGCGGCGGCATCGCGCTGGTGTGCGCCCAGGCTGGCATCGAGACCGTGCTCTTGGACGCCTCGGCCGAGCAGGCCGAACGCGGCAAACAGCGCATCGCCGACAATCTGGAGGCTGCCGTGGCGCGGGACCGCATGACGGCGCGACAGCGCCAGGACATCCTGGCGCGCATCCAGGTGGCGAGCGATTATGCCGCGCTAGCGGGTTGTGATCTGGTGCTCGAAGCCGTGCTGGAATCGGCCGAGGTCAAGACCGAGGTGTTCGGCAAGATCCGGGCGCATGCCGGGGAGGATGTGCTGATCGCGTCCAACACCTCGACGCTGTCCATCAGCGGCCTGGCGCGCGGCCAGCGCTCGCCCGAGCGCTTCATCGGCCTGCATTTTTTCGCGCCTGTCGAACGCATGGCCCTGGTCGAAGTGATCCTGGGCAGACAGACTTCGCGGCGCAGCCAGGCCGAGGCGCTGGATTTCCTCAAGCAGATACGCAAGACGCCGGTGGTGGCCAACGATGGTCCGGGCTTTTTCACATCGCGCGTGGTGGCGGCCTATACCCGCGAGGCGCTGATCATGCTGCAGGAGGGCCTGCCGCCCGCCCTGATCGACAACGCCGCCGTGAGCGCGGGCATGCCCATCGGACCGCTGGCCATGGCCGACCTGACCTCCTATGACTTGCTGGCGGACATTCTCGCCAGCCTGGCGCGCACTGGCCTGGGCACGGCGCGCGAATCGACCGACGCCCTGGCGGCCGCCCGCCGCCTGGTGGAGGCGGGACGCAGCGGACGCAAGTGCGGCGGCGGCGTGTACGACTACGCCGGTTCCGTCCGCGCGCCCTGGGACGGCTGCGCCGGCCTGTTCCCGCCCGCGGCGCGTCTGCCCGCGCTACAGGAGGTGCAGCAACGTCTGCTGCATATCCAGTCGCTGGAAACGCTGCATGCGATGGACGAAGGCGTCGTGGCCGCGCCGCTGGAGATCGACCTCGCTTCGGTGCTGGGCTGGGGCTATCCGGCCTGGCGCGGCGGGGTGCTGGGCCATATCGACGCAACCGGTCCCCGGGAGTTCCTGCGCCAATGCGAAGCGCTGGCCGAGCGCCACGGCGAGCGCTTCCGCGCGCCGGCGTCGCTGCGCGCGCGGGCGGACGCGCGCTTTCATGCGCAATAGGGAGACAGTCATGATCATGCTGGGCAGGCAAGAAGCCGAAGAGACATTGCGCACGGCCATGCCGGGCTGCGTGCGCGGCCTGGGCATCGCCGTGGAGGATCTGGGCCCGGGACGCGCGGTGCTGCGCATGCCGCCGGGCGAGGCGGCATGCCGCGAGGGCGGGATCTTCTCCGGGCAGGCGCTCTCGGCGTTGGCCGATACCGCCATGTGTTTTGCCGTCTGGACCGACGGCCGGGGCCGCCGCCCAGTGGCCACCATCGATTTGCATATGACTTTTATCAGCGGCTGCGCGGGCGAGGAGGTGGTCGCCACCGCCGAATTGCTGCGCTCCGGGCGCGGCCATGCCTTCACGCGCGTGGACATTGTGTCGGCGGGCGGCAAGGCCATCGCCAGCGGCATGGCCACTTTCGGGCTGCCCGCATGAGCGCGCGCATCATCATCGTGGGCGGCGGCATCGGCGGCCTGGCCCTGGCCGGCCTGCTGCTTGGCCGCGGCATGCAGGTGCAGGTCTGCGAGCAGGCGGCGCGGCTGGGCGAGATCGGCGCCGGCATCCAACTCAGTCCCAATGCCATGAAGGTGGTCCGCGCCCTGGGGCTGGAGACCGGCGCGCGAGACTGCGCTTTCCAGCCCGAGGCCTTCGTGGGCTGGGACTGGAAGTCTGGCAAGGCGCTGTACCGCACACCCATCAAAGACCTGTACGAATCGCTCTATGGCGCGCCCTATCTGCACATCCACCGCGCCGATATCCATGGCCTGCTGGCCCGCGCGCTGCCGCCCGAGGTCCTGAACCTGGACGCCCAGGTCGAGGCTATCGAGGAGGAGGGCGAAGCGGTCCGCGTGCGTCTGGCCGATGGCCGCAGCCTGGCCGGCGACGTGCTGATCGGCGCCGACGGCATCCATTCGGTGGTCCGGCGCCATCTCTTCGGCGATGCGCCGCCGCGCTTTACCGGCAATATGTGCTGGCGGGCCATGGTGGACACCGCGGACCTGCCGCCGGGCTGGGTGCCGCCGGTGGCCTCGAACTGGCTGGGCCCGCACGGCCATGTGGTGCAGTACTACGTGCGCGGCGGCCGCGCGGTCAATATCGTGGCCGTGCTCGAAACCCGCCAATGGACCTCGGAATCCTGGACCACGCCCAGCAGCGTGGAGGAACTGACGGCGGCCTTCTCGGGCTGGCATCCACGGCTGCGCACCGTGCTGGAGCGCTCGGGCGAGATATTCCGTTGGGGCCTGTTCGACCGCGATCCCTTGGCGCAATGGAGCCGGGGCCGCATTTCGTTGCTGGGCGATGCGGCCCATCCCATGTTGCCTTTCCTGGCCCAGGGCGCCGGGCAGGCCATCGAGGACGCCTACGCCTTGGCCGCCTGGCTGGCGGCCCGCCCGCGGGATCCCGTCGGGGCCCTGCGCGCCTATGAACAAGAGCGCCAGGGCCGCACGGCGCGCGTGCAGCTGGGCGCCCGCGCGCGCGGCAAGACCGTGCACCTGGCCTCGCCGCTGGCGCGATGGCGCCGCAATCTGCGTTTCAAGCTGCAGGGCTTGAGAAACCCGGCGGCCACTTCGCACCAGGCCGAGTGGATCTACGCCCACGACGTCACGCGCGTTCCCCGCGAGTAGGCGCGGCACGCGCATAAAAACGACAGGAGACACACCATGCAATCGAGGCTAAATTCCCGGCGACGCAGCCTGCTCAAGGCCAGCGCCGCGCTCATCGGCCTGCCTGGCCTGGCCCTGGCCGAAGCCGCCGAATGGCCGCGGCGGCCAGTGAGGTTCATCGTGCCCTTCGCGCCGGGCGGCGGGGCCGACATCGCCACCCGCATGACGGCCGAACGCCTGCAGGCGCTTTGGGGCGGCGTGCCAGCCATCGTGGAGAACAAGGCCGGCGCCAACACCGTGATCGCGGCCAGCTCGGTGCTCAATTCGGCGCGCGATGGCAGCACTTTCCTGGCCACCATCGGCCTGACCATGCAGCTGCCGGCCTTGATGAACGAGGTCCCGTTCGATCCCATGCGGGACCTGTTGCCGGTAGGCGCGCTCACGCTGGAGCAGTTGGTGCTGGTCACCCATCCGCGGTCCGGGTTCAAGAGCTTCACCGAGATGGAGCAGGTCGCCCGGGGCAAGAAAAATCTGGCCTTCGGCTCTTATGGCGTGGGTTCGCAATCCCATTTGCTGCTCAATGAGATCAACAAGGCGACCGGCGTCGAGATCCTCCATGTGCCCTACAAGGGCGCGGCGCCCGCCGTGCAGGCCGTGATGGCGGGCGAGGTGGCGCTGGCGCTGACCAATCTGGGCACGGTCAAGGAGCATGTGGCGTCGGGCCGCCTCCTGGCCCTGGCGGTCACGGGCGGTAAACGCTACCGCTTCGTGCCCCAGGTGCCTACTTTGAAGGAGTGCGGGGTCGCGGGTTTCGATACCCCGTCGTGGATAGGCGTGTTCGCGCCCAAGGGGGTGCCGGAGTCCATCATCGAACGCGCCAGCCAGACCCTGCGCAGCGCGTTGCGGGCGCCGGAACTGCTGGCGCGCCTGGAGGGATTCTGCCAAGAGCCCGGCGACATGAGCCGCGCCGAGTTCGCGGCCCTGGTTGCCCAAGGCACCGAGGACGCCGTGCGCATGATCCGCGCCAGCGGCATCAAACTCAGCTGAGCGCGGCGGGCGGCGGCGTTTCCTGGAGACTTACCGCCGCGCCTGCGAAGACCGGCCCGCCTCGCGGCTCCAATCCTGGGCCTGGAACCAGCCGCGCAGGTGGTCGACGAAGAGCCGCACCTTGAAGGGCTGGTAGCGCTTGCTCTGCACGATGGCGTAGATGTCCAGTGCCTCGCAGCGGTAGTCCGGGAGCAGTACTTCCAGGCTGCCGTTGCGGATGTCTTCGTCGACCATGTAGCTGGGGTGCATGGAGATCCCGTGATGCCCTTTGGCCAGGCGCAGGATGGCTTCGCCCAGGTTGGCGTTGAAGTCGCCGCGCACGTGCACGCTGTGCAGTTCGCCGTCGGCGCCGGTGAACTGCCAGTGGCCGGTGGCCGCCTTGAGTTGGTGGATCAGGCAGTTGTGCTGCTCCAAGTCCTTGGGGCGCCGCGGGCGGCCATGGGCGTCGAGGTATTGGCGCGTGGCGACCAGCAGCTGTGGAACCATGGCGATCTTGTAGGCGATCTGGTTGCTGTTGCGCAGGCGCGGGGCGATGCGCAGCGATAGGTCCATGTTCTCGGCGATAAGGTCGCCGCGTCCGTCGTCGATCAGCAGCGAGACCTGGACTTCGGGATAGGTCTGCAGAAAGGCCTGCACGGCCGGCGCGAGGTGCACGGCGCCGAAGGAGGGCGGCGAGCCGACGCGGATGCGTCCGCTGGGGCGTTGCACGGGGCTGCGCACCAGGTCCTTCAGGTTTTTGACGGCGTGGGCCAGGAGGTCCGCATTCTGCAGCAGCACCGCGCCGCTTTCGGTGAGGCTGACGCGCTTGGTGTTGCGATTGAGCAGCTGGGTCTCGAACTCGGCCTCCAGCCAGGCGATCTTCTTGGTGATGGCCGAGCGGCTGGTGCCCAGGCGTTCGGCGGCCTTGGAAAAGCTCAAGCCCTTGGCCACTTCAACGAAGACCTCCATGCACTCGATCGTATTCATTGCGCCGCAACCTGTGTTTCTTTTCTGGAAAAACTGATTTGTCGCCAGTCCGCTGTTCTCCATAGGACCGCATTCCTAGAATACCTCCTATTCGAAACACTGGATGCGGACGTGCTGGGCAGCCCTGATTTTGACTACCACCTCTATGGCACCCGGGTGCGCTTTGCCCAGGGTTGCGCCGCAAAGCTGGCCGAGACGCTGGCTGCGCTGGGCTGCCGCCGTCCGGTGCTATTGATGCAGCGCCGCCTGGCGGCGTCGCCGGCCGGCCTGGCCTTGCGCGCGCAGCTCGCGGGGCTGGCGGCCGCGGTGCTGGACGGCGTGCCCGAGCACGGCAGCGTGGCGTATCTGGAAGCAGCGCTGGCCGATCTGCGCGTCCACCAGCCGGATGTCATTGTGGCGGCGGGCGGGGGCAGTGTGGCCGACAGCGCCAAGGCGCTGGCCCTGATGTTGCCCGCAGGCGCGAACCTGGCGGCCTATGCGGTCGGCCAGCCCGCGCCGCCGCGCCGCGCCTTGTTGCCCATCGTCAGCCTGCCGACGACGGCGGCGGCGGCCGAGGTCACACCGTCCATCGGCCTGGCCGAAGAGGGCCGCAAGCGTTTGTTCTGGTGCCGCGATGTGGCGGCGACCGAGGTGCTGATCGATCCCGATCTGGCCGCCGGCCTGCCGCGGGAGCGCTTGCTGGCCACCGCCGTCAACGGCATCGCCCATGACCTGGAAGGGTTGTATTCGCGCCAGCGTTCGCCCGTGTCGGATGCGCTGGCCCTGCACTCATTGGGGCTGTTCGCCGTGGCGCTGGCGCCGGATACCGATCCGGCGGCGGCGCGGCGCCAGATCCTGGCCGCCGCCCATTTGTCGGGCATGGTGCTGTCCATGGCGCGCACCTGCCTGCATCACGCCATCTGCCATGTGATCGGCGCGCGCCACGGCTTGGCCCACGGCGCGGTCAATTGCGTGATGCTGCCCCATGTGCTGCGCTTCAATGCGCCGGCCGCGCCACAGGCGCTGGCCGCCGCGGCCCAGGCCATCGGGCGCGCCAGCGGCGCCCAGGGCGGCGTGGCCGCGCACGACTGGGTGATTGGCCTGCGCGAGGCGCATGGCCTGCCGGTGTCGCTGCGGGCGCTTGGTCTGGCCGCGGCCAATCTGCCCGAGATCGCGCGCTTGTGCATGCACGAGCGCGGCGTGGCCCTGAATCCGCGCGCGGTGCCCGATGCGGACACCGTGCTGCATTTACTTGAGCAGGCCTATGGGCCGGCGCTTTCCCGGAGCACAGCATGAGAATCGAACCCAAGAACGCCGCGCTGGGCGCGACCATCCACGACATCGATCTATCCCAGCCCTTGGATGAATCCCGCTTCCGCGCCATCGAACAGGCGCTGGGCCGGTATGGCGTCTTGTCTTTCCCAAGCCAGACCTGGACCACGGCCCAGCAGCGCGCCTTCGCGCAGCGTTTTGGCCAGCTGGAGATCAATGTGGCCAACACCAGCCAGGACAACGAGTTCCCGGACGTGATGATCCTCTCCAATATGGTGGAGAAGGGCAGGCCGCTGGGCCTGAACGACGCCGGTCAGGACTGGCATACCGATATGTCGTACAGCCGGACCATAGCCTTCAGCAATGTGCTCTATGGCATCAGGATTCCGATGCGCGACGGCCAGCCCCTGGGCAATACCGAGTTCTGCAATATGCACGCGGCCTATACGGACCTGCCGCAGGCGCTCAAGGACGAGCTCGACGGCATGACCATCACGCATGATTTCAACAAGTTCTGGGAGAAGATGCGCAGCCAGCCGGGCAGCCGGCGCGCGCCGCTCACCGAGGAGCAGCGCCGACGCAAGCCGCCGGTGTCGCATCCCGTGTTCCTGCGGCACCCGATCACCGGGCGCAAGGTGCTGTATGCCAATCCGGGCTATTCGGTGCGCATCAATGAGCTGCCCGAGGCGCGCAGCGAGGAAGTGCTGGCCTTTCTGTTCGAGCATCAGCTTCAGGACAAGTACCGCTACCAGCACCGATGGACCGAGGGCGACGTGCTGATGTGGGACAACATGGGGACCATCCATAACGCCGTGGCCGACTACCGCCCCGACGAGCCGCGCTACATCCGCCGCTGTCAGGTCATGGCGGATCGATATTTCCCCGAGCTGTACTGACCGCGGCCGGCACCACAATGACAAGAGGAGACTTTGCGATGAAACGCATGAAGAAGCTGGCGCTATCCCTGGGCGCCTGCCTGCTGCTGGGCCAGGCTTGCTGGGCCGGCGACTATCCGGACCGGCCCATCCGCATGGTGGTGGGTTACTCGGCCGGCGGCCCGACCGATGTCATCGCCCGCATCGTGGCCAAGCATATGGGCGACCAGCTGGGCCAGACCATCGTGGTCGAGAACAAGGCCGGCGCCAGCGCCCACATCGCCGCGCAGGACGTGATGAGCGCCGCGCCAGACGGCTACAAGGTGCTGGCGACCTCGCTGACCCTGACCGTCAATCCCTTGCTCTATCCGGACCGCTATCGCTACGAGGCCGACAAGGCTTTCGCGCCGGTCAGCAACTTCGTCAACCTGCCCATGGTGCTGGTCACCAATGCCGATTCGCCATATAAAAGCCTGGCCGACCTGGTGGCCGATGCACGCGCCAATCCGGGCAAGCTGACCTTCGGCTCATCGGGCGTGGGGGGCTCGGCCCATCTGGCCGCCGAGATGCTGGCCGCCAAGGCCGGCCTGAAGATGCAGCACATCCCCTTCAAGGGCAATGGGCCGGCGCTGCAGGAGATGATCGCCGGGCGTATCGCCTTTATGTTTTATCCCAGCATCGGCATCGCCGACTATGTCAACAGCGGCAAGTTGCGCGTGCTGGCGGTGGGCGCGCCGTCCGGGCTGGAGGATTTCCCCGGCGTGCCGACCTTCGACAGCCTGGGATACAAGGGCTTCGAGGACGGTGCGCCCTGGGTGGGCCTGCTGGCGCCGGCGGGCACGCCTCGGCCCATTGTCGACAAGCTGAACAAGGCCGCCGTGGCCGCCCTGTCCAAGCCGGAGGTGCGCGAGCAGCTGAGCAAGCTGGGCGCTTATGTCATCGGCGATACACCCGAGCAGTTTCGCGATTTTCTCATCAAGGACAAGCAGCGCTGGGCCGATGTCATCCAGCAAGGCGGCGTCAAGGGCGAATAGGGTGCGGCCATGAGAAGCAATCTCCACGCCTGTCATTCCATCGAAGGCCTGCGGCAGGCGGCCCGCGCGCGTCTGCCGCGCGCTGTCTTCGATTTCTATGATGGCGGCGCCGAGGATGAGCTCACCTTGGACGACAACCGCGAGGCTTTCCGCCGCGTGAGGCTCTTGCCGCGCGTGTTGCGCGACGTCTCTCGGCCGGACCCGTCCACGCAGCTGTTTGGCCGGCCTCTGGCCTTGCCCATGGCCATCGCGCCCACGGGCGCGGTGGGTTTTGGCTGGCGGGGCGGCGATATCGCGCTGGCCCGCGCCGCGGCGCGCCACGGCATTCCCTATGCCTTGTCCACCTCGGCCACGGCCAGCATCGAGGAGATCGCCGAGCAGGCGCCGGGGCGGCTGTGGTTTCAGGCCTATATCCTGCAGGACAAGGATAGGCTGCGCGCCCTGATCGAGCGCGCCCGCGTGGCCGGCTACGAGGCCTTGATGATTACGGTGGACCTGCCCGTGGGCGGCAAGCGCGAACGCGATCTGCGCAATGGGCTGAGCTTTCCCATGAAGCTTGGCGCGCGCAATATCGGGCAGTTCGCGCGCAAACCCTGGTGGTCGCTGGAGATGCTGTTCAGGCGGCCGCCGGCCATGCCCAGCCTGGCCGGCCTGAAGGCCTTGAGCGCCGATGGCCGGCAGTCGCTGGCCGGGCGCAACTACGACCCGGCCTTCGATCTGCAGGCGTTGGCGCGCCTGCGTGAACGCTGGCCGGGCAAGCTCATCGTCAAGGGCGTGGTCCATCCCGAGGACGTGGAGGGCATCCTGGAGGCGGGCGCCGACGCCCTGGTGGTGTCCAACCATGGCGGGCGGCAGCTCGACGGCGGTGTGGCCACGCTGGACGCGCTGGGCGGCGTGCTGGCGCAGGCCGCCGGCCGCGTGCCGGTCTGGCTCGATGGCGGCGTGCGGCGCGGCAGCGACATCTATAAGGCCCTGGCGCTGGGCGCGGACGGCGTGCTCACCGGACGCGCCACGTTGTATGGCGTGCTGGCCGGTGGCCAGCCCGGCGCCGACCGCGCGCTGGACATTCTGAACGAAGAACTCATCCGCAGCATGCAGCTTTGCGGCACGCCGCGGATTTCCGACATCGACCGCCGGCTTATCGCCGGCTCCAACCCCTTTCATACCCATGCAGGCTGACATCATCACTCTTTGCACCAATCAATGGCTGCGCATGTACCGCTGCCTCGACACGCGCGACTATGACGGCTTGCTGGCCACGCTCGGCGAGGACGTCGTCTGGCTGCGCCAGGGCCAGCGCCTGGAGGGCAGGGCCGCCGTGCGCCAGGCGCTGGCGCAGCGCTCGCCCACCATGCGCATCCATCATCTTCTGTCCAATGTGATGGCGCAGGACGGCGACGGCGGGCGCTGCCGGCTGGCGGCCTATATGCTGGTGGTGCGCCATGAGCCGGGCCGGGAGCTGGCCGGGCCCGCGCCGCTTGCCGGCATCGAATCCCTGCGCAGCACGTATGCCGACTTCGCCTGGCAGGACGGGCAATGGCGCATCACGGGGCTGCACAGCGACGACATCAGCTTCCAGGCTTGAGGAGAGACAGGGCATGAGATGGATACGCTATACGCTGCAGGGCCAGACCGCCCACGGCATGCTGGATGAGGATGACCGCATCGTTCCGGTGGCGGGAGACCCCTTCGGCGTTTATGAGAAGCTGCCGCAGCGCCTGGCGCTGGCCGATGTGAGCCTCGAAGTGCCGGTGGTGCCGCCCACCTTCTACTGCGTGGGCCTGAACTACACCAAGCACATCAGCGCCGAAGGCATGAAGATCCCCAACAAGCCGGACGTGGGCTACCGCGCCAACAATGCACTGCTGCCGCACGAGGGCGAGGTCATCATGCCGGCCGATGCCATGCGCGTGCACTACGAGGGCGAACTGGTGGTGGTGATCGGCAAGAAGACGCGCGACATCGAGGTGAGCCAGGTCGCGGATTGCATCTTCGGCTACACCATAGGCAACGACGTGAGCGAACGCAACTGGCAGGCGGCCGACCGCACATTCTGGCGCGCCAAGAACAGCGACACGTTCAAGCCCATGGGCCCATGGATCAGCACCCAGGCCGACATCGCCGCCATGCGCACCACCGTATCGGTCAACGGCGAGACGACCACGGCTTTCGACACCGCCGACATGCTGTTCGGCGTGGAGGAGTTCATCAGCACCATGAGCCGCTATCTGACGCTTTACCCCGGCGACATGATCTGGATGGGCACGGACGGCCATTCACCCGATTTGCAGGATGGCGACGTAGTGGAGGTGTCGCTGACCGGACTGGGTACACTGAGGAACCGCTTCGTCCGCACAAAGAAGATCTGACATGCTTGCCGCTCGTTATCGATCCAATGGCGCCGCCCGCGAGGTGCTGGAACTGGCCACGCTGCCCGACCCCAGCCCGGGGCCGGGGGAGGTGCGCGTGAAAGTCGCGTATTCCGGCGTCAATCCCTCGGACGTCAAGTCGCGCGCCGGCAGCCGGCCGGTCGAGCAAGGCTACGTCATCCCGCACAGCGACGGGGCGGGGGAGATCGATGCGGTGGGCGAGGGCGTGGACCCCGCGAGCCTGGGCCAGCGCGTCTGGCTCTGGAACGCGCAATATGGCCGCCGCGACGGCACGGCGGCGCAGTATGTCTGCCTGCCCGCCGCGCAGGCCGTGCCGCTGCCCGAGGGCGTGAGTCTGCAGGCCGGCGCAGCCCTGGGTATCCCGGCCTTGACCGCGGTCCATGCCTTGCGGCTGGCGGCGCTGTCGCCGGGCGAGTCGGTGCTGGTGACCGGAGCGGCGTCCAATGTGGGTTTCTATGCCGCCCAGCTGGCGCGCCTGGCGGGCGCCGAGGTCATGGCCACGGTGGGCGCCGAAGACAAGGCGCAATCGCTGCGCGCGCTGGGCCTGAAGCGCCTGATCGACTATAAGCGCGAGCCCGTGGCCGAGCGCGTGCGGGCCTGGACCGATGGGCGCGGCGCCGATGCCCTGATCGACCTGGATTTTTCGCGCAGCGCCCGCCTGGTGCGCGATGGCGCGCTGGCCAGCCATGCGCGCTTTGTCTGCTATGGGTCCAACGACCGCGGCGACATCCCCATCCACTTCGCCTCCTGGCTGCCGAGGGCGATCTCCCTGCATTTCTTCCTGGTCTATACGCTCACGCCCCAGGCACGGCAGGCGGCGATCGCCGAGCTGCAGGCACGGCTGCCCGAGCTGCGGCATCACGCCGTGGAGATCTATCCGCTGGCCGACATCGTCGCGGCGCACGAGCGCGTCGAGAGCGGCCGTTTCGCCGGCAAGGTGCTGGTCGCTCCCTAGGCGGCCCGCAGCGGCAGGACTTAGGCCGCATCGGGCGGGAAGAAAGGGCTTAGCCCAGCGGCTTGAGGCCGACGCTGTAGGGCGGCGCATTGCCGCGGGCGGGGGCCTTGATCTTGAGCATGGAGCCGCCCGGGGTGTATTCGAACTCCTGGTAGGGGACTTCGAACCATTGATGGAAGCTGGTGCGCTGGAACTCCGGCACCCAGACCTTGGCGCGGCGCTCGTCGCAATGGAACTCGACTTCGGTGTGGTCGATGATCAACGGGCGGGCGGGGCCCAGCCGGTAGCTGGCGCGCACTTCGGCCCGCTGGACCGAGCCGGGCTCCCATTGCAGGCCGATCAAGGCCATGAAGTGCTCGATGGCCTCGGCATCGTAGAAGGAGTTGGGCGAGCGGCCGCCGCCTTTGCTCGCGGGTTTTTGTTTGCTGTTTCTGCTCATAGGCGCCACTTTAACCGAGCCGACGGATGGCCGGCCGGGCCGTCTTGCCGTGTCGTCGGCTGCGACGCCCGAAATACGCATAATGTATATTATGTAAAGTAAAAGAAATGCCGATCCGGGCAAATCCCGGTCGTCGCGCCCCTGTCAGGAAAATCGTTGCCGGATCACCGATGATCGCCTACTCTTGTCTGGACCGTTGCGTCGTGATTTGGAACCGGCCGCGCATTTGCGCAGTGATCTTCCCGAGACGATACCAATGAACAGAATACGTTGGGCATTTGTGTGGGGATTCGTTGTCGTGGTGGCCTTGTGGCTCGCCGCCCATGCCGAAATCCTGTTTCTGCGTGAACTCTTCCAGCTGCGCCATCAATTCATCCTGCTCACGGGCCTGTTGGCGTTCGCGGCCATGGCGGTGGGCACGATGCTGTCGGTGCGCCCGGCTTCGATCGAGCCCCCCCTGGGCGGGCTGGACAAGATGTACCGCCTGCATAAGTGGCTGGGGCTGACCGCCCTGTGCGCCGGCGTATTGCACTGGTTATGGATCAAGGCGCCCAAATGGGCCGTGGATTGGGGCTGGATTGTCCGTCCGCCCAGGGGTGAACGGCCAACGCTGCAAGGCCTGGAAGCGGTTTTTCGCCAACAGCGCGGCCTTGCGGAAACCCTGGGCGAATACGCCTTCTACGCCTTGATCATCCTGGTGTGCATCGCCCTCTTCTCTCGTATTCCCTATCGGTATTTCCGCCTTACCCATAGGCTGATGGCGGTCGTCGCCCTGCTGTTCTGCTGGCACGCCCTGGTGTTGACCGAGTATGCCGATTGGCGGCAGCCGGTGGGCTGGTTGACCGCCCTGCTGATCGCCGGCTGCGCCGTGGGCGCCCTCATCGGTCTGTGCGGCCAGATCGGGCGCCGCCGCCAGGTTCCCGCGCGTATCACGGCGCTGGAGCCCTTTCGCGATAACCGCGTGCTGAAAGTCGTGCTGGGTCTTCAGAAGCCCTGGCCTGGCCATCAGGCGGGCCAGTTTGCCTTCGTGACGTTCGATCCCCGCGAGGGCGCGCATCCCTTCACGATTTCGTCGGCCTGGAGCGGCGGCGACAGCATGTATTTCCTCATCAAGGGCGTGGGCGACTACACCAGCCGCCTGCCCGAGCTGCTGCGTGTCGGCGGCAAGGCCAGGGTCGAGGGGCCCTATGGGTCTTTTCAGTTTGGCGGGCCTCAGCAGCGGCAGATATGGATCGGGGCCGGCATCGGCATTACGCCCTTCATCGCGCGCATGCAGACGCTGGCCATCGAACCGGATAAGCGCAGGATCGATCTTTTCTACGTGACCCAGCTGCCCGATCAGGTTTTCGTGGAAAGGCTGCAAGGCCGCGCCCGCCTGGCCGGCGTGAATTTACACATCCATATCAATCACCGGGATCCCCGCCTGACGGGCGAGGTCGTGCGCGAGCAGCTGCCCGACTGGCAGTCGGCCAGCATCTGGTTCTGTGGTCCGGCCGGCATGGGCGACGAACTCCTGGCCGATATGCAGAAACACGGCCTGGACCCGGCGGCCTTCCACCGGGAGTTTTTCCAGATGCGCTAGCCCCGGCTGCGCGCCCTCACCATGTGTACTTGACGCCGATCCGCGCGCTGTACTGCTGGTAGCTGTTCTCGCCGAACATGCCTGCGACGTTGACGAAGCCGGTCCAGCCCTTGGCGAAGTTGGCGTTCACGCCCAGCTTGGCCTCGTAGGCGTTTGTCGGATAGATGTCGCCCACGCGCACATGGTTGAAGGAAATTTTGTCATCGCCCGGCATGTGCCACCAATTCAGCGTCAGATAGGGTTGCACCTGGCGTCCGCCATCGAGGTCGAAGCTGCGGTGGGTGCGTACGCCCAGCCGAGTGGTGACCCCGCTGGTGTTGGCCGCGCCGACGCGGGTGCCGGTGCCGTCGTCGGCGATGGTATCGGTGTCGGTGCTGGTGTAGATCACCTGGGCCTGGGGCTCAAGCACCCAGCCTTGCGTGAGCGCCAGTGCGTAGCCGGCTTCGGCCGAGGCGCTCAAGCCTTGGGAGTCGTAATCGACGCGCGGCAGGTCATCGCCGAAAACGCGGTTGTTGAACCAGCCGTACTGCAGCCAGGTATCGACGTAGGCGCCCAGGCGGCTGGCGTCGTTCTGGAACCAGGTGGCGTACAGGCCCAGCGCATAGCCGTCGACCTTGCCGTGGGCATGGACCTTGTTTCCCCCCCCTGCCCGCCCGGTGCTGTTGGATCTTCCATAGGTGCCCATGACACCCAGGTGCAGGCGGCCATCTTCGGTGCCGACCTGCCATTGGGCCAGGTCGCCGCCGCCTTGCAGCATGAAGATGTCGCTGCGGACGCTGATGTTGTCATTGCGGCTGCCGGCTTGCTCCCAACGGCCCACCATGCGCAGCCAGGCCGAGCGGCGGCGCGTCGCCTGGTCGCCGAACGCGGTGCGCTCGATGAACTGCGGCTCGCCCAGGCGATCGTGCAGGCTGTGTTGGAACATGGTGGCCGCGAAGTGCTGGTTGGCCAGGTAGGCGCCCACCTCGGGGCGGTATAGCGGTTCGCCGGGATCGTCGGCGCGTTGGGAGCGCAGATACCAGGATTCGGGATCGACACCGGCCTGGTCGCCTCGGTACAGCCCGTATTCATAGGGCCCGGCGACGGCCCGGTGGGCCAGCGAAAAGGCATTGGCCGTGGAGGTCGCGCCGGCCTGGGCGTCGACCACCTTGATGCCGTCCGCGACCGTCAAGGCCCCCGGGCCGCCGGTATTCGTGATGCGCAATCCTGTGCTGCCGGTGGCCGCGCCGCCGTTGATCACCAGCCTGTCGGAGGGAGAGCCGTCGGCGCCGAGATAGGTATTCAGCCCGATCACGCCGTTGCTGCCACTGTAGTTGTTCACCGTCAGGGTCTTGTAGGCGCCCGCGGCGGGCGCCTGGAAATCGATGGCGCTATTGTTCAGGGCCAGCGTGGTGAGCGTGGAATCGCCCGTCAGCGTCCAGTGAGAATTCGCGTTCAGCGTGACGTTAGAGGTATTGCCGGCGTCGGTGACGGCCGCCCCGGTGAATTCGCTGGCGTCCGCGTTCAGCGTGAGATTGCCAGGCAAACTGGACGCCAGCACGCCCACGGTGACCACAGGCAATGCGGGCTCGGCTTCGGTTGCGTCGCCCACCACCGCGGCGGGGGCCGCCTGCGTGCCCAGCGTCAGCGGCGCCCGGCGGCCGCTGGCGGCGAATGCCGTGTCATTGGCCACGCGCAGCCAGTTCTGCGATCCGGATACCCGCATGCCGCTCATATTGAGCGTGGCGTCGCCGCCAGCCACGGCAATGGTCGGCGCCGCGCCGCTGCTCAGCGTGCCATTGGACAAGGTCGCCAGGCTGGTGTTGCCGGCCGTGGTCGAGAAAAACAGGCCGGAGGCGCCATCGCCCGTGGCCGAGGCCTGCGTGCTCGCCGCATTCAGCGTCGCGCCGTTGACCACCATCAGGGCATGGCTGTCGCTGCCGGTAGTTGAAATGGACAATCCCGTGGCCGTGGCCGTGGTGCCGGCGGCATTGGCGAAAAGGCCGTAGGCCGAGGGGCCGCTGGTGGCAATGCTGCCGCCGTCCATGGATAACGTGGCGCCGGCGCTGGCGTAGGCGCCAATGGCTTCTGAGCCGGACGTGGCCAGGGCCAGCCCGCGCGTGCTCAGGAAGGTGTTGGCGTCGGCAACGGATACGCCGCGGGCGCTTGCGCCGGTCGTGGTGATGCTGCCGCCCGTGAGGGTGACATTCGCTTGCGAGCGGACATAGGCGCCATAGCCGTTGACGCCTGCCGTGCGCACATTGGAGTTGCTCGAGGTGATCTGGCCCGTCTCGCGCGCGGAATAGCCATAGCCCTGTTCGCCCGTGGTGGCGATATCGGCATTGCTGACTTCCGCCCGCGCGTTGTCGAAAACGGCAAGCACACCGTAACCGCCCAGGCCGGAGGTCCTGAGAGTGACGTTCGACGCCTGTACGAGGCTGCCGGGCGCCGACGAACCCGAAGCACGCAGGGCGGCGCCATAGGTGCCGTCCGTCGTCACGCTTCCGCGCGTCATGACGATGGTGCCGCCCGATTGCGCGTTGACGCCATAGTCGCTGTTGCCGCCGTTTTGCACGGACACGGTCACATCGGTCAGATTCAGGTTGCCGGCGGACGCTACGGCTCCCGTGGCGCCGCCAGTCGTGTTGATCGTGCTGTTGCTCAGGTTGCCCAAGGCGCCTGCGCCACCGACCCAGATGCCATAGGCGCCCACGGAGGTGTTGTGGCGTCCCCCGCTGGTATTGATCGTGACATTGCTCAGCGTCAGCTGGCCGAGGTCGTACACGTCGATGCCGTACTCTCCGGCGCCGGAGGTCGTCAACGAGAGCGAGCCGCCGTTATTGGTCAGGGTCGAACCGTTCTGCACCTGTAGCGCATGGCCGATGGCGGTATGGCCAATGATCTGGATGGGCCCGGCGGCGGAATCCAGGGCAACGACGGAGCCCGTCCGCGCGAGGATGCCCCAGCCTGCCGAGGGGACGTTCGGCACATCGATGGTGGTATTGCCCTGGACGACCCAATTGCCGCCATTAAGAACCTGGGAGGTATTGATCGTGCCGGGGCCAATCGGTGTTTGGGCGCGAGCAAGCCCCGGCATGGCGCCGAGCGCCGCGGCGATGGCGCAAGGCAGGCACCTGGCAACCAGGCGTATGGGCGCGGGGGAACAGGGGCGGTGCGTAGGCATACCTTTCTCCACTGGCGGGGATGGCAGACGGGAACGGGCGACGCTTTGCCGCCTGGCGGGGCGGCCTCAAACCGCTTAATACTCTGTAACTTGCGCGCGCCTGTCAAAAAAAGCGTGTAACACTTTCTGTGCGCTTGCGGGCCGCGTCGCATCGCGCGCTGTCCATGGCGTGGCGCCCGTGGCGGCCGCGCGGATACGGAAAGCGTCACGCTGTACTACTATTAAGCACGCCATCGGCCGCGCGGCCGTCGAGAACCGGAGGGTTCAGGCGTTTTTTTCGGCACGTTTGTTCACTACGCGGATTTTCGCGTTGCAGGGTGGCCCCACCCTCCCCGTCAGGCGGTCTCCCCGAGGGAGATCATCACATCAACGGCATCTGAAAGGGAAAGCTGAAATCATGACCGACAAACTTTTCGATACCAAAGCTCCTTCGACCACGACCACGGGCGCGCCCGCGGTGAGCGACCGCAACTCCCTCACCGTGGGCCCGGATGGCCCCATCGTGCTGCACGATGTGCATTTCCTGGAGCAGATGGCGCATTTCAACCGCGAAAAAGTCATCGAGCGCCAGCCGCACGCCAAGGGCTCCGGCGCCTTCGGCGTCTTCGAGACCACCGAGGACGTCTCCAAGTACACCAAGGCCGCGCTCTTCAAGCGCGGCGCCAAGACCGAGATGCTGGCGCGCTTTTCCACCGTGGCCGGCGAGCAAGGCAGCCCCGACACCTGGCGCGATGTGCGCGGCTTTTCACTGAAGTTCTATACCAGCGAAGGCAATTACGATCTGGTCGGCAACAATACGCCGGTCTTCTTCGTGCGCGACCCGATGAAATTCCCGCATTTCATCCGCAGCCAGAAGCGCCTGCCCGACCGCGGCCTGCGCGACAATCATATGCAGTGGGACTTCTGGACCAACAATCCCGAAAGCGCCCACCAAGTGACCTATCTGATGGGCGTGCGCGGGCTGCCGCGCAGCTGGCGCCAGATGAACGGCTATGGCTCGCATACCTATATGTGGGTCAACGCCAAGGGCGAGCGCTTCTGGGTGAAGTATCACTTCCATACCCAGCAAGGCATGGCCTTCTTCAGCAACGCCGAGGCCGCGGCCATGGCCGGCGCCGATGCCGATTTCCACCGCCGCGACCTGTTCGAGGCGATCGAGCGCGGCGACTGTCCGTCGTGGGTGATGTCGGTGCAGGTGATGCCCTACGCCGACGCCAAGAAGTACCGTATCAATCCCTTCGACCTGACCAAGACCTGGTCGCACAAGGACTACCCGCTCATCAAGGTCGGCACGATGACCTTGAACCGCAACCCCGTGAACTTTTTCGCCGAAATCGAGCAGGCGGCCTTCTCGCCAGGCAATACCGTGCCCGGGATCGGCCTGTCGCCCGACAAGATGCTGCTGGGGCGCGCCTTTGCCTACAACGACGCGCAGCGCAACCGCATCGGCGCCAACTTCCATCAGCTGCCGGTCAACCAGCCCAAGGTGCCGGTCAACACCTACATGATCGACGGGCCCATGGCCTATCACCATACCGGCGCGGCGCCTGTGTACGTGCCCAACAGCGGCGACCGCCCGTGGTCGGATGAAACCGGCAAGGTCGACAATGGCTGGGAATCGGATGGCGAAATGGTGCGCAGCGCCTACACGCTGCACCCCGAGGACGACGACTTCACCCAACCGGGCATCCTGGTGCGCAAGGTGTTCACCGATGCCGAGCGCCAAGCCCTGGTCGAAACGGTGGCGGGCAGCCTGCTGGGCGGCGTGCGCGAGCCCGTCCTGAGCCGCGCCTTCGACTACTGGCGCAAGATCGATGCGGACGTGGGCGCGCGCATCGAGGAGAAAGTGCGCAAGGGCAAGGCCTGATGTCTTGATCGCTTGTTCATCCCGGCCCGCCCTGGGATGCCGGGCTTGCTCGCCATCGCAAGCCAGGGCCGGGCACGGGATGAAGCGCCATCAGGACTCAGAAATCCTCTCGCGAAAACCGCGACAGCTCCCGCAATATTTTTGTCCATCCCCGGAATCCATCGGTGATGGAGCTGCGGCGAAAGAATTCATTCGGCGCATGCACGTCTTCGTCAGGCAGGTTGTAGCCGAACATCAGCGTATCGATCCCCAGGGTCTCCTTGAACAAGGCGGTGATGGGCACTGAGGCGCCCAGCCGCACATGCGCTACCGGTTTGCCGCTCAGGGAGGCCAGGCTGCGGGTCGCGGCGATGACCAAGGGATGGGACGGCGACAAGGTAGAAGCCGGGGAGCTGGCGTGCTGGTCGGAGATACACAGACGCATCCCAGGCGTGACGGCCCGCCGCAGGTGGGCAATCACGGTTTCCCGGGCGCGCTGGGGGGATTGGCCAGGCACGAGGCGCATGGACAATTTGGCGGATGCGCGGCAGGGAATGATGGTTTTGGCCCCTACTCCCGTATACCCGCCCCACATCCCATTGACGTCGATGCTGGGTCTCAAGGTGACCCGCTCCCGCAGGGTATAGCCGGGCTCGCCGCCGGCGATGCCGCCGACCTCCTCCAGAAAGTCGTGCTCGGAGAACGGCAAGGCCGCGGTGTCGGCGCGCTGCGCCGGGAGCAATTCCGGAACGTCGTCCAAGAAGCCGTCGACAACGATCGCGCCGTTTTTGTCATGCAGCGAGGCCAGCAGCATGCTCATTTCATGCAGCGCATTGCGCACCGCGCCGCCATAACGGCCGGAATGCAGGTCTTTGCGGGCGCTCTCGACGCTGAATTCCAGTGTCGTGACGCCGCGCGCGCCCACATTGATGGAGGGATGCGACGGGCTTGCGCGTCCGCCATCGGCGGACAGCACCGCGTCGGCGCGCAGCCGCTCGCCATGGCGGCGGATGATTTCCTTGAGGCTGGGACTGCCGGTTTCCTCTTCGCCTTCGAGGAATATTTTCACATTGACCGGGCATGCGCCTTCCACGGCCAGGAAGGCGGCCACGGTTTCAAGCGCGATCATGGTGGACCCTTTGACATCGGATGCGCCGCGCGCATAGATGTGGTCGCCGACGACCGTAGGTTCGAAAGGCGGCGATCGCCATGCATCGAGGGGGTCGGGCGGCTGCACGTCGTAGTGCCCGTAAATCAGTATCGTGGGCTTGTCGGGCCGATGCAGATATTCGGCATAGACGGCGGGTTCGCCGCCGCCTTCCAGGGTCTGTACGGCGGTCAGGCCCATCTGGCGCAGCCGCTGCATCAGCGCCTGGCGGGCGGCTTCCATGTGGGCGGCGTAGGCCGGATCGGCGCTGACGCTGGGAATCCTGAGCAATTCGAACAGCCAGGCCTCGGCCCGGTCTTGATGCCTGACCAAATACTCCGCCACGGGATCGGCGGATACGCTAGACGTCATGGTTTACTCGCCCTTGAAGTTGATGCTTAGTACCAGCTTGCGCAGACGCTCGATCTCGCTTGCATAGAAGGCCTGGGCTGCCTCCAGGGAGGCGCTGGGGTACATGATTTTTCCCTGCTGGTCCATGGTTTTGCGAAATTCGGCATCTTGCAGGGCGGCGTCGATTTCGCCGTGCAAGCGGCGCACGATCGCTTCGGGCGTGCCACGCTTGACCAGGTAGGCCGTCCAGATGTTGTAGTTGAAGTCTTTCATTCCGACGGACTCGCTGACGCTGGGCACATCCGGCATCGCGGCCAACCGCTCCGCGTTCAGGGTGGCGATCACTTTGATCTTGCCTTCCCGCCTCAAGTCCTGGTAGTTGGCCTGATACGGGATGATGGCGAAATCCACCTGCCCGCCGATCAGGTCGGGCAGGATCTGCCCCCCTCCCCGGTACGGAATATGCGTGAGCCTGGCCTTCGCGCGCTGTTCAAAATCGAGGCTGATCAGGTGGATCATGGACCCGACGCCGCCCGAGGCGTAGGTCATGGGAATGTCGGCCTTGCGCGCCAGCGCCGCGAGTTCATCGATATTCGCCGCCGGGATGTCTTTCCGGGTCACCACCACATAGGGGGAGCTTGCCACGGCGTTGAGGAACACGAAGTCTTCCGGCTTATAGCGAACGGCCGAGTTCGTCAGCCCCGCGAGCACCAGCTCATTGGGCGAGCCCTGGAAAATGTACAGTCCGTCGGCCGGCGCGTTCAGCACGCGGTTGGCGCCCAGGGAGCCATTGGCCCCTCCCAGGTTTTCGACGATCACCGTGGCGCCCAAGGCCCGGGAAAGCGGCGCTTGGATCGCCCGCGCGGTGATGTCGGATGCCGCCCCGGCCGGGTACGGCACCATGAGGGAGACAGGCTTGTCCGGGTAGGCGGCGTGGGCACTACCCGCCATCAAGGCCGAGAAGGCCAGCAGGCCGAGCAGTCGTTTCATGGAGAGTCCCCTTGCGGTGAGTGATTGTTTTTGGATGCTAAAGTCTCGATATGACAGCGTCCATTGCATTATTTTCATCCTGACGATGCGCTCAATGCATCAATGAGAGGCAAGATGAACCTCCAGCAACTCAGTCATCTGGTGGCGTTGACCGAGACCGGCTCCTTCCGGCAGGCCGCCGAGCGCGTCAATCTCTCGCAACCGGCGCTCAGCCGCAGCATTCAGGCGCTGGAAGCGGAGTTGGGCCTTCAGCTGATCGATCGCGTCGGCAAACGCAATGAACCCACGCCGCTGGGGGATTTTGTCGTGCAGCGGGCGCGCAATGCGCTGGAAGAAGTCAGGGCCATTCATCAGGCCGCCCGCCTGGAGCATGGCCATCCGGTGAGCTTGCGCCTGGGCATGGGCTCGGGGCCCAGCGCATTGCTCAGCGCGGGACTGATGTTGCATATGCTGCGCGACCATCCGGCTGTCAGGCTGAAGCTCCAGCGGGGCCCCACCCGCGCATTGCTGCATTCCCTGCGCTTGCGGGAGCTGGACGCGGTGCTGGCCCATGTCCGCACCATCGACGGCGGCGCGGATCTCCATCTGGATGGGCTTCCGCCCTTGCAGCCGGCCTTTATCTGCCGCCACGATCACCCATTGCGGGTATTGCAGCGCCCGGTATCCATCCGCGAGGCGATGCACTATCCCCTCGTATCCACCGGCCTGAGCCCGGAAATGAGCCGGCTCATCAACGAGGCGCTGGCCGATGCGGCTTCCCGCCACGAAGACCATTTGCACATGGAGTGCGAAGACATCCCGGATCTGCTTCAGGTGGTCTCGCGATCCGATGCCATCTTCCTGGGCGTCGGCGCCGCGGTGACGAAGTTCAATCGCGAACGGGGCTGCCGCGTCCTGGCGCCTTTGGAGCTGGATGTGCCGCTCAAGCTGGAAGCCGCGTTTGCCTATGTGACGGTACGAGGCAAGACAGAAAGCGAGCCCTCCCGCGTGGCGCGCGAATACTGCCGCCAGACATTGCAGTCCTCGGCCTGAGGCCAGGCGATCAGCGCGCTGCCCGCGAGGTCCGAGCCTCTCTGGGCGACATGCCGAAATAGCGCCGGAAGGCCGTCGAAAAATTGCCAGGATGCTCGTATCCCACGTCAAAAGCCACCAGACCGATGGGGCGTTGCGTCTCGCGCAGCAGCTTCATGGCCTGCCGCATCCTGACGGAAAGCGCATAGCCGGAGATGGTCTCGCCATGGGCGCTTTTGAACGAGCGGGCCAGCTGGGACACGCTGACCCCGGCTTTTCGGGCATAGGCGTCCAGTCGGGGCGGATCACGAAACTCGGCGTCCAGGCGGGCGGCAAGCTGGGTGGCCAGGGCGCGGTGGCGAGGCCGGACGGCTGGCACTCCCCCGCCCTGCATGCCAAACATGCATTCGCGCAAGATGTCGTGGATGCGCGCTTGCAGCAACAGGCGGCGCGCCGGGAGATCCGCCGAGGGTTCGAAAAAGCACTGGGCCGCCCGCCGCATCGCCGGGCTCAACCCGCCGCGCAACAGTGTGAAGTTTCCCGCCTGCCCGTCCAGGTAGCGGCCGATGGGGCCGCCCGCGCCGATCAAGCCCAGCTCCTGCTCCAGGAACTCGCGGGAACAGGAGACGGTGAGCGATCGCTCATGCACGCCCGCGCCAAAGATTTCAATCTTGCTGGCGCCTCTGGGCTGCAGCAGCGCGCTGAACGACGAGGCTTCGATGCCATGCGGGACCAGGTGCCCATCGGTCAGGGAAGAAGCGCCCGCCAAGCGCAGATGGATCTTCAAGGCGCCGCTGCATTCGTAGACTTCTTCCATGGCGCAGGGACGGATGATCTCCGCCCAACTGGCGGATAATCCACCCCCCAGCATGAGCGTGTCACGGTAGCCCGAGACGTTTTGATGCGTGGGGCGCGTCTCCACGAAACAGGCGGAACCGGCCATGCGGACGCTCGCCACCTCATAGTGGTGCGGAACGAAGCTCTGCAACTGATCGGGGGTATTCACGAAATCGGAGACAACATCACGCCTCGGGAGGCGCTACGCTATGACGAAGCGCCGGATGCGTCAAGTTGGGTCGGCGTGCCGCCGGCGCCGGGCGGCATCTGGGATTTCTGCCGATCTGGAAGAAGAATGAGGCAAACGCGCAAACCTTTGGATGCCAGACCTGCACTAAGCTGGCCTTTGCGCAAAACCATTTCCGATGAGAACCGCTGGACATGACGCTCCTCGCCGACACGACCACCATCCCCGATATTGCCGCGATTACGGAGCAAAACAACCGTCTCCGGGCCTGGGTTCGCCAAACCCCCACCCTGGAGACGGATGAATTCCAGCCTATCCCGGGCACGAAAATAAACTTCAAGTTCGAGCTATTGCAGGTGGGCGGCACCTTCAAGACCCGGGGGGCTTTTTCCAACCTGTTGGCCATGGACGCGGCGCAGCGGGCGGCAGGCGTGACCTGCGTTTCCGCGGGCAATCACGCCGTGGCGGTGGCTTATGCCGCCATGCGGCTGAATATCTCGGCCAAGGTGGTCATGCTCAAGACGGCCAGCGCCGCGCGGGTGGAGCTCTGCCATCGCTATGGCGCGCAGGTCGAGTTGGCGGAAAACGGGGCCTTGGCCTTCGAGGCCGTGCGCCGCATCCAGGAAGAGGAAGGCCGGTTCTTCGTCCATCCCTTTAATGGCTATCACACCGTACTTGGCACGGCCACCCTGGGGCAGGAGTGGATGGCGCAGGCCGGAGCACTCGATGCGGTCATCATTCCGGTGGGCGGCGGCGGCCTGATGGCGGGAATGAGCACCGCGATCCGGCTCGCTGCCCCCCAATGCGACATTTATGGCGTCGAGCCGGAAGGCGCCGACGTCATGCACCAAAGCTTCGCCAACGAAGGACCGGTCAAAATGGGAGCGATGGCCACGATTGCCGACAGCCTGATGGCGCCGCACACCGAGCAATACAGCTATGCGCTGTGCCGGCGCCACATCACCGACTTGGTGAGGGTTTCTGATCACGAGCTGCGCCAGGCCATGCGCCTATTGTTTGACCAGCTGAAGCTGGCGACCGAACCGGCTTGCGCGGCGGCTACCGCGGCCCTGCTGGGTCCTTTGCACGACAAGCTGGCGGGCAAACGGGTCGGGGTGCTCCTGTGTGGAACGAACACCGACCCGCAGACCTTCGCGCGCCACTTGGCGCAAGCGGCGGCCTGATCCGCGCTCCTTGGCGCCGTCCTTGTCGCCCATGCAGGCAGCCCCTCAGAACACCAGCCTGGCCAGCAGACCGATGACGGCGCAGGCCGCGATGACTTCGATCACGCCGCGCTTGAAGCGGAAAAGCGCGAGCGCCGCGCCCAGGGCGATGAGCGCCGACAAGACGTCAAAATGCCCTGCCAGCCCCTCTGGCCAGAGCACGTGATAGCCGAAGAAGACGGCCAGGTTCAGGATGACGCCGACGACCGCCGCGGTGATGGCGGTCAGGGGCGCCGTGAATTTCAGGTCTTCTTTGGTGGCTTCGACCAGCGGCCCGCCCGCCAGAATGAAGAGAAAGGACGGCAGGAAGGTGAACCAGGTCACGATGACGGCCGCCAGGGCGCCGGCCGTGAACAGCAGATCCGGGCCGAGCAGGCTGTGCGCGTAGCCGGCGACGAAGCCGACGAAGGCGACGACCATGATCAAGGGGCCGGGGGTGGTTTCTCCCAGCGCCAGGCCGTCGATCATCTGGACGGGCGTCAGCCAGCCGTAGTGATCGACCGCGCCCTGGTAAAGATAGGGCAGCACGGCGTAGGCGCCGCCGAAGGTCAGGTAGGCGGCCTTGGTGAAGAACCAGCCCATCTGGGTGTAGGCGCCCTGCCAACCTCCCGCCGCCATGAGGACTGCCATCGGGATCGCCCAGAGCGCGCCGCCGACGGCCAGCACGCCGATCAGGCGGCCCCAGCGAAAACGGGCATGTTCCGGCGTGGGGGTGTCGTCGTCAATCAAGGCGGGGCCATGGCCTTGCCTGTCCGAACGGTGGCGCGTGCCGGCATGGAAATACGCCGGCCATCGCCGCCCGCCCACCAAGCCGGCCAAGGCCGCGATGGCGACAATCAGCGGGAACGGCAGCCCCAGGGCGAAGATCGCCACGAAGGCCGCGGCCGCGATGCTCCAGAGCACGGGGTTTTTGAGGGCCCGGGATCCGATGCGATGGGCCGCATGCAGGACGATGGCGGTCACGGCCGGTTTGATGCCGTAGAACAGCCCGGCGATGACGGGCAGGTCGCCCCAGGCGATGTAGACCCAGGACAGGCCGATGAGAATGAACAGCGACGGCAGGACGAACAAGCCGCCCGCCACTACCCCGCCCCAGGTCCGGTGCAGCAGCCAGCCGATATACGTCGCCAGTTGCTGCGCCTCCGGTCCGGGCAGCAGCATGCAGTAGTTCAGGGCATGCAGAAAGCGCCGCTCGCTGATCCAGCGCCGGCGCTCCACCAGTTCGGTGTGCATGATGGCGATCTGGCCCGCCGGACCGCCGAAGCTGATAAAGCCCAGCTTGAGCCAGAACCACAGCGCCTGCCGGAAACTGACCGGCCCGGGCCGATCGAGGGCCTTGTCGCCCGGCGCCGCGTCGGAGACAACCGTATCGCGTGTGCTCATGCCCCGCCCTCCTGCTCGAAGCTGGCGAGCAATCCGTCAAAGACGCCGCTGGCCAGCGCCAACAAACGGTCGTCATCGTCGACCGTGGCCCGCAGGCCGGCCAGGACCTGCTCCACGCCGGCGGCCTCGGCCGGCTGCACGCCGCCCATGTCCAGAAAATGCACGATGGCGCCGAGCCTATCCATGCTCCGGCTTTGCAGACCAAAGGCGGTGAGCAAGTGCTCGAAGGTGACCTTGGCGCCCGCATGGGAGAAACGCGCGCCGTCGAAGTCAAAACCCAGCGCCGTATTGGGGCAGTCGGCCGGCGATGCCAGCCACAGGATGCGGGCGTTCTTGTCGATGCGGCGCCGGATCAGCCAGGCGCTCGCCAGCCGGTCCACCCAGGGCCGCGCCCGCGTCGCCCAGGTCCGGCCCTGGTAGTCCTCGACCCGCAAGCGGACGATGGCGCAATCCCGGGCATGCGGCTCATCGGCGGACAGGGCGCGATGCGCGCCCTCCTCCAGTTCGCGCAAGGCGGCATCGGCCTGGCGCTGCGCCTCCGCCGGAAAGAAATCCATATCGGTCAGCTGGGCATAGGTTTTACGCAACTTGCGCAGCTGTTTCAGTGTGTCCATGGCGGTTTCGGGCGATAGCGCGACGCGCAGCGGCTCGATGCCCTTGCTTATCAGCTCGCCATACGCCGCGGAGCGGTCAAACCGCGCTTGCAGCCTCGCCGGATCCTCATCGGCAAAAGCGGCCTCGGCCAGATAGGCGCTGCCGCCGCTGTCGCGCACCTCGTGCGCGATCGTCTCCAGGGTCTGCCGGCCGCGCTCATGCGACGGCAGCAGATAGACGCCATCACGAAGCACGGCCGCGCCGCAGGCCTTCAGCGCGCGCCAGGCGCGCATGCGCGCCGCCGCGTTCTCCGTGGGCAGGGAAAGAATCAGGATCAGCCAGCGCATTTCCGGGCAGCGCGGTATTGTGTAGGGTATTCAACGAATCTGTAGCGTACTCTGCATTTTTTATAAAAACAACACGCGCTGCGGGCGGCCACTCGCAGCCGGCATCGGCACGGCCGATGGATAGTCGTTGATTATTCGTTTTGGCCAATATAGGATCGGCCATTCCGCGGCCATGCCCTTTTCCCATGCTGAGAAACGTCTCCCTGCGCCATCTGCGCTGCTTCATGGCGGTGGCCAATGCCGGCTCCTTCACCGTGGCGGCCTCGCGGCTGTTCCTGACCCAATCCTCGCTGACGGCGACCATCCAGCAGTTCGAGGAAGCGGTCGGCGTCAAGCTCTTCGACCGTAATACGCGCCGCGTCTCCATGACCCCGGAGGCGGTCCGCTTCAAGGTCGAGGCCGAGAAAATCCTAAGCCATTTCGATGGCGCCATCAGCGATCTGCAGGCCTTCTCCAAAGGCCAGCAAGGCCACATCCGCATCGCGGCGGCGGCCTCCGTCATCGATCATTTCCTGGCCGACGCCATCCACGCCTTCCAGGCCACCTACCCCAACATCACGATTTCGCTGCGCGATGCCGGCGCCGAACTGGTCGAGCGCATGGTGGCCGGCGGCGACATCGACTTCGCCGTCACCAGCCGGCACAAGGGCTATGACGACCTGATCTATACGCCCTTGTTCGAGGACCGTTATGGCGTCGTCTGCGCGGGCGGCCATCCCCTGGCCGGCGGCCGGGGTCCGGTGCGCTGGACGAGCCTGGATCCCGCCGATTACGTGGGCTTTACCGCCGATACCGGCATCGGCGCCTTCCTGCGCGCCAATGCGCCCAACCCGGCGCTATTCGAAGGCAGCCGCGACGAGATCTCCAGCACCACATCGCTCTTGGCGGTGCTGCGCCGCGGCGCGCGCTATTCCATCCTGCCGGCCCTGGCGGCCAGCGTGGGGGGCTACACGGCGTTCCGCTTCCGCGAGCTGGCCGCTCCCCGGCTGGCGCGCGAAGTCTGCCTGATCACCCGCCGGCTGCGTTCGCTGTCGGCCAGCTCGGAGCATCTGCTGGGCTTCATCCGCGAAGAAATGCGCAAGAAGCCCGTGCCCCCCGGCGTGCGCCTGCTGCAGGCGCGCACGCGCGGGGACTGATCAGTCCAGCTTGATGCCCGCCTCGTCGATCACCGCCTTCCACTTGGCGGACTCGCTGCGCATCATGTCGGCGAGCTTCTGCGGCGGCCCCCCGGCGATTTCAAAACCCATGTCCGACAGCTTCTTCTTCGTGTCGGCGTCCTGCAGGGCGCGGTTGAAGGCCTGGTTGAGCTTGAGCACGATGTCGGCCGGCGTGCCGGCCGGCGCCAGGAAACCATACCAGCCCAGCAACTCATACCCTGGCACGCCGGACTCGGCCACCGTGGGGATATCGGGATAGTTGGCCAGCCGCTGCGCCGTCGTCACGGCCAGGGCGCGCAGCTGCCCTCCCCTGACCAGCGGCATGGCTTCGGGCAGGATGGCGAACATATAGGTTGTCTGTCCACCCACCAGGTCCTGCAAGGCCGGCGCGCCGCCCTTGTAGGGGATGTGCGCCGCCTTGGCGCCGGTCATCCGTTTGTAGAGCTCGCCGCCAAGGTGCGACGGCGTGCCGGCTCCCGCCGAGGCATAGTTCACCGGCGTGGCGGAGGCCTTGAGCATGGCCGTCAGCTCGGGCATGGTCCGCGCCGGGGCCGAGCGGTTCACCACCACCAGGCTGGGCAGCATGGTCGCCAGCACGATGGGGCTGAAGTCTTTCTGCGCGTCATAGGGCAGCTGGGCATACAGGCTCTGGTTGACCGACAGCGCCGTCGAAGTGCCCAGGAACAGCGTATAGCCATCGGGATCGGACTTGGCTACATAGGCCGCGCCGATATTGCCGCTGGCCCCGGCGCGGTTCTCGACAATGACGGGCTGGCCCAGGCTGTCGGCGACTTTCTGGCCCAGGGTGCGGGCCAGCACGTCGGTCGACCCGCCCGCGGGATACGGCACGACCAGCTTGATGGGCTTGTCGGGATAGCTCGCCGCCTGTGCGCCGAGGGCGCCGGCCAGCGCGGCCGAGACCAGCAGAATCCTGGCTGACTGCAGTGCAATACGCTTCATTTTTCGTTTTCCCCTTGCTGCGTTGGATAGGAACCGGGCGCCCCGCAGGGGCGCTCAGCTTGCTGCGATATAGCCCTGGCGGCGATCCCATTGCCGGGCGGCGGCGTCGCGTTGCGAGACCGGCCCGTAGCCGCCGCCGCCCGGGGTGCAGAGCGTCACCTCGTCGCCGGGCTGCAGGATGTGCGGCCGGCGGCTGTCGACCGCCTGGCCATTGATGAGCACGCGGCCCAGGGCGCCCTCCTCGCCGCCGCCCAGGCCGGGGGCCGCCACCTTCAGTCTTTCGGTCAGGAAGACAATCGACAAAGGGCCGTCGTGGGTGCTGACAAAGCGGACCTCCTCGCCCAGCCCGCCCCGGAAAGCGCCCTCGCCGCCCGATCCCGGCCGCAGGGCTTTGTGGCGGAAGAGCAGCGGCGCCTCGCGCTCGGCGACTTCGACCGGGGTGGCGGAGATATTGCTCGGCCAGGACATGACCGAGGCGCCGTTCTTGCCGGCCGTCGCGCCCATGCCGCCGTTATAGAAGAGCACCGTGGCGAAGGACTTGCCATTGGCGCGCGTGCCGCTCAGATTGGCGATCCACAGCGGTGAACCGACGCCGGCCATCACCTTGTTCGGCAGCACCGGATGGAGCGCGCCGAAGATGACGGTCGGCACGTAATGCCCTGTGCAGGCGCGCCCGCCCACCGGCGCCGGCATGCGCGGATTGAGGATGGTACCTTCGGGCGCCACCGCGCGGATGGGCCGGAACAGGCCATCGTTGTTGGGCAGCTCCGGCAAGAGCAGGCATTTGATGGCGTAGACCGTCATGGCGCTGGTGTAGGCCAGCACGCAGTTGATGCCGCGCGGCTGCTGGGCGGAGGTGCCGGCGAAATCGCATTCGATCTCGCCGTCGCCGATGCGCACATTGACGGCGTAGCGGAAGCGTTCGTCAAAACCGTCGGTCTGCATCTCATAGCGGTACTCGCCCCGGGGCAAGGCGCGGATGGCCTGGCGCATGGCGGCTTCGCTGCGCGCGAACAAGGCCTCGGCCAGCTCGTCGATGCCCGGCAGGCCGTACTCGCGCAGGATGTCCTGCAGGCGCGCGGCGATCAGTTCCACCGCGCCGACCTGGGACCAGATATCGCCCACGGTCTGCTCCGGCGTGCGCACATTGCAGCGAATCAGGTCCAGCAGGGTCTCGTCCGGCTGGCCGGCCGTCAGAAAACGCATCAGCGGGATATGAAAACCTTCTTCGTAGAGCTCGCGGGCGTCCACCGAACGGATCTTGCCGCCGATATCCGGGACATGGGCCGCCGTGGCCGCGAAGCCGACCAGCGCCCCGTCATGGAAAACCGGTTTGACCAGGCTGACATCGTTCAGGTGGCCGGTCCCTATCCAAGGGTTGTTGGTGATGAAGACATCGCCGGGGCGCATGGCGGCGCGGTCAAAGCGCTCGATCACCGCCCTCACCGTGCGCGGCAAGGTGCCGATGAAAGACGGGATGCTGCCGCTGTTTTCCGATAGCGCGCGTCCGGCCGAGTCGGTCAGAACGACAGCAAAATCGTTTGCCTCCGTCGACAGCGTGGAAAACGATGTGCGCACGATGAGCTTGGCGGCCTCGTTGACCACCGAGCGCACCCGGGTCCAGAACACTTCGAGAAAAATGGGATCGGCCGAGGGCTTGAGTTCAGGCATTTAGGCTTCCTGCAGAGTGATCACGAGATTGCCGCTGGCGAGCTGTTCGACATGGCCCTGGGGGCCGACCACCAGCGTCGAGCCGGCGTCTTCGATCAACATCGGGCCCTGGCCGGCGAAACCGGCGCGCAAGCCCTCGCGGTCATAGATGGGGGTATCCACATAGCCGCCCGCTTCATGGAAATAGACCTGGCGCCGGCTCTTGGGCGCGGGCGCGGCCCCCGCCTCCATGGGCGCGGCCCGCGGCGCCTGGCGCGGCGGGGCCTCGGCCGTGACGCGCAGATTCATCAGCTCCACCGGCACGTCCGGCGGCGTGCGGCCGAACTTCTCGCGATAGCCCGATTCAAAAGCCGCCACCAGCTCGGCGCGCAGCGCCTGCGGCCCGGGCGCGTCCGGGCCGGCATAGGGGCCGGCCGGCATGCGCACGGTCAGGTTGAATCCCTGGCCGGCATAGCGGCCGTCGGCCTGGCGCGTCAGGACGATGGGACCGAAGGTGTCATGCAGCGGCGCCAGCGACTCCCGGGCCTGGGATTCCAGCTCGGCATAGGCGGCCTCCAGGTCTTCCAGACTATCCTGGGCCGGCCGCACGCTCACCGTGCGCGAACGGTCGGCGCGCGCTGGCGCCACCAGCAGGCCGTAGGCGGAGGCGACGCCGGCCGCCGGCGGGCAGAGAATGGTCTTGACGCCGATCTTGCGCGCCACGTAGTAGGAATGCAGCGGGCCGCCGCCACCGGTGCACAAGAGCACGAAATCGCGCGGATCGCGGCCGCGCTCGGCGACGTGCACGCGCGCCGCGCCGGCCATGTTCTCGGCCACGATGTCATGCATACCCCAGGCCACGTCCAGCGCCTCGCGCCCCAGCCTGGCGCCGATGCCGCCGATGGCCTGCCCGGCCAGCGCGGGGTCGATGGCCACCGTGCCGCCGGCGAAATAGGCCGGGTTCAGATAGCCCAGGAGCAGATTGGCGTCGGTCACTGTCGGCGCCTCGCCGCCCCGGCCATAGCAGGCCGGCCCCGGCTCCGAACCCGCGCTTTGCGGTCCGACCTTGAGCAGGCCCAGCGCATCCTGGTGCGCGATGCTGCCGCCGCCCGCGCCGATCTCGATCAGGTCCACCGTGGTGATGCGCACCGGCAGCCCGCTGCCTTCGGCAAAGCGTTTCTGGCGCGCGGCCTCGAAGCCGAAGGCGATCGACGGCCGCCCGTCCTCCACCAGGCAGAGCTTGGCCGTGGTGCCGCCCATATCGAAGGCCAGCAGATCGGCCCGGCGGTCGCGCAGGCTGTAATGCGCCGCCGAAATCGCCCCGGCCGCCGGGCCGGACTCCAGCAATTCGATGGGCGTGCGCTTGGCCTCGGCGATATGCGACAGCCCGCCGTTGGAAAGCATCATGAGCACCCCGGCGCGCAGGCCGAGATCGGCCAGGCGCGCCTGCAGGCGGTCCAGATAGCGATTGGCCAGCGGCTTGATGTAGGCATTGGCCGTGGTGGTCGAGATGCGCTCGAATTCGCGCACCACGGGCGCGACATCGCAAGACAGCGTGACTTCCAGGGCCGGAAACTCGCGCCGCAGGATGTCCAGCACCTGACGCTCATGCGCATCCGAGGCATAGGAATGCAGCAGGCAGACCGCCAGCGACGCCACCCCCTGCGCCACCAGATCGGCGGCCACCGCCCGGACCTCGGCGGCATCGACCGGCGCCAGTTCGGCGCCCCGCGCATCCATGCGCGCCGAGATCTCGCCGCGCAGGCGGCGCTCCACCAGCGGCGGCGCGGCCTCCACGGTCAGATCGTAGAGATCATATTTGCGCTCGTGACCGATCTCGATCACATCCTTGAAGCCGCGCGTCACCAGCAAGCCGGTGGGGCTGCCGCGCCGCTCGATCAGCGCATTGGTGAACAAGGTCGTGGCATGGACCACGCGCGCCACCCGCGCCGGATCGATCTGCTTGTCGCGGATCAGCCGCGCCACGCCGTCGGCCACGCCCTGCGCCGGGTCGCCATGCGTGGTCAACACCTTGAGGCTGTGCAATCTTCCGGCTTCGTAGTCCAGCGCCACGACATCGGTGAACGTGCCACCGATATCGATTCCCACCGCCCATGATTTCAATCCTGTTCTCCCGAAAAGCGTTCATGTGACGGAGGCCATGATAGGAAGCGGCTTAATCCAAATCCAATGAAAAATTGAGATGGATTATTCGGAATATCCGAAAGGTTGAATCCGGCGTGCGCGCAAAAGAAAAGCGGCCCCTATCGGGGCCGCCCGGCGGAAGCAGCGGCGGCGCCAAGCGCGCTCAGGACGCTGTCGGCGCGTGACTGCGCGCCAGCAGGCACAGGCATTCGTACATCAGCGTGGCGCCCAAGAGCGCCGTGTTGCCGCTGGGGTCGTAGGGCGGCGCGACTTCGACCACGTCGGCGCCCACGAAATCCAGGCCGTCCAAGCCGCGCAGCAGCGCCAGGGTCTCCCGCGTGGACAGCCCGCCGACCTCCGGCGTGCCGGTGCCCGGCGCATAGACCGGGTCCAGGCCGTCGACATCCACCGACAGATAGGCCGGCCCCTCGCCGACCACGCGCCGCGCCTCGCGGACGATGGCGTCGACGCCGGCGGCGTCGAATTCCTCGATGAACACCACCCGCATGCCATGGTCCAGCGAATACCGCCAGCCTTCGTCGGTGTTCTGCGCGCCGCGGATCCCGATCTGTATGGTGCGCCTGGGGTCGAGCAGCCCGGCCTCGACGGCGCGCCTGAAGGGCGAGCCATGGCTGAACTTGGAGCCGGCGTGTTCGTCCCAGGTATCGGTATGGGCGTCGATATGCACCATGCCCAGGGGCTGACGCGGCGCGATGGCCTGGAAGATGGGAAAAGTGATGGAGTGATCGCCGCCGGCGGTCAGCGCTTTCTTGCCCGCCGCGAAAATGGGCGCGAAGAAGCGCCGGATATCCTCATGGGCGCCTTCGAGCTGCCCGAATCCCGTGAACGGCACGTCGCCGACGTCGGCCACCTTGCACACGGCGAAGGGGTTGAATCCGGTCACATGGTGGATGGCGCGCGTCATGCTGGACATATTGCGGATTTCGCGCGGGCCGAAGCGCGCGCCCGGGCGCAGGGTCACGCCGCCGTCAAAGGGCACGCCGGCCAGCGCGATATCGAAATCGTCATGGGGCGCGGCCTGCGGCACCCGCATGAAGGTCGGCATGCCGCTGTAGCGCGGCAGGCTTTGCATCGTGGTGTCTGTACTCATGAAGGCTTCCTGGTGGTCAGAAGGTGGCCGGCGTGTTGACCCACAGCACGCGGGCCACGGTGCGGCCCGGGTTGCGGTAGCTATGCGGCACCTCGCTCGAAAAGTAGAAGGAATCGCCCTGGCGCATATGGTGGACGGCCTCGCCCAGGCGCAGTTCGAACTCGCCTTCGAGCACATAACCCATCTCTTCGCCCGCATGCGAGATCTGCTCCGGGCTTTCCGCCTCGGGTTCGAGCTGGTGGATGTCGGCCTGCAGCAGCTGGCCGCGCATGGGCACGATGACGCGCTCCAGCTTGACCCCGGGCTTGCGCCCGCGCGCGCTGGTGAACTCGATGACCGGCCTGTCGCCCTGGCGTATCACCGGCGACGAGGGCGGCGCGTGGGCCGCCATGAGCTCGGCCACATTGGTGTCCAGCGCCCGCGCCAGCCGGTGCAGATTGGCCAGCGACGGCATGACCTGCCCTCTTTCGATGCGCGACAGCAGGCTTTCGGAGCAGTCGGCCGCCTGCGCCAGGGCCTTGAGCGTCAGGCCGTGCACCCGGCGGGCATGTTTGATCCTGGTTCCCAGGGCGGGCTGCATGGCTGCGTCGTCCGGCGCGGGCGGCCTTGGGCGGGAGGCGGGCGGCGTCATGGCGGCGCGCGTCTCAGGCCAATACCGAGAAATGGATCTCGACCGGCCGGTTGTCGTTGATGGGCACGATGTCCTGCGGGCAGGCCGAAAGCACCACGACGCAGTCCATGTCGGCGCGCAGGTCGACATAGTCGCCCGCCTTGGAGACCGGGGGCAGCCATTGGATGCCGCCGTCCGGGCCCACCGGAATATTCATCCACAGGTTCAGGGGCTGCGGTACTTCGCGGGCGCGCAGACCGATGGCCTTGAGCGCCAGGCGCATATTGTCGGCGCAATTGTCGTGATAGTGCTCCACGCCCAGGTTGCGATAGCGGTAGGCGTCGCAGGCGGCCATCAAGGTGTCATGCACGCCGGGCGAGGTGTCGGCCACCAGGGTCATGATGCTGCGTCGGCGGTTGCTGTAGAGCGGGTCGCCCACTTTGGGAATGATGCGGTCGATCGCCGCGCGCGCATGCTCCATGGACATGAACTCGCTCAGGTCATCGCTCTTGAAGGCCCAGGTATCGCAGACCTGGCTGCCATGGGTATTGAAAATGCGGATCACCTGGCCGCGCGCCAGGCGGACCGCGCGGCCATGGCGCGCGGGGACCTCATAGCGTTTGCCCGGTTCGGGCCGGCCATCGGGCGAGATGGGCTCCAGATGCGTGTTGTTCAGGCCGACGGCTTCGCCATTGTCGGCAACGGTGGCGGCGAGATGGGTGTCCATGCGGGTTTCCTTGAGGGTTGTGGGTGGGACGGAGAATCAGGATGAACAGGGTTCGGCCAGTTGCAGCAGGCACCAGGCCAGCGCCCGCGTGCAGGCCGCCAGGTCGGCGATCGCCGTGTCCTCGGCCGGGTGATGGCTCACGCCCGCCACGCTGGGCGCGAACAACATGGCGGTCGGGCAAAAGCCGGCCATCGGCATCGCGTCATGAAAAGCGCCGGACAGCATCCGGCGATGCGGCAGGTCCAGCGCCTGGCAGGCCGATGCCGCGAGCGCGACCAGCTCGGGCGCGAAATGCACGGTCGGCTTGTCCTGCAGGACGTCGATGCGGCCGCCCTCGGGCAGCGCGGCATCCATCACGGCGCGCAAGGCATCCAGCGCGTGCGCCTCGGGATGGCGCGCATCGACGGTGAAGACAACCCGGTCGGCGATGGTGTTGATCGAACCCGGAGAGCAGTCCCAGCGGCCGATGGTGACCCGCAGCCGCTCGTCGCCGGCGGCCCGGGCATGCTCGAGCACGGCATGGGCCATGCGGACGGCCTTGGCCTGGGCGTCATCGCGGCTGGCCAGCGGCGTGGTGCCGGCGTGGGCGCTGCGCCCGGCTATCGTCACGCGATACCAGCGCACGCCCTGGATAGCGCTCACGCAGCCGACCTGCAGGCCTTGGGCTTCCAGCACCGGGCCTTGTTCGATATGCGCCTCGATATAGGCATGCACGGGCTCGCCCAGGCGCCGCGCCATCCAGTTCCAGCCCGCGGCGGCCGCATGGTCGGCGAAATCCGCCACGGCCTGATCGCGGGCGCGCTCGAACGATACGCCGTCGGCGTCGGCCACCTCGAGAAAGCCGGCCAGGCGTCGCGGGTCGGTATAGGAAACCGAGCCCATCAGGCCGGGCGCGAAGCGCGAGCCCTCTTCATTGGTCCACATGACCACCTCCAGCGGCCGCCGGGTGGCGATGCTCAGGCTGTCCAGGGCGTCAAAGACCTCCAGGCCGGCCACGATGCCGAAAGCGCCGTCCAGCCAACCGCCCAGGGGCTGGGTATCGGCGTGGCTGCCCGTCATCACGGGCTCGGCCTGGGCATCCTGCCCCAGGCGGCGCACATAGACGTTGGCGGCGGCATCGATGCCCAGGCGGTAGCCGGGGCGTTGCCCGAAGGCCTGGGCCAGCCAGCGGCGCGCCCGCAGTTCCGCCGCGCTCAAGGCCTGGCGCGCCACCCCGCCGGCGGCCTGGCCGCCATGGCCGGCCAGGCCGCGCTGGCGCGCCTCCAGGCGGGCGGGATCGATGGCCTCGGCCAGGCGGGCCGCCAGGGCCGCGCTCATGGCGCCGCTCCGGCGAGGCTGCGCCGTATCCAGGGCTGCAGAAAGGCCTGCACACGCGGGTGCTCGGGCTGGTAGACAATCTCCCGCGGCGTGCCCACCGCGACGATGCCGCCTTTTTCCATGAAGACTATGCGGTCGGACACTTCGGCCGCGAAACTCATTTCGTGCGTGACCATCACCATGGTCATGCCCTCGCGCGACAGCGACTTGATGACTTCCAGCACTTCGTCGACCAGCTCGGGATCCAGGGCCGAGGTCGGCTCGTCCAGCAGCATGGCCTCGGGCCCGATGGCCAGGGCGCGGGCGATGCCCACGCGCTGCTGCTGGCCGCCGCTCAGGTTGGCGGGCAAGGCGTCGGCCTTGGCCGACAGCCCCACGCGCGCCAGGGCTTCGCCGGCGATCTGGCGCGCGCGGTCGGCGCGCATGCCCTTGGCCAGCGTCAGCGGCGCCATCACATTGGCCAGCGCGCTCATGTGCGGCCAGAGATTGAACTGCTGGAACACCATGGCCAGGGGCGCGCGCACCTCGGCGATGACGCGGTCGGACTCGGGCCGCAGGCGTCCCGAGGCGTCGCGCTGATAGCCCAGCAAGGCGCCGCGCACCCTCACCTCCCCTTCGTCGTAGGCTTCCAGGAAGTTCATGCAGCGCAGCAGCGTGGTCTTGCCCGAGCCCGACGGGCCGATCAGGGTCACGACCTCGCCGCGCGCCACGTCCAGGTCCACCCCGCCCAGCACGCGGTGGCCATCGAAGGATTTGCCCACGCCCCGCAGGGACAGCATGGGAACGGCAGTATTCATGGACGGCTCCTCAACTAGCCAGGCGGCGCTTGAGCGCGGCGCCCAGGCGCTGGATCAGCAGCGCCAGGAGCAGATAGCTCAGCGCCAACAGGAAATACGGTTCGATGTAGACGAACTGTTCGGACACCACCTTGCCCGCCGTCATGGTCAACTCGGGATAGGTGATTACCGAGGCCAGCGCCGACTCCTTCATCAGCAGGATGGTCTGGTTCAGGACCAGCGGCACGCTGGCGCGCAGGGCCTGCGGCGCCTGGATGCGCAGGAAAACCTGCCGGCGGCTCAGGCCCATGCAGCGCGCCGCCTCGATCTGGCCCTTGGGCACCGCCTGCCAGCAGGCGCGGAAAATCTCGGCGAAATAGGCGCCGCCATACACCGACAGCGTCACGGCCGCCGCGGTAAAGGGATCCATCGTGATGCCCGCGGCCGGCAGGCCGAAATAGACGATGAACAGATGGATCAGGAAAGGCACGCCGCGCCAGACCGCCGTATAGATCCAGTACAGCCCGCGCAGCGCCGGCTGCCCCGTCTCGCGCAATACGTGGGCGGCAAAGCCCAGCGCCAGGCCGCCGGCCAGGCCCACGGCCACCAGGGCCAGGGTGCGCAGCGCGGCCAGGCCGAATACGGGCAGCAGCTCGCCCAGCATCGTGATATCCATCATGTCTTGTTGATCGCCATGCGGTTCATCACCGCGGCGCTGGCGCGCCGCCCCTGTCCCAGCCGCCTGCCCAGCCAGGAACCCAATACGAAAATGGCGCCGGTCATGAGCAGGTAGAGCGCGCCCACCGATAGATAGACCTCCAGCGGCCGGAAGTTGGCCGACGCGATCTGGCGCCCGGCGCGGGCCAGTTCGGCCACGGCGATCACCGACACGATGGACGAGTTCTTGACCACATCGATGGCTTCCGACACCACGGCGGGCCATACCGCCCTGGCCACCTGGGGCAGCTGCACGTAGCGGAACACCTGTTGCCGGCTCAGGCCGAAGACGGCCCCCGCCTCGACCTGGCCGGGCGGCACGGCGGCCAGCCCGGCGCGCAGGATCTCCGATTGGAAGGCGCCCGAGTTCATGCTCATGACCAGGATGGCCACCAGCAAGGGCGGCAGGTCCAGCCCGAAGGCGCTGGGCAGGTAGAACAGCATCAGCAGCTGCACCAGCAAGGGCGTGCCCCGAAAAAAGCCGACATAGCCGGCCACCACGCGCCGCAAGGGTCCGCGGCCGCGCAGCGACAGGCCCAGCAAGGCGGCGCCGAGCACGAAGCCCAGCACGATGGCCGAGGCCGACACCACCAGCGTCATGCCCGCGCCCTGAAGCAGCGCCGGCAGATAGGCCTGCCACCGTTCAAGCAAAGAAGCGGCATTCATCGCGCGGCGCGGCTCAGAGTTCGGGAGCCGGCACGGCGTCGGTGGGGATGTCCATCGTGAAGCCGAACCACTTGGTCTGCAGCGCCTGCAACTGTCCGGACTTGGCGGCCTGGGCGATGCCGTCGGAGAAGAACTTCACCAGCGTCGCGCTGTCGGCGTCCTTGCGGCCGACCCAGCCGAAATAGGTCTTGGGGCCGATGGGCGTGGGCAGCACGGCATAGACGTCCGAACGTGTTTTCACCAGCGAGGCCAGGTTGGCCAGCGACTGCGCCACCGCCGACAGGCGCCCGGCGGCCAGGTCGGCATAGGCCTCGTCGAAGCTGACGTACTCGCGGATGGTGACCGGCGGCTTGCCCTCGGCCTGCAGCTTCTTGGCGTAGTCCTGCAGGGCCTTCAATTGCGCGGAGCCGGCCTGCGAACCCACGACCTTGCCGGCGATGCCGGCCGGATCGTTGAGCGCGGCGTCGTCCTTGCGCTTGACCAGCGCCGTCGTGGCGTCGGCGATGGGCACGGTGAAGGCGAACTTGCTCACGCGGTCCTTGGTGAGCGTCACCGAGGTGACGATGAAGTCAAAACGCTTGGTGGCCAGGCCCGGCAGAATGCCCTGGAAAGGCACGTCGAGCTGCTTGACCTTGACCTCCGGCATGCCGGCCAGGATCAGCTTCATCAAGTCCGGGCCGTAGCCCACGATCTTGCCATCCTGTATGGACTCGAAGGGCGCGAACTGCGCCTCCGTGCCGATCACGATCTCTTTCTTCTGCTTGATGGTGTCCAGCAGGTCGGCGCTCTGGGCGGCGCCGGCCGCGAACAAAGACAGCAGTCCCGCAAATACTTGGCGTAGCAGCATGGCAATTCCCCTGTGTCGGATTCCTGGCCCGGGCGGCGGCCCGGCCTGGCAAGTCACTGGCATCGGATGCAAGTGACTTGCATGACTAGCAAGCAAGTTGCATGCCAGTTTTGCGACAGAGGGGAAAAGAGCGGAACGCGGCCCGGGCGGCCGACCGGCGCACCGGGCTTGTGCGCAATGCATGGCGGACCGGCACCATCACAGGGCGCCGGCGCGCTTACTCGAAGTAGTCGGGATACCGCGCGGCCAGGCCGTCGACAAAACTCTCGATCAGGCGGATGTGGTTGCGCAGCGACGCCACCAGCGCTTCGGTATCGCCCTCCACCAGCGCGGCCACGATGATCTCGTGCTGGTCCAGCGCCTTGGTATTGCTCTGCAAGGCCGGGATGGCCATGCGGCGCACTCGTTCCATATGGGTGCGCGCCTGGCGCACCGGCTCCCAGGCGCCGGGATGGCCGGAGAGGTCGATGATGGCCTTGTGCAGGTCTTCGTCGCGGTCCAGGCCGCCTTCGACGTCGTTGCGGCCGATGGCCTCGCGCTGGCGCCGCACGATGTCCAGCACCGCCCGCCGGTCGGCCTCGGGGGCCTGGACGGCCAGGCGCGCCGCGCCGCATTCGATGGTTTCGCGGATGAATAAAGCGTCGGCCAGCACCTGGCGGCTCATCTTGCGCACGGTCGTGCCCACCTGGGGCGCCACGGTCAGCAGGCCCTCGGCGGCCAGGCGGCGGAAAGTCTCGCGCACCGGCGTGCGGCTGACGTGCAGCATCTCGCCTATCTCCACTTCCGACATGGCGGTGCCCGGCGGCAGGATGCCGCGCACGATGGCCGCGCGCACCGCGTCGTAGACCTGGGTGCTGGCCGTGCCCCGGGTGGCGATGGCCAGGGGCCCGAGCGACGACGCCAGGCCGGGCGTGCTGGCGAGATGATTAGCGGTGCGTGCCATAGATCCTGGTTGGACGGGTGAGCCGAGCGCCAAAGGTAGCATCAAAACAAAGACCGGCGCGGACGCCGCGCCCGTGCAGGAAATCGTTGACGCCCGAGAGGAAGATGCTTAGACTTCGCATTGAAGTATCCTAGTATACCAATTAATGATAAGCGATAACTTCCGGAGACAAACATGCGCAAGCTCATTGTTGCGGCGTCCCTGCTGGGCGCCGGTTTCACGCCGCTGGCCGGCGCGCAAGGCACGGTGACCCTCACCTATGGCGACTGGCAGCTCGCCCAGGAAGTCTGGGGCAAATCCCTCAACCAGGTGATCGACCAGTTCGAGAAAGAACATCCCGATATCAAGGTCAAGCGCGAGCCGGTGCCGCTGGGCCAGCGCGACGTCAAGTACAGCACCGCCATCCGGGCCGGCGCCGGCCCGGACGTCTTCGCGCTGGACGCCAATCCGGTGCGCCAGTACATCGCCGAGGGCTGGGTCCGCGACTTGACGCCCCAGGTGCAGCAGGCCGGCGGCGCCCAGTTTCTGTCCGACTTCTACCCCATCGCGCTGGAGCCGGTCACGGTCGACAAAAAGACCTATGGCATCCCCATGAACACCGTGGCCATGGTGCTGGTCTACAACAAGACGCTGTTCAAGGAGGCCGGCATCGACGGCCCGCCCAAGACCTGGACGGCCTTTCGCGAGGACGCGCGCAAGCTCACCCGCTCGTCGACCGGCGGCCAGACCATAGACCGCTGGGGGTTCGGCTTCGTGCTCGCGCCGGCCGGTTTCGACCTGCGCTTCTCGGCCATGCTGCGCGGCTTCGGCGGCGACTTCGTCACGCCCGATGGCAAACACTCCGCCCTGAACACCCCGCAGAGCAAGGCCGCCTTCAATCTGCTGCTGGACATGGTCGAAAAGGACAAGTCCATTCCGCCCGGCGTGACCCAGGTCGACGCCAATGGCGCGCGGCGCCTGCTGGCCAACCAGACCACGGCGATGAAGATCGGCACGACCTGGAGCCTGCCCGAGGTCAGCGCCATGAATCCCAAGCTCGACGGCTGGCGCACCCTGGGCCTGGCGCCCATTCCTCAGCCCGAGGGCAGCACCGAGAAGATCCGCACCACCCTCTTCCAGAAGTCCCTCTTCGTCAACAAGAACAGCAAGCATCCCGAGCAGGCCTGGCTGCTGGCCAAATACCTGACGGACGCGGCCGCCATGAAGACCTGGTACGACTTCAACAACATGCTGTCGTCGCGCCGCAGCGTCAACGAGGGCTACGACAAGATCAGCGGCAGCGAGTCGGCCAAGATCGTGTCGGCCGAGATCGAGCACGGCGCCTTCCTGCCCCAGACGCCCAAGTGGCCGCAGATCCAGGAGGCCTTCCGCCAGAACCTGCAGGCGGCGGTGGCCGGGTCCAAGACGCGCGACCAAGCGCTCGAAGACGCGCACAAACAGGCCGAGGCCTTGCTGCAACAGCCCTGAACCGGCGGGCTTCGGCCCGCCTTCAACGAGAGTATCAATGGAAAAGAGGCAATGGGCCGGGTATGCCTTCGTGGCGCCCGGCGTGATCCTGCTCATCCTGATCCTGGGATTTCCGGCCGTCATGGCGGTCCTGCAGAGCCTGAGCATCGGCGAGGCGGCGGGGCCCAGCCTGGCCGGCTATGCCCGGCTGGTCCAGGACGCGGAGTTCCGGGCATCCCTGCTGAACACGGTCATCTTCGTCGTCTGTGTCGTCGGGCTGCATTTCCTGCTCGGCCTGGGCGTGGCCCTGCTGCTCAATCAGCAGTTCCGCGGCCGCTGGCTGTTCCGGGTGATCGCCATCCTGCCCTGGACCATGCCCGATGTGATCGGCGGGCTGATTTTCCGCTTTATCTTCGATACGCTGTCCGGCGGCGTGAACCTGGTCATCCAGCTGGCGGGCGGCACGCCGGTGGATTGGCTGGGCCATCCGCAATGGTCGCTGATGACCGTCATCCTGGCCGAAGCCTGGCGCGGCTATCCCTATGTGATGCTGATCCTCCTGGCCGGCCTGCAAGCCATCCCGCGCGATCAATACGAGGCCGCCGAGATCGACGGCGTCGGCAAGTGGAAGGTCTTCGCGCACATCACCTTGCCCAATCTGCGCCCCATGATCGCCATCGCGCTCATCCTGGACGCCATCTGGGAATGCCGGCTCTTCGGCATGATCTACGGCATGACGGGCGGCGGACCGGGCTATGCCACCCAGAACCTGACCCTGCTGGTCTACAAGAACTACTTCCAGTTCTTCGACAGCGCCTACGCCTCGTCGATCGCCGTTGTGCTGGCCGCCCTATTGCTGGTGCTGGCGGTCCCCTATGTGCGCACGACCCTGAAGGAACAAAGGTAATCCGATGCGATCCCGTTTCACTGCCTGGATATGGACCTACGCCGCGCTGTTCGCGATGGCCGCTTATAACCTGCTGCCCTATTTCTGGATGGTGTCCTCGTCGCTGAAGACCGACCAGGAAGTCACGGCCGTGCCGCCCACCCTTTTCCCGCACGAACTGACCACGGCCGCCTACAGCCGTATCTGGGAGCAGGAAGGCTTTGTGCGCTACTTCTTGAACAGCGTGCAGGTCTCGGCGGCCACCGCCCTGCTGTCGGCCGCGGCCGGCCTGTTCTGCGCCTATGGCTTCTCGCGCTTTCGTTTCCGCGGCCGCGAGCTGCTGATGATTCTCTTCCTGGCCAGCCAGGTCATTCCCGGGGTGCTGCTGGTCGGCCCTTACTTCAAGCTGGTGACGCTGGCCGGGCTTTATGACACCCATCTGGCGCTCATCCTGGCGCAGACCACCCTCACTCTGCCGTTTTCGGTCTGGATGCTCAAGGGCTATATCGACACGGTGCCCACCGAAATCGACCAGGCGGCCGAGATGGACGGCGCCTCCAAACTGCAATGCCTGCGCTATTGCATTCTGCCCAATATCTTGCCGGGCCTGGTCGCCACCATGATCTTCGCCTTTCTGCTGGCCTGGGGCGATCTGCTATGGGCCCTGTGCCTGATCAACGATCCGGCCAGGCAGACCATGACCCTGGGCATCACCAACCTGGTCGGCCAGTTCCGCGTGCTGTGGTCGGACGTCATGGCGGCCACTGTCATCGGCTGCGCCATCCCGGCGTTCGCCTATGTCTTCCTCCAGCGCTATCTGGTCCAGAGTTCTGCCGGTTCGGCAGTCAAGGGGTAATGACGTGCATGTTATCGATCTGCCCAATGGCGGCAGCCTCAGCGAACTGATCCTGGGCGGCCACGAATACCTGCCCGATGGCCGTTCGCGCGCCTTCAACGAAGACATGGCCCGCGCCGTGACGCCGGGCGTGGTGTTTCCCGGCTTTGGCGGCCCCGGCCGCCTGGCGGTGCTGCGCCGCGCGCTCGACGCCGGGGTGCGCGCCTTTGACGTGACCATAGACTCCGAAAAAGAGGCCCTGGGCCGCAACCTGCGCCAACTGGGCGCGCGGGACGCAACCGTGCAGACGCGCCCGGAGGGCATGCTCTATGGCTACGATCCCGCCAACCGCAAGCTGGTCACCCCAGGGCTGTTGCGCGCCGAAGTGCGGCGCATCATCGACATGATGCAAGTGCCCCGCATCGACATCCTCAATATCGGCATCCTGCGCGACGCCCTGGACGCCGATGCCGATTACCTGTCCAGGCTGGCGGACATCCTGGGCGGCCTCAAGCAGGAAGGCCTTATCGCTCACGCCGCGGCCGACAGTTTTTCGGGCGCGCGCTGCTATCTCGCCATGATCGCCTGCGGCGCCTTCGACAGCATCAATATCAATTTCAACCTGGCCGACGACCACGCCCTGGACGAGGTGATCCCGGCCGCGCGGGCGCGCGGCATGCGGGTGGTGGCCCGCGAGATCTACCTCAAGGGCGAGCTGTTTCGCATCGCCCGCGACCTTGGCCTGCCCGCCGCCGGCGCCGCGCGCGCCGCCTACAAATGGGTGTTGAGCCTGACCGGCATCGACGCCTGCATCCTCGGCGCGCAGGACGAAGCCCAGCTGCAGGCCAGCCTCGACGCCCTGGCCTCGCGCCGGCTGGACAGCGACGACCTCAATACCCTGGACCGCCTGTTCGCGGCCCCCGCCTTGCGGACGCTGCGCGAGACCAATCGCGCGCGATTCATCCTCTGACCCCACGAGCCCACGACATCATGAGCACCCCCGTTTCCGAAGCGCTTCGCCAGCAACTGTCCCAAGTCAGCATCGCCACGCTGTCCACGGCGCTGTTCAAGCGCGGTTTACGCAATACGGTGATCCAGGGCGTCCTGCCCGTGAATCCGGACGCCCCCCGCATGGTCGGCGCGGCCACCACGCTGCGCTACATCCCTTCGCGCGAGGATCTCGACCACGTGGGCGTGTTCGCCGACCCGGAGAACGCCCAGCGCAAGGTCGTCGAACGCATGCCGGCCGGCAATGTGCTGGTCATCGACAGCCGCGAGGACGCCGGCGCGGCCTCGGCCGGCAGCATCCTCATCAATCGCCTGATGGTGCGCGGAGTGCGCGGCATCGTGACCGATGGCGGTTTTCGCGACACGCCGGAACTCAAGGCGATGGATTATCCGGTCTATTGCGCCCGGCCGTCGGCGCCCACCAACCTGACCCGGCATCATGCTGCCGACATCGATCTGCCCATCGGCTGCGGCGGCGTCCCCGTCTATCCGGGCGATGTGATCGTCGGCGACGCCGAAGGCGTGATCGTGATCCCCGCCCATCTGGCGCAGGAGATCGCCGATGAAGCCAGCGAGATGACGGTATTCGAGGACTATGTGACCGAGCGCGTGCGCGAAGGCGCCAGCACCTTCGGCCTCTACCCGCCCTCGGAAGCCGCCAAGGCCGTTTTCGAGGCCTGGCAGCGCGACAACCATCGCTGAAAACGGAACGAGACATCATGGCATCCGTCGCACTCGACAATATTGAGAAACGCTACGGCGATACCCACACCATCAAGGGCGTGAGCATCGATATCGCCGATGGCGAATTCGTCGTGCTGGTCGGCCCCTCGGGCTGCGGAAAATCCACCCTGCTGAGAATGATCGCCGGCCTCGAAGACATCTCGGGCGGCGAGCTGCGCATCGACGGCGCGCGCGTCAACGACCTGCCCGCCAAGTCGCGCGATATCGCCATGGTCTTCCAGAACTATGCGCTCTATCCGCATATGACGGTGTTCGACAACATGGCTTTTTCCATGAAAATGCGCGGCGTGGACAAGGCCAGCATCGCCAGCCGCGTGCAGGCCTCGGCCGAGATACTGGGCCTGCAGCCCTATCTGAAGCGTTATCCCAAGCAGCTGTCCGGCGGCCAGCGCCAGCGGGTGGCCATGGGCCGCGCCCTGGTGCGCGACCCCAAGGTGTTTCTCTTTGACGAACCGCTGTCCAACCTGGACGCCAAGCTGCGCGTGCAGATGCGCGCCGAGATCAAGAGTCTGCACCAGCGCCTGAAATGCACCACGGTCTATGTCACCCACGACCAGATCGAGGCCATGACCATGGCCGACAAGATCGTGGTCCTGCAGGATGGCGTGGTCGAGCAGGTCGGCGCGCCCCTGGCCCTCTATGACGAGCCGGCCAATCTCTTCGTGGCGACCTTCCTGGGGTCGCCGACGATGAATCTGGTGCACGGCGCCGTGCGCGAGGCCGAAGGCGGCTTGCACCTGGCCACGCCCAAGGGCGCGCGCCTGCCCCTGCCCGAAGCCGCGCGCGCCCATCTGGGCCGCGACTGCGTCTATGGCATGCGCCCCGAGCATCTGGCGCCGGCCGAGGACGGCGTCGCGGTGGGCGTGTCCGTGGTCGAGCCCACCGGCGCGGAAGTCCATGTGGGCGTCGAGCTGCATGGCCAGCCCATCACCTGGGTCTCGCGCGAGCGGGTGGCGCACAAGCCGGGCGACGCCGTGCGCCTGGCGCCGCGCGCCGACCGCGTGCACCTGTTCGACGCCGCCTCCGGCCAGCGCCTGGCGCTATGACGCCCCGCTAGGCCGGGCCGCCGCCCCGGGGCTAGCCGCCAAAACCGCGCTCGCGCTGCCTGACCAGCCGCGTGAGCGTCTGGTTCACGGGCGCGGTCATGCCGCATTTGGCGGCCTGCACCGGGATGGCGCCATTGATATAGCCGATCTCGCTGACGCGCCCGCGTTCATGGTCCAGCATGACCGAGGGCTTGGCGTCGCGGATGCGGTTGCCGAAGGCCAGCACATGCGCCACCGGGTCGGCGACCGCGATCGGCACGCCCAAGGCGCGCGCCACGGTCCAGGCTTCGGTGGCCGCGGCCTGGCTCACCAGGCTGACATCGGGATCGTCCATGACGCCGCCTATGGTCAGGCCGCTCAAGGTGCACGGCGCGCTGTAGGCGACGTTGCAGATGAGTTTCTCCCATTGCATGGCCGCCAGGTCGCTCACCGCCTCGGCCGTGAAGCCCGCCGCGCGCCAGATGTCGGCGATCCGCTCCACCTGCTCGGGGCGCATGCCGGCATAGGCGCCCATGCGCACCGCCGACATACCGTTATGGTGCACATGTCCGGGCGCGGGCAAGGAGGCGCCGAAAGCCGCGGCGATCCCCACGGCCAGGCGGTCCGCGCCGATGGCGCCGGCCACGTCGTCGGCGCTGCCCAGGCCGTTCTGCAGGGTCAGCACAAGCGTATCGGGCCCGGTCATGGCGCGCGCCTGGGCGGCCGCCTCCGCGGCCTGGGCCGCCTTGACGGCGATGATGATGAGGTCGACCGGCTCCTCGGGAGGCCGGGTATAGGCCCGCAGGCGCACCGTGCGGTCGCCGCTGGCGCCCTCCACGCGCAGGCCGCGTTCGGCCATGACGGCGATATGCTCGGCCCAGCGGGCGATGGCGATGACGTCGTGGCCGGCCGAGGCCAACAGACCGGCGTAGACCGAGCCCATCGCCCCGCAGCCCATGATGGCGATTTTCATATGACGCTCCTTCTTCAGCGCGCGGCCAGCGCGGCGATGGGCCCGGCCAGCTCCGGCTTTTGCTCCAGGCCGAAGCCCGGCGCATCGGTGGGCCGGACGCGGCCGCCGCCCAGCGCGCATTGGGGCGAATAGCCGCCGAAGGGCTGGAAGACGCCCGGATAGGCCTCGCAGCCGCCCAGGCCCAGGCCCACGGCGATATGCAGATTGATCAGGTGTCCACCATGCGGATGCAGCTGCCGCCGGTCAAAGCCGGCCGCCTCCACCGCCGCCAGCATCTTCAGGTATTCGGTCAGGCCATAGGACAGGCCGGCGTCCATCTGCAGGATATCGCGTCCGGGCCGCATGCCGCCAAAACGCAGCAGATTGTTGACGTCGGGCAGCGAGAACAGGTTTTCGCCCGTGGCGATGGCGCCGCCATAGGCCTGGGCCACCCGATGGTTGAGCGCGTAGTCCAGCGGATCGCCGATTTCTTCGTACCAGCGCAAGGCATAGGGTTCCATGGCCCGCGCATAGGCCAGCGCGGCGGCCTCGTCGAAACGCCCGTTGGCGTCGACCGCCAGGTTGGCGCCCTCGCCGGCCACGGTCAGCGCCGCCTCGATGCGCGACAGGTCCTCGGCCAGGGGCGCGCCGCCTATCTTCATCTTGAACTTGCCGAATCCCTGGTCACGGTAGGCCTGGAACTCCTGCCGCAGGCGCTGCCGCGCATCGCCGCTGTCGTAGTAATAGCCGCCGGCGGCATAAACCGGCGCGCTGGCCTCGTCCACCGCGCGGCCCGCGTGGCGCGCGATGGTCAGATAGGCGGGCTCGTCGCGCAGCTTGGCGTTCAGGTCCCACAAGGCCAGCTCCAGCGCGGCCACCGCCGCCGCCCGGTCGCCATGGCCGCCGGGTTTTTCATTGCGCATCATGATGGCGCTGGCGCGCGCCGGATCGAAGGCGCCGCCGCTGTCGTCCAGCAGCGCTTGGGGCGCGGCGGCCAGCAGGCGCGGGATGAAGCGCTCGCGCAAGAGGCCGGGCTGGGCATAGCGGCCGATGGAATCAAAGGCATAGCCCACCAGCGGCCTGCCCTGGCGGCGCACATCGCATTCGATCGCCACCAGGGAGACCGTGTGCTCGGCGAAGTTGACCAGCGAATTGGAGAGATTGCCTTGAAGAGGGACGGAAATTTCCCGGATGGCGGTGATGCGCATGGGGTGAGGCTCGAGAAAGTTGAGGTGAGGAATCGGGGCGGCCCGCGCAGGGCGGCCCGCGGAGGGCGGTGTCATTGCACGGAGATGCCGGCCGCCTGGATGATCTGCGCCCAGCGCGCGGTGTCGTCATGAATCAGCCTGGCGAAATCCTGGCGGCTGTCCACCACGGGCCAGGCGCCCAGCTCGATCATGCGCGCCTTCATGGTCTCGCCTCCCAGGGCCTGGCCGAGCGCGGCGTGCAGCTTGTCCAGCACCGGCACGGGGGTGCCGGCCGGCGCGAGCAGGCCATACCAGCTCGGGGAGTCGAAATCCTTCACACCGCCCTCGGCGATGGTCGGGATGGCGGGCGCGCCCGGGAAACGCTGCCCCGAGGTCACGGCGATGGCCTTGAGCTTGCCGTTCTTCAGGAAGGGATCGGCCACGGCCAGTCCGGTGACCAGCAGCGGGATCTGCCCCGAGACGATGTCGGCGATGGCCTGAGCGCCGCTCTTGTAGGGGATATGGGTCATCTTCATGCCGGTGGCGCGGGCAAGCCGTTCGCCGACCAGATGGCCCATGCTGCCCGCCCCCGCGCTGCCGAAGTCCAGCGTGCCGCCCTCCTTGCGGTCCAGCGCCACCAGCTCGGGCAGCGTATCGGCCTTGAGCCGAGGGTTGGCCACCAGCACCAGGGGCACGTTGGCGATGCGTGAAATGGGCGCGAAGTCGCTCTGCGGCTTGAAGGGCAGCTGCTTGTACAGCGAGGGATTGATGACCAGCGTGGCGTCGGCCGCGAAGAGCAGCGTATAGCCGTCGGGCGCGGCCTTGGCCACCGCATCGCTGCCAATATTGCCGTTGGCGCCGGGACGGTTTTCCACCACCACGGTCTGCCCCAGCGCCGCGCCCAGGGCCTGGCCCAGCATCCGGCCCAGGATATCGGTCGTGCCGCCCGCGCCGAAAGGCACGATCAGCCGGATGGGCCGTTCAGGGTAGCCAGAGGCCTGCGCCGGCGCGCCGCCCAGCGCCAGGCCCATCGCCGCCACCATGGCCAGCGCGCGATTGCGGACTTGCTTGATGCCTGTCATCGATGTCTCCCTGCTGCTGTTGTCGTTGTGTCTAATGCACACGTTTGCATTAAGTGGACTATAATCCTTGCCATGACGATGAATAACTACTCGTTTACCCGAGTAAAAACATAAACGTCATTTTTCATACGTGTGCACTAAAGAGGGAGACATGACGCCATCCATCCCCAAGCGGCCGCGGACCTTGTTCGACAAGTTCTGGGCCAGCCACCACGTCGCCGACCTGGAGGACGGTCGCAGCCTGGTGCACATCGACCGTCATCTCCTGCACGACCTGTCCAGCCCGCAGGCCTTCGACGCCCTGCGCGCCGCCGGCCGCCGCGTGCAAAGCCCGGGGCGCAACATCGCCATCGCCGACCATATCGTCTCCACCGCCCCCGGCCGCCAGGCCGAGCGCGTGCCCGGCGGCGACGCCATGCTGGACGCCCTGGCCGCCAACGCGGCCGAGTTCGGCCTGCGGCATTACGGCCAGGACCATCCGGACCAGGGCATTGTCCATGTGCTGGCGCCCGAGCTGGGCCTGGTGCTGCCCGGCATGACGGTGGCCTGCGGCGACAGCCACACTTCGACGCTCGGCGCCCTGGGCGCCTGGGCCTGGGGCATAGGCACCTCAGAGGCCGAACATGTGCTGGCCACCCAGACCCTGGCCATGCGCCGCCCGGCCGCCATGCGCCTGACGCTGACCGGCGCCCTGCCCCCGGCCCTGAGCGCCAAGGACATGGCCCTGCATGTGCTGCGCCGCATCGGCGTGCGCGGCGCGCCCGTGGGCTTTCTCGAACTGGCGGGTCCGGCGGTCGCCGCCTTGCCCATGGAGGGGCGCCTGACCGTCTGCAATATGGCCATCGAAGCCGGGGCGCGGGCGGCGGTCATCGCGCCCGACGCCGTCACGCTGCGTTACCTGCGCCAGCACGCGCCCGACGTCTGCGCCGATCCGCGCGCCATGGCGGATTTCCAGCGCTGGCGCGGCGATGCCCAGGCGCGCTACGAGACCGAGCTGGCGCTGGAGCTGTCCCTGCGCGAGCCGCAGCTGAGCTGGGGCACCGATCCCTCCCAGGTCGCCGGCGTGGGCGAGGCATTGCCCGACCCGAACCAGGCCGCTGACGAGGCCGGCCGCGCCGCGCTCTTGCGCGCCTACCGCTATATGGATCTCGCGCCGGGCCGGCCGCTGGCGGGCACCCCGGTGCAATGGGTCTTCATCGGCTCCTGCACCAATGGCCGGCTGTCGGATCTGCGCGCGGCCGCGGACATCGCGCAAGGCAGACGGGTGGCCGCCGGCGTGCGCGCGCTGGTGGTGCCCGGCTCGCGGCGCGTCAAGCGCGCCGCCGAAGCGCTGGGGCTGGACCGCATCTTCATCGAGGCGGGTTTTGAATGGCGCGAGCCGGGCTGCTCGATGTGCGTGGGCATGAACGCCGATCACGTTCCGGCCGGCCAGCGCTGCGTGACCACATCCAACCGCAACTTCGAGGGCCGCCAGGGCCCGGGCGCGCGCAGCCACCTGGCCAGCCCCGCCAGCGCGGCCGCCGCGGCCCTTGCCGGCCACATCGTCGACCACAGGGAATTGGTCTAACATGAAGCCCTTCCTCAGCGCCCACGGCAGCATGCTCCCCTTGAACCAGGACAACATCGACACCGATGCCATCGTGCCCCAGCGCTGGCTGGTGACCGTTGCGCGCGGCGGCCTGGCCGACGGTTTCATGGGCGCCTGGCGCTACGACGGGCAAGGCCGTCCGCGCCCCGATTGCGTGCTCAATCAAGCAGGCTACCAAGGCGCGGCCATCGTCGTGGCGCGCAAGAACTACGGCTGCGGCTCCTCGCGCGAGCACGCGGTCTGGGCCCATCAGGGATACGGCATCCAGGCCATCGTGGCCGAGAGCTATGGGCCCATCTTTCACGACAACTGCCTGAAAAACGGGCTGCTGCCCGTGACCCTGCCGGCCGCCGCCATCGAGGCGCTGACACGCCAGGCGCTGGCGCTGCCCGGCGCCGGCTGCACCGTGGACCTGGCCGCCCAGCGCGTCACCGGCCCCGACGGACAGGCGTATGGCTTTGACCTCGACCCCGGCCAGCGGCGCCTGCTGCTCGACGGCATCGACGACATCGACCTCGCCTGGCGCCGCGCCGCGGCCATCGAACGCTTTCAAACCGAGCAACAAGCACAAAGACCATGGCTGGCATAGTCGCCCGCACCAACGTCACCATCAAGGACATCGCCACCGCCCTGGGCATGTCGCACACGACCGTCTCGCGCGCCCTGGCCGACCATCCCAAGATCAGCGCGGCGACCAAGGCCAGCGTGCGCGAGGCCGCGCGCGGGATGGGCTACGTGCCCAACGGCACGGCGCAGAACATGCGCACCGCGCACAGCCCGGTCATCGGCCTGATCGTGCCTGACATCCAGAACGACTTCTACGCGGCCACGGCCAAGATCGTGGCCGACGCCGCCGTGGCGCGCGGCTTTCAGCTGGCGCTGAGCATCACCGAAGACAATCCGGAGCGCGAGCTCAATGACCTGCGCGCCTTCGTCGTCTCGCGCGCGGCCGGCGTCATCATCACGCCCACCGTCTCGCCCAAGGCCGAAACCGTGGCGCTGCTCAAGAACATCCACGCCATCCAGCTCATACGCCAGCACGCGGCCATGGAAGCCGAGGCCGTGGTCATCGACGAGCGGGCGGCCACGCGCGCGGCCGCCGAACACCTCATCAATTACGGCCATCGCCGCATCGCCTATGTGGGCACCACGACCGACCTGAGCTGCGGCGAGGATCGTCTCGAAGGTTTTCAGGGCGCCATGCGCGACGCCGGCCTGGACGCCAGCCTGACGGCCGTGGGGCCGCCCCGGGTCGAATTCGCCCATCGGGCCGTGCATGGCATGATGGGCGGGGCCAAGCCGCCCAGCGCCCTGATCGTGGGCAGCTCGCGCCTGACCGTGGGCGCGCTCAAGGCGCTGCGCGGCCTGGGCCTGGCCTGCCCCCGCGATGTGTCCGTGGTCGGCTATGGCGATCCGGACTGGTTCGAGCTGATAGGCGAAGGCCTGACCACGGTCGCCCCGCCCGTCTATCCGATGGGCGCTTACACCATCAACCTGCTCCTGGCGCGCATCCACGGCGAATCCGAACCGGCCGGCCATGCCTGGCCTTCGCGCTTTCCGGCCACGCTCACCATACGCGGTTCGACCCGGCCCTACGCGCCTTGAATGCCTGGCGGGCGGATAATACGGTTCCCACTCCACCACTCGAGGATGACGATGTCTCGCTGGACTTTCTACACCGCCCCCGGCACCTGCGCGCTGGCCACCCATATCGCCCTGCATGAAGCCGGCGCGGAGTTCGACCTGGTCAAGCTGGACATGTCGGCCAACCAACAGCAAAGCCCGGCCTATCTGAGCGTCAATCCCAAAGGCCGCGTGCCGGCCCTGGCCACCGAGCGCGGCGTGCTGACCGAGACCCCCGCCCTGCTGGCCTTTGTCGCCCAAAGTTTCCCGGCCGCGCGCCTGGCGCCCCTGGACGACCCCTTTGCCTTCGCGCGCATGCAGGAGCTGGCGAGCTACCTGGCCTCGACCGCCCACGTCGCGCATGCGCACAAGCGCCGCGGCGCGCGCTGGGCCGATGACGCGGCCGCGCAGGAAGCCATGCGCGCCAAGGTGCCGCAGACCATGACGGCTTGCGCGGCCTATCTGGAATCGCAGATCGCCGGCCCCTGGGTGGCTGGCGAGGCCTATAGCGCCGTCGACGGCTATCTCTTCACCATCGGCAGCTGGCTGGAAGGCGACGGCGTGGACATGAGCCAATTCCCCAAGCTGTCCGACTACCTGGCCCGCATGGCCGCCCGCCCGGCCGTGCAGCGCGCCCTGGCCGAGGCCCAGGCCTGAAGACCCAAGCCAGCCCGTCGGGCTGGTTTTTTCCATCCATACGATGTTATGTTATAACGTTTTCTTTTCTAAAACCCGCCGCCCATGAGCCCGTCCTGTCGAATCTCTCCACGCTAAAGGAAGCCTCATGAAAGTCCTCGCCTCCCTCAAGGACGCCAAGGCGCGCCACCGCGATTGCCAGGTGGTGCGCCGCCGCGGGCGCATCTATGTGATCTGCAAATCCCAGCCGCGCTTCAAGGCGCGCCAGGGCGGCGCGCGCAAGCGCGGCTGAGGGCGGATTCAGGCCGGCGCGACGCCATCCCGGTCGGCGCCGGCCACCACTTCGCGCAGGCAGTCCATGGCCAGGCGCAAGGCCTGCGACATGAAGGCGTCGCGCGACCAATACATGGCGACGGCGCCAAAGCCCGACAGGCGCACGGGCAGGATGCGGATCACATTGAGCTGGGCCAGCCGCAGGGCCGCGCGGTGCGAGGCCACGCCTATCATGTCGCTGTTGTTGAGCAGGGTGAGGTTGGCCGTGACCGAGTTGGTCTCCAGCGTGTCGCGCGGCAGGGCCTGGCCCGCCTCGGCCAGGGCATTGTCCAGGGCGTTGCGCACGGGCGTGCCCTTGGGCCAGAGGATCCAGCGATAGGCCTGCATTTCCGCCCAGCGCGGCTGCTTGATCTGCAGCAGCGGATGGCGCGGCCGCACCACGAGATGGATGGTGTCCACGAAGAGCGACTCCATCTCCAGCACGGGATCGCGGAACTCCGGATCGGCGCGGCCCAGCACCAGGTCCAGATCGCCTTGGGCCAGCTGTTCGGTCAGGCGGTCCGTCGTGCCTTCGACCAGGCTGACGCGGGCCAGCGGCATGCGGTCCAGGATGCGCATGATGGCCAGCGGCGCCGTATCGGAGGCGGCCACGCCGCTGGCGCCGATGACCACGCGGCCGCTGCCGCCTTCGCGCAGCGCCTCCATGTCGCTGCTGGCGCGGTCGAGCTGCGAATCCAGCCGCTTGGCATGGGCGATCAGCACTTCGCCATAAGGCGTGGGGACCAGGCCGCGGGCGTGGCGCTCGAACAGCGGCAGGCCGATGTCTTCCTCGAGATCCTTGAGCCATTTGGACAGGCCCGGCTGGGTGGTGTTGAGGATGACGGCGGAGTGGCTGAGGTTGTGAGTCTGCGCCAGGCTCAGCAACATCCTGACGTGCCGCAGGCGCAGCCGGTGGGTCCAGTCCATGTCTCGCTCCAGATATACTTTATTTTGTATGACCGATAAGAAAATATCATTTTTTTCGACATACCTGAAGCACCATAATGCGCTCCATATCGGGCGTCAGCCGCCCAGGACAAGCCGGAAGACCGGCGCAAGGAGACAGATATGGCCGATGGACAATCTTCCGCCCAGGCTCGCGCGGACTACTACGCCCGCATCGCCGCCAAGCATCTCAGCCCGCTGTGGGAGTCGCTGCACAGCCTGGTTCCGCCCAAGCCGGCGCCGCGCTGCATCCCCTTTCTCTGGAAATACGACGATCTGCGCGCCGATGTGCTGACCTCGGGCGAGCTCATCAGCGCCGAGGAAGCCGTGCGCCGCGTGCTCATCCTGGAGAACCCCGGCCTGCCCGGCCAGGCCAGCATCACGCAGACGCTGTATGCCGGCCTGCAGCTCATCCTGCCGGGCGAGGTCGCGCCCAGCCATCGCCATACGCAATCGGCGCTGCGCTTCATCGTCGAAGGCAGCGGCGCCTACACGGCCGTCAATGGCGAGCGCACCACCATGCACCCGGGCGACTTCATCATCACGCCTTCGTGGACCTGGCATGACCATGGCAATGCCGAGACGGTCGATGGCGGCGAGCCCGTGGTCTGGCTCGACGGCCTGGACATTCCGCTGATCCGCGCCCTGGACGCCGGCTTCGCCGAAAACTATCCGTCCGCCACCCAGCCGGTCACGCGCGCCGAAGGCGACAGCGCGGCCCGCTATGGCTACAACATGCTGCCGGTGCGCCACGACGCCCCCCGGGTCGGCGCCTCGCCCATCTTCAACTATCCCTACGTCCGCAGCCGCGAGGCGCTGGACCAGCTCTATCGCCATGGCGAGCTCGATGCCTGGGACGGCGTGAAGCTGCGCTATGTCAATCCGGCCACCGGCGGCCACGCCATTCCGACGATGGCCACCTTTATGCAATTCCTGCCGGCGGGCTTCCAGGGCCGCACCTATCGCAGCACGGACTCGACCATCTATAGCGTGGTCGAAGGCCGCGGCACCGCGCGCATCGGCGACCAGGACTTCGCCTTCGGGCCGCGCGATGTCTTCGTGGTGCCTTCGTGGATGCCGGTGCAGCTGGCCGCGCTCAATGACGCGGTGCTCTTTAGCTACTCGGACCGTCCGGTGCAGGCCGCGCTCGGCCTGTGGCGCGAGTCCCGCGAAGGCTGAATCCCCGGGGCGCCGGCCGGCGCCCTGCTTTCTTCTTTGTTTTCCGCAAGGGTTTTCTCATGGCTTATGTATTCGCCCCGCCGGCCGTGGTCGGCATTCCCGTGGTCGGCAGCGCCGAACAATTTCCCGTGCGCCGCGTCTATTGCGTGGGCCGCAACTACGCCGCGCACGCCCGCGAAATGGGTTTCGATCCGGACCGCGAGCCGCCCTTTTTCTTCTGCAAGCCGACCGACGCCGTCGTGCCCGTGGCGCAGAACGAAACGCTGTCGCTGCCCTACCCGTCCGAGACCGCCAATTACCACTACGAGATCGAGTTGGTGGCCGCCATCGGCAAGGCCGGCGCCAACATCCCGGTCGAGACCGCGCTGGACCATGTCTGGGGCTATGCGGTGGGCCTGGACATGACACGCCGCGACCTGCAGATGAAGATGCGCGAGGCCGGCCGTCCCTGGGAGCTGGGCAAGGCCTTTGACCAGAGCGCGCCCATCGGCCCGCTCTACCCGGCCGCGCAGGCCGGCGACATCCACCATGCCGGCCTTTGGCTGAACGTCGATGGCCAGGCCAAGCAGCAAAGCAATGTGGACAAGCTCATCTGGTCGGTGGCCGAGACCATCGCCTATCTGTCGCGCTACTTCCGCCTTGAGGCGGGCGACCTGATCTTCACCGGCACGCCCGAAGGCGTGGGCCCGGTCGTGGCCGGCCAGCTGATGGAAGGCGGCGTCGATGGCCTGGGCACGCTCAAGGTCAAGGTGACGCCGTGACCCAGCTGTACAACTTCTTCAATAGTTCGACCTCTTATCGCGTGCGCATCGCGCTGGCGCTCAAGGGACTGCCCTACGAGTACCTGCCCATCAACCTGCGCAAGCAGGAGCAGCGCGAGGCCGGCTATGTGACGCTCAACCCCTCGGCCGGCGTGCCGCTGCTGGTCGAGGGCGAACTCCGGCTGTCGCAGTCGCTGGCCATCATCGACTATCTGGACGCCACGCATCCCGAGCCGCGCCTGCTGCCGGCCGACGCGCTGGCGCGCGCCCGCGTGCTGGAAGTGTCGCAGGCCATCGCCTGCGACATCCATCCCGTCAACAATATGCGCATCCTGCGTTATCTGCAGGATGTGCTGGGCGCGACCGAGGCGCAGAAGAACGCCTGGTACGCCCACTGGATACAAGAGGGGCTGACCGCGGTCGAGGCATTGCTCGCCCGCCACGGCCACGGCGAGTACTGCTTTGGCGACGCGCCCACGCTGGCCGACTGCTGCCTGGTGCCGCAGGTGGCCAATGCCCAACGCATGAACTGCGACCTGGCGCCCTATGCGCGCGTGTTGCGGGTGTACGAACACTGCTCGGCGCAGCCTGCCTTCCAGGCCGCCGCGCCCTCGCGCCAGCCGGATTTTTCCAAGTAAGCAGCACCCCGGGGCCGCCAGGCGCAGGCCGGCCCCGGACAAGGACAGCACGACTCCGCCGGCGGCGGGGTCTGGAGACGAGACATGAAAACAGCATCGGCGGGCAAATCCGCCCGGCAAACGGCCATCGTGGTGGGAGGCGGCATCGGCGGCCTGGCCGCCGCCCTGGCCCTCACCCGCCAAGGCATCCAGGTTCAATTGCTGGAGCAGGCCTCGCACATCGGCGAGATCGGCGCCGGCATCCAGCTCGGGCCCAACGCCTTCGCGGCCCTGGACGCCCTGGGCGTCGGGGAGATGGCGCGCCAGAAGGCCGTGTTCACCGATCACATCATCATGATGGACGCGGTGGACAACACCGAGGTCGTGCGCATCGAGACCGGCCAGGCCTTCCGCGAACGCTTCAACGGCCCCTATGCCGTGATCCACCGCGCCGATATCCATGGAGCCATCCTCGAAGGCGTCAGGCACGACCCCCTGATCACCTTTCGCACCTCCACCCAGATCCAGTCCTTCGAGCAGGGCGACGGCTATGCCCAGGTCCGCGACACGGAAGGCAATGTCTATCGCGCCGACATGGTCATCGGTTGTGACGGGGTAAAGTCCGTGGTCCGCCAAAGCCTGATCGGCGATCCGGCCCGCGTGACCGGCCACGTCGTCTACCGCGCGGTGGTCGAGCGCGACAACATGCCCGAAGACCTGCGCATCAACGCGCCGGTGCTGTGGGCCGGCCCGCGCTGCCACCTGGTGCACTATCCGCTGCGCGGCGGCGAGCAGTACAACCTGGTGGTCACCTTCCACAGCCGCGAGCAGGAAGAATGGGGCGTGCGCGACGGCAGCAAGGAGGAAGTGCTGTCGTATTTCGAGGGCATCCACGCGCGGCCCCACCAATTGCTGGACCGCCCCACCTCCTGGCGCCGCTGGGCCACCGCCGACCGCGAGCCCGTCGAGCAATGGAGCTTCGGCCGCGCCACCGTGCTGGGCGACGCCGCCCATCCCATGTCGCAGTACATGGCCCAGGGCGCCTGCATGGCGCTGGAAGATGCCGTCACGCTGGGCCTGTCGGTGCAGCAATGCGAAGGCGATCTGCCCGCCGCGCTCCAGCTCTATCAGTCCCTGCGCATCCCGCGCAGCGCGCGCGTGGTGTGGTCCACCCGCGAAATGGGCCGCATCTACCACGCCAAGGGCGTGGAGCGCGCGGTGCGCAATGCGCTGTGGCAGGGCTGCCCCCAATCGCGCTTTTATGACGGCCTGCAATGGCTATACGGCTGGAAGGCCGAGAACTGCATGCAAGGCCCCCGCTTCTGACGTTTTTCCCGCCGTTTCGCTTTCCCCAGCCATAACAACAGCTCCAGGAGACAAACCATGAAACGCCGCCGTCAACTCTTGTCCGCCGCCCTGGCCGCCGGCTGCTTGCTGGCCAGCCCCTGGGCCCGGGCCCAGGCCCCGGCCTATCCCAGCCACACCGTCACGCTGTACACCGCCTTCTCGGTGGGCAGCGGCCCGGACGTGGTGCTGCGCATCCTGAGCCAGGAGCTGGGCAAGCTCTGGAAACAGCCCGTGGTGGTGGAAAACCGCCCCGGCGGCGGCGGCTTCATCGCCATGGAGGCGGTGGCCAAGCTGCCAGCCGACGGCTATGCCCTGCTGCAGCTCGACAGCGAACATGTCTCGGCCCTGCCCCATCTGTACAAGACGCGCAACTACGTGCCGCTGCAGAAGTTCGACCTGGTGGCGCCGCTGTTCTACACCCCGTTCATGGTGTCCGTCAGCCAGAAATCGCCGTGGAAGAACATGAGCGACCTGATCGAGGCGGCCAAGACCCGCAAGGACAGCCTGACCTATGGCTCCTGGTTCGTGGGCAGCCCCGGCCACCTGGGCGGTGAATGGCTGGCCTCGCTCACGGGCACCAAGATGATCCATGTGCCTTATAAGGAAGTCAGCCAGCTCTACACCGCGGTGGCCAACGGCGACGTGGACTGGGCATTTGGCACCATCCCTTCCACCCGCCCGGTCTATGACAGCGGCAAGCTGCGCTACCTGGCCATCGCCGCGCCCAAACGCCACCCCCAGTTCCCCGATGTGCCCACCGTGGCCGAGGCCGGCGGCCCGCCTCAGCTGGACGTCAACTCCATCGTGTCGCTGCTCGCGCCCAAGGGGCTGCCGCCGGAGGTGCGCGACAAAATCCATGCCGACGTGAGCCGCGTGCTGTCCATGCCCGAGGTGCGCAAGCGGTTGGACACCTTCGCCTTCGAGCCCCTGACCTGGCCCCTGCCCGAGCTGCGCCAGCGCCTGGACCAGAAGTCGCAGACCTACAAGTCTTTGATCGAAGCGGCCAATATCCGCCTGGACTGACGCCTTCGGGCCGCGCGGGTTACGATCACGCGCATGACGATAGGCTTCAACCCCCGCGCCCTGGCCGCCGCCGTGCTGCTGGGCATCGCGCTCGCCGTGCTGGCCACGGCGGGCGCGGGCTGGGGCTGGGCGCGCAGCTTCCTGGGCGACACCCTGGCCGTGGTCTGGGTGTACTACCTGTTCAAGATCTTCCTGCGCGCCCATGTGCTGGCGCTGGCCGGACTGGCCTTCGGCATGGGCGTATTCATCGAGATGGGCCAGTACGCGGCCGCCTACCTCGGCTGGCGCCTGCCCAACCCCCTGCTGCGCATTGTGCTGGGCAGCACCGCCGACGGGTGGGACATCCTGGCCTATGCCCTGGGCTGGGTGGCGGTTGTCGCCATCGAACTGCCGCGCCCGCGCAGGCAGGCGGATGGGCAGACAAGCGGTTGGGTGTGAGGGATACGGCGGGCGCCCCGCCGCGCCCTACCAGGTGTACTTCATCCCTATGCGCGCCGCGTATTGCTGGTAGTGATGCGCGCCCCATGAACCCGACACATTGGTCCAGCCCGTCCAGCCCTTGGTGAAGTCCGCATGCAGGCCGAGCTTGACTTCATAGGTGTCGCGCGGATAGAGGCCCCCCTGGGTCACCTGGTTGAACCGGTACTGGCCGTCCGTGTCGTTATGCCACCAGTTCAAGGTCAGGAAAGGTTGAATCTTGCGGCCGTTTTCCATATCGAAGGTCCGGTGGCCGCGCAGGCCCAGGCGCCAGATGGTGCCATCGGAGCGCCCGCCGCCGACCTTGGTCCCATTGGCCTCGGTGACGCTGTCCGGGTCGTACTCGGTGTAGATCAGCTGGGCCTGCGGCTCCAGTATCCAGTCGCCCTTCACGCGCAAGGCATAGCCAGCCTCGCCCGATATGGCCCAGCCCTGCGCGTCGTACTTGACCGTATCGAGCGCGTCGCCCTCGACGCGGTTGCGGAACCAGCCATACTGGAACCAGGTGTCCACATAGGCGCCCAGGCGCTCGGCGTCGTTCTGGTACCAGGTGCCGTACAGGCCCACCGTATAGCCTTCGACACGGCCATGCGCCTTATACGGGTTGCCGTCGGCCCTGGCGCTGCTGCGGGCATCGCCATAGCCCGCCATGGCGCCCAGGTGCAGGCGATCGGTCTCGCTGGCGAGTTGCCATTGGGCGATGTCGCCGCCGCCTTGCAGCAGGACGGTGTCGCTGTCGACCCGGTACTCGCCGTTGCCGCTGCGGCTTTTCTGCCAGCGCCCGGTCATGCGCAGCCACAATGCGCGCCGCTTATCGTCCTCGTTGTCGAACTGCTGGCCTTCGATGTATTGCGGCTCGCCCAGGCGGTCGTGCAGGCTGTGCACGAACATCTCCGAGGCCAGGCGCTGATTGGCCAGGTATGCCGCCACTTCCGGACGATAAAGAGGTTCGGGCGGGTTGGGCGGCGTCGGCGGATCCGGCGGTGTGGGCGGCACCGGCGTTTTCTCCGAACGCAAATACCAGCTTTCGTCGGCCGGATCGCTCGAGCCCCGGTACAGGCGGTATTCATAGGGACCCGCCACCGCGCGGCCGCTCAAGCTGAAGGCGCTGGCCGCCGTGGTCGCGCCATTGGTGGCCTGCACCACCTGGATGCCATTGGCCGTGGTGAGCACGCCCGGGCCGCCGTTATTGGTGATGCGCAAGCCCGTGGAGCCCGTGGCCGCGCCGCCATCGACGATCAGCAGATCCGAGGGCGAGCCATCGGCGCCCAGGTAGGTGTTCAGGCCGATGATGCCCCCATTGCCGCCAGTCACGTTGGTGGCGGTCAGGGTCTTGTACACCCCGCCCGCCGGCGCGCTGTAGAGCACCTGCCCGCCGGCCACATTGAGGTCGGACAAGGTGGAGTTGCCCGTCATATTCCAGGTGCCGCCCTGGGTCATGTTGAAGGTCGAGGTGTTCAGCCGGGCCGTGGTGCCGGTAAACAGGCTGCCGGCCTTCATGTCCAGCGCGGCGGTGGCCGTGTCCTGCGATTGCAGCGCGCCCTCGATGTCGAAAACGCCCGTGCCGTTGACGGTGGCGCTATTGGCCGCCAGGATGCCGAAGGAAGCGGCGCCGGTCGCGCGCAAGCGGCCGCCGCCATTGAGGTTGAGGGTGGTGCCGGCGCCTGAACCATAGACCGCGTGCGCGGCCGCGCCGCTGGTGCTGGCATTGACCGGACCGCTGGCGATGATCGTGCCGCGATAGGTCGTGCCGCTCGCCGTGTTCGACCCCACCATCACCCCATGGGCCCCGGCGCCCGAGGTCGTGATATTGGCCGAGGCCAGGTTGACCGTGCCGCCCATGGCCCGCACGCCCCCGCCTTGATCGCCCGTGTTGTTGACCGTCAGCGCGCCCTGGAAAGTGGTCACGCTGTTGAGCATGTTGTTCACGCCCCAGGCGCCCACGGTCTCGTTGGTCCCAAAGGCGCTAAGGCTGGCGCGCGCCCAGGTCACCGAACCCGTCCCGCCCGAGGTGCCGACGGTGACCGTGTCGTGGAACACCAGGGTGCCGGAGGTCATGTCGTTGTAGATGCCATGCGCGGCGGCGCCCGTCGTGGTCACGTTTACCGGCCCCATGAAGTCGCCCTGCACGTCGAGGCCGGCGATGCGGCTGGCGCTGGTCGCCCAGATGCCGTAGGCCGACTCCCGGGTCGAAGCCGTGCCCACGGCCACCACGCCGCCATGGGTCTCGACAGTCGTGCTGCCCGTCACGCGGATCGTCCCTTTGAGCAGACGCATGCCGGCCGAGCCGGCGCCGTCCAGGGCATCGGCCACGGGATTCTTGCCAGTGATGATGGAGAGATCGCCATTGAGGGTGATGGCGCCGTTATCCTGGCGGATGCCGAGGCCTTCGCGGCCGCGCGTCTCGATGGCGGTATTGCCGTTGATGGTGATGGTGCCTCCGGACGCGCCCGTCCACAGGCCATAGCCGCGGCCCTGCGAGGCCAGCAGCTGCACCGTGCCCGTGGCCGTGAGCGTGCCCAGATCGGCGCGCAGCGCGCTGGCCTCGTTGACCTGGTTGATACTATTGTTGCGCACATTGGACAAGGTCACGCTGACGGTCTTGCCCGCCCCGCCCAGCGCCACGATGCCGTTCGTACGCGCATAGATGCCATTGCCGGCCACGCTGTCGACCACCGCGGTCAGGTTGCCGTTCTGGGTGTAGCTGGCATTGGTCACGGACACGCCATGCATCCAGGTATTGTCGGCGCCACCCGGCCCGGCGGTCAGGTTCAGGTTCTCCAGCTGCACGACGCCGCCGGTCACTTGCATGCCCATGCCGCCCGCGTTGACCGTGGTCAAGCCGGTCAGGTTCAGCGTGCCGCCACCCATCGAGACGGCATGGGCCGGCGAAGCGATCAGATACGGCGCCAGCGCGGCATCGTCTCCGCTATGGTCCGAATCGATGGGGTCGGTGCCCGCCAGCCCGCCCGGATAGCTGGGCAAGGCGATGAGCTGGGGCGTAAGCGCCGCGCCCAGGCGGTTGCTGGTGAGACTGAGGTTGTTGCCGCTGACCGCGCCCGCGCTCACCTGCAGCGTGGTGCCGGCGTCCGAACTCAATATCGAACCCGTGCCCAGCGCGATGCCCCCGCCGGCGGCGTTGCTTATCGCCGCGCTGGAATTGCCGGCCGTCGTGGTGATGGTCACGCCATTGGCATTGATCTGCGAGCCCGCGCCCGAGGCAAAGAGCCCGTGCGCATTGGTGGCGGTCGCGTTAAGCAGAAAGGTCCCGCCATTGAGGGTGATCTGCCCGCCGTTTTGGGCATAGGCGCCATACGCGCCGTTGGCCGTGGTGCTGCCGGTGATGTTGGTGCCGGTATAGCTGCCGCCGCTGGCGGCGCGGATGATGGTCGTGGCCGAGTTGGAATAATCCATCCCGGACTCCGTCCGGCTCGGGCCGACATCGGCCCCCTGGATGAACACCTGGCCGAATACCGGCCCCGCCAGACCCAGGGGCAAGACACAATATCCCAAGGCGACGATCATAGGCCGGACCGCGAACAGCGGCCCGGCAAGCCTACGCTTGCTCATGGCATCCTCCAGAATCAATCAAGGCTACGCTCATCGGCCCGCCGCGAAGCGGGGTCACGCACTCGCTTGGTTGAAGCAAGCCAGACCGGCTGCTTGCCCGGGCGCCGAGGCAATCGAAGGACGCCACGAAAAATGACTCGAAGACATTATTCGCATGGTTGCGAACAGCTGTAAAGAAATATCTCAACCCCCTCAAAAACTCACCGCCAGGCCCACCGAAAAGCCTGAGACATTGTTGCCAAAGACATAACGCCCCACCAGCCGCGTGCGCGTGATGATGACGTTGTAGGCGCTGGAATCCAGCTCCAGGCCCAGGCCCAGCGAGGTCAGGCGGTCAAAGCCCAGGATGCCGCGCTGGTCGCCCAGGAATTCCGAATGCGTGGCCTCCAGCACGTAGCGCAGCGGCCGCTGCAAGAGCGTGATGCCGGTCGGCGCCCGGTAACGCATCCAGAGATTGGCCGACTGCGCCGTCGCCTGGCCGCGCACCGCCGCCGAGCTGTCGAAGCTGCGCAAGCGGATATCCGAGTAGCGCAGCTCCACATCCACCTCATAGCCGGGCCGGTAGTGCTCATAGTCCAGCATCAGGGAGCCGCCCAGGCCATAGGCATTGAGCGAGCCCCGGTCCAGGAAATCGATGTCGTGCCCGGTTTTCTGCCCCACATACCAGCTGGCCGCCCGCAGGTCGCTGGTCACATTGCCCAGCGCCACATTGAAGATGGGCCGCAGCTTGAGTTCGTCGGTCAGTTTGAAATCCCAGCCCACCCCGCCCGTGGCCGAAATACTGTTCCATTTGGTGGGGATGCGGCGCGTCTCGGCGCCCTGGGTGGCGATGAAGACCGGATCATAGCGGCTGCCCGCCAGCACTCCCTCCAGATAAATGGGCACGCTTTTGGACAGAGTGTCGCCGCCGCCCAGCTGGGTCATGTAGAAATCGGTCGAGCCCGAGGTCGACGCGCCCCCGCTGCCGATGTTCAGCGCGCTGGTCGTGATATCCGGCACGATGGAAAACGACATCAGCGCCAGCACCCCATTGGCCCGCTTTTGCAGATCATCCTTGCCTAGCTTGAGCGTCTGCGCGCCCGCGGGCAGGGCCAGCAAGGCCAGCGCCAGGCCGCGCAGCCAGGAGAGTGCGGCCCGCTTCATGGCGCGGGATCCGTCATGGCGGCGCGCTGCGCGGCCAGCAGCGCATCGCTCTGGTCTATGCGTATCACGCCCAGGCGTGGAAACTCGAAGTCCACGATGATGTAGAGCGCCGTGGTCATCACGACCGCGTACACCAGTTGATGAAACAGGCCGCGACCCTGGGCGCTGGCCAGGTGCCGGCCGACCAGGCAGGCGCAGATCAGGGCCAGAAAGCCCAGAAAGGCATAGGTCGCGGCCGGCGGATGGACCTTCTGCGCCACGGTCTGCGCGCTGGCGACGTCGAACATCTCGTTGACCGCGCCGATATAGGCGGCCGCGAGCGGCGGCGCGGTGTGCCGGCTGGCCTGGACGGAGCCGCTCCAAAGGGCTTTCTGCAAGGCCGACACCTGGTCGGCGATGGCATCGCGCCCTTGCAAGTCCGTGACATGGGCGTAGTAGTTGATCCGCTCATCCACATAGCGGCGGAACTGGTCGCGCAGCGCGGGCTGGTCGGCGGCATCCAGCAGGTCGACGCGCAGCCAGGCCGTGCCAATGGCGTTGACCTCCTGCACCAGCAGATCGCGGCGCTCGGCCATGCGCTGCGCGGCGCCCGAGAACGTGAAGGCCATCAGCAGGCCCAGAAGCGCGAATACCGAGGCCTCGATCGCCGCCGCGCCCGGGCTGTCGGCGGGCGCCCGACCGCGCGCGAGACGGCCCAGCTGCATGGCCGCCAGCAAGAGCAGAAAGAACACCAAGGCCACGACGACAAGCAACAGCGAGTAGTTCATGTCCAACCTCGATCAGGCTATAGAAAAAGTGGGCCGGCTAGGCCGGGCCCGGTTTGCACTCGTCCCAGCGAACCACGCGATTGCGCCCGCCCTGCTTGGCGGCATAAAGCGCCTGGTCGGCCCGGGCCAGCACGGCCGGTATATCGGCCGCGTCGGCCGGCCAACGCGCCAGGCCCAGCGAGACGGTCATCGAACCCACGCCGGCCGGCATGGCCTGGCCGGCGACGGCCTGGCGGATGCGTTCGGCGATCTGCCCGGCGGCCTGGATGTCGCCCGGCACCACCGCCAGGAACTCCTCGCCGCCGATGCGGAAAAAGCGGTCCTGCGGGCGGATGCAGCCGCCCACGGTCTCGGCCAGCGCGCGCAGCGCGGCATCGCCGGCCGGATGGCCATGGCGGTCATTGATCTGCTTGAAGTGGTCGACATCCAGGGCCAGCAGGGCGAATTCCTGCCGCCTGTCGGCCAGCGCCTCCAGACAGGGCTGCAGCGCCCGCCGGTTCGCCAGGCCGGTCAGCGGATCCGTCATCGAGGCGGTATTGAGGCGCTGGACTTCGGTCTGATGCTTGCCCAGCGCGGCCAGCGCGGCCGAACGCAGGCGGTCCGCCTCGAAATACCAGGGGCGGGTCCGGCGCGCGCCGGCTTCGCTGCCCCGATCGATGGCGCGGGCCAGGCGCGTAAGCGGCCGCGCGATGGCATAGGCCAGCAGGCCCACCAGCAAGAGCATGAAAAGCGCCGCGGGCGTGGCCCTGGCCAGCGATTCGCGCCAGACCAGGGACAGGGAGGCCAGGCGCGGGGCCAGCGGCTGGCGCAAGACGACCATCCAGCGCCCCTGCCCCACCGGCGCATGCCCGACGACCTCGGCGGCGCCGGATGGGGACTCGCGCAGCACGGCCCCCGAGCCGCCCGACAGACGCGCCCAGGACAGCTCGGCCGGCGGCGCCGCGCCGTAAAGCGCCATGCCCTCGTCGCTTACCAGATGCACCGAATACGCCGCCGCTCCCAGCTGGCCGGTGATCAGGCGATCCAGCCCCGAGCCCCGCTCCAGCGCCATGACCGCCAGCAGTCTTTCATCGCCGGAAGCGAGGGCCTGGGCGATCACCAGCCGGGCGGGCAGCCCCGCTTGCGCCGGCAGCACCTGGTCGGCCTCCCCGCTGCCCTGCAGCAAGGCGGCGCCCGCTTCGGTCGCCGCGTACTGCAGCACGCGGCCCTGGGCATCGACCACGGCCAAGGCATCCAGCGTGTCCGCCTGCTGGCGCAGGCGCTCCAGCACCGCCTGCCGCCGCGCGCTGTCCTCCAGCGGCAGCGCCATGACGGCCAATTGCTGGTGCAGCGCATCGAGATAGAGGTCGATGGCCTGGGCCAGCTTCTCGGCATAGTGTTGGCCGGAGGTCAGCGAATTCTGTATGACCTGGGCGCGCTGCACCAGATAGCCGGCGTGCAGCGCGTTGACGAAACCCACCCCGACGCTGATTGCCGCCAGCGCCAGAAGCAGACCGAACAAGCGCGGTTTGAAGGCCATGATCCTTGTCCACCGGTCAGCGCCAGGCGCTGCCCACTTGAATATAAAAAGCGTTCTGCTCCTTGCTGTGGGCCACATCGACGCCCATGGGCTCGCCGGCCTCGGCCAAGGATTCCGAAAAATACATCAGCATCAGCCCCCCGCCATAACCCACCGCCGGCTCGGTGATGAGGGCAGGCACGGGAAACAGGCCGCTGCGATGCAAGAGATCGTCGCTCATATCGAAGGCGCCGTCCTCCGGATCGCGCATGTCTTCGGCCCACGCCGGCGCGGCCAGCGCGGCGGCCAGCGTCGCCGCCAGCAGCGCAAGCCTCATCGGCCCGTCCCCTGGTCCAGGAACCAGCGCAGATAGCGGTTGCCGTCGGCCAGCCGGCTCAGGGCGATGACGTCGCGCGACCAGCCCTCTTGGTCGCCCGCGTAGGCGGCGATGGTGCTGCGGTAAAAGAGATCCAGCTGCACCCGCTCGCGCCGCATCGCCTCGTCCAGCTGCGGGCTGCCGCCCTGCAGCGGCGGCGCCTCGCGCAAGGCCATCAAGGCCGGCAAGGCGCGCACGATCTCGCGCTGGCGCACCCAGGGCGCGTACTCGATGGCCGGCCTGTCGTCGGTCACCGGCGCCACGCCGGCGACGAAACCTTCCAGCGCTTCGCGCCCGCAGACCCAGGTCGCCAGCAGCGCCGCGGGGCTGCGCACGCCGACCTCGGCCAGCGCCTCCTGCACGCGCGGCTGGCCGAAGCGCTCGGCGATGCGCGCGGCATCCAGCGCCATGGGCTGCATGGAGCCGACCAGCAGCATCTCGTGCACCTCGGTGGTCCAGAGCGAGACATGCGGAAAGACCGCCAGAAAGCTCGCCACCAGGGCGCGCGTGTCTTCCAGGTTCTGGGTGGGCAGCGGCAGCCACTGGGCCACCACCCCCGAGGGATTGAGCCGCCGCGCGGCCAAGGCGTAGAAGTCGCTCGAATACAGGTTGACCACGCCGGCGGCCGAGGGCGGCGGCGGCTCCAGCGTGATGAGGTCATAGCGCTGTTCGCTGGCCAGCAGCTCGCGCCGGCCGTCGCGCAGGCGGATCTCCAGGCCCGGGTCCTGGCTCGCGCCATAAGTCCCGCGGAACAAGGGACCGGCCTGCACCACGGCGGGCAGCAGTTCGGCCACCACGCGCTGCCGCAGGCCGGCATAGCGCGACAAGGCGCCGGCCGTGATGCCGGTGCCATAGCCGATCACCAGCGCCGAACGCGGCTCGCCGTTGTGGATGATGAGCGGCAGCAAGGCCTGCAGCCGCATATAGCGCAGCGAGGGCATGGCATCGCCCGAATTGGACACGCCCTGGATGTAGAGGCGCCGGAAGCGCCGCTCGCCCTCCCCGCGCTCGACCACGGCCACGGTGCCGCCATGGTTCTCCTGATAGAACACCAGATCGGCGCCTTGCGCGCCGGGCAGCAGCCGCGCCAGGTGGTCCGCCGGCAAGGCCGCGCCCACGCCGGCCGTGCCCAGCAGCAGCGCCAGGGCGCTGGCCCGGCCCAGCAGCATCCCGCCGGGCGCGCGCCACAGCGCGGCCAGGCCCAGCGCGCAAGCGCCCGCGGCCAGCACGGCCAGGGTGCGCACCGCGCCCAGCGCCGGCAAGAGCACAAAGCCGGTGAGCAGGGTGCCGGCGATGCCGCCCAGCGTATTGCCGGCCAGCACGGCGCCCGCCCGGCGGCCGGCCTGTCCATCCCGGCCAGCGGCGATGCGCAGCACGGCCGGAAAGGCCGCGCCCAGCAAAAAGGTGGGCAGGAGCACGACCGCCGCCCCGGCCGTGGCGAAACGCGCGCTCATGCCGGCCAGCCGATTGTCGGTCCATCGCAGCACCCCGGCCTCGGCCAGGCTTTGCAGCGGCACCAGCCAGCGCCCCAGCAAGGCCGCCTCCAGGAGGGCCGTCACCCCGGCCAGCGCGATCAGCCAACCGAAGACGCGCCAGGGTTCGCCCAGGCGTTCGCCCCAGCGCGCATAGGCGGCCGAGCCCGCCGCCAGCCCGGCCAGGTAGATGGCCAGCACGATGGAAAAGGCGAAGGCGCGGGTGCTCATGAAGGGCACCACCATTTGCGCCCAGAGGATTTCATAGCCCAGGGCCAGCGCGCCGGCCAGGGTATAGAGGCCGATGGCCCAGCGCGCCTCGCGCTCCAGCGGCGCCGCGCGCGCGGGCTCGGGCGCCGGCACGGCGCGGTCCAGGCCTAGCGCGCCCAGGGCCGAGACCAGGTTCAGGGCCGCGGCCGCGCAAGCCGTGCCCATCACGCCCAGGGCCGGGATGAGCGCAAAAGCCGGCAGCAAGGCGCCCGCGATGGCGCCGGCGGTATTGGCGGCGTAAAGCGTGCCGCCCGAACGCGCCACCGGCCCGGCCGCGCGCAGGGCCTGCAAGAGCGCCGGCAAGGTGCCGCCCATGAGAAAAGGCGCGGCGCCCACGGCCAGGAACAGCGCCAGCCAGGCCAGCGGCCCCTCATAGGCCGCGAACCAGGGCGCGCCATGGGCGAGCAGCCCCGTCACGGCCAGGCCCAGCAGCGCCACGCCCGCCTCCAGCGCAGCGTAAAGCCTGATAGGCCGGGACAGCCTGGCGGCCAGCCGGCCCAGCAGCCAGCCGCCGGCCGCCAGGCCAAGGAAAAAGGCGCTCACCGCGGTGGCGATGGCGTGGATCTCCACGCCCACCACCAGCGAGAGCTGTTTGATCCAGACGATCTGGAAAATCAGTGAGGCGGCGCCCGAGAACAACAGCAGCAAGGCGGCCAGGCCCAGGCCTGTCCTTGCGCTGGCGCCCATGCCGCGCTTGCCCATTTTCATCGTCGCCGTCTGCATTGACATCCTTTGGAATGCGGACACGGCGCCGCCGTGTCCGCGACTTGGCCCGACTGCTTACTTGGCCCCCGGCTTGGCGCCGGCTTTCTGCTCTTCAAAGTGCTTTTCGATGGCCTTGTCGACCGCTTCCTGCACCTGGTCCACGCTGAAGCTGGCCGGGCGCTGGCTGGGCGGATATTCGACAAAGGTCTTCAGGAACTCCGACGCCTTGGCCGACCCGATGAAGGACAGGTAGGCATTCTTGGTCAGCCAGTCGTTGTACTGGTCGGACACGATGTCGGCGCGCTCATACGGGTCCATGCGCAGGTTGAACACCTTGGGCACGCGCAGGCAGACAAAGGGATCCTGCCAGACGCCGAAGCCGCCCGGCTGGCGCTGCTCGCAGAAGACCACCTTCCAGTTCTCGAAACGCATGGCCACCAGCATGCCGTCGTCGTTGAAGTAGTAGAAGTCTTCACGCGCGCTCTTGTCGCTCTTGCCGGTCAGGTAGTCCAGCTGGTTGTAGCCGTCCAGGTGCACCTTGTAGTTCTTGCCGCCGCTGGCCGGCGCCCAGCCCTTGAGCAGGCGCTCCTTGACGTCGGTGTCGCCCACCGCCGCCAGCAAGGTCGGGAACCAGTCCAGCCCCGAGACCATGCCATTGCGCACCTCGCCGGCCGGGATATGGCCCGGCCAGCGCACCATGGCCGGCACGCGGAAAGCGCCTTCCCAGTTGGAGTCCTTCTCGTTGCGGAACGGCGTCGTCGCGGCATCCGGCCAACTGAACTGGTTGGGTCCGTTGTCCGTCGTGTAGACCACGATGGTGTTGTCGGCGATGCCCAGGTCGTCGAGCTTTTTCAGGAGCTTGCCCACGTCCTGGTCATGCTCCCACATGCCATCGGCGTAGTCATTGCCCGGCATGCCGCTCTTGCCTTTGTACTCCGGCCGGATGTGCGTGAAGATGTGCATCCGCGTGGTGTTCATCCACACGAAGAAGGGTTTGTCGCCCTTGGCGGCGCGATCGATGTAGTCGATCGCCGCGCCCACGGTCTCATCGTCGATGGTCTCCATGCGTTTGGTGGTCAAGGCCCCGGTGTCCTCGATCTTGCCGTCGGCCGTCGCCTTGATGACCCCGCGCGGCTGATACGCCTTGATGACGGGATCGGTGGGGTTCTTGGGCCAATAGGGACGCTCGGGCTCTTCCTCGGCATTCAGGTGGTAGAGGTTGCCGAAGAACTCATCAAAGCCGTGCTTGGTGGGCAGGTACTCGTCGCGGTCGCCCAGATGGTTTTTGCCGAACTGCGCCGTCACATAGCCGTGGCCCTTGAGCGCCTGGGCGATGGTGATGTCGCGGTCCTGCAGGCCCACCGTGGCGCCCGGCACCCCGACCTTGGACAGGCCGGTGCGCCGCGGCGACTGGCCCGTAATGAAGGAAGAGCGGCCCGCCGTGCAGCTGTTCTCGGCGTAGTAGTCGGTGAAGATCGCTCCTTCCTTGGCGATGCGGTCGATATTGGGCGTGTTGTAGCCGACCACGCCGCGCGTATAGGCGCTGATATTGGCCTGGCCGATGTCATCGCCAAAGATGACCAGGATGTTGGGCTTCTTGCCCGAGGCGGCCGCCTTGGCCTCCGGCTTGGCCCCCTGCCCCGTGTTCTGCGCATGCGCGCCGCAGGAGAGCGCGAGCCCTCCCACGGCGAGCAGCGTTCCACCTAAAAACTGTCTGACGTTCATGACTTGCTTCTCCTTGCCGCTAGGGCCTGACCTGCAAACACGCAACACAAACAATCAAGGTTGCTCGAACGGATAAATCCTCCTCCACTCCGTTTTCATATCGACCACTGTCCAGCCCTGGGCGCGCGCCTGATCCAGCGCCCGGTCCAGTTTGCCTATGGATGATTGCCGGTCATACGCCCATTCGCGCGCGGCATCGGTGTGATGCACCAGCCCGGCGAAGCGCCTGCCCTTGCCGGCCGCCGTCCACTGCAGCATCTCCAGGTCGCCATCCGAATTGCCGAAGGCCAGGATGGGCCGCCGGCCGATATAGCGATGGATGGACACCGGCTTGCCCGGGCCGTCATCGTTGAACTCCAGCTTGGGCTGGCGCATCAGCACGGGCTTGCCGTCGCGCATCTCGTAGTTCAGGACAAAGGTGCTGCCGATGACCTGCTCCGGCGGGATGCCATAGGCCTCCTCGGCCCAGGCCCGCATGAAATCGGTTTCACCGCCGGACACGATATAGGTCTTGAAGTCCTGCGCGCGCAGATAGTCCAGCAGCTCGCGCATGGGCGCGAAAGTCATGCTGGTATAGGCCCTTTGGGTGCGCGGGTGGCGCGCCGAAGCCACCCAGCGCTTGGCCCGCGCCGTGAACTCCTCCGTGCTGATGCCCGTATGGGTGGCCGCCACGATCTGCAGCAGCCCGCGCTCATCGAGCTGCTTGAGCGCCGCGCTGTCGCCTTGCAGCACGGCCTTATAGGGCATCTGCTGCTTCCACTCGGGATGCGAGGGGGCCTGGGCGCGCACCTGGTCCAGGGCGAACTGCAGCTGGAAGTACACCGGCTGCTCGCTCCAGAGCGTGCCGTCGTTATCGAACACGGCGATGCGTTCGGCCGGCGGCACATAGTCCGGGCCGGGCTGGGTCACGGCCTGCACGAAGGCGATGATGGCCTCGCGCGAAGGGCCCGCCTTCCAAGACGGCAGCTGGGACTGCGGCGTGGGCGCCGGCGGCTCCGAAGCACAGGCCGTCAACAAGGCCAGCAAGGCCGGCGCCAGCCAGCGGCGCAAGAATCCGATCATGATGTCTCTCCCCTGTGGTTGATCGTGTCGTTCAGCGGCCCCAGCCCATGCCTGGGCGCCGGCCGGCGCGCGGCGCGCCAGCGCGTGCGCCACCGCGGCGCCTGCTGGCGCAGCAGCGCCTGCCCCCGGGCCGCATCGGGCGGCTGGCCATAATCGGCGCGCAGCATCTCCAGGGCTGGCGCGCGCGCTGGCGCGCTCCAGCCACGCTGGGCCTGGCCCAAGCTGGCCCGCCCGCTGGCACGCCGCAGCCAGAGATAAAAGCTGCCCAGGCCTGAGCGGCCCGCTTCGCGCCGCAACTGCCGCCAGGCCCAGGGCTCCGAGGCCCGCCAGCGCGCGCGCCAGGTCCGGCAGCGTTCGCCCAGGGCGCGCGCGGCGCGACGCAGGCCGGGACCGCCCAGCCAGCCGGCCAGGGCCAGCGCGATCAGCCCGGCCGCGGCCCATAAGCCGCCGGCCGGGATATGCAGCACCCATTGGCGCAGCTCTTCTTCAATGGGGAATGGCGAGGCCGCGGCCGGCGCGGGCGCGATCTCGAAAGATTGGGCAGGCAGTTCAATGACGGCCGGCTTGCCGCTGGCGCCGTCCACCCACGCCAGGCGCAGGGCCGGCAGGCTTAGCGTGCCGGCGCGCTCGGCCACATAGTCGGCGCGGTCCACCCGCTCGCCGCCCACGAAGCCGCCGCGGCCATCATCCAGATTGCGGATCTCGGGCTCGCGCGCATACCGCCTGAAGCCCGGCACATCGGTCAAGGGCGCGGGCTTGATGAGCATGGCTTGGGCGCCCTGGGCGCGCTGCGTAATGCTGCGCGTCACCCGTCCGCCGACGGTCAGCGAGGCGGCCGAGGTCTCGAAAGCCTGCGTGGCTTGCAAGGCCTGCGCCGCCACGCCAGGGCCCGCCGCCTCCCGCACCGCCAGGCGCAGCGGCGCGCTGCTGGCCGACAGCGGCCCGCTGGCCTGCCCCAGGCGGGCGCTTACCGTCAGCGCCGGGATATCGAGCGGGCCCGCGGCCTGGGGCGTGATCACATAGGTGTAGCGCAGGCCATTCATGGCCACGCCGTTGTCCTGCTCATGCAGGATCTCGGCCCGACCGCTGGGCGGCGTGACCAGGGTCCGCGGCAGACGCAGATCCGGCAAGGCCGGCGGATCGGCAAACCAGGTGGAGGTCAAGACATCCAGCCGCAACGTCACCGTGGCGCCGGCCATCACGTCCGAGGTCTGGCCGAGGCTGGCGCGCACGCGCAACAGCGGTTCGGCCGCCTGCGCGGTCCAGGCCGCGGCCAGCAGCCAGGCGCTCGCCAGCAGGGCCGCCAGCCGCCTCATGGCTTGGCGTCCTCGATGGCGAACTTGCCGCGCAGGAACTGCGCCGGCGACAAGCTCAGGTTGCGCAGCCAATCGGCCTCCGACACCGCCTGCCCGGCCGCGGGCGTGCGCTCGCGGCCTTGGGCCGCGCCCTTGTCCACCGTGGTCTGATCGGGCTTGTCCGCCCCCTGCCCCTCGTCCTCCTCGGCCATGGCGCTCAACAAGGACTCGACGATCCGCAGGTTGAAACGCGCCGCCTCCCAATCGGGCTTGAGCGCCAGCGCCTGCCGATAGGCCTGGCGCGCCGCGTCGTAGTGATGCAGCTTGACCTGGGTATTGCCCTGGTAGAACCAGCCCTCGGGCGTGCGCAGGCGGGCGAAAGCGGCCAGCGCGGCCGGATACTGGCCGCCCTCGTAGGCCGCGCGCCCCTTCCAATACGGATCCTCGAAACGTTCGGCCGCCTGTTTGAAATCCCCCCGCTCGAAGGCCCGCCGCCCTTGCTGGTCAGGGGTGAAGAAGGCGTCGGCCAGGGCCCCGGCCTGGACCGGCGCGGGCGGGGCCGCCAGCACGGCCGCCAGCGCCAGCATCCAGGCCACGCCGCCGCCGCGCCGCAAACTCAGCAAAGCCAGCAGGGCCAGCGGCCAGCACAGCCAATACCCCGCGTCCTTCCAATTGGCCTCGCCCTTGCCCTGCACCGCCTGGAAATGCCGCTGGGCATGCCGCTCGACCCAATCCAGGTCATCGCCGTCGGCGGTCAAGCTGGCCAGGGGCGCATCGAGGCTGCGCGCCAGCGCCCTGAGCGCCTGGGCATCGAAATCATCGCTGACCGGATTGCCCTGGGCATCGGTCCGCGGCCGCCCCTGGCCGTCCAGCACGCCGCCCACATTGCGCGCGCCCACGGCCAGCACCATGGTCTGCATCTCCACCTTGGCCTCGCGCGAGCCGGTCTGCCGCGATCCGCCATCGGTCAGCAGCAAGAGCGTGCCGCCGGCCTGCTCGGCGGCCAGCACGCGCGCGGCCAGCGTCCGCACCGCGCCGACATCGCGTCCGGGGCGGGCGATCAGCTGCGTGTCCAGGGCATCGATAAAGACCGCCAGCAAGGCGGCGTCATCGGTCGGCGGCAGCACCAGATGGGCGCTGCCGGCATAGGCGATCAAGCCCGTGCGCGCGCCCTTGCGGCGTTCGAGCAGATCGCGCAGCTTATGCTTGGCCGCCTCCAAGCGGGTGGGTGGCACATCGTTGGCGTCCATGGACGGCGACAGATCCACCGCCGCGATCAAGGGCGCGGTGTTGTCCAGGAAGGCCGGCGTATCGCGCTGCCAGGCCGGTCCGGCCGCGGCCAGGCCGCCCAGGGCGAGCATGAGGGCCAGCCCATGCACCGGCCGCAGGCCGCGCCCGCCGCCGGGGCTCAGGGTCAGATAGGGCAGCAGCTGCGGCGCGATATGGCCGCTCCAGCGCCCCGCGCCCTGGCGCAGCCGCCACAGGGCCAGCAGGACCAGGGCCAGCGGCAGCAGCCAGAGCCAGGCCGGGCGCAGAAAATGAAAGGCGCTCAGGTCGATATCCATGCGCCCTCCCTGCGCCCGCGCCATCCGGCCAGGGCCGCCACCAGATGCCAGCCCGCCAGGAGCAGCATGGCCAGGCCCAGCGGCACCCAGAAGAAATCATGCCGCGCCTGGTGCTTGAGCACCTGGACCGTATGCGGGGTGATGCGGTCCAGCGTGGCATAGACCTGTTCCAGCGCCTGGCGGTCGGCCGCCGGGAAAAACTGGCCGCCCGTGGTCTTGGCAATGGCGCGCAAGACGTCGAAATCCACCTTGTCCTCGCCCGTGGCCTTGGGGTCGCCGATGCCGATGGTATGGACGGTGATGTGCTGGCCCGCGGCCAGCGCGGCGGCCCGGTCGGGCGGCACCTTGCTGCCGGTGTCATTGCCGTCGGTCAGCAGGATGAGCAGCTTTTCTTTTTCGGGCGAGGACTGCAGCAGGCGGATGGACAGCCCGATGGCGTCGCCGATGGCCGTGTGCGGGCCGGCCATGCCCACGCCCATCTCGCCCAGCAGAAAGCCCAGCGTGGCGTGGTCCATGGTCGGCGGCGACTGCGGATAGGCGCCCGTGCCGAAGACAATCAGGCCCAGGCGATCCTGCGGACGGCGGCGGATGAAGTCGGCCACCACCGTCTTGACCGCCTCCAGCCGCGATTGATGCCGCCCCTGCGCATCGACGAAATCCGTGGCGTCCATGGACTGCGAAAGGTCCACGGCCAGCATGATGTCGCGCAGGGGCTGGTCTTGCGTGCGCGGCGGATCGACGCGCACCGGCCGGGCCAGGGCCAGCAGCACCAGCAGCCAGACCAGCAGATTGAGCCAGCCTTGGCCGCGGCGCGTCTTGGGACGCGAGGGCGCCACGCCGGTCACGCGCTGCACGGCCTCGAAAAACGGCACGCGCAACGCCTGCTGCGCCGGCGGATAGGGCGGCAGCCAGCGCCGCGCCGCCAGGGCGAGCAAGGCAAGCGGCAGCAGCCAGGGATAATCAAGCTGCCACATGATGGCTCTCCACCCAGCGCCGGCTGGCGGCGAACAAGGCCTCCAGCTCCGCCGGCCCGCGCGCCTCGGGCGCATAGGCCAGGCGGCGCAGCTGCTCGGCCGCCTCGTCCGGAAACACCCGGGCGCCCGCATTGAGCCAGTCCAGCCAGGCCTGGCCCCGCAGGCCCGCCACCTCGGCGCGTGCCGTATCCGGCAAGGCCGCCAGCGCGGTGCGCTTGAGCAGCGCGGGCAAGGCGCGCGCCGCGCCGGCATCGCCGCGCGTGGCCGCCAGCAGGCGGTCCAGCTCGGCCAGGGCTTCGCGGCGATAGCGGTTGCGCCGCCAGCGGCGCCAGGCCAGCAGGGCCCAGGCGGCCAGCGCCAGCAGCAGCAGGCCGCCGAGCACGGCCCAAGCCCAGGTCTGCGGCCACAGGCTGACCGGCGCGGGCAGCGGCAGCTCGCGCAACTGGTCCAGGGTCGGCACCTCGGGCGCGCTCATGCCTGCCCTCCCCGCAAACCCAGTTCGCGCCGCAGCTGAAGGCGCGCGTCCTCGACCGTATCGATGGACAGCATGGGCACCTGGGCCTGCCGCAGCAGCGTGGCCACATCGCGCAGGCGCTCGCTGAAGAAATCGGCCAGCGGCCGATGCAGGCGCTCGCTGCCCATGGCCAGCTCCAGCCGCACCTCGCCCTGGGAAACGACGACATGTCCGCCTTGCGGCAGCTGCTGCGCCATGGGATCGAAGACCAGCATGCCGATCACATCGTTATGCGCGCGCAAGAGGCGCAAATGGCGCAAGGTCTGCGCATCGGCCCCGGCGAAATCGCTGATCACGACCACCAGGCAATCATGCGGCGCCATGGCCTGGGCGGCGCGCAGCGCCTCGTTCAGGCGCGGGCCGGCGGGCACGTCCGGGCGCGCCGCCGACAGGGACTGGTTTTCGCTGACCACGGCGGCCAGCAAGGCCTGCACCCGGGCGCGGCTGCGCAGCGGCCGCCACTGCTTCAGCGCCGCATCGCCGATCACAATGCCGCCCACGCGGTCGCCGGCGCGCAGGCAGGCCCAGGCGCTCAGGGCCGCCAGCCGCGCGGCCACGGCCGACTTGAAGGCGCGGGTCGAGCCGAAATACATATTCATGCGCTGGTCCACCAGCAGGATGAGCGGCCGGTCGCGCTCCTCGGTATAGACGCGCACGAAAGGCTTGCCCAGGCGCAGCGAGGCCCGCGCATCCAGCTGGCGCAAATCATCGCCCTGCACATAGCGGCGCAGTTCGGCGAAGTCCAGCCCCCGGCCGCGCAGGCGCGAACCATGCGCGCCGGCCAGCACGCTGCGCAGCGGCTGATGGGCGGCGAAATTCAGGCCGCGCACCGCGCCTTCCAGCGCCATCAGCTCAGACAGGGGCACATGGACCGGCGAATTCATGGCCAGCGCCTAGACAGGGACCGCCACGACGTCCAGCAGGCGGTCGATGACCTGGTCTTCGGTCACGCCGTCGGCAATGGCGTCGTAGGAAAGATGCAGGCGATGCCGCAACACCGGATGGGCCATGGCGCGCACATCATCGGGAGAGCTGAAATCGGCCCCCTCCAGCCAGGCATGGGCGCGCGCCGCCCGATCCAGCGCGATGGCGCCGCGCGGGCTGGCGCCCACCTGTATCCAGCGCGCGAGCTCCTTGTCGGCCGGACGCCGCGTGGCGTTGACCAGGTCCACGATGTAGCGGTCCACGGCGGCGGCCACGTGCAGGGCCTCGATCTCGGCGCGGCAGGCGAACAAATCCTCCTGAGCCAGGGGCGGCGCGGTCTCGGCGGCCGGCGCGGCCGAAGCGCCGCGCAACAGCGCCAGCATGGCGGCCTCGTCCTCGGCGTCGGGATAGTCCAGGCGTATCTTCATCAAGAAACGGTCCATCTGCGCCTCGGGCAAGGGATAGGTGCCCTCCTGCTCGATGGGATTCTGCGTGGCCAGCACCATGAACAGGGCCGGCATGGCGCGCGTGACGCCGCCCACTGTCACCTGGCGCTCTTCCATGGCCTCCAGCAGCGCCGATTGCACCTTGGCCGGCGCGCGGTTGATTTCATCGGCCAGGATGAGGTTGCCAAAGAGCGGCCCGGGCTGGAACTGGATGCGATGCCCGCCGGCGGCATCCTGCTGCAGCACCTCGGCGCCGGTGATGTCGGCCGGCAGCAGGTCGGGCGTGAACTGGATGCGGCGCATCTCGGCCGCCATGTGCGAGGCCAGCGCCTTGACGGTGCGCGTCTTGGCCAGGCCGGGCAGGCTTTCGAGCAGCACATGGCCGTCGGCCAGGAGCGCCACCAGCACCTGCCGGATGACTTCCGATTGGCCCAACACCGCCTGGCCCACCAGGCGCTCAAGCGCAAGAACCCCTTCGCGATACGGCATACCCTGCCCTTTAGCTTATCGTGCGCGCCGGCGGCCGCCGGCGCGGATGTCAACGGCTGGCGACGCTGTCCCTGCGGGCCTGCGCCAGTTTCCACTGCTCCGGCGTCATCACCGTGCGAAAGCCCAGGTGGGACATGCCATTCATGGGATCCGTGCCGCGCCGCGCGCTGGCGCGGTAGCTGATGCAATAGGTGTCGCTACAGAGGAAGGACCCGCCCCGGGTCACGCGCTTGGGCGCGGCCGTGGGCACGTTGCCGTCGTCCGGGTCGTAGCTGTCGGAGGGCCCGGCGGGGTTCAGCGGCGGCTGGCGGTATTGCGCCTGGATGCGGAAGGCATCGGCCCGGTACCAGTCGGCCGTCCACTGCCAGACATTGCCAGCCATGTCGTACAGGCCATAGCCATTGGGCGCGAAGCTGCCGACCGGCGTGGTGCCGACCTGCACTTTCTCGTCCTTGACCACGGGGAAAGGCTGTTGCCGCTGCGTGTCCCAGATATTGGCCATGGGCTTGCCCTGGGGGGTGAGTTCATTGCCCCAGGCATAGGTCGCCTGCTCCAGCCCGCCGCGCGCGGCATGTTCCCACTCGGCCTCGGTGGGCAGGCGCTTGCCCGCCCATTGGGCATAGGCCTGCGCGTCGGCGTAGGAGACCTGCACCACGGGATGATCATCCTTGCCCGCGATGCTGCTGCCCGGGCCCAGCGGATGGCGCCAGTCGGCGCCCGGCACATAACGCCACCAGCGTGTGTAGTCGCGCAGCGAGACTTCGCTCTCGGTGCCGACAAAGACCATGGCGCCCGGCACCAGCAGGCTGTCGTCCGGACGGGGCGTGCCGGGCGGCAATTGCGGTTTCAGGTCTTCCCAGCGCGGCTTCTGCTCGGCCGTCGTGACATAGCCCGTCGCTTCGACAAAACGTCGGAACTCGGCATTGGTGACGTCGTGCACGTCCATCCAGAAGCCGCTGACCTTGACCTTGTGCGCCGGGCGTTCATTGGGCTGGGCCAGTTTGTGATTCGAGCCCATCAGGAACTCGCCCTCCGGCACCCAGGCCATGCCCGCCGGCCCCTGCTTGCCATCGCCCAATTTGGCCACCGGCCCGGCGGGTTTCTGTTGCCCGCCCGCGACATAAGCACCCAAGGCCGCCGCAGCGGCCAGAATCGCCGTGACCGCCACACCGACTTTCAGCTGCTGTTTCACTTGCCCGCTCCACATTTCGTTGCAAAACGCGGCGCCGTTGGGAGGCGCTTAAGGGGTCTTACCGCTTGCTGGCCGTGCATGGACGCCATCGGTCACGGACATAATGCGTGAGCAATGACCCGGACAGAATACTGACGTTTTTGGGGATTTTCCAGTGTGGCAAACCCCATTTAAAAACCGGGTATGAAACTGCGCATGGCGGGCGCCATGCCTTGACGTTTGCGCCACTTTCTCGCAACACTTGCGCATAAGCCGCGACCGCCTTTTCCCGCAATCGCGCGGTTTTCGAAACAGTGTTCGGCGATGTGATCCGGAGGTGGTATGCGTGGCGCGAGAAGCCCGAAGCTGTGCGGCCGGCATTATGTCTGCGGCCTTGCCTTTCTGGCCGCCCTGCCCGGCGCGGCGCACGCCACCGAAGGCGCGCTGGGACGCCAGGTGACCGGCACGACGGTGCAGGCCAATATCGGCATCGTCGCGCCGGAGCCGATGACGGTCGTCAGCCTTTCCGAGCTTTATCTCGACGGCAAGATCGAGGGCCGGCGCCAGGTGCCCGTGGGCGGGCAGATCGCCCTGGGCCTGGATGGCCAGGTGGCTTTCACGCTGGCCACGCTCATGAAGGTCTGGGATACCGGAGCGGGCAGCTGGAATTTCGCCTCCAGCCTCACCCTTCCCTATGTATGGACCCAGGTCAAGGCCAGGGTGGCCGGCCCGCGCGGCAATAGCCGCGAGACCAGCGACACGGCATCCAATCTGTTTGACCTGTATTTCACGCCGATTATCGCCGGCTACCACTTCTCGCAGACCCAGCACATGGCGCTGAGCCTGAATATCTGGGCGCCCACGGGTAAATATGATGAAAACTCGCTGGCCAACCCCAGTTTGAATAACTGGACTTTTGTTCCCCAGGTGGCCTATACGGGCATCTTTCCGGAATCCAAAATGCAGCTCGACGCCGTGGCCTCGCTGCAGCTGTATACGCGCAACCAGGCCACGGATTATCGCAACGCCCCCATCTTCGGGCTGGACGTCATGGCCCGGCATATGTTCGGCAATGGCGTGGGCGCCGGCCTGGTCGTGGGCACCCAGCAGCAACTGGGCGCCGACTCGGGCCCCACGGCCGACCGCCTGAATGGTTTCAAAGGCCACGACTGGGCCCTGGGGCCGATTCTCACCTATGACCGCAAACTGGCGAACAACCGCTCGCTGTCGCTGTCGGCGCGCTGGACGCCGACGGTGAGCAGCACGCGGCGCCTGGACAGCACCAGCACCTTCATGGTGAGCGCGGCGCTGGTGTTCTGAGGCCGTATGCCAGCGGGCCCGGCGCCTCGGGATCAAAGGCCCAGCCCGGCGCGGGCCGGCCGGTCAGATAGCCTTGCAGCACATCGCAGCCCAGCTCCACCAGCAGCTGCCGCTGGGCCTCGGTTTCCACGCCTTCGGCCACCACCGACAGGCGCAGGGCATGGGCCAGCGCCAGGATGGCCGAGACGATGGACACATCCTCGGTATCGCGTTCCAATTCCCGCACAAAGCCGCGGTCGATTTTCAGCTCGCGCGCCGGGAAGCGCTTCAGATAGGACAGGCTGGAGTAACCGGTCCCGAAGTCGTCGAGGGACAGCCCCACCCCCATGGCATAGAGCCGCCGCATGATCGTCACGCTCTGGGCGGCCTGTTTCATGGCCGTGGTTTCGGTGATCTCCAGCACCAGGCGGTTGGGATGCAGCCCGTGGCGCTTGAGCGCGGCGGCGATGTCATCGGCGAAACCGGCCTGCTGGAATTGCAGCGCCGGGATATTGACCGCCACGGTGCGGATATCGGCTCCCTGACGATCCCAGGCGGCCATCTGCCGACAGGCCTCGTCCAGCACCCAGGCCTGCAAAGGCAGGATGAGACTGGTCTGTTCCGCCAGCGGAATGAATTCATCGGGCGGCACATCGCCCAGCGCCTTGCTCCGCCAACGCAGCAAGGCCTCGACGCCGACGCGCTCGCCGCTGGCCGCCTTGACCTTGGGCTGGTAGAACAAGCGCAGCTCGCCGCGCTCGATCGCCAGGCGCAGCTGCTCGACCACGCGCAGCTGACGGTCGCTGCCGGCCTCCATCGACGGTTCGAAGAAGGCATAGCGGTCGCGGCCCAGGTTCTTGGCGTAGGCCTTGGCGGCCTCGGCCTTGGCCATGAGGGCATGCGGATCCACGCCGTCATGCGGATAGACGGCGATGCCCACGCTGGCCGAGATCCGGATCTCCTGGCCGAGCACCCGGAAAGGCGGGCGCAGGCTGGCCAGATAGTTGCCGGCCACATGGCTGGCGTAGGCCGCGCGCTCGACCGCCGCCACCGCCACGAACTCATCGCCGCCCAGGCGCGCGAAGCTGTCGTCGGGGCCGGCCGCCTGCGACAGCCGCTGGGCCGCGTGCATCAGGACCTCGTCGCCCACCGGATAGCCGTAGGCATCGTTGATGGCCCGGAAACTGTCCACGTCGATCACCAGCAGGGCCAGCATGCCGCCTTCGGCCCGGCCGCGATCGATGGCGGCGGCCAAGCGCTTATCGAACATGCGGCGGTTGACCGCGCCGGTGACGCTATCATGGGCATGCAGATAGGAAAGCCGGTGGCGGGCCTCCTGCAGCGAGGTGGCCAGCTCGGCGCTCCTGGCGCTTGTCTGCGCATAGCTGGCCGACAGCTTGTTGGCCGCCAGCGACAGCGCCACGGTCAGGCCCAGGATGGTGGCGGCCAAGCCATCGGCGCTGATCGCCAGCGACAGCGTGCCGGCGCCCCCCGCATGCACGGCCGAGGCCATGCCGCTGTAGTACATGGCGGAAAAGCCCAGGCCCATGGCGCCCGCCTCCCAGGCGCGCAAGGAGGCGCGCTCGGGATGGGCGCGCTGGCGCGCGCCGCGCCATATCCCCAGGCCGGCGGCCAGAATGGCCGCGGCAAAAGACAGCAGCACCAGGGGCCAGGAGAAGCCCGATGGGATGCGCACGGCCTCCATCCCGGTGTAATGCATGCCGGCGATCCCGGCGCCCACGATGACCGCCCCCAGCGCCCGCTCCCATCGCGCCAGCCCCGGCTGTGTCATCAGCCACAGCGCCAGGGCCGCGAAGGCGACGGCGATCAGCAGCGCGATCAGGGTCGCCAGGCGGCCATAGCCCCAGGGCAAGGGCAGGCCGAAGGCCAGCAGCCCGACGAAATGCATGCCCCACAGGCCGAAACCGGTAATGCAGGCGCCCACCCACAGCCAGGCCGAGCCCACGCCCTCGCGCTCGACCACGATGCGCGCGGCGATCGCAAGCGCCGTATACGAAGCCAGGACCGCCAGGGCGACGGACAGCAGAACGAGTGCGGGGCTATAGCCTGCCTGGACCATATCGGCGCGCCAGAGTCAGTATGCGCTCAGATTAGATCGCGGCAGGAATCAAGGCAAGAAGAACGACGATAAGCGACGTACGCTGCGAATTTTGGATTTTTGCGAGATTCGCAGCGCTGCGAGCATCAGGCCGACGCCACCCGCCGGCAATGCTGCAAGGCGGCTTCGATCAGGTTGTCGCTGGCCTCGGGCGTGCGGAAAGCCGAGTGCGCCGACAAGGTGACATTGTCCAGCGCATACAGCGGATGGCTGGCCGGCATAGGCTCGACATCAAACACATCCAGCGCGGCATGGCGCAGCTTGCCGCTTCGCAGCGCGGCGATCATGGCCGCTTCATCGACCAGGGCGCCGCGCGCCGTATTCACCAGGATGGCGCCGTCGCGCATCCGCGCGATGCGCTCGGCCGACAGCCAGCCGCGGGTCTCGTCATTGAGCAGCAGATGCAGCGACAAGACGTCGCTGCGCGCCAGCAGCTCGTCCGGCGTCACGAAGCGCACGCCCGGATGCGATTTGCTGCTGCGGTTCCAGGCCAGGACGTCCATGCCCACGCCCTGCGCCAGCCGGGCCATCTCGGCGGCGATGCCGCCAAAGCCCAGCAGGCCCAGGGTCTTGCCGGTCAGTTGCACGGCATCGGTGCGCAGCCACTGCCCCGCGCGCATGGCGCGGTCCATCTTGCTGAAGCTGCGCGCCGCCGCCCACATCAGGGCAAACGCGCATTCCGCCACGGCCGTGTCGCCATAGCCCTTGATGATGTGCACCTCGATGCCCAGCCCGGCCAACGCCTCCGGATTCATATAGGAGCGCGCGCCCGTGCCCAGAAAGACCACATGCTTGAGTGCCGTGCAGGCCCGCGCCACCTCGGTAGGCAGATGCGTGTGGTCGATGATCGCGATCTCGGCGCCGCCCAGCACGCCCGGAATCTGCTCGGGCCGGATGTCCGGCTGCCGATTGATGACCAGTCCGGGATCGCTCTGACGGTGCAGGCGTTCGGCGACGGCGGCCAGGGTGGGATTGGCATCGATGAAAACGGCTTGCATGCGGGGCTTCCTATTCAATGGCGCAAAGAGTCCCCAGAGGATAGCAGGCCAGCCTCACGCCGCCTTCACCCGCCTTAGCTTGCCGCTGCCGCCCCCGCCGCAGAAAAAGCCCGAGGCACCATCCGACTCCAGGCCGGAGACGGCTACGCCCTCGGGCATGGCGATGCGTTCCAGCACCTCGCCCGAGGCCGGGTCCACGCGCCTGATCTCGCCCGGCCCTGTGTCATCCCACACCCCATGCCAGAGCTGCGCGCCGGCCCAGCTCACGCCGGTGACGAAGCGGTCCGAACGCAAGCTGCGCCGCACCGCGCCGCTGGCGGGATCGATTTCATGGATGAGGCGTTCGCGCCAATGCCCCACCCACAGCGATCCCTCGCCCCAGGCCAGCCCCGAATAGCCGCTGCCGGGCAAAGGCAGCGTGGCCACGACCTCGCCGCTGGCCATGTCGATTTTCTGGATCACGTCGCCGCCGATCTGGTAGAGGTGGCGGCCATCGCAGGCCGTGCCCGCATCGGCCCGCAGTTTCAGCTCGCGCACCACCTTGCCGCTGCCGGGGTCCATGGCCAGCAGCTGCCCGCCGGTGGCGAACCACACATGCCGGCCGTCATAACTCACGCCATGGACGGCCGGCGCGCCCTCGAAGGGACCGTACTCGCGCAGGATTTCCGCCTGATGCACTGTCTTTGCCATGATGATCTCCAAAGGAATCGGTGCAGCCCATTCTAGGCAGGCGGCTCGTGGACGGGGAGTAACAAGTCTGTCGGGAATCCCGGCAACAGCGGGCCGGTCCAGCGCCGCGCCCGGCCCTGCCCCATGGCCTGCGCCTGATCCGCCTCGGCCAGGGCGCGCAGGCCGCGCTGGACGGTGCGCGCGCTCAAGCCCAGGACCTGGGCCAAGGCGGCGGCCGACCAGGCCTGGCCGTCGGCCAGCAAGGCCGCGATCGCCGGATGCGCGCGCGTGGCCGGCGGCAGGAGCACGGCCACCCCGGCCGCCCCCAGGGGCAGCAGCCGGTAGCCGCCGGCCGTGGCCTGCACCCCGGCCAGCGGCGCCATCTTCTGGCGCAGGCGCCCCATCTCCACCCGCAGGCGCGCGCGATGGGTCTCATCGATGCGCCGGGCGCGGAAGACCCGGCGCGCCAGGCTTTCCCTGTCCACATCGGCCGGCCAGGCCTGCGCCAGTTCACGCGCCAGCGCCAGCAGCACCGGGCGCCGGCGCAAATCCACCCGCAAGCCGCCGGCGCGCAGACCATGGCGGCAGCCGTCGACCACCAGCCGGCCGCTCTCGAACAAAGCCTGCACCCCGTCCAGGTCCAGCACGCGCGGGCCCGCGGCGTCGGCCAGCACGGCGGCCGGGCCCTCGCACAAGGCTTCGGCGCGCGCGATCTCGGCTTGCAGACCGGCCTCGACCACGCCCGCGCGGGCGCGCGCCAAGGCCTGGCGCGCCGCGCGCGCATCCAGATCGCGCATATGAATGCCGGCCAGCAGCAGATCCCAGGCCGGACGCAGCCGGGGCAGCAGATCATGCGGATCGGCCTGCTCCAGCAGCGCACGGGCCTGGCCCACATGGCCGGCGAGCAAACGGCTGCGCGCCTGCAGATAGACGGCATAGGCCGTGTTATGCCTGTCGCCGCGCAGCGCGGCGCGGGCCCGCGCCAGCGCCGCATCAATGCCGCGCAGCTCGCGCCGCGCCAAGGCGATCTCGGCCAAGGCCAGCTGACAACGCGCCCGCGACCGCGGCTCGCGCACGCCAAAGCCGGCCGCCGCGCGCGCCAACAAGGCCCGCGCCCGGTCAAAATCGCCGATGCGCGCCATCACCACGCCGCGCACGGCCAGCCCCGGCGCGTCCTCGCGCCGCGCCGCAAGATTCAAAGCGCCCAGCGCATCCCCGCGCGCCAGGGCCCGCCAGGCGGCGGCAAGCTCTGCGTCCATGATCCTCCTTGCTGTTTCCTGCCCGCGGTCTTCCGCTCCCGCGGTGTCAGACACCCTCAAGCACCGTTCGTGACCGCAACAGCCTGCCGCCCGGTGTCTGACACCGCCGCCACCGCGACTGTCTCCCGCGGTGTCAGACACCCCCAAGCGCCGTCCGTGACCGCAACAGCCTGCCGCCCGGTGTCTGACACCGCCACCACCGCGACTGTCTCGCGCGGTGTCAGACACCCCCAAGCGTCGTCCGTGACCGCAACAGCCTGCCACCCGTGTCTGACACCGCTGCCACCGCGACTGTCTCTCGCGGTGTCAGACACCCCCAAGCGCCGTCCGTGACCGCAACAGCCTGCCACCCGGTGTCTGACACCGCTGCCACCGCGACTGTCTCCCGCGGTGTTAGACACCCCCAAGCACCGTCCGTGACCGCAACAGCCTGCCGCCCGGTGTCTGACACCGCTGCCACCGCGACTGTCTCCCGCGGTGTCAGACACCCCCAAGCACCGTCCGTGACCGCAACAGCCTGCCACCCGGTGTCTGACACCGCCGCCACCGCGACTGTCTCCCGCGGTGTCAGACACCGCCGCCACCGGCCTCCGCCACTTGTAGCACTCGCCGCGATTGGCGCGGCGCTGCGGCGAGCCGCCGCCCGTCCTCAACCCGGCCGCGCCTTGCGGCGCGGCGCGGCCAGGAGGCGGGCGATTTGTTCGTCTTTGATGGCCAATTGCGCGCGCAGCTGGGCCGCATGCGCCTCGATGTCCGCATGGCGTTGCGCGAGAGCCTGTTCTTGCAGGGCCAGGGCGCGCGCGCCGGCTTCGGCCTGGGCCTGCCAGTGCGCCTGCGCGGCCTGGGCGGCGGCCAGGGCGCGGGCCAGGCCTTCGGCCTCGGCGCGCGCGTCTTCGCGCAAGGCCTGCAGCGCTTCGGCATGGGCTTGTTCGCGCCCGGCCAGGCCGCGCGCCGCCGCATCGCGCTCTTCTTGCAGCCGGCGCGCGGCCTGGCGCTGCGCGTCGAGGTCATTGAGCCAGCGCCGCTCATGGCTGGCGTGGCGGGCCTCGGCCTGGGCTAGGGCCTGCTGGTATTGTTGCTGCGCGGCGGCCAGGCTGTCGCGGCCCTGCCGCTCGGCGCGCTGGGCTTCCTGCCGCGCGGTCTCGGTCGCCTGACGCTGCGCCTGCAGTTCCGCCTCCGCGTCCTCCAGGCGCGCTTGCAGGGCTTGCGCCCTTGCCTGGGCGGCGCTGCCCAGGGCCTGCGCCGCGGCCAAGGCCGCTTCCAGGTCGGCCTCGCGCTGGGCCAGCCGCGCCTGGGCCTGGGCCAGCGCCTGGCGCTCGGCCTCCATGGCCGCCCGCTCGGCCTCCAGCCCGGCTTGGGCCTGGGCGGCCAGGCCGGCGGCTTCAGCGCGCGCCAGCGCCTGGGCTTGGCGCCACAGGCCTTGGGCGGCCTCCATGATGGCATCGGGTGGCCCGGCGCCGTCCAGCCGCCCGCCCAGTTCGCGCAGCCAGGCTTTCAGATGCGGCCCCACCGTATTGGGCGAACCGCGCCCCAGATGCTGGCGCACGCGCTCTATCGTGGGCTGCTCGCCCGCGCGCAGCAAGGCATCCGCCGCCGCCCAGACATCCTGTTGCTGAATCCCAATGGCCATCATCATTCCTTTGCGCGCCAAGGCCGTATTTAGCGCGGATAATGGATGTTTATCCGCGCTAATAGCATGTAGAAAATATCAATCACTACATACTACATATGATTTACAACATATCCAAGCAAAAACCGCCCGCAACGCCGGGATCGGCGCCGAGCGCGACCCCCTTGGGGCAGGCACTGGAACGTCTGGGCGGCAGCGCCGAATCGCTGCGCGCCTTGCTGCGCGAAGGCAGCTCGCCCAATACCCAGGCGGCCTATCGCGCGGCCATCCGCTATTGGGAGGCTTGGCATGTCTTGCGGCTGGAGCGGCCTTTTGCCCTGCCGGTGCCGGTCGAAGCCGTGCTGCAATTCATCGCCGACCACCTGGAGCACAGCACCGGCACCGGGCTGGCGCACGATCTGCCCAAGGAGATCGAGCAACAATTGCTGGCCTCGGGAGCCAAGCGCGCGCCCGGGCCGCTGAAGCTCTCGACCGTGCGCCATCGCCTGGCGGTGCTGTCCGAAGCCCATGAGACCCAGGCGCTGCCCAACCCCTGCCGCGACCGCGCCGTGCGCGCCCTCATGAAGCGCAGCCGCGCGGCCTATGCCCGGCGCGGCGATCTGCCGCAGGGCAAGGACGCCCTCACCCGCGAGCCGCTGGAACAATTGCTGGCGACCTGCGACGACACGCTCATCGGCCTGCGCGACCGCGCCATGCTCTTGTTCGCCTGGGCCAGCGGCGGGCGCCGCCGCTCCGAAGTCGCGGCCGCCACGATGGAGCAGCTGCGCCGCACGCCCGAGGGCTATGTCTATGTCCTGGCGCATTCCAAGACCAACCAGGAGGGCCGCGCCCGCCCGGACATCTATAAGCCCGTGGCCGGGCGCGCCGCCCGGGCGCTCGATGCCTGGCTGGCGGCCGCCGGCATCACGCAAGGCCCCTTGTTCCGCCGCGTGCGCCGCGGCGGCATCGTGGGCGAGGCCTTGGGCGCCGAAGCCCTGCGCCGCATGGTCCAGGCCCGGGCGCGCCAGGCCGGCCTGGACGGCGACTATGCCGCCCACAGCCTGCGCGCCGGCTTCATCACCGAAGCGGGACGCCAGGGCCTGCCGCTGGCCGAGGTCATGGCCATGAGCGGCCACGCCAGCGTGGCCACCGTCATGCACTACCACCGGGCGGGCGCGGCCGCCTCATCCAGGGCGGCCCGCCTGCTCGACGAGGACTGAGCCGCCCCGGCCGCGCTACACTAGCGGGCCACGCGGGCGCCCTGCCCGCTCCCCTCATCCGGCGCCGGCCGCGCAACGGCCTGCCCTTACTGGAGCCACACCATGGCACAAGCCTCCGCCCGTCACATCCTCGTCTCCACCGAAGCCAAAGCCCAGGAACTGAAGACCGCCATCGAAAACGGCGCCGACTTCGCCCAGCTCGCCCGCGAAAACTCCAGCTGCCCCTCGGGCCGCCAAGGCGGCGACCTCGGCACCTTCGGCCCCGGCGAAATGGTGCGCGAATTCGACCAGGTCGTCTTCAGCGCCCCGGTCAACCAGGTCCAGGGCCCGGTCAAGACCCAGTTCGGCTACCACCTGGTCGAAGTCACCAGCCGCCGCGACTAAGCTTGTCCGCCCGCAACAAAAACCCGGCCGCGCGCCGGGTTTTTGTTGGGCCAAAAACGCCTAGAGATCGCGGCCCAGAAAGCGCGTGCCCGGCACCGGATTGCGTGTCACCGGCTCGGTGTCGCGAAAACCCAGCGACTCATACAGATAACGGGCCGCCAGGAACTCGGGCAGCACGTCCAGACAGATGCGGGCATAGCCCGCGGCCTTGGCCTCTTGCAGGATGCGCTCCATCAACTGGCGGCCCAGCTGGCGGCCGCGCGCCTCGGGGCGGACGTAGACGCGCTTCATTTCGCAGCTGCGGGCATCCACCTCGCGGAATCCCCCGCAACCCACCACGCCGTCGTCCTTCCAGGCCAGCAGCATGAGGCCGCGCGGCGCGGCATATTTGCCCGGCAGCCCGTCGAGTTCTTCTTCGTAGTTCTGGAAATCCAGGCTGACGCGGGTGCTGCCGATATATTCGCGGATGATGCCGATCAGGGCATCGCGGTCTTGCGGGAAACGGGCGGCTTGAATCTGAAACATGGCCTACCTTCGCGGCGCGCCGCCGATGACAATCAAAAAAGGCCTGGGGCGACATGCGAATAAGTGTGTGCCGCCGCCCGGCTCTCTGTCAAACGCGGCCACGGCCCGCCCCAGGCGCTATGCTGTATGGACACCACAGACAGGAGACTCACCATGCGCGCCATGCCGTTTCTCATGTTCCAGGGGCAGGCCGAGGAAGCCATGCGCTTCTATGTTTCGTTGTTTCCCGATGGCGCCGTCGAAAGCATCGAGCGCTGCGGCGCCAATGGCCCGGGCGCGCCAGGCAGCATCCACCAGGCGCGCTTTACCGTGGCCGGCCAGCGCGTGATGTGCATCGACAGCCCGACCCGCCACGACTTCGGCTTTACGCCCAGTTTTTCGCTATTCGTCGATTGCGACGACGAGGCCCAGCTCACGCGCCTGGCCCAAGCCCTGGCTGAACGGGGCGCGACGCTCATGCCCCTGGACAACTATGGCTTCAGCCGGAAATTCACCTGGGTGCAGGACCGGTTTGGCGTGTCCTGGCAGCTGAACCTGCCCTGATCCCGCGCGCGGCGCCTATTTGAAGCGGGCCAGCGCCTGCGCGCCCGTCATGCCTTCTTGCAGCCCCATGGCGCGGGCGGCCTGGCTGACCGCGATCAGCGGCGCCTGCAGCATCTGCGCGTGATCGGACACGCCGGTGACGATGGCGGCCGCCTCGCCCGTCTTGTCGAAGGTGGCCACATTGAGGTAGCCGCAGGCCAGGATACCCTTGCCGCCCTTGAGCAGCAGCAGCGGGCGGGCCAATTCGTGGCGGATCTGTTCAAAGTCGCTGAGATTGATGTCCATGGTCATCCGACCCCGAGACGATAAAGAAGTCCCCATTGTGTCACAGCCGCCGCACTCTGCGGTTTAATACCGCCATGGAACACGAACACGAACTGGCTGCCCGCGTCACCGAGCTGGAGGTCAAGCTGGGCTTTGCCGAAGACCTGCTGGACCGCCTCAACCTGCTGGTCTTCGAGCAGCAGAAGCAGATCGAAGCCATGGCCGCCCAGATCGGCCAGCTGCGCAATCAACAGAACGACGGCACGGGCGGCGCCTGGCGCAGCCTGCTCGACGAGCGGCCGCCGCACTACTGAATCCCGCCTGGAGACTCACCATGAAGATCGCCATGGGGCAATTCGCCGTCCGCCCCGTCTGGGAAGAAAACGCCGCCATCTGCCGCGACCTGATGCAGCGCGCCCGCGACGGCGGCGCCGACGCCCTGGTGCTGCCCGAAGGGGTGCTGGCCCGCGACATCACCGACCCGGACATCGTCAAGCGCTCGGCCCAGCCGCTGGACGGCCCCTTCCTCTCGGCGCTGCTGCCCGCCACGCAGGGCCTGACGGTGTTCTTCTGCGTGCATGTGCCGGCCGCCGACGGCAAGGTCTGGAACACGCAAGTGGCGCTGCGCGACGGCCGCATCATCGCTCAATACCGCAAGCTGCATCTCTACGACGCCTTCAATATGCAGGAGTCGCTCAACGTGCGGGCAGGCGCCGAGATTCCGCCCCTGGTCGAGGTGGCTGGCCTGAAGGTCGGCATGCTGACCTGCTATGACCTGCGTTTTCCCGAGCTGCCGCGCCGCCTGGCCCTGGACGGCGCCGACCTGCTGGTCGCTCCGTCGGCCTGGGTGCGGGGCCCGCTGAAGGAGATGCACTGGCAGGTGCTCTCGCAAGCGCGCGCGCTGGAGAACACGTGCTATGTGGTGGCCGTGGGCGAATGCGGCCCGCGCAACATCGGCGCCAGCATGGCCATCGACCCCCTGGGCGTCATCATCGCCCGAGCGGCCGAGACCGACGCCCTGGTCTTTGCCGACATCGATGCGGCGCGCCTGGTCCAGGCGCGCCAGACCCTGCCCGTACTGCAGAACCGCCGCTTCGCGCGCCCCGAACTGGCCGGCTGAACCTCCCCCCGCCCGCCCGGCCGGCCGCCACGGCGCCGCCGGGCCAGCCCCTTAAAGCCTGCATTAACCCTGCCTTCCGTAAAGTGGAATAGGACGGCGGAGACGCGCTCCCTATACTCATCCGCACACACGGACGGTTCGCGGTCCGGACAAGAAGGCGCGGCTCGCGCGCCATATCAGAGAGACAAAAGACGCCGTCAGCGCGTCCGTGCCATCGCTTGGGGGATCCCGGGGCGAGGCGCGCCTCTAGGGAGACGATGGTTGAGCTTGGATCTGCTACCCCTGGCTCTGGTCGACGGCATTGCCTACGCCAGCCTGTTGTTCCTGGTTTCCATGGGCTTGACCCTGGTGTTCGGCGTGATGGGCATTCTGAATGTCGCCCACGGCGCCTTCTACGCCTTTGGCGGCTATACCGCGGCCAGCTTCGTGATGTTCCTGGCCGGCCGCAGCGAATCCTCGGTGCTGCTCTTCCTGGCCTTGTTCGCCGCGGCCATCGTGGTCGGCCTGGCGCTGGGCACGGTGCTGGAGTTCCTGCTCATACGCCGCGCGCAGCACTACGACCCGGTCCTGAAACTGCTCCTGACCTTCGGCGCCTTCCTGATGCTCGAAGACATCCAGCGCGCGATCTGGGGCGCGCAGCCCTATAGCGCCAGCGAGGTCGTCAACCGCCTGGGCAATATCGAGCTCGGCGATATCACCTACACAACCTACCAGCTGGTGGTGGTGCCGGTGACCGCCCTGCTGGCCTATGTGGCGCTGGAGTGGTTTCTCAAGCGCACCAAGCTGGGCAAGCAGACCGTGGCCATGACCCATCATCGCGAGGTCGCCACCTCGCTGGGCATCAATGCCAAGAAGATAGGCCTGGTGACCTTCGTCATCGCCACCATGCTCGGCGCGCTGGGCGGCGCCCTGGCCGCGCCCACCACCTCGCTGGTGCCCGGCGCGGGCACCGACATGACGGTGCTGTCCTTTGCCGTGGTCGCCACCGCCGGCCTGGGCCAGATCACCGGGGCCCTGATCGCCGCGCTGCTGATCGGCGTGGCGCGCGCCATCGCCGTCTACATGGCGCCCGAACTCGAGGTCGCCGTGCCCTACATCATCATGGTGCTGGTGCTGATCATCCGTCCGCATGGCCTGTTCACCGTGGCCCAGGCGAGGACGATCTGATGAGCGTTCCTGTGATCAGTGTCCTGGCCGCCGCCGCGGCGCTGGGCATAGGCTACGGCTATGCCTGGACCATCACCCCCATCGTCTTCGGACTGACCTATGCCATCGCGGCCCTGGGCGTGTCCGTGATGGCGCGCGCCGGCCAGGTGTCTTTCGGCCATGCCATGTATGCCTGCATCTCGGCCTATACCGTGGCCTTCGTGGCGCGCGCCTATCCGGACGCCGACGCGCTGGTCCTGATCGCCGCCGGCGTGGCGGCCAGTTTCGCGGCCGCCTTGCTGGTGGGCTCCTTCGTGGTGCGCTATCGCGGCATCTTCTTCGGCATGCTCAACCTCGCCCTCAGCATGGTGCTGTTCGCCCTGCTGGGCAAGCTCTACACGCTGACCGGCGGCTCCGACGGCCTGCGCATCGCGCGGCCCACGCTGGCCGGCCTGGCGATGGAGCGCGAGTCCTTCGAGCGCGCCCTCCTCCTGCTGTCGCTGCTGCTGTCCCTGCTGCTGGCCTGGTGGGTGCAGCGTTACTTCCGCTCGGGCAGCGGCCAGGCGCTGTCGGCCATCAAGACCAACGAGACCCGCATCGAATACCTGGGCTTCTCGGCCTACCTGATCATGTGGAAGGGCTATCTGCTGTCGGCCGTGGTGGTCGGCGTCTCGGGCGCCCTGCTGGCCCTGATCCAAGGCCTGGTCACGCCGGAGATCGGCTCCTGGCTGCGCTCGGGCGAATTCGTCTTCATCACCATCCTGGGCGGGGCGGGCCATGCGGCCGGCGCCTTCCTGGGCGCCATTTGCTTCGAGACCGTCAAGCTGGCCTCCTCAGCCTACTTCCCCGGTCTGTGGCAATTCGTGCTGGGCCTGACGCTGATCCTGGTGATCTTCCTCTTTCCCAATGGCTTTGTCGGCCAGTTCATGAAACGCAAGGGAGCCCGCGCATGAAGCCGCTGATCCAGACCCGGGACCTGAGCCTGGCCTTTGGCGGCGTGGTCGCCGCCGATGCCATCGATTTTGCGCTGCATGAAGGCGAACGCCTGGCCGTGATCGGCCAGAACGGCGCCGGCAAGACCACCTTCATCAATATCTGCACCGGCTATCTCAAGCCCGACCGCGGCAAGGTCTGGTTCGACGGCATCGACGTCACCGCCATGACGCCGCGCAAAATCGTGCGCCTGGGCCTGGGGAGGTCTTTCCAGCTGCCGCAGCTGTTCGCCGAGCATAGCGTGCGCGAATGCGTGCAGATCGCCTCGGCGCGGCGCAACAAGGACTTGAGCTGGTTCCGCGCCCTGGAGCACACCATCGATGGCCGCGAAGTCGATGCAACGCTGGACCTGGTCGGCCTGCTGCCCGACGCGGGCGAGCGCAGCATCGAGCTGCCCGAAGGCAAGCGCAAGCTGCTGGACGTGGCCATGGCCCTGGCCCTGCGGCCCAAACTGCTCATCATGGACGAGCCCACCAGCGGCGTGGCCTCCGAGGACAAGCACGGCCTGATGGAAACCGTGATGCAGGCCCTGGACGAGCGCCGCGTCACCAGCTGGTTCGTCGAGCACGACGTCGACATCGTGTCGCGCTACGCCAGCCGGGTCGCGGCCTGGATCGCCGGCAAGGTGGCCGCCGACGGCCCGCCGGCCGAGGTGCTGGCGCATCCGCAGATCAAAAGCGAAGTGCTGGGAGTCTGACCATGCTGACGCTGACCGCCCTGAACGTCGATCTGGCCGGCAACCGCGTGCTGCGCGATGTCTCGGCCAGCTTTGCCCCGGCCCGGACCATAGGCATCGTCGGCCGCAACGGCGCCGGCAAGACCACGCTGCTGCGCAGCATCATGGGCCTGGCGCGCCTGAAGTCCGGCCGCATCGAGCTGGACGGCGTGGAACTCTCGGCACTGCCCGGCCATGCGCGCGCGGCGCACCGCATCGGCTATGCGCCGGAAGACCGCGTCATCTTCCCCACCATGACGGTGGAACAGAACCTGCGCCTGCCCTGCGAGGTGCAAGGCCAGCCGGCCGATGTCATCGCGGGCCGGCTGGCCACCGTGCTCAAGGTGGTGCCGCAGCTCGAACCCATGCTGCCGCGCTCGGGCGCGGCGCTGTCAGGCGGCCAGGGCAAGATGGTGGCGCTGGCGCGCGCCGTGATGGTGGGCACCCGCCTGCTCATGCTCGACGAGCCCTTCCAGGGCCTGGCGCCCAAGCTGGCGCGCGACTACACCGAGGCGCTGGCCCGCCTGAAGGAACTGCAACCCCAGCTCTGCGTGGTGATCACGGAATCCAACATCAAGCTGCTGGGCGGCATCCCCGACCAGATCTGGACGATCGAGCGCGGCTCGATCTCGCTGAACCCACCTGGAGAACCCGCATGACGCACATGATCATCAACGGACAGAAAGTGGCGGCCCGGGACGGCCGCAAGCTGGAAGTGATTTCGCCGGTCGATGGCCAGGCCTTCACCCACATCCCGCGCGGCCAGGCCGCCGACGTAGACCTGGCCGTGCGCGCGGCGCGCGCCGCCCTGGACGGCGGCTGGGGCCGTTCGACCGCCCTGGACCGCGGCCGGCTGCTGCTGCGCCTGGCTGAAAGCGTCCTGGCCCACCATGAAGAACTGTCGCAGCTCGAATCGCGCGACACCGGCAAGCCCCTGTCCACGGCGCGCGCCGATATCACGGTGCTGGCGCGCTACTTCGAGTTCTATGGCGGCGCGGCCGACAAAGTGCACGGGCAGACCATCCCCTTCCAGGAGGACTATTCGGTCCAGCTGATCCGCGAACCGCTGGGCGTCACGGCCCACATCATCCCCTGGAACTACCCGGCCCAGATGTTCGGCCGCAGCGTGGCCCCGGCCCTGGCCATGGGCAATGCCGCCGTGGTCAAGCCGGCCGAGGACGCCTGCCTGTCCATCGTGCGCGTGGCCGAACTGGCGCTGGACGTCGGTTTCCCGGCCGGCGCGCTCAATGTGGTCACCGGCCTGGGCGAAGAGGCCGGCGCGGCGCTGTCGGGCCATCCCGGCATCAACTTCGTGACCTTCACCGGCTCCAACGAAGTCGGCGTGCTGGTGCAAAGCGCCGCCGCCCGCAATGCCGTCAAATGCGTGCTGGAACTGGGCGGCAAGTCGGCGCACATCGTTTTTGACGACGCCAACGCCCAGCGCGCCATCCCGGCCATCGTCAAGGGCATCGTGCACAACGCCGGCCAGACTTGCACGGCCGGCAGCCGCCTGCTGGTGCAGAGAGGCATTTACGCCGATTTCATGCAGGCCGTGGCGCAGGAATTCTCCAAGGTGCGCGCCGGCACGCCCGACATGGACCTGACCTGCGGGCCGGTGGTCAACCGCGCGCAGTTCGAGCGCGTCAACCGCTATATCGCCAAAGGCCTGGCCGACGGCCTGAAAGTGGCGGCCGAGGGCAGCATCGCCGACGGCGTGCCCGCCGGCGGCTACTACGTCAAGCCCACGCTGTTCACCGCCGCCACGCACGACAGCGAGCTGTTCACGCAGGAGATCTTCGGCCCGGTGCTGGTCGCCCTGCCCTTTGACGACGAAGAACAGGCCATCGCCCTGGCCAACGCCACCGACTACGGCCTGCTGGGCGCGGTCTGGACCGAGAACGGCGGGCGCCAGCAGCGCGTGGCGCGCGGCATCAAGGTCGGCCAGGTCTATATCAATGGCTTTGGCGCCGGCGGCGGCGTCGAGCTGCCCTTCGGCGGCGTCAAGAAGAGCGGCCACGGCCGCGAAAAAGGCTTCATCGCGCTCGAAGAAATGAGCACCACCAAGACCATCATCCAGTACTACGGCAAGTAAACCCTGACACAGCAGACGGAGACAGACATGGGTCAATTGCAAGGCAAGGTCGCTATCGTTACCGGCGCGGGCAGCGGTTTCGGCGAAGGCATCGCCAAACTGTATGCCCGGGAAGGCGCGCAAGTCGTCATCGCCGACATCAATAAAAAGGCCGCCGACCGCGTCGCCAGCGAAATCGGCAGCGTCGCCCTGTCCCTGCAGGCGGATGTGTCCAGCCGCGCCGATGTCGACGCGGTGGTCAAGCACACGCTCGACGCCTTCGGCCGCCTGGACATCGTGGTCAACAACGCCGCCATCACTCACAAGAACCAGCCCATGCTGGACGTGGACGAAGAAACCTTCGACCGCATGTTCGCCATCAATGTGAAATCCATCTATCACATGGCGCAGGCCGTCATCCCCTACATGCGCCAGAAGCAACGCGGCGTGATCCTGAACATCGGCTCGACCGCCGGCATCCGTCCGCGCCCGGGCCTGAGCTGGTACAACGCCTCCAAGGGCGCGGTCAACGTGCTGTCCAAGTCCATGGCGGTCGAGCTCGGCCCCGACAATATCCGCGTCAATGCCATCTGCCCGGTGATGGGCGTGACGGGCATGTTCGAACTGTTCATGGGCTTGCCCGACACGCCCGAGAACCGCGCCAAATTCCAGTCCACCATCCCGCTGGGCCGCTTCTGCCAGCCTTCGGACGTGGCCGCCGCCGCGCTGTTCCTGGCCAGCGACGCCGCCGAATTCATCACCGGCGTGGAATTCCCGGTCGATGGCGGACGGACGATCTGAGCGTCCTGCCCCGTGGTTTTCCGAGCAGCAACAACAAGAGGAGACAGCGCATGAAGACCTTGAAACTGGCCGCCGCGGCGGCCTTGTTATCCGGGCTGGCCGGCTGGGCCCAGGCCGCCGACAAACCGCAGGAACTGAAGATAGGCATTTCCACCTTCCTGTCGGGCTCGGCCTCGGTGTTCGGCGTGCCGGCCAAGGATGCCGCCGACATCCTGATCCAGGACATCAACGCCGCCGGCGGCATCGACGGCGTCAAGCTGGTGCCGACCTATATCGATGAAGGCGGCGGCGGCGAGAAGCTGCTGTCCGAATACCGCCGCCTGGCCGAGGGCGGCACCAAGGTGATGCTGTCGGCGATCTCCAGCGGCCACTGCAATATCGTGGCGCCGGTGGCCGAAGACCTGAAGGTGCTCAATGTGCTCTGGGACTGCGGCACCGAGAAGGCGCTCGAGGGCAAGACCTATAAATATGTGGTGCGCACCCAGGCCAACGCCACCACCGAAATGGTGGCCCAGGTGCTCTACCTGATGAAGGTCAAGCCCGACTTCAAGACCGTGGCCATCGTCAACCAGGATTACGCCTGGGGCCGCGATTCGCGCGATATCTTCCTGGCCGCGCTCAAGAAGTTCAAGCCCGACGTCAAGGTCGTCGCCGAGATGTTCCCCAAGTTCGGCGCGGCGGACTTCTCGACCGAGATCAGCAAGCTGCAGGCCCTGCGGCCGGACGTCATCGTCTCGACCTCCTGGGGCGGCGACCTGGACAACTTCGTGCGCCAGGCCGCGCAGCGCAATCTGTTCAAGAACTCGACCTTCGTGCTCTCGCTGGCCGAAAGCTCGCTGGAGCGCCTGGGCAATGCCCTGCCCGAAGGCGTATACGTGGGCGCGCGCGGCGACCATTACTTCCTGCACCCGGAAACCAAGGACGATCCGGCCCACCAGGCCTTCATCAAAAAGTTCCACGACAAGACCAAGGCCTATCCGATCTACTCGGTCTACCACATGGTCCAGGCCATCCAGGGCCTGAAGGCCGGCTATGAAAAAGCCATCAAGGACAACGGCGGCGCCTGGCCGGCCCCCGAGCAGGTGGCCGCCGCCATGCACGACGTGACCTTCAAGGGTTTCGGCCGCCCGGTGCGCATCCACCGCGCCGACGGCCAGGGCCTGGAAGACCAGCTGTTCGGCGTGACCAAAAAGAGCGACAAATACCCCTTCAAGGTGTTATCCAACATCACCATCGTGCCGGCCGAGCTCGTCACCCCGGGCGTGTCGGATACCTCGATGGACTGGATCGCCAACAAGCTCGACGCCAAGACGCTCCAGAGCGACACCATCCAGGTCTTCAAGGACTGAGGCAAGCCTTGCCCTGCTGCGCGCCAGGCCATGCCTGGCGCTTTTCTATTAAAAACAGCAGGTTATGAAATATATTTAAGGTAACTTATCGCCCTAGGCGGCAGCCCGCCAGATGCGTTCCAGCAAGATATCCTGGCTCACCTCGCCCTCCAGCGCGGCGGCCAGGCGCATGATGCGCTTGAGATAAAGGTGCGCGTCGCACTCCCAGGTCATGCCCATGGCGCCATGGGTCTGGATGGCCTGGTGGGCGCAGCGCCGCGCCGCGTCCACCGCCAGCCACTGCGCGCCATCCAGGCCCGAATCGCTGCCCTCGTCCATGGCGCGCGCCGCGGCATCCAGCGCCAGGCAGGCATCATCCAGGGCCATCCAGCCTTCGGCCAGACGGTGCTTGATGGCCTGGTTGGCGCCGATGGGCCGCCCGAACTGCTGGCGCTCGCAGGCATAGGCCACCGCCATGCGCAAGGCCGCCTCGGCCGCGCCCAGCATCTCGGCCAGGCGCAAGAGCCGCAGCCGCGCGCGCAAGCCCTCGGCCTGCGGCGCGCTCAGGCGGGCCAGCGGCTCGCCCTCGCCCTCGGCCCAGCCCAGCGGCATGGTGGGATCCAGGCCGGCCTGCTGCGCCGCCGGCGGCAGGCGCCGCAAGTCCTGGCCGCGCAGCGCCAGGGCCGGCGCCCCCGCCCCTTCGACCAGGCCGTCCTCGTCCGCCCAGGCGAAATCCTTGTCCAGCGCCTGCGGCAGCAGGGGCAGGACCGCCATGGCCGCGGCAAGCGGCAGACTGAGCAGGTATTGCCCGGCCGCATGCGCCACCGGCCAGGCATGCGCCAGACCCAGGCCCAGGCCGCCCTGGGCTTCGGCCACCAGCATGGCGGGCCAGCCCTGCGCGCCCAGCTCGGCCCACAAGGCCTGGCGCTCGGCGGACGAAGCCTCGCAGGCCCGCCGCGCCCGCGCCGGCGGATGCTGATCCTTGAGAAAACGTTGCGCGGCCTCCTGCAAGGCCTTCTGATCTTCGGTCATGCCATTCATCCCTTGGGCAGGCCCAGCATGTGCTCGGCGATGATATTGCGTTGAATCTCCGACGTGCCGGCCAGGATGGTCTCGGCCCGCGACCAGAGATAGGCGTGAGCCAGTTCCTGCGCCTGCGCATCGCGCGGCAGCACGCCGCGCGCGCCCAGCCCCTCCATGGCCAGCTCCAGCAGGCGCTGGTGGGCTTCGCTCCAATGGACCTTGGTGGACGAGCCCTCCGGACCCGGCGGGTCGCCCCGCTCGGCGGCCGCCAGGGCGCGCTGCGACTTCAGGGCCAGCACCTGGCTGTCCAGGGCCAGGCGCGCCCAGCGTCGCTGCGAAGCCGCATCGGCGCACAGGGCGCGCACGGCCGACAGCTCCTGGGCGAAACGCACCAGGCGCGGAATGAAATACGTGCCGCGCTCAAAACTGGCCGCCGCCATCGCGATGCGCCAGCCGCCATGCTCGCTGCCCACCAGGGCGTCCTCGGGCACGAACACCTCCTCGAAGAAGACCTCGCAGAACTCCGCCTCGCCGGTCAATTGCCGGATGGGCTCCACGCGGATGCCCGGGCTTTGCATATCCAGCAGCAGAAAGCTCAGGCCCTTGTGACGCGGCGCCTCGGGATCGGTGCGCGCCAGCACGAAGCACCATTGCGCGCGGTCGGCGAAGGAGGTCCAGATCTTGTGGCCCGACAAGCGCCAGCCGCCCTCGCAACGTTCGGCCCGCGTGCGCACGGCGGCCAGGTCCGAGCCGGCGCCCGGCTCGGAATAACCCTGGCACCAGATCTCGCGGTTGGCGAGCACGCCAGGCAGAAAACGCGCCTGCTGCGCCGGCGTGCCGAAATGCAGCAAGGTGGGCGCCAGGATGCCGTGGCCGATCAGGTTCACGCCCAGCGGCGCGCCGCAGCGCGCATGCTCTTCATGGAAGATGGCCTGGCGGGCCAGGGACAGCGCCAGCCCGCCATGGGCCCGCGGCCAGCCCAGGCCCGAGCAGCCCTGTGCGCACAGCCAGTCTTCCCAGGCGCGGCGGTAGTCCAGCGAGCGCGGCGCGGCTCCGCCCGGCCAACGCGCGGCAAAGGCCGCGTAGGCCGGCGCCAGCCACTGGCGCAGGGCCTGCCGGAAGTCCTCGTCATCCGGCAGGGCCGCGAAGGTCTTCATCATGCCGCTCATGACTACTCCAGCCGGATATTGGCGTCGCGCGCCACCTTGGCCCAGGTGGCGATGTCCTGCTTGATGAAGGCGCCAAAGGTCTGCGGGTCGCTGCCAATGATGTCCAGCCCCAGATCGCTGAACTTGGCCTTGACCGCCGGTTCCTTGACGATCTCGGCGATAGCGCCGTAGAGCTTGTCGATCACCGGCTTGGGCGTGGCGGCCGGCGCCACCAGGCCCAGCCAGGGCATGGCCGAGTAACCCGGCAGGCCGGAGGCCGACATGGTGGCCAGCTCGGGCACCGAGGCCGAGGGCTGGGCCGTGGTCACGGCCAGCGCGCGCAGGCGCCCGTCCTTGACGAAGGGGCCGGACGAGGCCCAGGCGTCGAACATCACCTGGATGCGGCCGGCCACCAGGTCATTGAGCGCCGGGGCGCTGCCCTTGTAGGGGATATGCGCCATCTGCACCCCCGCCATGCTGTTGAAGAGCTCGGCCTCCATGTGGGTGGAGCTGCCCGTGCCCACCGAGCCATAGCTGACCTTGCCGGGATTGGCCTTCAGATAGGCGATAAGCTCGCCCACCGTCTTGGCCGGCACCGAAGGATGGACCTCCAGCACATGCACCACCGAGGCCACTTGGCTGATCGGGGCAAAATCCTTGATGGGGTCGTAGTTGACCTTGGCGTAGATGCTGGGCGCGATGCCCAGCGACGAGGCCGCCATCAAGAGCGTATAACCGTCGTGCTCGGCCCTTGCCACATAATCCGAGGCGATCATGGTGCCGCCGCCCGGCTTGTTTTCCACGATGACCGGCTGGCCGATCTTGGCCGTCAGCCGTTCCGCCACCAGGCGGCTCATGATGTCGGTGGCGCCGCCGGGCGCGAACGGCACCACGATACGCACCGGCTTGGACGGATAGTTGTCGGCGGCCTGCGCCAGGTTCGCCGCCAGGGCCAGCGCGCAGCCGGCCAATACTTGCTTCATCATTATTGTCTCCTCCGTGTGTTGCCCAGGATGGCCTAGGCGGTTGCGGGCAGGATCAGCGCGTCCAGCACGGCGACGCCCTGTCCGGCCTCTTGGACCAGCAATGGGTTGACCTCGATTTCCCCGACCGCGGCCGGCGCGGCCAGCATAGCCTGGCCGACCGCGGCAATGGCCTGGCAGGCCGCCGCTACATCGCCCGCCTTGCCGCGATAGCCCTCCAGCAAGGGATAGGCTTTCAGTTCGCGCAGCATCTCGCCGGCCGTGGCCGCGTCCACCGGCAAGAGCCGGTGGCTGACATCCTGATAAAGCTCGGTCAGCACGCCGCCCAGGCCCACGGTCAGCACCGGCCCGAACACCGGATCGCGCGTGGCGCCCACGATCAGCTCGGCCACGCCGCGCGCCATGGGCTGCACGAGCACGCCGTCGATGCGCGCGCCAGCCTGGCTGGCGCCGGCGGCCATCAGCCGCTCGAAGGCCGCGCGCGCGGCCGCGTCATCGGCCACGTTCAGGGCCACGCCGCCGATATCGGTCTTGTGCGCGATGTCCGGGCTGAGGATTTTCATGGCGACCGGATAACCCAGCCCGCGCGCCGCGTCCACCGCGGCCTCGGCCGTGGCGGCCCGCGCCACGCGCTGCGCCGGCATGCCGAAACCCGCCAGCCAATCGCGCGCGGCGGCCTCGTTGCAGGGCAAGGCGGGGGCCGCGGCCGGCTGAACAGCGCCCGCCTCGGCGCGGCGGCGCCCGCGTCCTTCGCACCAGCGCAGATAAGGCGCCAGGCTGTTGACGGCCAGGCCGAGATCGTCGAACACCGCCACGCCGGCCTCGCGCAGGCGCTCGCGGCATTGCGCCTGGCCCGTGTCGATGGCGACGAACAGGCGCGCATGCGCGCCCGCCGTCTCCACCAGGGCGTCGGCCATACGGTCCAGCATATAGCCGGGCGCATAGACCACCACGGTGTCGATATCCGGCGAGGTCGCCAGCGCGGCCAGCACCGTGCGCACGAAGTCCGGGTCATTGACCACATTGCCGGTCACATCGACCGGATTGCCCACCATGCCGTAATCGGGAATGCCTTCGCGCAGCGTGCGCTGCAGCGCCGGCGGCAGGTCGGGCAGCTCCAGCCCCGCGCCGATGAATTTATCGGCCAGGATGGCGCCGAGCGCGCCCGACATGGTGACCACGGCCACGCGCCGCCCCGCCTGACGGTCGCGCAGCGTGGCCAGGCTGGCGATGGCCGCCATCTGGGCGAAATCATCGGCCTGGATGACATTGAGCTGGCGAAAGGCCGCCGCATAGACGCGGCGGTCGCCGGCCAGGGCCGCCGTATGCGAGCGCACGGCCTGCGCGCCCTTGTCGGTATTGCCGGCCTTGAGCGCGATCAGCACCTTGTCCTGGCGCTGCAGGGCCTGGCAGGCGCGCACAAAACGCGGGCCGTCGCGCAATTGCTCGATATAGCCCAGCACGATGCCCGTGCCCGGATCCTCGGCCAGATACTCCAGGTATTGCGAGAAATCGATGCAGGCTTCGTTTCCCGTATTGATGAAATGCGAGAACGGCAGACCCAGGCGGCGGCCGATGGCGTAGACCGCCGCGCAGACATTGCCGCTCTGCGTCAGCAGGCTCACCGTGCCGGGCCCGGTCTGCGCCGGCGCTGTCTTGAAGACCGAGGCAAAGGCCGTATAGGCCTGGGTGTTGAGATTGGCAAAGCCCATGCAATTGGGCCCGGCCACGGCCATGCCGCTGTCGGCCGCGAAGCGCTCCATTTCCGCCTGCAGGCGCTGGCCTTCCTCGCCTTCCTCGGCAAAGCCGGCCGCATAGACAATGGCCGCGCGCACGCCGCGCGCGTGACAGCGCTTGAGCATGGGCGTGACCTCGGCGGCCGCGATGGCCAGCACCGCCAGATCCACGCCCGCCGGCACGGCCTCGATATCGGGCCAGCAGCGCAGGCCAAAGACTTCTTCGTACTTGGGATTGACCGGATAGATATCACCCTGGTAGCCGAAGCGGGTCAGCAGTTCCAGCGGCAGCCCGCCGATGCGCCCCGCATTGGCGCTGGCGCCGATCAGGGCGATGGAACGCGGGTCCAGCAAAGCGTCCATGGCGCTTCTCATGCCGTTTCCCCCTTCTTGTTGCGCATGATGGCCTGGGCCAGGCCGCGATCGCGCACGGAGCGGAACTCCTCGCTCATATGCGAGAGCTGGTGCGTGTCGAAATGCGCCGACAAGGCGGTGCGCAGGCCTTGCGCATCGGCGGTGCGATTGAGCGAGCGCTTGACCAGGTGCAGCCCGAAGGGCGGCGCCTGGGCGATGCGCTGCGCCAGGGCCAGGGTGGCGGCCTCCAGCTCGGCCACCGGCACCACGCGGTTGACCATGCCGATGCGCAAGGCCTCCTGCGCATCGAGTTTCTCGCCGGTAAACAGCATCTCCTTGGCGCGGCGCAAGCCCATGACCCAGGGATGGATCAGCACTTCGGTCGCCGCGGCGGCCAGGGTGTGGCCCACCGGATCCGAGAAAAAAGCGTCCTCGGCGGCGACGATGAGGTCGCACATATTGGCGATCATGAAACCGCCCGCCACGCAGGCGCCCTGCACCTGGGCCACGGTGGGCTTGGGGAAGTCCCAGATGCGCATGCAATAGTCGAAATAGCGGCGCGACTCATAGGCCCAGCGCTCCTCGACCGTGAAGTTCGCCCGCTTGGCCTGGGCCTCTTTCAGATCGTGCCCGGCGGAGAAATGCGCGCCGCGTCCGGCCAGGATCACCACGCGCACGCTCTCGTCCTCGGCCGCGCCTTGCAGGGCAAGGTCCAGTTCATCGAGCATCTGCTGGCTCTGGGCATTGCGCGCCGCTTCGCGCGCCAGGCTGATGCGGCAGACCGCGCCCAGGCGCTCCACCGTCAAAGTGCTGTATTCCATGGTCTCCTCGTCCTTGTTTTGGTGTGCCACGGATTGAATTAAGACAGCAACTTTCCTAAACTACAAAATATTCAATCATTATTTCCCATAATATGAACACTTCAGGCTCAACCGGCGGCACCCAAAGCATGCGCCGCGCCCTCGGCCTGCTGCGCCTGCTGGCCCGCCACCAGGAAGACGGCATCGACCTGCAAGGCGTCATGCGCGAGTCCGGGCTGGAGCGCTCCACCGCCCACCGCTTGCTCAGTTGCCTGCTGGAAGAACAATTCGCCGAGCGCGATTCCCAGAGCCGGCGCTATCGCCTTGGCGTGGACGCCATGCAGCTGGGCTTTGCCTCGCTGCGCCGCACGCCGCTGCTGGACGCACTGCGGCCCTTCGCGCAGAAACTGGCCCGGATCTCGGGCGACACGGTTTTCCTGGTCATCCGGCAAGGCGATTACGCGCTCTGCCTGCTGCGCGAGGCCGGCAGCTTCCCGGTCAAGGACTTCAGCAGCGACCAGGGCGACCGCCACCTCCTGGGCGTGGGCGCCGGCGGGCTGGCCATCCTCGCCACCCTGCCCGACGAAGAGATCGCCGCCCTGTACGCCCGCCATCCCAAGCACTATGCCCAGGCCGGCCTGTCGGCGGCCGTCCTCATGAACGCCGTGCGCCGCACGCGCGAACAGGGCTATTCAGAGATCGTCGACCGCATCACGCCCGGCGTATCCGGCGTGGGCGTGGCCTTTCCGGTCTCGGCCCTGACCTCGGTGGCCTTCAGCTTCGGCGCCATCAGCAGCCGCCTTAACGCCGCCCGGCGCGTGGAAATGGGCCGTTTGCTGCGCGCCGAATGCCTGGCCTGGGCCGAAGGCCAGCAGGAGGCATGAAAAACGGGCGGGAGTCCGTTACCATCTACGTCCTCCGCCCCCGACATCGCCCATGGCCGCCCGCCCCACCGCCCTGCAAGTCGACCTGGCCCGCCAGATCGCCGACGACATCGCCGCCGGCCGTCATGCCGTGGGCGACCATCTTTCCGAAGAGGCGCTGGCCAAGGCCTATGCCGTGTCGCGCACGCCGGTGCGCGGCGCCCTGGCCTTGCTGGCCGCGCAGGGCCTGATCACCCACCGGCCCAATAGCGGCTACACCGTGGCCGCCCTCACCGCCCAGGCGCCGCTGCCCCGTCTGCAAGGCCCCACGCAGGCCGAGCTCTATCGCCGCCTCATCGACGACCGCGCCCGCCGCGCACTGCCCGAAACCTTCACCGACAGCGAGCTGCAGCAGCGCTACGGCGCGCCGCGCGCCGTGCTCGCCAAGACGCTGCTGCAGTTATCGGCCGATGGCCTGATCGAGAAACGCAAAGGCCACGGCTGGCAATTCGCGCCCTCGCTGGACAGCGCCGAGGCGCTGGCCGAGAGCTATCGCTTCCGCATGGCCATCGAATGCGCCGGCCTGCTCGAACCCGCATTCCGGCTGGACCGCCCGGCGCTGGCGCGCATGCGCGCCGCCCATGAGGCCCTGCTGCGGCGCGAGGACGTCTCGGCCGCCGAGTTCTTCGCGCTCAACACCGCCTTTCACGAGCTGCTGGCGCGCTGCTCGGGCAACCGCCACATCCTGCAAGCCGTGCAGCAGCAAAACCAGCTGCGCCGCCTCGAGGAACACGCCGCCTTCTATCGCGCCGCGCGCTACGCCGACTCCTCGGCCGAACACCTGCGCATCATCGAAGCCCTCGAAGCCGGCGACAACGAATGGGCCGCGCAACTCATGCGCCAGCATTTGAAGGCATCGCTGCAAGCGTCCTGATACCCCCCAATCGGTATCAACCCAAGAAAAAAATCTCGCATGGCCTATCATTTCATCCATAATTGTATTTTTCATATATTTAATACAAAATAGACGCTCCGAACCCCTCGCAGGACTTCCCATGCCGCACGCCGCCGAGCTTAAAACCGATGCTTTCTGGATGCCCTTCACCGCCAACCGCCGCTATAAGCGCGACCCGGTGCTGTTTGCCGCGGCCGAGGGCATGTATTACGTCCGCCCCGATGGCAGCCGGGTGCTCGATGGCATCGCCGGCCTGTGGTGCGTCAATGCCGGCCACCGCCGGCCGGAGATTGTCCAGGCCATCGCGCGCACAGCCGAAGCGCTGGACTATGCGCCTTCGTTCCAGATGAGCCACCCGCTGGCCTTCGAGCTGGCCGAGCGTCTCTGCGGCCACGCGCCGCCGGGTTTTTCACAGGTCTTTTATTCCAACTCCGGCTCCGAAGCCGTGGACACGGCGCTCAAGATCGCCCTGGCCTATCACCGCGCGCGCGGCCAGGGCCAGCGCCTGCGCCTGATCGGCCGCGAGCGCTCCTATCATGGCGTGGGCTTCGGCGGCCTGTCGGTCTCGGGCATCGGCGGCCAGCGCAAGGCCTTCGGCAATCTGCTGCCCATGGTGGACCACCTGCCCCACACCTATGACCGCGAACACATGGCCTATTCGCGCGGCGAACCCGAATGGGGCGCCCATCACGCCGAAGCGCTGGAGCGCATCGTCGCCCTGCACGACGCCTCCACCATCGCCGCGGTCATCGTCGAACCCGTGGCCGGCTCCACCGGCGTGCTGGTGCCGCCGCGCGGCTACCTGAAGCGCCTGCGCGAGATCTGCGACAAGCACGGCATCCTGCTGATCTTCGACGAAGTCATCTGCGCCTTCGGCCGCATCGACGGCGCCTTCGCCTCGGCCTACTTCGACGTCACGCCCGACATCATCACCAGCGCCAAGGGCCTGACCAACGGCGCCATCCCCATGGGCGCGACCCTGGTGCGCGATCATGTGTACGAGGCCTTTATGCAAGGCCCCGACAGCGCCATCGAGCTCTCGCACGGCTACACCTATTCCGGCCATCCGGTGGCCTGCGCGGCCGCCCTGGCCACGCTGGACATCTGCGAACGCGAGGGCCTGTTCAGCCGCTCGCGCGAACTGTGGCCCTACTGGGAATCGGCCGCGCACGCCCTGAAAGGCCTGCCCAAGGTGGTGGACATCCGCAATATCGGCATGCTGGCGGCCATCGAACTGGCGCCGCTCGAAGGCAAACCCGGCCAGCGCGGCTATGACACTCACCGCGCCTGCCTGGCGCGGGACTGCCTGATCCGCTCTTCGGGCGACACCATGCTGCTCTCGCCGCCGCTGACCATCAGCCGCGCGCAGATCGACCAGTTGTTCGGCACGCTGACCGAGGTGCTGAAAACGGCCTGAGGACTCAACGTCCGGGCGCGGACAGCGGATCGAAGTCTTCCCAGCGGCCATTGCGCCACTGGCCATGGGCGCGCTCCAGATCCTGGCCGCCATGGGCGCGCAGCACGCGGCTGCCTTCGGCCTCGCGTCCCGGATCCACCCGCAGGGCCAGCAACACGCCATGACGGCGTGCCGGGTGCGGCGCCAGGCGCTGGGCCCGGCCCAGCGCGCCCGTCAGCGACCCGATATACGCCCCCACCCCGCCAACGGCGATCACCGCCCAGGGCGGCGCAAGCGCCAGGGCCGCCACCGAGGCCGCCGCCGTCCCCAGCAGCAACGCGCCCAGCCAGGCGCCCGCCCCCTGACCACGGGCCTGGGGATCGATGGCCTCGTCGCCGCCGATGGGATAGACGGCGTGCTCGCCGGGCGGGTTGACATAGAAAGTATGCATGTCGGCCACAGGAAAGCCTTGGTCGAACAATTGGCGGGCCGCCGCCCCCGCCTGGTCGAAGGTGTCGTAATGGGCGGCAATGATCAAGGACATATGCGCCTCCTTCGCGGGATAGGGCCGCGCCCGCGGGCTGCGGCCCTCAAGCTCAATGGCGCGGCGAACCCGGCGCGCCCGGCACCTCCGGCCGCGCCACCCGCGTATGGTTCTCCACGTCGCGCACGCCGACGCAGGTGTCGGCGCAGTGCTCCACGCCATGGCGCGTGCGGCCGTCGGGCACCGTGCCATCCAGACGCACGCAACCTTGATGCACATCGACGGAAACCTGGCTCACGTCATAGCCGCTGTGGCGTAGTTGCTCGCGCACGATCTCGCCCACGCGGGCGTCACCGTCGATCACCTGGCGCTGGCCGGCGGGGTTTTCGCCGAAGAAACCGCCATAGCTGCCCTGCCCGGGATCGGCGCTGCGGCTGCGCAACGCTTGGTTCTCATCCAACGCCCGGACCCCAGGGCTGTCATCCAGCCGCGCGCCGGGATAACGCCCGCCTTCCTCATACTCCGGCCCATGACGATTGGGCTGGCCGTAGCCCAGCTCGGGCGGACATTCGCCGGGCGGACGGCCATAGCCCGGCTCCTGCGCGCCGACACGGCCGCTGGCGGCCTTGCCATCGTTTCTTGCCTGCGCCGAAAGCCCAGGCCCGTGCCGCAATGGAATTTTCTGCATGATCGCCTCCTTTCATGCGGCAGCGGCGGTCAGGCCGCCGCTCCCTTTGCTTGCCTTTTCCCATGGTAGGAAGCGGGGCAGCGCCGCGAGTAAGCGAAGGCTACGAGGTGCTTGCGATTACGGCCCACCCCTCAAGCACGACCGCCTGACGGCGATGTAACCGTAGGCGGCGCTTACGATTTGGCGGGGTATCGGCTTGCGCCTGCCTTGCGAAGCGGCCGTCGGCCCGCCCGATTGAAACCCGCTATGATGCCGGCACTGTTCTGATCGCCTGTCGCCATGAGTGTCCTGCCGCTGTTGATTGTTCAATTGGGCCGTCCGCCCGAAGACGTGGTGCGCCACGCCGGCGAGCAAGCCGCCTGGTTCGCCGCCGAGCTTGCCGGCCAGCCGCTGGCCGTCGTCCGCCCGCATGAGGGCCAGGCCCTGCCCGAGCCGGACCGCTTTCGCGGCGCCATCCTCAGCGGCGCCTGGGAAATGGTCACCGACCGCCTCGACTGGAGCGAGCGCACCGCGGCCTGGCTGCGCGGCATCATTGGCGCCGGCAAGCCCGTGCTGGGCGTGTGCTATGGCCACCAGCTCATGGCCCATGCGCTGGGCGGCGTCGTGGACTACCATCCCGACGGCCCCGAGATGGGCACGCAGCGCGTGCACTGCCTGCCCGGCGCGGCCGACGACGCCCTGCTCTCGGCCCTGCCGCCGCAGTTCGACGCCCAGCTCACCCATGAGCAAACCGTGCTGCGCCCGCCGCCCGGCGCCGTCACGCTGGGGCGCAGCACTCATGATGCGCAGCAGATCCTGCGCTACGGCCCGCGCGCCTGGTCGCTGCAATTCCATCCCGAGATCACGCCCTCGCTGCTGCATCACTGCATCGCGCGCCGGCGCGAAGCCTTGAGCGGCCTGGGCCTGGACGTGGACGGCCTGCTGCAAGGCGTGCGCGCCACGCCCGAGGCCACGGCGCTGCTGCAGCGCTTCGCCGCGCTGGCCTAGCGCGCGCCGCCAGCGGCTACACTGCGCCAGGCGCCGCTTTCCGGCGGCGCGCCGTCTCGTCCCATCTTCCGCAACCATGTCCCCTGCCCTGCGTCCCGCCCTGCCCATCCTGATCGGCGCCTCGGTCATGCTCAGCCTGGCGATGGGCTTGAGGCAGAGCCTGGGCATCTTCCTGCCGCCGCTCACCCAGGACCTGGGCATTTCGGTGAGTGACTTCACCATTGCCATCTCGACCCAGAATCTTGTCTGGGGCGTGCTGCAGCCCTTTGCCGGCGCGCTGGTGGTCCGCTGGGGCTTCCGGCCCTTGATGGTGGGCGGCGCGCTGCTCTACATCCTGGGCATGGTGCTGCTCAGCACCGCGCAAGGCATGCTGGGCGTGCTGCTGGGCGCCGGTTTCGCGGTCGGCGCGGCATTGGCGGCCACCGGCAGCGCCGTGGCCATGGCCGCCTCGGTGCGTCCGGTGCCGCCAGCCATGCGCAGCCTGGTGCTGGGCATCGTATCGGCCGCCGGCTCCCTGGGCGCCATGCTGGCCGCGCCCCTGGGCCAGGCCGTCACCCAGGCCTGGGACTGGCGCATGGGCGCGCTGTCCTTCATCGTGCTGGCGCTATTCATGCTGCCCGCGGCCTGGCATGCCGGCCACGTGGACCACCTGCCGCGCTTGCCCGCGCCGCCCGGCGGCGAGCAAAACGCCCGCCAAGCCCTGTCCGTCGCCATGAAAAACCTGCCCTTCGTGGTCATGGCCGTGGCCTATTTCGTCTGCGGCATGCAGCTGGTCTTTCTGACCACCCATCTGCCTTCCTATCTCGACCTGTGCGGCATGGATCCCATGCTCTCGGCCAAGGCGCTGGCCACCATCGGCGCCTTCAATGCCATGGGCAGTCTGTTTTTCGGCTGGGCGGGCGGACGCTGGAATAAGCAGACCCTGCTGGGCCTGATCTATGTGCTGCGCTCCCTGGCCTTCATCGGGTATTTCCGCAGCCTGCCCACGCCCGAAACCACCCTGGTCTTCGCGGCCGTGATCGGTTTTTTGTGGCTGGGCGTCGCGCCCCTGGTCGCGGGCTGGATCGCCCAGACCTTCGGCCTGCGCTGGCAGGCCATGCTGAGCGGCGTGGCCTTCTGCAGCCATCAGCTGGGCAGCTTTACCGGCGCCATCGGCGGCGGCCTGGCCTATGACTGGCTGCACAGCTATACCCTGGCCTGGCAGATCGGCGCCGGCCTGGGCATTACCGCCGGCATCGTGCAACTGCTCTCGGCCCACCTGACCGGGCCGCGCGGTCCCCAGCCCACCGGCGCTCGCCCTTAGCCGCCGCGCAGGCGCTTGAGCACGGCCTGGCCGCTGGCCACGATGGCCGCGCCCACGCGGATGTCGCCCTGAACGAACACCAAGCTGCTGGTGGCGCGCAGGACCGTGCCGCGCGCTTCCAGAAACTGCCCGGGTCGCGCGGCGGCCAGGTAGTGGGTGTCCAGCTGCACCGTCACGCAAGGCTGGCGCTGCAGGGCCTCCCAGGCCACGGCGCTCAGGGCCTGGTCCATCAGCGTGGCCAGCAGCCCGCCGTGCACCAGGCCCGCTTGATTGGCGTGCTGTTCGCCGGATAGCAAGCCATAGGCCCAGCCATCGCCTTCGCGCCGGCTCCACAGCGGCCCGATCAATGCCGAAAAACCCAGGCCGCGGCGCTCGCCCCAGCCGGCTTGGCGCAGCATGTCCTGCGTCACGCTCTTGTCCATGCCCTCAGCTCCTGGCCGCCAGCAATTCCGACAACGCCGCGGCCTCAGCCTGCAGCTCCTTGGCGAGCGCGGGCGCGCGCGCCGCGCTGAGCTGGTTGGCCAGCGCGGCCGCCACCAGCGTATGGGTCAACCGCCCATGGCGGTCAAGCACCGGCACGGCGACCAGTGCCACGCCATTGATGTAGTTGCCGCGATCGATGCTGTAGCCCTTGCGCCGCACGTTCTCGACTTCGCGGCGCCAGGCTTCGATATCTGGCGGCTGGTCCCAACGCAAGGCCTTGAAGCGGCGCTCGATCTCCGCATCGCCCACGTCCGAATACGCCGCCACCAGGCGGCCCGTGGCGCTGATGAGCGCCGGAAAGCGACTGCCCACATCGACGTGCAGTCGAAACGGCGCGCGCGAACGCGACAGCGCCACGACCACCATGTGTTCAAGGGCGGCGACCTCCACGCCGATGGCCGTGACGCCGGCTTCGTTGGCCAGTCTGTCGAGCACGGGCTGCACCAGCGCCGGAAAGGGATTGCTCTCGATCACGCTGCGCGCCAGCGCCAGCATGCCCACGCCCAGGCTGTAGCGCTTGGTGGCGGTATCGACCTTGACCAGACCCTCTTCGGCCAGGACGCGCAGGATGTGCAGGCAGGTGCTGGTGACCATGTCCAGCTCCTCCGAGATCGCCTTCAAGGTGCGAGGCTCACCGCCGCGCCCCAGCAGCCTGAGGATGGCGATGGCGCGCGTGACGGCTGGCACTTGCCGCAGGCGCGGACCTGCTTTGGACTCGCTTGCATTCATGGGGATGCTGTCTCCTTCTATCGACGGCAAGCATACGACGCTTTTGCTTCCGGCGGCATCCACAGCTCGCCATCAATTGTACATATACAATTCATGGATGCTATTGACAATTCTTGGGTCTGCGCGCAAAGTGTGATCCAACAACTCGAGGAGACAAGGCGTCATGACCCAGTTGACGGATTACCTCTCTTACGCCGACGCCCAGGCCTATTGTTCGCCTGAAAAACTGTGGGCCTTGTTCGACGGCGACAGCGAGCGCATGAACATCGCCCACGAATGCATCGACCGCCATGCCGCCAGTGGCCGCCCCGCCGTCATCCTGGTGCGCGCCAATGGCCAGGACGAGCTCATCGGCTACGATGAGCTGGCGCGGGACTCCTCCCGTTTCGCACATGCCTTGGCCGCCCGGGGCGTGGCGCCCGGCGACCGCGTCGCCGTCATGCTGGAACCTTCGCGCGAGTTCTATGTCGCCCTGTTCGGCGCCATCAAGATGGGCGCCATCGCCGTGCCGCTGTTCACGCTTTTCGGGCCGGACGGTATCCGCCTGCGCATCGAGGACTGCCGTCCGCGCCTGCTGATCACCAATGCCGAAAAAGCGCCGCTGGTGCCCGCGCTGCCCGGCCTGGACGTGGAGGTGGCCGACGAGGGTTTTCTGCCCTCGCTGGCCGGTTATCCGGCGCAATACACGGCGGCCACCCGGGCCGACGACCTGGCCATCTTCCAATACACCTCCGGCACTACGCGCGAACTGCCCGAGGCCGTGCGCCACAGCCACCGAGCCATCGTCACGCTGATGATGGCCGCCCTCTACGGAAGCGGCCTGCGTCCGGGCGACCGTTTCATGTGCCCGTCGTCGCCCGCCTGGGGCCATGGCCTGTGGCACGGCACGCTGGCGCCGCTGGCGCTGGGCATCACCATCGGCGCCTATGCCGGCAAATACCAGGCCGAGCGCCTGTTGCAGGCGCTGCAGATCCATCGTTTCAATAATTTGTCGGCCGCCGCCACGCACTACCGCATGATGCGCAACAGCGGCGCGGCCGGTCGCTATCGCTACTGCCTCGACAAGCTGTCCTTCACGGGCGAACCCATCGACAGCGAGACCGCCGATTTCGTCACGGCGACCTTCGGCCGGCCGGCATGCAGCATGTACGGCACCACCGAGATCGGCGTCTGCCTGGTCAACTACCCCGGCGCGCCCGACTTCACCATCAAATCCGGCTCGCTGGGCAAACCCGTGCCCGGGCTGCGCGTACAGGTGCAGGACGCCGAGGGCCGGCCCTGCCCGCCCGGCGTCACCGGCGAGATCAAGCTTTGGCGGCGCGGCGCATGGGTCGCCACCAAGGATCTGGGACGGGTCGACGCCGACGGCTATTTCTGGCATGGCGGCCGCGCCGATGACGTCATCATTTCCGCTGGCTGGACCATGAGCGCGGTCGAGATCGAAGACGCCATCCTCAAACATCCCGACGTCACCGAAGCCGCCGCCATCGGCGTGCCCGATGCGCTGCGCGGGCAGGTGGTCAAAGCCTATGTGGTCGCGCGCCGGCCGGGCAGCGAAACCTTCATCCAAGAAATCCAGGACCTCGTGCGGGGCCAGCTGAGCCAGCACGAATACCCGCGCCAGGTCGCCTTCGTGGCCGAACTGCCCAAGACCCCGGCCGGAAAGATACACCGCAAGAAACTGCGCGAAGCCGCGCTGCCCGCATAACAACCCACGGAGACATCATGCTGACCCAGACGCAAACTCCCCGAAGCTTTCCCAAGATCACCGAACGCGGCCTGGACGAGCTGCGCGCCCGCATCGGCCAGAAGATAGGCGCCACAGCCGAACCGTGGTGCTACGAGGCCACGCGCGACAACATCCGCCACTACGCCCATGGCATCGGCGACGACAATCCGCTGTGGTGCGATCCCGAGTACGGGGCCAACACCCGCCATGGCGGCATCCTCGCCCTGCCCAGCTTCCTCTTTGCCACCAGCCGCATCGTCTCGGGTTATGTGGGCGGCCTCCCCGGCGTGCATGCCATGTGGTCGGGCGCCGACTGGACCTGGCACCAGCCCGTGCGCCGCAACGACGTCATCTCCACCGAGGCCTATCTCAAGGACCTCATCGAACACGAAACCCGCTTTGCCGGCCGCGCCGTGCAGCAGATTTACCACGTGGATTTCTTCAACCAGCAAGGCGACAAAGTGGCCGAGGCCGACAGCTGGTGCTTCCGCACTGAGCGCGACCACGCCCGCGAGCAGGGCAGCAAGTACAAAGAGGTGCGCGCGCGCGAACCGCGCCGTTACACCCCCGACGAAATCCGCGAGGCCTGCAAGCTATACGCCCACGAAGAGGTGCGCGGCGCGCGCACGCGCTACTGGGAAGACGTGACCGAAGGCGAGGAGCTGCCCGTGCTGTTCAAGGGCCCGATGACCGTCACCGGCTTCATCGCCTTCGCCCAGGGCTGGGGCGGCCTCTACATCCGCGCCAACAAACTGGCCTGGCAACTGATCGACGCGCACCCCGGCGTGGGCATTACCAACCGCTTCGGCATCCCGGACGTGCCCGAACGCGTGCACTGGGAAGAAGACTTCGCCCTCGAAGTGGGCGCGCCTGGTGCCTACGACTACGGCCCGGAGCGCAATTCCTGGCTGACCCACCACCTCACCAATTGGATGGGCGACGACGGCTTCCTGCGCAAATCGCACTGCAAGATCCGCCGCCACAACCCAGAGGGCGACATGCTGTTCTTCAAGGGGCGCGTCAAGCGCAAGTACATCGAGGACGGCAAGCACCTGGTCGAAATCGAACAGGAGGCCCGCAACCAGGACGACGAGCTCTCGGTGCTGGGCACCGGCGTAGTTGAACTGCCTTCGCGCGGCTGAACGCCGCCCCTGACCGCCCCGGCCCGCCGGCCGGGGCAAGATTCCGTGAGGTAGCGGCCATGCCCGACGCTTCCGAAGCTCCCTGCCGCCAGGGCGCCCTGGCGGGCGTGCGCGTCATTGATCTGTCCCGCGTGCTGGCCGGGCCGCTGTGCACGCAGATGCTGGCAGATCATGGCGCCGATGTCATCAAGATAGAACCGCCGGCCGGCGACGAAACCCGCGGCCTGGGCCCGCCTTTTACCGCCACGGGCGACGCCGCCTATTTCAGTGCCGTCAATCGCGGCAAGCGCGCACTGGCCTTGGATCTGGCCCACCCCGAGGGTCGAGAGCTGCTGCTGGCCCTGCTCGAGAACGCCGACGTGCTGGTCGAGAACTTCTTGCCGGGCACCATGGACCGGTGGCAGCTGGATTACGAGACCGTGCTGCGCCCACGCTTCCCGCGCCTGGTCTATTGCGCCATCTCGGGCTTCGGCGCCAGCGGTCCCTTGGGCGGACTGCCCGGCTATGACGCCATCCTGCAGGCCATGTGCGGTCTGATGAGCGTCAATGGCGAAGCGCAAAGCGGCCCGACCCGCATCGGCGTGCCCATCGTCGACCACCTCACCGGCTACACCGCCATGTCCGGCATTCTCATGGCCCTGCTCGAGCGCGCCGGCAGCGGGCGCGGCCAGCGCGTCGAAGCCACGCTGTTTCGCACCGCGCTAAGCCTGTTGGTGCCGCACGCCGCCAACTGGATGCACTCGGGCAAGGCCCCCGGCCTGCTGGGCAGCGCCCACCCCAATATTGCGCCCTACGACAAATTCGCCTGCCGCGACGGTCTGGTCTTCCTGGGTATTGTCAACGACAGACAATTCCGCCGCTTTTGCGAGCGCCTGGGCCTGCATGCGCTGAAGGACGACGCGCGCTACGCCAGCAACGCCGCCCGGCTGGCCCATCGCGACAGCCTGCGCGTGGCCATCGAAAGCGCGCTAGCCACGCGCGAATGGCAGGCGCTATGCCAGGAGCTCATGCGCGCGGGCGTGCCCGCCGGCCCCGTCAACACCGTGCCGGAAGCCTTCGAACAGGCCCACGCGGCCGACATGCGTCTCCATGCGCAGGACTATCACGGCATCGGCCCGCCGGTCGCGCTGGCGCGCACGCCCGGCCAGCCTGGCGGTGCGCCGCCGCGCTACGCCCAACATACCGAGGAAATCTTGACCGAGGCCGGCTTGGGCCCCGAACGCATCGCGCGGCTGCGCGACAGCGGCGTGCTGCCGCGCGCTCCCTGAGCCCGCGGCAGCACCCACAACAACAAGCCTAATCCACCAGGAGACACCGATGAAACGACTGCTGATCGCGGTATGTATGGCAACGCTGTCCTGGCCCGCCATGGCCGATACCTATCCCAGCCGCCCCGTGCGCGTGATCGTGCCCTACCAGGCAGGCCAGGGCACGGATGTCGCCACGCGCTTTCTGGCCGAACACCTGGCCCGCGCGCTGGGCCAGAGCTTCGTGGTCGAAAACCGTCCGGGCGCCGGCGGCAACATCGGGGCCTCCGAAGTCGCTCGCGCTGCGCCCGACGGCTATACCCTGGTCATGGGCACCAACGCCACCCACGTTCTGAATCAATTCCTCTACAGCAATCTGAACTTCAGCCCCGCGAAAGACTTCGAACCGGTGATGCTGGTCAGCTCCTTTCCCATGGTTTTTCTCGCTCCGGCAGGCTCGCCCTATCGCAATCTGCAAGACCTGCTCAAGGCCTCGCGCGCCAAGCCGGAGAGCGTGGATGTCGGCCTGCCCAGCACGACCGCCCGCCTCGTCCTCGAACTGCTGGAAAAGCAAAGCGCCACGCGCATCTCCGGCATCCCCTACAAAGGTTCGGCCACCGCGATGACCGACCTGCTGGGCGGTCGCGTGGCCCTGGGCATCGACACCATCAGCGCGGCGCGCTCTTTCATCGACAGCGGCAAACTCAAGCCCCTGGCTGTCACCTCCATCAAACCCAGCGAACTGCTGCCTGGGGTGCCGCCAGCGGCCAATGAAGGCGTAACGGGCTTCCAGGTCATCGCCTGGAACGCGCTCTATGCCCCGCACGGCACGCCGCAGGACGTCATCAAGACACTGAACGGGCAGCTTGCGCGCATCCTGACGCAACCCGACGTGCGCAAGCGCCTGCTGGAGCTGGGCCATGAACCGGCCGGCAGCTCGCCGGCTGAATTGGCCGCATTCGCGCAGAGCGAACGCAAGAAGTGGGGACCGCTGATTGAAGCGGCGGGCCTGAAGGCCGATTAGCGTCGGCGGATCGTAGGCATGCGCATCCAACGAAGCGGATGCGCCATGGCCGGCAAGCGCCAGCTTGCCGGCCATGGCGCATGACGCTTTGTATTCATGGCCATACCGCCATGACCAGATGGCGCGGCGATGCCATCACGCTGCTCCTTTTTCCTGCTCGGCGCTCTCGCTGAAACGTCGCCTGTGCCCCGAAAAAGACCGAGCTCACGGCCCCACCCCATACCGTCACAATTGTGCGATATTCGCATAACTGTGACCTTCTAGTCGCTTTCTTTCAACAAAAGCGCGCTTTTGTACGCGAGGCCAGGGATTTAACTTAGTATTCCGGTGAGCATGCATGCCTGGCTAGCGCTGGCAAAAAACACCCCGAATGTGCGGTTCCGCGGGGTTCTTTAGCCTAACGACACAGCGAGCGACCATCATGAGAGCTGTTGCCCCCCCGCCCCTCACCGGCTCGAACCTGCCCTGTGCCAGCCACAATGACAATATGACAGGCTGGCTCCAGGTGCACCGCTTCCGGCTCGGCTCGATCGCCTCCGTGCTGGCCTGCTTTTGCGGCGTTTCGCCAGCTCCCGCCCAGACGGTCAGCATGTACAACCGGCCTTGCCCCGAAAGTCCCGGCACCAATCTGATCAGCGGAAACTCCCCGGCAAGAAACACGACGTACTGTCTGGCTGGCCAGCGCATGGCGCAGTCCGTCTTCCTCGGAACGGCCACCTCGATGGCCGGCGACAGCACCATCGATGTCTTCGATGGCGTCACCGCCATCGGCGGCGGCGCGCTGGTCAATGCGAACGGAACGGTGAGATATGTCACGGTGGTCGGCGCGGGCGCCGTGGGCGGTAACGGAACCGGCACCGCCACCGCGCCCGTCTTCGGCGCCTCCGCGTTTGGCGCCCGGGCGCGCGCCTTCGCCAATGCGTCCACGGCCCTAGGCTATAACACCACCGCCAATGGGACCGGCGCCACCGCCATCGGCGCCAACGCCACCACGGGAGCGGACTATGCCCTCGCGATAGGCGTCAATTCCCAGGCGAACGGGGCCAATAGCGTTGCCCTCGGCCTCACCAGCCGCACGGGTGGCAACAATGCCGTCGCCATCGGTCACAGCGCCAATGCGGCACAAGTGGCCGCGGTCGCCATCGGCAATGCCACGGCCGCGACGCAGGCCAGAAGCGTGGCGATTGGCGCGAACAGCAGCGTCGACGGCGTGGCCTCGGCGGTCCTGGGCAATGCCAACGCCGTGAACGCGGCGAATGCCGGCGTCTTCGGCAACAACAATACGCTGTCCGCGACGGCGACCACCAGTCGTGTTATCGGCAGCAACAACAATATCGCGGTCAGCGACGCTTTCGTGCTCGGCAATAGCGCCCAGGTAAACGTAGAGGGCGGCGTCGCCATAGGCTCCGGCTCCGTCGCCGCCACCGCCGCGGGCGTCGCCGGTTATGCGCCCCAATCGGTATCGGCCGGCGACGCCGCGAGGATCACCGCCACCCAAAGCACGCAAAGCGCCGTGTCCGTCGGTGATGCCAGCACCGCAAAGTTTCGTCAGATCAACGGCCTGGCGGCGGGGACAGCGGACAGCGATGCCGTCAATGTCTCCCAGCTTCGGGCCGTCGAAACAGTCGCCAACAGCGGCTGGAATGTCACCGCGCAAGGCGCCAACGCGACCAATGTCGCGCCGGGTGACACCGTGGACTTTGCCAGCGCCGACAGCAACCTGGCCATCACCAAGGGAGCCACCGACAACAAGTTGCGCTTTACCCTGTCCCGCAACCTCGATGTGGATGCCGTCACCCTGGGCACCACCCAGCTTCAGGCCAGCGGCCTGACCCTGACCGGCGGACCGAGCATCACCACGGCCGGCATCGACGGCGGCGGGCTCAAACTCAGCAATATCGCCGCCGGCACGGCGACCACTGATGCGGTCAATGTCGGTCAGCTGCAAGCCGTCTCCTCGGTGGCCAACAGCGGCTGGAATGTCACCGCTCAGGGCGCCAATGCAAGCAATGTGGCGCCCGGCGCCACCGTGGATTTCTCTAGCCCGGACAGCAATCTCGCCATCACCAAGGGCGCCACTGACAGCAAACTCCGCTTTGCCCTGTCCCGTAACCTCGATGTGGATGCCGTGACGCTAGGCACCACCCAGCTTCAGGCCAGCGGCCTGACTTTGACTGGTGGACCTAGCATCACCACCGCCGGCATCGACGGCGGCGGCCTCAAGCTCAGCAATATCGCCG